>NZ_JARUXS010000001.1:0-100392 GCF_031451175.1 Caballeronia sp. LZ035
ACCGGTCGCTCACTCAACGTACTGACGATGATTAATGTCCTAAGACAAAAACCTTCCTCTGATACTTCGTGTGAGACTCTTGATACTTTTGCTATTCCGGTTCAAAGAACCGGCCGCACTCGCATCAAGCGCCCACACTTATCGGCTGTTAGTTTTTAAAGAGCACATCGCAGAACAGAACCACTGCACTTCCGTCTTGCGTCGCTGCATCAGCAGCAGAGAAACGAGATTATGAAGAATCTTTTTCTCCTTGTCAACACTATTTTTTTGCTTTCGCTTCAAAATTTGCCGACTTGGAGGCCACCTGTTTCGCAGCGGCCCAACGTCTTGCGACGAGGGACCGAATCTTAGGTCAAGCAGACGCGGATGACAAGGTGATGAAGCAACTTTTTTGCAAACACTTTACTTCTGCACCGCCTTGGCCGTTCCCAACACGAACTCGGACGGCACCGCAGCCGCCATCGCGGCATACCCCGCGTCGCTCGGGTGAATGTGGTCGCCGCTGTCATACCGCTTCTGCAGCGCCGTCGGGTGCGCCGGGTCGCGCAACGCCTCATCGAAGTCGATCGCGCCGTCGAACGCGCGGCTCGACCGGATCGACTGGTTGACCGCCGTGCGGATTGCCTCCCGCTCCGGCGGCAACGAGGCCGGCGTCAGCGTCGCACCATAAATCTTGACGCCGCGCTGGTGCGCCTGCGCGATCAGCCGCTGATAGCCGCGCACCAGCGCATCGGCGTTGACTTCCGTGTGGGGCGCGTCGCAATCGAGGCCGCCATGCGCAGGCATCGCCATGAAGTTGATGTCGTTGATGCCGATCAGCACGATCACCGCGCGCACCCCCGGCTGACGCAAGGCATCGCGTTCGAAACGGTTCACCACCGCCTCTCCGTAGCAGGCCGAGTTGCTCAGCAGCCGATTCCCGCTGATGCCCGCATTCACGACAGCCGTCTGCGCGCCATCCTTACGCGCAATCTGTTTTGCGAGCGCATCGGTCCAGCGGCGGTTGGCATTGAGCGACGAGCGCATGCCGTCCGTGATCGAATCGCCGATCGCCACCACCGCATGCGCCGACGTGTTCTGCACCGCCACATTCGTCAGCCACGCGTATTGCGTGAACCGCGAGCGGAACGGACCGGCGGAACTGTCGTCGGCGTGGTTGCCTGGCGTCGAAATGTAGTTTACCTGGCTCGCGACCCGATGCCACGCGGCCAGCTTCTGGTCCTTCCCCAAAAACAGGCTCACGGCGAGCGGCTGCTGCGCTTCGACGACGAACTCCACCGGATCGCTCGTCATCTGCGAGCCCGGCGCCACGATCACGCGCTTTTGGCCGCCGAACAGCACCGGCCGCGCACTGCCTGGACGAAGGGCCGCGCCACTGCCGCCCGCCGACCGCGCGACACTCATTGCGTCGACAACCAGCGGCTCCGTCCCAAACGTATTACTGATGCGCAAGCGCACCCGCTTGCCGTCGGCCTGTGGATAGACGATCTGCCGAACCGTCCGTCCGCCAACCTCCGGCGCGCGATACAGCGGCGGAAGGTTGGCCAGTTGCGGAATGGCCTGCAGCGCGGTGCCCCACGCGCTGACCCAATGCTCGCCGGCGGACGGCTCGGTGGTGTCGGCGGCGAACGCATGCGGGACGAAGAAAGATTGCGCAATCAGCGCAGCCGCGCAGATCGCGGTGAGAACGGGTCGTTTCATTCGGCGAAGGCGTGCGGAAAGGGATCGATTGTGCCTGAAGCGTGATGTCCGCCGCGGCGTGATTCGTGCGAAACGTTCGCTGACAGGAACGGAACGCCCGGTTTGGCCTCACAATGCTGCCAGTTCATTTTTCGCCGCCCGCTTCGGACGGCTCGCAGGCTCATCAATATGCAATCAAAAACCGCAACACCTCAGCGACTCGAGTGGGAAGAGGACGGCGAAAGCCGCTCGGCCCGCTGGCGATCGGAAAGCGGCAACTCGCCGCCGAAGCGGGTGGTCATCGGGCATGACCAGATGACCGCCGATCACGCCTACCGGCTCGCCTGCGAAGGCACGGCAATCGTCTGGCGCGGCGACTTTCAGAATGCCCGGCAGCTTCTGCAGGCGTTGGCGCGCCGCATCGACAACAAGCCGCGCAAGGCCAAAAAGGCCGCGCCGGAGACTTCGCCGGTCGATACCTTCAATCTGCACCGCCTCGCCCAGTCGCAACGCGCCCGCACCCTGGCGATGCTCGTGCTGCCGCTCGACGAGCACTACGCCATTCCCCTGCGCCGCGCGCCCGACGTGCGCGAGGCCTGCGAGGAAGCGTACGGTCCGCCATCCGACGAGGCGTCGGTGGTGTCCTTGCGGGAAGTGCTCGGGCTGGTCGGGGCGCACGAGTGGCGCAAGAAGGGCGTCGAGATCGCGGCGCTCGGCGCGCGCATCCATCCCTGGTACGGCGTGTTCTCGCCGGTGCGCGGCGAGTACGTCGAGCTCGTCGCGAACCAGCCCTTGCCGTCGCGGGAACTCGCGTTCGATATCGGCACCGGTACGGGTGTGCTGGCCGCGTTGCTCGCCCGACGCGGCGTCGAGCGCGTAGTAGCGACGGAACTCGATCCCCGCGCCCTCGCCTGCGCCCGGGAAAACGTGTCGCGGCTCGGACTCGGCCGTCAGGTCGAGGTCACGGAAGCCAACCTGTTTCCCGCCGGCCGCGCGCCGCTGATCGTCTGCAATCCGCCCTGGCTGCCCGCGCGCCCGAGCGCCGCGATCGAGCACGCGATCTACGATCCCGACAGCCGCATGCTGCGCGGCTTCCTCGACGGCCTCGCCGCGCATCTCACGCCCGGCGGCGAAGGCTGGCTGATCCTGTCCGACTTCGCCGAGCATCTCGGACTGCGCACGCGCGCACAGCTGCAGGAATGGATCGATGCCGCCGGCCTGAAGGTGGACGGTCGCATCGACGTGAAGCCGCATCATCCGCGCGCAGCCGACAAAACGGATCCGCTGCATGCCGCACGATCGGCGGAAGTGACTTCGCTCTGGCGTCTCGTCGCCGCTTAGTCACTTTCCAGGCGCATTCGACGCTCAGCCGCGCCCGGCCAGCCAGCCGAGCGCGCCCTCGCCGGCGACGAGGCCGCTCGCGAAGCACGCCGTCAGCAGGTAGCCGCCTGTCGGCGCTTCCCAGTCGAGCATTTCGCCCGCGCAGAACACGCCGGGCAAGGCGGTGAGCATCGAGCGCGCGTCGAGCGCTTCGAACGCGACGCCGCCCGCGCTGCTGATCACCTCGGCGATTGGCCGCGGGCGCAACACGCGCAGCGGCAGCGCCTTGATGCGCGCGGCGAGCGTGTCGAGATCGGCGAATTCGTCTTTGGTCAGGCACTCGCGCAGCAGCCCCGCTTTGGCTCCGGTCAGATGCAGCCGGCTGTGCAAATGGCTCGACATCGAGCGCGCGCCGCGCGGATGCAGCACTTCGTCACGCACCCGTTCGGCGGAAAGCTGCGGCACCAGATCCAGCAGCACCGTGGCGCCCCGGCCTTCGCTGGCGGCGATCCGTTCGCGTATCGGCGCCGACAGCGCGTAGATCAGGCTGCCTTCGATGCCCTGCGCCGTGACCAGGCACTCGCCGACGCGCCACGCGGTTTCGCCGTCCGTGCCCGGCAGGCCGATCGCCACGGACTTGAGCGGCTCGCCCGCGAAGCGGCTGCTGAAGTGCTCGCTCCAGCCGATATCAAAACCGCAGTTCGACGGCTTGAACGGCCGCACCTCCACGCCGCGCGCCGCGAGCAACGGTAAAGCGCCGCCGTCCGAACCCAGTTGCGGCCAACTTGCGCCGCCGAGCGCGAGGATCAGCGCATCGTGACGGACCTGTTTCTCGCCGGCGGGCGTGGCGAATCGCGACACCGACGCGCCGTCTTCCGCCCAGCCGAGCCAGCGATGGCGCATGTGAAACGTCACGCCCGCCCCGCGCAGCCGATGCAGCCAGGCGCGCAGCATCGGCGCGGCTTTCATGTCGGTGGGAAAGACCCGTCCGGAACTGCCGACGAAGGTCTCGACGCCCAGTTCGTGTACCCACGTCCGCAGCGCGGCGGCGTCGAAACGCGCGAGCAGCGGCGCGATATCGGGCTGACGGGCGCCGTAACGCGCGAGAAACGCGTCGGCAGGCTCGGAATGCGTGAGGTTCATGCCGCCCTTTCCGGCCATCAGGAACTTGCGGCCGACGGAAGGCATGGCGTCGTACACATCGACCCGTGCGCCGCCCGCCGCGAGCGCCTCGGCAGCCATGAGCCCGGCCGGGCCGCCGCCCACGACCGCGACCGCGACGCCGCTCGATTCGATGTTGTCGACTGAAGACATGCTGGATGGTCGGAAACGAAAGGGAGCGACATTGTCGCACCCGGGCATCGGGACGCTCCGCGCTTCCCCCTCGCGCCGCTCGTAAGTCATTAAATAACAAAAAAGAATTTGGGCGCGCCCGCCCGGCCCAGTACGATCCCGCGATTCGTTGCATCAACAATCTTTTTCATAATCAGACCGACCATGTCCGTATCCCTCGCGCCCGAGCCCGCCTCGACCGGCGCTTCCGCCCGCGCCACCGACCCGCGCCCCGTCATCGAAAGCGCCGCCGATATCTCCCGGCTCGTCAACCACGGCGCCGCCATCGGCAGCGATGCACGCGTGGTCGTCGCCATCGCGCTCGGCGGCATCTTTCTCGATGCCTACGATCTGGGCGCGCTCGCGTTCGGCATGAAGGACATCGCGCGGGAATTCTCGCTGACGCCGACCGGCGCCGGCTTCGTCGCGTCCGCGATCACCTTCGGCGCGATCATCGGCGCGTTCCTCGGCGGCTATCTCACCGACAAGATCGGCCGCTATCGCGTCTTCATGGCCGACATGTTCTTCTTCGTCGTCGCCGCCATCGCCTGCGCGCTCGCGCCCAACGCCTGGGCGCTCGGCGGTGCGCGCTTCGTGATGGGGCTGGGCGTGGGCATCGACTTGCCGGTCGCCATGGCCTTCCTCGCCGAATTCTCGCGGCTGCAGGGCCGCGGCAACAAGGCCGCCCGCGTCGCGATGTGGTGCCCGGTCTGGTATGCGGCGATCAGCATTTCCTATCTGCTCGTGCTCGGCCTGTATGCCGTTCTGCCCGCGCACAATGCCGGCTGGCTCTGGCGCCTGATTCTCGGCTTCGGCGCCGTGCCGGCGATCGCGATCATCGTGATCCGCAGCCGCTACATGAGCGAATCGCCCGTCTGGGCCGCGAATCAGGGCGATCTCAAGGGCGCGGCGGCGATTCTCAAGCGTTCGTATGGCATCGATGCACGCGTCGCCGATACGCCCGTTACGCCACCCAAGGCGCGCCGCGCGACATGGAGCAATTACGGCGCGCTGCTGCGCGGCGTCTATCTGCGCCGCACCGTGCTCGCAACGGTCATCGCGATCGCTTCCTCGTTCGCGTACAACGCCGTCGCGTTCGGCCTGCCGGTGATCATCTCGAGCTTCCTCGCCCAGTCGATGCTCACGACGATCCTCGCCTCGCTCGCGCTCAACCTGTGTTTCGCGTTCGCGGGCGGCCTGTTCTCGGTGCGTACCGTGCCGAAATACGGCGCCTGGAAGCTGTCGGTGGTCGGCTACGCGTTCCAACTCGTCGCGCTCGTCGGGCTTGCGATCGTCGGCAAGCCGTCGACCGGCGCCGAAGTGGTGCTCGCCATCGGGTTCCTGGCCGCGTTCCTGCTCGGGCAAGGCGTCGGACCGGGCTCGCACAGCATGACCTTCGCGTCCCTGAGCTATCCGACTTCGCTGCGCGGCGTCGGCGTCGGGTTCAATCAGACGCTGATGCGGGCCAGTTCGACCGTTTCGCTGTTCCTTTTCCCGGTGCTGTCCGCGGCGCTCGGCACGAAGGTGTTCTGGATCATCGCGGTCGCACCGCTCGCCGGACTCGTCGCGCTGTTCGCGGTGCGCTGGGAACCGTCGGGCTATGACGTCGACGCCGAGGACTTCGGCGCGCAACAGGCGCGCTGAGCCGGCGAGCCTGGTTTCGTACTCTGCGTTTTGAGCGGCGGCGATAGCCGCCGCTCGATTGCTTTCTTGGCTTGCCCGACTTCCTCCGCTTCCTCCGCTTCCTCCGCTTCCTCCGCTTCCTCCGCTTCCTCCGCTTCTTCCGCTTCTTCCGCTTTCCCCGCTTTCCCCGCTTTCCCCGCTTTCCCCGCTTTCCCCGCTTTCCCCGCTTTCCCTACTTTCCCTACTTTCCCTGCGTTCCCTGCTTTCCCTGCTTTCCCTGCTTTCCCTGCTTTCCCTGCTTTCCCCGCTTTCTCCACTTCACCGCTTTCTTCACTTCCCCGCTTCCCGCTTCTTCCGCTTCCCCGGCCCCTCCGCTTTCTCGGCTTCCTTCACTCCTCCCGCGATCCACGCTTCCCCGGCTTCGCCGCTTCCTCGGCTTCCTTTACTCCTCCCGCTTCCCCGGCTACTCGGCTACTCGGCTACTCGGCTTACCCGGCTCCTCGGCTCCTCGGCTCCTCGGCTCCTCGGCTACTCGGCTACTCGGCTACTCGGCTACTCGGCTACTCGGCTACTCGGCTACTCGGCTACTCGGCTACTCGGCTCCTCGGCTCCTCGGCGTCCCCGGCTCCCTGGCTCCGCGGCTCTCCCGACTTCTCCGGCTCATCGGCTTTGCGGCTTCCCGGCTTCTCGGTTTTCCGGCTCTCGGCTTCCCGGCTCTCGGCTTCTCGGCTTCTCGGCTTCTCGGCTTCTCGGCTTACCCGGCTCCTCGGCTTACCCGGCTTCTCGGCTTACCCGGCTTCTCGGCTTACCCGGCTCCTCGGCTACCCGGCTCCTCGGCGTCCCCGGCTCCTCGGCGTCCCCTGCTCCCTGGCTCCCTGGCTCCGCGGCTCTCCCGACTTCCGCGGCTCATCGGCTTCTCGGCTTCTTGGCTCGCCGGCTCATCGGCTTCTCGGCGTCCCCCGCTCCCCGGCTCACTTCACTCCTTCCACGTTCCAGCTTCTTCCGCCGTCCATCCCCCTCCCCCGTTCCGCATCGATTCCAGCAACGCCTCCCCCAACCCCATTCCCACTCATGCGGATTTACCCCAGCCCCTTCCGAAAAATCATTCACCGACCGTCCGGTCGGTTTATAATCCCCCCACTGCGATTTCCTTGAGCGCGAGTACCGCCATGTACACCCAATCCCTCGATGTCCCCAGCCCCGCGGCCGATGCGTCGTCCGGCAAACCCGCCGCCTCTTCAGACCAGGGCGCGGACCAGACCCGCTTCGACGCCGTGATGCAGGCCGACGGCAAGATCGAGCCGCAGGACTGGATGCCCGACGCGTATCGCAAAACACTGGTGCGGCAGATTTCCCAGCATGCGCATTCGGAGATCATCGGCATGCAGCCCGAGGGCAACTGGATCAGCCGCGCGCCGAGCCTGAAACGCAAGGCAATCCTGCTGGCCAAGGTCCAGGACGAAGGCGGCCATGGCCTCTATCTCTACAGCGCGGCTGAAACGCTGGGCGTCTCGCGCGATCAGCTGGTCGACGCATTGCACGCCGGGCGCGCCAAGTATTCGAGCATCTTCAATTACCCGACGCCCACCTGGGCGGACGTCGGCGTGATCGGCTGGCTGGTCGACGGCGCCGCGATCATGAACCAGATCCCGCTCTGCCGCTGCACGTACGGGCCCTACGCCCGCGCGATGATCCGCATCTGCAAGGAAGAGTCGTTCCATCAGCGCCAGGGCTTCGACGCGCTGCTCGCCATGATGAAGGGCACGCAAGCGCAGAAGGACCTCGTGCAGCAGGCGGTGAACCGCTGGTGGTGGCCGGTGCTGATGATGTTCGGCCCGAGCGACAAGGATTCGATCCACAGCGGACAGTCGTTCGCGTGGGGCATCAAGCGCATCTCGAACGATGACCTGCGCCAGAAGTTCGTCGATGCCACTGTCGAGCAGGCGCGCATCCTGGGCGTCACGCTGCCCGACGCCGACCTGAAATGGGACGAGGCGCGCGGCGCGCACGATTACGGCGCGATCGACTGGGATGAGTTCTGGCGCGTGGTCAACGGCGACGGTCCGTGCAACAAGGAGCGGCTCGCCACGCGCGTGAAGGCGCACAACGAGGGCGCGTGGGTGCGCGAAGCCGCGCTGGCCCATGCTGAGAAGCAGCGGGCGCGAACCCAAAAGCAAGCGGCCTGAACAGACGACGAGAAACAGGAGACGCAAAGATGAACAAGGAATGGCCGATCTGGGAAGTGTTCGTGCGCAGCAAGCAGGGACTGGATCACAAACACTGCGGCAGCCTGCACGCGCCGGACGCAGGCGCGGCGTTGCGCATGGCGCGCGACGTCTACACGCGCCGCCAGGAAGGCGTGAGCATCTGGGTGGTGCCGTCGGCGGCGATCACGGCGTCGGACCCGGCGGACAAGGGCGAACTGTTCGAGCCGGCGGAAGACAAGATCTACCGCCATCCGACCTTCTTCGTGCTGCCCGAAGAAATCAATCACATGTAAGGGCGCGGGACATGACTCAGGAACATCTCGCCTACGTGCTGCGGCTGGCCGACAACGCGCTGATCCTCGGCCAGCGCAACGCCGAATGGTGCAGTCACGGCCCGGCGCTGGAGGAAGACATCGCGCTGGCCAACATCAGCCTCGATCTGATCGGCCAGTCGCGCCTGCTCTATACGCATGCAGCAACGCTCGACGCCGCGCTCAACGGCGCCCACAAGACCGAAGACGATTACGCGTACTTCCGCACGGAACGCGAGTTCGCCAACTACACGCTGGCAGAACTGCCGCACTGCGGCCCGCTCGCCGGCAACGCGCGCGCCGAACGCGATTACGCGGTGACCATCGTGCGCAACTTCCTGTACTCGGCGCTGATGGCCGAGGTCTGGACGGCGTTGCAGACCTCGGGCGATGCCCAGCTCGCAGCGATCGCGGCGAAGTCGCTCAAGGAAACGCGCTATCACCTGCATCACGCGCGCGACTGGCTCGTGCGTCTGGGCGACGGGACCGAGGAATCGCATCGGCGCACACAGGCAGCGCTCGACTACCTGATGCCGTACACGCGCGAGTTCTTCGCCACCGATGCGATCGAACAGGCCGTGGCCGATGCGGGCATCGCCCCTCTGGCAAGCGATTTCGAAGCGTCGTGGCGTGAGCAGCTTGCCGCGGCGCTGGAAGAGGCGACCCTCGAAGCCCCCGCGGAAGTGCGCCACGTCACCACCGGCAAGCAAGGCGAGCACTCGGATCACATGGGTTATCTGCTGGCGGAAATGCAGAGTCTGGCGCGGCAGCATCCCGGAGCGAGCTGGTGATGAACGCCGCCAGCGTCCCTGCCCGTGCCGCTATGAACGCGACGCTCCAGCGCGCGTGGTCGGTGCTGGAAACGGTGCCCGATCCGGAGATCCCGGTGGTGTCGATCCGCGAACTGGGCATTCTGCGCGACGTCCGTCAGGGCGGCGACGGCGTGCTCGAAGTGGTAATCACGCCGACGTACTCGGGCTGTCCCGCGATGGGGCAGATCGCGGAAGACATCGCACTGGCGATCGGCAATGCCGGACTGGGCGCGCATCGCATCGAGACGGTGCTGGCGCCGGCCTGGACGACCGACTGGATCACCGAAGAAGCGCGCGACAAGCTGCGGCGCTACGGCATTGCGCCGCCGTCGGGGAGCTGCGCCGTCACCGAGAAGCCCATTCGCTTCGTGCCGCGCTCCATGCCGCACGCGAAGGAAACGGTTGCCTGCCCGCGCTGCGGTTCCACGCACACGGAGAAGCTGTCGCAATTCGGCTCCACGGCCTGCAAGGCCTTGTACCGCTGTGTGGATTGCCGCGAACCGTTCGACTATTTCAAGCCGTACTGAACCGCGGCCCTGATTCAATCCGATTTAATTGAAAGCGAGCCGATAACGATGGCGACTCCGCAATTCCACCCGCTGCGCATCCGCGACGTGCGTCCCGAAACCGCCGATGCGTTCACCGTTTCGTTCGACGTCCCGCCGGCCTTGCGCGACGCCTTCCGCTTCACGCAAGGGCAGTTCGTGACGCTGAAGACGCACATCGACGGCGAGGAGACGCGCCGCTCGTATTCGATCTGCGTCGGCGTGACCGACTATGACCGCGACGGCGAGTTGCGCATCGGTATCAAGCGGGTACGTGGCGGACGGTTCTCGAACTTCGCGTTCGAGACGCTCAAGCCCGGCCATGAGATCGACGTGATGACCCCGGACGGGCGCTTCTTCACGCACCTGAACGCCGATCACGCGAAACAGTACGTGGCGTTCTCGGGCGGCTCGGGCATCACGCCGGTGCTGGCGATCATCAAGACGACGCTCGACACGGAGCCGACCAGCCGCTTCACGCTGGTCTACGGCAATCGCAGCGTCGACGCCATCATGTTCGCCGAGGAACTCGAGGACCTGAAGAATCGCTACATGGAGCGGTTCGCGCTGTATCACGTGCTGTCGGACGACCTTCAGGACGTGGACCTGTTCAACGGCGTACTGGATCAGGCGAAGTGCAAGGCCTTCCTGGAAACGCTGCTCTCACCGCAGGACATCGACGAGGCATTCATCTGCGGCCCCGGCCCGATGATGGACGCCGCCGAAGCCGCGTTGAACGACGCAGGCGTGCCGCCGAAGCAGATTCACGTCGAACGGTTCGGCACGCCGCTGCCGCAGGCGGGGGTGCCGCCTGTCGAGATCACGGAAAACACGCCGGCGGCGGATCTGGAACTGATCATCGACGGCAAGAAACGCAAGCTGCGCCTGCCGTACGAAGGCGTGAGCGTGCTCGATGTCGGCCTGAAGGCAGGACTGGCACTGCCGTATGCGTGCAAGGGCGGCGTGTGCTGCACATGTCGCGCGAAGGTACTGGAAGGCGAAGTGAAAATGGACAAGAACTACACGCTCGAACAGCACGAGATCGATGACGGTTTCGTGTTGACTTGCCAGTGTCATCCGCTGAGCGAGCGCGTGGTCGTGAGTTTCGACGACCGTTGATCCTGCGGCGTGCAAGCCTGAGCGGTCTGTCGCGCATCCGGGCGGACACGTGACCGCCGGACGGGAGTCGATTCGCGTAAACTAGGATCGCTCCCTTCGAGCGTTCCTTCAGCTTTCCGGCATTCCGACACCCATGAACACGATTCACGTCGTCAATGGCGACAGCGCGGCGCAGTCCCTCACCGAAGCCTTGCTCCGCGCAGAACGCGCAGACCGCGTCGTGACGCTGCGCGACGACCTGGCGGTCGGCCCCATCCGCGATATCGACGATTCCGCGCTCACGCGCGCCGCGTTCTGGCGACAGGTCCTGAACAGCGCGATGGACTTCGAAGAGCAACTCGAGGAACAGCTCGGCGTGCTCGACCGCCTTACCCGGGGCGATGGGCAGGTCGTCGTATGGCATGGCCAGAGCGCCGCCGATCAACTCACGTTGCGGCGCACCGCCTTTTATCTGCGCAACGCGCCGCAGCGGCTGAACGAGGCGAAGCTGTCGCACGATGATTTGCAGATCGACGCTGAAAACGACTCGTCTGGCTTTCCTGGACGGCCGGACCGCGCGACTGCCGTCGGCATGTTTTCGCCAAAACAGCTGCTCGCAAAACTGCCGACTGCCGCGCCCATTTCCGTATTGCGCATCAGCCGCCTCGCGCTCGAATGGCAGGAAGCGAAATATGCCAGCGCCGAAACCCGCCGGCTGCGCGACAACATGCTGGTCTCGGGCACCTGGCTGGACGTCGACGAAGCTTTGCTCGATCTCGCCAGCCCCGAATGGCAACTGGCGCGGCGGATCGCGGGCGGGGCGATGGGCCAGCGTTTCGACTTCATGCTCTCCGATTCCGTCGCGTTCTGGCGCCTGCGCGAACTCGTCGTCGCCGGCCGGCTGAAGATACGGGGCACGCCGTCCGACATCGCGCAGGCCGAATTGCGCCGCTGAAGCGCATCTGACTTCTGTATTGAAGCTGCATCGAATCCATAAGAACGCATCATCACGACACATGGCCCGTACCAAAGCAGCCGACCACGAAACCCAACGCGAACAGATCCTCGAACTCGCCGCCGCGAAATTCGCCCAGACGAGTTACCCCAGCACGTCGATGGCCGATCTGGCCGCGGCAAGCGGCACCTCGAAGGCCCGTCTCTACCACTATTACGAGAGCAAGGAAGCCATCCTGTTCGATCTGCTCGACCGCTACACCAAGCGGCTGATGCTGATCATCGCGGAGGTGGAAGGCGCGAGCCAGCGGCGCGGTCTCGGCGAGCGCGAAGCCTTCTCCGATCTGGTGCGGGCCTTTCTCGCCGAATACGAGACCTCGCACAGCCGCCACGTGGCGCTTCTCAACGACGTGAAATATCTGGAAGAAGCCCAGCGCCAGATTGTTCTGGATCGTCAGCGCGATATCGTCGCAGCGTTTGCGCGCCAGCTGGCGCGGGCGTATCCGAAGCGCGCTTCCCGCGACAACCAGACCGCGCTCACGATGATGGTTTTCGGCATGATCAACTGGACTTTCACCTGGCTCAAGCCGGGCGGCAAGCTCGGATACCGGGAGTTCGCCGATCAGGTGGTAGACATGATCGAGCATGGGCTCGGCGGCCATTCAGAAGCCTGATTGTTGCGGCACAACATAGATGAGTTGATCTTCGTGCGTTTTGCCGCACTGCGATAAACCCATGATTTATTTGAACTTCAAGATAATTTAGCACCCGTTTAGAACGGCTCACCTAGGTTTGTTTAGGGTTTTCCCGTACTTGTTTTTCCGGAATCCGTTAAAATTCGTCTTGCTTTGCAGCATGCTGCATGACGAATGAAGGAGAAACGCCGTGGAACTGACCCTCAACCGCACTGCCGAGCAGATCGTGCCGAACGATCCGCCGCTGACTGACGCACGTCCGCCGGTTCTGGTTCGCGAGCTTTCTTCCGCCGATCGCGAGCGTCTGCTGAGCCACTTCCTCGCCCTCGAAGAAGACGACCGTCTCCTGCGCTTCGGCCAGGTGGTTCCCGATCACGTGATCGAGAACTACGTGCGCAACATCAATTTTTCGGACGACAAGGTATTCGGCGTGTTCGGCGATGCGCTGGAACTCATCGGCGTCGGCCATCTGGCCTATCTGCCTGCGGAAGGCGACAAGCGCACCGCCGAATTCGGGGTGTCGGTGCTGGAAAGCGCGCGTGGGCGCGGTGTCGGATCGAAACTCTTCGCGCGCGCCGCCATGCGCAGCCGCAACACGCACGTCTCGGTGCTTTACATGCACTGTCTGTCGCGCAATTCGACGATGATGCACATCGCCAGGAAGTCGGGCATGAAGATCGAATACGCGTATGGCGAAGCGGACGCCTATCTGTCGCTCGCGCCGGCCGACCAGAACAGCATCATGACCGAGATGCTCCAGGAGCAAGCCGCCGTGTTCGACTACGCCATCAAGCGCCAGGCGCATCGTGCGTCGCAGATGTTTCAAGCATTCATGCCGACGGCAGACGCCGCCTGATTTTCCCCGACCACATCGCATGGAAACAAGGGCGGCTTCGGCTGCCCTTGTGCTTTTGGCGCCTGTCAACGCAGCGGCAATGCTGTCGTTTCCTTGATGCGTTCGAGCGAGAAGCTCGACCTGACATCGATGACCGACGGGTGATGCAGCAACTGCTCCTGCACAAAGCGGGAAAAATCATCCATGTCGCGCACCTGCACCCGCAGCAGAAAGTCCATCTCGCCCGTCATCGCGTCGCACGCGACGACTTCCGGCCACGAACGCACCGCTTCGCGGAACAGGTCGCCGTGCGTCGGCGTCTTCGGCGTACCCGCTGCGGCTTGCGTGCCGCCGCGTTTCTCCAGCCGCACATTGATATAGGCCAGCAGGCCAAGGCCGAGCTTCTTCGCATCGAGCAGCGCGACGTAGCCGCGAATGACGCCGCTTTCCTCCAGCCGTCGGATGCGCCGCAAACACGGACTCGGTGAAAGACTGATTCGCTCAGCAATTTCCTGATTGGACAGCCGTCCGTTTTCCTGGAGGATCGCCAGAATGCGTCGGTCTATTGTGTCCAGTTCGGCGTCGACTTCGGGTTCGGCCATTTCCTGGCTCCTTTCTGTACATTTTTGGCATGAACTAGCGCAAGTCTATGAAGTGGCGATGTGTTTCGCAAGTTTTTGCCGCATCGACATGGCTAGACTGTCTTCACGTCGCGCTTTCGCGCAGACCCCTTATCGGAGACACCGCATGACCGCAACGACCTGGGAGAATCCCGTCGGCACCGACGGCTTTGAATTCATCGAGTACACCGCACCGGATCCGGTCGCGCTCGGCAAGCTGTTCGAGCAGATGGGCTTCACGGCCATCGCCAGGCATCGGCACAAGGACGTCACGCTGTATCGCCAGGGCGAGATCAACTTCATCGTGAACGCCGAGCCCGATTCGTTCGCGCAACGCTTCGCCCGCCTGCACGGCCCGTCCATCTGCGCGATTGCCTTCCGCGTCGCCGATGCCGCCAAGGCCTACCAGCGCGCGCTCGAACTCGGCGCCTGGGGCTTCGACAACAAGACCGGCCCGATGGAATTGAACATCCCGGCCATCAAGGGCATCGGCGATTCGCTGATCTACTTCGTGGACCGCTGGCGCGGCAAGAACGGCGCGCAGCCTGGCAGCATCGGCGACATCAGCATCTACGACGTCGACTTCGAGCCGATTCCCGGCGCCGAGCAGAATCCGGTTGGCCACGGCCTGACCTACATCGATCACCTGACGCACAACGTCCATCGCGGCCGCATGGTCGAATGGGCCGAGTTCTACGAGCGGCTGTTCAACTTCCGCGAGGTGCGTTACTTCGACATCGAGGGCAAGGTGACGGCGGTGAAGTCGAAGGCGATGACGTCGCCGTGCGGCAAGATCCGCATTCCGATCAACGAGGAAGGCTCGGAAAACGCCGGGCAGATTCAGGAATATCTCGACGCCTATCGCGGCGAAGGCATTCAGCACATTGCGCTCGGCACCAACGACATTTACACGACCGTCGATGGCCTGCGCAGCGCGCGCATTGCACTGCTCGACACCATCGACACGTATTACGAGCTGGTCGACCGGCGCGTGCCGGGGCATGTGGAATCCGTCGCCGAGTTGAAGAAACGCAAGATCCTCATCGACGGCACCAAGGACGAAATCTTGCTGCAGATCTTCACGGAGAACCAGATCGGACCGATTTTCTTCGAGATCATCCAGCGCAAGGGCAACCAGGGGTTCGGCGAGGGCAACTTCAAGGCGCTGTTCGAATCCATCGAACTGGATCAGATGCGCCGCGGCGTGCTGAAGGACACCACGGCCGGCTAGGCGGCTGAAACGCCCGGCAAAGGAAAAGGGGCATGAACCTAGTGGTTCATGCCCCTTTTCGTCATTTTCAGCGATCCGCCCCGATGGACGAATCCCGCGAGCGGGTCAGCCCGCCGTCTCGTCGTCGCTGCTCTCCGATGCGCGGCGCTTCTCGGCGCCTGCCTGAACGGACTGAACGCGCATCTGCGCGACCTGTGCAACCGACGACGCCCCGAATGGCGACGCACCCTGCGCGCGCGCGCCGACCGGCGCGCTGATCGCGAAGAAGGCGGTCGAGACCATCAAGAAATTCTGAATGTGGCGTTGTTTCATCGTTATCTCCTTCTAACTGCATGTGTACTGCCTGCTTCCGGGTGAAAAATGCACGCACAAGGAACGGCGCGAAAATACCGGAAGCGCCATTTTAGACAGGCTTGAGCCCGAGGGTTCCATTGCACCCCCGGTTTTACACGCTGTAACAAAACCCTCTCGATCGCCGCCAAATCGTCAAAGATTTGACGCAAAGCGCTGTTAGATGAGTAATTTCTAACGGGTTTGTCCCAGTGCCGGAAAAACCGCCGCATCGGCACACTGGAAGTCGCGGCCGAGCGTTCACAAGACGCGGACGGCCCGAAACATGCTTTGGTGATCCCAAACCTCGGGTGGAGGAAGACACATAATGAACGCCCCGCTAGACGCAGAACAAAGAGCTTCGCTAGAAGCCGCGTTGAAATCAGTCACGCTAGACGACAAATACACGCTCGAACGCGGCCGCGCGTATATGAGCGGCATTCAGGCGCTGGTGCGCCTGCCGATGCTCCAGCAAGAGCGCGACAAGGCCGCCGGGCTCAATACGGCCGGATTCATCTCCGGCTATCGCGGTTCTCCTCTTGGCGGTCTCGACCAATCCCTTTGGAAGGCGAAAAAGCATCTCGCCGGCCATCAGGTCGTGTTCCAGCCGGGCGTGAACGAAGATCTTGCCGCCACCGCCGTGTGGGGCTCGCAGCAGGTCAATCTCTACCCCAGCGCCAAGTACGACGGCGTGTTCTCGATGTGGTACGGCAAGGGCCCGGGCGTCGACCGTTCGGGCGATGTCTTCAAGCACGGCAATTCCGCGGGATCAGCGCGCCATGGCGGCGTTCTGGTGCTCGCCGGCGATGACCATGCCGCGAAGTCGTCGACACTCGCGCACCAGTCCGAACACATCTTCAAGGCGTGCGGCCTGCCGGTGCTGTTTCCGTCGAACGTGCAGGAATATCTCGACTTCGGCCTGCATGGCTGGGCGATGAGCCGCTACTCCGGCCTGTGGGTCGCGATGAAATGCGTGACCGACGTCGTGGAATCGTCCGCTTCCGTCGATATCGATCCGCATCGTACGCAAATCGTGCTTCCCACTGATTTCGCGATGCCCGAAGGCGGGCTCAATATCCGCTGGCCGGATCCGCCGCTCGTGCAGGAAGCCCGTCTGCTCGACTACAAGTGGTACGCCGCGCTGGCCTACGTGCGGGCCAACAAGCTGGACCGCGTGGAAATCGATTCGCCGCATGCGCGCTTCGGCATCATGACCGGCGGCAAGGCGTATCTCGACGTGCGTCAGGCCCTCACCGACCTCGGTCTCGATGACGCCACCTGCGCGCAGATCGGCATCCGCTTGTACAAGGTCGGCTGCGTCTGGCCGCTCGAAGCGCAAGGCGCGCATGAATTCGCGCGCGGTCTGGAGGAAATCCTGGTCGTCGAGGAAAAGCGCCAGATTCTCGAATACGCGATCAAGGAAGAGCTCTACAACTGGCCGGACGCCCAGCGCCCGCGCGTGTACGGCAAGTTCGACGAAAAAGACGGCGCGGGCGGCGAATGGTCCGTGCCGATGGGCAACTGGCTGCTGCCCGCGCACTATGAGCTATCGCCGGCGATCATTGCGAAGGCGATCTCCACGCGTCTCGAAAAGTTCGATTTGCCCGCCGACGTGCGTGCCCGCATCGCGACGCGACTCGCGGTGATCGACGCGAAGGAAAAAGCGCTGGCACGGCCGCGCGTCGAAGCGGAGCGCAAGCCGTGGTTCTGTTCCGGCTGCCCGCACAACACCTCGACCAACGTGCCGGAAGGCTCGCGCGCGATGGCGGGCATCGGCTGCCACTACATGACGGTCTGGATGGATCGCAACACGAGCACCTTCAGCCAGATGGGCGGCGAAGGCGTCGCGTGGGTCGGGCAGGCGCCGTTTTCGAACGACAAGCACGTCTTCACCAATCTCGGCGACGGCACCTACTTCCATTCGGGTCTGCTCGCGATTCGCGCGGCGATCGCGGCGAAGGTGAACATCACCTACAAGATCCTCTATAACGATGCGGTCGCCATGACCGGCGGCCAGCCCGTCGACGGCGTCCTGACCGTGCCGCAGATCACGCATCAGCTGGCGGCCGAGGGCGCAGCGAAGATCGTCATCGTCACGGATCAGCCGGAGAAATACACCGCCACGACCGGTCTTGCACCGGGCATCGACGTACATCATCGCGATGAGCTCGACGCCATCCAGCGTCAGTTGCGCGAGGTGCCGGGTACGTCGATCCTGATCTACGACCAGACCTGTGCGACTGAAAAGCGCCGCCGCAGGAAGCGCGGCGCGTTCCCCGATCCGGCGAAGCGCGTCGTCATCAACGAGGCGGTCTGTGAAGGCTGCGGCGATTGTTCCGTGAAGTCGAACTGTCTGTCGGTCGAACCGCTGGAAACCGAATTCGGCACGAAGCGGCAGATCAACCAGTCGACCTGCAACAAGGACTATTCGTGTGTGAACGGCTTCTGCCCGAGCTTCGTCACGATCGAGGGCGGGCAGTTGAAGAAGCCGAAAGCGACGAGCGTCGGCGCCGATACGATGCCTCCCGTGCCGACGCCCGAACTGCCTGAAATCGCGCGGCCGTATGGCGTGCTGGTGACGGGCGTGGGCGGCACGGGTGTCGTGACGATCGGCGCGCTGCTCGGCATGGCGGCGCATCTGGAGCAAAAGGGCGTCACGGTGCTCGACGTCACCGGTCTCGCGCAGAAGGGCGGCGCGGTGATGAGCCATGTGCAGATCGCCAATCGTCCGGCCGACATTCATGCGACCCGCATCGCGATGGGCGAGGCGGACCTGGTGATCGGCTGCGATGCGATCGTGACGGCGAGCAACGAATGTGGCTCGCGGATGCAGCCCGACCATACGCGCGTGGTCGTGAACAGCGCGCAGACGCCGACCGCCGACTTCATCAAGAACCCGAACTGGAGTTTCCCCGGCGCGAGCGCGGAGGCGGATATCCGCGCGGCGGCGGGCCAGCATGTCGCGCTCGTCGATGCGAACCGTTTTGCCGTCGCGCTGATGGGCGACGCGATCTATACCAACCCGTTCGTGCTCGGTTACGCGTGGCAGAAGGGCTGGGTGCCGTTGCGACATGAATCGCTGATGCGCGCGATCGAGCTGAACGCGGTGCAGGTCGAGAAGAATCTGGCCGCGTTCGAGTGGGGACGCCGCGCCGCGCATGATCTCGAGGCCGTGCAGAGGCTGACGCAGGGGCAACGCGGCACGGAGAGCGCGGCGGGCAAGGTCGTTGCGCTGCATACGCCGAAGGCGCTGGACAGTTTGATCGAAAAGCGTCTGGACTATCTGGTGAAGTATCAGAACAGCGCGTATGCGTCGCGTTATGGGCGAATCATCGCGGAAGTGCGCACGGCCGAAGCCAGCCTCGGCATGGGCGACGGCCAGTATGCGCTGACAGAAGCCGTCGCGAAGAACCTGCACAAGCTGATGGCCTACAAGGACGAATACGAAGTCGCGCGGCTGTATGCGGACCCTGCGTTCATCGAGAAAGTGAAGAGCAGCTTCGAAGGCGACTGGAAGATCAAGATGCATCTCGCGCCGCCGAGCACGTCGAAGAAGGACGCGCACGGGCATCTGATCAAGAAACAGTACGGCCCGTGGATGATGTCCGCGATGCGCGTACTGGCTCGGCTGAAGTTCCTGCGCGGCACGGCGCTCGATCCGTTCGGTCGTACCGAAGAACGGAAGATGGAGCGGGCGTTGATCGGCGAGTACGAGGCGCTGGTGCGGGAACTCATCGACGGGCTGACGGTGCAGAAGTTGCCGCTGGCGATCGAACTGGCGAGCCTGCCCGACGCGATGCGCGGTTATGGACACATCAAGGAAAACAATGTGAAGGCCGCGAAGGTGAAGTGGGAGAAGTTGCTGGGGCGGTGGCGTGGTGGTGAAGGTACGGAGAAGCGGCAGGTGGCTTGAGGGAATGGATGGGGAGAGAGGCCGGCCTTTCTCCTCTCGCCTGACACCTCGCTGAATTCTGGTGGCGTTCTTGATCAGTCATAGCGAGTTTAGCGAAGTTATCGAAATTCCCTAAACTCGCTAAACCCGCTATAAGTCGACCCGGCAAACAGGCCCTTCGACCCGTTCATGACCGGCATCATGCAGGGCGAGACCTGATCCCTTCCGAACTCGCAGCACCAGACAAAACGGCGATCCAGTCACCCGGATCGCCGTTTTTCAC
Organism: Caballeronia sp. LZ035; assembly: GCF_031451175.1. Lineage (NCBI taxonomy): Bacteria > Pseudomonadati > Pseudomonadota > Betaproteobacteria > Burkholderiales > Burkholderiaceae > Caballeronia > Caballeronia sp. LZ035. Next base: position 19,769 of record NZ_JARUXS010000001.1, read on the forward strand.
ATCACATCAAAGCATCAGAACCCAGCCGCCCTACTTCGCCTTCGCGACGCTCGCATTCGCGCTCGCCACCGCGGTCATGTTGATGATCCGCCGCACGGTCGCCGCCGGCGTCAGGATATGCACCGGCTTGGCGCAACCCAGCAGGAACGGCCCCACCGTCACGCCCTCGCCGCTCACCATCTTGAGCAGGTTGTACGTGATGTTCGCCGCTTCGACATTCGGCATGATCAGCAGGTTGGCTTCGCCCGTCAACGTCGTGCCCGGGAACGATGCCTTGCGCACCGCCTCGGACAACGCAGCATCGCCGTGCATTTCGCCGTCCACTTCCAGCGTCGGCGCGCGCTCGGCAATCAGCTTGCGCGCCTCGGCCATGCGCTTGCTCGACGCGCTCGGCACGCTGCCGAAGTTCGAGTTCGACAGCAACGCCACCTTCGGCTGCACACCGAAGCGCTCGATCTCACGCGCGGCGAGAATCGTCATGTCGGCAAGCTGCTCGGCGGTCGGCGACTCGTTGACGTAGGTGTCGCTGATGAACAGATTGCGTCCTTGCAGCATCAGCAGGTTCATCGCCGCGAAGTTGTTCGCGCCCTTCGCTTTGCCCAGCACCTGATCCACGAACTTCAGATGGTCCTGATACGTGTCGATCAGGCCGCAGATCATGCCGTCCGCGTCGCCGGTGTGGATCAGGATCGCGCCGATCAGCGTGTTGAACTTGCGCAGCGCGGCCTTTGCGCCTTCGGGCGTCACGCCGTCGCGCGCGGCGATCTCGTGATACGCCTGCCAGCTCTTCTGATAGCGCGGATCGTCCTCCGGATTCACGATCTCGAAATCGGTGCCCGGCTTCAGCTTCGAGCCCATCTTCTGCAGACGCATTTCCACGACCGCCGGCCGGCCGACGATGATCGGCTTCGCAATCTTCTCCAGCAGCACGAACTGCGCGGCACGCAGCACGCGCTCGTCCTCGCCTTCCGCGAACACGATGCGCGCGGGCGCGGCCTTCGCTGCCACGAACACCGGCCGCATCACCATGCCTGTGCGATACACGGTCGCGCCGAGCGTCTCGCGATAGGCATCCATGTCCTTGATCGGACGCGTCGCGACGCCCGAATCCATCGCAGCCTGCGCAACGGCCGGCGCGATCTTGATGATGAGGCGCGGATCGAACGGCTTCGGAATCAGATACTCCGGACCGAACTCGAGCGAATGACCTTCATAGGCCTTCGCGACTTCATCGCCCTGATCGGTTTCTTCGGCGAGCTCGGCGATCGCATGCACGCACGCGAGCTTCATCTCTTCCGTGATGGTCGTCGCGCCGACATCCAGCGCGCCGCGGAAGATGAACGGGAAGCACAGCACGTTGTTGACTTGATTCGGATAATCCGAACGGCCCGTCGCGACGATACAGTCCGGACGCACTTTCTTCGCGTCTTCCGGACGGATTTCCGGTTCCGGATTCGCCAGCGCGAGGATCAGCGGCTTGTCCGCCATCGTCACGACCATCTCCGGCTTCAGCACGCCGGCGCTCGAACAACCGAGGAAGACGTCGCAGCCGTGCATCGCGTCGCCGAGCGTGCGCGCTTCGGTGCTCGCCTGATACCGCTCCTTCGACGCGTCCAGATTGCCGCGACCTTCATAGATCACGCCCTTCGAGTCGATCACCAGCGTGTTCGACTTCTTCAGGCCGAGGTGCACCAGCAAGTCCAGGCACGCGATCGCCGCCGCGCCCGCGCCCGAGCACACCAGCTTCACTTCGTCGAGCTTCTTGCCGACCACTTTCAGGCCGTTGAGAATCGCCGCCGACGCAATGATCGCCGTTCCGTGCTGATCGTCATGGAAGACGGGAATCTTCATGCGCTCGCGCAGCTTCTTCTCGATATAGAAGCATTCCGGCGCCTTGATGTCCTCGAGGTTGATGCCGCCGAGCGTCGGCTCGAGCATCGCGATGGCGTCGACGAGCTTGTCCGGATCCGTTTCCGCCAGCTCGATGTCGAAGACGTCGATGCCCGCGAACTTCTTGAACAGGCAGCCCTTGCCTTCCATGACCGGCTTGGCCGCGAGCGGGCCGATATTGCCGAGACCGAGCACTGCCGTGCCGTTCGTGACAACGCCGACGAGATTCGCGCGCGAGGTGTACTTCTGCGCGTCGAGGGGTTCGTCGTAGATTGCCATGCACGCGGCCGCCACGCCCGGCGAATACGCGAGCGAGAGGTCGAGCTGGTTGGACAGGGGTTTGGTCGGCGTGACCGAGATCTTGCCCGGACGCGGATTCTGGTGATACGCGAGGGCGCTTTGCTTCAGTTGTTCGTCCATGATTGACCTGAGACGTTGGAAATTATTTGAACAGGGTTCACACTGCCGTCGACCGCTACCGTGAATGCGGGAATGTGAATCGATGGACCAGGTGTCGCAGGCCCGACGCGCCGGGTAGGCGCAACATGCTGCTGGCCGGATAAGACGAGCAGACGGGGCGTTCGGAATTTTTTGGACGTCCAGTGTACACCCCGCTTTTGAAATGACGCGATGCAACGTTTCAGCTCGGGTTTCAGCGCGTGCGATGTCCGTTTCGTCGGATTTGAGCGGCCAGGCGTACCTTTGGCGGAGTCATCCGGCACGCCGTCCGTTCGGCCGGGGTCCTCGCTCCGGCACGCCGCCTCGGGTAAAATCCCGGGCTGGCTCCGCACGGTTCGGGACCCGGGCGCCACGGCGCTTCGTCCCGCCGGCACGCGCGGCACACGTCAACAGCCCGTCGTCGAGCGGCTCTTTCGCGTCGAACCCGCGCCAAAGGTCCTCACGGCCGCCTCCACGCTCAGCAAGCGTCACATCAAGTCCAAGGATTCGCCCATGACAGGCTTCGATCGCCAGACGATCTCCGACACCACCGCCAAGATGCTCCTGGAAGTCCAGGCGGTGCACTTCAACGCGGAAAAACCGTACATCTTCACGTCCGGCTGGGCGAGCCCGGTGTATATCGATTGCCGCAAGCTGATCTCCTACCCGCGCGTGCGCCGCGGCCTGATGGAAATGGCCGAGTCGACCATCCTCCGTGACGTCGGCTACGAGCAGATCGACGCGGTCGCCGGCGGCGAAACGGCCGGCATTCCGTTTGCCGCGTGGATCGCCGACCGCCTGATGGTGCCGATGCAATACGTCCGCAAGAAGCCGAAGGGCTTCGGCCGCAATGCGCAGATCGAAGGTCTGCTGACGGAAGGCCAGCGCGTGCTGCTGGTCGAAGACCTGACGACCGACAGCCGCAGCAAGATCAACTTCATCAACGCGCTGCGCACCGCCGGCGCGACCGTGAATCACTGCTTCGTGCTGTTCCACTACAACATCTTCAAGGAAAGCGTGTCGGTCCTGAAGGACATCGACGTCGACCTGCACGCGCTCGCCACGTGGTGGGACGTCCTGCGGGTGGCCAAGGAACAGGGCTACTTCGAAACGAAGACGCTGGATGAAGTCGAGAAATTCCTGCATTCGCCGGCTGAATGGTCGGCGGCTCATGGCGGCGCGACCGCTGCTCCCCAATAAGCGTTTCTACCTGAAGGCTGCTTAAAGACAAAAATCCACTGCCGAAAGAGCGCCAAAAACCGCTGACAAAAAAGCCGCTGACTGAGTCAGCGGCTTTTTTATTTATTCCGCGATACTGCGCTTACAGCGTGTGTGAGCTTGAAACCGGAGAGTCGTCGATACTGCCGTCGCCGGAATAGGCCGAGAGATTCATTAATCCGTTGCTCTGCGCATATTGAAACAATTCGGAATCACGCTCGATGCCGAGTTTTCGCATGGCCGTATTCTTTTGCGTGCTGATGGTCTTGATACTGCGCCGCAACTGCGCGGCGATTTCCGTAATCGTCATGCCCGAGACAAACAGGCGCACAACCTCCAATTCGCGTTTCGAAAGAATCACGCCGCGCTGCTGTCCGTTCGTGGCGAGGCCCATGCTGTCGAGCGCCGCCTTGACCGACGGACCGAGATATTCCTGGGACCGCATCACGTGCTGGATGGCCCAGCCGATGTGGTTCATGTCGTCAGCCTTGTTGATGATGGACATGACGCCCACCTCGCGCAGACGTTTGAGCAGCGCCGGATTCTCGAGCATGGTCAGCACCACGAGCTTCACGCGTGGGAACTGCCGCCCGATATAGCCGAGCAGGGGCATGCCGTCGCCGTACGAGCCGCCGGGCATGGCGAGATCGGTCACGAGGACGTCACAGGGCGTCTTTTGCAGGAGCTGGATGAGTTCGGTCGACTGGCGCGCCTGGCCCACGACGTCGATTTCGGGAAACTTGCTGAGCGCCTGCGTGGCGCCGAACAAAATCACTGGATGATCGTCTGCAATGATGACCGTTATTCGCTGGCTCATTCAAATCTCCCGTAAATGGATGGTTGACGTGCCGTGCGAATTTGCATCGAATTATTCATTTTTTCATTCAATATGTTCGGAAAAGACCGGCCTCACCGTCCCGTTCGCTTTCCCGTCCAAAAGCAAAACAAACCCACGCCATTGGTTAACTCTCAAGCGATCAAGGCTTTAAACCTTTGTTGCAATGTTAAACTGCAACCTGTCAGGAAGCGCATCCATGAGACAAAAAACGTCGTTTCGGTCAGCGAATCGCAGATTAACCGCAACGATTTTGAAAGGAGTTTGGCCCATGCGCCTTACTGGTCGAAGCGGGGAATCGAGTGGCCTGGTCGCATCTGTCCTTTTCATCCTTGGCGCTGCCGCGGCGTTGCCTTTTTCGCGCGATGCGGCGGCCGACACTGCCTTCACCGTGACCAGCGCGGACCTTGCGCCGGGCAAGCCGATCGGGCGTGATCTGCTGTTCGACCAGGCCGGCTGTACCGGTGGCAACCGCTCGCCGCAGATTTCCTGGCGCGGCGCGCCGGCAAACACGCGCAGCTTCGCGGTGACCATCTTCGACCCGGACGCGCCCGGGCGCGGCTGGTGGCACTGGGCGGTCGCGGGCATTCCCGGCGGCACCGAGCGCCTGCCGAACAACGCGAGCGCATCGGGCGTGCTGCGCAAGATGGGCGCGATCGAGGCCCGCAACGACTGGGACACCGACGGCTACGGCGGTCCGTGCCCGCCGCCCGGCAAGGCGCACCGCTATGTGGTGACGGTCTACGCGCTCGACAGCAACGACCTGCGGCTGCGCCAGGGCACTCCGGCGCTGATGTTCGAGCATGAAATCCGCACGATGGCCATTGCCACGGCGCAGCTGACCTTCAGTTACGGCCGCTAGCCATAGCGTTCGCGAACCGTGCGGTCGCGCCGGTAAGCCTTTGGCCGACTTTGCTAGACTGGCCGGAACCCTTCCCCACCGTTCTCCACCGTCCGGCGGCGGCGCATTCAGGCGAGGCGCGCTGGCGCCCTTCTACACATGCTGACCGCTGGCCGCCCGACATGGAAAGACTCAGGCCCATCATGCCGACTATTGCCATCGTCTATCACAGCGGCTACGGCCACACGAAGAAGGTCGCCGAAGCCGTGCTCGCCGGCGCGACCGAAGCAGGCGCGAGCGTCAGGCTGATTGCCGTCGCGGACCTCGACGACGCCGCATGGAATGACCTCGACGCCGCCGATGCCATCGTCTTCGGCGCGCCCACGTACATGGGCGGCCCGTCCGCCGATTTCAAGAAATTCGCCGACGCCAGCTCCAAGCCCTGGTTCGCGCAGAAATGGAAGGACAAGATCGCGGCGGGCTTCACCAATTCCGCGCACATGAACGGCGACAAGTTCCTGACCATCTCCTACTTCGTCACCCTGGCGATGCAGCACGGCATGATCTGGGCCGGCACCGGCATGATGCCGTCGAACACGAAGGCGGCCACCCGCAACGACCTGAACTTCATCGGCGGCTTCACGGGCTTGCTGACGCAATCGCCTGCGGACGCGTCACCCGACGAAGCGCCCCCGCCCGGCGATCTCGAAACCGCGAAGGCATTCGGCGCGCGCATCGCGGCCGTGACGGCGCGCTGGACCGGCAATGCGGCGGCCCCGGAAAACGGCGGACACGAGGCCGCCTCGGAATCGCCTTAAAATAGCGGTTTTGCGGCGAGCGGCCGCACGAACCAGCGAGATCGAGATGACCACGAAAGTATTTGTCGACGGACAGGAAGGCACCACCGGCCTGAAGATTTTTGAATATCTGTCGCAACGCCGTGACATCGAGGTGTTGCGCATCGAGGATGCGAAGCGCAAGGACGTCGAGGAGCGCCGCCGCCTCATCAATGCTTCCGATGTGACGTTCCTGTGTCTGCCGGACGTCGCGTCGCGCGAATCGGTTTCACTCGTCGATGCCGGCAACACCCGCACCGCGATGATCGACGCGAGCACCGCGTTCCGCACCCAGGACGACTGGGCGTATGGCCTGCCGGAACTGGCGCGCGCGCAGCGTGAACGTCTGCGTACGGCCAAACGGATCGCCGTGCCGGGCTGCCACGCTTCGGCATTCGTGCTGTCGGTGCAGCCGCTGGTCGCGGGCGGTCTCGTTCCCGCCGATTTCGACGCGCATGCCTACTCCATCACCGGCTACAGCGGCGGCGGCAAGAAAATGATCGCGGAGTATGAAGCGGGCGGTAATGAACTGCTGATGAGCCCGCGCGCCTATGCGCTCGCGCTGACGCACAAGCATCTGCCGGAAATGTCGGTGCGCACGGGACTGAAGCGCGCACCGATTTTCACGCCGATCGTCGGCCCGTTCCTCAAGGGCCTGGCCGTCACGACCTATTTCTCGCCCAATCAGCTCACGCGTCCCGCCAGGCCGCAGGACGTGCGCGACATGCTGGCCGAGTATTACAACAACGAGCCGTTCGTCCGCGTGATGCCGTTCGACGCCGACAGCAATCTCGACGCCGGTTTCTTCGACGTGCAGGCCTGCAACGACACCAATCGCGTGGACATCTTCGTGTTTGGCAACGATGAGCGCTTCGTAACCGTGGCGCGGCTGGACAATCTGGGCAAGGGTGCGTCGGGCGCGGCGATCCAGTGCATGAACCTGGCCATCGGCGCTGACGAAGAAGCAGGACTCTCGCGCTGATTGTCGCTACTGGATGACAAAAGGCCGGTTCGCTGCGAGGCGCACCGGCCTTTTGTGCTATTTGAGCGCACGCAACATCAAAAGCCGCAGACGAAAAAAAAGCCCGCCGAGTGGGCGGGCTGAATCCATATCAGTGGAGACATGGAGGAGACAGGAGTAACTATACCGACGCTTATGATGCGATGCAACATACGCTGTTGCGCCGGTTCCACACCGTGTCTCCGGAGTTCCGGACCCGTTAAGGCTGGGTCATCGACAGGATGAATTGCAGTTGATCCGCAGCAATCGGCTTGACGAGATGCACGTCGAAACCGGCGTCGAGCGTCATCTCGCGATGCTGCGGCTGGCCCCAGCCAGTCAGTGCCACCAGCATCATTGCGTGGCCGTGCGGCAGAAGGCGCAACGCGCGCGCCGCCGCCAGACCGTCGACCATCGGCATGCCCAAGTCCAGGATCACCACATCCGGCGCGAACTGCGCCGCCACTTCCACCGCCTGCGCGCCGTTTCCCGCCAGCGCCACTTCGTGACCCATCGCGGTCAGCAGGTGGGCGAGGCCCGCGAGCGCATCGTCGTCGTCATCGGCTATGAGGATGCGCTTGCTCACGATGGCCTCAGCGTGATCCGGAGACTTCGAGTTTCAACCGGTTCGAACCCGCTTGCGCCGCCGTGATGTCGGTGCGCGCACCGCGTGCGCCGAGATAGAAATGCTGCCGGGCGGGGGAATTCTGATCATGCGTCGCGTCCGGAAGACAGGCGGCGATGTCCGCCGCCACGCTCTGCAACGCGTCGGCGCTGGAGCCGCCATGCGGCGTCCAGGTGCAGCGATAGGTCGATTGTGACGCGGCACACTGGGCATCGTCGCCGTAGGACAGCGCGACGGGACGGCCATCGAACGACGAAAGCGACGCAAAATTCGGTGCGGCAGCCACGATGCGTTTGAGCGCGTTGCAGGGACTGGGCGTGTCGTCGGCCCGCGCGGTCGAAGCGAGCACGAACGCAGCGCAACTTGCCACGAGCAGTGTCGCGCGAGTCACGCGTCGGACAGTCGAATGCATCAGGCGCCTCCTTTTTATCTGTTCTTCTTGGGTTCGCCGCCAACCGGTGGACGAGCGCCACTATCCGCCGGGCGAAAGCGAATGTCTGTTCGCAACCGAATGAAGCATGGCCACTCAAGCAAGTCATGCACCCGTTCAAGCAGACGATAGGCTCAGTGGCGCACCAGCGCCATCATCGCGCCGAAGCCGACGAACACTCCGCCTGTCAGGCGATTGAACGCCTGCGCGACGCTTGCGCTCCTGAGCCGGTCGCCAATGCGCGCACCCAGGCCCGCATAGACCGCGTACCAGCTCACCTCGATGACCGCGAACGTCGCAACGAGCACCGCGAACTGCGGCAGGACAGGACGGCTTGCATCGATGAACTGCGGCAGCAGCGCCGCCGCGAAGAGAATCGCCTTCGGATTGCTGCCGGCGACGAAGAAGCCATTGCGAAAGAGCACGAAACGATGCGGCGAACGGACGGTCTGGCCGGGGCTGTTCGATTCGTCGCGGATCTCGATCGCGCTGGCTTTCGCGCGCCAGCTTTTCACGCCGAGCCAGACGAGATAAGCCGCGCCGAGCATGCGCAAGGTATCGAACAGACGCGGCCAGGCGTCGAGAAACACGCCCAGCCCCGCCGCCGATACCGACAGCATGATGATCAGGGCGGCGAGACAGCCGGCCATCGTGGCCGTGGAGCGTCTGAGGCCGTGACGCGCGCCGTGCGTCATCACGAGCAGCATATTGGGACCGGGAATCGCGGAGACGACGAATACGGTGGCGACGAACAGCCACCAGACATGCAGGTTCATTGCGGCGGAGCGGAAGGTGGAAAGGGATTCGCATTATGCCGTCCGCCGTAAGCGGCGCAAGCGAATCCCGAACACGCGCTGTCCGAGTGAACAAACCAGTCTTCAGCGTCCCGCCCGACGCGCCGCCACCCGACCAAGCACGGCAAAGTCCTTCTCGCCGTCGCCGTGAGCGAGGGCATCGACGAGGTTGTCGCGCACGACGCTCGCCACGGGCAGCGGCACGTTGACAGCCTCGCCGGCGGCGATGGCCAAACGCACGTCCTTCAGGCCGAGGCGGGCCTTGAAGAGCGCCGGCTCATAGCGCTGCTCGGCGATCATCTTGCCGTAGCCCGCGTACACCGGTCCGGGAAACAGCGAGTTCGTGATGACATCGAGCAAGGTCTGGGACGCCACGCCGTGACCGGTCACGAGCGCGGCCGCTTCGCCGAACGACTCGATCGCCGACGCCAGCATGAAGTTCGCCGCGAGCTTGAGCACGTTGGCGTGCTGCGGTTCGTCGCCGACGCGCCAGGTCTTCTGGCCGAGCACGTCGAGCACGGGCTGCACGCGATCGATGGCGTCAGCCGCGCCCGCCGCAAGGATATTGAGCTTGCCCGCCGCCGCGACGTCCGGCCGCCCGAGCACGGGCGCAGCGACGTACGCAATGCCGTGCTGGGCGTGCAACTCCGTCAGTTCGACGGCAAGCGCCGCTGAAATGGTGGCCATGTTCACATGCACGAGTCCTTTGGGCGCATGCTTGAGCAAGGCGCCGTCGACGAGCACGGAACGCAGCGCGTGATCGTCGGCCAGCATGGAGAACGCGGCGTCGCCGGCGAAAGCCTGTTCAGGGGTATCGACGACCGATGCACCCTGGTCCGCGAGCGCGCGGGTCTTGTCGCGCGAGCGGTTCCATACGCGCACCGTGTGTCCTGCCTTCAGCGCATTGCTCGCCATCGCGCCGCCCATCTCGCCCAGTCCGATAAATCCGATGTCCATGTTCCATGACTCCTTCGTGGCCCGTTTCGGTTCGAGCCTCAGTTAAGCACATCGTCCGGCAGCGCGCCGGAGCGCCCGATGCCATACTGCCCGGATGGTCGAGGCGCGCTTTCACTTTCATGGCGAATTGAATGACTTCCTCGCGCGGCCGCAGCGCGAGCGCACGTTCGCGTGCCCGTTCTCGCCGACGTCCTCGGTCAAGCATGTGATCGAGGCGCTCGGCGTGCCGCACACGGAAGTCTCGACGATCCTGAGAAACGGCCGGCCGGTAGGCTTCGACACGCAGATCGAGCCGGACGATCTCATCGAGATCCATCCAGCGGGGCACGCGGCAACGGACATGGCCCACGGCGAACTGCTGCTGCGCCCGCCGCTGCGTGCCGCCGACTTGCGCTTCATCGCCGATGCCCATCTCGGCGGTCTCGCGCCCTTGCTGCGGCTCGCCGGCTTCGATACGCGCTACGACAACAACTTCGCCGACGACGAAATCGAGCGGCTTGCACAGGCGGAGAGCCGTATCGTGCTGACGCGCGACCGCGAATTGCTCAAGCGCCGCACGGTGCTGCGCGGCTGCTATGTGCGCGCGTTACAGGCCGACGATCAATGGCGCGAGCTGGCGGACAGGCTTGCACTCGCGCCGCACGCGCGACCGTTCCGGCTCTGCCTGATGTGCAATGCGCCCTTGCGTCCGGCCGGCGCCGGTGAGATCGACGGCCGTGTGCCCGATGGCGTGCGCGAACGACATACGCGCTTTGTGACCTGTGACGTGTGCCACCGCGTGTTCTGGGAAGGCTCGCACTGGCGGCGCATGCGGGCGCGCATCGACGCTTTGGCCGACGCGAACCCTTAGCGGCCACGACGCTTTTCGCGGATGGCGGCGGCGCGTTCCGTACAATACGAGACTTTGGCAACAAACCGCCCCGGAGCATCGCGTGAACAAATTCCAGCTGGAACAAACCAAGGCATTCAAGCTTGCCAACGACCTCAAACACGGCGGAAAGACGCGCATCGGCGCCGCCGACGAAGCGAAGCTGGACCGCCGCGAACAGCGCAAGCTCGACCAGGCGAAGGGACTCGTGCCGTTCGCATGCAAGCTGGACGAGAAGCTCGTCAAGCAGCTGAAAGAGCGCGCGGATGCCAACGAAGGCGGCATGACCGAAGCGCTGGCGGAATTGCTGGTGAAGGCCGGGCTCGAACGATAAGCCAGGGCGCGCTTGCGGGCGCTAGCTGTCTTCGTCTTCGCAGCGCCCGCGACAGCTATAAATCAGAAGCTGCAGGTCGGTGACGTGATAGACGAAGCGATGCTTCCCGTCGATCCGACGCGACCACGCCTTCCTGCAGCGCAACGGTTCCGGCTTGCCCTGTCCTGCAAACGGGCTGCGGCAGCACTCGTTGATCAGCACGGTCACTTTCTCGAAGATGTTCGCGTCCGACACGCGCCAGGCATGGTAGTGATGCCAGCTTGGCCTTGAGAACTGGATGCTTCGCGCCATCATCCGGCCTGCCCGGAGCGTTTGGCAAACAGCGTTCCGAGAAAACCGGCGAACGCGGTCTTCAATCCTTTTGCCTGGCCCACGCTACGCGGCTCAAGCGCACGCTCCGTGGCACGTGACTTCCTGGTTACACCGTCGCTCTCGAAATCTTCCGGGGAGAGAAACATCTCGTCCGTATAGCCGAGCGATTCGAACCACGCAAACGACTCTTCGATCAGCCGCGTGTCCAGCGCCAGCTCCGCCTCTTCCACCCGCCACGCCATGCGCGCCAGCGCCTGCACCGACATCACGACGAGTTCTTCCGATTCGAGCAGCGGCATGGTTCCCCACTCGCCCAGCCGATCAGCCGCACGCGCCGCTTCGTAATCGCGCTCGATCAACTCAACCGTCCTGACCATGCCTTGCCCTCGCTCGTGAACCGCACATCGATGGGCACAGTATCTCCGGCAGCCGCGTCAGCGCGCCACCTGTCCGAACGGCCAGCGCTGGTCAGACACTTCCTTCTTTTTCGATCACCAGAATGCGCGCCTCGCCGACCGGTTCGGCGCAATGCTCGTCGCCGGCCTGCGCATGGAAGATATCGCCGGCGCGCAACGTGAGTACGCGTTCGCCCTCGGGGCCGCGCACATGCATGCGCACCTCGCCCTGCATCACGGCGAACACTTCCTCGCCGTCGTTGATGTGCCATTTGTAGGGCGTGTCGGTCCAGTGCAGCCGGCACGAGGTGCCGTTCATCACGCAGATGTCGAGCGCGCCCCACGCGCGCTCCGCCTTGAACTTGCCGCTTTCGATCACTTTCATCCGATGCCGCCTAACGATTGAGGTCGCGCGCTTCGTCGACATCCGCGTGGCGCCTCGCGGGAATGCACGCCACCGCGATCAACGAGAGCGCGAGTCCGCCCATGACATAAAAGGTGGGCGCGAGTTGAGACTCCGTGACGCGGATCAGCCAGGTCACGATGAACTGTCCGAAGCCGCCGAAGATCATCACCGCGATGTTGTACGCGAGCGAGAGTCCGGTCGAGCGGATGTGCGCGGGAAACAGCTCGGCGATGAGCGCGCCGAACGGCCCATAGTAGCCCGAGAGCGCGATGGACAGCAGCGCCTGCACGATTACGAGCCGCGGCACGCTCGGCTCGGCCGCGAGCCACGCGAACAGCGGATAGATCATCACGAACGTGATGCCGAGCGACCACAGCGACAAACCCTTGCGCCCGATGCGGTCCGACCACGCGCCCGCGATCGGCGACAACACCGTCAGCAGCAGATTGCCGACGATCAGCGCCGTGAACGACTGCCCGAGCGGCAGCTTCAGCTGCTTGACGGCGAAGGTCGGCAGATAGGCGATCAGCACGTACACCGTCACCGTCAGCGCGACCACGGCGCCGAGCCCGCACAGCACTTCGCGGCCATGGCTGCCCAGAACTTCGCCGAGCGTCGCGCGCCGCGCGGTCTTGCGCGCATGCAGGAAGGCTTCGGTATCGGACATGCTGCGGCGAATGTACAGGCCGATCGGTCCGATGATCAGCCCGAAGATGAACGGCACACGCCAGCCCCAGGCATCGAGCGCCTGCGGGGACAGCCCGCGCGTGATCGCCGCGCCGACGAGCGCGCCGAGCAGCAGCGACGCCGCCTGGCTCGCCATCTGGAAACTGCCGTACAGGCCGCGTTTGGAGAAAGGCGCCGCCTCGATCAGCAATGCAGTCGAGCTGCCGAACTCCCCGCCCGCCGAGAACCCCTGCAGCAGCCGCGCGAACACGATGACGAGCGGCGCGCCGATACCGATCGCCGAGTACGGCGGCGCGATGGCCAGCAGGAAGATGCCGAGCGTCATCAGGCCGATGACCAGTGTCAGCGCTGCCTTGCGGCCGGCCCGATCCGCATAGAGGCCGAGCACGATGCCGCCCACTGGCCGCATGACGAACGCGACGCCGAACGTCGCGGTGGTGAGGAGAATCGATGAATAGTCGCTCGCGCTTGGAAAGAACAGTCGCGCGATGACGACCGTCATGAAGCCGAAGACCGTGAAGTCGTACCACTCCAGTGCGTTGCCGATGACAGCCGCCGTCACGGCGCGCGCGTTCAGTGGTCTGGCTGGCATGCGTTCCCCTGAGGTCGATGGTTGCGATGGTTGCCGTGGATGCGGGCTTCATGCGTCGGGCTGCGGCTTGGAAACCCGGCCCCACGGGTCTTTCGCCGTCCGCGTTTTGTTGTACCGATTCGCACGCGCGGCTGATTTTTCCTCGCGAGTGTAAAGACGCCTTAATCCGTGATCAAGCGAATCGCGCACACGAAAAAGCGCGCCCGGACTTGCGGCCGGGCGCGCTTCGGTTCGCTGCGCGGGGTATCGCAGGGCGTGTTATGCCTTCTTCACATAGGCGCTGCACCAGCCCTTCGAGGCCACCTGCTTGTTGCTGAACATCGGGCACGGCGCGTAGGCGTCGGTCGGCTTGCCCTGATAGAACTGGCAATTGCCGCAGTCCTGCCCGGCGGCGTACTTCGCGTACTTGGCCTTGTCCACCTTGCTCGCGTCTTCCTTGTAGCCGAGTGCCTGCGCGGTGGGGTCGCTCTCCGCGACCTTCGCCGCATCCGCGGCGAACGCGGTGCGGCCGCCCAGCGCGAGCGTCGAGGCGACGCCCACGCTGGTCAGAATGAACGTGCGTCGTGATGTCTTCATGGTGACTCACTCCATGGTGTATTGGGGGGTTGCGCCGTTCTTGGCGACGGCGACAACCGAGCATAACAACCTGGAAGCGGGTCGAGGACCTCAAATGCTGGAGATAAGGACGAAGGAAAGGCGTCCGTAATCTAGCGCGTCATGTCGGCGACGCGCTCGCCGATCGCAAGCGATGCGGTCAATCCCGGCGACTCGATGCCGAACAGGTTCACGAGTCCCGGCACGCCATGCGCGGACTTGCCCTGGATCATGAAATCGGCGGCGGCCTGGCCCGGTCCCGAGAGCTTCGGCCGAATGCCGGCGTAGGCGGGTTGCAGCGCGTCGTCGGGAAGACCTGGCCAGTACGCGCGGATGGCGGCATAGAAGGAATCGGCGCGGCGCGGATCGACGTCGTAGTTGAGCGTCGGCACCCATTCGACGTCCGGGCCGAACTTCGCCTGTCCACCGAGATCGATCGTCAGATGAACGCCCAGGCCGGCCTCGTTGGGCATCGGATAGATGAGCCGCTCGAAGGGCGTGCGTGCGCTCACGCTGAAGTAGTTGCCCTTCGCGAAGTAGAGCGGCGGTACGTGACGATCGTCGAGGCCGAGGATCGAGCGCGCCATGTCGTTGGCATGCAGGCCGGCGCTGTTGATCAGATACGAAGACCGGAAACGCGCCGGCGACGCGCCGCCCGTCTCGACGATGAAGCAGCCCTCGCGTGCATCGATGCTGGTGACCGGCGTATGAAACACGACGTTCGCGCCGTGCTGCTCGGCCTCGCCTTGCAGCGCGAGCATGTACTGGTGACTGTCCACGATGCCCGTGAGCGGCGAGAAGACGGCCTCGACGCACTCCAGTTGCGGCTCCATCTCCTTCGCCTGGGCGGCGCTGAAGTGCACCAGCCCCTTCACGCGGTTTTCGGTGCCCTTCTGTTCCAGCGCCGCGAGTTGCGGCACCTGGTTGCGCGCCGTGGCCACCAGCAATTTGCCGCATTGGCGATGCGGCACGCCGTGCGCGCGACAGAAGTCATACAGCATGTCGCGGCCGCGCACGCAGAGTTCGGCCTTCAGCGAGCCGCGCGGGTAATAGATGCCCGCGTGGATGACTTCGCTGTTGCGTGAACTCGTGCCGATGCCGATTCCCTCTCCCGCCTCCAGCACGATGACCTCGCGCCCGCGCAACGCCAAGGCACGGGCGATGGCCAGTCCCACAGCGCCCGCGCCGATCACTACACATTCGATCCGATCCATGTCCTGTCCGCCGCCTATTCCGTCCCACGTATTCTACGTTTGGGACTATTGCGCATTACACAACAAACGCACATGAATGACCTCGTTTTCCGGTGCAATTCGGAAAAAGGCAAGAATCTGGCCGCCAAATGTCGAAATTGCCAGGTTTTTGGGGCGTTTTTGGCAATTTCGTCATTTTCGATTTTTCAGAAACCCATCGCTTTCCTGTGCGCATGACGGTCGAGCTGAATGTCACGCGCCTCCACATGATGCCGGCCGTCGATACGCGCATTGCCGAACGCATTCAGCATCGCCCGTCGCATGCCGCGGGGCGATGCCCGGGTAAGCGCGTCGAGCGGCGCGTCGCCGAGCGTTTCAGGAAAGCGCGCGCCCCACGCGTGCGCCTCGCGGATGTCGGCGTAGATGGCCTGTGCAATGCGGCGCGCGCCGTCGCGGTCGGGCGGCGGAATCTCGTACACGTTCATGCGGTTCAGCAGCGGCTCGGGGATCGCGCGCGCGTCGTTCGCGGTGGCGATCCACACGACATTGCCCGCATTCACCGGCACTTCGGCGAATTCGTCGATGAAACTCTGCGCGGTGTCGTGCTCCAGCAGCGCGTACAGCGCGCCGAGCGGATCGTATTGCGCGTCGCCGGTGGCCTTGTCGATTTCATCGACGGTCATGACGGGGTTCGCATAGCTGCCATTCACCAGGGCATCGAAGACCTTGCCGGGCTTCGCATTGCGCCATTGCGACGACGCCCCCGACAGGATCCAGCCGGCCGTGAGCGAACTCATCGCCACATAATGAGACGTCGTGCCGAGCAGCCGCGCCAGTTGCTTCGCGAAATGCGTCTTGCCGATACCCGGTTCGCCGAGCAACAACATGGGCATGAGTTCGAGACGATCATCGGTTTCGAGACACAGCGCGATCTGCTTGCGGATGTCGTCGAGCGGCTCCTCGAAATTCGGCAGGCTGGCCGCGAGGTCGTCGATGGACGGCATGCGGTTCGGCTTCACGCAGAAGCGCAGATTGCCTACCTTGAGCATTTTTTCGTAGGTAGCGCGCAAGGCTTCGCTTGCGCCCTCGGACAACTCGTTGAGCGCGGTCTCCACGTCGTCGAGACTGTAGACCTTGCTGAACGATGCCACCGCGAGTTCCTGTTTCACCACGGCCGTCGTCATGTCGCACCCCGTCTTTGTTCTGGTCGGTGAGTCCAGTGTAGCGACGCCAAAAGCCCGCGCAAGCGAGCAGTCTCGCGCGGGTGCTGCCAATCGGGCCGTTATGGCCGAAGCCGGTCTCACCGACAAAGCCGCGATTTGCGCGGGCTAGTATCATCGTCGGGATCGCACGGCGGGCGGGTTCGAAACATGCTGTTTCAAGTGCCGGGGTTGAGCGATGTGCCGGCCAACCTCATGTGCGTGTTTCAGCGGCGCGCTGAACCGGCGCCGTGCCGCCGTGTCAGAAGAAGTTGCCGAGGAACGCCGATCCAGCGGCCGCCCGCCGGGCGCGCCGCCATCCGAACAGTCCGCGCGCAGGAGCCGCTTTCAATGCCTACACCGATACGAACTGCCTTTGTGAATCTCGCGCTCGCCACGGGAGCCGGCCTCGCCGCCTTCAGCGCCTGCGCGCAGGGCACGGCGCCCCAGCCGGTGAAGTGGGAACTGCAGGTCGTGCGCGACGGACAGCAGATCGACAGTTTTTCCGGCACGACCAACGTCGGACAGGCGCGCACGGAGACGCATCACAACAAGGTGCAGAATCGCGTGGGCTGCGCGGACCAGCCGGCGGGCGAGATCGACCTGCAACGTACACTCACCATCTCACCAACCCACGCCAGCGCCGATGACATCACGCTTGCCATCGACGCCCAGGAAACCCTGCAGGACGACAGCACGCGCGCCTCGCCTTCCGGCTGCAAGCTGCCGCCGGTGCCGCGCCAGGTAAGCGGCGCGCATCCGGGACTCGTGCTCAAGCCGGGCGAATGGGGACAATGGCAGATCATCGACAGCAATCCGTCGCTCGCCTACCGGGTGCGCGCAACGCTCCCCGCTTCCACGGCGGCGCAATGACAACCGCGGCGACATGGCTTCCGGCGCGCCGCACGAGATACAGAACGCATGCGAAACCCAGAACATCTTCCGCCCGGCCCGTCCGCTGATCCGGCCACACCGGATTTCACGGCGGTCAGCTGGAACCTCCACAAGGGCCGCTCGCCGCTCGGCTTGCGCGCGTGGACCGCGATGCAGCGGTGGGTGCAGACCACCAATGCGGACGTCTATTTTCTGCAGGAAGCGATGGCGCGGCGCATGCCGCAGCCGATGCTCGCGACCGGCTTCGGCAACCCGCTGAACGCGCCGCTCGACGATGTCTGGCATTGCCAGGCCACTGAAATCGCGACCTCGCTCGAACTGCAGATCGCACTCGGGCCCAACGTGTTCAAGCCGTCGTGGCGACACGGCAATGCGATCCTGTCGCCGCATCCGCTCGATCTGTCGGGGCGCTGGGATATTTCCGCGCATCGCTTCGAGCGGCGCGGTTTGCTGGTCGCACGCGCGACCTTCGCCGGCCGCGCGATCACGCTGCTGTGCGCGCATCTCGCGCTGACGAGACAGGCGCGCTTGCGGCAGATGAACTGGATCGCACACTGGATCGCGAAGGAAGCGCCCGAAGGGCCGCTCGTGCTGGCAGGCGACTTCAACGACTGGCGCAACGACTCCACGCCGCTGTTCGCCGAACTGGGCATGCAGGAAGTGGCAAACATGCTGGGGGAATCGGGCCGTACGTTTCCGGCGTTCTCGCCGGCGCTCGCGCTCGACAAGATGTTCGTGCGCGGACTGAAACCGGTCGAATGGCTCGTGCCGACGCAGGACACCGCGTGGCTCTCCGATCACCTGCCGTACATGGCGCGGCTGCGCGTTGACTGAGCGCGGTGCCTTGATCCGAGGCTACTTCCGCTTGCCGGCGAGCGCGGCTTCGATCTCCGCAATGCCGACAGGCTTGGTCAGATGATGATCGAAACCGGCGGCCAGCGCTTCCTGACGATCGGCCTCGCCGCCCCAGCCCGTCAACGCGAGCATCAGCACGTGCTTCGTCACGTCGCGCTTCCTCATCTCCCGCGCCACCTCCAGTCCGCTCATGCCGGGCAAGCCGATATCGAGCACGACCACATCGGGCCGGAAGTCATCGATGGCCGCCAGCGCGCGCGGGCCGTCGTGCTCGGTGCGCACCTCGTGTCCAAGTGCTTCAAGCAGCATCGAGAGCGCGAGCGCGGCGTCGAGGCTGTCGTCGACGAGCAGGATGCGGCGGCCTTGCATCGCGCCGCCGTCCGTTTCGGCGATGGTGTTCATGCGAATTCCCGTGATTCGTCGTCGCGCCAGGCCCGTGCTCCGGCGCCCGCGCAACTATATTGAGATAGTGCGGGGACTGTAGCACAGCGCTTTCGCGCCGCAGAATGGCCGAGCAATCCGGCGTGCGCGGGCTCTGCTATCGTGAGTGCTTCACGAGCCGCCGTTCTTGCGCATCCCGCCATGTTCGATCTCTTCGACGACATCCCCAAGCCCGATATCGCGTGGCATCCGGACTGGATCGAGGCCGACGCCGCCTCCGACCTGATGGGCGCCCTGCTCGACGAAGTCCGCTGGCAGCAGGACACGATGACCACGCCCGGCGGGCGCGTGCCGCTGCCGCGCCTGACCGCGTGGCAAGGCGAGCCTGATGCGGTGTATGTGTATTCGGGCATCCGCAACGTGCCGCAGCCATGGACGCCGGCGGTCACGCAATTGCGCGAACGCGCCGAACAGGCCAGCGGCGCGCGCTTCAACAGCGTGCTGCTGAACCGCTATCGCAACGGGCTGGACAGCATGGGCTGGCACGCCGACAAGGAACGCGAACTCGGCCCTGAACCGGTGATCGCGTCGGTGAGCTTGGGCGCGACACGCACCTTCGAGTTTCGCCATGCGCGCACGCACGCGACGCACGCGCTCGTGCTCTCGCACGGCAGCCTGCTGGTGATGCGCGGACGCACCCAGCTCGAATGGGTGCATCGGGTGCCGAAGGAACCGGGCGCGCGCGGTGAGCGCATCAATCTCACCTTCCGCTGGGTCGATGCGTCCAAACGCAAACCCAGCCGCGCTTAAGGCCGCTTCGCCACGAAGTCGATTTCCACCAGCGCGTCCCGCGCCAGCCCCGTCACGCCGATGCAAGTGCGCGCCGGCAGCGGCTTCGGCAGGAAGTACGCGCGGTACACGGCGTTCATTGCGTCGTAGTCGCGCTTGAACTCGGTCAGGAAGATGCGCACGCTGACCACGTTGTCGAGCGTCAGGCCAAGGCCGCCCAGCACGAGATTCAGGTTGTCCATCACGCGCCGCGTCTGGGCCGCGACGCCTTCCGGCAGCGGCGCGGCGTCGTCGTCGGGATCGGTCGGCATCTGGCCGGTCAGGAACACCCAGCCGTCCGCCTCCGCGGCATGCGAGAAAGGACCGACCGGCGTCGGCGCGGCATCGACCATCGTGAATTTGGGCAGTTGCGTCACTTCGTCTCCTGAACGTTGGTTTGAGTCACCGAGCCTCGCACGTTAGCGCGCCAAAAATGGGCATGAACGTCGTCGCCTCGCCGCCATGCCTGCTTTGATGCGAAGATGACCCGGCCCGCCGCTCTTTCGAACGCCTCATGCTGCCCTATCCCATCCTCGCTGACGCCCTGCTGCGCATGCTGACCGCCATGTTGATCGGCTGCATCATCGGCATCGACCGCGATCTGCACGGCAAGCCGACCGGCATGAAGACGCTCGGACTCGTGTCGCTCGGTGCGTGCCTCGCGACCATGTGCGCGCAAGGCTTTTCCATGACGCTCTCCCCGGACGCCGACGTATCCCGCGCGGTGCAGGGCATCGTGACGGGCGTCGGTTTTCTGGGCGCTGGCGTGATCCTGCAGAACCCGCGCGAGAACCGCGTGCGCGGCCTCACGACAGCGGCATCGATCTGGGTGACGGCGGCGGTCGGCATCGTGTGCGGGCTCGGCGTGTGGAGCGTCGCGTTCCTCGCCATGCTGCTGATGATCTTGCTGATGGTGTTGGGACGCGTCGTCGAGAAGCGTCTGTTGCGACGCTGGATGAACAAGCCCGAACATGAACGCATCAAGTACGACGACGTCGGGGAAATCTGAGTCGCGTGCAGCGGGTGATTCCCGACCCGCCGCACGCGTCGTTGCTTACCAGCCGTGGCGCTCGTGCCAGCGGTCTTCACGGCGCATCTCATGACGCCAGTGACGTTCGCGCCATTCGCGATGGCGCCATTCGCGTTCGCGCCAGCGCTCATGCTCCCGGTAGCCGGGACCATCACCGTAGTAACCCACCGGTTCGGCCGGCTGCGTGTACACAGGCACGCCGACGCCGACCGCCACATCCACGTGCGCATTCGCCGCTGCCGACATCGCGAGCGCCGCAAGCCCCGCCAGTCCGATTGCCGTACCCAGAAGCTTCTTCTTCATCTTCATCGCGCTTTCTCCTTTGCACCTCGTACCGGGTGAGTCAGGTGCAGTCTAAGAAGCGCTTCGGGATACAAGTGCTACGGGTCTGCCAGAAAGGTAACGTCAGGTAACGGTCAACCGATGGTCAGGTGATGCGATGTATTCCAGTGTGACTTAGCGCACACGCTTGCCGGACGCATCGATGATGACCTCGCCGTCCTCTTTCGTGAACGGCCCCTTCTGCGGTTCGGGCAGGATATCGAGCACGAGTTCGGACGGACGGCAGAGCCGCGCGCCTTTGGGGGCATCGACGAAAGGACGGTTGATGAGGATCGGATGAGCGAGCATGGCGTCGATGAGCTGGTCATCAGTGAGGCTGGCATCGTCAAGGCCGAGTTCCGCGTACGGCGTGCCTTTCTCGCGCAGCGCCTCGCGCACCGGCAACCCCGCACGCGCGATCAATGCAACCAGCGTCTCGCGCGTGGGCGGATGGGTCAGATACTCGATCACAATCGGTTCGATGCCCGCGTTGCGGATCAGCGCCAGTGTGTTGCGCGACGTCCCGCACTTCGGGTTGTGATAGATGGTGACGGTCATGGTCGAGAAGTCCTTGCGTTCGTGAGAAGGAGTGACGCCTCGCATTCTAGAGCCCTCGTGGATGGATGACATGTGCGTCACGCGCGCGACAGGCCCCCGACACCCTTCTTGAGGCATGATCAATTATCCTGTTCATTCACCGCTGCGCGGCCTATAACGAATTGTGCAACGACGAAGCACGCAGCCTTTCACAGGCGAGCATCGGCGCTCCGTCTGCATCGCACCCGCGACATGCCATGCGCGAGGTGGATCGCATTCGAATCGCGCCGACATCATCATGGCGCCACGCGCAGCCCAACCCAAAACCGGCGCCGGGGCCTTTCAGCACCATGGGCGAAGCATGGCAGATCAGGACACGTGGCACGTTCTGTGCGGAAATTCAAACCGCAACAGTGAACAGCGCCGAGCAGCCAGCCTGCATCCCGCCAACGGGCGACAGGCCGGCGACACGCGAGCGCGCCTATCCATCAAGGAGTCGACATGAAATCACGTATTGCCATGGCGGCGCTGGCCGCCTCGTTACTTGCCACTGCGGGCCTGGCATCGGCCCAGCAGACCTACTACCGCACAGCCCAGGTACCGGGGCAAGCCACCGCGGACACCTGGAGCGATCCGAACGCGCCCCAGCAGAGCGCCATGCAGGGCCAGTCGGACGATATGTCGTATGGCGGCGCGCCGATGACACGCGGCGCCGCCGGCGCGACGACCATGGGCACGATGGACAGCGCCGCATCGAAGCCCTGCACGCGCGGACCGCAGTGCAACATCTTCTTCGGAAACTGAGTCAGCACGAACGTCCGGCAACTGCGTCAGCATCAGATGCATGAACATGCGCCCGGCCTTGAGACCCGGGCGCATTCCTTTATCTCCCGAGGTCGACTACATGAACCGCGAAGCATTTCTCGCGCAACTCTCAAGCGCTGGCTATGACGAGATCGTCACGGCGACGCGCGATCCCGACGGCGTGATGGATTTGCACGCTCATCCCTTCGAGGCACGCGCCCTGATTCTCTCGGGCGAGCTCACGATCCGCATCGGTGACGACGCGCATACCTACCGCACGGGCGACATCTTCCATCTGGCGCCCAACACCGAGCATTCGGAGACCTACGGCCCGGACGGCGTCAGCTATCTCGTCGGACGCCGGTGAGCGGGGCGGAACCCATCGATGGCGACACGCAAGCAGACGTCGAACGCGAAGAGCGGGCGCATTCGCGTCGGCATCGGCGGATGGACTTTCGAACCGTGGCGCGGCACGTTCTATCCCGCCGATCTCGTGCAAAAACGCGAACTCGAGTACGCCAGCCGTGCGCTGACCAGCATCGAGGTGAACGGCACGTTCTACGGATCGCAGAAGCCCGCGAGTTTCATCAAGTGGCGTGATGAGACGCCCGACGATTTCGTCTTCTCGCTGAAGGCGCCCCGCTACGCGACGAACCGGCGCGTACTGGCCGAAGCGGGCGACACCATCGAGCGATTCTTCGGCAGCGGCGTGCTCGAACTGGGCAACAAGCTGGGCCCGATCAACTGGCAATTTGCGACGACCAAGCAATTCGATCCTGAAGACTTCGAGCGCTTTCTCGAACTGCTGCCCGCGAAGGTGGACGGACGCGCGATCCGTCATGCCGTGGAAGTCCGGCACGAGAGTTTTTGCGATCCGGCATTCGTCGCGCTGGCGCGCAAGTATCGCGTCGCGGTGGTCGTGGCGGGAGATTCGAAGTATCCGCAGATCGCGGATGTCACCGCGCCCTTCGTCTATGCACGCATCATGGGCACCACGGAGAAACAGGCGAAGGGCTACGCGAAAGCGGCGCTCGACCGCTGGACCGCGCGCGCGCAGTCATGGGCGGCGGGTGGCGCCCCGGACGACTTGCAGACCTTCGGCAAGGCGGCGCCGAAGGCCGCCGCGCGCGACGTGTTTCTCTACGTGATCAGCGGCCACAAGGTGCACAACCCGGCGGCCGCCATGGCGCTCATCGAGCGGCTGAACAAATAAGCTCAGCGCACCAGAGACGGCTTCTTGTTGTCGAAGGTCCAGTTCGGGATCAGGTACTGCATCGCGATGCCGTCGTCGCGTGCGCCCAGACCGTGTTCCCGGTACAGCGCATGCGCCTTCTCGACCTCGTCCATATCCAGTTCGACGCCCAGCCCCGGCACCTGCGGCACCGTCACCTTGCCGCCGATGATCTGCAGCGGATCGCGCGTCAGATGCTGGCCGTCCTGCCAGATCCAGTGCGTGTCGATGGCCGTGATCTTGCCAGGCGCCGCCGCCGCGACGTGCGTGAACATCGCCAGCGACACGTCGAAGTGATTGTTCGAATGCGAACCCCACGTGAGGCCCCAGTCGTTGCACATCTGCGCGACGCGCACCGAACCCTGCATCGTCCAGAAGTGCGGATCGGCCAGCGGGATATCGACGGACTGAAGCTGGATCGCGTGACCCATCTGGCGCCAGTCGGTGGCGATCATGTTGGTGGCCGTCGGCAGGCCGGTCGCGCGGCGGAACTCCGCCATGACCTCGCGCCCCGAATAGCCATTTTCCGCACCGCACGGGTCTTCCGCATACGCGAGCACGTCGTGCTGGTCGCGGCACAGCCGGATGGCTTCCGCCAGTGACCACGCGCCGTTCGGATCCAGCGTCACGCGCGCCTCCGGGAAGCGTTCGGCCAGCGCCGTCACTGCCTCGATTTCCGCATCGCCGGCTAGCACGCCGCCCTTCAGCTTGAAATCGTTGAAGCCATAGCGCGCCTGCGCCGCTTCGGCCAGACGCACGACCGCTTCCGGCGTCAGCGCCACTTCGGTACGCAGGCGCTCCCAGTCGTCCCGGCCGTCCGCGCCTGACGCATAGGCCAGATCCGTCTGGTTGCGATCGCCGATGTAGAACAGATAGCCGAGCATCTCCACTTCGTCGCGTTGCTGGCCCTCGCCGAGCAGCGCGGCCACCGGCACGCCGAGATGCTTGCCCAGCAAATCGAGCAGCGCGGCTTCGAGCGCGGTCACCGCGTGGATCGTCGTGCGCAGGTCGAAGGTTTGCAGGCCGCGTCCGCCCGCGTCGCGATCCGCGAACGCCGTGCGCACCGCGTTCAGCACCGCCTGCATGTTGCCGATGGATTGCCCGACGACGTGCGCGCGCGCATCGTCGATGGTCTTGCGGATGTTCTCGCCCCCCGGCACTTCGCCGACGCCCGTATTCCCCGCGCTGTCCTTCAGGATCACGAGATTGCGCGTGAAGAACGGGCCGTGCGCGCCCGAGAGATTCATGAGCATGCTGTCGCGGCCCGCGACCGGGATGACGCGCAATTCGGTGACGGTTGGCGTGGCGTTCGGCTTGATTGCTTGGGTGGACATGATCGTGATCCTGAGAAGAGAAGGTTGTGGGTTCAGTGCGCGGCGCGCCGGGTCGCGTGTGCGCCGGGCGGCTGATCCACGCGACGGTGGCGGGTGAAGAACGCCGCCGCGGCCGCGATCAGCGACGCGACGCCGAGCGCAACCAGACCGCCCGATACCGAGCCCGTGTGTTGCTGGAGATAACCGAAAGTCGCCGGCGCGAAGAACCCGCCGAGATTGCCGACCGAGTTGATCAGCGCGATCACGCCCGCCGCCACGCGCGCGTCGAGGTAACCCTGCGGGATCGGCCAGAACAGCGACGAGGCGGCCTTGAAGCCGATCGCCGAGAAACAGATGGCGACGAAGGACAGCACCGCGTTGCCGGTCGTCGAGGCGAACAGGCCGCACGCCGCGATCACGAGCGCCGTCGCGAGCCACGCCTGCTGGAAACGCCAGCGCGCGGACAGCAGCGCGAAGCAGTACATCGCGATCATCGCGATGAGCCAGGGAACGGCGTTGAACAGGCCGACCTGGAAGTCGCTCAGGCCGCCCATCTTGCGGATGATCGTCGGCAGCCAGAAGGTCGCGGCGTAGATCGTCAGCTGGATGGCGAAGTAGAGGAAGCAGAACAGCAGGATCTGCGGATCCTTCAACAGCTTGATGGCGGGCACGTGCGCGCCGGTCACGGCCTCACGCGCAGCCTGCTCGGCGCTGATGGTCCGTTGCAATGCGCGCTGCTCGTCCGCGCTGAGCCAGTGCGCGTCGCTGATGCGCGATTTCAGCAGCATCCAGCTGACGCCGCACAGGAACACGGAGAACGCGCCCTCGATCAGGAACATCCACTGCCAGCCGTGCAGTCCGAAACCGCGAATCGACAGCAGTCCGCCCGTGACCGGCCCCGACAGGATCGAGGCGAACGCCGAGCCGCCCAGGAAGATCGCGATGGCCTTGCCGCGTTCCTTCTGCGGCAGCCACTGGGTGAAGTAATAGACGACACCCGGAAAGAAGCCGGCTTCCGCGATCCCCAGCAGGAAGCGCAGCACATAGAACGAGGTGTCGTTCCAGACGAAGGCCATGGCGCCCGCGACGATTCCCCACGTGCCCATGATGCGGGTGAGCCACGCGCGCGCGCCGTACTTCTGCATCAGGACGTTGGACGGCACCTCGAACAACGCATAGCCGATGAAGAACAGACCGCTGCCGAGCCCGTAGGCGGCCGCGCCGATGCCCAGGTCCGTCTGCAGATGCGAACTGACAAAGCCGACGTTCACGCGGTCGATGTAGTTCGCGATGAACATGATGAGAAACAGCGGCAGGACATGGCGCTTGACCTTGGAACTGGCCGATTCGAGCGCGGCGTCGGGACTGGCGAAGGCGGTGTTCAACGAGATGTCTCCTGATCGCACCATGTGGTACGTTGTCTGATGACATTTTATGACTGAGCCTGAACGGACGCCAGCACGTGTTTACCCTCTGCCCCTTATATCTCTGTTATATAACGCTTTTTTCCGATTGACGGTGCCACGTGCGGACTGCGGTATCACCTCAAGCTAAGACGTCCGACGACTTGATAACCCGTACCAAGGAAAGTTACGCCGGAAACGACACTGCCGGCACGAGGCCGGCAGTGTCGATGCTGCGAAGGGGGAAGACGATGCTTACTTCTCGCCCTGCCCGATCTCGTGGTTCGCCATGATTTCGAGCGCGCGCACCATGCCCGAGTGATCCCATGCCTTGCCGCCATGCGCCGCGCACGCATTGAACAACTGCAGGCACGTCGACGTGTTCGGCAGCGCGACGCCCAGCGACTGCGCGGTGGACAGCGCCAGATTCAGATCCTTCTGATGCAGTTCGATCCGGAAGCCCGGATTGAACGTGCGCTTGGTCATGCGTTCGCCGTGGACTTCGAGAATGCGCGACGACGCGAAGCCGCCCATCAGCGCAGTGCGGACCTTCTCGGCATCGACGCCGGCCTTCGACGCCAGCAAGAGCGCCTCGCCCACCGCCTCGATGGTCGCCGCGACGATCACCTGGTTCGCGACCTTGCAGACCTGTCCCGCGCCGACCTCGCCGATCAGCGAGACGTTCTTGCCCATCATGTCGAACAGCGGCTTGACCTGGTCGAACGTGGCCTGCGCGCCGCCGACCATGATCGTCAGCGACGCCGCCTTGGCGCCGACTTCGCCGCCGGAGACGGGCGCGTCGAGATACTCGGCGCCCTTCTCGCGCACTTTCGCAGCGAACTCGCGCGTGGCGATAGGCGAGATCGAGCTCATGTCGACGACGATCTGTCCGGCCTTCAGCTTCTCCGCCACGCCGTTTTCGCCGAACAGCACTCTTTCGACGTCAGGCGTGTCCGGCACCATGATGAAGATGACATCGGCCTGCGCGGCCACCGCGGCGGGCGAATCGCACGCGCTGGCGCCCGCCTGGGTCAGGTCGGCGGGCACGCCGCTGCGCGTGTAGGCCGCGAGCGCCACGCCGTTCTTGAGAAGGTTGGCCGCCATGGGATTGCCCATGATGCCCAGTCCGATAAAGCCTGCCTTTTGCATGTGTCGCTCCTTGATGTCGATTCTTCGATGCGGGTTCGCCAAGCCTGCCGCTCACCCGGCTTATTCGGCTTACTCGGGAATGAAGTGTTTGCGCACGCCCTGCGCAGCGTTCCTGAGCAGACCCAGGTCGGCGCCCACGGCGACGAGCGTGCTGCCCATGGCGAGGAAACGCTCCGCTTCTTCGCGTACGGGCGCCAGGATGCCGCTCGGTTTGCCCGCGGCGTGCACGCGCTCGAACACGTGCGCGATGGCTGCCTGCACGTCGGGATGATTCGGGTTGCCGAGATGACCGTACGACGCCGCGAGATCCGACGGGCCGACGAACAGCGCATCCACGCCCTCGACCGCGGCGATCTCGTCGATCGCCGCCACTGCCGTGCGGCTCTCGATCTGCACCGCGACGCACATGTTGTCGTTCGCCCGCTCGAAGTAGTCCGGCACGGTGCCGTAACGGTTGCCTCGATGCCCGACCGATACGCCGCGCACCCCTAGCGGAGGATAACGCGTTGCGGCCACGGCGCGCTGCGCGTCGGCGGCGCTGTCGACGAAGGGAATCAGGAAATTGACCACGCCGATGTCCAGAAGCTTCTTGATGGCGATGGCATCGTTGGCCTGGGGCCTCACCACGGGCGCGCTGACGCTGTCCTTCAGGGCCATGAGCTGCGGGATCAGCGTGAGCGGGTCGTTCGGGGTGTGTTCGGCGTCGAGCAGCATCCAGTCGAAGCCCACCACGCCGATGAGTTCGGTGGCAATAGGACTGGCCAGCGACATCCAGCAGCCGATCAGTCGCTTGCGTTCGCGCACCGAGGTGCGGAAGGCGTTGGGCAGGGGTTGGTAGGGCGAGGATGACGGCATGATGCCTCCTGTGACGGCAGCGACACGATGGGAACGCGAGTATCCGAATGCCGGAATGTCATCGGACGTCTTAACACAGAGTACCGTTGAATCACGGATCGACAACAGGCATGTAAACCCTGATTCCGTTGATTTATAGCAGTTTTCCTCGTTTCATGACGACGATCCAATTGTACGATGTCTCATGACAGTGAGCGTTGTGGACGTCCACTGCGCTGGTTTGACCAACTCCCTTGCACGCGGGATGATGTGTTGTCGGACATCTTCCAAGGATCAGGGCCGTGCCGGCCTGCCGTCGACCGGAAGCGGCCCTGCGGCCAGCCACTCACGGACGTCCGACTACCGCCCCACTCCTCGCCTTCAGCCGCGGATCGCCATGCCCAGTCTCACCGATAAAGTCGTCTCCACCCTGTTCGAGGATATCGAGCGCGGCGTCCTGCGTCCTGGCGACAAGATTCCCACCGAAGTCGCCCTGATGAAACAGCTTTCGGTAAGTCGCTCGGTCGTGCGGGAGGCGGTGTCGCGCTTGCAGGCGGCGAATGTCGTCGAGACGCGTCATGGCATCGGCACCTTCATTCGTGCGCCCGAAGAACGTGAGTCGATGCGCCTGAAGGACGCAGACCTGTCGAGTTTGCTCGACATCATGGCGATCATCGAATTTCGCATCGATCTGGAGGGCGCGGCGGCAGCGCTCGCTGCAGGCCGGCGCACGGAAAGCCATCTGAAGCAGATATCAGCCGCGCTCGGACAATTCGAGGTGCAACTGGCGAGCGGCAGTACCGATGTCTTACAGCATGACGTCGAGTTTCACTTGCAGATTGCACGGGCGAGCGGAAATCGCTATTTCCACGACGTGCTAAGTCAGATGGGACGCGGCGTGAGTCCGCGCACGCGTCTGGGAAAGGAAGAGATTGCCGAACTGGATCAGATTGAACACCTGCGTCATGTGCTTGCCGAGCACAAGGCGATCTATCAGGCGATCGTGCGGCAGGACGCCGAAGATGCGCGTGCCGCAATGCGCCTGCATCTGAGCAACAGCCGTGAACGCTTGAGACAGGTGCATGGTGCGGCGTGAGTGCCGCGCCTGTTTTGAGCAGCGCCTCCTGCTCCTTTAAGTAAACAGAAGAACGTATATGTATACGTGGTAGTAGTTAACAAGCTTTGCACATTTCAGTGGACAACTCCCGCTGGCCGTTTCGCGTCAGTGACTTAGCAGGTAAACAACTTCGGTATATCGCGGCCGGTTCTGACGTGAACCTGGAACAACTTTTGGCTCGCCGACGTTTACGTCGAGTTGTTCAGAATCCGCAAACAGTCAGTGCCATGACGTTTCAACAAGTTTGTCCACAGGCGCGGCATCCGGCGCCGGATGCCCGTTGATGCCATGGATGCCCTTGATCAATCGACGGATGCGTCGCAGGTCCGCTCGAACGACGCCGCTTTCGCAGGCCGTTCGAGGGTCGCGAGTCGTTGCAGGATCACGAGGCCCAGCAAGGCGAGTCCGAGTCCCAGTGTGAAATCAGCCTGCACGCCGGCGCGATCGACGAGCGCGCCGCCCACCGCCGAGCCCGCTGCAATGGCCACCTGAATGATGCTCACGAACATCGCCGAGCCGGCTTCGGGCAGGTCCGCGGTGCCGCGCTGGATCCATACGCTGAAGCACAGCGGCAGCGCGCCGAAGGCGACGCCCCAGAGCAGCATCCCCGCCGTCTCGCCGATGAGCGAGTGTTCGAGTAGCAGCATCGACGACATGGCGCCGAGCAGCAGCAGGACCATGACGGCGACCGACTTCTTGAGATGATTCGAGACCGCCATCGACAGCAGCGCATTGGAAAAGAAGCCGATCAGCCCGAAGCCGAACAGCAGCAGCGTGATTGCGCTGAGCGAGAAGTCCTGTTCGAGCAGCGGTGCGATATAGGTATAGGTCGAGAAATGCGCGCCGAACACGACCGCGACCATCAGCATGCTCAGACGCGTGTGCGGGCGTGAGAGCAACGTCCTGAAGTCGGCCACGCGCAAGGCCGATGCCGACGGCAGCGCCGGCACCAGCAGCGCCTGCGCGAGCAGCGCCACTGCGACCAGGCCGGCGGTGGCCGCGAACGACATGCGCCACGAGGCGAACGACGCGATGAAGGTTCCGAGCGGCACGCCGATGACCGTCGCGCAGGTGACGCCAGTCAGGATGATGGCCGTGGCCTTCGCTGCGTCCCGGCCTTGCACGAGCCGCGGCGCGGCGGCCGTCGCGAGGGTCCAGAAGCCGCCCAGCGCGGCGCCGAGCAGCGCGCGTCCGGCGAGCATCAGCGCGAAGTTCGTGGCCATCGCGCAGACGAGGTTGGACAGCAACAGCACCGCGGTGAGTAGCAGAAACACGTAGCGCCGGTCCATGCGGCCGGCGCTGACGATGAGCATCGGCGCGGAGATGGCGGCCATCACGCCGGGCGTCGTGATCATCAGGCCCGCGACACCCGGCGACACGCCGAGATCCTGCGCGATCTGCGGCAGCAGGCCCACCGGCAGGAATTCGCCCGTGACGAAAGCAAACGCGCTGACCGCGACGGCCAGCACGGCGAGCCATTGACGCAGCGTCGTGGAACCTCCTTCGGAAGAGGCTGAAAGAGTGGGCGTATCGATTTGCATGAGGACACCAATGCCAGTTTGAAGTCGGACACTTTAGGCCCGGCGCGGCACGGGAAAAAGCATCGAGCCTTGAACAGAGATACCGGCGCGGCCGAACAATGCCGGCGCGAGGGGAAGAAAACAGAAATACGGGTCTGCGAGCCGCGGCATCGGCGGCTCGCAGGTCCCGTCAGTGCTGCGGTGTCAGGACTGCACGAAGGCGAGCAGATCGGCGTTGAGGATCTCGGCGTTCACGGTCAGCATGCCGTGCGGATAACCGGGATACGTCTTCAGCGTGCCGTTTTTCAGCAGCTTGATCGACTTGAGCGCCGCATCGGCGTAGGGGACGATCTGGTCGTCTTCACCGTGCAGCACGAGGGTCGGCACGCTGATCGACTTGAGGTCTTCCGTCTGGTCCGTCTCCGAGAACGCCTTGATGCCCTCGTAATGCGCCTTCGCGCTGCCCGTCATGCCCTGACGCCACCAGTTCTGGATGACACCTTGATGAACCGTCGCACCCGGGCGATTGAAACCGTAGAACGGACCGCTCGGCACATCGAGGAAGAATTGCGCGCGGTTGTCGGCGAGCGCCTTGCGGAAGCCATCGAACACGTCGAGCGGCAGGCCTTCCGGATTGGCTTCGGTCTTCAGCATCAGCGGCGGCACCGCGCTGACGAGCACCGCCTTCGCGACGCGTCCCGCCGGTTCGCCATGCTTCGCGACATAGCGCGCCACTTCGCCGCCCCCGGTCGAGTGCCCGATGTGCACCGCGTTCTTCAGGTCGAGCGCTTCGACGACCGCGAAGGCATCGGCGGCGTAGTGGTCCATGTCGTGACCTTCGGAAACTTGCGACGAACGTCCGTGCCCGCGCCGGTCGTGCGCGATCACGCGATAGCCCTTTTGCACGAAGAACAGCAACTGTGCATCCCAGTCGTCCGAGGACAGGGGCCAGCCGTGATGGAAGACGATGGGTTGAGCGTCCTTCGGGCCCCAGTCCTTGTAGAAGATCTCGACGTTATCCTTGGTCGTGACGAACGGCATGATGAACCTCGCTGGTTGAAAGAAGGTGGAGCACGACGCCGTGCCGGATGCGCGACGGTGGCACGGGTCCGACGAGCTTGCGAATGGAACAGAGGAGACCACCGGCGTTCAACCGGACTTCACGGAATTGAGCGCCGGACAATGGGCTGCCGGAAAACTGCATCAGGCGGGCATCGGCCGCGAGATGTCAGCCTTGGGCGTCCGGTTTCGTCGCCCGAGTAGAACAGTACACGCTTGCTGCTTCTGCCGGATGGATCGCCCGTCAGTGAATGGGGTTGTCAATGCGCGTCCGGCCCGTCACGACGACCGTGTTGGCGATGCGGTCATGCAAAGCCTGCTTGCGCGGATTAAACCAGATCCAGAGAAAGCCTGCGCCGAACATGGCAAAGGTCAGCAGATAGCCGAAGGTGCGCAGCATGGACTGGTGCAGCGTCATCGGCTCGCCGCTGTCCGCATCGACGATCCGCAGCTTCAGCACATGCTTCCCCGGCGTCGTGCCCCAGACGGCCCACAGCACGCCGGTGATCAGTATCGGAACGCATTGCGCGAGCATCAGCCAGAGGATCATGTCGGCCGCGAGCGCGTCGGGTGACAGCGGCATCGTGTCGAGCGAGGGTCCGAGCGGCACGAACAGCGCGATGAGCGTCCACCACAGCGAGTCGATGAACAGCGCGCGGCCGCGCTCGGACACGGTGGCGAGGCGTATCGGGAAAGAATCCGGGTGGTCGGGCAACGGGGCGTCCTGGGATAAAGTCACGCAATCATCCGATTTGAGCACATTCACGTGAAACGGAACCTGACAGCGGGCATCAACCGCGCGATGGCCGCGGCGTTTATCGCGCTGGTGGCAAGCCCGGCGGCGGCTTCGGACTGGAGGCTGATTGCGTCGAACCCGTCGTTCGATCTGTTCGCCGATGCATCGAGCTTTGTCGGCGGGCCGATCAGCCGGGTATGGGTGCGCTTCGAAGGCAAGCCGCCCTACAAGGAATTGAACGGCCACGTGCAGGTAAAAGGGATGGAACGATGGTCGATCGATTGTGCGGGCAAGCGGATCGCCACCAGCGACTACACGGGGTATGGCGCGGACGGTGAGCCGGTGGTGAGCGAGCCGGGGTCGCCTGATCAGTTTCGGGATATTCCGCCGGATTCGGTCTGGGATGTCGCGGCGGGAAGGATCTGTGGGGCCGATGGGATGGAGTGAGATGCCGACGAGCTCTGGCAAACCTGAAGCGCATGAAGGAACGGCCGCGTGGTTCGTGGCCTAGGCCCAGCCGCCGCCCAAGGCCTGAATCAGGCCCACGGAGGCCGTCAACCGTCGGGTGCGCAGGTCCACCGACGCGATTTGCGCATCGAGCTCGGCGGTCTGCGCCGTCACGACATTCAGATAGCTCACGGCTCCATCCCGGTAACGAGACATCGCGAGCGCCAGCGTCGATTGCGCCGAAGCGAGGGCCTCGTCTTCGTTTCGGGACGCGTCACCGAGGTGGTGCAGCAAAGCGAGGTCGTCTTCGACTTGCTGGAATGCGGCAAGCACGGTCTCGCGGTATTTGGCGCCATTCTCCGCGAGCTTCGCGCGTGCAACGGCCACCGCGGCAGTTCGCCTGCCGCCATCGAACAGCG
The DNA here is from genome assembly GCF_031451175.1 of Caballeronia sp. LZ035. Classification (NCBI taxonomy): domain Bacteria; kingdom Pseudomonadati; phylum Pseudomonadota; class Betaproteobacteria; order Burkholderiales; family Burkholderiaceae; genus Caballeronia; species Caballeronia sp. LZ035. The sequence continues at coordinate 53,091 of NZ_JARUXS010000001.1, forward strand.
TGAACAGAAGCTGCGGTCCGATGGACCAGATCTCGTCGGGTGCGGCCAGCAACGGTGAGAAGTTGTTGCTCTGGTAGCCAGCGTCGAGTCCAAGCGAGATATCCGGGAAGAAAGCCGCTTTCGCCACGCCGATGTTCGAGTTCGCGGCGGCCACGCGTCGCTCGGCGGCTGCGATGTCGGGCCGACGTTGCAGGAGTTGCGAAGGCACGCCGACCGGTATCCGCGGAACGACGTAGTCGGGTGTCGCGCTCGCGAGCGTGAAATCCGACGCCGGCGTGCCCGTGAGCGTGGCGATGGCATGCTCGAGCAAGGCGCGGCGGGCCGCCGTGTCATCGACGGCCGCCCTCGCTGAAGCCAGCTGCGTCCGGGCCCGCGAAACGTCGATCCCCGACGCGAGGCCGCCGGCGTGCCGGCTCTCCGTCAGCTTCAAGGCTGCCTGGTACGTGACCATCGTCTCGTGCAGCAGCTTCGTGCGTTCATCGAGCCCGCGAAGCTGGAAATAGTCATCGGCGAGACTGGCCTGCAGACTCAAGCGTAACGATTGCAAATCGTCGGCGCTCGCCTGCTCGTTCGCCCGTCCTGCTTTCACTTCATTGCGGACCTTGCCCCACAGGTCGAGGTCATAGCCCATACCGACATCGAAGTGGGAGGCGTCGTACACCGAAGGCTCGTTCGCGCCGCGCAAGGGCCGGTTGTCGGACTGACGTTGCCGTGAGACTGACGCCTCCGAGCCGATCGTCGGAAACAAGCCGGAGCGCGCCTGCTGGACGAACCCTTCCGCCTCGTCGTGCCGCGCAACTGCTGCGGCGACATCCGGATTCGCCTGGTCGACCCTGGCCTCCAGCTGGTTCAACACCGGGTCCTCGTATATCTTCCACCAGCCGTCCCGCGCGATGCGGTCTGCTGGCTTCGCCGTCCGCCACGGCCCCGCTTCCTTGAAACGCGTGGGGATGGCGGTTTCCGGCGCATGGTAGACCGGGGCAAACGAACACGCGCTCAACACGCCCGCGGCCACGCATGCGGCAATGCCGCGCTTAAGCATGCTTGCCCTCCGACGCGGCCATCCTCTCGACAGCCCGATGTACCCGATCGCCATCGGCCAGCGCGTCGGGCGGATTGTCGACCACGCGGTCATCCGGCTGAAGACCGGAGCCGATGAGCACCGTGCTGCCAAGGTCGGTTGCAATCTTCACGTCGCGCAGGTGAATGCAGTTCTGCGCGCCCAGCACGGCGAGCTGGACGTGGTCGGTGCGGAAGATCAGCGCGCTCGCCGGCACCAGCAACGCGTGGCCGTCGCTCGGCAGCGCGAAGCGAACCTGTGCATACTCGCCGGGCATCAGCTGGCCGTCCGCATTGTCGACCGACAACTGCACCAGCATGGTTCCCGACTGCGGTGAGATGGCATCGTTGCTGTCGACGAGATGCGCCTTGAACGTTTTGCCCGGGCGCTCCGGCACGGTGAGCGTGGCGGTCAGGCCGCGCTGGATGGCTGCCGCATCGCTTTGCGGCACGTTGACATAGACGCGCAGCTTGTGCGCGTCGGTGACGGCGAAGAGCTCGGGCCCGGCGCCGCCGCCCGCGTTGATGAGCGCGCCGACATCGGTCTTGCGCGCGGTCACCACGCCATCGAACGGCGCTGTGATGCGCTTGAACGACTCGAGCGCTTCGAGGCGAGCCACGTTGGCGCGGCTTGCCTCCACGGTGGCTTCCTTTGCGGCGAGATCGCCCGTCTTCTCGTCCGTGGCTTGTTGCGACACCGAATCCTGCGCGAGCATCCGGGTCCAGCGATGCGCGGTCGTCGCGGCAAGCTTCTCGTTGGCGACGGCTTTCGCGAGGTCGGCACGCGCTTGTTGAAGCTGTTGATCAAGATCGGGGGTGTCGATCAGCCCGAGCAATTGCCCTGCTTTCACGTGCGTTCCGATGTCGGCGTACCAGGCATGCAGGTAACCCGACACTCGGGCATAGATAGGCGCATTGACATATGCGTCGAGCCGGCCGGGCAGCTCCACGTCATCGGTGCGCCTGGGCACTTGCGGTGTCACGACGCGGACAGTCGGGATGGCTTGCGCATCGGTCCAGCTCGTGAGCGCCTGATCGGCGTGCATGCGGCTGACGATGCCTTCCACCGCCACACCCGCCGCGACCAGCAGCGCCCCGAAACAGAGGAGTCTGAGATGACGCAGTTTCTTCAGGCCATGCTCGTGCGGCGGGCCGCTGGTTTCAATGGACATGCGTTGCCTCGGTATCGGAAGGAAGAGATGTGCGGGAAGGTGTGTCGTTGCGATGGATGATGCTGAACACGACCGGCACGAAGAGCAGCGTCGCCACCGTCGCGCAAATCAGGCCGCCTATTACGGCCCGGCCGAGCGGTGCGTTCTGCTCGCCGCCATCGCCCAGGCCCAGCGCCATCGGCAGCATTCCGATGATCATCGCGAGCGCGGTCATCAGCACCGGGCGGAAGCGCGTCGCGCCGGCTTCCATCGCGGCAAGAACCGGCTCGCTCCCGTGTGCAAGACGCTCCCGCGCAAAGCTCACCACGAGAATCGCGTTCGCCGTGGCCACGCCCATGCAGAGAATCGCGCCCGTTAGTGCCGGAACCGAGAGCGGCGTGCAGGTCATGAAAAGCATCCACACGATGCCGGCGAGGGCGGCGGGCAGCGCCGTCACGATCACGAACGCGTCGGCCCACGAGTGGAAGGTGACGACGATGAGCAGGTAGATCAGCAAAATGGCCCCGGCCAAGCCGAAGCCGAGTCCGCTGAATGCCGTATTCATGGTCTGGACCTGACCGCGAACGGTGACCTTGCAGCCCTTCGGCAACTGGCCTTGCATCTGGTGGACAACGGTATCGATCTTCGTGGCGACGGCACCGAGGTCGCTTCCCTGCGGCGTGGCGTAGATGTCGTAGAGCGGCTGGATGTCGTAGTGCGAGACGACCGCGTCGCCGATGCCGCGCTGCACCGTGGCGAGGCCGCCGAGAATCTGCGAGCGTCCGTCGGCCCCGGTGACCATCATGTTGTCGAGCGATTCCAGCGAGTTCATCAGGTACTGCGGCGTCTGCGCGACAATCGGGTAGCTCACGCCGTTCTTCGGGTTGAGCCAGTAAGCCGGCGCCACCTGACTGGTGCCGGACAGATTGGCCACCACCGCGTTGGTCACATCCTGCTCGGTGATGCCGAGCTGGTCGGCTCGCGTTCGGTCGACCGCAATGGAGAACTGCGGATAGTTCACCGCTTGCTGAATGCGCGCATCGGCGACACCCGGGACACGCGTGACCCGCTTGAGCAACGCGCGCGTAAAGACCAGGTTGCCGGGTTGATTGGGGCCGGCCACCTGGATATCCAGCGGCGCCGGTGCGCCGAAGTTCAGGATCTGCGAAATGATGTCCGCGGGCAGGAACGAGAAGGTCACGCCGGGATAGGCGCGGGGAAGCAATTCGCGCAGCGTCTTCACATAATGCGCAGTCGGGTCATGGTTCTCGTCGAGCGAAATGAGGATGTCGCCATCCGCTGATCCTGTCGTGCCACTGTTGTTGTACGTCAGGTTGATACCGCTGACCGGCAGGCCGATGTTGTCCACCATGCTCTTCAACTGGTCCGGTGGAATGGTTCGGCGAATGGTCCCCTCGACATGGTCGAACAGCGCGGCGGTCTGTTCGATGCGCAAGCCGACCGGCCCGCGGACATGCAGCGCGATTTCGCCTGAATCGATATCGGGAAAGAAATTGCGGCCGAGGAAGGGCGCAAGACCGAACGACACCGCCACCACGGCCATGAAGCCGATGACGAACGGCTTCCGCGACGTCAGCGCGGTGTGCAGTACCGCGCGATACACATCGCGGACTCGCGCGAAGCGACGATTGAAACCACGCTGGAATACGACCAGCGGATTGCGGGTGGGCCGATGTTGCTCACCGTGAACGTGCGGTTTGAGCAGGTACCGCGCCATCATCGGGACGAAGCTTCGCGACAGGATGAACGACGCGACCATCGCGAAGATCACGGCCTCCGCCATCGGCACGAAGAGAAAGCGCGCAATGCCGTTCAGCATCAGCATCGGCACGAACACGATACAGATGCAGAGCAGCGAGACAAGCGCCGGCCCGACGATCTGGGCCGCACCGTCGAGAATCGCCTGGCGAACCGGCTTCCCATGTTCGACGTGCCAGTTGATGTTCTCGATGGTCACCGTCGCATCATCGACGAGGATACCCACCGCGAGCGCCAGGCCGCCCAGCGTCATCACGTTGAGCGTCTCGCCCATCGCGGACAGCCCTGCGATGGCAGCCAGCACGGCAAGCGGAATCGATGACGCAATGATGAGCGTCGAGCGCCAGCTGCCGAGGAACAGAAGAATCATCAGCGAAGTCAGCGCGGCAGCGATGATGCCCTCGCGCGCGACGCCGCTCACCGCGCCCTTCACGAACACGGACTGATCGCCTAGCGTGATGAACTTCAAACCGGGCGGCAGCATCTGCTCGATGAGCGGGAGCTTCGCCTTGACCCCGGCGACAATATCGAGCGTCGAGGCGGAGCCGTTCTTCAACACGCTCATCAACACGGCGCGATGACCGTCGAGCCGCACGACGTTGGTCTGCGGCGGGAAGCCGTCGCGGACATGCGCTACATCGCCCATCCGGATGGTCGCGCCGCCGACCGTCCTGACAGGCAGATTGTTCAGCTCGTCGATGGCAAGCGGGCTGTTGTTCAGGGTGACGTCGTACTCAACATCCCCCAGCTTTTCCGTGCCCGCCGGAATCATCTGATTCTGCCGCGCGAGCGCGTTCGCCACATCGACCGCCGACAGACCATCGGATTGCAAGGCTTGCGGATTCAGGTCAATCTGAACTTCGCGCACCTTGCCGCCGTAGGGCGTCGGAATGGCGACACCCGGAACGCTCAACAACGCGGGCCGAATGAAGTTGTTCGCGTAGTCGGCGATCTGCTGCTCATTGAGCGCGTCGCTGGTCAGGGCAATCTGAATGACCGGGACCGTCGACGCGTTGTAGTTGAGGATCTGGGGCGGCGTGATGCCGGGAGGCATCTGCTTGAGCACGGTCTGCGAGAGCGACGTGACTTGCGCCGTTGCGGTACGGATATCGACCGTGGGCTGGAAAAAAATCTTCACGATGCCGTAGCCGCGAAACGACTGAGACTCGATGTGCTGAATGTCATTGACCGTCGTGCCGATTGAACGCTCGTAATACGTCACGATGCGGCCGGCCATATCGTCGGGCTGGAGGCCTGCATAACTCCACACCACGCTGATGACGGGAATGCGGATGTCAGGAAAGATATCCGTCGGGGTCCGCAGCAGGGACAGCGGACCGATGATGAGGATCAACAGCGCCAACACGATGAACGTGTAGGGCCGGGCAAGGGCCAGCCGGACTATTTTCAGCACAGGGAGACTGCTCCGAATTGAACGCTTGACAGCACTGGTGAGAGAGTGTGTCGCCGGTCTGCTAACAGCTGATGCCAGGAACCGTGAAATCTTCTTCAGGTTTCACGCCTTCGCAGACCCGCCATGCTCAGCAGCCGTCGTCGAGCATGTAGCCCGCTCCACGGATGGTCTTGAGCATCGAGAGGCCGCAACAATCCTGGATCTTCTTGCGCAGTCGTCCGATATGGACGTCGATGAGGTTCGTGCCGGGGTCGAATCGGCAGCCCCACACGCCCTCGAAGATCATCGTGCGCGTGAGGATGAGTCCGGCGTGACGCATCATGAATTCCAGGACACGGAACTCGGTCGGCTGGAGGACCAGGGCCTTGCCGTGGTAGCGCGCATGGCGGCGAAGCAGGTCGAGCTCGATACCGTTCGCTCGCAGGATCGTTTGACCCGCTCGCACCGCGCCTCGGCGCAGCAAGGCATCGACGCGCGCCTGCACCTCGTCGTGAGTGAATGGCTTGGCCATGTAATCGTCGCCACCGGCGCGCAGTCCGCGAACGCGTTCGTCGGCTTCGTCCAGTGAACTGATGATCAGGACGGGCGTGTTCATGCCGATGCCGCGCATGGCCGTCAACACCTGCAGGCCGTCGAGGTCGGGCAGCAGCCTGTCGAGCGTGACGATGTCGAATGAAAGATCGACGGCCATTGCCATCCCCTCTTGCCCCGAGTGCGCAACCTGAAGGTGGTAACGCGGATCGGGCAATGCGCGCCGCAGTTCCTCCACCATGCGTTCGTCGTCCTCGATGGACAGGACCTTGTACATGGAGGCGTTCTCTCAGGCGGCTTCCCGCATGACAGGTGGGGGATACGCGGGGCGATACTGGTCGACGACAAATTCGATGAAGTGCCGCACCCTCGCGGACAGGTAGGTTCGGCTCGTGTACAGGATGGAGACCTGACGGTGGCCGTCGACAATCTCATACTGGCTGAGGATGGGCAGCAGATGACCCCTGGCCAGATCATGCTCGACAAGCGGTGCGGGCAGAATCGCAATCCCCATGTTCGCCAGCGCGGCCGAATGCACCGTGGCGTGACACGAGGCTTGCAGCGCCGCACTCGTGGGGATGCGCATGACCTCGCCTTCAACCGTGAATCGCCATGCCTTGTCCGCGCTGTGGGTGGTCGTCAGAAGGTGATGCAGCGAGAGCTCCGCGGGGGTGGCCGGCGTGCCGTGCTTCTGCAAGTACCTCGGCGACGCGACGACGATCCGCTTGAACGAGCGAAGCTGGCGAGAGACGAGCGTGGAATCGGGCATGTGAGGCGCGTCAGAGAAGCCGACGTCGAAGCCGCCTTCGATGAGGGACACCGCAGCGTCGGTGGTGGTGACCTCGAAGCTCACCTTGGGATGGGCATTGCGATAGGCGGCGAGCAGGCTGCACAACCCCGATACGGCAAAGGTGCTTGGCGTGGAAACGCGCAGGATTCCGTTGAGATCGCGGGTCGAGCGAACGAGGCTTGCCTCCATCGTGTCGAGTCGATCGATGACTTCCTTGCAGCCTTCCATATAGCGCTGTCCGGCATCGGTCAGAGACAGGTGCCGGGTCGAACGATTGATGAGACGCAGGTTCAAGTGCGCCTCCAGTGTCATCACGCTGCGCGACACGGCGGCGCCCGACATTCCAAGCTGTCGCGCGGCGGCGCTGAAGCTGGCGAGCTCCACTACCCGCATGAACACGCGCATTGCCTGTAGCTGGTTCACGTCTTCTTTCCTTGCGTTGACTCATGCACGCCGACCATCAGTGATGGGCGTAGACGGTTCGGTTGAGACGGGTGAGTTGACCATCCTGCTGCGCATGCACGAGATCCCGATAAACCTGTGCGCGCGTGATTCCCGGACTGCTGTCCGGTTGGCCGTCATCCGATGTCCTATCTGCCGGTTGCGTGGCTGCAACGCCGGCACCCTGCGCCTGAGGCGCAACGGTCTGGGCGATTGCGGGAACGATAGCGGCGGTCGTTGCGACAGCAGCGATGACCTGCACGAGCTTTTTCATGAATCTCTCCGGGGAGTGGACCACCCATCCAGACAGGCGCCTTGCCTGCTGTCGGTCTGGAAAGACTACGGATCCGCCGGTGCGTGGATCGCCCGAAAAACATGAAGAGTTCTTAATGTTTCGCGTCGCGCACGGATCCCTGTTCGATGCACCGAATTCGACTCGTCGCGCATCACCATTTTCTGAAAATCAGTCTTCCCGGAATTCAAAACATCGATGACCGGGCGTTCTTTAATCTGCCTCCGCGCTCAGCAGACCGGTTCGTACGCGCCCTCCGCGTTTCGACAGTCGCGCACCAAACCCCATCTCTTGCTCGGAATAGAGAACGATGAAGAAAGCCATATTGGCGGGCGCGCTGCCCGCTTTGTTGACGTGCGGTACGGCTCATGCGCAAAGCAGCGTCACGCTATACGGCCTGATTGACGAGGGTCTGGATTTCACGAATAACGCCAACGGCCATCGCGCTTATCAGATGGCGAGCGGCTACACCCGGGGCACCCGTTGGGGTATCCACGGCAGCGAAGACCTCAGGGACGAACTCTCGGCGATCTTCCGCCTGGAAAGCGGATTCGATGTGAACAACGGGCTACTGACTCAGGGCGGTGCCGCATTCGGGCGTCAGGCGAATGTCGGCCTGTCGTCGAGACGGCTGGGTACGCTCACGATGGGCGTGCAGTACGACCCGACAGCCGACCTGTGGAGCCCCTTCACGTCAGCGGGCAGCATGATGGGCGACATGTCCGCGCACCCGTTCGGTAACGACAACGCTGCCTGGGATTACAGCATCCATAACTCCGTCAAGTACGTATCGCCGACCGTGGCCGGCTTCACCGGCGAGGCCATGTACGGCTTCAGCAATCAAGCGGGAGGATTTGCTGACGACCGGGTATACAGCGCGGCTGGCTCATACCGGATGGGCTCGATTTCGGCAGCGCTTGCCTATATGAAGACGAACGGCGGCAGAGCAACGGCAACTGGCGCGGTTTCAACGGTTACAGGCGTTTTTGCGGCGCGCTCGCAGCAGAACATCGATGCCGGCCTCTCGTACACGTTCCCGAACGAGGCAGTCGTGTCGCTCGCCTACTCCCACGTTGATGTGTACAACCCTTCGGCCAATTCCTTCTTCCAGACGCAGCCGGGAGCCGGCACGCAGAACTCGTGGAAGTTCGACAACTACGAGATCAACGGGAAGTACTACGTCAAGCCTGATTTATGGTTGGGCGCGGCCTACACCTTTACGACCGCGCAGGTAGCAACCACAACCGGCCACACCACGTCGAGATGGAACCAGGTATCCGTGATACTCGATTACGACATCAGCAAGCGTACCTCGGTCTACGTGGACGGTTCCTATCAGCATGTCGACGGCGACGCGGGCCTGGCGTTCGACAATGCCGACATCGAACGTTCGGCGGGGCCGTCGATGAGCGGCAACCAGATGGTTTATCGCGTTTCATTGCTTCACCGCTTCTGAGCCTTCGGCGTGGTTGATGGACAAGAGCGCGTCATCCGCGATGGATAGCGCGCTTTTCCATGCCTATATCGCGCACACCGCTTGGGACATCGAGACTCTCGGCACGGCCGCCGCCGTCATGAACGGACTTTCATCTTTTGATGCCGTTTCGACTAACCCGTCTGAATATCCTGTTTCAACGGGCACACACCGAAACCGCGTTGCCCGGTTCCCGTTCATTGAAATGGAGTCCGACATGAAAGGCATTCCCATCGTCATCGCGCTCGCAGCCGGCGCCGCAAGTTTTTCGTGCCATGCGCAATCGGCACCGGCACCGGCGTCGGTGCAGGCTTCGCCTACGACACAAGGTGGAGACTCAAGGATCCAAAAGATCCAACCGAAGACGCGCGCCCAGGTCTATCAAGAGCTGGTTCAAGCGGAACAGAACGGTCAACTCCAGCATCTCGACCGTACTCTGTATTGGCATGGTTGAATGACATGGCAAACCGAGTTCGACGAGCGTGTTCGCTGGGCGGTCTGTTTCTTGTCGTCAGCATCCTGGCCGGGTGCGCCACGGCTCAGACAGACTCCAACGCCTGCGTGGGACCGCCTTCCTTTTGCGTGCCGTACTTTGGCAGCTAAGAAGCGGGGACTGCCAGGTCGAAGCTCACCACGCGCGCAGTTGGTAGCCGTAGCGATTGACGGTGTCCAGCTGCGCCGCGAAACCATGCGCTTCCAGCTTCTTTCGAAGGCGCGCGACGATCAGGTTCACGCTCGCGGGGTCGACCGACTCCTTCTCCGGCCATGCGTACCGGATGAGTTCGTCGCGAGGCACCGGAAGATTGGCCTGCCGCAGCAAGCATTCGACAAGCAGGAACTCTCTTTTGCCGATGCAGATCCGCCGCTTTCCCTCGACAAGCTCACGCGTCGCGGACTCAAGCCGGATGGTCTGGCGGCCCGCTGGATCCCGGGTCGCCGCAGTGGTGCCGCGTCGCAGGGCACGCATTCTTTCCTGCAGCTCCATGATCGAGTACGGCGTGACGAAACACGCATCGGCGCCGGCGCGAAGGGCTTTGGCGCGTTCTCGCGCCGTGACATCGCTCATGATGACGATGACGGCAGGCGAACCGGGCAGCTTCGCGAACGCAGGCAGAAGGCCGTCGAGGCTTCTGGATGCGTTCTCGTCGATGGCCACCGCGAGCACGGCGTCGAACGGCTCAAGGGAGCCGAGATAGAGTCCATCACGAAGGTCATCCGTCGATTGAACGCTGTGCGCGCTTTCCCGAAGCGCCTTGCCAAGGAACGCACATTCCGTGCGAGCGGGCGATATCAGAAGGATGCGCATGAAGGCACCGTCAGTCCAGTGCGTGAGGCCAGCACTCGACCGTCATGGAGGTCCCCGTGGACGCCGGCGCCTCGTGGGGACCGACCCGCAGCATGAAGTCGTGGATGTGCATGACCGCCGTGACGATACTGAGGCCGAGCCCCGAGCCGGGAATATGCCTCGACTTGTCGGCGCGGTAGAAGCGCGTGAGGACCGCCTCTCGCTCCCATTCCGGAATGCCTGGACCCGTGTCGCTGATGACGAGCTTCGGGCCCTGGGAGGCCTGGCTCAACGCGATGTGGACTTGGCCGCCCTGTGGCGTGAATTTGATGGCGTTGTCGAGGAGGTTGCCGAACGCTTCGAACAACAGGGCGCGGTCACCGTGGACCGTGTCTGTCGGCAGGACATTGACGGTCCAGCGTATGCCGCGGTCTTCCGCCAGCGGACCGTACAGATCATCGAGTTCCGCGACCAGTGATCCGAGGTCGACCGATGCGAAACCACTTCGACGTTTCAACGACTCGATTTCGGAGATCCGCAGCATCGCTCGAAACCGGTCGAGCAATCGGTCCGTCTCATAGCAGGCTTCCTCGATCAAGTGCCTGGTTTCCTGCTTCCCTTTCGAATGCAGCGCCAGGTTTCCCAGCAGCATCCGGATGTGCGACAGCGGCGTACGCAAGTCGTGGGCGATGCCGTCGCATGCATCCTTCACTTCGGTCATCAGGCGTTCGATGTCGTCAAGCATGTGATTGACCAGATGCGAAAGCATATCGAGCTCATCGCGGCCGCCGATGGGCAAGCGCTGATTCAGGTCACCCTCGGCGATGCGTTGCGTGACTCGTCGGATGTCGCGAACGCGCCGCATCTGTCGCACGCTCAGCAAGACGCCTGTGGCGATGCTGAGGACCAGGAACAGCACACCGCCCGTGACCAGCGCTTTGATGGCGACCGCGCGGACGTGCAGCAAGGAGGTCCAGTCGCGTGCAATCACGAGGATCGTGCCGTCGGGCCGGCGAACGCCGGCTGCCCGGACCACTTTCGGACTGTGTTCGCCGCGCACCGTGAGTTGGTCGCGCAGCGTATGGCCACTTTCGTCGAGCTTCAGCGCACGCGGAAGAGACTGGATGTCGCCGGCGATTCTCGCGCCATCGGCAGAAAACAAGCCGAAATAGCTCACATGCATGCGCTCGCCTTCGAGTCGCCGAAGGATGGCGAGCGGCATGTCCTGGTTCGGGATGGATTCGAAGTAGTACATCTGCCAATGCAGGAGTCTGTCGCTATCCGCTTGCATGCGATCGGTCACTGTCCAACCGAGCAAGCCCGCCAGCAACATGAAGGACAGCGAGAAAATGACGCCATAGATGGAGAGCCACTTGAAGGTCGTCGTGTGCCAGCCTTTGCCAACCTGGATCGGCGTGGACACCTTGATGGCGGCGGACGGCACGTCCTGGGAGGGGTTACGGGTCGATGAGAACATACCCCGAGCCACGCACGGTCTGAATGAGTTGCTGCATGCCCGGTGCATCCAGCTTCTTGCGCAGGCGTCCCATATGCACATCGATGAGATTGGTTCCCGGGTCGAAGTGATAACCCCAGACTGCTTCGAACAGCATGGTCCGCGTGATGGTCTGGCCTGCGTGCCGCATGAGGAATTCGAGGATTCGATACTCGGTGGGAAGCAGCGTGATCCCGATGCCGTCGCGAGTGACGGTTCGCGAAATCAGATTCAGCGCAAGGGGACCGACTTGCAGGCGAGTCGCTGTCTGTACCGGCGACTCCTTCTGGCGCCGCAGCAGGACTTCGAGCCGCGCGACCAGTTCGTCCCGGTCGAACGGCTTGGTGAGGTAGTCGTCGCCGCCGGCGCGCAGCCCGCGGATGCGTTCGTCAACGTCACCGAGCGCACTCAGCATGAGAACCGGTGTGTCGATTCCGAGGGTGCGCAGCGTTGTCAGAATGGCGAGGCCATCGACGCCCGGCAGCATCCGGTCCAGCATGATGAGGTTGAAGCCGCCGCCAACCGCGCGAGCCAGGCCCTCTGTGCCGTTGTCGACCCACTCCACGTCCAGCCCGGCCTTGCTGAGTTCACTCGCGATTTCCGTGCCTGTCAGCGGGTCGTCTTCAATGGTGAGTACGCGGATTGCCATTGTTTCTCTGGGGAAAGCACCACTCGGAGACGGACCGCTGGCGCGTCCGGGATCTTGTGGATTTTCCATCATGGCACAAGGCGGTATCCGCGGTTGATCAGGTTCCGTGTGCCGACGATGAACATGGCTTTCTGGTTTCGAGGCCGCGAGAGCAAGCGTATGGCTTCGGTGACGTCGCGGCGTCGAATGTTTCATGAAGAGAAATTGAGCATCCTGGCAGGGGTTCAGTTGACACTCGAACTAGTCGGCGCCGGCGTGCCGGCCACCGCAGGACGCATGCAATCACGCTTGAATTCCTGGTGCAGCTTGCGCTCCGCAACGTGCAGGTCGTGTGGGTAGTCGGCATCGTCGCCGGAGGGCTCATAGCCGACTGCTTCGAGCTCGCTCATCTCCTGCATGAGTTGCCGGTGCGTCACTTCCTTCGTGAGCTTGGCGAACGGGTAGTCGTGGCATTCGGCCTGAGTGAGATGGGGCGTGGCGGCGATCGCCGAGAAGCTCGCCAACGCGAGGGCCAGGCCACCGAGGAACGCGGGAACATGCTTCATGCTTCTTCTCCAGAAGTTCACAGCCTTGCTGTGGGTGTCGACACCTGTTTGCATCAGGTGACGGGAGAAGATTAGTCATGCTCGAATGGGCGGAAAGCCGATGTTCGATGAAACGTTTTTTAAGGAGGGTGTGGATGGTGGATCATCCAGTTCGTTATGTAAGAGCCCGTTTATAGGCTCGATGTGGATGCGCGAAGAGGATGGATGACAGCTATACCAGTCCGCTCAGGCAGAGACCCGAAGCATGCAATCTTCGAGCGCTTCGCAGGCGCGAAATGATGCGGTGGGTTGTCACTGGATCCATGTGCGCCAGGCTGGAAGAGAATCGCTATCCGCATGCCCGAGGATTCATGGACGCTTCGAAGGTCCATGATTACGCTTCGAGCAAATCGAAGAGTCCATGCGGGCGTGATGCTGCGGTGAGGCGTTGCTGATCTTTTGACGACCAAGCGGAGGGAGGCGGTGAGAATGGTGGCGCTGGAAGCGCGTGCCGGCTATTGAAGCCTGCCCCGAGAGCAGTGTGGTGGCTCTTTCCACCAGAAGTGGAAGGCTTCGTCATGACTGCCGTGCAGTCATGACGCCCGAGGCTTGTAAATCATCCCGTCACTGAGAGCGTGCGCTGTTCTTTCCCATGAGAGTTTGCAGGCGAGATCGCTCCCTTTGAAGGACGCTGTTTGCCGCACGGGATGAGGGACGCTTTCGTTTTTTTGCGAACGACACACAAGGTCGTCCGCCCCCCTTCACTCCACCGTAACCGACTTCGCCAAATTCCTCGGCTTATCCACATCCGTCCCGCGCGCACACGCCGTGTGATAAGCCAGCAACTGCAACGGCACCACATGAAGAATCGGCGACAGCGCCCCATAGTGCTCCGGCATGCGGATCACATGAATCCCGTCCTGACTGACAATCCGCGTATCCGCATCGGCGAACACATACAGCTCGCCGCCCCGCGCCCGCACTTCCTGCATGTTCGACTTGAGCTTCTCCAGCAGCGCGTCATTCGGCGCGACCGTCACCACCGGCATCGCTTCAGTCACCAGCGCGAGCGGCCCATGCTTGAGCTCGCCCGCCGGATACGCCTCGGCGTGGATATATGAAATCTCCTTGAGCTTCAACGCACCCTCAAGCGCGATCGGATAATGCAGCCCGCGCCCGAGGAACAACGCATTTTCCTTGCGCGCGAAGTCCTCCGACCACGCGATGATCTGCGGCTCCAGCGCCAGCACGCTGTTCAGCGCCGCCGGCAAATGGCGCAGCTGCGCGAAATAGGCCGCCTCCTGCTTCGCATCGACGCGCCCGCGCATCTTCGCCAGCGTCACCGCCAGCACGAACAGCGCGACGAGCTGCGTCGTGAACGCCTTCGTCGATGCCACGCCGATCTCCGTGCCCGCATGCGTCAAGAACGCGAGCTCGGTCTGGCGCACCATCGCGCTCGTCGCCACGTTGCACACGGCGAGCGTGTGCTTGTGTCCGAGCGACTGCGCATGCTTGAGCGCCGCAAGCGTATCGGCGGTTTCGCCCGACTGCGAGATCACCACGACCAGCGCCTTCGGATTCGGCACCGATTCGCGATAGCGGTACTCGCTGGCAATCTCGACCTGCGTCGGAATCTTCGCGATCGATTCGAGCCAGTACTTCGCCGTCAGACCCGCATAGCTGCTCGTGCCGCACGCCAGAATGAGAATGCTGTCGATGCCCGCGAACACGTCGCCCGCCCCTTCGCCGAACAGCACCGGATCGAAGTGATCGGCTTGCGGAATCGTGTCGGTGATCGCGCGCGGCTGCTCGAAGATTTCCTTCTGCATGAAATGACGGTACGGCCCGAGTTCCACCGCGCCGCCATACGCCGTCACCGTGCGCACTTCACGCGCCGCCGGCAGACCTTCGCGATCGACGATCTTCACGCCCTCCAGCCCGATCTCGACCACGTCGCCCTCTTCGAGGAACGCGAAGCGGTCGGTGCTGCCTGCGAGCGCCAGCGCATCGGAAGCGAGAAAATTCTCGCCCTGACCCACGCCGACCACGAGCGGCGAACCCTGGCGCGCGCCCACGACCGTATGCGGCTGGTCCTTGTGCAGCACGGCGATCGCATACGCGCCGTGCAGCATCTTCACCGCATCGCGTACGGTCTGGAACAGGTCGCCGCGATACATGCTGTGGATCAGATGCGCGATGACTTCGGTGTCCGTCTGCGAGACGAACTCGTAGCCCTTGCCCTTGAGCATCTCGCGCAGCGACTCGTAGTTCTCGATGATGCCGTTGTGCACCAGCGCCACCGTATCGCGCGAAAAGATCGGATGGGCGTTGTCCGTGATGGGCGCGCCATGCGTGGCCCAGCGCGTGTGCGCGATACCGGTCATGCCGACGAGATTCGAATCGCGCACTTGTGCATCGAGGTCGGACACGCGCGCGACGCTGCGGGCGCGACGCGGCTCGCCATGGCTCAGCACGGCCACCCCGCACGAGTCGTAACCGCGATACTCGAGGCGGCGCAGCCCTTCGACCAGCACCGGGACGATGTTACGTTGCGCGACCGCGCCGACAATTCCGCACATGGGCGTTCTTCCTTTGAAACCAGTATGTGAAAGCGCGGCGCATCGGGCCGCGCGCGTCTGACTGCGCCAAACCGACAGCCTTACGACTTGTTCTTGTTCTTGACCGGGCGCACATAGCCCGTCTTGCTCACTTGCGTTTTTTCGTTGAGCACGAGTTCGTTCTCGCCGATGTCCTTCCACACCGTCGTGCCGGCCGCGATCGTCACGCCGCTGCCCACGCGCACCGGCGCGACGAGCTGGGTATCGGAGCCGACGAACACGTCGTCGCCGATCACCGTGCGATGCTTGTTGGCGCCGTCGTAGTTGCAGGTGATCGTGCCCGCGCCGATGTTCACGCGCGCACCGATGTCGGCATCGCCGATATAGGTCAGGTGGTTCGCTTTCGAGCCGCGCCCGAGCACCGCGTTCTTCACCTCGACGAAGTTGCCGACGTGCGCTTCATCCGCCAGCTGCGCGCCGGGCCGCAGCCGCGCATACGGCCCGAGCACCACGTTCGCGCCCGCCGTGGCGCCTTCGATATGCGTATACGCATCCACCCGCGTGCCCGCGCCGATATCGGCATCGCGGATCACGCAGTTCGGGCCGATCGTCACGTTGTCGCCGAGCGTCACGCGCCCTTCGAACACGCAATTCACGTCGATGGACACATCCGCGCCGCATTCGAGCGTGCCGCGCACGTCGATGCGCGCCGGGTCGAGCAGCGTCACGCCCGCATCGAGCAGCGCGTGCGCGACGTTGCGCTGATGAATTCGTTCGAGTTCGGCCAGCTGCACTTTGCTGTTCACGCCGAGCGTTTCCCATTCGGCGTCCGGCTGGGCAGTCACGACGTCCACGCCCGATTCGATCGCGCGTTCGACGACATCGGTCAGATAGAACTCGCCTTGGGCGTTGTCATTCCTGAGCGACGCGAGCCACCCTTCGAGCGCGCGCGTCGGCGTCACGACGATGCCCGTGTTGATTTCCGCGATACGGCGTTCCTCTTCGGACGCATCCTTCTGCTCGACGATCTTGCGGACCGAACCGGATGCATCGCGCACGATGCGCCCATAACCGGTCGGATCGCCGACGTCCACCGTCAACACGCCATAACGGTTCTCGCCCGCAGCTTCGATCAGGCGTACGAGCGTGCTGGCGCGCGTGAGCGGCACATCGCCGTACAGCACGAGCGTGGCCACCGAAGGATCGAGCAGCGGCAGGGCTTGCTGCACGGCGTGCCCCGTGCCGAGCTGACGGTCCTGCAGCGCGAATTGCACATCCGGCGCGCCGACGGCTTCGCGGACCTGGTCGGCGCCATGTCCGACGACGACCACGAGCCGCGTCGGCGAAAGCGTGCGCGCCGTGTCGATGACATGGGAAAGCAGCGGCTTGCCCGCCAGTGAATGAAGTACCTTCGGCCGGGCGGAGCGCATGCGCTTGCCCATGCCGGCAGCCAGAATCACGATGTTCATGCCGGGAAGCCTTGCTGGGTGTGGCGAGCCGCCAATATAGCATCCGGCTCCTTGATGCAATGCGGCGAAAGGCACGCCGCATCCTGCTCCGACAACGGTTACAGGTCGTCGAACTGCACAATTGAAATGGTGCCCGCCGATGTTGACGGTTCGCTTGCGCACGGTTCTTCGTCGAAGGCGATATCGCCCTGCGGATCCGCTTCGCCCGTCGCGCGCAATCCGGCGAACGGAAACAGCGCGCTGTCCATCAAATGCGACGGCACGACATTGGACAGCGCATTGAACATGTTCTCGATCCGCCCCGGAAAACGCTTGTCCCATTCCCGGATCAGCGCCTTCATTTCAGCGCGCTTCAGGTTCGGCTGGCTGCCGCACAGGTTGCACGGAATGATCGGAAATTCGCGCAACTCCGCGTATTTCTCGAGATCGGTTTCTTTCACATAAGCAAGCGGACGGATCACGACGTTCTTGCCGTCATCGGATTGCAGCTTGGGCGGCATGCCCTTCAGCTTGCCGCCGTAGAACATGTTGAGCAGCAGCGTCTGCAGGATGTCGTCGCGATGATGTCCAAGCGCGATCTTGGTCGCGCCGAGTTCGCCCGCCACGCGGTACAGGATGCCGCGCCGCAGCCGCGAGCACAGCGAGCACGTGGTCTTGCCCTCCGGCACCAGACGCTTGACGATGCTGTACGTGTCCTGATTCTCGATGTGGAACGGAATGTCCAGCTTCGCCAGGTATTCGGGCAGCACGTGCTCCGGAAAACCCGGCTGCTTCTGGTCGAGATTGACGGCGACGATGTCGAAGTTGATCGGCGCGCGTTCGCGCAGGCGCATCAGGATTTCGAGCATCGCGTAACTGTCCTTGCCGCCGGACAGACATACCATGACCTTGTCGCCTTCCTCGATCATGTTGAAGTCGCCGATCGCCTCGCCGACCTGCCGCACGATGCGCTTGTACAGCTTGTTGTTCTCGTACGCTTCCTTTTGCTGGCGCTTCGTCAGCGCCTCGCGGACCGGCTTGGCTTCGGCTACGGTTTCGAGCGTGTCGCGCGCGTTCATGCCAGTTCCTCCTTGATACGGAAGACTTCGACGCCCACCGCGTCGCAATCGGGATAGACGTCGGGTTTTTCCGTCGACACGGCCACCGCGCGCACGTCCGGATGCGCCAGCAAGGCAGCGGCGACGTCGTCGCAGAGGGTTTCCTGCAGATGGATATGGCCGCGCTTCACGCGTTCCGCGATGGTCGAGCGCATGAAGTCGTAATCGACCACTTCGGCCAGCTTGTCCGCGACGGGCGTCGACAGCGCGAGCGGCACGTACAGCTCCACGTTGATCACGACGCGTTGCTCGCCGCGCTTTTCGAAGTCATGCACACCGATGTTGATGCGCACTTCGTAGTTGCGCAGAAAAAGCCGCCGGCAATCGGTCAGCCGGGGGTGCGAGAGTGCGGCAAGCATGGTTTCATCCAAAAGTTGAGCGCGTCAGTGATTCTGCGCGCCGATCATGTACATCACATCGCGCGGGCTCGGCACGAGGTGCTGGCCGCCATCGACGACGAGCGTCGTGCCGGTCACGCCGTGCGCGTTCGCGAGATAGCACGCGGCCTGCGCGACATCCTCCATCGTCGACGCGCGATTCAGCGGCGTCACGCGATGCGCCGCCTCGAAGGTCGCGGGCGTCTGCCCGGCGGAAATCAGCGTCAAACCCGGCGCCAGGCCCACCACGCGCAGCTTCGGCCCCAACGCCTGCGCCAGCGCCACCGTGGCGTTGTCGAGCGCGGCTTTCGTCAGCGTGTACGACAGGTAATCCGGGTTCATGTTGTAAAGCTTCTGGTCGAGCACGTTGATGACCACGCCGCGCAGTTCGTCGCGGCCGGACGCGGCGTCCGGCAGGATCTCGTGCAGCATGCGGGCGAGCAAGAGCGGCGCGGCGACGTTGATCGCGGTCATCTCCAGCAGTTTCGCGTAGCGGAAATCGCCGGCGGTGTCTTCGTCGAAGCGCGATGCGCAGTTCACCACGCAGTTCAGACCGCCGAACGCCTCGACGCACGCCGGCACCAGCCGCGCGACCTCGGCTTCAACGCCGAGATCCGCCTTCAGCGCCACTGCGCGCCGCCCGAGTGCCTCGATCAGCGCCACGGTTTCGCGCGCTTCGTGCTCCGAGCCGCCGTAATGCACCGCCACGTCCCAGCCCTGTCGCGCGAATTCCAGTGCGATGCCGCGCCCCACCCGCTTCGCCGCGCCGGTCACGAGCACGGCGCGGGAACGGGGAGCGGCGCCGGAAGACGGCGAGTTAGCGGGAGAAAACGGCGTGGAAGCGCTCATTTACAATACGGGGATGAACTCGAATGCTCGACAATCCGATAGTTTACCTGCTCCGGGCGCCGACGCGCTCGCGCAATCCGAAGCGCTGACCGGGCTGATCCGCGAACGCATCGCTGCTGCGGGCGGCTGGCTGCCGTTCGATCGCTATATGGATCTGGTGTTGTACGCCCCCGGTTTCGGCTATTACAGCGGCGGCGCCATGAAATTCGGGCGTCGCGGGGAAGACGGCAGCGACTTCGTCACCGCGCCCGAGTTGTCCCCGCTGTTCGCCACGACGCTCGCCCGTCCCGTCGCGCAGGCGTTGCAGCAAAGCGGCACGCGCCAGCTGATGGAGTTCGGCGCCGGCACCGGCAAGCTCGCCGCGGGCCTGATGAACGCCCTTGCCGATCTCGACATTCACTTCGACAGCTACGCCATCGTCGATCTCTCCGGCGAACTGCGTGCGCGTCAGCGTGAAACCATCGAGCGCGAAGCGCCCGGGCTCGCCGCGAAGGTGAAATGGCTCGATTCACTGCCGGACAGCTTCGAGGGCGTGGTGATCGGCAACGAGGTGCTGGACGCGATGCCCGTACGCCTCGTCGCACGCAAGCTCGGCGCATGGCACGAGCGTGGCGTGGTGCTGCTGAACGACCGCCTGGCCTTCGACGACCGTCCGATCACGCGGGACGCACAAGTCGAACTGATCGACGCCGCCATCGACGACGCCAACGACGAACCGTTCGCCGAATACGTGACGGAAACGCACGAAGCGGCGCTGGGCTTCACGAAAACCATCTGCACGATGCTCGTGCGCGGCGCGGCGTTTTTTATCGACTATGGGTTTCCGCGCCGCGAGTTCTATCACGCGCAGCGCGCAAGCGGCACGCTGATGTGTCACTACCGGCATCGTGCGCATCCGGAACCGTTTCTCTATCCGGGCTTGCAGGACATCACCGCGCACGTGGAATTCACGGGCATTGCGGAAGCCGGCGTCGAGACCGGCGCTGATCTGCTCGGCTTCACCTCGCAGGCGCGCTTCCTGTTGAACGCGGGCGTCACCGATGTGCTCGGCGAACTGGATCCGTCCGATGTGCGGCGTTTCCTGCCGGCCGCGAATGCCGTGCAGAAACTGCTCTCCGAGGCCGAAATGGGCGAGCTGTTCAAGGTGATCGCGTTTTCGCGCGGCATTCCCGGCACGCTCGACGCCTTCGCCACCGGCGACCGAAGTCATACCCTATGATTTTTTATCCGTCATGATCCGCTGGCTGCTGACTACCTTCATCGCGCTCGCGATCCTGTCCGGCTCGCTGCCCTGGCTCAGGAAATTCGGCATCGGGCGGCTGCCGGGCGACTTCACGCTGCGGCTTTTCGGCCGGGAATATTCCTTTCCCTTCATGTCGACGCTGCTGCTCTCCGTGCTGCTCTCGCTGATCGCGCGCGCACTCTGAGTCAGGCGGTCAGACGCCCAGCGCGTCCTTCACCGCGGCGACCCGCGCGTCGTGTACCGCATCCTTGATCTTCGACGGCTGGGCCGCGTGCTGTTGCGCGACCGCGCCGGCATCGACGGAACGGGCCGCAACGAGCGCCTCGCGCAACCGCTCCGCCTGCGGATACGGTTGCCGGTCGAGTCCCAGCCGGCCGCGCGCGTCGGCCACGCACGCCTGCAAGGCCTCAGCGAAACGCGCCGGCTTGCGCAGCGCATCGCTGCGTTCGAACAGACGCACCAGCGCGGCCGCGCCCATCTCCATTACGCGATGAATATTGCCGTGTTCGCGCGCGACCAGCACCGCCAGGTCGCGGCATTCGTTGGGCACGCGCAGGCGCTCGCATAGTGGACGCAGCAGATCCACGCTGCGTCCTTCGTGACCGAGATGGCGCGGCAGGATGTCTTCTGGTGTGGTCGCCTTGCCGAGATCGTGCGTGAGCGCGGCGAAACGCACCGGCAGCGCGAAGCCTTGCGACGCCGCATAGTCGAGCACCATCATCACGTGCACGCCGGTGTCCACCTCCGGGTGATAGTCGGCGCGCTGCGGCACGCCCCACAGCGCATCGACCTCGGGCAGGATGCGCGCCAGCGCGCCGCAACCGCGCAGCACCTCGAACATGCGTGACGGCTTTTTCTCCATCAGCCCGCGCGACACTTCCTGCCACACGCGCTCGGGCACCAGCGCATCGACTTCGCCGGCCGCGACCATCTTCTGCATCAGTGCGGCCGTTTCGGGCGCGACGTTGAAATCGGCGAAACGCGCGGCGAAACGCCCCACGCGCAGAATCCGCACCGGGTCCTCGACAAACGCCTCGCCCACGTGCCGGAACAGCTTGTTCGCGAGATCGGCGCGGCCGTCGAAGGGATCGATGACGGGTCCCGTCAGTTCGCCCGCCGGCGTGACTTCGCGGGCCATGGCGTTGACGGTGAGGTCGCGCCGCGCGAGATCCTCTTCGAGCGTCACGTCCGGCGAATAGTAGAACTGGAAGCCGTGATAGCCGGCGGCCGTCTTGCGTTCGGTGCGCGCGAGCGCGTATTCCTCGTGCGTCTCGGGATGCAGGAACACCGGAAAATCCCGCCCGACCGGCCGATACCCCTGCGCGACCATCTGCTCGGGCGTCGCGCCCACCACGACGTAATCGCGATCCACCACCGGCACGCCGAGCAGTTCGTCGCGGATCGCGCCGCCGACCGCATAGATGTTCATCGCGCCGCCTCGCGCGCGCCGCCGATCCACGCGGCCACCGCAGGCAATGCCGTGACGCGCCGCGCGTAGTCCAGCGAAGTCTGGCTCAGCGTCGGCGCATAGGAGTTGAAACGCATGACGACGGGCGCGTACATCGCGTCCGCAATGCCGAATTCGCCAAACAGGAACGGCCCGCCCGACGCCGCGAGACACTCGGCCCAGATGGCTTCGATGCGCGCGATGTTGGCGAGCGCGCCCGGCGTCGCGCCCGTGACTGGCGCGTGCAGTGAGAGGTCCATCGGCATGTTCTGGCGCAGGTCCGTGAAGCCCGCGTGCATCTCCGCGCTGATGCTCCGGGCGCGTGCGCGGGCGTCGGCGTCGCGCGGCCACATCGCGTGCTTCGGATGCAACTCGGCAATCGTCTCGGCAATCGCCAGCGATTCGCACACGGCGACGCCCGTATCGGTGATGAGGCACGGCACCTGGCCATTCGGCGAAAGCGCCAGGATCTGCGCCTTCGTGTCGGGCTGGTTCAGGCGGATCGGCGTCTCCTCGAACGGGATGCCGAAATGCGTGAGCAGCACCCACGGACGCATCGACCAGGATGAATTGAGCTTGTCACCGATAACGAGTTTCATGCGATCAAAGTAGGAGTTCAGCGGTGCGCGGTGGCGCGGAAGGCGTCGAAACGCGAGCGTGAGCCATTGCCGGTCAGGTACAGCGGCGCAATGGCCTCGATGCTCGCGGGTTCGTCGATGCCGAGTTCGGGCGCAAGCGGCTTGCTGGCGATGTTCGGCGTTTTCATCGAGTCGAGATTGTCGCGCGAAATGAGCGGCTCGCCGGGCGCCATTTCCATGGTCATCGCCTGCAAACGGCCAAGCGTCTCCGGCAGCTTGATGATGCGCGAATGCTTGCCGATGGTCTTGCCCGCGAAGCGCACCAGTTCCGCGAGCGTGTAGACGCTGGGGCCCGCTAGCTCATAGACCTGATGGCCGGCGGCGTCGAGATCGAGCACATTGACCATGGCCTTCGCCACGTCGCCGACGAAGACCGGCTGGAACTGCGCGTCGGCGCATGCGAGCGGAATCACCGGAAACATGCGTTCGAGGAACGCGAACTGGTTGAGCAGATTGTCCTCGGGGCCGAACACCACCGAACTGCGGAATACGGTCCAGTCGAGTCCGGATTCGCGCACGATCTTTTCGCCCTCGCCTTTCGAGCGCAGATACATGCTGGGGCCGTCGACATGGGCGCCGAGCGCGCTCATGTGCAGCAGCCGCCTCACGCCCTTCGCCGCGCACGCCGCCGCGATCTTGCGCGGCAACTCGACGTGCGCCTTCGCGAACTCCGGCCCGTACGGATCGCCGCGCCGGCCCTGCAACACGCCGACGAGATTGATCACCGCGTCGCACTGGTCGATGAACGCCGCGAGTTGCACGGGATCGTGGACATCGGTTTCGATCACGTCGATGGGCAGCAGCGTCAGATGCGCGGCGCTGGCGCGACGGCGCGTGGCCACGCGCACGTTCTTGCCGAGATCGACGAGTGCATTGACGAGATGGCTGCCGATGAATCCCGATCCGCCGATCAACGCTATGTGTTGGTGTCGCATGGCTCGCCTCTTGGGTCGTGGCTGGACGGACGTGTCTTAAAAACGCCGAGGCGAGAAAGACAGCGCCCGCGAATCCTTTCCAGGACACGCGGGCGTGAGGTTTCGCCTGGGGACGCCGTCAGGGAGCGATGTAGCCCAGACGCGCCTTCAAGGACTGCGGACGGCCTTCGAACAGCGCGGCATAGTACACGGTGTTCGACAGCACGTTCTTCACGTAATCGCGAGTCTCGGTGAACGGGATGGTTTCAGCAAAAACCGCGCCCTCCACGGGCGCCCGCAAGTCCTGCCGCCACTGGCGCGGCCTGCCCGGCCCGGCGTTATAGCCGGCGGTGGCGAGCACAGGCGAGTTGTCGAATTGATTGTAGATCATCGACAGGTAATTCGTGCCGAGCAGGATGTTGGTGTTGATCTCGTTCATTTGCGCCCGCGAGACCGGACCCATCCCGATCTTCTTCGCGACAAGCTGCGCCGTGCCCGGCATCAGCTGCATCAGGCCGCCCGCGCCCACTTCCGAGCGCGCGTTGATGATGAAGCGCGATTCCTGGCGGATCAGCCCGTATGCCCACTCGACGTCGAGACCGGTGTTCTGCGCGTCGCGCTCGACGATATCCCGATACGGCGACAGATAGCGCAGCGAGAAATCGTGCTCGGCCTTGGTTTTGTCGGCGGTGTTCACGGTGCGGTCGAGCAGTTCGATGCGCTTCGCATATTGCGCGGCGGCGAGCAACTGGCGGTCCGTCATCGTGCGCAGCGGCCAGTTCCATTCGCGATTGCCTTCGAGCCGCATGTTCAGCGCGTAGAACCGTTGCGCCAGCGCGAAACCCGGCACCGACTGCATTTGCGCAATTTCCTCGTCGGTCACGGTGGTGCGCGGCGGCACGGTGATCTTCTGTCCCAGTTCTTCGAGCGCGAGCTGGCCATAGAAGTTGAACTGGTCCGCGATGCTCTGGAATTCCTGGTTCGCCGTGGCCGTGTCGCCCGCCTGCTTGACGGCGCGCGCATGCCAGTAGACCCACGACGGCTGGCTGCGCAAGCCGGGCGGCATCTGCTCGATGGACCAGCGCACCATGTTCCAGTCGCCGGCGAGCAAGGCACTGCGCGTGCGCCACTCGTACGCCGGGTTCGACAACTGCGCGTTGGCCGAGAGCCGGTACCAGTCCGCCGCCGACGGCATGCGCTTGACTGCCGCCTGATAGCCGATCGTGCCCCAGCCGATGGCGCGCTCCGTAGGCGTCAGGCTCGGCGCGACGGAGCTGAACGTGGCCGCCGCCATGGCCGGGTCGTTGCGGGCCATGCGCGTGATGGCGAGCAGCGTGAGCTGATGCGCCGGGGTATTGGGCATCACGCCGCGCGCAAGGTAAATGGGCGGCTTGCTGACGGCGTCGTCCAGCAGCGAGTCTTTCGGCTTCTCCTGACCCAGCGTCTCGACGATATTGGCGCCCGTGCCCGTGTAGTTCTGTTCGTAGGCGAGGCGGATCTGCTGCCAGATGTCATCGCTCGTGAACTGCCCGGACTCGGCCAGCGCGCCGATCAAATCGACACAGCCGTCGCCATACCACTTTGGCTCGACGAGCAACGCGCGCGCGGCATCCGCGACGTTTTCCCCGCGCGACAGGCGCGCCTCCAGCGCGTAGCACTTGACCTGCGTGTCGTCGTTGAGCACGAAGCGCGCGTATTGCTGGTCGAAGTTCTTCCAGTCGTGGCGGCTGCCGAGCACCACCAGATAGTCGTTGCGCATGCGGTCCGCGATAGCCTGGCCGTCATAGCGCTGCAGGAACGACAGCACGGGCGCATCCGGCGCGTCGAGGCGCGCGTGGCCCTGCGAGTCGAACAATTGCGGCTTGAGCGTGAAGTATTCGAGATAACTCGGCGCCGGATAGGACGGAATCTGCGCAGCGAGCGCGGCGGCTTTGCCGGCGTCGTTCGCGCGCGCGGCGTCGCGCAACTGCATGAAGATGCGGTCGTCGGAACCGGGGGTGAAATCGGCGTCGGGACGGACGGCGGAGGCCGTACCGCAGGCGACGAGGGAAACCGCGGCAAGGGCTGCGCAGACCGCGGGATATACTCGGTTGAGGCGTTTTGACATCTTTATTTCTGGAGCGCGAATGGTCTTGAAGCGAGTCCTGGGGTCGGAAGAAAGCATATCACGCAACGTTTGCGCGACATCGCAACAGGGGCGTGAAAACGTACCTGAAACTGTGCCTAAGTGTGTGTCCAAGAGCGCTCTGCGCGCGACCCTGCTCGAACGTCGTGAAGCGCTGGCCGAACAGCCGGGATACGGTGCCCTGCATACCGCCTTGGCAACACGCCTGCGCGAGGCCCTCGAGCGCCACGCGGCGCAGTGCGTCGGCTTCTACTGGCCGGTGGCGGGCGAATTCGACGCCCGCGACGTCATCACGCGCTGGCTCGCTGAAGACGCGTCGCGCGAGGCGGCGCTGCCGGTGGTCGTCGAGCCGCGTGCGCCGATGGTCTTTCACGCCTGGCGCGCCGATGCACCCATGAAGGAAGGCCGCTACCGGATTCCGGTACCCGCCGAAGCACGCGTCGTGGTGCCGGACCTGCTGCTGATTCCGTGCGTGGGTTTCGACGCGGATGGCTATCGGCTGGGATATGGCGGCGGCTATTACGACCGCACGCTGGCCGCGTGGCCGGGTGCGCGACGGCCGGTCACGCTGGGCATCGCGTTCGAGGCATGCCGCTGCGACGCACTGCCGCGTGAAGCGCACGACCTGCCGCTGGACGCAATCGTCACGGAAGCCTGACTCGGGCGCTCTCCCGGTTTACAGCGACGCCGCCGCGCGTGCAGCGGTGTCATACAAGCCGGAAGCATTGCGCATCAGCTGCGCAGCTTCGCCGATCTGCTCGTTAGTGAGCCCGCTCTCGCGCAGCGTCTCGATCAGACACGCCTCGCGCACGTCGCGATACCGCCCGCACAATTCGCGCCCTGCCGGTGTGGCCGAAAAGAACACTTCCTTGCCGGTTTTCTCGCTCTGCACATAGCCGCGCCCGACCAGTTTCTTGAGCGCATACGTGGCGACGTGCGTGTCCTCGATGTTCAGCACGAAGCAGATATCGGCGAGCTTCTTCTTGCGGTCGCGATGGCTCACGTGATGCAGCAGCGACACTTCCACCGCCGTCATGTCCTTGGCGCCCGCCGCCGACATGCAGCGCACCATCCAGCGATTGAACGCGTTTCCCGCCATGATGAGCCCGTACTCGAACTCCGATAGTTCCGCGCTGGTTTCGGACACGAGATGTTCGGAAGAGACGATCTTGGTGGGATGGCGCGGCATGGCATTTGCCCGTTATTAGTGTGCGTTGGAGTGTAGCGCAGGGACTTTTTACCAGCGTACCGCGCGCCTCGGCGAAAACCTGTATTGATAATTTCTTGATAATTTATTGACAATGTACCATTCTGCGACGATGCGATGAGCGCCCGACCGGCACTTTTTCTCGTCGCGAAACCGCGAATTCAAGGCATGACCAAACCAAGTATTCATCCGCTCGGCGATTCCGCGCTGGTGCTCGACACCGCGCCGCCCGCCACGCTCGATTGCCAACGCCGCGTCTGGGCGCTGGCGGAACACGCCCGCCTGATGCCGCACGTCTTCGAAGTGGTGCCGGGCATGAACAACCTGACCATCGTGTTCGACCCGCTGGAGGCGGACTACGAAACGCTCGCGGCGCAGCTGGAGAGCGGCTGGGATGCCGTCCAGGCCACCGACACGGAGAGCGCCGAGATCGAGATTCCGGTGCGCTACGGCGGTGCAGACGGCCCGGACCTCGTCGAGCTGGCGCGGCATGTGGGGCTGTCAGTCGATGAAGTCGTGAAGCGTCACACGCAGGCCGAATACATCGTGTTCTTCCTGGGCTTCCAGCCGGGCTTCGCCTACCTGGGTGGCCTCGATCCCGCGCTGCACATGCCGCGCCGCGCCGAGCCGCGTCTCGAGGTGCCGGCGGGGTCGGTGGGTATCGGCGGGGCGCAGACGGGCATTTATCCGGCGGTGTCGCCGGGCGGCTGGCAGTTGCTCGGCCGCACCGAACTCAAGCTGTTCGATCCGGCCAGAAACCCGCCGACGCTGATGCAGCCCGGCGACCGCGTGCGCTTCACGGCGCTGGAGGTGCGCGCATGATCGACGTGATTCGCGCGGGCGTGCTCAGCTCGGTACAGGATCTCGGCCGCCCTGGCTATCGCCATCTGGGCGTGAGCTCGGGCGGCGCGCTCGACGCGCTGTCGCTCGAAGTGGGCAACCGCATCGTCGGCAACCGGCCGGACGCGGCGGGCATCGAAGTCACCTTCGGGCCGACCGTGCTGCGTTTCAAGCATGCGACGCGCATCGCCATCGCGGGAACCGACTTCGGCGCCACGCTCGACGACAGGCCGGTCTATTCCTGGTGGAGCCTGCCGGTCCGCGCGGGCCAGGAACTGACGCTGCGCGCGGCCAAGCGCGGCATGCGCTGTTATGTGTGCATCGCGGGCGGCATCGACGTGCTGCCGATGCTCGGTTCGCGGTCCACCGATCTCGGCGCCTGTTTCGGCGGCCTCGGCGGCCGCTCATTGCGCGACGGCGACCGTCTGCCCGTCGGCGTGCCGCAGCCGCACAAGGGCATGGCGTTCTCGCCGGAGGAGCCCGCGTTCGGCGTGAAGGCGCCGGCGTGGTGCAAGTTCGTGCTGGTCGACGAACCCGTGCGGCGCGGCCGTCACGCGCCGGGTCTGGCGTGGGCAGTGCCGGTGCGCGTGCTGCGCGGCCCCGAATACGACAGCTTCGGCGAAGCCGCCCAGCAGGCCTTCTGGAATGAGGAATGGACCATCACGCCGAACAGCAACCGCATGGGCTTCCGACTGGCGGGCACGGCGCTCGAACGGACCCGCAAGGTGGAACTGCTGTCGCACGCGGTGTTGCCCGGCACGATCCAGGTGCCGCCGAACGGCCAGCCCATCATCCTGATGGGCGACGCCCAGACCACCGGCGGTTATCCAAAGATCGGCGCGGTCATCCGCGCGGATGTGTGGAAGCTCGCGCAGGTGCGGCTGAACGGCGGCGTGCGCTTCATCGAGACCTCCGTGGAAGAGGCGCGCCATGCGCTCGCGGAGGAACGCCAGTACTTGAGCCAGGTGGAAACGGCGATTGCCATGCACGAAGAGCGCATCGCGCGCGCAGGCGCATGACGGCCGCGCCGGACACCGTGCGCCACGTCGCCCCCAACCTTCAATACTTAACGTAACGACTGCACGAAACATCATGGAAATCGATCTCAATGCCGATCTCGGCGAAGGCTGCGGCACCGACGAAGCACTGCTCGACCTCGTCAGTTCCGCCAACATCGCGTGCGGCTGGCACGCCGGCGGCGCCACCGCGATGCGCGACTGCGTGCGCTGGGCCGTCGAGAAACGCGTGGCCATCGGCGCGCATCCGAGCTTCAACGATCCCGAGAACTTCGGCCGCAAGGAAATGGACCTGCCGCCCGAGGAAATCTACGCCGGCGTGCTCTACCAGCTGGGCGCGCTGTCGGCGATTGCGCAGGCGGAAGGCGGGCGCATCGCGCACGTGAAGCCGCATGGCGCGCTCTACAACCAGGCGGCCAGGAGCACCGAAATCGCCGATGCGATCGTCTCCGCGGTGCGCGACTTCGACCCGTCACTGCTCGTGTTCGGGCTCGCCAACAGCGGGCTGGTGGAAGCGGCGCGGCGCGCGGGGCTGAACGCGATCGAGGAAGTGTTCGCGGACCGCGGCTACCGGGCGGACGGCTCGCTCGTGCCGCGCAAGGAGCCGGGCGCGTTGCTCGACGATGAAAACATCGTGCTCGACCGCACCCTCGCGATGGTCCGCGAACAGCGCGTGCAGGCCGTGTCGGGCGAATGGGTGCCGCTCAACGCGCAAACCATCTGCCTGCATGGCGACGGCGCGCACGCGCTGGCGTTCGCGCGCCGGATCCGCGGCGCGCTCGCCGATGCGGGTATCGAGGTCCGCGCGGCGCACGCCGAATGACGCCTTTTCACTGAGCAATCCCGCGCTCCGCGCAACCGGGGCGCGTCAGCGAGCGGCCGAAGAGCCGCGCAGTCGCCAGCAGCACAACCACAAGAAGCATAACCACGCGCCCGGTTCGAGGCGTGACGCTTGATCCGTTTGGAGAACTCATGGCAACCGCAGTCAACACCGCCGTCAACCTATGGCCGCTCATTGGCGTGGCCGTCATCATCGTGGGCTTCGTCCTGCGCTTCAATCCGATGCTGATCGTCGCCGCCGCCGCGATCATCACCGGCCTGGCGGCGCACTTCCCGGTCGAGAAAATCCTGACCGCGATCGGCAGCGGCTTTCTCAAGACCCGCAACATTCCGCTCATCATCCTGTTGCCGCTCGCGGTGATCGGGCTGCTGGAGCGCCACGGCCTGCGCGAACGCGCGCAGATGTGGATCTCCAGCATCAAGGCGGCGACGGCCGGACGCCTTTTGATCGTCTATCTGTTCGTGCGCGAAATCACGGCGGCGGTCGGCCTGACCGGGCTCGGCGGCCATCCGCAGATGGTGCGTCCGCTGCTCGCGCCGATGGCCGAAGGCGCCACCGAAGCGCGCTACGGCAAGCTGTCCGATGCGGTGCGCCACAAGCTGCGCGCCTACTCGGCGGCCACGGACAACGTCGGCCTGTTCTTTGGCGAGGACATCTTCGTGGCGTTCGGCGCGATCGTGCTGATGACCACCTTCCTGAAGGAAGCGGGCATCGTGGTCGAGCCGATGCACGTCGCCGTCTGGGGCATTCCCACGGCGATCTGCGCGTTCCTGATCCATGGTTTCCGCTTGTGGCTGCTCGACCGCAGGCTCGCGCGCGAACTCGGCGCACTGACGCGCAACGTCGCCGGAGAACAGGCATGACGCTCACGATCAACTATCTGTTCTATCTCGTCGGCATCGTGCTCGTGGTTGTCGCGGGCATGATCCTCACGGACAAGTCGCATCCGCGCCGGCTCACGGCCGGCGGTTTCTGGCTGATCTATGCGCTGATCTTCCTGATCGGCGACTGGATTCCGGTGACGGTCGTCGGCGTGCTGGTGGTCGCGATGGCGCTGATCGCCGGCTTCGGCGGCGTGACCGGCGCGAAACCGAAGATGCTCTCCGAAGCAACGCGTCGCCAGAGCGCCGTACGCCTCGGCAACAAGCTCTTCATTCCGGCGCTGACGATTCCGGTCGTGACCGTCGTCCTCACGCTCGGCGCGAAATATCTGGTGTTCGGCGGCACGCCGCTGATCGAACTGAAGAACGTGACGCTGATTGGCTTCGGCGTCGGCTGCGTGATCGCGCTCGCCATTGCCTGCGTGATGACGCGCGATACCGTCGGCCAGTCGATGCGCGAGACGCGCCGCCTGATCGATGCGCTGTCGTGGGCCGCCGTGCTGCCGCA
This sequence comes from Caballeronia sp. LZ035, assembly GCF_031451175.1. NCBI lineage: Bacteria > Pseudomonadati > Pseudomonadota > Betaproteobacteria > Burkholderiales > Burkholderiaceae > Caballeronia > Caballeronia sp. LZ035. The sequence goes on from NZ_JARUXS010000001.1 coordinate 83,985, forward strand.
GATGCTCGGCATGCTCGGGCTGGTGTTCTCGGATGCGGGCGTGGGCAAGGCCGTCGCGCACGTGACGACGGCCTACGTGAACATGGACTACCGCTTCGTCGCGGTGGCGGTGTACGTGATCGGCATGGCGCTGTTCACGATGGTCATGGGCAATGGCTTCGCGGCGTTTCCGGTGATGACGGGCGGTGTCGGCGTGCCGATCCTGGTCGGCGTGTTCCATGGCAATCCCGCGACGATGGCCGCCATCGGCATGTTTTCCGGCTACTGCGGCACGCTGATGACGCCGATGGCCGCGAACTTCAACATCGTGCCTTCGGCCTTGCTGGAGTTGCCCGACAAGAACGCGGTCATCAAGGTGCAGGTGCCGACCGCGCTGACGCTATTGATCGCGAACATCTTCCTGCTGAACTGGCTGATGTTCATCTGAGCATCGCTTCGGTCAAAGCGTGAGCGCGCGCGCTCACGCCGGATCCACCACGAACCCGCGCTTGCGCAACAGTTCGAGCACGCCTCGCGGCCCACCCAGATGCAGCGCGCCGATCGCGACGAACACGGGTTTATCCGGCGCCGCCATCTGCACCATGCGCTGCACGAAGCGCCGGTTGCGCTCATACACCACGCGATTGTCGACCTGGGCGGCCAGCGACCGGTTCCTGGCCAGCTTGCTCGACTTCGCATCGTCCCAGGCCTTGAGCGCGTCCGCATCGCCAATGCGCCACAGCCGGTGCAATTCCTTCACATCCGCGATGTTCTCGGCCGGCGTCTGCACCAGATCCTGTCCGAGCATCTCGCGCTGCTGCGCCGACGTCAGCCGCGTGAAGGTGGAAATCTGTTCGTTCAAGCTCTCCAGCCCGACAATCTTCCCGCGCGCCCGCAGATAGACGTTCTGCAATTGCGCCTCGGTGCCGTACTCGCTGTCGAAGCCGGCCTTGAGCGTGTCGTAGGTTTCGATCAGCATCGACGCCAGCCATGGCCGCGTGTGCCGCAACTGCTTCAGCGCTTCCGGATGCGAACGCATGCGCGTCTCGACCTGTTGCCACATCGGGTCGGGCAGATAGTCGAGCAGGCACTCGCTGCGGCACATGCCGTAGCGGTTCACATCGTCCTGGGACAGCAGGAGGTCGTCGGGGGAAATTTCGAGCGCCAGCGTAGGCGACGCTTCGAGCGCGGCGAGTATGCGTGCGCGAAACGGTTGCTCGGGCGGATAGTCGTTCGGGAAACCGACGTGCAGCGTGCCGAGCACGTAGATGGTCGTGGCGCCCTTGGTGGCGACATAGAACGGCATGCGCGGCGGTTGCGCGCGGACCGGGCCGCTTGCCGTGGTGCCGTTCGAGCGATCAGTCCGCGGCGGGGGTGCAGGCCGGGGAGGCGCGGCGGCCGGTCCGGCGTCGCCGGCGGCCTGCGGCGTGCGCGAACCAACGACGGCAAAACTGTCGGGCGCCACGCAGATGCCCGCCGTAAACAGCACGAGCGACAGCGCAAGGGCTGTCGCATGGGCGAACGCCGCGCGGAAGAAGCGCGACTTGTCGAGTGAATCCGGCACGACCGCCATCTTAAAACATTCGTGTGTCGGCCCGTCCATTCGTCTGCATGAAGCCGGGTCGATCCGAAGAGGAAATCAGTCCTCGCCTTCGCCGACTTCCTCCGCGCGATGACACGACACCTGGCGCCCGTCCACTACGCGCAGCGTCGGCTCCTCGGCGCGGCAGCGATCGATCGCATACGGGCAGCGCTGATGGAACGTGCAACCCGATGGCGGATTGAGCGGCGAAGGCATTTCGCCCTGCAGCTTGATCTTGATGCGCCGGTCCTCTTCGAACAGCGCGGGCGTGGCGGACATCAGCGCGCGCGTGTACGGATGACGCGGCCGGGCGAAGATGGTCTCCTTGTCGCCGAGTTCGGCGATGCCGCCGAAGTACATCACCATCACGTCGTCGGCAATGTGCTCGACCACCGAGAGATTGTGCGAGATGAACACATAGCTCGTGCCGAACTGTTCCTGCAGGTCCATGAACAGATTGAGAATCTGCGCCTGGATGGAGACATCGAGCGCGGACACCGGCTCGTCCGCGACGACGATCTGCGGATCGAGGATCATCGCGCGCGCGATCGCCACGCGCTGGCGCTGTCCGCCGGAGAACATGTGCGGATAGCGCGTCGCATGCTCCGGACGCAGCCCGACCGTGCGCATCATGTGGGCGATGCGCTCGGCGCGTTCGGTGGCGCTGAGCTTCGTGTTGATCGCGAGCGGTTCGCCGAGCGTCTGCTCGACGGTCTTGCGCGGATTCAGCGACGCAAACGGATTCTGGAACACCATCTGGATGCGTTGCCGCAACTCGGCGATCTTCGCCTTGCTCGCCCCGGCGACATCATCGCCTTCGATCAGCAGGCGGCCCGAGGTCGGCGTTTCGATCATCGTCAGCTGACGGGCGAGCGTCGACTTGCCGCAGCCCGATTCGCCGACGACCGCGAGCGTATGCCCGCGCTTCAGCTCGAACGACACGCCGTTCAGCGCCTTCACCGTGCCGTGCTGGAACGCGCTGCGCTTCACGTCGTAATGCTTCGCGAGCTGGTCGGCGGCCAGCACGATGTCCTGCTTAAGCTGCTTGGGTACGGCGTTCATCGCGCGCCTCCTTCCACCACTACGTCGATGTTCAATGGCTTGATGCAGCGCGCGCGCACCGCCGGATCGTTGCGGTCGAGCGGGAACAGGTCTGGCCGGCCCTTCCAGCATGCCTCGACCGCATACTTGCAGCGCGGCGCGAACAGACAGCCGCTCGGGCGGTCGTCCTTGCCCGGCACCATGCCCGGCAGCGCGGCAAGCCGTGCAGCGCCGCGGCTATGCTCGGGAATCGCGGCGAGCAGCGCTTCGGTGTAGGGGTGATGCGGCTCGCTGAAGATCGTCGGCACGTGATTCGTTTCGATGATCTCGCCCGCGTACATCACCGCCACGCGTTGCGCCACTTCGGAGACCACGGCCAGATCGTGCGAGATCAGCACCAGCGCCATGCCGCGCTCCTTCTGCAGGCGCACGAGCAGTTCCATGATCTGCGCCTGGATGGTCACGTCGAGCGCGGTAGTGGGCTCGTCGGCGATCAGCAGCTTGGGATTGCACGCCACCGCCATCGCGATCATCACGCGCTGGTTCATGCCGCCCGACATCTGGTGCGGGAACGATTCAATGCGGCTCTTCGCATCGGGAATGCCGACCTGGTCGAGCAGTTCGACCGCGCGCTTGTGCAGCGCGTCGCCGCGCAGGCCTTCGTGCAGCTTCAGCACTTCCTTGATCTGATAGCCGACGGTGTAGCTCGGGTTCAGGCTTGTCAGCGCGTCCTGGAACACCATCGCGATGTCCTTGCCGATGATCCTGCGACGCTCGCGCGCCGAGGCCTTCAGCAAGTCCTTGCCGTCGAAGGTGACCTGGTCGGCGCTGACCTTGCCGGGTGCGTCGATGAGGCCCATCAGCGCCATCATCGTGACGCTTTTTCCCGAACCGGATTCGCCGACCACGCCCACGACTTCACCGGGTTTCACCGACAGGTCGATGCGATCGACGGCCTGCGTGCCGCCGAACGTCACCTGCAGATTGCGGATAGTCAAAAGATCATTCATGTCGTCAGCCCATCCGCTTCAGTTTCGGATCGAGCGCATCTCGCAGCCCGTCGCCGAGGAGATTGATGACGAGCACCGAGATCAGGATCGAGAGGCCCGGCATGGTGACGATCCACCACGCGCTTTCGATGTAGTCGCGCGCCGAGGCGAGCATCGCGCCCCACTCCGCCGCCGGCGGCTGCACGCCGAGGCCGAGAAAGCCGAGCGCGGCGGCATCGAGAATGGCGGACGAGAAACCGAGCGTGGCCTGCACGATCAGCGGCGCCGCGCAGTTCGGCAGCACTTGCGAGAACATCAGGCGCACGGTGCCTGCGCCGGCCACACGCGAAGCCGTCACGTATTCCTTCTGCAACTCGCCGAGCGCGGAAGCGCGCGTGAGACGCACATAGCCCGGCAGCGCGACGATCGCAATGGCGAGCATCGTGTTGACGAGTCCCGGCCCGATGATCGCCACGACCGCGACCGCCAGCAGCAGCGAGGGCAGCGCGAGCAGCACGTCCATGACGCGCATGATCGGGGTGTCGAGCCAGTGGAAGAACGCGGCCATGAGACCGAGCACGATGCCCGGAATCAGCGCGAGCACCACGGACACGAAGCCGATCCAGAATGACAGCCGTGCGCCATACATGAGACGCGAGAGGATGTCGCGGCCGGCTTCGTCGGTGCCGAGCGGGAACATGCGGTTGCCGCCTTCGAGCCAGGCGGGCGGGATCTTCACGTAGTCGCGATATTGCTCGATCGGGCTATGCGGCGCGATCAGCGGTGCGAACAGCGCGACCAGGATCAGCAGCAGCACGATCAGGCCCGCGACCACGGCGCCGCGATTGCGCGAGAAATTGGCCCAGAATTCGCGGGCGGCAACCATGCGGCCGGAAGGCGGCGGCGTGATCGCTTGCGGGGGGAGATTGTTTTGGATGTCAGCCATGATCGTGTCGTGATTACCTCGTATGGCGAATGCGCGGATTCAACACGCCGTACAGCAGATCCACGACCAGATTCACGACGATCACGAGCGTCGCGATCATCAGAATGCCGCCTTGCACGACGGGATAGTCGCGCCGCGAGATGGCGTCGATGAGCCACTTGCCGACACCCGGCCACGAGAACAGCGTCTCGGTCAGCACCGCGCCCGCGAGCAGCGTGCCGACCTGCAGGCCGATCACCGTGACGACCGGAATCAGCGCGTTGCGCAGCGCATGCACGATGACCACGCGCAGCGGCGACAGCCCCTTGGCGCGCGCGGTGCGGATGTAATCCTCGCGCAGCACTTCGAGCATCGACGAGCGCGTCATGCGTGCGATGACCGCCAGCGGAATCGTGCCGAGCACGATGGTCGGCAGGATCAGATGGCTCAACGCCGAGGTGAACGCGCCTTCGTCGGTCGAGAACAGCGCGTCGATCAGCATGAAGCCGGTCACATGCGGAATGTCGTATTCCACCGCGATGCGGCCCGACACCGGCGTCCAGCCGAGCTTCGCCGAAAAGAACATGATGAGGATCAAGCCCCACCAGAAGATCGGCATCGAATAGCCGGTGAGCGCGGTGCCCATCACGCCGTGATCGACGACCGTGCCGCGTTTCAGCGCCGCCGCGACGCCCGCCGGCAAGCCGACGACGAGCGCGAAGATCATCGCGCAGATGGACAGTTCGACCGTGGCCGGAAAGCGTGCGAGGAACTCGCCCATCACACTGGTGTTGGTGATGATCGAGGTGCCGAGATCGCCCTTGAGCGCATGCCCGACATAGGTGAGGTATTGAAGCGGAAGCGGCTGGTCGAGGCCCAGGCGCTTCATGGCTGCGGCGTGCATGGCCGGGTCCACGCCGCGCTCGCCCATCATTACTTCGATGGGATCGCCCGGAATCAGGTGGATCAGCGCGAACGCGAGAATCGTGATGCCGATGAACGTCGGTATCACCATGCCTATGCGTCGCAAAACGAATCGGAACATGATCGCCCTTTTCGGTCTTGAGGGGACAAAAACGTATCCGGCGGCTTGGATCTCGTGGACCCGCGCCGCCGGACCTTGTACTTGTTATTTAGTGCAAAAAGCGTTCCGCTGCAAAGACTTGCGGCGAAACTTATTGCATGCCGACGCCATCGAAGCGCACGTAGCCAAGCGGCTCGATCTTCATGTTCGTCACCTTCTTGCTGACGGGCTGATAGACCGTCGAGTGCGCGATCGGCGAGAACGGCAGCTGCTGCGCGAAGATCTGCTGGGCATCGGTGTACGCCTTGGTGCGCGCGGCGACGTCGGTGGTCGAGCGGCCCTTCACGACGAGATCGTCGAACGGCTTGTAGCACCACTTCGAGAAGTTGCTGCCCTTGACCGCATCGCAGCCAAGCAGCGTGCCGAGCCAGTTGTCGGGATCGCCGTTGTCACCGGTCCAGCCGATCAGCAGCGCATCATGCTCGCCCGCGTGCGCGCGCTTCAGATACTCGCCCCACTCGTACGACACGATGTTCGCCTTCACGCCGATCTTGGCCCAGTCGGCCTGGATCATCTCCGCCATCAGACGCGCGTTCGGGTTGTAAGCGCGCTGCACGGGCATCGCCCACAGCGTGATCTCCATGCCGTTCGGGAAGCCTGCCTTGGCCAGCAGCGCCTTCGCCTTCGCGGTGTCGTACGCCTGGCCCTTCAGGTTCTTGTCATAGGACCACTGCGTGGGCGGCATCGGTGCGGTGGCCGGCTGGCCCGCGCCCTGATACACGGAATCGATGATCGCCTTCTTGTTGATCGCCATGTCGAGCGCACGGCGCACGTCGGTGTTGTCGAGGCCCTTCTTGGTCACGTTGTACGCCACGTAACCTTCGTTGAAGCCCGCCTGCGACGGCGAATCGACATTCGACGCCGACTTCAGCGCCGCGATGTCGCCCGGACGCGGATAGCTCATCACCTGGCATTCGTTGCTCTTCAGCTTCTGCACGCGCACGGCGGCGTCCGGCGTGATCGAGAAGATCAGCTTCGAGATCTGCACCGCGTTCGGCTTCCAGTAATCCGGGTTGCCGTCGAAGCGGATGGTCGCGTCCTTCGTGTAGCTGCGGAAGATGAACGGGCCCGTGCCGACCGGCTGCTGGTTGATGTCGGCGGCCTTGCCGTCCTTCAGCAGCTTGTCCGTGTATTCGGCGGACAGGATCGATGCGTATTCCATCGCCATGTTCTGGATGAACGGCGCGCTGACTTCCTTCAGCGTGAACTTCACGGTGTACGGATCCACCTTCTCGATCTTCGAAATCAGCTTGTCCATGCCGAGGTCGGTGAAGTACGGGAACTGGACGTTGTACGCCTTGCGGAACGGATTGTTCGGATCGAGCATGCGGTTGAACGTGAAGATCACGTCGTCCGCGTTGAATTCGCGCGTGGGCTTGAAGAACGACGTCGTCTGGAACTTCACGCCGTGACGCAGATGGAACGTGTAGGTCAGGCCGTCCGGCGATACATCCCATTTCTCGGCGAGACCTGGCTCGACCTTCGTGCCGCCGCGCTCGAATTCAACCAGGCGGTTGTACACGGTGAAGGTGTTCGCGGTGAAGTCGGTGCCGGTGGTGTATTGGGCGGGATCGAAGCCGGCGGGGCTGCCTTCCGAGCAGTACACCAGCGTCTTGTTGGGAAGCGCGGCGTGCGCGACGGTGGCCGCGAACAGCGTTGCCGTAGCGATGGCGCCTGCGAGCGCAGGTCCGCGGACCGCTCGCAACAGGCTGTTTTTGTTCATGTTTTCCTCCAGGTCGATGCCGGCTTTCATCCCGGCGTAGCGCGAGTGTATCGGATCGCGTCGTACGCTTTTTGTAGCGTTTGCGCGAATGCGGGCGCTACCGTAGCACGAACAAAAGTGGCTTGCGTAGTTGGTTTTCCCCACTAGAGTTTGTCGCCGATGACGGGTCGATAAGGGCAGGTTATCGACCATACGCGCAAGTAATAGACCTTGGCGCATCCATGCGCAAAGAGGAAATTCGTAAGGGAAGGGAAAGAACCGCGCGACGGACGCCGCGCGGTCAGAGCAGAAGAAAGCTCAGGCGCTCTTGAAGCCGAGCCGCTCGCAGACCGTCTTCGCGGCCCACGCGCCGTTCAGCGTGTAGAAGTGCAGGCCGGGCGCGCCGCCGTCGATGAGACGCCGGCACAGGCCCGTCACCACATCCACGCCGAAGGCGCGGATCGACTCGCGGTCGTCGCCGAAGCTTTCGAGCCGGCGCGCGACCCACTTCGGCACTTCGGCGCCGCACATGTCGGAGAAGCGCATCAGTTGCGAGAAGTTGGTGATCGGCATGATGCCCGGCACGACCGGTACGTCCACGCCCAGCTTGTGTGCTTCCTCGAGGAACCTGAAATACGAGTCCGCGTTGAAGAAGTACTGCGTGATTGCGGAATTCGCGCCCGCCTTCACCTTGCGGGCGAAGTTCTCGAGGTCGGCGCGCGGCGACTTCGATTGCGGATGGAATTCCGGATACGCGGCCACCTCGATGTTGAACCAGTCGCCGTGCTCCTGGCGAATGAACGCCACGAGTTCCGACGCATAGCGCAACTCGCCGACTTCGCCCATGCCCGAAGGCAAATCGCCGCGCAGCGCGACGATATGGCGGATACCGTGTCCGCGATAGTTCGAAAGGATCGCGCGCAGGTTCTCTTTCGAGGAGCCGATGCACGACAGATGCGGTGCGGCTTCGAAGCCTTCCGCGGCCATCTCGAGCACGGTATCGAGCGTGCCTTGCTGCGTGGAGCCGCCCGCGCCGAAGGTCACGGAGACGAACTTGGGCGAGAGCGTCTTCAGTTCGGCGCGGGTGGCGCGCAGCTTGTCCACGCCTTCTTGCGTCTTCGGCGGGAAAAACTCGAATGAAAGTTCGATCGGTTTCATGATGAGAAGGGATCGAGCGGCGGCGACGCAGGGACGATCTGACTCAACCGAAGTTGCGGTTGCCGAAAATCAGCGCCGACAACAGCCAGGACACGATGCTGTACAGGATCGAGCCGAAGAACGCGGACCAGAACCCCGAGACCTCAAAGCCCTTCAGCAGTGACGAGCACAACCAGAAGCACAGTGCATTCACCACGAGGATGAAGAGACCGAGCGTGATGATCGTGACCGGCAGGGTGAGGAGGATGAGGACGGGGCGCAGGATGGCGTTGATGAGCCCCAGCACCACAGCGATGATGAGCGCCGTGCCGAAACTGCGAATATGAATCGACGGCACGAGATAGGTGATGATCAAAAGCGCGAGCGCGTTGATCAGCCATGTCAGCAGCACGGTCATCGATGAATCTCCGGTTGATGCGTCAGGTCGCGGGCGCCGCACGAATGCGTGGGCATCCGTGCGGACGTGGGTCGCCGCCCGCGGTTAATAGCGGTAGTGGTTCGGCTTGAACGGACCGGTCTTGTCGACGCCGATATAGCCGGCCTGTTCGTCCGACAGCACGGTCAGTTCCGCACCGATGCGGCCCAGATGCAGGCGCGCGACCTTCTCGTCGAGATGCTTCGGCAGCACGTAGACCTTGTTCTCGTACTTTTCGCCCTGGCAGAACAGTTCGATCTGCGCGAGCGTCTGGTTCGTGAACGAGTTCGACATCACGAACGACGGATGGCCCGTTGCGCAGCCGAGGTTCACGAGACGGCCTTCAGCCAGCAGGATGATCTTCTTGCCGTCCGGGAAGACAATGTGATCGACCTGCGGCTTGATGTTGTCCCACGTGTACTGGCGCGTCGAGGCAATGTCGATTTCCGAATCGAAGTGGCCGATGTTGCAGACGATCGCGTTGTTGCGCATGGCCTTCATGTGATCGTGGTTGATCACGTGATAGTTGCCGGTGGCGGTCACGAAGATGTCGGCCTTGTCGGCGGCGTATTCCATCGTCACCACGCGGTAGCCTTCCATCGCGGCCTGCAACGCGCAGATCGGATCGATTTCCGTCACCCACACGGTGGCGCCCAGGCCGCGCAGCGATTGCGCGCAGCCCTTGCCCACGTCGCCGTAACCCGCAACCACTGCGACCTTGCCGGCGATCATCACGTCGGTGGCGCGCTTGATGCCGTCCACGAGCGACTCGCGGCAGCCATACAGGTTGTCGAACTTCGACTTCGTGACCGAATCGTTGACGTTGATGGCGGGAAACGGCAGACGGCCTTCCTTCTCCATCTGATACAGGCGGTGCACGCCCGTGGTGGTTTCTTCCGTCACGCCCTGGATGTGCGAGAGGCGCGTGGAATACCACGTCGGGTCCGCATCCAGATGCTTGCCGATGGACTTGTACAGCGCGACTTCTTCTTCGTTGGTCGGCTTGCTGATGACCGAGCGGTCCTTTTCAGCCTTCGCGCCGAGGATCAGCAGCAACGTGGCGTCGCCGCCGTCGTCGAGGATCATGTTGGCGAATTCGCCATTCGGCCATTCGAAGATGCGGTGTGAGAATTCCCAGTATTCGTCGAGCGATTCACCCTTGAACGCGAACACCGGCGTGCCGCCCGCGGCAATCGCGGCGGCGGCGTGGTCCTGCGTGGAAAAGATGTTGCACGACGCCCAGCGCACGTCCGCGCCGAGTGCCGTGAGCGTTTCGATCAGCACGCCCGTCTGGATGGTCATGTGCAGCGAACCGGCGACGCGCGCGCCTTTCAGCGGCTGCTGCGCCTTGTACTCTTCGCGCGTCTGGATGAGACCCGGCATTTCGGTCTCGGCAATGTCGAGTTCCTTGCGGCCCCATGCGGCCAGCGACATGTCGGCGACGACGTAATCCTTGGAATTCTTGGAATCGAGAACTGCGGCGTTCATCACGCCCTCCTTTTCTAAAAAGACTAGAAATGTTGACGTGAGCGCCGTTCGAATGCGGGGGCTTGGGGGGCATTGCACATGCCTTCGAACCGTCCGGATTGAATGCTCCGAGCCTGGCGGGCGTTTTGAAAGCCCGTCGCAACGCTCCTCGGAAGCGAACGCCGATTGTAGCAAAGACTCGTCGGACGAAGGCGCAACGGCCGCGCGCCGAAGCGGGTTTTTGGCGGGTCGATGCGAGACGGTCCGGCGGCGTTTCGGAATCAGAAAGGAAGGATGGAGAGCAGCGGCGCGAGCAGGACCATCGCGACGCCCGCGATCATCATCGTGAGGCTCGCGACGACGCCTTCCTCGCTGCCGAGCTCACGCGCCTTCGCCGTGCCGACGCCATGCGCCGCCGCGCCGAACAGCGCGCCGCGCGCGAGCCGCGTGCGCAGCGGCACGAGCGCCAGCACGATTTCGCCGAACAGCATGCCGCACACGCCCGTGGCGATCACGAACAGCGCGGTAAGGTCCTTGGGCGCGTGGATCTTGTCCGAAACGGCCAATGCGAACGGCGTGGAGACGGAGCGCGTCGCGAGGCTGCGCTGCAGTTCCGGCGACAGATGCAGCAGCTTCGCCAGCGCCAGCGAGCCGCCCACCGCCACCAGAATGCCGACCGTCACGCCGACGGTGAGCGAGATCCAGTGCCGCTTGATGAGCGTGCGGTATTCGTAGATCGGCACGGCGAAGGCGACCGTGGCGGGGCCGAGCAGCCACATGAGCCAGCGCGTGTCGGCGAAGTAGACGGGGTACGGAATGCGGGCCATCACGACGATGATCCCGAGCACCACGGGCACCGCCAGCAGCGGCGTGAGCCACGGACGCCGGAAGCGCGCGTAGAGCTGCTTCGACGCGAAGTACAGCGCCACGGTCAGAATCAGGCAGCCCGCCGCGATCAGACGGGCGGAACCGTCAGCGAAGAGGGAGTCGTAGAAGTGGTTCATGGTGGCGCTCGGGGCGTGTTCAGGCGCGGGCGGCGTGCCGCGTGACAAGCGCGCGACGCAACGCAAGACGCCGTTCGAGGCGCGCGGCGCGATCCACGGCGAAGGCGACCGCGACCATCACCATCAGCGTTCCGCCGACCACCACCAGCGCGAGCCGCCAGCCGTCTTCCAGAAACAGGCCGCCATACTGGACCGCCGCGACCGCGGCCGGGATGAAGAACAACAGCATGTCGGCCAGCAGCCAGTCGGCGCCCGCCTTGACCCAGCGCGGCGCGATGCCACCGCAGAACAGCAGCGCCAGCAATGCGACCAGCCCGACGACGCCGCCCGGTACCGGCAATGACAACTTGCGCGCGACGAAGTCCGCGGCGGCCCAGATCGCGGCCAGGGCCGTCGATTGCAGTGCGACGCGCAGGAAGCGACCGAACGCAACACGGGCGTTGCTGGCTTGGACGGGGCTTGCGAGGGCGGCGGACATGGCGGTCTTCTCGGGGTTTTGGTCGTTGAACTAGGGTTAACCTGTAGACCGAGTATATGGGCACCCCATACATAATAAAAATGACTTAACCTTATCCAAATCATTCCAATCCGGAATTCGGGAGCCGACGATGGAACTACGCGCTTTGCGGTACTTCATCGAAGTGGTGAAGCAGAAAAGCTTCACCGCCGCCGCCGAACACATGTTTGTGACCCAGCCGACCATCAGCAAGATGGTGAAGGCGCTGGAGGACGAAGTCGGCTCGCCGCTGTTGCTGCGCGAAGGCCGCCAGATGGTGCTCACCGATGTCGGGCGAATCGTCTGGCAACGCGGCGCCGAAGTGCTCGCGGCGCACGCGCGGCTGGAGGCCGAGCTGAACGATCTCGGCACTTTCGGTCGCGGCACGCTGACCATCGGCATTCCGCCGATGGGCGGATCGCTGTTCACGCCGGCCATCGCTGCGTTCCGGCAACGGTATCCGAAGGTCGAGCTGAAGCTGTTCGAGCGCGGCTCGAAGGCGATCGAGGCGGCGCTGCTCGACGGCGAACTGGAACTGGGCGGCGTGCTGCAACCCGTCGATGCCGATCTGTTCGACGTGCTTCCCGTCAGCCGCCAGCTGCTGTGGCTGGTGGCGCAGAAAGGCTCGCGCTGGGACGACGTGCAGGAAGTCGCGCTCGCCGATCTCGCCGCCGAGCCGTTCGTGTTCTATGGCGAAAGCCTCGCGCTCAACGATGTCGTGCTCGCCGCTTGCCGCGACGCGGGTTTCGCGCCGACCATCGTCGGGCGCAGCGGGCACTGGGATTTCATTTCGGCGCTGGTGCAGGCTGGCATTGGTATCGCGCTGCTGCCGGCGCCGTATTGCCGGCGGCTGGACGCCGAAGCATTCACGTGCCGGCCGGTGGTGAAGCCGGAGATCCACTGGGACATGGCGCTCGGCTGGCGGCGCAACGGCTATCTGTCGCATGCGGCGCGCGCGTGGATTGAAGTGGCGCGCGAGATGCTGCCCGCCAATCTCGACCAGGATTTCATGGCCGACGGCTTTTCTCGCGGACGCCGCGGCAAGCCGGCTGAATAGCGGCGCGCGGTGAACTTGCGCGGCCTGCGCCAGGACTTCATGGCCGACAGGTTCTCGCGCAGGCGCCGTGGCAAGCCGACCGAATAGCGGCGCACGGTGAGCCTGCGCGGCCTGTGCCACGACTTCATGGCCGACGGCTTCTCTCGCGGGCGCCGCCGCAAGCTGGCCGAATAGCGGCGCGGGCTGAACGTGCGCGGCGGTATGCCAGGACTTCATGGCCGACGGCTTCTCGCGCAGGCGCCGTGGCGAGCCGGCCGAATAGCGGCGCGCGGCGAACCTGCGCGACCTGTACCAAGACTTCATGGCCGACGGCTTCTCTCGCGGGCGCCGCCGCAAGCCGGCCGAATAGCGGCGCGCGGTGAAGCTGCGCGGCCTGTACCAGGACTTCATGGCCGACGGCTTCTCTCGCGGGCGCCGCCGCAAGCCGGCCGAATAGCGGCGCGGGCTGAACGTGCGCGGCGGTATGCCAGGACTTCATGGCCGACGGCTTTTCCCGCTGACGCCGCCGCAAGCCGGCCGAATAGCGGCGCGTGGCGAGCCTGCAGAGCCTATGATTTGTTGAATATCCGTCGAGCGGGGCCGCGCCTGCCCCACTGACAACCGGCGCGGCCCGCCCGGTGCGCGCCGCGCCAGAAGGAGACCGTAGATGTCCGCGACTTCGCCCGCTTCATCCGATAGCGCCGCTCTGCCGTTCCACCAGACCCACGAAGTCACCAATCAGGTCGAGCCGCTCGTCGGCTATGACGCGTTCGCCTTCGATCACGCGCTCGTCGCGGCGCTCGGCCGCGAGGGCGCGCAATGGCACGCCGAGGCGCTCTCGAGCGACGGCATGGCGCTGACGCAGTCGGATGTCGTCGCGCTGGCGGAGCTGGCCAACCGGCACGAACCGGCGCTCTCGACCCACAGCCCGCGCGGCCAACGCATCGACGCGCTGGAGTTCCATCCGGCCTGGCACGAACTCTTGCGGCGTCTGCGGCGGGCAGGCGCGCACGCGATGCCGTTCGAGCCGTCCGCGCGCCCGGGGTCGATGGCCGCCCGTTGCGCCGCTTATTTCCTGCATGGTCAGCTGGAATCGGGCTCCCTGTGCCCGATCACGATGACCTTCGCCAGCATTCCGGTCTTGCGCAACGAGCCCGACCTGTACGCGCGGCTTGTCCGGCCGCTGCTGTCGCGCGAGCACGATCCGCGCGACATTCCGCTCGAAGCCGGCAAGCATTCGATGATGATCGGCATGGGCATGACCGAGAAACAGGGCGGCTCGGACGTGCGCAGCAACCGCACGCGCGCGCATGCGCTGGGCGTGCCGGGACGCGGCGGTGCGTATCGGCTGATCGGGCACAAATGGTTCTTCTCCGCGCCGCAATGCGACGCCCATCTCGTGCTCGCGCGCACGGAAGAGCAGGGCGGCCTGTCGTGCTTCTACGTGCCGCGCTTCCAGCCGGATGGCCGCAAGAACGCGGTCGAGGTCCAGCGCCTGAAGGACAAGCTCGGCAACCGCTCGAATGCGAGCAGCGAAGTCGAGTTCCGCGATGCCTACGGCGTGATGATCGGCGAGGAAGGACGCGGCGTGCCTACCATCATCGAGATGGCGAACTTTACGCGCCTCGATTGCGTGATCGGCAGCGCGGCGCTGATGCGCGCGGCGCTCGTGCAGGCGATCCACCATGCGCGGCACCGCAGCGCGTTCGGCGCACCGCTCGTCGATCAGCCGCTGATGCGCAACGTCCTCGCCGACCTCGCGCTCGAATCCGAGGCGGCCACGGTGTTGTTCATGCGCCTCGCGGGCGCGTTCGAGGACAGCGCGGCGCCGGGCGGATCGGCGCAAGCGCGTGCGTGGCGGCGCATCGTGACGCCGGCGGCGAAGTTCTGGGTGTGCAAGCGCGCGCTCGAATTCACCGGCGAGGCGATGGAAGTCTGGGGCGGCAACGGTTACGTCGAAACCGGGCCGATGGCGCGCTTCTACCGCGAGGCGCCGGTCAACTCGATCTGGGAAGGCTCGGGTAACGTGATGTGCCTCGACGTGCTGCGCGCGTTCGAGCGCGAACAGGATGCCGCGCACGCGCTGCTCGCCGACTGGACGGCGACGGCCGGCGCGCATCCGGCGCTGGCGGGCGCGCTGGCGTCGTTGATGAAGCTGTTGACGGGCGATCCGGCTGCGCGCGAGGCATCGGCGCGGCGCATCGCGCAGCAGTTGGCGCTGTGCGCGCAGGGTGTGTTGCTGGCGCGGCATGCGCCGCAGGAAGTGGCTGACGCGTTCATCGAGACGCGTCTTGGCGAGGCACGGGGCGAGACGGGGCGGGTCTACGGCACGCTGCCGGCGCGCTTCGATCACGTCGCGCTCGTGAACCGGGCCTTTGCGGCCTGACGGGCGTCGGCGGTACTGAATCAGCGAGGCACGCGCCGCGCGTCGAGACGCGTCCTCGGCGACGCGCGGGGCGAGACGGGGCGGTTTCGGCACGCAGCCGGCGCGTTTAGATCATGTCGCGCTCGTAAACCGGGCCTTTGCGGTCTGACGGGCGTCGGCGGTACAGAATCAGCGAAGCACGCGCCGCGCTTTGAGACGCGTCTCGGCGAGGCGCGGGGCGAGACAGGGCGGGACTACGGCAGACTGCTGGCGCGCTTCGATCACGCCGCGCTTGTGAACCGGGACATCGCGGCCTGAAAGCGTCGGCGGGGAAGAATTAGCGAAACGCACCCTGCTTTGAGACGCGTCCTCGGCGACGCGCGGGGTGACACAGGGCGGTTTCGGCACGCAGCCGGCGCGTTTAGATCACGCCGCGCTCGGAAACCGCGCCTTTGTGGCCCGCAAGGGACAGCGATAAACAATCAGCGAAGCGCACGCCCTGCTTCGCGCAGCGGCTCTTCGTTTTCCAGCCGATACACCCACGACAACAGTTCCGCGACCGCGTGATATAGCGCGGGTGGGATGTGCGCGTCGAGATCGACCTGCATCAGCAGCGACACCATTTCCGGCGACTCGTGCACATACAGACCCGCTTCCTTCGCGCGCTGCACGATCATCTCGGCGACCATGCCGTAGCCCTTCGCAACCACGCGCGGCGTCGCGTCGCGGTTGCCCGCCTCGTAGGCGAGCGCCGTAGCCTGCATGCGGGTATATGGCGGCGGCCCGGACTGGTTCTGGTTCATGCCGCGCCTCCCTCGCCCGCCGCCGGACGCAAGAGATGTTCGAGCGGCGACTTGACCGGCTTCTTGTCGTGCGGCTCGCCGGAAATCGCGAGATCGGTAGAGCCGTCCATCGAACGGACCGACAACGACGCCAGCGCCAGCCCCGCAGCCTCCAGTTGGCGCGCGAAGGCGGGACCGTCGGTGGCGAGCCGGCGCGCGCCCGCGTCGCCCGCCTTGATGCGCGCAACCAGCTTCTCGCCGGTCAGCACCAGTTCCGCGTCCACGGTGCCGAGCGCCGGCAGCGATAGCGTGATGCGCCGGCGGCGATGCTGTCGAGTTCACAGGGCACGAACAACGCGTACGGCACAAGCAGTGCGTCCGCC
>NZ_JARUXS010000001.1:100402-730044 GCF_031451175.1 Caballeronia sp. LZ035
CGCCAGGCGCGCTCGTCGGCGGCGTCGTCCAGCGAGCGGTGATCGCGCGGTTCGCGGGCGATCTCCCACTCGAAGCGCGTGCCGGGCCACGCCTCGCCCTGCCAGCGGAACTGCTGGTTCGCGAGCATGTCGAGCTGCTGGCGCACGACATTGAGCGTGGCCGGATGAATGCCCGCATCGGCCGATGCCTGCAACGCCGAGTTGTGTTCGCTCGGCCGCGCGGCCGGGGCGGACGCACTGCTTGTGCCGTACGCGTTGTTCGTGCCCTGTGAACTCGACAGCATCGCCGCCGGCGCATCACGCACCGATGCCGCGAGCGCGGCCGCCTGCTGGGGCGTCTGCGGCGTCGCGACGCCGCGCGCAGGGAAATCGGGCAGATCGGGCAAATCGGGGGAATCCGTGGCGGCGGCTTGCGGCGCGCGGGCGTCGTCGAGACCGGTGTCGCCGGTTGCGCCAGTGCTCAGCGCATCGCTGACGAAGTCGAGCGGCAACGCGCGCGTGCGGGCGTCGACGCGCGCCTGCGGCTCGTTGCCGAGCGATGCGCTGCTGCGCTGGCCCGCCAGCCATTGCACGAGGTGAGATTCGTAGAAGAGACCGCTTTCGTCGACGGTCTTCGCCAGTTCCACCGCGAGCACGCCCGCCGGCAGCGGCGGCAGGTTCTGCGTCGCGGCGCGCGCTGCGGCGACCGCGGCGGCGTTGGCGGAGAAAGCGGTGTCGAAGAGTCCGGTGGAAAGCGCCGCGAAGGCGCTGGCGGGACGGGGCGGCGTTGGCCAGAGCGGGGCGTCGCCGGTGACGGGCGGCGTCGCGCCGCCGAAACGGGAAATCACGTCGAGCGTGCGCGCCACGCTGGAGAAAGCGGTCTGCGTCGACGGCACCGGCGCGATGCTCGCCTGCGGCGTACCGCCGACAAGCGACGTGCCGGCCGGCGTGCCTGTCTGTCCGACGCTCGCGCCGGTGACGCCGCTGCCGCTCACGCCGTTCGGCGCGCGAAGGGCGGACATCAGGAGCTCGGTTCGGTTGGCGAGCAAGCTTGCGATCGCAGTATCGAGTCCACTCATGCCCACATCCTCAAGTACGCTGTGACCGGCTTCCGGCCAGGCGCAGTTGCGCTCAGCGCAGTCCCATCATCTTTTTCAGTACGCGCGCCGGGCTGTTCACCGTGAACAGCGCGGACAGGCGGGCGAGGCTCGGCGACGTCAGGTCGCGGATCGCGGCGTCGTCGGCCAGGATCTTCTTGACGAGATCGAGCTTGCGCGCCCGGGCGCTTTCATCGAGCTCCGAGCCGGAATCCACGTCCTTCAGCTGCTCGATCAACTCGCGGTAGGTGCCTTGCAACGTCTTCAGTTCGCTCCAGTCGCCGCCGCGCGCGGCCACGAGCATCTGGCCGGAGACCGCCGCAATGGCTTCGTAGTGGGCGAAATATTCTTGGATCGTCTTCATTCTTTCGAGGCAATCGACGCAGCCTTCCGTCATACGGGCGCTACGGTCATTTGAGCCACTTCCGGTGCGATGCCCACCCACGCTTCTTCGAGCGTCGCGAGCAGATTGTCGACTTCCACGAGCATCGTCTCGTCCTGCTTCAGGTTCGCTTCGAGCAGGCGGCGCGACATGTACGTATACAGTGCGTCCAGCCGTTCCGCGATCTCGCCGCCCGCGTCCTTGTTGAGCGCCTGCTGCAGGCCGCTCTCGATGATGCTGATGGCCTTCCCGATCGCCGCGCCGCGCCCGCCGATGTTCTTCTGCTGGAGGTGCATGCGCGCCTGTGCGATGGCCTGGCGCGCGCCCTGATAGAGCATCGTGATCAGCCGGTGCGGGCTCGCTCCCATCACCCCTGTCTGGACGCCCACGCGTGCGTAGGCGCTGGCTCCGGCGTGTCCTGGGGAATACATCTCTTGCGTCTCCTTTTACGATGCCCTGCTGCAATCCGCTGTCCGTCCGGTTTCGGTCCTGCGGGAAACCGGTGCTGGCGCCCGGCTCGCTCGCCGGGGCGAGCGAACCGGCGTTCGCCGTGCTGTTATGGGGGTTATCGGAGGAACGCGGCAAAGCTTTAGGACACAAGGCTCAGGAGGCGGCGACAGGGTCGGAAGAACAACCGTGGACGATTCGATCCGGCGCTGGACTGCGCGTCAGACCGAGATCTGCATGACGTCGTTATAGGCCGAGACAAGCTTGTTGCGCACTTGCAGGCCGAATTGCAACCCGACGTTCGCCTTCTGCATGTCCACCATCACGTCGTTCAGCGACACGTTCGGCGAGCCGATTTCAAACGCATGCGCTTCGCCGAGCGCCTTGGTCTGGTTGTCACTGATCTTGTCGATCGAGGTTTTCAGCGCGTCGGCGAAGCTGCCCACGCTGGCCGCGCCCGACTGGCCACCTGTCACGGCGCCCGTCGCCACGTTCGCGGCGCCTGCGGCAGACGTTCCGCCGGCGGCCTGCGACGCCATCGACTGGATGGAGGACAGCGCGGCCGAGAGCGGATTGATCGGAAAGTTCATGTTGACTCCGGAAATCAGTGATAAGCCGGCGGATCGCGTCCGAAGGCAGGACGGCCCGCGCCGCACGAGAGCGGTGGCCTGGGTTCGGCGCCGCCATTGCGGAGGTTCACCGAGTACGAAAAAGCTTAGCAGCGGGTGCCGTTTCAAAGCGCGGGAAGAACGGGGAAAACCCCGCTCTATTCGCTGAATCGAGTTGCAATCTTCTGCGGATAATCCCCATCGTGAAAAGTCCACTGTCGCCGCTTAAGAAGCGCGGCGGCCGCGGTGGAAGCGAAAGATTCGGAGCCTCGACGCTAAATGGAAACGCCCAACAACTCACTCATCACGCCCGATGCCAGACTGGGCCTGGCGGGCGCACAACCCGGCTCGGCCGGAACGGCAGGCCCGAGCCTCGCAGGCGGCGCCGACTTCGGCGGCTTCGCGCAGCGCGTGCCCATGCTCAACCAGTTCCGCTCGAACCCGCGCGTGCCGCTGATCGTCGCCGTCGCCATTCTGGTGATGGTCGTCGCCGGCCTCGTCATGTGGTCGCGCCAGCCGGACTACCGCGTCCTCTTCTCCAATCTCTCGGATCGCGACGGCGGCGCAATCGTTGCCGCGCTCCAGCAGGGCAATATCCCCTACAAGCTCTCCGACGGCGGCGGCGCGATCCTCGTCCCGGCCGAGCAGGTTCACGAAACGCGCCTGCGCCTCGCGAGCCAGGGCCTGCCGAAGGCCGGTTCGGTCGGATTCGAACTGATGGACAACCAGAAGTTCGGCATCAGCCAGTTCGCCGAGCAGGTCAACTATCAGCGCGCGCTGGAAGGCGAGCTGGAGCGCACCATCGGTTCGATCTCGTCGGTGAAGTCGGCGCGCGTGCATCTGGCCATTCCGAAGCCCAGCGTGTTCGTGCGCGACAAGGAACTCCCGACCGCCTCCGTGATGGTCAATCTGTATCCGGGGCGCGTGCTCGACGAAGGCCAGGTCGTGGCGATCGCGCACATGGTGGCGTCGGGCGTGGCGGACATGCCGGTCAAGAATGTCAATATCGTCGATCAGGACGGCAACCTGCTCACCAGCCAGAGCGCCGCCAACGGCCTCGACGCGTCGCAGCTGAAGTACGTGCAGCAGATCGAGCACAACACGCAGAAGCGCATCGACGCGATCCTCGCGCCGCTGTTCGGCGCCGGCAATGCCCGCTCGCAGGTCAGCGCGGACATCGATTTCTCGAAGCTCGAGCAGACCGCCGAAAGCTACGGCCCGAACGGCAACGCGCAGAGCACCGCGATCCGCAGCCAGCAGTCGAGCGAATCCAGCGAAACCACGGGCAGCGGCGCCTCCGGCGTGCCGGGCGCGCTGTCCAACCAGCCGCCGCAAGCCGCTTCCGCGCCGGTCGATGCCGCCGCGTCCGGCGCAGCTGGCGCCAGGTCCACGCCGCAGAACCAGCGCAAGGACACCACGACGAACTACGAAGTGGACCGCACCGTGCGCCACTTCGAGCAGGCGACCGGCGGCATCAAGCGCCTGTCGGTGGCGGTGGTCGTGAACTACGAGAAGAAGGTCGACGCCAAGGGCAACGTGACGATGACGCCGCTCGCCGCCGACAAGCTCGCGCAGGTGCAGCAGCTCGTGAAGGACGCGATGGGCTTCGACGACAAGCGCGGCGACTCGGTGAACGTGGTCAACAGCGCGTTCTCCGCCGACCTGAACGTGACGCCGGACGTGCCGTGGTGGAAGACGCCGGAGTCGATCGGCATGGGCATCCAGGCGGCGAAGTATCTGGGCATCGGCATCGTCGGGCTGTTCCTGTACTTCAGCATGGTGAAGCCGGCGATGCGCCGCGCGTTCCCGCCGCCGCCCGAAATCGCGCCGTCGCTCGCCGCACCGGACGAACTCTCGCTGCTCGACGGCCCCGCGGCCGGCGGCGCGAAGACGGACGATGAAGACAAGGATGCCGAGGTCAGTCTCCTCGGTCACGAAAGCAAGAAAGCCAAATTCGATCGCAATCTCGACTACGCGCGCATGGTGGCGCGTCAGGACGCGAGAATCGTTGCGACGGTTGTCAAGAACTGGGTGTCCGATGAACGCTGAAGGCCTGAATAAAGCCGCTCTCCTCCTGATGTCCGTCGGTGAGGAAGAAGCCGCCGAAGTTTTCAAGTATCTCGCGCCGCGCGAGGTGCAGAAGATCGGCGCGACCATGGCGGCGTTGAAGAACGTGACGCGCGAGCAGCTCGACAACGTGCTGACCGAATTCGTCAGCGAGGCGGAGCAGCACACGGCGCTGTCGCTCGATTCGAGCGAGTACATCCGCTCGGTGCTGACCAAGGCGCTCGGCGAAACCAAGGCCGGCGCGCTGATCGACCGGATCCTGCAGGGCAGCGATACCAGCGGCATCGAAGGCCTCAAGTGGATGGACTCGGGCGCGGTCGCGGAACTGATCAAGAACGAGCATCCGCAGATCATCGCGACGATCCTCGTCCACCTGGACCGCGACCAGGCGTCGGAAATCGTCTCGCTGCTGACCGACCGCCTGCGCAACGACGTGCTGCTGCGCATCGCGACGCTCGACGGCATCCAGCCCGCCGCGCTGCGCGAACTCGACGACGTGCTGACCACGCTCCTCTCCGGCAGCGACAACCTGAAGCGCGCGCCGATGGGCGGCATCCGCACGGCGGCCGAGATTCTCAACTTCATGTCGAGCAACCATGAGGAAGGCGTGATCTCGAACGTCCGCGAGTACGACGCGGAGCTTGCGCAGAAGATCATCGACCAGATGTTCGTGTTCGAGAACCTGCTCGACCTCGAAGACCGTGCGATCCAGCTGCTGCTGAAGGAAGTGGAGTCCGAGACGCTGATCGTCTCGCTGAAGGGCGCGCAGCCGGCGCTGCGCCAGAAATTCCTGTCGAACATGTCGCAGCGCGCAGCCGAACTGCTCGCCGAAGACCTGGATTCGCGCGGTCCGGTGCGCGTCTCGGAAGTGGAGCAGCAGCAGCGCAAGGTCCTGCAGATCGTCCGCAACCTCGCGGAAAACGGCCAGATCCAATTAGGCGGCAAGGCGGAGGATGCATATGTCTGACGCGCGCGCGCAGAAGGGTCCGGGCAACGCTTCGCTTTCGGCGTACCAGCGCTGGGAGATGGCGTCCTTCGATCCCGTCAACGTCACCGTCGACAACAGCGCGGCGGAACAGGCCGCGCTCGAGACGCACCTGCGCCGCGTCGAGGAAGACGCGCACGCACAGGGTCTCGCCAAGGGTCACGTCGCGGGCCAGGCGCTTGGCTATCAGGCGGGCTACGAACAAGGCCAGGCGAAGGGCTTCGAAGACGGCCGCAAGGAAGCGCTGGCGCAGGCCGCGCGTCTCGCCGAGATCGCCGATTCGTTCAAGACCGCGTTGCAGGCGGCGGATGCGGCCATCGCGGAAGCGCTCGCCGAACTGGCGGTCGATATCGCGCAACAGGTCGTGCGCCAGCATCTCGCGCTCGATCCGACCGCGCTGGTCGCGGTGGCGCGCGAGGTGATCGCGGCGGAACCGGAGCTGTCGGGCGCGCCGACGTTGATCGTCAATCCGGCCGACATGCCGGTCGTCGATGCCTATCTGAAGGATGAACTCGAAGGCGCCGGCTGGATCGTGCGCCCCGACCCGATCGTCGAGCGCGGCGGCTGCAAGGCGCATGCGGCGACGGGCGAAGTCGACTCGACCAATGTGTCGCGCTGGGAGCGCGTCGTGGCTGCCCTCGGGAGACACAAGCCGTGGTAAATCAACCCGCATCGTCCGCCGTGCACGGGAACCCGCACGCGCACCGCATCACGCAAGACGGCCTGAGCGCGCTCGAACAGGAACTGGCGCGCGCGTCGTTCGGCCCGCTCGCCGCCGATGAAGCCGCCGACGAGCCCACGCCGGAAGAACTCGCCGCGCGCACCATCGCCGAACTCGCCCAACTCGCCGGCAATCCGCACATCGACGCGTGGCGCGACAAGATCGACGCCCTGCGCGTGCGCAGCGCGCTCGCCAAGCCGCTGCGTCCGTGCGGCCGCCTGACGCGCGCCGCCGGTCTGGTGCTCGAAGCGGTCGGCCTGAAAATGGGTGTCGGTTCCGAATGCATGATCGAGTTGCCGCCCGGCAGTGCGATTCCGAGCGCCGAAGCCGAAGTCGTCGGCTTTTCGGGCGACAAGCTGTTCCTCATGCCGACCACCGAAGTGGCCGGTCTGCTGCCGGGCGCGCGCGTCTATCCGCTCGAAAGCGCGCCGATCAACGATCCGATGGCAGGCGCCAAGCGCCTGCCGGTCGGCTGGGAAATGCTCGGCCGAGTGGTCGATGCGTCGGGCCGTCCGCTCGACGGTCTCGGCCCGCTCAATGCGCGCGTCGACGCGCCGTTGTCGGCGAAGGTCATCAACCCGCTCAACCGCGAGCCGATCCACAAGGTGCTCGACGTCGGCGTGCGCGCGATCAATTCGCTGCTGACGGTCGGACGCGGGCAGCGCATGGGCCTGTTCGCGGGTTCGGGCGTCGGCAAGTCGGTATTGCTCGGCACGATGGCGCGCTACACGAGCGCCGAAGTGATCGTGATCGGGCTGATCGGCGAACGGGGCCGCGAAGTGAAGGAATTCATCGAGCAGATCCTGGGCGAAGACGGCCTCGCGCGCTCGGTGGTGGTGGCCGCGCCCGCCGACGTCTCGCCGGTGCTGCGCATGCAGGCCGCCGCTTACACGACGTCGCTCGCCGAATATTTCCGCGACCAGGGCAAGCACGTGCTGATGCTGATGGATTCGCTGACGCGTTACGCGATGGCGCAGCGCGAAATCGCGCTGGCCATCGGCGAGCCGCCGGCGACCAAGGGCTATCCGCCTTCCGTGTTCGCGAAGCTGCCGGCACTCGTCGAGCGCACCGGCAACGGCCCGGAAGGCGGCGGCTCGATCACCGCGTTCTACACCGTGCTCACCGAAGGCGACGACCAGCAGGACCCGATTGCCGACTCGGCCCGGGCCATTCTGGACGGCCACATCGTGCTGAACCGCTCGCTGGCGGAGGCGGGGCACTATCCCGCGATCGACATCGAACAGTCGATCAGCCGCGCGATGACCTCGCTCATCGACGACCGCCATCTCGAGCGCGTGCGCCTGTTCAAGCAGATGTTGTCGCGTTACCAGCGCAACAAGGACCTGATCAACGTGGGCGCGTATTCGAGCGGCCGCGATCAGTTGCTCGACCGGGCGATTGCGCTGTATCCGCGCATGGAGGCGTTCCTGCAGCAGGGTTTCAGGGAGCAGGCGCCGTTCGAGCCGAGCATCGACATGTTGAATCAACTCTTCGAATAGTTTTCGACTAGTATCCAGTTCATTAGTCAGAAGAAAGCCAAAAGACCATACGGGACCGTCACGCCATGTCCAAGAATCTGCCGATCAACACCCTCATCGAACTCGCGGGAGAAGAACTCGACGCAGCGACGAAGAAACTCGGCAAGCTCCAGCAGGAACGAAACGACCTTGAAGCGCAGCTGAATTCGCTCATCACCTACCGGGACGAATATCACGCGCGTTTCACAGCGTCGGCGCAACAGGGCACCACGGCGCAGACGCTGCGCAATTTCCAGGCGTTCGTCGACACGCTCGATTCGGCGATCGCGCAACAGCGCACGGCGCTTTTGATGGCCGATCAGCGCATCGAAGCCGCCAAGCCCGACTGGCGCATGAAGAAGCAGAAACTCGGCAGTTACGAAGTGCTGGCCGCGCGCGGCGAGGCGGTGCTGGCCAAGAAGGCGGCGCGCGTCGAACAGCGCGAGGCCGACGAGCACGCGGCCAAGATCCTGCGCATGCGCGCCGAGCGCGCTTCGTCCTGACCGATCAAACACTCCCACCGATTTCCAGAGGCTACGCATGTCCTCCGTTTCTTTCCTTGGCGCGCTGTCGGGCGCCTCGTCTTCGAGCAAGACCACGGCGCAGCGCGTAGCGAGCGCGGGCGCTTCGTTCGGCCTGACGCTGCAGGGCATCACCGACCGCGCCAACGCCGATGCACAGGCCGCCCGCGCGCTGGCCGACTCGTCACAGCAATCGGGCGATACGTCGAGCGTGCATGACGCGCCCAAGCCCGACGACCGTTCCGACGTCGCGTCGAAAACCGATGACGCCACCGATACGCAGAGCGCGTCGCAAGCCGACAAGACCGATCACGCCGATGCGAGCGTGAAGACGGGCGCGGCGTCGCGTCCGGGCAAGTCCGCGACGGCCGATGCATCGAAGCCGGCCGCGCAGTCCGCAGGCTCCGCGCAGGATACGGCGGCGGCCGCGCAGGCCAAAGCCAAGGCACGCGCGGACGCAGCCAATGCCGCCGACGACACCGATCCGACACTCGCGGACCTCACCGATGCGGCCGCCGCTATGGCGACGAGCGCGACCGACGATACGAAATCCACCGACGGCACCCAGAAAAGCGGCGATGCAAAATCGGCGCAGGATGCGTTGCAGGCGGCGCTTGCCGCGCTGAACCAGCAGACGCCCGCCGCGTTGCCGGCGAACGTTGCGACCGGTGCGGCGCGCGAAGTCGGCAAGGGTGGCGACGAGCAGACTGGTCTGCTCGCCAAGGGCGGCAAGGGCTCGGCGCTGATCGGGCTGACGTCCGCAGCAAACGCAAGCGCCGACGCTCATGCAGCCACCGCGCAAACCGATGTCGCGGCGCTCGCCGGTGGTCAGTCTGCCCCGGCGATGCCCGCCGACGCCGCGACCGCCGCATACAAGCAGGCGGCGGACGCCGCTGCCCACGCGGTGGCGATGCAATCGGCTTCGGCCAGTTCGACCGTCTCGGGCCCGCAAGGCTCGGTAGCGGCGTCCACCAGCGCGGCAATCGCGCCGCATGTCGGCTCGTCCGGCTGGGACGATGCGTTCAGCCAGAAAGTGGTGTTCGTGTCGAAGTCCGACCAGCAAAGTGCGGAGCTGACGCTCAATCCGAAGGACCTCGGTCCGCTGCAGGTCACGCTGCAGGTCTCCGAGAATCACGCGCACGCGTTGTTCGTATCGCAGCACGCGCAGGTGCGGGACGCGGTCGAAGCCGCCATGCCGAAGCTGCGCGAGGCGATGGAAGCGAACGGGATCAGCCTTGGCAGCGCGTCCGTTTCCGATGGCTCCGCGTTCGCGCGGCAGTCGCAGCAGCAAGGCGGCGACGGGCGCTCGGGGTCAGGCTCGGGCAGTGGGCGTGGAACGGGCGGTGTTGGCGGAGTGGACGATATCGGCACGGCAAGTGTGAGCGTGCCGGTGCGGCGTACCGTCGGGCTGGTCGATACGTTTGCCTGACCGATAAGCATCGCGCCGGGTTTCCGGCGCGATTCATCGACGGTTTGCGTGCCGCCGGCTCCGAGCGAAAGTCACCGTTGAACCTCTCCGTGCATAGCGAAGAGAAGCATAAGGCCGACTCGCCAGAGGCGGACAAACCCTTTTTAGAAACGCCTGCCGAAACGAACGAGAAACGCTGGCGTATATTTTGCCTCCAGTTGTCTCATCACGCGTAATTGAAGAGCACGGACGATTATCTGCATCGGCCGCGCATCGTCTCTTCAGGGCGGTGTCCGTTCACTCGTTGCAGGCTGTTTTTCCCGCCTTTTCAATCCCTCGGTTGACTAATCCATCCAGTGCAAAAAGTCAGACGTGTGACAGCCCTATTCACGTTTGCATCATTTGGATGCACGAATGTTGCAATCCAGACGCATAAGGCGTTCTCGAAAGTCGAAATTCATATTTCGGAACCGCTTGCCAAGTTTTATGGCTTAATGCTGTAAACCGCGCGCCACCTCTTGAAAACAGAATCTCTCTCGATTTTACAGAGCCAGGATCTCCACGCGATTTTGTTTCACAACGTTTTGAAACCCGCACTCGATTTCAGCATTACCAAGGAGCAACAATCAGATATCTGAGGAATCGCTCAGGTGAAATGACTTGGCGGTTGACCTGAATTCGACACCATGAAGCGTCGGTGTGAGCCGTTTGAAAACAAAGTCACAGCTGCTTCATTGACAAGTGTTCAGTGAGGGGGCCGCATTTCGACGCTTCGTCTGCATTACTCTCGAACCGGGACGCACACATAATGTGGATTAGAAATTTAATTACCCTTCTCTTCATCTTTTCTGTGGGGATTTCTCGGCTGACGCATGCCGCGGCTACTGATTATTCCGGCGCATACGTCAAGCTTACGTTTGGCCCGTCCGGAAACATTTGCGGAGGCGAACTTATTAGCAACACTATCGTGGCTACGGCACAGCACTGCCTGGTCGAAGCGAACAGCATCAGTGCAATTACTGTCTCTTATGGCAGCAGCTTTTCGTCTTCTCAGCAAGCTGTATCCACTGAAGAGGGCAAGGGATGGGTCAAGATTCCCGGAATTGACATAGCACTCATCAAGCTGCAACAGCCCGTTAGCGCTCTGGGATTTCAAATTCTGAAGCTTCCTCCCAAATGTACATCGCCGCAGATTTCCGACTTTAACTCTGACCCTGCCGTAATTTATCGTCAGACGACCAATCCCGCAAATATATTCGACGTTGCCATACTCCGGGTTTGGAACACGGTACTCTTGCCGGCATGGAGCTACGCAACATCGCCCGTTACAGGTATTGAAGTAGGAGCCGCACCGTTGTTTTCAGGCGCACCCTACCCAGGAACTTACTGGGTGGTACAACCAGCCTGGATGTTTGGTGATTCTGGCGGCCCCCTTGTCGATGGTAACGGTTTCTTGATCGGGATAGCGAGTTTCCTCGGCACGCCTGCCGATCTCCCCAACTCGACCGCCGAGTTCGCCTCTGTGGTGTGTACGGTCACCGACTCGATTCAAAGCGGCATGGCTTATCTCAACGGCAACTCCTGGCCACTTATCGTCAGTGCTTTACAAAACGCGTCGGTCGGCAGCACGACGCAATCGCCATTCAGTTCAACTGGCGTTTCGCCGCAACCGCAACAACAGGACAATGCAGCACAGGATTCGTCGTCAGATTCGTCGAATTTGATTCTCGATTTTGTGAATTTCCTGACGAATCTATTTAATCCTTCTTGATACTTTCCAGAACCGTCGAGTGATGAATATTTCGCCAACACTTTTGTAAACGGTGGCATTTTTCAAACCAATGGCGCAAGAGGGCTGACACGAATCTCCAGATTCGCCCGTCCGTTGCGGCAATAAAAACAAAGCGTGGAAAACCGGCCTTTTTCAAGCGATTCGCGAATCTTGGAATTACAGGAGGAAACGCGCCTGAAGCTTTTCATCTTGAGTGCTGCATCTATGAAATATTTATCCGATCATGTTCAAGAGAAATATCCAATTATTTTCGCTTCTTGGATCCACGTTATTTTCCGGACTGACACACGCTGCTGCAACCGATTACGCCGGTGCTTACGTCAAGCTCCACATCAACATCATAAACGACTGCGCGGGCGCCCTCGTCAGCCCAGATGTTGTGATTACCGCGCAACATTGTCTGACGGTACCGAGCCCGGTGACATCGATCAGCGTCGCATACGGGAGCGCTTTCTCCTCGTCTCAGGAAGCGGCGTCCACCGTGGAGAATACGGGCTGGGCACGCATTCCGAACAGCGACATCGCGGTCATCAAACTGCAGCAACCGGTTGTTCCCACCGGAACGCAGATCCTGAAACTTCCGCCCAAGTGTACGGCGCCGAAGGTCTCCGATTTCACGAATGATGCGGTAGTGGTTTATCGGCAAACGCCTCAATTCCTGCTCGTGGCTGCCGCGCTGAATATTTTCGGCTTGGCGATGTTGCCGCAGAGCGCATACGTCACGTCACCCATCACGTTCAATAGCATCGGTCCGGATTCAGAGAGCGCAGGAACCTTTTGGGCGGTGCAATCGGTCTGGTTCCTGGGCGACTCCGGCGGACCGCTCGTCGACAGCAACGGCGTCGTCGTGGGAACAGTCAGCGACGGCAATCCGCTGCAGGAATACGCCGCCGCGACCTGTACGGTTTCAGACTCCATTCAGACCGCCATCTCCTCGCTCGACGGAAACGCCTCGACGAATCCACCGACTACCTCAACCGCTAATGCGTCGGGCAGCACGACCCAGTCGCCCTTCGCATCCACACCGCAATCACCGACTGACGCCACGCAAAGTTCGTCCTCGCCTCTCGCCAGCATCCTCCAGACGCTTGCGAACGCATTCTCCAGCCTGTGGAGCGGTTCCTGACAGCCGGCCAACCTGACCAGGCTTGAAACGCGAGGCGGCCGCGCGCGCTGCGCCGTCGCCCCGCTTACCCGCCCGCCTCGCCGTCCACCACCCTCCTCCCTTCCGCCGGCGCCCAACAGTTTTCCGCCAATCCCCCGTTAACCCTTCAAACCCCGCCCGGCGCAAGGGTTCCATCAATCAGATGGAATAACCCCTAATCCCCCCTCTGTTCGACCCATCGCTTTACACCGCGATAGCCAACAATTCACCCTATCGAAAGAGGCACGCATTCATGGCTACCACGACCGCAAACCAGCAACCCATCGTTCCCGCCAAGGGCGGCAAGCTCAAGAAGATCCTGATCATCGCCATTGGCGCGATGGTTCTGCTCGGCGCGGGTGCCGGCGGCGCCTACTTCTTGCTCGGCAAGAACCACGGCCCGGCCAAGCCCGCTCCGGAGCCGCCGCCCGTGTTCTTCCCGCTCGATTCGCTCACCGTGAACCTCCAGTCCGACGACGGCACCATGCACTACCTGCGCGCGGGCCTCACGCTCAAGCTGCACGACGAGAAGGTGCAATTGCTGGTCACCGAGCACATGCCCGAGGTCCGCAGCCGCGTGCTGCTTCTGCTGTCGGGCAAGCGTCCCGACGACCTCGCCACCGTAGACGGCAAGAAACAGCTCGCCAACGAACTGCGTGCCGCCGTCGAGACGGCCGCGAGCACGGCCGAAAAGCCGGTGCGCGTCGAAGAAGTGCTGTTCACCGAGTTCGTCGTTCAGTAACGCGCATCAGCGAGTCAATATTCATGGGCCACGAAGAGTTCATGTCGCAAGAGGAGGTCGATGCCCTCCTCAAGGGCGTCACCGGCGAAATCGACCAGGTCTCCGACGAGACCAAACCCGTCGGTGTCCGTCCTTACAACATCGCGACGCAGGAACGCATCGTCCGCGGCCGGATGCCCGGCCTCGAAATCATCAACGACCGCTTCGCGCGCCTGATGCGCGTGGGCATCTTCAACTTCATGCGGCGGTCGGCGGAAATCTCCGTGGGCCCGGTGAAAGTGCAGAAGTACAGCGAATTCACCCGTAACCTGCCGATCCCGACCAACCTCAACCTGGTCCACGTGAAGCCCTTGCGCGGCACGTCGCTGTTCGTGTTCGACCCGAATCTGGTGTTCTTCGTGGTCGACAACCTGTTCGGCGGCGACGGGCGCTTCCATACACGCGTCGAAGGACGCGAGTTCACGCAGACCGAGCAGCGCATCATCAGCAAGCTGCTCAACCTGGTGTTCGAGCACTACGCGACTTCGTGGCGCAGCGTGAAACCGCTCCAGTTCGAATACATGCGTTCGGAGATGCACACGCAGTTCGCCAACGTCGCGACGCCGAACGAGATCGTCATCGTCACGCAATTCACGATCGAATTCGGCTCGACGGGCGGCACGCTTCACATCTGCATGCCTTACTCGATGATCGAGCCGATCCGCGACGTGCTGTCCTCGCCCATCCAGGGCGAAGCGCTCGAAGTGGACCGCCGCTGGGTGCGGGTGCTGTCGCAGCAGGTGCAGTCGGCCGAAGTGGAGCTGACGGTGGATCTCGCTGAAATCCGCTCGTCGTTCGAACAGCTGCTGAACATGCGCGCCGGCGACGTGCTGCCGATCGACATCCCCGAGCATGTCACGGCGAAGGTGGATGGCGTGCCGGTGATGGAGTGCGGCTACGGAATTTTCAATGGGCAATACGCGCTGCGCGTGCAAAAAATGGTCAGCGCGAGCGATACGATGAAGGAAGGTGGATATGAGTGACCTGATGCAGGAAGGCACGTTGCCCGGCGCGGATATCAAGGCCGACGACGCAGCCATGGACGACTGGGCCAGCGCCCTCGCCGAACAGAACGGCAACGAGGCGCCGGCGGTGGCATCGGCCGGCGTGTTCCAGCCCTTGTCGAAGGCCGCGGCGCCGTCCACGCGCAACGACATCGACATGATTCTCGACATCCCCGTGCAGATGACGGTGGAACTCGGGCGCACGAAGATTGCCATCCGCAACCTGCTGCAACTGGCGCAGGGCTCGGTCGTGGAACTCGACGGCCTCGCCGGCGAGCCGATGGACGTGCTGGTCAACGGCTGCCTGATCGCACAGGGCGAAGTGGTGGTCGTCAACGACAAGTTCGGCATCCGCCTGACCGACATCATCACGCCGTCTGAACGCATCCGGAAGCTGAATCGATGAAACGCGTGGCCGTCGCGCTGCTGTTCGCCGCGCCTTTCCTTCTGCCTGTGCTTGCCCACGCCGCCGACATGAACGCGGTGAACCACGCCGCGCAGATCGCCTCCGGCGTCGGCGCGGGCACCGCGGTGCCGTCGCTCGGTTTCGGCGCGGTCCTGCAGACGCTCGTCGGGCTCGCGGTCGTGATCGGCTTCGTGTTCGGCTGCGCGTGGCTCGCGCGCAAGTTCGGCTATCAGGGCGGCAAGCGCAGCGGGCTCGTGAAAGTGATCGGCGGCGCGTCGCTCGGCAACAAGGAACGCGTTGCGGTCATCGAAGTGGGCGATACCTGGCTCGTGCTGGGCGCCGGTCCCGGCAACGTGCGCCTGCTGCACACGATGCCCGCCGGTTCCGCGGAAGTGGACGGTATCGGCGTTGCCGCGCCCGGCGCTTCGCAAGCCTTGTCCGGCGGCTTCGGCCAGCGCTTCCGCGACGCCCTCGCCGGCGAAGCGAACAAGCGCCTGCAGAAGTTCGTCAAATAACGCGACGGTCATCCGCATCGGGCGTGCTCCGCGAGGACCACGCCCGATGTGCGTTTACGGTCCCGCCCGCAATAGAACGAGTTAGCGCGGGTTTTCCCCTCTGTTCGCGTCATCGTCCCGCCCCCGGATAGTCAACAATTCAGCCTATCGAAAGAGGCAGGATTTCATGGCTATCACCTTCATCGTTTTCCACGGTCAGCGGTTCGTCGATGTCCTTGCGGGCATCGCGGGCAAGCGTCTCAAGCAGTTCGTCGGCGGGAGCAAGTAATGCGGGTCAGTCGCAACATCGTGCGCGGCGTGAAGCTCGCGCTTCCGGTCGTGATCGGTCTGATGCCGTATCTCGCCTTCGCACAAAGCACCGCGGGCCTGCCCGCTTTCAACACCAGCCCCGGCCCGAACGGCGGCACGACCTATTCGCTCAGCGTGCAGACGATGCTGCTGCTGACGATGCTCTCGTTCCTCCCCGCGATGGTCCTGATGATGACGAGCTTCACGCGCATCATCATCGTGCTGTCGCTGCTGCGCCAGGCGCTCGGCACGACCAGCACGCCGCCGAACCAGGTGCTCGTTGGCCTCGCACTGTTCCTCTCGTTCTTCGTGATGTCGCCGGTGCTCGACAAAGCCTACAACGACGCCTACAAGCCCTTTTCCGAAGGCCAGATCGCAATGGATCAGGCCATGACGCGCGGCGTCGCACCGTTCAAGCAGTTCATGCTGAAGCAGACCCGCGAGGCGGATCTCGCGCTGTTCGCGCGCATTTCGCACGCGGCGCCGATGAACGGTCCCGAGGACGTGCCGCTCTCGCTGCTGGTGCCCTCGTTCGTCACGAGCGAGCTGAAGACCGGTTTCCAGATCGGCTTCACGATCTTCATCCCGTTCCTCATCATCGACATGGTGGTGGCGAGCGTGCTGATGTCGATGGGCATGATGATGGTGTCGCCGACCACCATCGCGCTGCCGTTCAAGCTGATGTTGTTCGTGCTCGTCGACGGCTGGCAGTTGCTGATCGGCTCGCTCGCGCAGAGCTTCGTTTCCTGAGGATCGACAGATGACGCCAGAATCCGTCATGACGATGGCCCATCAGGCGATGTACGTCGCCTTGTTGCTGGCCGCGCCGCTGCTGCTGGTCGCGCTGGTCGTGGGTCTGGTGGTGAGCCTGTTCCAGGCCGCCACGCAGATCAATGAATCGACGCTCTCGTTCATTCCGAAGCTGATCGCGGTGGCGGTCACGCTGGTGATCGCCGGACCCTGGATGCTCTCGACGCTGCTCGACTACATGCGTCACGTCTTCACCATCACGCCCGCGATCACGGGCTGAGCGTCTCGATGTTCTCCGTCACCTATGCGCAACTCAACGGCTGGCTCACGGCGTTCCTGTGGCCGTTCGTACGCATTCTTGCGGTGATCGGCACGGCGCCGGTGCTGAGCCACATGGCGATCCCGATGCGCGTGAAGATCGCGCTCGCCGCGTTCATCGCGCTGATCATCGCGCCGACGCTCGGCGCCATGCCGCAGGTGACGGTGTTCTCGTCAGCGGGCATCTGGATCATCGTCAACCAGTTTCTGATTGGCGCGGCCATCGGCATGACGATGCAGGTGGCATTCGCGGCCGTGGATGCGGCGGGCGAGTTCATCGGCCAACAGATGGGCCTCGGCTTCGCGATGCTCTACGATCCGCGCGCCGGCGGCAACGCGGTGGTCGTGTCACGCTATCTCAACACGCTGGCGATGCTCGCCTTCCTCGTGTTCGACGGCCATCTGCAACTGATCAGCGCGCTGGTCTCCACGTTCCAGAGCGTACCGGTGGATGTGAACGTCGTCGCCTCGGCCGCGCATGCGCAGGGCTGGCGCGTGCTGGTAGGCTATGGCGCCAGCGTCTTTTCCACAGGGTTGCTGCTTGCGCTGCCGATCGTCGCCGCGCTGCTCACTGCCAACCTCGCGCTCGGGATTCTGAACCGGGCCGCGCCGCAGATCGGCATCTTTCAGGTCGGCTTTCCGGTGACCATGCTGGTCGGCTTGTTGCTGCTGCAACTCATGGTGCCGAACCTGATGCCGTTCTTCCAGCGCATCTTCGACGTGGGGCTCGGGCAAATCGGGCGCATTGCCGGCGCGATGCACTGACGCGCTCATTGACCTGTTCCGGCTTATGCCATCAGGCAACGATATCTCGGAATTTCCGTAACGCCTTCGACGTTGGATCGCTGTAGTCTGCCGCCTGACGAATTCCCATCGTCCAATTCTTATAAAGGAAGAGTCATGCACCAACATCAGTCAGTCACGATGCAGAAGATCGATCGAAGCCAGCTTCGCTATTCGCTGGTGTCAGGAGGCGCGACGAAGACAACCAACGCCGTTAATCAGAGCAACATTGACGGGAACAACGTCATCAAGCAGCAGGGCGAAGTCTCTACCTTCAATCCAAAACTCCCCACCTAGCAGCGAGCCCCGGATCCGTCCGCCCGGATCGGCTGGCGGGGTGAAAGCACACCCACCTGTCATGCGCCAATAAAAAAGAGCATCGCGTTTCCGCGATGCTCCTCAAGATCAAGGCCTGGCAAACGCCGCCTCAATCAACTCCCGATGTAATCGAACAGCGACATCTTCTGAATCTGCGAGAACGCCATCTGGGCCGCTTGCAGCGAGGTCTGCGTCAGCTCGTACGAGCTGATCGCCGACACCAGATCGATGCTCGTGAGATTGGCCATGTCGCTTGCCGTCTGCGTCTGGCTGGTCTGCATCGACGTCTGCGTCGACTGCACTTCCTGTTCACGCCCGCCCACTACCGTCTGCGCCGCCAGCACGTTGTTGAACGTGTTGTTGACCTTGGTCCCGGCCGTGCTCAATGCGTTCGTCAGCGCGGCCTGCGCGCCCGGCGTGCCAGTCGGCTGCTTGAGCGCCGCCACGATGTTGTCGAGCGTCGCGAAGATATCGTTGTTGTCGGTGGCCGCCGGTTGCACGGTGAACGTGTCGCCGTTGCCGGGCGTGCCGTCGACCGTCACGCTCTGGCCGCCCAGCTTGATGTCCGTCTTGCCCGTATAAGCCACGTTGGTCGGCAGCGTGGTGTCGGGCGGTGTGGATTCGACCGAATAGGTCGTCGTGCCGTCCGTTGCCGACACGGCGAACGTGATCTTGTACTGGCTCGCGTTGCCGGCGTTGCTGGCGTCGGTGACGCTCACGGCGCTGACCGTGCCGGTGCCGGTGTTCTGGCTGCCGGCGCTCGAGACGGGATCGCTTTCCGTCGGCGAGACGCTCTGGAAGATCGATACGCCCGTGTCGCCCACCGAAATCGAACGGCCTTCGCTGATCTGCACCGAGCGCTGGCCGAAGTCGCCCGAATAGGTCGTGCCGACGCCAGACGAATTGTTGGTGAACGGCGCCGTGCTGCCCTTCAGGCCGGAGAAGATGTAGTTGCCGTTGCTGTCCGTGGTGTTCGCCAGGCCGAAGAGCTGGTCGCGCAACCCCTGGATCGCGGTTGCAACCGAGGTGCGGTCCGCATCGGTGAGCGAGCCGTCGCCGGCCTGCACGACCTTCGTCTGAATGCTTTGGAGCACGCTGCTCACGGTGCCGAGCGTGGAGTCTTCCTGCTGCAGCGAAGACAGCGCCGTCGTCTGGTTCGTGCTGTATTGCGCGAGCGCGCCGCTCTTCAGGGTCAGCTGCACGGCCTGCGCGGCGCCGAGCGGATCGTCGGACGCGGTGAGAATGCGCTTGCCCGACGAGATCTGCTGATACATCGACGCGAGCGTGCTTTGCTGGTCGCTCATCGAAGCGACGTTCATGTTGAAGTACTGGGAACTGGAAATGCGCATCGCGTTGTGCCTCAGTTGAACATGCCGAGCAGCGACTGGAACAGCGTCGCGGCGGTCTGGATCACCTTGCTGTTCGCTTGATAGAGCTGCTGATACTGAATCAGGTTGGCCGCTTCTTCGTTCAGGTTCACGCCCTGCACCGATTGCTGCGCCGTCGTGGCTTGCGAGAGCAGCGCGGTTTGCGCCGTGCTCGTTGCCTTGAGCTGGTTGGTCTGGTTGCCGATCGTGTTCACGTAGTTCGCGTACGAGCTCGTGAGCGTGTCGGTGCCGCCGTTGAACGACTTGGTCGAGACCAGGTTGGACATGGCGAGCGCGTTGCTGCCGTCGCTCGTGCCGCCCTTGTTCTGCGCGATGGTGAACGCGTCGTTGTCCTTCGGCGTGCCGCTGATGGTGGCGGAAATGCCGTTCGCCGAGACCGTCAGGCCGCTCGACGTGTTGTACGGGATGGTCGTGCCCGCCGTGTAGCTGGTGCTGCCGACCGTCACATCGACGCTCGACGTGAAGCCGCCCGCCGACGCACTGTACGTGAGCTTGATGTCCGACGGCATCGAATAGCCGCTCGTGACCGTCGCCGACGAAATCGTCGCCGTGCCGGTGTTCGAACTGCCCGCCGAGGTCACCGCCGGCGACGCCGCGGCCACTGCGGCGCCGTTGGTCGTCGTGAGCTTGAACGCGTCGAGTGCGGCGCGCGTCGGCTGGATCGTGAACGAGTCGCCCTGCTTCACATCGGCGGCGGCCGGCACGGTGATCTTCAGCCCGTTGATGGTCTTGTCGGTGCCGGGATCGATCGTGCCGAGCGAGTTGCCGGTGGCCGGATCGGTCACGTTGAAATTCGTGCCGTTGTACGTGACGGCGAAGTCGTTGGTCGGCGGCTGCGTGCCGTCGACGATCGATGCGCTCACGGTACCCGTGCCCTGGTTGCGCGCGTTGGTCACGATGTTCGGGCTGCCGGCCGCGAACAGGTCCGTGCCCTGGACGCCGTTGAGGTCGAGACCGAGCTTGTTCTGGCTGTTCAGCTGGCTGCTGAAGCTCGTGGCGATGGCGCCGAGCTGCGCTTCGGCCGGGTCGAGCGTCTGCGAGCGGAACGAGATGAGACCGCCGACCACGCCGCCCGTGAGCGCCGAGTTGTCGATGTACTGGGTGTTCGCGGGTGTCTGCTGCGAGCCGTCGCGGCTTTGGAAGGCCACGGTCAGCTCGCTCGGATCCGACGGCGAATTCACCGTCTGCAAGCCATATTGCGTATTGCCGACCACGAGCGGCTGCCCGTTGCCGATGAACACGTTGTAGCTGTTGCCCTGCGACACGACCTGCACGCCGATCATCGAACTGAGGTTCGTGACGAGCTGATCGCGCTGGTCGAGCAACTGGTTCGGCTGCTGGCCGCCGGCCGTGGCGACGTCGATCTGCTTGTTGAGATCGGCGATCTGCTGCGAGTAGCTGTTGATCTGCGAGACCGCGCTCGTCAACTGCGTGTTGACGCTCTGGCGCAGCTGGTCGTACTGCTCGCCGGCCGAATTGATCTGGTCGGCGAGGGTCTGCGCGCTGCTCATCAGCGACTGGCGCACCGCAGTGCTGCTCGCCGAGTTCGCGACGGACTGCAGGCCGGAGAAGTAATTGGTGATGCCCGTCGCGATGCCCTTGGTCGGATCGCCAACGAGGTTGTTGAGCTGCGAGATCAGCGAGTAGTACGTGCTTGCCGCACCGCTCGACGCTTGCGTATTGTTGACCTGGGTCGTCAGGTACTGGCTGTATTGACGCGTGACGGTGGTCGCCTGCACGCCATTGCCGAGATAGCCGGAGCCGGTGTATTGGCCGGCTGCTTCCTGATACTGAACCTTTTCGAGCGTATAGCCGGGCGTCGCGGCATTGCTGATGTTCTGTCCTGTCGTCGTCAGGCCCCACTGGGCCGCATTCAGACCGGAAAGACCAATGCTGAAGATATTGTTGGACATGCGTGAATCCTGTTGAGGCGGCGTGGAGTCGAGCGCTGCCGCATGATTGCCTTGTATATCGGCCGGACGCCGGGGAAATTGAGCTTCACGCGTGGCTTGCATCCGGAGATCGGAGCGATTGGCGCGATCGTGAGTTCGATGCCAACGCTGGACGCTTGTCGCGATGGGAAATTATCGATGGCCGATGTCAATTGCCATTGAGTGAAGAGCGCGGGATTTTCCGGTCAATTCTGCTGATTCGGCGCGCGTTTCTTCGGGCGTGACTTTGGTGAATCCCCTGCACGCCGGCCCATGAACGACGATGCCCCTGTGCAAGACGGCAGTTGCCTGCCGCCCCGCACAGGGGCATGGAGCTGATCGACTCAGCCAGTTACGCGGCGATCACGTTACTTCGCCAGCGAGCGACGCTTCATCTCGAGTTGCGTGATCAGCCGTTGCAGCGTGTTTTCCGCAGAGCCGGGCATCGACGTGAACTTGAAGCCGATCGTATAGCGGCGATCACCCTTGGGCGTCGTCGATTCGCGATGCGAGACCAGCATCATGTCCAGCGTGACCTTGCCGTTCGCGCTGAAGTGCAGTTCAGCGTCCTCCAGCACGATGCCCATCTCCAGTCCCGCGACACGCTCGTCCGTCGTGCGCAACGCGACGCCACCCAGCGAAAGGTCGTGCACCTCGAAGCGGAAGCGCTCGCCGTCCGGAAGCACGCCCGTGCAGATGTACGGATCGAGCACCGGGGCTTCGACGCGGAAATACTCGCGCCGCTGCATGTAGTAGAGCACCGTCGGGAACTCGACTTCGAACGCAGGCCGGCCTTCGAACACGGTTTCGCGCGGCCGCGCCGTGGTGAACTCGACGCGCACGCCTTCAGGCGCTGCATGGAAAATGAGCTTCTGGGCCGCCAGCACACCGCGGTTCTGTTCCGCGACGCCGCCCCAGTCGAAGGTGAAACGATGCGCCGTCACATCGACGTCGAGCAGGCGGGTGACGATCTGGCCGTCGCCGTATTGCGCGGTAAGGAAGTCGCCGCGATTGCCGAGATTGCGCAGCGCAACGCCGATTTCCAGCGGATTGCGTCGCCCGAAATCAACGATCGGTGCAACATCATCGTCGGCAACGTCATGTTTTTGATTGGTGTTCATGGTGCTAGCCGTATTCTCTGTGCTCGCGCATCGCCCTTATCCCCGAACGCCGCGCGTCGCTCCAGGCCCCTATTGGTCCGGAACTTCGATTATTCATGTTAGCGGCTTGCGGTTTTAAAAGTTTAGGGTTCGCCGGCGCAAAAAGTATGTGGTGCGCCGTCCCTTCGAACGTAAAACGTTTGCCGTTGGTCCGGGTCCGAACAATTGCGCTGGGCGAGGCCGCAAACGGCAAATGCCGCCTTCCCAGCAAGAAGGCGGCCGCAACCATCGGCTGATTGGAACAGGAATGCGCGGGCGGCTTGCGCCCGGCTGCGTCAGACGATCTGCTGCATGATCGAAATGAGCTTCTTCGCGTAATGCGGATCGGTCGCGTAACCCGCCTTCTGCATGCCGTGCGCGAAGCCGGCCACGTCGCGCGAAGCCTGGACTACCGGCGCATAGCGCGGGTTGTTGCTGATGACGCTGGCGTAATCGGTCAGCGCGTGCTCATAGGAATCGTAGGCGCGGAACTTCTCCACGACCTTCTGCGGCCGGCCGTTCACGTATTCGGTCGTCACGGCATTGACCGTCTTGCCGGTCCAGTCCTTGGTCGCCTTGATGCCGAAGATGTTGTGGCTCGTCGAACCATCGGCGGCCTTGATCTCGCGCTTGCCCCAGCCGGATTCCAGCGCTGCCTGGCCGATGATGAAGCGCGCCGGAATGCCCGTCGCCGCGCTCGCGGCCTGCGCCGGTGCAGCCAGGCGGTCGACGAACGCATTGACCTTGTCCGAACCGTTACCGCGAGCGGGCGCCTCGAGCGAATCCGCCGCCGAGTAGCCGCGGCCGGCGAGCGCGCTGTTCTTGTTGGCCTGCGCCGCCGAATAGGCCTTCGCCATGGCGTTCATGGCGGCGAGATTGCCCGCGTTGGCATCGAGATCGCCGCCGCCGCCCGACATGCCGCCGAGCGCCTGCATCGCGTTCATCGAGCCTGCTGCGCCGGCGCCGCCTGAGGCGTTCGCCCCGCTCTGGGCGCCGGAATTGCGCATGAGCTGCTTGAGCATCATGTCCGCCACGCCAATGCCTTTCGACGACATCTGCTGCGACAGCTGCTGATCGAGCATCGACGTGAACGACTTCGAATCGTTCGATTCGAACGGGCTGTCGGAAGGCGTTGCGTCGCGCATGCTCTTCAGCATCATCTGCGTGAAGACGGCGTCGAACTGTTTCGCCGCTTCCTTGAGTCCTTGCTGCGGGTTCGCGCCGGCCTGCGCGCGCAATGCGTCGAAGCCCTGCGTGTCGAGCGCGAAACGGTTCGAGAGATTCGAGAGTCCGCCGCTCGTATCGGTCGATGCCAGCGCGGCGCTGGCGATTCCGTTGGTGTTCGCGTTCATGAGTTCTTATACGTTATTAGATGATTTCGAGGTCGGCGCGCAATGCGCCGGCGGCCTTCATCGATTGAAGGATCGAGATGAGATCGGCCGGCGTCGCGCCGAGCGCGTTGAGCGCCTTGACGACTTCGGCGAGATTCGCGCCTGCGTTCAGCATCTTGAGCGCGCCGCTGTCCTGCTTGAGCTGGATCGACGACTCCTTCGCCGCCACGGTCTGGCCGTTCGAGAAGGCGTTCGGCTGGCTCACCGCCGTCTTCGTGTTGATCACGACCGACAGATTGCCGTGCGCCACGGCGCAGTTCTGCAGCGTGACCATCTGGTTCATCACGATGGAGCCGGTGCGTGCGTTCAGGATCACCTTCGCGGCGGCCTGCGCCGGATGCACGTCGATGTTCTGCAGCTGCGCCATGAAGGACACTTGCTGGCTCGGGTCCTGCGGCGCGCGCAATTGAATGGTGCGGCCGTCGAGCGCGAGCGCGGTGCCCGCGCCGAACAGGTTGTTGACCGCCGCGACGATGCGCTGCGTCGTGTCGAAGTCAATGTCGCGCAGTTCCATCTGCATGACGCCGCCCTGCTGCTGCAACGCCGACGGCACCGCGCGCTCGACGATCGCGCCCGCCGAAATGCGGCCCACCGCCAGCTGGTTGACCTGGACCTTGCTGCCGTTCGCGCTCGCGCCTGCGCCGCCGACGACGAGGTTGCCCTGTGCCATCGCATACACCTGGCCGTCAGCGCCCTTCAACGGCGACATCAGCAAGGTGCCGCCGCGCAGGCTCTTGGCATT
Source organism: Caballeronia sp. LZ035 (assembly GCF_031451175.1). Taxonomy (NCBI): domain Bacteria; kingdom Pseudomonadati; phylum Pseudomonadota; class Betaproteobacteria; order Burkholderiales; family Burkholderiaceae; genus Caballeronia; species Caballeronia sp. LZ035. The sequence continues at coordinate 124,825 of NZ_JARUXS010000001.1, forward strand.
GCCGAGCGAGGACACGGTGACGTCGATCGCTTCGCCGGGGCGCGCGAACGGCGGCAGCGTCGCCGTGACCATCACGGCCGCGACGTTCTTCAATTGCATGTTCTGCGTGGTGGCCGAGTTCACCGTGATGCCCAGGTTGCCGAGCATGTTGGTGAGCGACTGCGTCGTGAACGGCGTCTGCATGGTCTGGTCGCCCGTGCCGTCGAGGCCGACGACGAGACCATAGCCGATCAGCGGATTGTCACGCACGCCCTGGAACGAGACGAGGTCCTTGAGACGCTCGGCATGCGCATGCGGCATGGAGCCGAGCGCGACGACAGCGGCGGCGAGCGAGAACGAGATGAAACGAAGAAGCGGATTCATGATCAGAACGGCGCGACGTTGAGGAAGAAGCGTTGGAGCCAGCCCATGTTCTCCGCTTCGTCGATGTAACCCTTCGCCGAGTATTCGATCTTCGCGTCGGCGACTTGCGTGGAGTAGACGGTGTTGCTGCCCGAGATGGTCGTCGGGTTGACGACGCCCGAGAAGCGCACGAATTCGTTGCCCTGGTTGATGAGCATCTGTTTCTCGCCGCTCACCATCAGATTGCCGTTGGGCAGGACTTCCGTGACGGTCACGGTCAGCGTGCCGCTGAACGTGTTGGCCGCGCTGGCGCCGCCGGCCGCGGTGAACTTGTTGGCGCCGGTGGCCGAGAGCGTCGTGTTGTTGAACAGCCCGCCGAAGATGCCCGGCGTGGTCGGCACGGCGAACGACGCGTTGCTGCCGCGGTTGGTGTTCGCCGCCGAGGACTTCGTTGCGTTGACGTTTTCCGAGATCACGATGGTCAGGATGTCGCCCATGTTGCGTGGCCGCTGGTCTTCGAACAGCGGGCGGCCCGCATAGCCGGCGTTGTAGATCGCGCCGGGCGAACGCGTGCCGGTGGGCGGCTGCGGCGGACGCGCGGTCATCGGCTGCTGGATGATCGGCTCTTTCGGCACGAGGCCGCACGCGGCGAGCGTCGCGCCGAGCACGGCAACCGTGGCGAGGCGCGAAGCATGAAGCGAAGCGCGCGCGATGAGGTGAAGTGACGACATCGTGATAACTCGTATGAAGCGAAAGATGCATCAGTGTGACGTCATCTCTCCGCTTTTCATCCGTCGAATAAAGGGGTTAAACCTGCATTTGCGAGAGCGTCTGCAGCATCTGGTCGGACGTGGTCACGGCCTTGCTGTTGATTTCGTACGCGCGCTGGGTCTGGATCATGTTCACCAGTTCCTGCACCACGTTCACGTTCGACGCTTCCACATAGCCTTGCTGCAACGAGCCCGCGCCGTTCAGGCCCGGTTGCGACACGTTCGGTGCGCCCGAGCTGCCCGTCTCCGAGAACAGGTTTTCGCCGCGCGCTTCGAGACCGGCCGGATTGATGAAGGTCGCGAGCTGGATCGCGCCGACCGTCGTGTTGGCCGAGGAGCCCGACTGCGTGATCGACACCGTGCCGTCCGAACCGATCGTGATCGACGTCGCGTTCTGCGGAATCGTGATCGCCGGATTCACCTGATAGCCGCTCGATGTGACCAACTGGCCCTGCGCGTTGGTCTGGAACGAACCGTCGCGGGTGTAGGCGGTCGTGCCGTCGGGCATCGTCACCTGGAAGAAGCCCTGGCCGTTGATCGCGACGTCCTTCGAGTTGCCGGTCTGTTGCAGGTTGCCCTGCGTGTACAGCCGTTCCGTCGCGATCTGCTGCACGCCGGTGCCGAGCTGCACGCCCGAGGCCAGCTCGGTCTGCTGCGTCGAATTGGCGCCCGGCTGACGCGTCGTCTGATAAAGCAGGTCCTCGAACACCGCGCGCGAACCCTTGAAGCCGTTCGTGCTCACGTTGGCGAGGTTGTTCGAGATGGTGTCCATCTGCGCTTGCTGCGCATTCATGCCGGTCGCGGCGATGTAGAGAGAGCGATTCATGTTCTTTCGTGTCCTGTAGTGCTGGCGTGCGCCGCTTAGCTGAAGTTGAGCAGCTTGTTGGCCGACTGTTCGTTCTGGTCGGCCGATTCCATCAGCTTGGTCTGCATCTGGAATTGCCGGGCGTTGGTGATCATCGAGACCATCGCGGAGACCGGGTTCACGTTGCTGCCCTCGAGCGCGCCGCCGGCCACGACGACATTCGGGTCCGCGTCGGCGGGATCGCCGGTCGCGGTGCGGAAGAGCCCGTCGTCGCCGCGCGTGAGCGTCGCCGGATCGGGATTGACGAGCTTAAGCTGATCCACGACCGCGATCGCCGTCGGCGGGTCGCCTGGAATCAGCGCCGAGATCGTGCCGTCATGGCCGATCGTCACTTCGGCGCCCGGCGGGATCGACAGCGGACCGCTGTTGCCGATCACCGGCAGATTGCTCGCGTTGACGAGCTGGCCGTTCTGATCCACGTGCAGGTTGCCCGCGCGCGTGTAGGCCTCGCTGCCGTCCGCCGCCTGCACGGACAGCCAGCCCGGGCCCTGAACCGCGACATCGAGCGGATTGCCGGTCTGCTGCACCGGCCCCGCTGAGTAATCCGCAGTGGGCGTCGACGAGAGCACGAAAGTGCGCGTCGTGCCGTCGGCGGACTGGTTCTCGAACGACATCGGCACCTGGCGGAACGCCGCGAGCTGCGCCTTGAAACCCGTGGTCGACGTGTTCGCGAGGTTGTTCGCCACGACGGCCTGTTGTTCGAGCGCCTGGCTGGCGCCGGTCATCGCGGTGTAGATCAGACGGTCCATGAATCGCTTCCTTCGAGCCTATGCGTGCGCTGCTTACAGGTTGATCAGCGTCTGGTCGACGGTCTGCTGCGTCTTGATCGTCTGCGCGTTCGCCTGATAGTTGCGCTGCGCGGTGATCAGGTTCACGAGCTCGCTCGTCAGGTCGACGTTGGAGTTCTCCACTGCGCCGCCCTGCAGCGTGCCGTGGTTAGTCGAGCCGGGTACGGCCACCTGCGCCGCACCCGACGCTGCGGTCTGCGCGTACACGTTGCCGCCCAGATTCTGCAGGCCGTTCTGGTTGTTGAAGTTGGCGATCGCGATCTGGCCGAGTGCCTTCGTCGAGCCATTCGAATAGTTGCCCGTGAGCATGCCGTCCGTGCCGACCGTGAAGCCGGTCAGCTCGCCCGTCGGATTGCCGTCCTGATGCAGGTTCGTGATGCCGCTCTTGGCGCCGTATTGAGTCGTGCCGGTCAGGTCGAGCGTCAGCGTCTGCGTGGTGTTGCCGGTCGGATCAGCGCCGTTCGGGATCGTGAACGTGAACTGCCCTTTGTTCGCCGAGGTCACGCCGCCCGCCGTGTTCGCCGCCGTGCCGGTCAGGGTGCCGGTGGAGTCGAACGAAACCGCGCCGAGATCGGTCGATTTCGACACCGGGTCGCCATAGCCCGCATACGCTTCCCACGAGCCCGTCGCGGTCTTCGTGAAGTAGACGGACACTTTCTGCGTGCCGCCCAGCGTGTCGTACACGTCGACCGAGGTCGATTCGTTGTAGGTGTTGCCGTTGGTCGGGTCGAAATTCAGCGTCTGGTTCGTGTCCTGCGAGTTCAGGTTGAACGCGGCGGTGATGGTCTTCGTGACATTCGGCTGGATGTTGGCCGTCGGCACCGAGAGGGGCACCGTGCTCGCGCTGTTGACCACGCCCGAGGAATCCGCCGCATAGCCCATCAGTTGCAGGCCCGAGGAGTTGACGATCTTGCCGCTGTCATCGAGATGGAACACGCCGTTGCGCGAGTACACCACCGAGCCGTTGTTCGACAACTGATAGAAACCGTTGCCGTTGATCGCGACATCGAGTGCCTGGTTGGTCGTCGTGATCGTGCCTTGCGAGAACTGCTGCTGCACTTCCGACAGACGCGTGCCGATACCGATCTGGTTGCTGACGGCCGTGGCCATCGAGTTGGCGTACATGTCGGCGAACTGCGCCGAGCCTTGCTTGAAGCCGACCGTGTTCGAGTTGGCGATGTTGTTGCCGATGACGTCGAGGTCGCTCGATGCGGCGCCCAGACCGCTCAGTGCCTGTTGATAGCTCATGTGTTTCTCCGTGACGAGTTCGCGCTCGTCCTAAAAATTGAATTCAAAGAATCGAGGCGACGCTCGAGAGCGCAACCGTGGAACCGTTCGAGAGCTTGAGGCCCGGCGCGCCGCCGGACATCTGCACGACGCTCTGGACCTGCGCGGCCGACAGCGTCGTGGCCGTGGCCTGCTGGCCGTTGATCGTGCCTTGCGCGGTGATCGTGTAGCTGCCGTCGGCGAGCGTGGCGCCCTTCGAATCGACCGGCGTCCAGCCCGTCACGGGCACGACGCCCGCGCCCTGCGCGCCGAGGTCGAGCGTGTTCACGATCTGGCCCGACGCGTTCTTCACGACGATCTGCAGGTCGCTCACATCGTTCGCCAGCTGCACGCCGAAGCTCGACGACTTGCCGCTCGACACCGTCATGTCGTTGCCGCTGGACAGCACGTTGGAACCGATCAGCAGCGCGGCCTGCGTCTGCTGGCCGGCCGACAGCTGGGCGGCGAGCGAAGACAGCGACGTATTCAACTGCCCGATGCCCGTCACCGTATTGATCTGCGCGAGCTGCGAGGTCATCTGCGAGCTGTCGGCGGGATTGGTGGGATCCTGGTTCTTCAGCTGCGTCACGAGCAGCGTGAGAAAGGTGTTCTGCAGGTCCGACGCCGACTGCGCGCCGGTCGCCGAGGTCGACGACGACGTCGACGAACTCGACGACGCGCCGTTCATGGTGTCGAGCAGCGTCTGCGACACCGAGGTGCCGTTGCTGCCGATGGTTGTGCTGGTCGTCACGTTACGTTCCTTGGATGTCTGTATCAGGTTCCGATGGTCAGGGTCTTGAGCATCAATTGTTTGGCGGTGTTGAGCGTTTCGACGTTCGCCTGGTAGGAACGCGACGCGGAAATCATGTTGACCATTTCCTGCACGGGGTCGACGTTGGGGAGCGTCACATAGCCGTCCGCGTTGGCCGCGGGGTTGCTCGGGTCGTAGCTGGTTTTCATCGGGCTCGGATCGTCGATCACGCCGGTCACCTGCACGCCGCCGACCTGCTGGCCCGACGCGGTGCGTGCGCCGCCGAGCGGATCGACCGCGAACACGACCTGCTTCGCCTTGTACGGCTGGCCGTCCGGGCCGGTCGTGCTGTCCGCGTTGGCGAGGTTCGACGCGGTGACGTTCAGGCGCTGCGCCTGGGCGGACATCGCCGAGCCGGCGACGTTGAAGATGTTCATTAGAGAGGGCATGGTCTTTCTCCTGTCGTGCTCAGCTGTTCGACGTGATCGCCGACAGCATCGACTTGATCTGCGACGAGAGCACCGTCATGCCGGCTTCGAAGTGCAGCGCGTTGTCCGCGAACTGCACGCGCTCGGCGTCGAGGTCCACTGTGTTGCCGTCCAGCGAAGGCTGGTTCGGCACGCGGTAGGCAAGCTTGCCGTAGTCGTCCGTCGAGCCGCCCGATGTGCCGGACGTCGCCGTACCGCTCATGTGACGTTGCGAAGTCACGGCCAGCGACGCGCTCGTGCTCAGGCTGACGGGCTGCGCCATCTTCAGCGTCGAAGCGTTCGATGCCGTGCCGTTCTGCTTCAGCGCGCCCGCGAGCGCGCTCGAGAATTCGACGTCGCGCGCCTTGTAGCCGGGGGTGTCGGCGTTGGCAATGTTCGACGACAGCAATTCCTGCCGATATGCGCGCACGTCGAGCGCTTCACGGCCAAAAGCGAATTCCTTGTCGAGTCTGTCTAGCATTCCGGTTTCTCCTGTCGGCAGCGCCGAGGCCTTTTTGCATGACACGCATCTTAGGAGCGGCGCACAAGAACTAATCCGACGAATAACCGGGAAACGCGGCCTCTATTCGACGCTTGCCCGCGCCAGCCGATATCTAGAATGCGTTTCGTGGCCGATGGCGGGCGTGCTGTGCGTCCCGTCCGGTTCAAGGCAGTTGCCGTGCAGTGCGCGGCTCGATCGATTCAGGCAATGCCGCGTTCAGCCACGCGGCGTCAGGGAGAGCAGTGATGAGCAGGTCCGCGAAGCGTGCATCGAACCCTACGGCTCGCGCCGCAGCGACGTTCGCGCGCCGCACGCTGTGCGCGCTGGCAGGCGTCTCGTTCCTGATGGCCGTAGCGGCGAGCGCGTCCGCGCAGCAAAGCGACGGCATGATCGTCATTCCCGGCAATGCCGAAAGCAATCCCGCCGCAGCCGCCGACATGGCGAAGAACCTGGCGCCTGCCGCGCGGGTGTCGACGCCCGCGACGTCCGCGCCTGTGAGCGCCAGCGGTTATCGCGCAGCGACGCGGGCCGCTGACGCCGCCATGCGCAACGCGGCACTCGAACTGGACGCCCACGCCGCCGCCGCCGCCGACTCCATGAACGACGCCGGCATGATCGTGATTCCCGGTCCGGGCGAAGCGAAGCCGGCTGCTGCTGCCGCCCCTGTCATGACGCGCGCTGCGGCACCAGCGCTCGTCAAGGCGCCCGCCGTGTCCGCCTCGCGTGATGTGATGCCCGTGGTCGTTACGCGTGACGACGCCGCCGCTGCCCGCGCCGTCAATGCGCGACCGCTTGCGGCCGGCGTGGCGACGCCCGTTACGAACGCGGCCGCTTCGCCGATGCAGCGTGTCAGCTTCAAGCCTGCCGCCGCGACCGCACCGGCGGCGGCGACGCTTCCCTCCGCGCCTGGCGCGCCCGCCACGATGCAGGACGGCGAGTCGATTCGCGTGGCCGCGCTGAACTTCTTGCAGCAACAGGCAGCCGGGTTGCCCGGCAAAGTCGATATCACGATCACGCCGGTGTTTCCGCGCGGCCTCGCTGCGTGCTCGTCGCTCGATCCGTTCATGCCGACCGGCGCGCGCCTCTGGGGCCGCATGACCGTCGGCGTGCGCTGCGTCGGCGAGCGGCCGTGGACGCTATATGTACAGGCGCGCGTGTCCATCAACGCCACTTACTATCTGGCCGCGCGCGCGATCGCGCCCGGCGAAGTGCTGACCAACGCCGATCTGATCGCCCGCGACGGCGACCTCACCGCGATGCCGCAGGCCATCGTCACCGATCCGGCGCAGGCTGTCGGCGCGGTTGCGCTGTCGCGCGTGCCGGCCGGTTTGCCGCTGCGGACCGACATGCTGCGCGCCGCGAGTTCGGTGTCGATCGGACAGACCGTCCATGTAGTCACGGGTGGGACCGGCTTCTCCATTTCCGCCGACGGCACCGCGATGAACAACGCGGCGCCCGGTCAGCAAGTACGTGTAAAAACTGCCGGTGGCCAGATCATTACCGGCATCGTGAAGGACAGTCAGACGGTGGAAGTGGCCCTCTGAAGAGGGAGTTTTGCGCGATGTGTTCGGTCCCCCACGTATGTTTCATTTTGTTGCAATTCGTCTCGATGCCCGCTGCATAAGGCTTTCCGGGCGATGAGCACGGCGAACGCCAGTTGGTGCTCCTGAGGCAGGGTCAAGTTTGCGGGCACCCTGACCGATAAAGGACTCAACACGTTCGGGAATGGACATCGTGAAAATCGAATCGAATAGCAACACCACTCTGGCAGGCCTTCAAGACAACCTGCAGCGCGCGTCGCAGAACGACGCAAAAGGTGCCGCGAGCACCGTGCAACAAGCGGGCGCAAACCCGGCAACGAATTCGAAAGTGAGCTTGTCGTCCTTGTCGACGGACCTGCGCGCATCGAACGGCTCGGACATCGACACGGCGAAAGTCGAGTCGATCAAGGCCGCAATCCGCGACGGCAGCCTGACGATGGACCCGTCCAAGATCGCCGACGGCATTCTGAGCACGGCTCGCGATCTGCTGCAAACGAGAACCCCGCCGACCGGCGGCTGAACGCAGTGACCTCGACACGCCTGTCATAGATCGACAGGCGCGTCATGGCGGCGGCGTTCGCGGACCGGGCGGCTTTTCAAAACCGCTTTTCGACGTATCCAGCGAGCCGCAATGAGAGACGCCCTGCTTGCCACCATCACCGAAGAAGTCGCTGCTGTTCAGGCCTTCGAATCCCTCCTCGCCGATGAGGAAAAAGCGCTGATCGCCGCGCAGCCGCTTCCGGCGCTACCCGGCATCATCGAGAACAAGACCGCGCTCACCGAACGCATCTCCAGTCTCGAAAAAACGCGCGACGAACATCTGAACGCGCTGGGCTTTCCGGCTGGGTTCATCGGCATGGAAGCCGCCGCCGCCGGCGATCCGTCCATTGCCGAGCAATGGACGCTGCTCACCGCCGCCGCCCGTCGCGCGAGACAAGGCAACAACAATAATGGCGTGCTGATCCGCACCCGCATGGAATACAACCGCAAGGCGCTCGCCGCGATGCAGGTTGCGCCGTCGCGTGCCGGTTTCTACGGACCGGACGGCCGCGTGCCGGGCGCCTGATTCGGCCTGCGGTTGCCTTCAGCACGGCGCGTGTCTCATGCGGGACACGCGCCGCTTTCGTTTCCGCGCTTTCATCTAGCGAATAACCCCCTTTTCTCCGGCCTTATCCTCCGATGGCCGCTCGACGCCTTCCGCAATAATCCCTCTCATCGAAAAGCGGCTTCGTGCCGCTCGTGCGGATTGGACACGGAACGGAGCAAGGCCCGGTGGCAGAAGAAAGCGATCTCGAAAAAACCGAATCAGCCACTCCCAAGCGCCTGGAAAAGGCGCGGGAGGAAGGCCAGGTTGCGCGTTCGCGGGAACTCGCTTCCTTTGCGCTGCTGGCGGCGGGCTTTTTCGGGGTCTGGGGCTTGTCTGGCCCAATCAGCGGGCATTTGCAGTCGGTGTTGCGGGGTGCGTTCACGTTCGATCACGCCACCGTGCTCGACACGCACCAGATGATGATCGGGGCGGCGAACGCGGGCAAGGAAGGCTTGCTGGCCGTGCTGCCGGTCCTGTTGCTCACCTGCTTCGCCGCGCTGGCGGCGCCGATGGCGCTTGGCGGCTGGCTGCTCACCACCAAGCCGCTCGCGCCGAATTTCGGCCGCCTCAATCCGGTGAGCGGGCTCGGCAAGATCTTTTCCTCGCAAGGCCCGGTGCAGCTCGGCATGGCGATCCTGAAGACGGTCGTGGTCGGCGGCATGGCGGGTTCTGCAATCTGGAGCCGCCGCGCCGAAGTGCTCGACCTTCTGACCAAGCCGCTCAGCCTCGCGCTCGCCGATGCCATGCACCTCATCTTCGTGTGCTGCGGCATGGCGATCGGCGGATTGTTTCTGGTCGCGGCCGTGGACGTTCCGTATCAGCTCTACTCGCACGCCAAGAAGCTGCGCATGAGCAAGGAAGAAGTGAAGCGCGAGCACAAGGAAAACGAAGGCGACCCGCACATCAAGGGCAAGATTCGACAGCAACAGCGTGCGGCCGCGCGTCGCCGGATGATGCAGGCGATTCCCACCGCCGACGTGATCGTGACCAACCCGACTCACTTCGCGGTCGCGCTGAAGTACACGGACGGCGAGATGCGCGCGCCGAAGGTCGTCGCGAAGGGCGTGAATCTCGTCGCGGGGCGCATCCGCGAACTGGGCCGCGAGCACAACGTGCCGCTGCTCGAAGCGCCGCCGCTGGCGCGTGCGCTGTATCACAACGTCGAGATCAATCGCGAGATTCCGGGCGCGCTGTACGGCGCGGTGGCGCAAGTGCTGGCGTGGGTCTACCAGCTGAAGCGCTACAAGGAAGACGGCGGTATCAAGCCGGATCAACCGTCCGGTCTCGACGTGCCGAAGGAACTCGACAAAGGCGGCGTTTCCGACGCCGACGCCGATCAGGAAGCTGAAGAAGCCCTGACCGGCGACAACCCTGACAATGGAGCCGCCGCATGAACGCGCGCGCTGGATTTTTCGCCAAACGGCCTGACGCGCTGGGCACGCAGAACCTTCGAGCCCTCGCCGGCCCGATCCTGATCTGCATGATCCTGGGCATGATGATTCTGCCCTTGCCGGCCTTTCTGCTGGATCTGCTATTCACCTTCAACATCGCGCTGGCGGTGATGGTGCTGCTCGTCAGCATGTACACGCAGAAACCGCTCGACTTCGCGGCGTTCCCGAGCGTGCTGCTGTTCTCGACCTTGCTGCGCCTGTCGCTGAACGTCGCGTCGACGCGTATCGTGCTGCTGGAAGGCCACACCGGTCCGGATGCGGCCGGCCAGGTGATCGAGTCGTTCGGTCACTTCCTGGTGGGCGGCAACTTCGCGGTGGGTATCGTCGTGTTCGTGATTCTGATGATCATCAACTTCATGGTGATCACGAAGGGCGCGGGCCGGATCGCCGAAGTGGGCGCGCGCTTCACGCTCGATGCCATGCCCGGCAAGCAGATGGCCATCGACGCCGACCTCAACGCGGGCCTCATCAACGAAGAAACCGCGAAGAAGCGCCGTCAGGCCGTGGCGCAGGAAGCCGAGTTCTACGGTTCCATGGACGGTGCGAGCAAGTTCGTGCGCGGCGACGCCATCGCGGGCCTGTTGATCATGGTGATCAATATCGTCGGCGGACTGATTGTCGGCATGCTCCAGCACGACATGGACTTCGGTCACGCAGCGACCAACTACACACTGCTGACCATCGGCGACGGCCTCGTCGCGCAGATTCCGTCGCTCATCATTTCGACGGCGGCCGGCGTCATCGTGTCGCGCGTCGCGACCGAGGAAGACATCGGTACCCAGTTGACGGGCCAATTGTTTCAGAATCCCCGCGTGCTGATGATTACGGGCGTGATCATCGGCATCATGGGCCTGATTCCGGGCATGCCGCACTTCGCGTTCATGCTGCTCGGCGGCGGCCTGATCTATGCCGCGCGCTCGATGAACAAGCGCGCCGAAGCGAAGAAGAAAAGCGCCGTCACGGATGTCACCCCGCTTGCGGCAAGCGCGGCGGCCACTTCGGCCGAGAATGCGGAAGCCAGTTGGGAAGATGTCGCGCTCATCGATCCGCTTGGACTGGAAGTGGGCTATCGCCTGATTCCGCTCGTCGACAAGAACGCCGATGGCGAACTGCTCAAGCGCATCAAGGGCATCCGCAAGAAGTTCGCGCAGGAAATCGGCTTTTTGCCGCCGGTCATTCATATTCGCGACAACCTCGAACTGCGCCCGAACGGTTACCGCATCGCGCTGAAGGGCGTGGAAGTGGGCGTGGGCGAGGCGTTCCCGGGACAGTGGCTCGCGATCAACCCCGGCCAGGTTTCGGCAGCGCTGCCCGGCGCGCAGACCCAGGATCCGGCGTTCGGCCTGCCGGCGGTGTGGATCGATACCAATCTGCGCGAGCAAGCCCAGGTGTATGGCTACACCGTGGTGGACGCGAGCACGGTGGTCGCGACACACCTGAATCATCTGGTGGTGACGCACGCGGCCGAATTGCTCGGCCGCCAGGAAGTGCAGGCGCTGCTGGAACGTATTGGCAAGGACACGCCGTCGCTCACGGAAGATCTCGTGCCGAAGGTGATCTCGCTGACGACGCTGCAAAAAGTGTTGCAGAACCTGCTCGACGAAAGCGTGCCGATCCGCGACATGCGCACCATTCTCGACGCGCTGCAGGAACACGCACCAAAGCTTTCCGACCCTCACGACCTGACGGCTGCGGTGCGTCTCGCGCTGGGCCGCGCGATCTCGCAACAATGGTATCCCGGCAACGACGACCTTCAGGTGATGGGCCTCGATCCGACGCTGGAGCGTGTGTTGTCGCAGGCTTTATCCACCGGCCCGAATCCGGGACTGGAACCCGGGCTCGCCCAGACGCTGATGAACTCGACACAGAACGCGATGATGCGTCAGCAGAACCTCGGACTGCCGCCGGTGCTGCTCGTGCAGCATTCGCTGCGCGCGATGCTTGCGCGTTTCCTGCGCCGCAGCCTGCCGCAATTGAAGGTGCTGTCCTATGCCGAAGTGCCCGATACGCGCAATGTGAAGGTGGTCAACCTGATCGGCGCGTGATCAGACGACGGTGAATCTGCGCTCCTGCGCCGACGTGTCCGAGATATACAGCCTGAGCGGATGGCCCTCGTCATCCAGATCCGCTTTCGCGAGGAAGCAGATGGAGTGGCTGGAGGCCATGGCCTCGACATAGCGGTTCTTCGGGCGGTTGAACGCGGGATCGACCACGATGGCGGGAATCCGCGCGCGACTTCCTTCGAGCGTGACCCGGCATGCGCCAGTGGTCATGTCGAACTGCGAAATCACGCCAACATAATTCTCGAGATGCTCCGAGAGCTTGCGTCCCGCGTGGGCAAAAGACCGCTTGTGCGTGCGATTCAGGCTCATGAAACACGCGCCCTCAACGTGGAGGTCGATACGCTCGCATGAGCGCTCGATGGGACTCAGCGCCTGACGCGCGGCAGGTTGCAGGATGTCGGTGAGCTTGTCGATGGACGCCATCATCTTGTCGACCGTGGTGGCCAGTCGGGTCATGTTGAGCTCGTTGCTCTGCATCGACCGTTGCAATGCTTCGTTCAGGTATTTCATATTGCCTTGATCGCGTCGGGATAGAACGTACTGAATCACGGCGGCAAGCACTGCGCCAAACGCACCAGACCACAGTTCCTTGCTCGTTGCCATGCTCTTCACCATTGCCAGGACTTCGAAGCAATGATGCTCGTCTACGGGGAGCGAGACGACACTGACATCGAGTGCATCGAAGTGAAAGGGCAGTCTACCTGTGGTGAGCACGCTCGCACACAGCGAAATGACGCGCGCGAAGCCTTGAATCGATTCTCCCAGCTGATTCAGATCTATCTCATGCGAGATGGCGTCATAGCCTTGATAGCGAACGCTGAGAATGCACAGTTTGTTTTCGATGTTGCCACGAGTGACGTCAAGCATTGTTTGCTCCGCATGCGAGTTATGACGCCATGCTAAGCAAATGAGGCGGACTCGAACATCCGCCGAACGGCCAGCTTGCGCCGGACCTCAACACTCGACAATATTCACTGCAAGCCCGCCGCGCGACGTTTCCTTGTACTTGGTCTTCATGTCCGCGCCGGTTTCGCGCATGGTTTTGATAACCGAATCGAGCGAGACATAATGCGAACCGTCGCCGCGCATCGCCATGCGCGCCGCGTTGACGGCCTTCACCGAGCCCATCGCATTGCGTTCGATGCACGGAATCTGCACCATCCCGCCCACCGGGTCGCAGGTGAGCCCGAGGTTGTGCTCCATGCCGATTTCCGCCGCGTTCTCCACCTGCGCGGGCGTGCCGCCGAGCACGGCCGCCAGACCGCCCGCGGCCATCGAGCACGCCACGCCCACTTCGCCCTGGCAGCCCACTTCCGCGCCCGAGATCGACGCGTTCATCTTGTACAGGATGCCGATCGCCCCGGCCGTCAACAGGAAGTCGATGATGCCCTGCGGGTTCGAGCCCGGCACGAAGCGATCGTAATAGTGGAGCACGGCGGGGATGATGCCGGCCGCGCCATTGGTCGGCGCAGTCACGACGCGCCCGCCTATCGCGTTCTCCTCGTTCACCGCGATCGCGTAGAGGTTGATCCAGTCGATCATCGACAACGGATCGCGCAGCGCCAGCTCCGGCTTGCTCGCCAGCGCCTTGTACAGCTGCGGCGCGCGGCGCTTCACCTGGAACGGGCCGGGCAGATGCCCCTCCGCCTCCGGATTGCCGATGCCGCAGCCCCGCGCGACGCAATCCTGCATCACGTCCCAGATGCGCAACAGGCCCGTGCGGATCTCGTCCTCACTGCGCCAGACGCGCTCGTTCTCCCACATCAGCCGGGCAATGGAATGGCCCGACGCGACGCACATCTGCAATAGTTCGTCGCCGGTATGAAAGGGAAACGGCAATTGCTCGTGCGCCGTCAGCACCGCCGTGTTCGCCGCGCCCGCCGTCACCACGAAACCGCCGCCCACCGACAGATAGGTCGCCTCGCGCAGCAACGCGCCGCTTGCATCGAAGGCGTACAGCTTCATGCCGTTCGGATGCTCGGGCAGCGCCTGACGGTAGAACGCGATGTTCTCCCTGATCGTGAAGGGCAGCTCGTGATGTCCGAGCAGCGCCAGCGTCTTCGATGCGCGCACCTGGTCGAGACGCCCCGAGATCGTGCCGGCGTCGACGGTATCGGGTGCGTCGCCCATCAGGCCGAGCATCACGCCGCGATCGGTGCCATGGCCTTTGCCGGTCGCACCGAGCGAGCCATACAGCTCGCATTTCACCGACGCCACCGCGTCCAGCAAGGCGTCGCGCTCGAGCCCCTGGGCGAACAACAAGGCCGCGCGCATCGGACCAACCGTGTGCGAGCTCGACGGTCCGATGCCGATCTTGAAGAGGTCGAATACGCTGACTGCCATGACTGCTCCTGCGGGTAAGAGTTAGCGCGCCGGCAGCGGCAGACACACCGCGAGCCACGCGGGCGGCGTCGGCGCGAGCCGCAGCGCCACCGGCGCATAGCGGCCGTCGAGACGCGCCGCCAGATGAAAGAGTTCTGCCGCGTTCTTCGGATCCCATGCACCCGAGAAACCCGGCAAGCCGGCCTCGCGACGCTTGGCGTCGAATGGGACGGTCGAACGCACGAATTCCTCGTGCGTCTTCGTGCCGAGCGCATACGGCGTGAGCCAGTTGAGCGCGCCGGCGAGCGTCGCGCCCGACTGCGCGCGTTCCGGCAGCCAGTTGCGGTTGTGGCGCCGCGCGGCCAGCGCCGCCGTGACGAGCGGCTGAAGGTCGTAGGTCACGTAGTGAAGCGCGTCGCGTTCGGCGAAATCGACCGTCGAGCCATCCGGCGCGATGTTGTCGCCAATATGCTCGACGAACAAGCGCTGCGCCGCGTTGATGAGATTGCGGTCGTCGATGGTGAACGCGCCCATCGCCACCAGCTTCACCCGATGACTCTGCCAGTTGTTGCGATACGTGCCGGTGAGCGGACGCGGCTGCTTGTCGATATCGTTGACGTAACCGGTCACGAGCTTCGTGATAAAAGCGTTCGCGGCGTTGCGCGTCTTGACCGGCAGCGCGCTCGCCGTGAGGTCGTAGGCGAGAATCAGCGACTCGAAGTGAGTCTCGTCGATCGGGTTGAAGCTCGGCTGATACGTGGTGGTCCACGCGAACAGGAAACGGTCCACCAGACGCAGGTAGCGCTCGTCGCCGGTAGCGCGCCAGGCAAGCGCCGCGTCGCGCATCAGGCTCAAGTCCTTTTCCGCCTCGATACTCTCGTCGCGAATGCCTTCGTGCGGCAGCGTGCCCTCGGTGTGCAGCGTCGCGCGTGCCTTCGGCTGGTCATTGACGTGAGACTGAACCATCTTCACGAGCGCCCGCACGCCGGGATCGGCATTAGTGCGCTCGCTCGTCTGCATCGCGGGCGCGGCGCAGAAGTTCATCGCCGCATGCGCAGCCGGCGCGGCCAGCGTCAGCGCGCACAGCACGGCCAGCCGTTCGCGTGGCCGGAAACGGCCTTCGTTCACTTCTCGCACCTTCGGCGCCATGCGTACTCCTCGATTGGCTTGGGTCCGGGGTGTGATGTTAGCCGTTCTGACGCGCACCGCAAAACCGCCCGACAATGCTTGACCAATTCGGGCGGCTCGCCGGCTCTACGCCGTACTCATTCAGCGTATTCCGAAATCGGCACGCACGAACACATCAGGTTGCGATCGCCATACGCGTTGTCCGCGCGGCCCACCGGCGACCAGTACTTGCGCGTAACCAGCGACTTGAGCGGATACGCTGCCGACTCGCGCGTGTACTTGTGGTCCCACGCGTCGGCCGTGACGACTGCCGCGGTGTGCGGCGCGTGTTTCAGCACGTTGTCGTCGCGATCGGCGCGACCTTCCTCGACGGCGCGAATTTCTTCACGAATCGCGATCATCGCGTCGATGAAGCGGTCGAGCTCTTCCTTCGATTCGGACTCGGTCGGCTCCACCATCAGCGTGCCGGGCACCGGGAAGCTCATGGTCGGCGCGTGGAAACCGTAGTCGATCAGGCGCTTGGCCACGTCTTCCACCGAGATGCCGCTGGATTCCTTGATCGGACGCACGTCGAGAATGCACTCGTGCGCGACGAGCCCGCCCGCGCCGCTGTACAGCACCGGATAGTGCGGCGCGAGGCGCTTCGCGACGTAGTTGGCTGCGAGAATCGCGCTTTCGGTGGCGGCCGTCAGGCCTTGCGCGCCCATCATCGCGATGTACATCCAGGAAATCGGCAGGATGGCGGCCGAGCCGTACGGCGCCGACGACACCGCGCCGATGCCCGCTTCGTCGCGCGTGTAGCCGGTCGAGACCTGGTTCGGCAGGAACTTCGCCAGATGCGCGCCGACCGCGACCGGACCCACGCCCGGTCCGCCGCCGCCGTGCGGAATGCAGAAGGTCTTGTGCAGATTCAGGTGCGAGACATCGCCGCCGAACTGGCCGGGCGCGCACAGGCCGACCATCGCGTTCATGTTGGCGCCGTCGACATACACCTGGCCACCGTGCGCGTGCACGATCTCGCAGATTTCCCGCACGTTGCGCTCGAACACGCCGTGGGTCGACGGATACGTGATCATGATCGCCGCGAGATTCGACGAATGCTTCTCGGCCTTCGCCTTCAGATCGTCGATATCGACGTTGCCGTTGACATCGCACGCCACCACGACGACCTGCATGCCCGCCATTTGCGCCGACGCCGGATTCGTGCCGTGCGCCGATGCCGGAATCAGGCACACATTGCGATGGCCTTCGCCGCGCGACTCGTGATACGCATGAATGATCAACAGGCCGGCGTACTCGCCCTGCGAGCCGGCGTTCGGCTGCAACGAGACCGCCGCATAGCCGGTGCATGCGACCAGCATCTGTTCCAGCTGATCGATCATCGTGCGATAACCCACCGTCTGTTCGGCGGGGGCGAACGGATGAATCTGCGCGAACTCGGGCCACGTGACCGGCAGCATTTCCGAGGTGGCATTGAGCTTCATCGTGCAGGAGCCGAGCGGAATCATTGTGCGGTCGAGCGCGAGATCCTTGTCCGCCAGGCCGCGCAGATAGCGCAGCATTTCATGCTCGGAATGGTGACGGTTGAAGACCGGATGCGTCAGATAATCGCTCGTGCGCTGCAGTTCGGCCGGCAGCGAAACGGAGGCGGCTTCGTCGAGCGCGTCGATGTCGAACGTTTCGGTCTTGCCAGCGACTTCCGCAAACAACGCGAACAGCTTCAGGAGATCGTCGCGCGTCGTGGTTTCGTCGAGCGACACGCCCACGCGCGTCGCGCTCACGCGGCGCAGATTGACGTGCGCGGCGTAAGCGGCCTGATGCAGCGCGGTCGTGCTGGCGCCGCTTTCGATCGTCAGGGTGTCGAAGAAGCTTTCATTGGCCAGCGTGTAACCCAGCTTGCGCAGACCGCCCGCAAGAATGGCCGCGACCCGGTTCACCCGTTGCGCGATCGTCCGGAGACCCTGCGGACCGTGATAGACCGCGTACATGCTCGCCATGATCGCGAGCAGCGCCTGCGCCGTGCAGACATTCGAGGTCGCTTTCTCGCGGCGGATATGCTGTTCGCGCGTCTGCAACGCGAGACGCAGCGCGGAGTTGCCCTGCGCGTCGACGGTCACGCCGACGAGACGGCCCGGCATCTGGCGCTTGAATTCGTCGCGTACCGCCATGAAGGCCGCATGCGGACCGCCGAAGCCGACCGGTACACCAAAGCGCTGCGTATTGCCGATGGCCACATCCGCGCCCCACTCGCCGGGCGGCGTGATGAGCGTCAGCGCGAGCAGATCCGCCGCCGCGATCACGTGACCGCCTGCGGCGTGAATCGCTGCGGCGAGCGCGCGGTAGTCGTGCACGTCGCCGTTCGCGCCGGGATACTGGAGCAGCACGCCGAAGGCATTTGCACTCGCGGCCTCCGCCGCAGGACCGACCTTCACTTCGATGCCCGCCGGCTTCGCACGCGTCTTCACCACTTCGATGGTCTGCGGCAGCACGTCGTCGGCGACATAGAACACGTTCGACTTCGGCTTGCCCACGCGTTGCAGCAGCGTCATGGCTTCGGCGGCGGCGGTGGCTTCGTCGAGCAGCGAGGCGTTCGCCATTGCGAGGCCGGTCAGGTCCATCACCATCTGCTGGAAGTTAAGCAGCGCCTCGAGACGCCCTTGCGAGATTTCCGGCTGATACGGCGTATAGGCCGTGTACCACGCCGGATTTTCGAGCACGTTGCGCAGGATCACGGCCGGCGTGTGCGTGCCGTAGTAACCCTGACCAATGTAAGTCCGGAACACCAGGTTCTCGTCCGCCAGCTTGCGCAGCGACGCGAGCGCTTCCGCCTCGCTCTTCGGCTGCGTAAACGCGCCGAGCGGCAACGTTTCCTTGCGGCGGATCGATTCAGGAATCACCGCGTCGATGAAGGCCGCGCGCGAGGCGAAGCCGAGCGCGTCGAGCATCGCGCGCTGATCTGCTTCATCGGGGCCGATGTGCCGTTCCGCGAACGCGTCGTGGCGTTCGAGCGCGGCGAGTGACAGGGAGGTGCGGTTCATCAGGCGATCCGGGTGTTCGAGCTTCATGAGAATTCCTGCGAGAAGCGGCTTTCCTCGGGGAAAACCGCCTTCGTCCAATAAAGAAAGTTATTCGCCGATCGACGTGCCGTAGCCTGCGGCGTCGAGCAGCTTGTCGAGACCGTCATTGCTCGACGGCTTGATCTTGAAGAGCCAGCTTTCGTACGGCGCGCCATTGACCTGGTCCGGCGCGGCAGCCAGCGCGTCGTTCGAGGCGACGATCTCGCCGGACACCGGCGCGTAGATGTCGGAGGCGGCCTTCACCGATTCGATGACCGCGATGGCATCGCCCGCCGCGACGCTCTTGCCGGCTGCCGGCAGTTCGACGAACACGATGTCGCCGAGCGCTTCCTGCGCGTGATCGGTGATGCCGACGGTCAAGGTGCCGTCGGACTCGGTGCGGACCCATTCGTGCGATTCGGTGTATTTCAGATCGGCCGGGATGCTCATTGGATGCTCCTTGCGTGATGCGTTCGTGAGGTTCTTGATCGGAGGAAACGGGCGCAGCGGCTTGAACTTGCCTCAGGACAGATCCACGAGGACCTTGCCGTTGCGCACGAACGGAAGTTTTACCACGCGCGCCGGGACTTGCTTGTCACGGATCACGACCTGCACCATGTCGCCAACGGCAACAGCGGCGGGCACGCGCGCGAACGCGATCGACTCCTGCATCGACGGCGAAAACGTGCCGCTCGTGATCTCGCCTTCGCCGTGCTGCGACAGCACTTTCTGATGGGCGCGCAGCACGCCAGCCGCGCGGCCGTTTTCCTTCATCAGCACCAGTCCGACGAAGTTCGCCTGCGCGCCATTTGCTTCCAGCGCGCTGCGGCCGACGAAGTCGCGTTCGCTTTTCAGATCGACCGTCCATGCAAGGCCGGCATCGAGTGGCGAGACGGTGTCATCCATGTCCTGGCCGTACAGATTCATGCCGGCTTCCAGGCGCAGCGTGTCGCGCGCGCCGAGTCCGGCGGGCTTCACGCCGGCGTCGCGCAGCGCGTTCCACAGCGCTTCGACGTGCGTCGCGGGCACGACGATTTCAAAACCGTCTTCACCGGTATAGCCGGTCCGCGCGAGCATGAGTTCGCCGAATGCCGTCGACGGAAAGCGGACCGCGTTGAACGGCTTGATCGATTCGGTTTGAGTGCGGGTGTCGGGCAGCACGTGCCAGACTTTTTCGCGGGCGTTCGGACCTTGCACGGCGATGATCGCCAGATCGCGGCGCGGCGTGATGGAGAGGTTGAACTCGCCTTCGGCATTCAACTGGCCGAACCAGGCGATGTCCTTCTCGGCAGTGCTCGCGTTCACGACGACGCGAAAGCTCGTCTCGGAGAAGTAATAGACGATCAGGTCGTCGATGACGCCGCCGTTGCCGTTCAGCAGGCACGAATAGAGTGCGCGGCCGGGCGTCGTGAGTTTGTCGACGTTGTTCGCGAGGGCGTACTTGAAGAAATCGCGAACGGCTTCGCCCTCGAAATCGACGACGCGCATATGGGAGACGTCGAACATGCCGGCGTCGGTGCGGATGGCGCGATGCTCGTCGATCTGCGAACCGTAGTTGACGGGCATGTCCCAGCCGCCGAAATCGACCATGCGCGCGTTCAGCGCAAGATGGGCGGCGTGCAGGGGCGTGTGTTGAAGGTCGGTCATCGGGGCCTCGGTTCGCGAAACAAAAAGGCCACGCAGCGCACTTTTCGCCTGCCGGATGAGCCTTTCGTGCTGTCGAACAGCGCGCAAGGCTTATGCCGCGACGATTGCGATGCGTGACCCCTCTGTCCTCGGTACCTGAGAGATTGCGCGAACCGTGCACGGTCGTGCTGCGGTTCATCGCGCGCCCCTTCGGTGGGCAACTGGCTTCGTGACAGAAGCCGCTGCCGCTCTCCAGAGTGCGAGGAAATGATTCCTCGACGCCGTCGGTCCTTTTGCCTGAGAGTTTGCGGGTATGCCCCTTCGGCGGCGCGGCGACACTGCTTGAACAGCGGCCACGCGCTCTCCCGACGCGTGCGGCAGAATTTACGCGACCGAATTGGGGTTGTCAAACTGATCCGGGGGCGGAATGGGCGGGGACGGACAGTTGGGGGCGCATCAGGATGGCGCGCGGCCGGGGGACTGCGGCAGGCGCAGGTGCCGGTCAGGAAACGGCGGCCTGAGCGCGTTCGACGTGCGCCCGGAAAGCATCCGCCCGAGGGACAAACGCACGGCAATTCGCCAGCAGATCCGTGGCCTGACACTGCGTGAACGGTTCGGCGAGGCGATAGTCGGCGTCTGTCCTCACGCGCTTGAGCTCAATTAGTGAATAGGCCAGCGATCGTCCCTTCATGCCTCCCGCCTTGAGCCGCTCGGTGAGCCTGACGTGCTCGCCACAAACCTGCGGATTGGAGGGCAAGCACTGATCCGCCACGATGAGCGCCTTGTGGTAGGCGGCGTAATAGGCGCGCGAGGCACCCGCGCGCCATTCACATTGTTGACTGCCCGCCGACAGATGTTCCGCCAACTTCAATAAATCATCGACTTCGATACTCACCGTTCTACCTCGATGGACACGCCCGCCGGTATATACGAAGTAAAGGGACGACACGCAAACGTGATGGCTTCGGGATGAGCATTGTCGAAGCGTTCGGTGAGCGTGTCGGCTATCGCGAAATTCACGTTGGCGCAACGGCTCGCGGATTGATCGACGAAGAGCTCGTATCGCATGGAGTGGTCGGGATAAACCACGACGGTGGTTTGTCTTATGACACAGTCTTCCTCGCAAATGGCCGCGATGGATGATTCCAGCAGAGCCAGACGTAACTCGACGCCAATCGCACTGCGTTGAAGGTTGCCGAGAATCCCCTCGGTGGATACAAAAAACGCGTCCACTTCCGTTAGTGCGCTGTGATTTTCCTGAGCATGAACGATTCGTGCCGCGTCTTCGAAATGCAGCGCTCCAAAAAGCACGCGCGCAGCATTCACCTTGAACCGAGCGTCGTCGCCTGCGTTCAAGACCACCCGGCGCGCATAGTCGACAGCAAGGCGCGGCATGCCGACGTTGTTCAAGAGCGAAGCTGCATTGCTCAGAATCATCACATCGTGTTTCGCGAGCGCATGAGCGGCTTCGATACACCGAATGCATTGGCTTCGGTCGCCGCGCAGAAACGCGGTAAAGGCAAGGATCAACCAGCACATTTCCGGCTGTTGCGCGCCTCTTTCGAGAAGCGCCTGCGCGTCCCGCTCGATACGCCTTATCCGAAATTCATTGCCACGCGAAGTGATCGTCATGTCGATTACTTCGCTGAGCCATTCCAACGTGGCGAGTTTTGGAAGGTTCAAGGGCGGCTGCTCCGGATTTCCGATTCACGATCTGTGCTGATACTAGCAGCGCAATCGAAGCAAACCACCGCCTCGAAAAAAATCAGAAATAACGCCTGCCGGAAGACACAGAAGGCGTGAATGGAGCAGCAATCCGCCCGCATTCACGCCTTCCGCTCATACACGCTTTCACGCCCTCGCGAACGCCACGCTCCGCCCTTCGCGATCGCTCTGCATCGCCATCTCGATGATCGTCATCGTATCCACCGCGTCCTGCGGCGAAACGGGGAACGGCTTGCCATCCTGGATCGACGCCGCCAGCGCCCGGTAAAACTCGATGTACGCGCCATCCTTCGTCGCGAATTCATGGCGCAGATCGTGATCGCCGTCCACTTCGCGCAGCAGGCCCGGCGGATTCTTGCCGAACTCCGGATTGCCCGGCCGCATGCCTGCGCGCAACTGATCTTCCTGCGTGTCGAGCCCGTTCTTCACGTAGCTGCCCCGCGTGCCGTGAACCGCAAAACGCGGCGGTTCCAGCGCCGCCAGCGCGCTTGCGTGCAGGATGACTTGCTTGTCGTCGTAGCCGAGCACGAGATGCACGTAATCCGGTGCGTGCGCATGATCGCGATGCGTCTTGACGAACGCCGTCACCGTCTCCGGCGCGCCGAACAAGGTCAGCGCCTGGTCGATCAAATGCGGCCCCAGATCGAACAGCAGACCGCCGCCGCGCGTCGCCTCCTCGCGCCAGCGTTGCGGAACCTTGGGGCGGAAACGGTCGAAGTGCGATTCATAGTGCGCGATGCGCCCGAGCCGCCCGCTCTCGATCAAGCCGCGCAACGTCATGAAATCGCCATCCCAGCGGCGATTGTGGAACGGCGCGAACAGCAGCCCTTTCTGCCGGGCGAGATCGGCGAGCGTGCGGGCATCGGCGGCGCTGAGCGTGACGGGTTTGTCGACGACCACATGCTTGCCCGCCGACAGCGCGCGCTGCGCGAGGTCGAAGTGCGTGTCGTTCGGCGTCGCGATGACGACGCACTCGAGCTCCGGAACGGCCAGCAGCGCGTCGAAGTCCGCCACGATCTGCGCGTCGGGATAGTCGGCCTGCGCGCGCTCGGCCTGGCTGGTCGCGATGGCCGTCACTTCGGCGCGGCCGCAATGCTCGATGACGGGCGCGTGAAACGTCGCGCCGGCGAGGCCATAGCCCATTACGCCGACTTTCAGTGCTGAACTCATGCGGGCATCCTGTCGTGGAAAGCGGTTTGATATTGTGGCACGCCCGCAGCCCGTGCTTCACGCCCGTTGACGGGAAGCAGGGCCGGAACCGGGTGCTTTCCATCGTGTTAACATCGCGCACTCCTTCATGCGCCGGCTGCATGCCGCGCGCCTCAGAATCCAAAGCCCAGAACGATGTCCGCAGGTCTGAACGCCGCGCAAAACGAAGCCGTGCGCTATCTCGATGGTCCCTGTCTCGTGCTCGCCGGCGCGGGCAGCGGCAAGACACGCGTGATCACGCAGAAGATTGCGCATCTGATCGAGGGCCGCGGCTTCGAGCCGAGGCACATCGCCGCGCTGACGTTCACGAACAAGGCCGCGCTCGAAATGCGCGATCGGACCGCCAAGCTGCTTGAAGGCAAGACGCTGACCGCACCGGGCAAGGAAGGCCGCCGGATTCCGGTCAATCAGTTGACCATCTGCACGTTTCACTCGCTCGGCGTGCAGATCATGCGGCAAGAGGCGGAGCACGTCGGCTTGAAGCCGCAGTTCTCGATCATGGATTCCGACGATTGCTTCGGCATGGTTCAGGAGCAGCTCGGCACCACGGACAAGGGGCTGATCCGCAAGATCCAGTCGATCATCTCGCTGTGGAAGAACGCGATGGTGTCGCCCGATCAGGCAGCCGTGCTCGCCGGGAACGAGGACGAACATCAGGCGGCCATTGTGTATCGCAGCTACGCGGCCACGCTGCACGCTTACCAGGCGCTCGATTTCGACGATCTGATCCTGCGTCCGGCGCAACTCTTCGCACAGAACGAGGCGGTGCGCGACAAATGGCAGAACCGCCTGCGTTACCTGCTGATCGACGAGTATCAGGACACCAACACCTGCCAGTACGAACTGGTGAAGCAGCTGGCCGGACCGCGCGCCGCGTTCACGGCCGTGGGCGACGACGATCAGGCCATTTACGGCTGGCGCGGCGCGACCATCGAGAATCTCGCGCAGCTCGGCAAGGACTTTCCGAAGCTGCATGTCGTCAAGCTGGAGCAGAACTATCGCTCGACGGTGCGCATCCTGACGGCGGCGAACAACGTCATTGCGAACAATCCGAAACTGTTCGAGAAGAAGTTGTGGTCCGAGCACGGCATGGGCGACACGATCACCGTCACCGGCTGCAACGACGAAGAACACGAAGCGGAATCCGTGGTGTTCCGGCTCTCGGCACACAAGTTCGAACGGCGCACGCAGTTCCGCGACTACGCGATTCTCTATCGCGGCAACTTCCAGGCGCGCATCTTCGAACAGGTGTTGCGGCGCGAGCGCATTCCCTATGTGCTGTCGGGCGGACAATCGTTCTTCGACAAGGCCGAGATCAAGGACCTGATCGCGTATCTGCGGCTGATCGCGAATCCGGACGACGACCCCGCGTTCATCCGCGCGATCACGACGCCGCGCCGGGGTGTCGGCAACACGACGCTCGAAGCACTGGGCGCGTTCGCGGGCGCGGCGAAGGTGTCGCTGTTCGAGGCGGTGTTCATGGGCGGCATCGAGGCGCGTCTGTCGGCGCGGCAGGTCGAGCCGCTGCGCACGTTCTGCGAGTGGATTCGCCGGCTGTCCGATCGCGCCGCGCGCGATCCAGCCAGCGAAGTCCTTGATGACATGATGGAGGCCATTCACTACGAGTCGTATCTCTACGATGCATACGATGAGCGGCAGGCGCAGTCGAAGTGGCAGAACGTGCTCGAGTTCCTCGAATGGCTGAAGCGCAAGGGCACCAAGCCTGAGGCCGCGCCAGGCACGGAGCAGACTGGCTTCGACACCGCCGACGGTCTCGCCGACGAAGGCAAGAACCTGCTCGGACTGATTCAGACCGTCGCGCTGATGTCGATGCTCGAAGGCAAGGAAGAGGATCCGGATGCGGTGCGCCTGTCGACGGTGCATGCGTCGAAGGGGCTGGAGTATCCGCACGTGTTCCTGGTGGGCGTCGAGGAGGGCATCATGCCGCATCGCGGCGCCTCGGACGAAGATACGCCGGTCGACGATGCGCGCATCGAGGAAGAACGCCGTTTGATGTACGTCGCGATCACGCGGGCGCAGCGCAGCCTGCATCTGAACTGGTGCAAGAAGCGCAAGCGGGCGCGCGAGACGGTGGTGTGCGAACCGTCGCGCTTCATTCCCGAGATGCTGCTCGACGACGCGCCGCCGCCGACTGCCGAAGAAGCGCCGCTGTCGCCGAAGGACCGGATGGCGATGCTGAAGGCGATGCTGCAGAAGAGCTGAGCTTTTCAAAAAAAACCCTGCGACACTCGCGTGCGCAGGGGTTTTTTCTTGAGGCGTGGCCTTACTTCGACGCGTTCACCATGTAATCGACGGCGGCCTTGACGTCGGCGTCCGGCGCGTTCGATCCGCCCTTCGGCGGCATCGCGCCCTTGCCGTGCAGCGCATAGTTGTAGACGGTGTCCATCGGCTCTTTCAGGCGCGGCGCCCATGCGGCCTTGTCGCCGAACTTCGGTGCGCCGAGTACGCCCGCCGCGTGACACGCCTGGCAGACCTGCTCGTAGAGCGCCTTGCCGGCTTGCGCGGCGTCGGCACTTTGGGCGCCGGCGGCCGGAGCCGGTGCGGCCTGCGGCACCGATGCCAGCGCAGCGACGGCGGCCGCGGCCTGTGCGTTCTCGTTGGAACTCGCGCCTGCCGGTGCGGCTGCGCCCGGTGCGCTGGCTGCGTTCGCAGCCGCGCCCGGCGCCGGTTGCGCGGGTTCCGCGAACTTGGCGCCGCCGTCGTTAGCCATGTACACGACCGCGCGCGCGATTTCGAAGTCGCTGTAGTCGTCGGGATTCGTGCCGCCGCGTGCGGGCATCGCGCCCTTGCCATTGAGCGCGTTGTGCAGCAGTGTGTCGTAGCCTTCGCTGATGCGCGGCGCCCACGCGCCGGCATCGCCGAACTTGGGCGCGCCGGCGGTGCCGGCGGCATGACAGGCGGAGCAGACAGCCTTGAAGACTTCCTCGCCGGTTTTGTAGACGCGCGGGGCGTTGGCGTCGCGGACATCAACCTGGGCGGCGGGCGCGATGCGCTCGTTCACCGAGGCTTCGATATCGGTGCCTGCGCCGGTGCGCGTCGAGTTGTTCACATAGACGGCGAGCAGAATGATGATGGCGACGGGAATGGCGAATCCCGCAATGATCGCGACGATGAGTTGACCGGGCGTCTTGATCGGGGCTCCGTGGGGTGCTTCGCTCATGCTTGTCTCGTCTCCCGTTTTTTGGTGTGAGTCGGTTCAGTGACAGCGTGACAGCTACCGCATGCATTGCCTGGGCGCTCAGACCTTGCGCCGAGACAAGCCGTGGGGAAAGGCTCGGTCGATTATAGACGGAACGTTCGAGCGGCGGCACAGGGCGGCAGCGTGACCGGACGGGCGTTTACCCGAATCGTGTGATGCTTGGCCGAACCTCGGCCGAACCTTGGCCGAACAAGTAGGCATCGAGTTTGCAGCGCCGCGCGATGGACGGGGTCAGGGAAAACAGGTATCCTCTCGGATTCGCGTGGGCCTGGCTGCCGGCTTTCTTTGGGCCGCTTGCCTTGTTCAACAGCCCACCGCCGATGCGCCCGTAGCTCAATGGATAGAGTACTGCCCTCCGAAGGCAGGGGTTGCTGGTTCGATCCCAGCCGGGCGCACCAAGTCGCTGTCGTTCCCCAGCGCAGCCGCTACACCCCACCCGTCGTCCCCCACCCAAACTGCAACTCCGCCAGCCATCGACGGTAAGCCACCGACATCCGGTCGCACCTCTGATGCAGTTCCGCATCGAGCGCCAGCGGCAAGCACTTCGGCCATTGTGATTCGACGATCGGCGTGTCCTGCATCAGGATCTCCATGTTGAAGTCCACCAGTTCCTGATCGCTGTGCGTCGCGTCATCTTCATGAATGGAGACGAGCCACGCCCGCGTTTCCGTCTCCGACACCGGCGACGCCACCAGCATGATGTGCAGCGCACCCTGCCCGCCCGTTGCCATCTTCGTGAGACTCGCGATCAACGGCCGCCTGACGCGATACACATAGTCGATGATCGCGCCGCCGCCCTGCCCCGGCATGCCGGCCGGTTGCCAGTAACGGCACTGCCGCGCTTCGAGACCGCCATCGACTGGAACGACTTCGTAATCGGGCACCTCGGTATGCGCCTGCTCGCCCAGAATCCCCGCATGCACGAAAGAGAAATGGGCCATGTCGAGAAAATTCTCGACCACCCTCGGTGCCGATGACCTCACCGTCTGCGGCGCGAGATTGATGCGGCGCCCGCCAGGAACGTTGGCTTCCGGATAAAAATCGAGCGCATACGCAGGCGCGCCGAAACACATCCAGACAACGCCGTATTGCTCCTCGCTGACGAAGGTCGTCGCACAGGCTCGTTTCGGCGGACGCAGTGCGGGATTCGACGGGATATGCAGACACTGCCCCTCGATGTCATATCGCCAGCCGTGATACGGACACGTGATCCAGTCGCGCGTTACCGAGCCGAGCGACAGTTGCGCCCCGCGATGCGGACAGTAGTCGCGCCACACATGCGCTGCACCGAGACTGTCCCGCCACACGACGATGCGCTCATCCGCGACGAGGAATCCTCGCGCCTTGCCCTCCGGCACGTCTTCACTGTTGCAGACCGCCAGCCATTCGCCTTGCAGGGAAGAAGCGTTGTTGTGCATTGTCATCAGCCGTAAGCAGGAAGACAGGGAAGATTCGCAAGACCGCGTTCGCCCCAACCCAACCTGCAGCGAAATCGCAAAAAGTAGCAGAATAGCGGGTCGCGCGACGGTGCAACCCGATGCAACGCTTTCACACCGCCTCCCGCGACGGGGCCGCACATACGAGACAGCAACACACCATAACAGCAAGAAATCACCATCCAGGGGTTCATATGGAGCAGGCGCATCAACCGGCACGCCGGATCCAGGCTTTTATCGGGTCCGGGCACCGGAGTCCCGAACGGGAGCAGGCCACGCTTCGGGTCTGGATGGGCGCTGCGGTGCTGCTCGCGTATGGCCTGTTCGAGTGGTGGCGCCCGTCACACGATGCCTCGATGGTCGTGCGGCTCGTCGCCCTCTATGTGTCCTACGGTGCCCTGACGCTGTTCGTCGTGAGCCGTGCGAGCGCCATGTCCTTGACGCGCCTCACGCTTACGACCATCGCCGATCAAGCCTTGCTCGGACTCGCGCTCGCGGCCGGCGGCGCCAGCGCGCTGCCGCTCATCTGGGTGATGTTCTGGTTCCTGATCGGTTCGGGATGCCGGTATGGCAAGCGCACGCTCGCGGTGTCCTGTGCGACGGCGCTCATCGTGGTGATCGCGCTCGGTCTCGTACAACCGTGGTGGCATGCCAACCTGCCGGTCGCGATCGGCCTGGGATTGAGCGTGCTGGGGGCATCGGTGTATCTGAGCGTGCTGGTCGACCGGCTGGGCAAGCTCAATCTGGATCTCGCGCGCCAGGCATCCACCGATCCGCTCACGGGCTTGTCGAATCGCTATGCGCTGGAGAAGATCGTCAACCGGGCGATGACCGCGCCACCCGCCGGCCATGACGGCGATGACGCGACGGCCCTGCTGCTGATCGACCTGGACGGTTTCAAGGAAGTGAACGACACCTACGGGCACGCTGTCGGCGACGTGCTGCTGCAATCGTTCGCGCATCAGCTCGAGACGCGCCTGCGCAGGACCGACACCATCGCCCGGCTCGGCGGCGACGAATTCGTGGTGCTCGCCCACCAGATGCGCGACCGGTCGGCAGTGCTCGCCGTGGCCGACAGCATCCATTCGGCGCTAGCCGCCATCACGTCGGTGCAGGAACGGACGGTATCGGTATCGGCGAGCATCGGCGCCTGCCTGCTGTCCGGCGCGACGATCGCGCGCCAGTCCGACATGAATACCGTGCTGCGCGCCGCCGACCGCGCGATGTATCGCGCGAAGAGTCTGGGCGCCGGCAAGACCGTGTTCGCCGAAACCCACGACTTCGAAACCAGCTAGAAAAATGGCCCGCATCGCTGCGGGCCATCGGTGTCGAACGTCAAGCATCAAACGTCGAGCATCACGCCTCGGCGCCGGTCCAGGCCTGCTCGCGCAGCTTCGTGCGCAGACGCGCCACGGCCTGGCTGTGCAGCTGGCACACGCGCGACTCGCTCACTTCCATCACCGCGCCGATCTCGCGCAGGTTCAGGCCGCGCTCGTAGTACAGGCTCATCAGCAGCTTCTCGCGTTCCGGCAGCCGGTCGATGGCTTCGATCAGCGCGCCGCGCAGGCTGTCGTCCATCAGCGCGGACAGCGGATCCGAACGGTCGACGCAGTAGCGGTCGAGGAACGGCTCGTCATCGGCGGAACGGTCGAAGTCTTCGTAATAGATCAACTGCGCGCCGTGCAGATCCTGGAGCATCGACTGGTACTCGTCGAGCGGCATCTTCATGTGCTCGGCAATCTCCGTCTCGCTCGCAGAACGGCCGAGGTTCTGCTCGACCTTGTGCACCGCCGATTCCACCTCGCGCGACGTCTTTCGCATGCTGCGCGGCAGCCAGTCGTTGGCGCGCAGCTCGTCGAGCATGGCGCCGCGAATCCGCTGGCTCGCATACGTTTCGAACTGCGCGCCCTGATCTTCCTTGTAGCGGCCGGCCGCATCCAACAAGCCGATCATGCCGGCCTGGATGAGATCGTCGAGATCGACGCTCGCCGGCATCTTGGCGACGAGTTGAAGCCCCAGCCGGCGAACGAGCGGTGCATATTTCGTCAGCGTTTCGGACTGTGAGAGTTTGCCTTGGGCGTTATACATCTTGGTCACCTATCTTGATCACATCGACGCCGTACTGCTCATGGCCAGTTCGTGAAGCGCGGTCGCACGATGCGCCGTCTCCCGCCCGCCCTGCTCAGAGTCGCCAACCGGAATTCGCGCGTCCGCCTGGCCGTTCACCGCACGCGCATACGGCGCGGGGCGCATCGGCCAGTGGAGGAGCTCCGCCGCAATCGCGCGGTAGTCGCGTGCCGCGGCCGTGGCCGGGAACGCTTCGACTGCGCAGCGTGAGAGTTCCTTTGCCCGAGCGACGCGCGCATCCTCGGACACATATCCCGCCTGCACCAGCGACACAGCCAGATACCGGCTGGCGACGCCCGACAGGTTGTCGAACGCGACCGCCGCATCGGCCGGGTTCTGCACGTGATTGATCAGCACGCGGAACTGGCCGATCGCATGGGCGTAGTGCAGACGCTTCATGCACGCATACGCCTCGGTGATCGCCGACGCGGCCACCCGCGTCACAACGAGAAAGTCATGCGCCTGCGCCGCGAGCGACGAGAGCGCGCCATACCGGTCCATCTGCGCGTCGATCAGCACGATGTCCGCCGGACCGTCCAGCAACGCGCGGCATTGCGCGGCATCGTGGCTGATGCGTTCGTCACGCGGCGCCGCGAGCAGCGAGAAACCGAACGGCGTGCGCCCGGCAGCTTCCGCGAGCGTGCTGCGGCCGGTCATCACGGCAGCGGCCGCGCCCGCATCTTCGATGCCGGCGAGCCGACTGGCCGAAGCCGAATTGCGGTGCTCGTCGATCACGAGCACGTCCTTGCCATGCACCGACAGCGCCGCGCCGAGGTTCACCACCGTCGACGTGCAGCCGATTCCCGCCGGGCCGCCCACGACCGCCACCACCCGCGAGCCGGCTCGCGTGAGGAGCCGTCGCAGACCTTCTGCCTGGTCGAGCACGAACTTATCCAAAGTGCACCCCATGCATGTCGGTCGACGCACGCGCGGACAGCGCGGAGAGCAGCGCGGGCACTTCGTCGTCGCTCGGCACGAACGGCGAACCGTCGCGCGGAATGCAGAACGCGCTCTTGATGAGAAAACGCTTGCTCGCGACGTACAGGTTCTCCGGCACTTTCTGGCCGGTCGAGACGTAATGCACCGGCAGCTTGTAGCGGATCACCGTGTCGAGCACGCCGCCGAGATTGGTGGCTTCGTCGAGTTTGGTCAGGATGCAGCCCGCGAGCGGCGGCTGGTCCGGCGCGCTCTTGTAGGCCTGCACGACTTCGTTCAACGTATCGCCGTGGCTCGTCGCGTTGAGCAGCAGGATGCGCTGCACCGGATGGCCCGCGCCGCACAGCATCGCGATCTGGTCGGAGACCATGCGGTCACGCTGGCTCATGCCGATCGTGTCGATCAGCACGATGTGTTTGTTGCGCAGTTCGGACAGTGCCAGTTGCAGGTCGGCGGCGTCCTTCACCGCATGCACCGACACGCCCAGGATCTTGCCGAAGATGCGCAGTTGCTCGTGCGCGCCGATCCGGTAGCTGTCGGTCGTGAGCAGCGCAACCTTGCTGGCGCCGAAGCGCATCACGCAGCGCGCCGCGAGCTTCGCCGTGGTGGTCGTCTTGCCGACGCCCGTCGGGCCCATCAGCGCGAACACACCGCCGCGCTCCATCAGCGCGTCTTCACTGTCCATCACCGGAATGTTGCTTTCGAGGACTTGCTGCACCCATTCGAGCGCGCCTTCGACGCTTTCCATCTCCGGCATGTTGTCCATCACCATGCGCACGAGTTGCGCCGAGAAACCGGCGGAGAACAGACGCTTGGTCAGCGCGCCGCCCGTCGGGTTGCGACGCTGGCGCTCGCTCCACATCAGGCCGGCGAAGTGCTCTTCCATCATCTCGCGCATCGACGAGAGTTCGTTCATCACCGTGTCGTTGACGACCTGCTGCATGCGCGCCCGGATCGCTTCCGTCACGACCGCCGCCGCATTCGCGGGCAAGCCTTCGAAGACGCTTTCCGGCGTGGCGGGCGCGGCGCTCGGCGCCGGCGTCTCGGCGTGCGGCGCGCTCGTGTTGATCTTGTGCGCGGCGCGCCGGGCAGCGACCTGCGCGGCTTCGCGCGCCCAGTCGGGGGTGTCGATCTTCTGCTGCGCAGCGGGCTGCTTGACCGGCTGCGTCGCTTCGGCTCGCACCGACTGCTGCTGACGCAGTGCGTACCTGGCAACTTCCGTTTCGTCCGACTCGACCGGCGCCTGCGACAGCGTCGTCACCGGCACGCCCATGCCGCGTGCAATCGCCGCCGACGGCGTAAGCGGGCGGTTCGACGGCAGCGACGCCTGTTGGGCCAGGCGCTTCGCGTGCTCGATCAGCCACGGGTTGGTGTCGGCCATTGTGCGGGACGTGTCGTCGGTGGAGGACGCGAAGTCGTCTTCGTCGTCGGCATTTGCGCCGAACACGGAGGAGAACACGTCGCCGTTCACGTAGGGATTCGTGGCTGCCTGCTGTTTCACCGGAATCGCTGCCGCCGCGGCGGCCAGTGCCGCGCGTGACGCGCCGCCCGAACGCACCGCCTGCTCCTTCGCGGCGGGCGAGATCGAAGCGATATCGCTGTCCGCCACCCCGACGATTTCGACCGAACCGTCGTCCAGCGTGCGATTCGACAACACCACGGCATCGGGACCGAGCGTTTCACGAACCTGGCGCAATGCGTCACGGCTGTTCGCGCCGATGAATTTACGAATGTTCAAACTTGCCCCCGATGAGGTGTGATACGGCGATCGTTGCGAGCGAACCGGTCTGCCTGCTTGCCGGTCCCGCTTTTCAGTGAAGCCATTATTGCGAAGTTCCCCTTGGGTCCATCGCTGGATAAAGGGTGGGAAAAAGGGGTATTTCGGCTGATGGACACCTCGGCGCTTCAAGACAGCCCGCCCGCCGCCGGCAAATATTCCCGGACGGCGTGTGGCCGAAGCCGCGCCCGGACGCGTAAGCTGGAGGGCACGTCGCTCACCGTCCGGCTCCTCTCCGGCATCGCACCGAGGCGTTTCCGGACACTTCAAGGAGACTTCATCGCATGACGTCCGCCGCTTCCGCTGCTTCTCCCGCTTCTCCCGCTTCTCCCGCTTCGCCCGAAAGCCAGACGACCGGCGCTCGTCTCGTCGTCGATGCGCTCGTCCATCACGGCGTCGAGCGCGTGTTCTGCGTGCCCGGAGAGAGCTTCCTCGCGGTGCTCGATGCGCTGCACGACGAGACGGCGCAGATCCAGACCATCGTCTGCCGGCACGAGGCCGGCGCGGCGAACATGGCGGAGGCGGTCGGCAAGCTGACGGGACGTCCAGGCGTGGCGATCGTCACGCGCGGGCCGGGCGCGACGCACGCGTCGATCGGCGTACACACCGCGTTTCAGGATTCGACGCCGATGCTGCTGCTCATCGGCCAGTGCGCGCGCGATCACATGGACCGCGAGGCCTTCCAGGAGATCGACTACCGGCGCATGTTCGGGCAGATGGCGAAGTGGGTCGCGCAGGTCGACGACCCGCGCCGCGTGCCGGAATATCTGAGTCACGCGTTTCACGTCGCGACGGCGGGCCGTCCCGGACCGGTCGTGCTCGCGCTGCCGGAAGACATGCTGACGGAGACGCTTGCCGCCATTCCCCCGCTGCCGCGCTACCAGCGCGTGGCGGCCGCGCCCGCGCCGGCCCAGATGGAGCGCCTGCGCGAGTTGCTCGGCAACGCCCGGAAGCCGTTCGTGATCGCGGGCGGCAGCGGCTGGACGGAAGCAGCCACGCAGGACTTCGCGCGCTTCGTCGAGCAATGGCAGTTGCCGGCGGGCTGCGCATTCCGCTATCAGGACACGCTGTCGAACGAGCATCCGAACTACGCCGGCGATGTCGGTCTCGGCATCAACCCGGCGCTCGCCGCGCGCGTGCGCGACGCCGACGTGCTCTTCGTGCTCGGCCCGCGCATGGGCGAATCGACGACGGGCGGTTATGCGCTGCTCGACATCCCGAAGCCGAAACAGACGCTGATCCATGTACATCAGGGCGCGGAGGAACTCGGGCGCGTCTATCACGCGGATTTGCCGATCGTCTCGGGCATGCCGGAAATCGCGGCGATGCTTGCCGCACTGCCGCCGCCGCGTTCCATCGCGTGGGCCGGCGAGGCAGAAGCGGCACACGCCGCGTATCTCGAATGGCGCGAGCCGCGCCCGATGCTCGGCGATGTCCAGCTCGGCGAGATCATGCGCCACCTCGCCCAGACCCTTCCCGCCGACGCCATTCTCACCAACGGCGCCGGCAACTATGCGACGTGGCTGCATCGGCATTATTCGTATCGGCAGTTTCGCTCGCAGGTCGCGCCCACCAGCGGCGCAATGGGCTACGGCGTGCCCGCCGCGATCGCCGCGAAGTCGCTGTATCCGGAGCGCACGGTGATCGCCTTCGCGGGCGACGGCTGCTTCATGATGTCGAGCCACGAGCTGGCGACGGCCATGCAATATGCATTGCCGGTGATTTTCATCGTCGTGAACAACGGCCAGTACGGGACGATCCGCATGCATCAGGAACGGCACTATCCGAACCGCGTGCACGGAACGGGACTGACGAACCCGGACTTCGCCGCCTACGCGCGGGCGTTCGGCGCACACGGCGAATGCGTCGAGACGACCAGCCAGTTCATGCCCGCGTTCGAGCGCGCGCAGCGTTCCGGCCTGCCTGCCGTGATCGAAATCCGCATTCCGGCGGAACAGAGCACGCCCGGCGCGACGCTCGAACACATTCGCCAGCAAGGCAAGCGTTAGCGGACAAACTTTCAGTCTGCTTGCGGTGCGCTCCCGGTGGCGCTAGAGTAGCCCGTCCAAAACCACCGGGAGTAAGTCATGCTGAAGATTCTGGCGTTGTCGTTGGCAATGGGATTGTCGGGTGCGGCGTTCGCGAAGGCGGATTGCACGGCGCATCCAAAAAGCGAATGGATGAAGGAGTCCGACGCGAAGGCGAAGCTCGAGGGCGAAGGCTACAAGATCCGCAAGTTCAAGGTCGATGGCAACTGCTACGAGATCTACGGCCACGACAAGAACGGCAAGAAGGTCGAGATCTATTACGACACGAAGACGCTCGCGGTCGTGAAGTCGGAAGTGGAATAAGCGTCCTGTCTCCGCCCGTGACCAGGCCCACGAAAGTCTGGGACATCTGGGTGCGGCTCACGCACTGGGCCGTCGCGGGCATCGTCCTCTGGAATCTGTTCGGTCCGACCGACTCCACTCACCGGCTGCTCGGATATGGCGCGGCGGGACTGGTTGCCGCACGCTTCGTGTGGGGCTTCATTGGGTCCCGGCACGCGCGCTTCTCGGCTTGGTGGCCCACGCGCACGCATCTCGTCGAGTATCTGCGTTCGCTGGCTGCCGGCCAGCCGATGCACCATCTTTCGCACAATCCGCTCGGCGCGTTGATGGCGCTCACGCTGTGGTGCCTGGTTCTCGCGCTCGCGCTATCCGGCTGGATCATGCGGCTCGACGCCTTCTGGGGCGAAGACTGGCCGCAGGAGATTCACAGTTGGCTCGCGGTCGCGATTGAAGTCTGCGTCTGCGTGCATGTCCTTGCTGCCGTGCTGATGAGTGTGTGGACGCGGGAGAATCTCATCGGGGCGATGCTGACGGGCAACAAGCGGAGCAACAAGCGCGGTCCCGAAAAAGAAAAAGCCCCGTGACCTGAATCACGGGGCTTTCACTCGAAACATCAACCTCAAAAACGGGCGTGCTTACTTCCCGCCCACGCTTTGCAGCGTCGTCCACTTCCCGCCGACAACCTTGTACAGCGTGATGCCGCCGTTCTTCAGATCGCCCTTCGAGTCGTATTGCAGGTGCTTCGCCGTCACGCCCTGCATGTCGGTCTTCGCGAGGAACGGCAGGTACTTGGCCGGATCCGTCGAGTTGGCCGCCTTCATCGCGGTGAACATTGCCATTGCGCCGTCGTAGGCGTACGGCGAGTAGGTCTGCACGTCTTCGTTGAAGCGCTTCTTGTACTTCGCTTCGTAGGCCGCGCCGCCCGGCATTTCGTCCATCGGCAGGCCGGCGAGCGAGGCCACCGTGCCGTCGGCCGCATCGCCCGAGATCTTGATGAAGGTGTCGGTCTTCACCATTTCGCCGGCCATCAGCGGCGCGCGCAGGCCGAGCGTCTTCATTTGCTTGACCATCGGACCGGCTTGCGAATCCGCGCCGCCGTAGTACACGAGGTCCGGATTCATCGACTTGATCTTGGTCAGGATGGCCTTGAAGTCCACGGCCTTGTCGTTCGTGAATTCACGGTCGACGATCGTGCCGCCGGCCGCCTTCGCCGCCTTCTCGAACTGGTCGGCAAGACCTTGGCCATACGCCGTGCGGTCATCGACGATCGCAATCTTCTTGACCTTCAGATTCTTCACCGCGAACTCACCCGCGACCGAACCCTGCTGCGTGTCCGAGGTCATCATGCGGAACGCCGTCTTGAAGCCCTGCGTGGTGTACTCCGGCGCCGTCGCCATGGCGATCTCGGGAATGCCCGCGTTCGCGTAGATGCGCGAAGCCGGGATCGTCGTGCCCGAGTTGAAGTGGCCCAGCATGCCCTTGATGCCGTCGTCCACGAGGCGCTGCGCGACCGTCGTGCCGGTGCGCGGGTCGGCCTGGTCGTCAGCGGATTCCAGCACGATGCGAACCGGCTTGCCGCCGATCACCGGCTTCGTCGCGTTGAAATCTTCCACCGCGAGCGTGATGCCGTTCTGCATGTCCTTGCCGTAGTGCGCCTGGGCGCCCGTCAGCGGACCCGCGTAACCCACCTTCACGTCTTCCGCCGTTTGCGCGGCTGCCGTCCCCGCGAACAGGCCGGCGAGCGTCATGGCTGCCGCCAGCTTGGTCATCGTGTGCTTCATAGCTTCTCCTGGTTCCAGTGTGGATGGCAGCGCGTGCCGGGATCACCGTGCCTGCTGCCGCTTGTTTGAATGTTCCTGATCCGAGCGTCCGAGGGGTAACTCAGCCGATCGTCATCAAATTGGCATTGCCGCCTGCCGCCGCCGTGTTCACGCTCACCGAGCGTTCCGTCAGCAGACGTTCGAGCGCATAGTCTTCGCCGTCGTGGCCCGCGT
Organism: Caballeronia sp. LZ035; assembly: GCF_031451175.1. Taxonomy (NCBI): domain Bacteria; kingdom Pseudomonadati; phylum Pseudomonadota; class Betaproteobacteria; order Burkholderiales; family Burkholderiaceae; genus Caballeronia; species Caballeronia sp. LZ035. The sequence continues at coordinate 161,604 of NZ_JARUXS010000001.1, forward strand.
CGGCGAACGCTCCCGCTGCCACGCCCTGCACCGATACGATCGGTCCCGGGCGCTTAGCAACTTCCTTCACGAGCGACAGCAGTTCATCGCTGTCACCTTCGAACAGCACGGCGTCGAAGTCCTCGGCCGCCTTGCGGACCTGCGCATACGGCTTGAGCGCCGCCGGCAGCGACGCCGCCAGTTGCTCGCCCGCCGATCCGCTGAACAACGCACGATTGCCGGTCGCGAGCACCGCCGCCAACTGCGCGCGCGCGCCGCTCTGGGTCGCCGCCACGCACAGCACCGTGCCGCGCGCGCCGAGCGTGTAGGTATTGCGCTCGCCGGTCGGGCCGGTCAGCACCGCCGTCGCGCCCGCCATCACGTGCTGCAGATAACCGTCGCAACGCGCGGCCGTGTGCGGATCGCGCTCGCCGATCGCCCAGTCGCGCAACGCGGTGAGCGCCGCAGCCGGCGTGTCCTTCGTCGCAGCAGGATCAACGGTCAGCGCGCTTTCCAGCGACTTCGGCAAACCGCCCGGACGCTTGGCCAGCAGGCGTTGCAGATACAGCGCGCCACCCGCCTTCGGACCCGTTCCCGACAGACCTTCGCCACCGAACGGCTGCACGCCCACCACGGCGCCGATCACATTGCGGTTCACGTAGATGTTGCCCACGTGCGCCCGCGAAATGACATGCGCGATGGTTTCGTCGATTCGCGTATGAATGCCGAGCGTCAGGCCATAGCCGGTCGCGCGAATTTGGTCGAGGAGTTTATCAAGGTTCGATCGGCGGTAGCGAACCACATGGAGCACCGGGCCGAACACTTCGCGCTTCAGCTCGTCGATGTTCTCCAGTTCGATCAGCGTCGGCGGCACGAAGGTGCCTTGCGCGCAGTGATCCGGCATCGGCAGCTGCACGACGTTGCGGCCTTTCTCGCGCATCGCGACGACGTGGGCGTCGATGCCGCGCTTCGCGTCCGTGTCGATGACCGGGCCAACGTCCGCCGACAGCCGGTCCGGATTGCCCACCGCCAGTTGATTCATCGCGCCGGTGAGCATTTCGAGCGTGCGGTCGGCGACGTCGTCCTGCAGGCACAGCACGCGCAGCGCCGAACAGCGCTGGCCGGCCGAGTCGAACGACGACTGCAGCACGTCCGCCACGACCTGCTCCGCGAGCGCCGACGAATCGACGATCATCGCGTTCTGTCCGCCGGTCTCGGCGATCAGCGGAATCGGGCGGCCGTCCGGATCGAGGCGCTCGGAGAGCGTCTTGTTGATGAGGCGCGCGACTTCGGTCGAGCCGGTGAACATCACGGCGCGGGTGCGCGGATCGGCGACCAGCGCCGCGCCCACCGTTTCGCCATTGCCCGGCAGCAGTTGCACCGCGCCCGGCGGCACGCCGGCCTCGCGCAGGATGCGCACGGCTTGCGCGGCGATCAGCGGCGTCTGTTCCGCCGGCTTCGCGAGCACCGGATTGCCGGCCGCGAGCGCGGCGGCGACCTGGCCCATGAAGATCGCGAGCGGGAAGTTCCACGGGCTGATACACACGACCGGACCGAGCGGACGATGCGTATCGTTCGAGAACTCGCCACGGATCTGCGCGGCGTAGTAGCGCAGGAAATCGACGGCTTCGCGAATCTCGGCAATCGCGTTCGGCAGCGACTTGCCCGCCTCGCGGATGATGAGGCCCATCAGCGTGTGCATCTGCGCTTCGAGCAGGTCGGCGGCGCGGGTCAGGCAGTCCGCGCGGTCTTCGACCGGCGTCGCCTGCCAGATCGGCGCGGCGGCGACAGCGTTGGCAATGGCCGCGCTCACCTGTTCAGGCGAAGCCTCGACCACGGTGCCGACGAGATCGCGCAGATCCGACGGATTGCGCACGTCGCGGGCGACGCCGTTGGCTGCGTCGTCGGCGGCAGCGCCTTCGAGCATGGGCTGCGCGCGCCACGCATGATTCGCGCTCGCCAGCAGCGCCGACGAAAGCGACGCCAGCCGATGCTCGTTCGACAGATCGAGGCCCATCGAATTGGGACGTTCGTCGCCATACAGATGGCGCGGCAGCGGAATCTTCGCGTGCGGCGCGCCGAGCGGCACGAGCTTCTGTGCTTCGTCGATCGGATCCTGGACGAGATCCTTCACCGGAATCGTTTCGTCGGCGATGCGGTTCACGAACGACGTGTTCGCGCCGTTTTCGAGCAGACGCCGCACGAGATACGCGAGCAGCGTTTCATGCGTGCCGACCGGCGCATACACGCGGCACGGACGGTTGAGCTTGTCGCGGCCGGTGACTTCCTCGTAGAGCGGCTCGCCCATGCCGTGCAGGCACTGGAACTCATACTGGCCGGGATAATAGTTCTGGCCCGCGAGGTGATAGATCGCCGACAGCGTGAATGCGTTGTGCGTCGCGAACTGCGGATAGACCGCGTCGGGCGCCGCCAGCAGCTTCTTCGCGCACGCGAGATATGAGATGTCCGTGTAGATCTTGCGCGTGTAGACCGGATAGCCTTCGAGGCCGTCCACTTGGGCACGCTTGATTTCCGTGTCCCAGTACGCGCCCTTCACAAGGCGGATCATCAGGCGATGGCGGCTGCGGCGGGCGAGATCGATCAGATAGTCGATCACGAACGGGCAGCGCTTCTGATAACCCTGCACCACGAAGCCGATGCCGTTCCAGCCCGCGAGTTCCGGATCGAAACACAGCGCTTCGAGCAGATCCAGCGAGATTTCGAGACGGTCGGCTTCTTCTGCGTCGATGTTCAGGCCGATGTCATAGCGGCGCGCGAGCTGCGCCAGAGAGCGCACGCGCGGCAGCAGCTCGTTCATCGTGCGTTCCTGCTGGGCGCGCGAGTAGCGCGGATGCAGCGCCGAGAGCTTGATCGAGATACCCGGGCCTTCGTAGATGCCACGCCCGCCGGCCGCCTTGCCGATCGCATGAATGGCCTGCTCGTAGGACGCGTAGTAACGCAGCGCGTCTTCCTCGGTCGTCGCGGCTTCGCCGAGCATGTCGTACGAGTAGCGGAAACCGCGTGCTTCGAACTTGCGGCTGTTCGCCAGCGCCTCGGAAATGGTCTCGCCGGTGACGAACTGCTCGCCCATCAGCCGCATCGCCATGTCGACGCCCTTGCGGATCAGCGGCTCGCCGCCTCGGCCGATCAGGCGCGTCAGCGCGGACGACAGACCGGCTTCGCTGTTGGTCGTCACCAGTTTGCCGGTGATCATGAGGCCCCACGTCGCGGCGTTCACGAACAGCGACGGCGCCTGACCCATGTGCGACTTCCAGTCGCCCTTGCTGATCTTGTCGCGGATCAGCGCATCGCGCGTGGCGCGGTCGGGAATGCGCAGCAGCGCTTCCGCAAGACACATCAGCGCGACGCCTTCCTGGCTCGACAGCGAAAATTCGTGAATCAGGCCTTCGACGCCGCCACCCGAACTCTTCGCGCGCAACGCTTCGACGAGCTTCGTCGCGAGTTTTTCGGTATCGGCGGAGACGTTCGCCGGCAGGCGCGCCTGGCCGATCAGGAACGGTACACATTCCGGCTCGGGGCGGCGATACGCGGCGGTGATCGCCGCGCGCAGCACCGATTGCGGCTGCACGTTCTGGGCAAAGTCGAGGAAGGGATGCGGCGCGCCGTCTTCGTCGCTGTCGACGGGCGCGGCGTCGGCCAGTTCCGAAGCGCCGCTCGCACCCGACAACTCGGGCGGCAACTGGCCGTGCTCGATGCGCTCGAGGTAGGCAAAGATCGCCTGCTTGATCAGCCAGTGAGGAGTGCGCTCGAGACGCGTCGCGGCATCCTTGAGCCGGGAACGCAGCAGATCGTCGACTTTAACGCCTAAGGTTGTGCTCGCCATGTTTCCTTCGTTTGCCGGTGGTGCGTACCCGGCGAAAGACTAAAAAGTGGGCGAATCGTACTCCGCTGATATAAAAGGTGCAACCGAATTTCAAAATGGGTTGCACCCATAAATAACCGTTGCGGGTCAAGGGCTTGCGGGGGTCGCTCCAGACTTCTGGCAACAAGCTCGGCTCAGTACTTTCCCTGAAGCAAATAATTTTGGGACAAACCCTAAGCAATGCGCCCGGCCGCGCCGATATAAACACAATGCGCCGCCCACGGCGCGGCATTCGCGGTCAACGATCCGCGACCTCGGGGAGAGTTTCGAGCATGAGCACTTGGATGGTGGTAACCAGCGTTTGGGTGATGTTCGCAGTCTGTGTCGTGCTGTTCGTGCGGGGTGCATCGCCGCACGTGCATCGCTCCGACGATGCCCCGGACAAGGGCCGACGCGCCCGCAACGGCGTTTCCCGCGCGAAGTCCTGAGCTTTTCACGGCGGCGCAACGCCGCTTTCACGCCAGCATCAGACGTCCTGTGGATCGACTTCCACATTCCAGCGCAGCACACCTTTCAGCGAACGCAGCACCGGCTGCCAGGCATGCAGCGCGGCTTGCAGCGCCGCGCGCGAGTTGCTTTCCAGCAGCAATTGCGCGCGATGCACGTTGAACACTTTCACGATGGTCAGCGGCACGGCGTCGTACACCGTGACGCGCTCGGCGCCCGGCAGCGGCGCGAATCCGGCGGCCGCCTGCTCAAGAAAGGCCAGCGCCGCGTCGAGCGTGCGTCCCTCGGCGCGCAGCATCGCCTGATAGACGAATGGCGGCAGGTGCGCGTCACGCCGTTCGGCCAAGGTCGAATTGGCGAATCCCGCATAGTCCTGGCGCGTCAACGCCTGATAGAGCGCATGGCGCGGGTAGCGCGTCTGGATCATCACCTCGCCGGGCAGACCGGCGCGCCCCGCCCGGCCGCTCACCTGCGTCAATTGGGCAAACAGACGTTCACTGGCGCGGAAATCGTGTGAGAACAGCGCAAGGTCGGCATTGAGCACGCCGACGAGCGTCACGCGCCGGAAGTCGTGCCCCTTCGCAATCATCTGCGTGCCGACCAGAATGTCGACTTCCCCGGCATGGACATCGGAGAACAGCGCCTGCGCGCTGCCCTTGCGGCGCGTGCTGTCGGCATCGATGCGCAGCACGCGCGCGCCCGGCACCACGCTCGCGAGCGTCTCCTCGACGCGCTGCGTGCCGCGGCCCATCGGCGCGATGTCGATGTTGCCGCAATCCGGACACGACTTCGGAATGCGCGACTCCCATCCGCAGTGGTGACAGCGCAGCGCCCGCTCCGGCTTGTGCAGCACGGCATACGCGCTGCAACGCGGGCAGCCCGCGACCCAGCCGCAGGCGTCGCATGACAGGATCGGCGCATAACCCCGCCGGTTCAGGAACACGAGACTCTGTTCGCCCCGCTCGACACGCGTCTTCAACGCGGCAATCAACGGCCCCGACAGTCCATCGACCGACGCACGGCCGCGGCGCCGCTCCTCTTCCAGGTCGATAAGCCTGACGCCCGGCAGCACGGCCTCGGCGACGGCCCGTCGTGTCAGCGTCAGCCGCGTGTACCGGCCCTGCTCCGTCTGCCACCAGGTTTCGAGCGACGGCGTCGCGGAGCCCAGCACGACCGCGATGTCGAGTTGCTTGGCGCGATAGATAGCGAGATCGCGTGCGGAATAGCGCAGGCCTTCCTGCTGCTTGTAAGCGGGGTCGTGCTCCTCGTCGACGACGATCATCGCCAGGTGCGGCATCGATGCCAGGATGGCGAGGCGCGTGCCGAGCACGATCCGCGCGTGCCCCGTGTGAGCGGCCAGCCAGTTGCGCGCGCGCTCGCCTTCAGCAAGGCCGCTGTGCATCGTGACGATGGCCCCGTCCGCGAGGCCCGCGAAGCGCGTGCGGAAGGCGGCCTCGAACTGCGGCGTCAGGTTGATTTCAGGCACCAGGACAAGCGCCTGCGCGTCGGGGCGGGCGGCGAATAACTGCGCCAGCGCCTGTAGATACACCTCGGTCTTGCCACTTCCCGTCACGCCGTGCAGCAGAAACGGGGCAAAACCCTGCGCGGCCGAGATGGCATCGACGGCTGTGCGTTGTTCGTCGGTCAGCACCGGAAGGGGGGCGTTGCCGGTCGGCGTGACGTGAATCGGCGACTCCGGGACGCGCTCGTCCACTCGCTCGATCCAGCCGCGAGCCAGCCATTCTTCCAGCGTCGCGCCCGCCTTGGGGTGCAGCGCGCGGGCATCGCTCATGCCCAGGAAAGGCTGGTCGGCGAGCGTTTGCGCCAGACGACGCAGCGCGCTGGCGCGGGCGGGCAAGGCATCGGGCAAGGCGGCGCGGCCTTCGGCCAGCAAGCGGTAACGCGCCTCGACGGCGAACAGGCGACTCCACCTCGACGCATCGCGCAGCGCCTGCGGCAGCGCCGGCAGCGCGACTTCCCCAAGACCGCGCTGATAGTAGTCCGCGGCAAATTCAGTGAGCGCGATCCAGGACGCCGACAATGGCGGGCACGATTCGCAGATCGCGCTGACGCTGCGCAACTTGCCTGCGGGGACATCGGTGGTGGAGGTGACCTCGCAGATCAGTCCCACCACTTCGCGCCGGCCAAACGGCACCCGCACCAGCGTTCCCGCCATTGGCGCCTCGGCCAGCGCATAGCGATAGTCGAACAACACCGGCATCGGCTGATCCACGGCGACGCGCACGAAGAGGTCGCCCATTATCCACAGCTCCGGCCGTGTGGGCGTGGAACGGGTGCATGGATTGCCCGGCTGAAGTTAAAGTAAAACATCAGAATCGTTGGTAAACCGCAGATTAGTTTTGGATTTCCGATGCTTTCCACAGCCTTGTGGATAACTTTGTTGAGAACTGCCGGCGGTCACGCCGCAAACCCCGTCACGAAACCCTTATGTGCGCTGGCCCACATTTCGGGCAAAGCAGTCTAAAACTCTTATCATTCATGGACTTAAAGCACATATAGAGATGCCGTATCAGCTGTTTCAGGCCATAGGTCTGATGGCGCGCCGCAGCGAACGAAATGTGTATAAGTTCAGTCTTGACATCGCCGGACCCCGCCTGAGGCGGGCGATTGCGACAAAAAGCTACACCCGCTGACGATTCCAGGCGGAATCGCCACATTGCAGCGCAACATGCGTGCGTAACACGGGCTTTCGGACACATCACTGGAACTAGCGAGTAGCCTGTCCAGCCCGAATGGCGCGGCTGTGCCGATGCACCTCGTCAACCAGCTCCGCGACGTGCTCCGGCGGCGTGAACTGCGAAATACCATGGCCCAGATTGAAAACGTGGCCCGGATGGTTGCCGAAACTGTCGAGCACGGCGCGTGCTTCGGTGCGGATCGCGGCGGGCGGTGCGAACAGCACGTTCGGATCGATGTTTCCCTGCAGCGCGACGCGCGCGCCCACTTTCTCGCGCGCACGGCCGAGGTTCACGGTCCAGTCGAGTCCGACGGCATCGACGCCCGTTGCCGCGATCTCCTCCAGCCACAGGCCGCCGCCCTTGGTGAAGGTGATGACCGGGACGCGCGCGCCGTCGTGCTCGCGCTTCAGTCCCGCGACGATCTTCGCAATGTAATCGAGCGAGAAGCGCTGATAGGCGCCATCCGCGAGCGCGCCGCCCCATGTGTCGAAGATCATCACGGCTTGTGCGCCCGCTTCGATCTGCGCATTCAGGTACGCGACCACGGCCTGCGCGTTGATGTCGAGGATGCGGTGCATCAGGTCCGGCCGCGCATAGGCCAGCGACTTGACCGTGCGATGGTCGTCCGAACCGCCGCCTTCCACCATGTAGCACGCCAGCGTCCACGGACTGCCCGAAAAGCCGATCAGCGGGACCTTCTGGCGGCCCTGCGAATCAGTAAGCGCGCGCCGGATCTGGCTGACGGCGTCGGTGACGTAGCGCAGCGTGCTGTCGATGTCCGGCACCGCGAGGCGCTTCACGTCGTCTTCCGTGCGCACGGTCCGCTCGAAACGCGGGCCCTCGCCCTGCACGAAGTTCAGCCCGAGACCCATCGCGTCAGGCACGGTCAGGATGTCGGAAAAGAGAATGGCGGCGTCCAGCGGAAAGCGCTCGAGCGGCTGGAGCGTGACTTCGGTCGCGTAATCGGGGTTCTTTGCGAGCCCGAGGAAACTGCCGGCGCGCGTCCGTGTGGCGTTGTACTCGGGCAGGTAGCGGCCTGCCTGACGCATCAGCCAGATCGGGGTGTAGTCGGTGGGCTGACGCAGCAGCGCGCGCAGGAAGGTGTCGTTCAGGAGAGTGTGTGCCACGTCGCTCGGTGCTCGATGCTGAAGGCGAAGAATCATTCATTCTACCGGACGGCCCGAGCGTTGCCGTTGACGGATCCGGACCATTCGGCGAGTCTCACACGGCGGCGGTGCGGGTCGGCCTATGCCATTCGGCCGACTGTCGGCGCGCCGAACGGCTCGCTATGATCGCTGGACGGTCATCACAATTCACAACCACTCAGAAGCAAAGACAACCGGGAGAATCAATGAAACGCACGTCTGTCCGTCTTGCCGCAGCCGCATGTGCCGTTGGCGCCGTCACGCTGTCGTTCGCGTTCGCGGGCGCCGCGCAGGCTCAGACCGTCCAGGCGGGCGCCGTGTCGGGCGCACAGCCCGCAGCGGCGTCCGCGCCTGTCGCCGCCGCGCCGGCCACACGCCTCGACAGCATTCTCGCGCGCCATACGCTGCGCGTCTGCACTACGGGCGACTACAAGCCGTATTCGTTCCTGCGGCCGGACGGACAGTTCGAAGGCATCGACATCGATCTGGCAGAGAGCCTCGCCAAGTCGCTCGGCGCCAAGGTGGAATACGTGAAGACGTCGTGGTCGAACCTGATGAACGACTTCATCGCCCAGTGCGACATCGCCGTGGGCGGCGTCTCAACCACACTCGAGCGCCAGAAGCGCGCGTTCTTCACCGCGCCGTACATGGAAGACGGCAAGACGCCCATCGTCCGCTGCGGCGATGTCGACAAGTACCAGACGGTTGCGCAGATCGATCAGCCGGGCGTGCGCACCATCGTCAATCCGGGCGGCACGAACGAGCGCTTTGCCAAACAGTATTTCCCGCACTCGCAGCTGATCGAGTATCCGGACAACGTGACCATCTTCAAGCAGATCCTCGATGGCAAAGCAGACGTCATGGTCACGGACGCGTCCGAGACGCTGCTCCAGCAGAAGCTCAATCCGGGCTTGTGCTCGGTGCATCCGGACAAGCCGTTCCAGTTCGGAGAGAAGGCGTATCTGCTGCCGCGCGGCGACGTGGTGTTCCAGCAGTACGTCGACCAGTGGCTGCATCTCGCCCGTTCGTCGGGCGAGTATCAGGCTGTATATGACAAGTGGCTGAAGTAAAGGCTCAGCGCCCCGCCCGCAGCAGCTCGCCGGTGCGCACGCCGATCTTGCGCAACCAGGCGAGCGCCGCCTCGGAGTGCGAATGCAGGCGGGCGAATCCGTGCGTCATGTCGTGCGCGTCGATCATCTCGGCGCGGCCGCCATTGGCTTCGAGAAAGCTCTTGAGGGCGTAGGCATCGTCGTAGAGCGGGTCGTAGGCCGCCGCAACGATCAGCGCCGGAGCGGGCGAGCGCTCGTACGGCTCGGCGAGCGGGAAGGCGCGTGCGTCGTCGGAATCGGGCGTGCCGGCCGCGAAGAACCGGGCCCAGTACCACTTCATCTCTTCATTGGTGAGGCCTGGACCGTTCGCGTTGGCGATGCTGCTCGGGCTGTCGAACTGTTGCCGCATGACCGGATAGAGGAGCAACTGCAAGTCGACGATTCCCGCCACCTGCTGGTTTGCGCCGCGCGCCGCGACCACCGCCAGGTGCGCGCCGGCGCTGTCGCCGCCCACGGCGAGCCGGTCAGTCGCAAAGCCGAGGCGCGAGCGGTGCTCGGCGAGCCAGATCAGCGCGTCGAACGCGTCGGCGCACGGCGCGGGGAATGGAAACTCGGGCGCCAGCCGGTAATCAACGCTTGCCACCGCGCATTGGGCATCCCGCGCGAGCCGCGCGACGAGGCCGTGGTGCGTCTCCAGGTCGCCGACCACCCAGCCGCCGCCATGAAAATACACCAGGAGCGGCAAGGGGCCCGCGATGTCGGCCGGTTGGTAGATGCGCGCGTTGACGGTGCGGCCCTCGAGGGGGATCTCGATGTCCACGGTCGTGACAGCTGCATCGCCCGGGACGGCGTACGCGCTTGCAATTTTGCTGAACCGGTCTCGCACTGCTTGCGCGTCGTCGTCCAGTGCAGGAAGCGGAAACGCCTGGGCAACGTTTTGGTAGTAGCGCAGCAGAGCCGCATCGATGGTCATGCTTGTCTCCAGATGATTGTTTGGAAAAGACGCCCGCACACGGGTTTTGCGCTCCGTTTACATGCGTCCGCGCGTTCGATTTTCTCGGACGATTAGAATAATCGCACTAGGCCTTAAGTCGGCATTTTTTCATTCGAACCATCCGATGAAGTGAGCGTTTCGAAGATCGGGCAATATATCCACGCGAAACCCACTAATTGCGCGCGAAAATTTCCTGAAAGCCTTACGGGACGGGGGTTACAACCTGAAACACTTTGTTACGGCGACGCGGATTCAATTCGCCCACAATCTGTTCAAACGGTTTCAACACGGATGTATTGGGGCGTGCGAGATAAAAGCTGCGCGTTTCCGGTGGTCGGCAATCGCCGAAGCTCACTTTTGGGGCATCTCTGCTGGGATCGTTCTTCGAGTTTCGTACTCGAAACATCTCACCTTTGGTCTCCTCGCGCTAACCCCGTAGCGTGTGGTTTTTAGCGGGCTCCAGGCCCGCTTTTTTTTTGCCTGAACAAACGTTTGCGCCGTTTGAGTGCTTCAATCGCGCCAGCCGCATCGACGTTTGGTCCAAAGACAGAAGGGAGCGCACTGCGCTCCCTTCTCGTTTCTGACGGTGTCTCCTGGCCGAATTGTCCACGTCGTCAGGCGGTTCGGCTCTCCGAAAGCTTCAGTTCGTCGACCATGCGGGCCCGCATGACAAACTTTTGTACCTTGCCGGTTACGGTCATCGGCAGGTCATCGACGAAACGAATGTAACGCGGCACCTTGTAATGCGCGATCTGGCCCGCGCAAAAATCCCGTATTTCTTCCTCGCTCAAATGCTCGCCCGGACGCGCGACGATCCATGCGCACACTTCCTCTCCATACTTCTGGTCGGGAACACCAAAAACCTGGACCGACTGCACCTTTGGATGGCGAAACAGGAATTCTTCGATCTCACGCGGATAGATGTTCTCGCCGCCTCGAATCAACATGTCTTTCAGGCGGCCGACGATGTTGCAATAGCCCTCGGCGTCGAGCGTGGCGAGGTCGCCGGTATGCATCCAGCCATCGACTACGGTTTCGCGTGTCTTCGCTTCGTCGCCCCAGTAGCCTTTCATCACCGAGTAGCCGCGCGTGCAGAGCTCGCCCGTTTCGCCGACCGGCACGATCTCGCCCACCGGATCAACGATCTTCACTTCAAGATGCGGCTGGACGCGTCCGACGGTCGTCGTGCGCTTGTCGAGCGGATCCGTGGTCGAACTCTGGAAAGACACCGGGCTCGTCTCGGTCATACCGTAGGCGATGGTGATCTCGCTCAGATGCATCTTCGACACGACCCGCTTCATGGTCTCGATCGGGCACGGCGAGCCGGCCATGATTCCGGTGCGCAGGCGGCTGAGATCGAACGTACCGAAATCCGGGTGATCCAGTTCGGCAATGAACATGGTCGGCACGCCGTGCAGCGCCGTGCATTGCTCTTCGTGGACGGCGGCGAGCGTCGCGCGGGGATCGAAGGCCTCGCCGGGAAAGACCATCGCGCAGCCCGTCGAGACGCATGCAAGCACCGCCAGCACCATGCCGAAGCAGTGGTACAGCGGCACTGGAATGCACAGTGAGTCTTGCTCCGTCAGCCGCATGGCCATCGCGATGTAGCGCGCGTTGTTGACGATGTTGCGATGTGTGAGCGTCGCGCCCTTCGGGTTGCCAGTCGTGCCGCTCGTGAACTGGACATTGATCGGATCGTCGGAATGGAACGCCGCTTCCAGCGCGTCGAGCTTCGCCCGGTCGAGTTGCTCGCGGCCGCGGCGCATCACGTCGGCGAAGTTGAGCATGCCGGGACTGCTCGCGTCGCCCATGCGAATCACCGCGCGCAAGTCGGGCAACTTGTCGGCGCGCAGTGCGTTGGGCTCGGCATGGGCGAGTTCAGGCGCGAGCGACTCGAGCATCTCCAGGTATTTCGACGACTTGAACTGCTCGGCGGCGATGATGGCCTTGCAGCTGACCTTGTTCAGCGCGTATTCCAGTTCGGCCAGCCGGTACGCCGGATTAATATTCACCAGCACGGCACACATGCGAGCCGTGGCGAACTGCGTCAACAGCCATTCGGCCCGGTTCGGCGACCAGATTCCCACCCGATCGCCCGCCTCGACGCCCAGCGCCAGCAGTCCGCTTGCGAGCGCATCAATCTCGTCGGCGAACTGACGCCACGTCCAGCGGATGCCCTGCTCGCGAAACACCACAGCGGGGCGATCCGGAAAACGGCGCACGGTGTCGAGCAGGAAGCGCGACACGGTTGCTTCGCTCAAGGGGATATCGGTTGCACCGCGCACGTAGGACACGCCGTCGCGCGGTTCGACCTGCGCACCCGCCTGCGTCTGTTCAGTCGCCATCGATCACTCTCCGCCTGGATAGTTCGCCGCCCTCTGCTGGACGTAGTGTGGCTTGCCGCTGTAAGGGCCGATGAAAGCCATTGTGCATGGCGATCTTGCCGACAGACATTGAGTGTTTCCCCGCAATGCGGCGCGAAGATACCTCGCGCGTTGCCGGGAACGTCGATGAATCAAGGGTCTATGGAACAGCGGGCCAGACCTCGCACATCCGATATGCAGAAATGGCCCAACACGCAGCCCGAATCGAGCATAAAAAAGGCAGCCCGAAGGCTGCCTCTTGTCGCTGCTGAGCACGCAAAAGCGTGTTGCGTGTCAGTGCTTCGCGTGTACCTTGCGCAGACGCTGAATCGCCGCGAGCTGCGCTGTCGCGTACGCCAGTTCCGCTTGCGCGGTGGCGTATTCGAGTTCGGACTTGTTGTCCTGCATTGCTTCTTCGGCGCGCTTCTTCGCCTGCTCTGCCTTCGCTTCGTCGAGATCGGCGCCGCGAATGGCGGTATCGGCGAGTACGGTCACGATGCCCGGCTGGATTTCGAGAATCCCGCCTGCAACGAACACGAACTCTTCCGAACCGTCCTCCGCCTCAATGCGCACCGCGCCCGGCCGAATGCGCGTGATGAGCGGCGTGTGGCCCGGCAGAATGCCGAGTTCACCCGCTTCGCCCGGCAGCGCGACGAACTTCGCCTGGCCCGAGAAGATCTGCTCTTCCGCGCTGACGACGTCTACCTTGATGGTTGCCATATGTGTCGACTCCTGTCGGTCTGTGTATTTCGTGGACGCCGCTGCACAGCATTGGCGTCCGCCTGAAATAACCCGACCTTTACTGGATCTTCTTGGCCTTTTCGAAGGCTTCGTCGATCGTGCCGACCATGTAGAACGCCTGTTCCGGCAGATGATCGCATTCGCCTTCGACGATCATCTTGAAGCCGCGAATGGTTTCCTTCAGCGGCACGTACTTGCCCGGCGAGCCCGTGAACACTTCAGCGACGTGGAACGGCTGCGACAGGAAACGCTGGATCTTCCGCGCACGCGCGACCGACAGCTTGTCTTCCGGCGACAGTTCGTCCATGCCCAGAATCGCGATAATGTCGCGCAGTTCCTTGTAGCGCTGCAGCGTTTGCTGCACGCCGCGCGTGATCGAGTAGTGCTCTTCGCCGATCACGTTCGGGTCGATCTGACGCGAGGTCGAATCGAGCGGGTCCACGGCCGGATAGATACCCAGCGAAGCGATGTCACGCGACAACACGACGGTTGCGTCCAAGTGGCCGAAGGTCGTAGCCGGCGACGGGTCGGTCAAGTCATCCGCAGGGACGTACACGGCCTGAACCGACGTAATCGAGCCGGTCTTGGTCGACGTAATACGCTCTTGCAGCTTGCCCATTTCTTCAGCCAGCGTCGGCTGATAGCCCACTGCCGACGGCATACGGCCGAGCAGTGCCGACACTTCCGTGCCTGCCAGCGTGAAACGGTAGATGTTGTCGACGAAGAACAGCACGTCGAGGCCTTCGTCACGGAAGTGCTCGGCCATCGTCAGGCCGGTCAGCGCGACGCGCAGACGGTTGCCCGGCGGCTCGTTCATCTGGCCGTAGACCAGCGCGACCTTGTCGAGAACGTTCGAGTCCTTCATTTCGTGATAGAAGTCGTTCCCTTCGCGGGTACGCTCACCCACACCGGCGAACACGGAGTAACCGCCGTGTTCCTTCGCGATGTTGTTGATGAGTTCCATCATGTTCACGGTCTTGCCCACACCGGCGCCACCGAACAGACCCACCTTGCCGCCCTTCGCGAACGGGCAGATCAGGTCAATAACCTTGATGCCGGTTTCGAGCAGTTCCGTGGACGGCGACAGTTCGTCGAACGCCGGCGCCTTCTGGTGGATCGAACGCGTGGTTTCCGCGGTGATCGGACCGGCTTCGTCGATCGGACGGCCGAGCACGTCCATGATGCGGCCCAGCGTCGGCTTGCCAACCGGCACGCTGATCGGCTTGCCCGTGTTCTTGACCATCGTGCCGCGGCGCAAACCGTCGGAAGCACCCAGACAGATGGTGCGAACCACGCCGTCGCCCAGCTGCTGCTGGACTTCGAGCGTCAGTTCGGTGCCTTCCAGAATGAGCGCGTCGTAGATCTTCGGCATCTCTGCACGCGGAAACTCCACGTCGATAACGGCGCCGATGCACTGTACGATCTTGCCTTCTACCAAAGCAGTGGTACTCATCGCATTTCCTTTAGATACTGTGTTCTTTCACGCGGCCATCAGACCGCTGCGGCGCCGCCGACGATTTCCGACAATTCTTTCGTAATCGCGGCCTGGCGGCTCTTGTTGTAGACGAGCTGCAGTTCGTTGATCACGGTCTTCGCGTTGTCGGACGCGGCCTTCATCGCGACCATGCGCGCGGACTGCTCCGACGCCATGTTTTCCGCGACAGCCTGATAAACCAGCGCCTCGACGTAGCGCACGAGGAGCTCGTCCACCACGGTCTGTGCGTCCGGTTCGTAGATGTAGTCCCACGAAGTCTTCGGCGTAACGCCGTCTTCATCCTTCGCGTGGAGGTCATCCACCGACAACGGCAGCAACTGCTCGATCACCGCTTCCTGCTTCATCGTGTTGACGAAGCGCGTGTACGCCAGGTACACCGCGTTGATCTTGCCTTCCGAATACAAGTCGAGCTGCACCTTGATCGCGCCGATCAGCTTTTCCAGATGCGGCGTGTCGCCCAGTTGCGTGACTTGCGACACGACCTGCGCCTTCAGCCGGTTCAGGAAGCCCAGACCCTTGCCGCCGATCGCCGACGCTTCGATCTTCACACCGCTCTGATCGAGTTCCTTGATCTTGTTCAACGACATGCGCAGCACGTTCGTATTCATGCCGCCGCACAGACCCTTGTCGGTGGTGACGAGGATCAGGCCGGCGGTCTTCGCACCCTTGTTCTCCACCATGAACGGATGGCGATACTCGGGGTTGGCCTTGCTCATGTGCGAGGCGATTGCGCGGACCTTGTCGGCATACGGACGGGCGGAACGCATGCGTTCCTGGGCGCGGCGCATCTTCGATGCGGCGACCATTTCCATCGCTTTGGTGATCTTGCGCGTGTTTTGCACGCTCTTGATCTTGCCGCGAATTTCCTTCATTCCAGCCATTGCTTACTCCCTGATCGAAGCGGCGCGATGTTGTTCAACATCGCGCGTTGCCTCTCTATCCCGATCAATAAGCGCCCGACTTCTTGAAGTCCTTCAGCGCAGCATGCAGTGCGCCTTCGTCGTCCTTCGCCAAGTCCTTGTTGTCTTCAATGCGCTTGATCAGATCGCCGTGGCTGGTCTTCAGGAATTCGCGCATGCCCTTTTCGAAAGGCAGCACTTGCGAAACTTCCAGGTCGTCCAGGTAGCCATTGTTCGCCGCGAACAGCGACACAGCCAGTTCCCACACTTGCAGCGGCTGATACTGCGGCTGCTTCAGCAGTTCCGTCACGCGGCGGCCGCGCTCCAGCTGCTTGCGGGTGGCTTCGTCGAGGTCCGATGCGAACTGCGCGAACGCGGCCAGTTCACGATACTGCGCCAGGTCGGTACGGATACCGCCCGACAGCTTCTTCACGACCTTCGTCTGAGCCGCACCGCCAACGCGCGACACCGACACGCCCGCATTGATCGCAGGGCGGATACCGGCGTTGAACAGGTCGGTTTCCAGGAAGATCTGGCCGTCGGTAATCGAGATCACGTTCGTCGGAACGAATGCGGTCACGTCGCCGGCTTGCGTTTCGATGACCGGCAGTGCCGTCAGCGAACCGCTCTTGCCCTTTACTTCGCCGTTGGTGAACTTCTCGACGTACTCTTCCGAGACGCGAGCCGCACGCTCGAGCAGACGCGAGTGCAGATAGAACACGTCACCCGGATACGCTTCGCGGCCCGGCGGGCGGCGCAGCAGCAGCGAGATCTGGCGATACGCCCAAGCTTGCTTGGTCAAATCGTCATAAACGATCAGGGCGTCTTGACCGCGGTCGCGGAAGTATTCGCCCATCGTGCAGCCGGCGTACGGCGCGAGGTATTGCATCGCGGCCGATTCCGAAGCCGAAGCCGCCACGACGATGGTGTATTCCATCGCGCCGGTTTCTTCGAGCTTGCGCACCACGTTCATGATCGACGAAGCCTTCTGGCCGATCGCGACGTAGATACAGAACAGGTCCTTGCCCTTCTGGTTGATGATCGCGTCGACGGCCACGGCGGTCTTGCCGCACTGACGGTCGCCGATGATCAGCTCACGCTGGCCGCGGCCGATCGGCACCATCGCGTCGATCGACTTGAGGCCCGTCTGCACCGGCTGCGACACCGACTTACGCCAGATCACGCCCGGCGCGATCTTTTCGATGGCGTCGGTCGTCTTCGCGTTGATCGGGCCTTTGCCGTCGATCGGGTTGCCGAGCGCGTCGACCACGCGGCCGATCATTTCCGGACCCACCGGCACTTCGAGAATGCGGCCCGTCGTCTTGACGATGTCGCCTTCCGAAATGTGCTCGTACTCGCCGAGAATAACGGCGCCGACCGAGTCACGTTCGAGGTTCAGCGCGAGGCCGAAAGTGTTGCCCGGAAATTCGAGCATTTCGCCCTGCATCACGTCCGACAGGCCGTGGATGCGCACGATACCGTCGGTCACGGAGATCACGGTGCCCTGGTTGCGAACATCCGCGCTCGCTTCAAGGCCCTGGATCCGGCTCTTGATCAGCTCGCTGATCTCAGAGGGATTGAGTTGCATTATTCGCTCCTGATAGTCAATTCTGTTGCATGCCCGTCAGAGACACGGTGATCGCGGGTTTCCTGAAAACTCACGCGGTCAGAGCCGTCTGCATGCGGGCGAGGCGCGCGCGGACCGAGGTATCGAGCACTTCGTCGCCAACCGTCACGCGAACGCCGCCGATCAGCGACTGATCCACCGTGACAACCGGCTTCAGCTTGCGCTGAAACTTGCGTTCGAGACTGGCGACGAGGTCGTTCAATTGTTCGCCTTCGAGGGGGAACGCGCTCACGATCAGCGCGTCGGCCGCACCTTCGCGGGCGTTCTTCAGCTCGTCGAACTGGACGGCGATTTCCGGCAGCAGCGGCAGGCGATGATTCTCGACCAGCATGCCGACGAAATTCTTCGCTTGAGCGTTGCCCTGAGCCAGCGGCGACTTCACGGCGGCGAGCAGCAGATCGATGATTTGCTGACGGTTCACCTTCGGGCTCGACGCGACCGATTCCACTTCGGGCAGACGCGCAACCTGTGCCAGCTCCTCGACGAAGGTGGACCAGCCCGCGAGATCGCCGGTTTCGGCCACGCGGAACAGCGCTTCTGCGTAAGGACGAGCGATGGTTGCAAGTTCGGCCATGATCAGAGCTCGGTTTTGAGTTGATTCAGCAGAGCGGCGTGAGCGTTCTGATCGACTTCGCGCTTCAGAATCTGCTCGGCGCCCTTGACGGCCAGCGCGGCGACTTCCGCACGCAGTGTTTCGCGTGCCTTGACGACTTGCTGGTCGGCGTCAGCCTTGGCTTGCGCGACGATGCGCGCCGCTTCGGCCTGAGCGTTTGCCTTGATTTCTTCTGCGACGGCGGCAGCACGCTTCTCGGCGTCAGCGATGCGCTGCTGGCCGTCGTTGCGTGCTTGCGCGAGTTCCTGGTCGACGCGCTTGTGCGCTGCTTCGAGTTCCGCTTTGCCCTTGTCGGCGGCGGCGAGGCCGTCGGCAATCTTTTTCGAGCGCTCGTCGAGGGCGTTGATCAACGGCGGCCACACGAACTTCATCGTGAACCACGCGAGGATCAGAAACACGACCATTTGCGCAAACAGGGTTGCGTTGAGATTCACGGTGTTTCCTTAAACGTTGCTTGATCGGAGGGAATACGGTTAAAAGGCGCTCATCGGCTTGTTGAGCTCGATCAGCGCCTCACCCGTTCCGTTCTGGCGTCTAGACAGGTCAGACGCACACTTCCGAGAACCTCAGCCTGCGAGCTTCGAGAGCAGCGGATTCGCGAACGCAAACAGCATTGCCACACCAACGCCGATCAGGAACGCCGCGTCGATCAGACCAGCCAGCAGGAACATCTTGGTCTGCAGCGGGTTCATCAGTTCCGGCTGGCGGGCGCACGCCTCAATGTACTTGCCGCCCATCAGGCCGATACCGATACAGGCGCCGATTGCACCCAGGCCGATGATGATGCCGATACCGATGGCGGTCAGACCCTGGATGTTGGCGATGAAAGCTTGCATGATCACTCCTTTGATTAAAGACTTTGGAACTGGATTTATAAAAATTGAAACTTGCGAAACCTAAACCTGAAAGCTTCCGGAACGTGCTGCTGCCGGGTTACGCAACTTAGTGCGAGTCATGCGCCTGGCCGATATACACCAGCGTCAGCATCATGAAAATGAACGCCTGCAACAGCACGATCAGAATGTGGAAGATTGCCCAGACCGTGCCCGCGACCACGTGGCCGATGAAGCCGAGCAACGACAGATCCGGACCGAACGACCACATGCTGCCCAGCAGGGCGATCAGCAGGAACAGCAGCTCGCCGGCGTACATGTTGCCGAACAGCCGCATGCCGAGCGAAACCGTCTTGGCGACGAACTCGATGATGTTCAGCGCGAGATTCGGAATCCACAGCAGCGGATGCGCGCCGAACGGAGCCGACAGCAGTTCGTGAACGAAGCCGCCTGCGCCCTTGATCTTGAAGTTGTAGTAGATCATCAGCACGAACACGCCGAGCGCGATGCCGAGGGTGCCGTTGAGGTCGGCCGTCGGCACGATGCGGTGGTGCGGCAGGACATGCTCGAGACCCAGCCAGCCGATCAGCCGGCCCGGCAGATCCACGGGGATGAAGTCGAGGGAGTTCATCAGGGCGACCCAGACGAACACGGTCAGCGCGAGCGGAGCGATGAAGCGGCGGCTGCCGTGGATCATCGACTTCGACTGGTCTTCGACCATCTCGACCAGCATCTCGATGGCGCACTGGAAACGGCCGGGAACGCCGGACGTCGCCTTGCGTGCCGCCAGTCCGAGAATGACGATGGTGAGGACACCGCATACGATCGACCAGAACAGCGTGTCGAGATTCCAGACGTGGATGTCGAAGATCGACGTCTGCGTATGCGTGGAAAGATTCTGCAAGTGGTGCGCAATGTACTCGGACGGATCCAGAGCGTGCGTTCCTTCGCTAGCTGCCATATCGTTAAAGCCACCCAAATTGTCAAAAATCTTTCGCCGCCTGCCGCTGCCGAGACGCCGCTTCGCGTCGCGTCTCCGGGCGGGAGGCCGGAGTGCGGAAACTGTTCCGCACCTGTTCATTCATGATGCTACTTGCAATCGGTGCTGCGGGCGCTTACCTGGGACGTCATGAAATGTCACCGCAGCGCCATGGCAACCCAGTAAGTCTTCAGAGCGATGATGTAGGTGACGAGCAACGGCAACCACAACGCGTTCTTGTACCCGTACGCGACAGCCACGAACATAGCAATCGTCGCTCCCATCTTGAGCGCCTCGCCGATCATCCAGCTCATAATCGTCTCCGCGCCGCTCTTTGCTTTCAGGCGCGCGGCGAACAAGGCACTCGGCGCCCAGCAGATCGCTCCTCCCAGGAAGGCTGACAGCGCAGCATCGCCCGGCGGCTTGTAGAACAGCCACCACAGCAGCGTCGCACCCAGGGACAAAACCATTTGCGCCGCCACGACCCGAAACGGCGTGACACGCGATGGACGACTCACTTCCGGGCCAAACAGCTTCTCTGCCTGATCCCGCGTGAGCGGAACGATATTGTTATCTTGCGCCTCGGCGTCCCACGACTCGCTCGACGTACTGTGCGGCTGATTTCCGGGGACGTGCGCAGCTTCGGTTGCATGCGCGTCCGGCGCTCGATTTTGCTCTCGCACCGTCTTCAAACCTTCAACCAAAAGTCCGGGGAAATCACCCTGCGCTTTCGCGGCGCTTTCGAGGTGGCCTAGCTGATAAATCCGGGCGATTGTAAGCGATTGTTGTCACGGATTCAATAGTTTAGGTGTGTCAAAAGGCAGTGAAAAAGCAGGCCGAAAACGTTCTCGAAAACGAGACTTTCCTTGCAATTGCAAGCAGATTCTCAAGTATTGGCAGAGGGCTCATCGGACGTTAAACGAGCGCCCATCCGATGACCATCGCCACGATCCAGAACGGGATGGATACGATATGAAACGGCGTCCACATGCCCTTCTCATTCGACAGTCTGACGGCAATGAGATTGGCCAGGGAACCGATCGCGATACCGAAGCCACCCACGCTCACGCCGTAGGTCAGCGCACGCCAGTCCTTCGAGAATTCAGCGAGCACGATGGCGGCCGGCACGTTGCTGATGCCCTGCGACAGCACGGCGCCCGCCGCGTACGCCCTGACGGGCGTGTCGATGCCAAGATGCGCGATGGCTTGGTGAATGACGGGCATCGCAGCGGCACTGCGCAACACGATGAACATCAGCACGAAGATGAGCAGCAGCAACCAGTCGATCCTGAAGACGACCTCACGACGCCAGAGCAGGAACCCGGCGGCAAGAACAGCGAGCGCGGGTCCGACATGATGGGCATCGGCGAGAAAGACGAACGCGGCGAACGCCACCGCACTGATCACGCACAGCACGCGATCCACCCGATGCTCGTCCACGTCGCTGGACAAGTCGAGCGCCTGGCCGCGAAACATCGCGAAGGTCACGATGGCCAGCAGCGCCATCAGCGCGGCGCACAGCGGCAGCATGGTCCACACGAACGCGCCGAATGCGACACCGCTCGTCTGCCAGAGAAAGAGATTTTGCGGATTGCCGAGTGGCGTGAGAATCGAGCCCGCATTCACCGCGAGCGCGATCACGATGACCAGCCGTTTGATCGGCAGCGGAGCAAGCTTGTGCAGCGACAGCGCGAGCGGCACGACCGCGAACAGCGCGACGTCGTTGGTGAGCACGGTGGACAGTGCCGCCGCGAGGGCAACCAGCAGCAGCGCGAGCGTGCGCTCGCCGTGGATGTGATGCACCAGCCGATGCGCTGCCCACATCAGGAATCCTGATAGTTCGATGGCCTTCGTCAGGATCAGAAGGCCCGCAAGCGTCAGGACCGTTTGCCAGTCGACGAGACCCGGCAACGACGGCCACGGCCGCGGCTGCACGACCTGCAGCACGGCCAGCGCGAAAACCAGAATGGCGAGGACCGGCTCCTTCGAGACGGTCCTCCAGATGCGTCCGATCCAGTCTAGCCGCGTACGTTTGACGTTGACCTCGGACACAATGCGCGTCCGTCAGGCAGTCGGCGTCGACGATTCGATGCTGCCGCGCAGCTTGCTCAGGATGCCTTCGAGCGAATCGAGCGTGCCGAAGTCGATCGTGACCTTGCCGCGCCCTCTTCCACCAACCTTGATCTTCACGTTGGCGGACAACAAATCGGACAGTTCTTCTTCCAGCCGGCGCGTATCGCGGCCGCCATCGTTCGCCACACGCGCTTTGGTCGTCGGCGCTTCCTTGGTCGTCGCCGCGACGAGACGTTCGGTTTCACGCACCGACAAGCGGCGATTCACCACATGGTTGGCCAGCTGGATCTGCGTGGCGGCGTCCACGGCCAACAGCGCGCGGGCGTGACCCATGTCGAGATCGCCGGCGAGGAGCATCGTCTGGACGGGCGTCGCGAGATTCAACAGGCGCAACAGGTTGGATACAGCGCTGCGGGAACGTCCGACCGACTCTGCCGCCTGTTCGTGCGTGAAGCTGAATTCATCGAGCAGGCGCTGGATGCCCTGCGCCTCTTCCAGCGGATTCAGGTCTTCGCGCTGGATGTTCTCGATCAGCGCCATCGCGGCCGCGGCCTGATCTGGCACGTTTTTCACGAGGACCGGTACTTCGTCGAGTCCGGCCAGACGCGCTGCGCGGAAGCGTCGTTCGCCCGCGATGATTTCGTAGCGGTTGTCGCCTACCGAGCGCACGAGAATGGGTTGCATCAGCCCCTGAGCACGGATGCTCGCTGCCAGCTCCTGGAGCGCGCCTTCGTCCATGCGCGTTCGCGGCTGGTATTTGCCGGCCTGCAGCTTGTCCAGCGCCAGCACCGAGGGCGTGCCTTCGCCGCGCACGGCTTCGGTGATGTCGACACTGCCGCCGAGCAATGCATCCAGGCCCCGGCCCAACCCCTTCTTCTTCATCACAGCGCTCATTTCGGTTCCTCCGTCGGCGTTCGCTGCCGCATCGAATGGGTGTTGCTCAGTTCACGTTAAGCGCGCGCACGCGCTCGATCATTTCCGTGCCGAACTGGATATACGCCTGGGCGCCGCGCGACGACTTGTCGAACACGACACCCGGCAGCCCGTAACTCGGCGCCTCGGCAAGACGCACGTTGCGCGGGATGACGACATCGAACAGCTTGCTGCCGAAGTGCTCCTTCAACTGGTCCGACACCTGTTGTTGCAGCGTGATCCGCGGGTCGAACATCACGCGCAGCAGGCCGATCACCGTCAACTCGCGGTTGAGATTGGCGTGAACCTGCTTGATGGTATTCACCAGGTCGGACAGTCCTTCCAGCGCGAAATACTCGCACTGCATCGGAATGACGACCCCATGCGCTGCACACAACGCGTTGAGCGTCAGCAGTGACAGTGCCGGGGGGCAATCGATCAGGACAAAGTCATAGTCATCGACTACCTCGGCAATCGCGGTGCGCAGTATGCGTTCGCGATTTTCCATGTCGACCAGTTCGACCTCCGCACCCGCCAGTTCCCGGTTGGCCGGCACCACGTCGTAGTTCACAGCATCGGGCCGCACGCGGGCGTCACGGACGGCCACGCCATCGACGAGCACTTCATACACGGTGTTTTCACAGGCCGCCTTGTTGATGCCGCTGCCCATTGTCGCGTTGCCCTGCGGATCGAGATCGATCAGCAGCACGCGTTGTCCGAGCCCGCCGAGGCTCGCTGCGAGATTGACCGCTGTCGTGGTCTTTCCAACGCCGCCCTTCTGATTTGCGACGCAGAAGATTTTTGCCATCGTTTAGTGTCCTCGTTATTCCGCTGTCAGAAGATCAGCGTGCCTGGATGGCGGATCGAACGGTGCGGCGAACCGTCATTCTGCTGCGACGGCAATTTCAATGAGATGTCGCTCGGCGTCGAGCATCGGTACCCTCAGACGCTCCATGCCGAGCACCGTTGCGCCCGCCGGAAGACGGGCGACTTCGGCATCGGGCCTGACACCTTTCATCGCGAGAATGCGCCCATCGACTTCGACCAGATGACGCGAAAGTGTAACGAAATCGGAGAGCTCTGCGAATGCGCGAGACACGATTACATCGAATTTTTCTGCTACTTCGACACCAGGGCGCAGCGCCTCGACTCGGCCCGTTACAACAGACAGATTGTCGAGGCTCAACTGGGCCTTGACCTGCGACTGAAAGGCACTCTTCTTGTGAACGATGTCGTTCAATGTCACACGCACGTCGGGCAGCGTAATCGCGAGCACGACACCCGGCAATCCGCCACCCGAGCCGACATCCAGCACCGTTGACGGACGGCGGGCAGATACTGCCGGGACGATGGCGAGCGAATCCAGGATGTGCTGGATCATCATCTGCTCTGGATCGCGGATGGCCGTGAGGTTGTAGACGGCATTCCACTTGCCCAGCAGCGCGACATAATCAAGCAGCTTCTGTTTTTGCTCAGGAGAAAGCGAGAGAGAGAGTTCGGCGGCGCCGTTGTCCAGCGTCGCCGCAAGCGAAGGTGCGCGTCCCGTCATTGAGCCGCCGTCGGGTTGCCTGTCGAGGATGCCTCTCCCGCCGAGCTCCGGCCGCGACGACCTGCGCCGCGCTTGAGATGAACCATCAGCAGCGAAATCGCCGCCGGCGTGATCCCCGAGATGCGCGATGCCTGCCCGATGGTTTCCGGCCGATGCTGCGTGAGCTTCTGACGCGCTTCAAACGACAATCCGCGGACTTCGTTGTAATCGAGCGCATCGGGCAGACGGGTATTTTCCTGTGCGCCGTTGCGCAGGATTTCGTCTGCTTGACGCTCGATATAGCCTTGATACTTCACGCCGATCTCGATCTGTTCCTTGATCTGCGCCAACAGCACTGGATCGTCCGAGAGTTCGGCTTCCGGCCCGCAATCGCCAGCAAGGAGCGCGCAGATGCCGTCATAGGAAACTTCCGGACGGCGCAAAAGGTCTGCGAGACTATATTCATGGTCGATCGGCTTACCGAGTAGTGCTATCGCCTCTTCCGCCGGCAGCGTTTTCGGATTAACCCACGTCACACGCAGTCGCTGTGTTTCACGTGAAACAGCATCACGCTTTCGACTGAAGGCATCCCAGCGCGCGTCATCCACCACGCCCAATTCTCTTCCGACCTCTGTCAAACGCATGTCAGCGTTGTCTTCACGCAGCGAAAGCCGATACTCCGCGCGGCTGGTGAACATCCGGTACGGCTCAGACACGCCACGCGTGACAAGATCATCGACTAAAACGCCGAGATAAGCCTGATCGCGTCGCGCCGACCACGCTTCTTTCCCTTGCACTTGCCGACCGGCGTTAATGCCAGCCAACAATCCCTGAGCCGCCGCCTCTTCGTATCCCGTCGTACCGTTGATCTGCCCAGCAAAGAAGAGGCCGTTGATCGCCTTGGTTTCAAGCGACGCCTTCAAACCACGAGGGTCGAAATAGTCATATTCGATCGCATAGCCCGGTCGAAGAATATGCGCATGCTCGAGGCCACGCATCGATCGGACGAGTTCGAGTTGAACGTCGAATGGAAGACTGGTCGAGATTCCGTTCGGATAAAACTCGTTTGTCGTAAGACCTTCCGGCTCCAGAAAAATCTGATGCGCGTCCTTGGATGCAAACCGGTGAATCTTGTCCTCGATCGACGGACAATAACGCGGTCCCACGCCCTCGATAACGCCGGTGTACATCGGCGATCGATCAAGGCCCGAGCGGATGATGTCATGCGTCTGTGCGTTGGTATGCGTCACCCAGCACGGCACTTGGCGGGGATGCTGCTCGACACGCCCGAGGAACGAGAAAACGGGAATCGGGTCGAGATCGCCGGGTTGTTCCTCCAACTGCGAGAAATCAATGGTGCGACCGTCGATTCGCGGAGGCGTACCGGTCTTAAGCCTGCCCTGCGGAAGCTTCAGCTCTTTAAGACGGGCAGAAAGCGAAACCGCTGCAGGATCACCCGCCCGACCGCCCACGTAGTTATTCAAACCCACGTGGATCTTCCCGTCGAGAAAGGTGCCCGCTGTGAGAACGACGGCACGTGAACGGAACCGTAGTCCCACCTGCGTCACCGCACCGACTACGCGATCGCCCTCCACCATCAGATCTTCTACCGCTTGCTGGAATAGCCACAGATTTGGCTGATTTTCCAGGCGATGACGTATCGCTTGCTTATAGAGCAGTCGATCAGCCTGTGCCCGCGTTGCGCGCACAGCGGGGCCTTTCGAAGAATTGAGGATGCGGAACTGGATGCCCGATTCGTCCGTCGCGGCCGCCATCGCGCCGCCGAGGGCGTCGACTTCCTTGACGAGATGGCCCTTGCCAATACCGCCGATGGACGGATTGCAGCTCATCTGCCCGAGCGTCTCGATATTGTGGGTCAGAAGAACGGTCTTGCAGCCCATGCGAGCGGAAGCGAGTGCCGCCTCAGTGCCCGCATGACCGCCGCCGACGACGATCACGTCAAATTCTGTGGGATAAAGCATTGGGGTCTCGTGTGCGAACGACACGATCCTGAAGAGAGAATAGCCTTGAATTATAACGGTTTCTTTTCTTCGTCGACTTCGCTACGCTTCCGCCGGGCGAAAAAAAGGCGTGTTTCACGTGAAACACGCCTTCGGAAACTAGGACAAATCGGGAAAACTAGGCCATCTTTTTGGATAGTCCGAGATAGGTTTCGATCACCTGCGGGTCATGCTGCAGGTCACTAGCTCTGCCTTCCATAGCGAACTCACCGGTTTCCAAAACGTAGCCATAGTCAGAGATCTGCAGCGCTGCACGTGCATTCTGCTCGATCAGCAGCGTAGCGACGCCGCTCTCGCGCAATGCGCTGATGATGTGAAAAATCTCTTTCACGATCAAAGGAGCGAGCCCGAGACTCGGCTCGTCGAGCATCAGCAATTGCGGCTTACCCATCAACGCCCGCCCCACTGCCAGCATCTGTCGCTCCCCACCCGACAGTGTGCCCGCCGCCTGCTTCCGTCGCTCCTTGAGACGCGGAAACAAGCGATAGACCTCATCGATCTGATCCAGGAAATTTCGATCGCCCGCACGCTTGCGCCGGTACGCGCCGAGAATCAGATTGTCTTCAACGGCCATCGTCGAAAACAGCTCGCGTTTCTCCGGCACAAGACACATTCCTCGCGACACCCGCCGCTCGATGGCCAGAGCCGACACCTCTTCGCCCAAATAACGCACTGAACCTTTGGCATGCCCAGAAGATGGCAACGCACCCATGATTGCATTCAGCAGCGTCGACTTACCAGCGCCGTTCGGACCGATCACGGACACGATCTGCCCCGCGCCGACGGTGAGCTTACCGTCGTGCAGCGCTTCCACCTTGCCATATCGAACCGACAACCCGTCCACCTGCAGAATTGGATTCATAACCTGCGACATCATTCCACCCCACCCAGATACGCTTCCAGCACCGCAGGATCCTTCTGCACGTCCACCGGTAACCCTTCTGCGATTTTCGTGCCGAACTCCATCACCACGAGTCGATCCGTGAGATTCATCACAAAATCCATATCGTGCTCGACGAGAAGAACACTCATCCCTTCTGCCCGCAGTTTGCGAAGCAGTTCGGCCAGTTGCTGCTTTTCCTGATAGCGCAAACCAGCAGCAGGCTCGTCGAGCAATAACAAAGTCGGATCACAACACAGCGCACGCGCGATTTCCAGGATCCGTTGCTGGCCGAGCGCCAGACTTCCTGCCTCGCTGTAGATATGCTTCTCCAGCCCGACGCGTCGGATCTGCTTGGCCGCTTCCGCCATCAGCCGGGCTTCCTCCGCCGCATTCAAGCGGACGATGCTTCGCCACACGCCCGTATTGCCCCGCAAATGCGCGCCGATCGCCACGTTTTCGAGCACCGTCATCCCGGGCAGCATCTTGACGTGCTGAAACGTCCGCCCGATGCCTCGCTTGACGATATCCCGCGACGTGAGCTTTTCAATGCGCTCGCCATGGAAGCTGATCGCGCCACTGGTTGCCTGCAACACGCCGGTGACGAGGTTGAACGTCGTCGATTTTCCCGCACCATTCGGACCGATCAGACCGATGATCTCGCCGGCCTTGACTTCGAAGCTCACGTCGTTGACCGCAACCAGCCCGCCAAATTGCTTGCGCGCCCTCTCCACGACCAGCAATCGTTCACCCGTCGCCGGTTTGCTGCGCTGCGGCAAAGCCTCTCCATGTTCCGGAACGTGTGCGCTGGGTCCGCGCGGGAAAAGACGAGCGACGAACGGCCATACGCCCTGCCGCGCGTACTGAAGCAGCAGCACCATCACAACGCCGAACACGATGATCTCGAAATTGCCGTTCGCGCCGATCAGCCTGGGCAACCAGGTTTGCAGATAGTCCTGCAGAACGGTGAGGGTTGTCGCGCCGAGAATCGCACCCCAGACATGCGAGACCCCGCCCACTACCGCCATGAACAGGAATTCGATGCCGTGGTTCAGGCCGAACGGCGTCGGATTGACGGCGCGCTGCAAATGGGCATACAGGAAGCCGGAAATGGCCGCCAGGACTGCCGCATAGACGAAGATGGTGACCCGCATCCACGCCGTGTTCACGCCCATTGCTTCGGCCATGGTGCCGCCGCCGCGCAGCGCACGAATGGCCCGCCCCGGCCGGCTATTCAGAAGGTTCTGAACCGAAATCACGGCAAGCAGCACGACCACCCAGATCAGGTAGTAGATACTCCTGCCGGATTCGAGCTGCCATCCGAAGACGTTCAGGACGGGAATGCCGTTGATGCCATCGTACTTGCCGAGCAATTCCATGTTGCCGAACAGATAGAACAGCGAAAGGCCCCAGGCAATCGTGCCGAGCGGCAGGAAATGGCCCGAGAGACGCATGGTGATCAGCCCGAGCAACAGTGCGATAAAGGCCGTCAGCACGACGCCCGCAATCAGCGCGAGCCACGGCGAGACGCCGTATTGCGTGGTCAGAAAGGCCGTTGCATAGGCGCCGACGCCCACGAACGCGGCTTGCCCGAAGCTCGTCATGCCGCCGATGCCCGTCAGCAGCACGAGCCCGATCGCGACAATCGAGTAGAGCCCGATGTAGTTCAGCAACGTGATCCAGTATTCCGGCACGGCGACGGGCCCGGGCAGCACCGGCAGCGAGAAGACCACCAGCAGGAACACCCAGAAGAATCGATATCGTTTCAGGAATTTCATGCGCTTACTCCTCGTCCTCATCCGTGTGCGGCGTTGCCAGGCTCCGCCACAGCAGCACCGGAATGATCAGGGTGAAGACGATCACTTCCTTATAGGCACTCGCCCAGAACGACGAATACGATTCGAGCAGCCCCACGAGCAGCGAACCGGCCGCCGCGAGCGGATAACTCACCAGACCGCCGACGATGGCCCCCACGAAGCCCTTCAGGCCGATCAGGAAGCCCGAGTCGTAGTAGATCGTCGTGATGGGCGCGACCAGCACGCCGCACAGCGCGCCGAGGCCGGCAGCGAGCGTGAACGCGAGGCGCCCGGCCTGCGTCGTGCCGATGCCGACCAGGCGCGCGCCCAGACGATTCACCGACGTCGCGCGGAGCGCCTTGCCGGAAATCGAGCGATCGAAGTAGAAGTAAAGCGCGACGATCAGCACCACTGCCGTGCCGACCACCCACAGGCTTTGCCCGGAGATCGACACGCCGCCGAGATCGAAGTTGGCATCGGAGAAGGCTGTCGTGCGCGAACCTTCCGCGCCGAACATCACGAGCCCGAGTCCCACCATCGCGAAATGCACGGCTACGGCGACGATCAGCAGCAACAGCGTGCTCGCCTCCGCGATCGGCTCATACGCGAGGCGGTAGACGAACGGTCCCATCGGCACGACGATCAGAAGCGTCAGAGCGATCTGCGCGATCATCGGCAATGTCTGGGGAGCGACCGCCTGGGTCAGCGCCCACACCGCCACCGGAAACAACAGATACTTGCCCGCCAGCACGGCCAACAAGCGTCCGATCTGGTGATATCGCGCAGGATGACGCACGATGCCGGCCACTTCGGCGAGGAAGCAGCCCACGCCCATCGCGATAAGGAGATAGCAGGTCGCCGGCAGCTTCTGCGTTTGCAGGGCCGCGAGCGTCAGCGCGCCGTACGCGACGAACTCGCCCTGTGGAATGAAAATGACACGCGTGACGGAGAACACGAGCACCAGCGCCAACGCCAGCAACGCGTAGATCGCGCCTGTGGTGATCCCGTCCTGCGCGAGAATCGCCGCAATCGATAAGTCCATACTTCCTCTTCAAAGCTTCTCGTGAAACAGGCGCACCGGAAGGGCGGCCTTGCATGCTCGAAGCGGCGCGCCGTTGCCGGTGCGCCGCTCCGTCATCTCAAAATTAAGACACACGAACGCGCGGTGATGCGCGTCGTGCGACTCAGTCGTTCAGCAACTTCCACTTCCCGTCGACGATCTGCACCATCACGCGCGCGCGGTCGTCGAAGCCGTTGTGATCGGTCGGGGTCGTGTTCATGATGCCGTGCGCGACCGGCAGGTCCTTCAGGTTTTCCAGCGCGGCGCGCAGCGCCTCGCGGAATTCCGGCGTGCCCGGCTGGCCTTTCTTGAGCGCCTCGGGAATGGCGCGCTGAAGCATCTGGCCGGCATCCCATGCATGACCGCCGAAGGTCGACAGCGAGCCCGCGCCATAGGCCTTCTCATACGCTTCCTTGTACGCGGCCGAGGACTTCTTCACCGGGTTGCTCGCCGGCAGTTGCTCGGTCACGAGCACCGGACCCGCGGGCAGGATCTCGCCCTCGCAATCCTTGCCGCACACGCGCAGGAAGTCGTTGTTGGCCACGCCATGCGTCTGATAGACCTTGCCCTTGTAGCCGCGCTCCTTCAACGCCTTGGCCGGCAGCGCCGACGGCGTGCCCGCGCCCGCGATCAGCACCGCATCCGGGTTCGCGCCCATCGTCTTCAAGACTTGGCCGGTCACCGACGTGTCCGTGCGGTTATACCGTTCGTTCGCGACGATCTTCAGCTTGTGCGCGGCCGCGGCCGTGTTGAAGACGTTGTACCAGCCGTCGCCGTAAGCATCCGCGAAGCCGATGAAGCCCACCGTCTTCACGCCATGTTTCTCCATGTAGCTCGCGATGGCATCGGCCATCAAGGCATCGTTCTGCGGCGTCTTGAAGACCCAGGCCTTCTTGGCGTCCATCGGCGCGATGATCGCGGCCGACGCGGCCATCGAGATCATCGGCGTCTTGCCGGACGCGGCGGGGTCGATCATCGCGAGCGAGTTCGGCGTGACCGTCGAGCCGACGATTGCATCCACATGATCCTCGTCGATCAACTTGCGCGTGTTCTGCACGGCGCGGCTCGTGTCCGAGCCATCGTCGAGCACGATCCACTCGACCGACTTGCCGCCGATTTCCTTCGGCAACAGCGCGACGGTATTTTTCTCGGGAATCCCAAGCGATGCCGCCGGGCCCGTTGCCGAGAGCGTCACGCCGATCTTCACCTGGGCATATGCCGCACCCGTACCGAGCAGCGCGCCGCCCGCAAGCGCGAGCGCCATGCTCGTCCTGATCCATGCCTTCTTCGTTTTCATTGCTGTCTCCAAACGCGACGTGCTCGTTTTGCCAACACGCACCCCAGCGGTGCGCTGCTGCGAGTTGTTATCGATGCCGCCTCTTACGGGCCAATCGAGCCAGGCCATGCAAAGGGCCGCCCCAATCTATTTACCGCCATACTGCATGCCAAGGCTGGTTTTCCCTGACCGTTGCGCGGCGTGTTGCCAGACTGCCCGTGAGCATTCTGCGAGGCTGTGCGCCCTCTTCTTTTCGCCGCGTCCTGCCCACTGCACCACACAGAAAAAAAGGCGCGTTCTGCTTCGACGCGCCTTGGTTTCCGAATCAGTTCACATACGATTCCGTCAGTTGCCCGAGAGCTTCCACTTGCCGCCGATGATCTCCACCATCACGCGGGCGCGTTGGTCGAGTCCGGAGTGATCGTTCGCGCTCATGTTGAAGATGCCGTGCGAGGCAGGCAGATTCTTCGTCTCTTCGATCGCCGCGCGCAGCGCTTCACGGAATGCCGGCGTGCCCGGCTGACCCTTCTTCAGCGCGAGCGGAATGGCGTGCTGGAGAATGAGCCCGGCGTCCCATGCATGACCGCCGAAGGTCGACACCGAACCCGCGCCATACGCGCCTTCATAGGCCTTCTTGTAGGTCAGCGCGGCCTGCTTCACCGGATTGCTGTCCGACAATTGCTCCGCGACCAGCAGCGGACCCGCCGGCAGGAACGTGCCTTCGCAATCCTTGCCGCACACGCGCAGGAAGTCGTTGTTCGCGACGCCGTGCGTCTGATAGAGCTTGCCCTTGTAGCCGCGCTCCTTGAGGGTCTTCTGCGGCAGCGCGGCCGGCGTGCCGGCGCCGGCGATCAGCACCGCATCCGGATTCTGCGACATCATCTTGAGCACCTGGCCCGTGACCGATGCATCGTTGCGTGCGAAGCGCTCGTTCGCGACGACCTTGATCTTCGCGAGGTCGGCGGCCTTCGAGAATTCCTTGAACCAGCTTTCGCCATAGGCGTCGCTGAAGCCGATGAACGCCACCGTCTTCACGCCATGATTCGACATGTGCTGTGCGATGGCGGTCGCCATCAGAATGTCGTTCTGCGGCGTCTTGAAGACCCACGCCTTCTTGGCATCCATCGGCTCGACGATGCTCGCGGCGGCGGCCATCGAGATCATCGGCGTTTGCGTTTCAGCGGCGATGTCGATCATCGCGAGCGAATTGGGCACCACGGTCGAGCCGACCAATGCATCGACATGATCTTCGCTCGTCAGCTTGCGCGCGTTCTTGACGGCCTGGGTGGAGTCCGTGGCGTCATCGAGCACGATGTACTGCATCTTCTGGCCGGCGACTTCCTTCGGCAGCAAGGCGATGGTGTTCTTTTCCGGAATGCCGAGCGATGCGGCCGGACCGGTCGCGGAGACCGTCACGCCCACTTTCACGTCCGCCCAAACCTGATTGCTGAATACCGCCGATAACCCGACAACGGCCATTGCGACCGCGTTGATGCGTGAAGCCAACTTCATTGATATGCGCCCCGTCATTCGTGTTTCTTCGTGATGAACTGCTCGCGAAAATGCCTTTGAATTGCGCTCGCCGCGAATTACCGACCAGCGGGTCGGGAAATGCAGTTTAGCGAGGCATGCGCTGCGCAGCAAGCGTTTTGAAGGCTCTCCCGTGCGGCTTTTCGCATTGTTTTTCAAGGCCTTGCGCAAGCATCTCGCGCAAGCCGGGAAGCCTCAGGGAAAACCCCGTTTAAAAATCGCCCGGCGAATTTAATCACATAATCGACGGGCAATAAAAAAAGCGCTGTTGGACTCATCCAACAGCGCTTTTCGGTCGGGCACTTAGTGCCTCATGTCTCCTCGTTCTCCACCTCAAAAATCTGGGTGCAACAGAACTAGACCGAATGTTAAAGAACGCAACAGTGCGCGACAACCTAGCATTTACCCTAGTGGTGCATGCAAGCACCTCAAAGGGGCGTATTTCTTGCAACACAACGCATGCGTCAAACCGCGAATCTGCGGGTTTCAGCCTTGCAGCGGACGGACTCGCGCGACGATTTCCCCGACAATGCCGCGCCGGAACGCCAGCACGCACGCAATGAAGATGACGCCAGTGACGATCGTCACGGACTCGCCGAGCGAGTTGAACCATGTCATGCCGGTGAGCCGTGCAAGACCGCCGCCGATGTCGCCGAGCCGGTCCTCCAGCGCGACGATGATCGCGGCGCCGAGCAGCGGCCCGAACATCGTGCTCATGCCGCCGACGAGCGTCATCAGCACGACCAGGCCGGACATGGTCCAGTAGGCGTCGCCGAGCGTCTCGAAGCCGAGCACGAGCGTCTTGGTGGCGCCCGCCAGCCCCGCGAGCCCCGCCGAGAGCACGAATGCCAGCAGCTTGTAGCGCGCCGTATCGTAGCCGAGCGACACCGCGCGCGGCTCGTTCTCCTTGATCGCGATCAGCACCTCGCCAAACGGCGAATGCACGATGCGCACGATCAGCGCGAATGCGAGCAGCATCACGACGAGCACGACGTAGTAGAGCGTGATGTCGCTGCCGAGGTCGATCATGTTGAACAGCTTGCCGCGCGGCACGCCCTGCAAGCCGTCTTCGCCGTGCGTGAACGGCGCTTGCAGGAACACGAAGTACACCATCTGCGCGAGCGCGAGCGTGACCATCGCGAAGTAGATGCCCTGGCGGCGGATCGCCAGCAGGCCGGCGACGAGCCCGAGCAATGTGGCCGCCGCCGTGCCCGCGATCACGCCGAGCTCGGGCGTCAGGCCGATGGTCTGGATTGCATAACCGGCGACGTAACCGGCGGTCGCGAGAAACATCGCGTGGCCGAACGAGAGCAAACCGGTATAGCCGATCAGCAGGTTGAAGGCCGCCGCGAACAGCGCGAAACACAGCACCTTCATCATGAAGAGCGGATACACACCGACGAACGGCGCCACGATCAGGCCGATCAGCAACAGGCCGTAGAGCGCTTTTCTCTGCATCATTTTTCCTTG
Organism: Caballeronia sp. LZ035; assembly: GCF_031451175.1. NCBI lineage: Bacteria > Pseudomonadati > Pseudomonadota > Betaproteobacteria > Burkholderiales > Burkholderiaceae > Caballeronia > Caballeronia sp. LZ035. The sequence goes on from NZ_JARUXS010000001.1 coordinate 195,896, forward strand.
CCGAAGAGTCCTGCCGGGCGAATCATCAACACGATCGCCATGATGACGAAGACGACCGTCGCGGACGCTTCCGGATAGAACACACGCGTCAGGCCCTCGATCACGCCGAGCAGCAGGCCAGTGAGGATCGAGCCCATGATCGACCCCATGCCGCCGATCACGACCACCGCGAACACGGTGATGATCATTGACTGGCCCATCAGCGGCGACACCTGGATCACCGGCGCGGCCAGCACCCCGGCGAAGGCTGCGAGCGCCACGCCGAAGCCGTAGGTCAGCGTGATCATCAGCGGCACGTTGACGCCGAACGCCTCGACCAGCTTCGGGTTTTCCGTGCCCGCGCGCAGATAGGCGCCCAGGCGCGTCTTCTCGATCACGAACCAGGTCGCGAAGCACACCGCCAGCGACGCCACCACGACCCACGCGCGATAGTTCGGCAGGAACATGAAGCCGAGGTTGGTCGCGCCGGACAACAGCGACGGCACGTCGTAAGGCTGGCCCGACGAGCCATAGATGGAGCGGAACACGCCCTCGACCACGAGCGTCAGCCCGAAGGTGAGCAACAGCCCGTAGAGATGGTCGAGCTTGTAGAGCCAGCGCAGCATCGAGCGCTCGATGACCATGCCGAACAGTCCGACGACGAGCGGCGCGAGCACGAGCATCGCCCAGTAGGGGATGTTGAAATACGAGTAGCCCATCCACGCCAGCATCGCGCCCAGCATGAACAGCGCGCCGTGCGCGAAGTTGATGACGTTGAGCAAGCCGAAGATCACCGCGAGACCCAGGCTCAGGATCGCGTAGAACGAGCCGTTCACCAGCCCGAGCAGGAGCTGGCTCAGCATTGCGGCGAGTGGAATGCCAAAAATTTCCATTGAACCTGCCGTCAGAAACGTGTTGACGCGGTTGCGGCGGCGGAAGTCCTCACCGGACGCCCGCCGCGCGAACGCGCTGAATCACTGCCGAATGCTTACTTCCAGAGCTTGCAGCGCGACTCCGCCTTCGTGCCGAATGCCTGGTCGCCCGGAATCGTGGCGGTGATCTTGTAGTAATCCCACGGTTCCTTCGATTCCGACGGCTTCTTCACTTCCATCAGGTACATGTCGTGGATCATCGCGCCGTCTTCGCGAACGTAACCCTTCGCGTAGAAGTCGTCGATCTTCATCTTCTTGAGCTGTTCCATGACCTTGTCGCTGTCGGTCGTGCCCGCCGCCTGCACGGCCTTCAGATAGCTCGTGGTCGCCGAATAGTCCGCCGCCTGCAGGCTGCCCGGCATCTTCTTCATCTTGTCGAAATAGCGCTTGGCCCAGGCGCGTGTCTTGTCGTCCTTGTTCCAGTACCAGCTGTCCGTCGCCACCAGACCCTGCGTGGTTTCGAGGCCCAGCGAATGGATGTCGGAGAGGAAGATCAGCAGCGCGGCGATCTTCATCGACTTCGTGACGCCGAATTCCTTCGCCGCCTTGATCGCATTGACCGTGTCGCCGCCCGCGTTCGCGAGGCCGAGCACCTGCGCCTTAGAACCCTGCGCCTGCAACAGGAACGACGAGAAGTCCGACGCCGACAGCGGATGACGCACTTCGCCCAGCACCTGGCCGCCGTTCGCCTTCACCACGTCCGCGGTGTTCTTCTCGAGTGCCTTGCCGAACGCGTAGTCGGCCGTCAGGAAGTACCACGTCTTGCCGCCCTGCTTGGTCACCGCGGAACCGGTGCCTTTGGCGAGCGCCATCGTGTCGTAGGCGTAGTGAACCGTGTAGGGCGAGCATTGCTCGTTGGTCAGGTTGTCCGCGCCCGCGCCGATGTTGATGTACGGAATCTTCTTCTCGGCCGTGACCTGTGCGCTGGAGAGCGCCGTCGCCGAATTCGTGCCGCCGATGATCGCGTTCACGCCGTCGCGGTCGATCCATTCACGCACGCGCGATGCCGCGATATCCGCCTTGTTCTGATGGTCCGCATACACCAGTTCGATCGGCTTGCCGTTCACCTTGCCGCCGAAGTCCGCAATCGCCATGCGGATCGCTTCGAGGCCGCCCTGTCCGTCGATGTCCGCATAGAGGCCCGACATGTCGGTGACGAAGCCGATCTTCACGGTGTTGCTGTCGGCGGCGTAGGCACTGCTGCTCATCACCGCCACACTCGCCGCCGCAGCCGCAAAGCACAACGTAGAGAGGCGCGCGAGGGTCTTCTTTTTCATTCCAGTCTCCATGAGTTTTTGATTTGATGCGGTGTTACTGGTGTTGCCCTTTCCATTTCGGCGCGGCACGCCGGCGCTCGATCACACGCCGAGCAGTTCGTGCAGCACCGGCATCTTCGCTTCGAGTTCCCCCGCGCCGAAATGCTCGACGATATTGCCGTGCTCCATCACGTAGAAGCGGTCCGCGAGCGGCGCCGCGAAACGAAAATTCTGTTCGACCATGACGATGGTGTAGCCGCGCGACTTGAGCATCAGGATCATGCGCGCGAGTGTCTGCACGATGACCGGCGCGAGGCCTTCCGAGATTTCATCGAGCAGCAGCAGGTTCGCGCCGGTGCGCAGGATGCGCGCGACGGCCAGCATCTGCTGTTCGCCGCCCGAAAGACGCGTGCCCTGGCTAGCGCGGCGTTCCTTCAGGTTGGGGAACATCGAATAGAGTTCGTCGAGCGACATCGCGTCCTTCGGGTCGCCGATCAGCGGCGGCAACAGCAGGTTCTCTTCGCAGGACAAACTCGAAAATATGCCGCGCTCCTCCGGACAATAGCCGACCCCGTAATGCGCGATCTTGTGGGTAGGCAGGCCGATGGTTTCGTGTCCGCTCACGCGGATCGAACCCGTGCGCCGCCCCGTCAAACCCATGATGGCCCGGAACGTGGTGGTGCGGCCTGCGCCATTGCGGCCGAGCAGCGTGACCACTTCGCCGCGGTTCACCTTGAGGTCCACGCCGTGCAGGATGTGCGACTCGCCGTACCACGCCTGCAGGCCCGAGATTTCCAGCGCCGGCACGTTGCTGGCCCCGCCGTTCGCGTTCAGCGAGCGGCGTTCCTCCACGATCGTACTCATGCATGCGCTCCGGTGAGCGCCGCATCGGCGCTGCCCATGTAGGCTTCCATCACGAGCGGATTCTTCGATACTTCCGCGTAGCTGCCTTCGGCGAGCACTTCACCCTGCTTCAGCACGGTGATGGTGTCGGAGATGCCCGCGATCACGTTCATGTTGTGCTCGACCATCAGGATGGTGCGGCCCGCCGACACCTTCTTGATCAGCGCGGTCACGCGGTCGACGTCTTCGTGGCCCATGCCCTGGGTCGGTTCGTCGAGCAGCATGAGTTCCGGCTCCATCGACAGCGTGGTGGCGATCTCCAGTGCGCGCTTGCGGCCATAGGACAGCTCGACGGTCTTCGTGTCGGCGAAATCGGTGAGGCCGACTTGGGTGAGCAAGTCCATGGCGCGGTCATTGAGCTGGTCGAGCGAGCGTTCGCTGCGCCAGAAATGAAACGACGTGCCCAGCTGCCGCTGCAAGCCGATGCGCACGTTCTGCAGCACCGAGAGATGCGGAAACACCGCCGAGATCTGGAACGAACGAATGACGCCGCGCCGTGCGATATGCGCGGGACGCTCACGCGTGATGTCGACGCCGTTGAAAACGATCTGACCCGCAGTGGGATCGAGAAACTTCGTGAGGAGGTTAAAGCAGGTGGTCTTGCCCGCGCCGTTCGGTCCGATCAGCGCGTGGATCGAACCCCGGCGCACGCGCAGGTTCACGTCATTCACGGCCGTGAAGCCTTTGAACTCCTTGGTGAGCCCTCGCGTTTCCAGAATGGTGTCGCCGAGAATCATGTCCCCTTCCATGCGAAGTGAAGCGCTAGACAGCGGGTGGGTCTGCGCCTTGTTTTTCTGATCCGCGCGCACCGGACGGTGTCTCCATTCCGGTACTGCTTCGCTTCGTACAGCGCTGTTGCGTCCGCACAAAGTGCGCACGAGTGTTCTCGAGCATCACTTGATCCGGGGCCATTGTCGCGCCAATGATGCAGCGCAATCATTGGGATTTGCACTAACTAACGAATGGCTTGGAAACCGCGCTGCGTGCACGCTTCGAGGGCATGCGAAGGGTTCTTTATTTCGACGTGCGCGAGCGCGCCGGATGCATCGCGTGCGATGTCATCCGTGCGCCATGCCGCTGTCATCTCAACATGTGAAGTGCGTTGTTCGCATCATCATGCGAGGGCGGTGGCGATCGCTTCCTCGGTGGCGAGACCGCGACGGTCCTCGCGAATCATCTCGCTCGCACGCTCGGCGATCATCAGCGTCGGCGAGTTCGTATTGCCCGAGGTGATGGTGGGCATGACGGAGGCATCGACCACCCGCAGGCCGCGCACGCCGATCACGCGCAGGCGGCTGTCCACGACCGCGGCGGGATCGTTGTCGGTGCCCATGCGGCACGTGCCGACCGGATGGAAGATCGTGGTTCCGACCTGCCCCGCCGCTTCGATCAGTTCTTCCTGTGTCTGGAACTGGATGCCCGGCAGAATCTCCTGCGGCGCATAGGGCGCGAGCGCGGGCGCGGCGGCGATGCGCCGCGTGAGCCGCAAGGCGTTGGCGGCGACTTCGCGGTCACGATCCGTCGACAGATAATTCGGCGCGATCAACGGCGCCGCATGCGCATCCGGCGACTCGATATGCACGCTGCCGCGCGAGGTCGGCCGCAGATTGCACACTGAGGCCGTGAACGCGTTGAACGCATGCAGCGGCTCGCCGAAACGTTCGAGCGACAGCGGCTGAACGTGATATTCGAGGTCGGGACGCCTGATGGACGCATCGTCGGGATTGGACTTGGCAAACGCGCCGAGCTGCGAGGGCGCCATCGACATGGGGCCGCTACGCATGAACGCATACTGCATGCCGATGAACAGCTTGCCCCACCAGTGAGCCGACAAGGTGTTGAGCGTACGCACGCCGGTGACCTTGTAGGCCATGCGCAATTGCAGATGATCCTGCAGGTTTTCACCGACGCCGCGCAGGTCCTTCACCACGTCGATGCCGAGCCGTTGCAGACGCGCGCCATTGCCGATGCCCGACAGTTCGAGAATCTGCGGCGAGTTCACGGCGCCTGCGCTCAGCACGACCTCGCAGCGCGCACGCGCAAGGTAATCGACATCGCCGCCACGATACTCGACGCCGACGCAGCGCGCGCCTTCGAACACGAGCCGTTGCGTATGCGCGCCGGTGATCGTCGTGAGATTGGGACGCTTCATGGCTTCGCGCAGGAAGGCCTTGGCCGCGTTCCAGCGGATGCCGCCGCGCTGGTTCACATCGAAGTAGCCGACGCCCGTGTTGTCTCCGCGATTGAAATCCTCCGTGCCGGGAATGCCGGTTTGCTGCGCGGCTTGCGAGAAGGTTTCGAGAATCTTCCACTTGAGACGCTGTTTCTCGACGCGCCATTCACCGCCCGATCCATGCCATTGATTCGCGCCGCCATGATGATCCTCGCTGCGCATGAAGACCGGCAGGACCGAGTCCCATGACCAGTTCGGATCGCCGCTGATGTGCGCCCAATCGTCATAGTCCTCGCGCTGGCCGCGCATGTAGATCATGCCGTTGATCGACGAGCAGCCGCCGAGCACGCGACCGCGCGGATACGACAGCGCACGTCCGTTGAGTCCGGCTTCGGCCTGGGTTTTGTAGAGCCAGTCCGTGCGCGGATTGCCGATGCAATACAGATAACCGACCGGGATGTGGATCCAGTGGTAATCGTCCTTGCCGCCGGCTTCGAGCAGCAGCACCTTGACGTCCGGATCTTCCGTGAGGCGATTCGCCAGCACGCATCCGGCCGTGCCCGCGCCTACGATGATGTAGTCGAATTCGCCTTCGAGCCTGCGTGCGTCCTGTTTCATTGCTGTCTCCGTTATCGTCTTTCGTTGTTTCGTTGTTTCGTTGCGCAATGCGGCTGACTATGAGCGTACTGCCGGTCGCGGGTTCGAATCCAATCAGATATGTTCAACTGCGATATAAGAAGCGTTAATATCAGCGGATGGACTACACCCTGCTGCGCGCCTTTCTCACCGTCGCTCGCGAAGGCAACCTGACGCGCGCTGCGGCGCACCTGCATGTCACGCAGCCAGCCGTCAGCCTGCAAATCAAGAACTTGCAGGAGATGCTCGGCGTCGTGCTGTTCTCGCGCACGTCGCATGGCCTGCTGCTGACGCGCGACGGCGAAGCGCTGCTGCCGCATGCCGAGCGCGCGCTCGCCGCCGCCGCCGACGTACGCCGCGCCGCCGCCGCGTTGCGTCACGAAGTCAGCGGCACCCTGCGTATCGGTTCGATCCTGGATCCCGAGTTCCTGCGCCTGGGCGGCTTCCTGCGTCAGCTGGTCGAGACGCATCCGCGCATCGAGACCTCGCTGCGGCATGGCATGTCGGGCTGGGTGCTGGAACGCGTGCGCGCGCGCGATTTCGACGTCGGCTATTACATCGGCGATCCGGCCAGCGACGGCACACGCGACAGCGACCGCTTCCACGTCGTGCGGCTCACGCCTTTCGTGTATCGCGTGCTGGCGCCGGCGGGCTGGCACAACCGCGTGAACAAGGGCAAGCGCAGCTGGGCCGCGCTCGCGAAGCTGCCGTGGATCTGGACGCCGGCCGAATCCGCGCACAACCGCCTGCTGTCGCGCCTGTTCCGCGAAGCGGGCGCGATGCCGACGGTAGTCGCCGAAGTGGACCAGGAGCCATCGATGCTCGATCTCGTCAAATCGGGCATCGGGCTGTCGCTGGTGCGCGACTCGATCGCGCTCGGCGAGGCGCATGCGCACGCATTGACCATCGTCGAAGGCGTCTCCGTGCCGACACAGTTGTCGTTCATCGTGCTCGCCGAGCGTTGCGAAGAACCGGCCATCGCGGCGGCGCTGCGGCTGATCGACGCGCAGTGGGCCGTGTGACGACCAGGCCGGAGTGCATGCGCGAAACTTGCCCAAGGTTTCAAGCGGTCTTCATCGAATCTTTGCTAGGCTGAGCCTTCGCTTATCCATCCATTTGTGTTCGAGGAGTCTTCATGGCACGCAACATCGAAATCAAGGCGCGCGCGCATCAGTTCGAGCAATTGCGCGAGCGCGCGGCCGCGCTCGCCACCGACGCGCCGCTTGTGTTTCGCCAGCAGGACTTCTTCTACGACGTACCCACCGGACGTCTCAAGCTGCGCCAGTTCGACGACGGCACGCCATCGGAACTCATCTTCTATCAGCGCGACGACCGTGACGGTCCGAAGGTGTCGTACTACTCACGCAGCCCGGTGACGAATCCCGAAGCCATGCACGCCCTGCTGGCCCAGGCGCTGACGACGCGCGGCATCGTTTCGAAGGAGCGCCACGTGTATCTCGTCGGGCGCACGCGGATTCACCTGGACCGCGTGGATGGCCTTGGCGATTTCATCGAGCTGGAAGTGCTGCTGGGCCAGGACGACGACGAAGCCGGCGGCGAGGAGGAAGCGCACGCGATGTTCGCGCAGCTCGGCGTAGGCGAAGCGGATCTGGTGCCGCTCGCTTATGTGGATCTGCTGAATCCAGCTCAGGATCCAGTTCAGGAAGCGTCGGCGGCCAGATGAGCCAGCGGTAACGGACCATTGCGCTTGAACGTCGTCAACACGATGTTCGAGCGCACGCTGTCCACGCCCGGTACCCGCATCAGCTTCTTCATCACGAAACCTGACAGCGCGTTCAGGTCCGGCGCGACGATGCGCAGCAGGTAATCAGCATCGCCGACCGTGGCATGGCATTCGAGCACTTCGGGCAGCAGGTCGATCTGCTGCTGGAATTCCTCGATCACCGAATCGCCATGATGCTTGAGCTTCAGGCTCGTGAAGGCCGTCACGCCGAGCCCGAGTTTCTCGGGCCGCAGCATCACCCGATAGCCCTCGATCACCCCCACCGCTTCCAGTCTCTGCAAACGCCGTCCGATCTGCGACGGCGACAGCGGCACCTGTTCGCCCAGTTGTTGATGCGTGGCCCGTCCAAAGCGTTGCAGGACGTCCAGCAGGGCGAGGTCGAAGTGGTCGAGATCGAGCATGAGGCGAATGTGCGCGTAAGCGAGAGCGAATGCGACTTTATCGCATTAACGCGGCACGGCTCTCTTAACCCTTGCGGCGGAGGGCCGTTTCATGCACACGAATCCGACCCTTACAGTGAAAACAAGGTAACGTGCATGTTACGAACCATGACAGCATCGAAAGGCGGAACAATGCGGCAAAACGCTCGATTTTTTGGCCGCTGGAAGCTTAAATGAAGAAATCCGAAAGCGAAGCGGCGTCCAAGCTTTCAGTCGCGCATGCCATTGTTGAAGCGCACGTAAGCTTCCCACGCGGCGCGGGCGTCTTCGTCCAGCTGTTCGGAAGGCAGACTTGACCGACGCTGTACAATCAGCAGCGCATAAGGCCTGGACAGAGCGCTTGCCTCCTTGCAGAGAGCGAGTTCATCGCCGCTCGACGGCGAGCGACCGCGCCAGTAGTTGATCGCGGCTTCGAGTTCGTTGATCGGGATGAGAGCCATGTCCGGGCAGAAAGACATTCGATGTACGGCCGCTCGCGGCTCAAAGTAAGGTCGCGCAACGCCGCATGAGATGTGAGTTTTAACCGGCTCGAGCCTGCCGCCGCGTCATGCATGCCAGAACATGCCATCGATCGCCCCCGCCGGCCTGAGCTCAACCCATTGTACTTGAGCGACTCCATGCGAATCCTTCTGATCGAAGACGACCGCCCCATCGCGCGCGGCATCCAAAGCAGCCTCGAACAATCCGGCTTCACGGTCGACATGGTCCACGACGGCATCTTCGCCGAACAAGCCCTCGCGCAAAACCGCCACGAACTCGTCATTCTCGACCTGGGCCTGCCCGGTATCGACGGCATGACGCTGCTCGCGCGTTTCCGCCAGAGCAACCGCCACACGCCGGTCATCATCCTCACCGCGCGCGACGAACTGCATGACCGCGTGCAAGGCCTCAACAGCGGCGCCGACGACTACATGCTGAAGCCCTTCGAGCCGCAGGAACTCGAGGCGCGCATCCGCGCCGTAATGCGCCGCAGCGGTCCGCACGGCGACGTGCCGCGTCCCGAAGTCTCGCTGGGCGGCCTGCGCCTGTCGGGCGTCGATCGCCGCATCTTCAACGACGAGCGTCCGCTCGAACTGTCGCCGCGCGAATTCGCCGTGCTCGAAATGCTGTTGCTGCGCCATGGCCGCGTCGTCAGCAAGGCGCAGTTGCAGGATCACCTGACGCACTTCGGCGGCGATCTCGGCGATACGGCCATCGAAGTCTACGTGCATCGCGTGCGCAAGAAGCTGGAGAACACCCGCGTCGAGATCGTGACGGTGCGCGGCTTCGGCTATCTGCTCCAGGAAATCCGTCAGGCAGCCTGACGGCCGCGTCGGCTGCCGCGAAGCAGACTGCCTTGCGATTTCCCACCCGGCGCGCGGGCGACCAGCGTTTCGCCCGCGAAGACTGGCTCGATCTGGCGCGATCGAAAGCCCCCGAGACCCCGACGCCGCCGAGCCTGCGGCGCACGTTGCTGCGCCGCCTCGCCGCGCCGCTGTCCCTGCTCGCGCTGATGAGCGGTCTGATGGCGTACTGGCTCGCCTGGCAATACACGCAGCACGTGGTGGACCGCTCCCTCGCGGATCTGGCCACCGCCATCTCCAAGCAGATCCAGCTCGCGGGCGTCGATGCGCCCGTCACCGTGCCGCCGCTCGCGCAGGCCATGTTCTCCGATCCGGTCGAGCAGCTCATCTACCGCATCAGTACCGGCGACGAGGAAATCGCCGGCGAGCGCGACTTGCCGCTCACGGGCAGCAACGTCCGGCGCATTCATTATGCGTATGTCTTCGAAACGCACTTCCAGGGCGTGAGCGTGCGCGCGGCGCAAGTGCGCGTGCCGCAGCCGACCGGCAATCCGATCGTCGTGGAAGTGGCGCAGCGCGTGGGATCGCGCTATCGCATTGCGGTGGAATTCCTGATCGCGATCATGATGCCGCTCGCGCTGCTGCTGCTCGCCGGCTGGGTGATCGTGTGGCGTGTTGTGAACCAGCAATTGAACCCGCTGACCGACCTCGCCGACGCGCTCAACCAGCAGACTCACATCTCGCTCGAGCCCGTCGACGAAACCTACGTGCCGGGCGAGATCCGTCCGCTCACCAGCGCGATGAACGCGTTGCTCGTGCGCCTGCAAACGGCACTCGATGCGCAACGCAAGTTCATCGCCGATGCCGCGCATCAGTTGCGCACGCCGCTGACGGCGGTGAAGCTGCACGCGGAACAGGCGCTCAGTTCGCGCGATCCCGCCAAGGCGGTGGAAGCGGTCAAGGAACTGCGCGCATCGGCTGACCGGGCGGTGCGGCTGTCGAATCAATTGCTTTCGCTGGCGCGGGCGGAACCGGGCGAGCAGGCCGCGCGCTTCACCGATTTCGATTTCGCCGCGCTCGCCTTCGAAACCGGCGCGGAATGGGTACCGCGTGCGCTGGCATCGAACGTCGATCTCGGCTTCCAGCGCCTCGACGATCCCGAGAACGAGCATGCGCTGATCGTGCGCGGCAACATCGTGCTGTCGCGCGAGGTGATTGCGAATCTGATCGACAACGCCCTCAAGTACATTCCGCCGTTTCGCGCAGAGGGCGCGCGCATCACGCTGACGGTGACCGAATGGCACGACGACAACCAGCGCGCCTTCGCTGAAGTCGTGGTGGAAGACAATGGGCCCGGCGTGCCGTCCGACCAGCAAGCCGACCTCTTCAAACGCTTCTTCCGTGGCGATGGCCAGAACGTCGAGGGCGGCGCCGGTCTTGGCCTGGCGATCGTGCATGACATCGTCGCGCTGCACGGCGGCTCGGTGCACTACGAAGATGCGCCGGAAGGCGGCGCGCGCTTCATCATCCGCATTCCGCTCAAGCAAGAGCCCGTAGCGCAGGCGTAAAAAGAGCCACGGTGCAGTTCGAACACCGTGGCTCTTTCTCGAACATAAGCATTGGCGCCCGACTCGCGCCATGCCGAAGCCGGCTACTTTTTCTTCTTTTCCTTCTTCACGGCAAGCATGGTGCCGCGGCATTTCTTCGCGCCGCAACGGCACTCGTATTCCTTCTTGAGCTTCTTCGTGATGCGGCCGTCGATCACGAGGCCGTAGTCGTAATTCAACTCTTCTTCCGCCTCGATATCACGCAGCGCGTGAATGAAGACGCGCCCTTCGATTTCCTCGGCTTCGCAGTTCGGCGCGCACGAATGGTTGATGTACTTCGCGCTGTTGCCTTCGATCTTGCCGTCGATCACGCGACCGTCGTCGAGAGCGAAATAGAAGGTGTGATTGGGCTCGTCGGGATTGTGCGGATGGCGTCGCAGTGCTTCCTTCCACGAGATGTGCTCGCCCTTATATTCCATCACCTTCTCGCCCGCGGCGATCGGCTTCACAGCAAACACGCCCTTGCCGTGCACGCCGGAGCGGCGAACGGTGACCCTGCGTGAACTCATCGACTGAATCCTTGAATGACGCTTCGCTCCCGCGCGCTCGGGATGAACATCGGGGATAAAAAAAACGCGGTGGCCTTCGAGGCGCCGCGTTAGCTTGGTTGAACGCTCACGTGTCCAACACACCGGTATCCTACACTCCCGGCGCGCGAATGCTCAACCGTCTCGATGAGGCTCGATACTTTTCAACGTTGTCCGATCGTGATCTCGCCGAACAGGTTCTTCTGGTCGCGCGGCTGCGAGCGCCAGTATTGCGGCGGCGCCGTGACGGCCGCGCCAAGTTCGGCCGCGGCATGCCACGGCCAGCGCGGATCGTAGAGCATGCCGCGCGCAATCGCGACGAAGTCCGCTTGACCGGCGGCCACGATCTTCTCCGCGTCCTTCGCCTCGGTGATGAGGCCGACCGCGATGGTATTCACGCCCGTCGCTTCCTTCACGGCCTGCGCGAACGGCACCTGATAACCGGTGGCAAGCGGGATCTTCTGCAATGGCGATACCCCGCCCGACGAGACATCGATCCAGTCGACGCCGCGCTTCTGCAACTCCGCTGCAAATGCAATCGTGTCCTCGATGCCCCATCCGCCGTCGACCCAATCGGTCGCGGACACGCGCACGCCGATCGGCTTGTCGGCGGGAAACGCGGCGCGCACCGCGTCGAAGATTTCAAGCGGATAACGCATGCGGTTTTCGCGCGAGCCGCCGTATTCGTCGGTGCGCTGATTGGCGAGCGGCGAGAGGAACTGATGCAGCAGATAACCGTGCGCGCAATGCACCTCGATCCCGTCGATGCCGAGCCGCGCCGCGCGTCGCGCCGACGCCGCGAAGGCTTCCTTCACGCGCATGAGACCGGCGGTGTCGAGCGCGAGCGGCGGCGTTTCCTCGGGCTTGTGCGGAAGCGCCGACGGCGCATGGGTCATCCAGCCGCCCTCCGCAACCGGGATCAGCTGGCCGCCGTCCCAGGGCGCGTGACTCGACGCCTTGCGGCCCGCATGCGCCAGCTGCATCGTCACGGCGATGGTCGAATACTGGCGGATCGCGGCGAGCACCGGACGCAACGCGGCTTCGGTCACGTCGTCCCACAGGCCGAGATCGCCGGGCGTGATACGGCCGTCGGGCTCGACCGCCGTGGCTTCGATAAACAGCATCGCCGCGCCGGACAGCGCGAGCTGACCCAGGTGGATCATGTGCCACGCCGTGGCTTCGCCGCGCTCGGCCGAGTACTGGCACATCGGCGAAACCATGATGCGATTGGGAAGCTGCAGGCTGCGTAACGTCGCGGGTGTGAACAACGCGCTCATGTCGTGGGCTCGGAGGGAGAAGGTGCGGTCGAGAATAGCATCGCGTTTTCAACGCTGCACGACGCCCCACGGATCCTTGCGTCACGCTCAATCAAGCGTGTGGCGTGTCCTTGCGGGCGAAACGGTCGAGCCATTCGCCGAACATCGCGCGCGCGGCACGTTCGAGAGCGGGTCCGTGTTGCGCGGTGTCCTCGCGCAGCACAGTGACGGTCGTGCCGCTGCGCGCGACATCGCCCGGATAGGCAACCAGCCAGCTTTCGAAGCGGTCGGCCAGGACTTCGGGATGGCACTGCAACGCAAGCACATGTTCGCCCCACGCGAAGGCCTGATGCGCGCACTGCGGAGTCGATGCGAGCAGCGTGGCGCCGTCGGGAAGATCGAAGGTGTCGCCGTGCCAGTGAAACACGGGAACGGGCGCGCCCTCGGCTTCGAGATGGCGCAGCGCGGAGGCACGCCCCGCGTCGGTCAGCGTGAGCGGCGACCAGCCCAGTTCGGTGGAACCGGAGGGATAGACGCGTGCACCGAGCGCCCGGGCAATCAGTTGCGAACCGAGACAGATGCCGATGGTCGGCAAACCCGCCGCAATGCGCTTGTCGAGCATCGCGAGCAAAGGAGCGAGATGGGGATACGCGGCGTCCTCATAGGCGCCGATCGGCCCGCCGAGCACGACGAGCAGGGAAGGATCGAGCGGATTGGGCGCATCGATGCGACCGCGTCCGACATCCAGATAACGCACGAGATGACCGCGATCGCCCAGTACGAGTTCGAGGCTGCCCAGATCTTCGAAATAGACGTGGCGAATCGCCAGGACTTCATCTTTCATCGGCGGCTTCCGTATCGGGCTGTGCGTGGCTCGGGGCAAGGGTTGACGAGCCGCGCCTCGCGGGGAGGCGCGACGCGCACAGTCTAACCGACTCGCCGCGGCCGCACAGCGTTACTGCCGCCGGATGAATCACCCCGCCCGGGGCCCGTATCAGGCCAGCTGGGCGAAGACCTTCCAGCTCTTCTTCTGCGTCGCGAGATCAGCTTCTTCGTAGACCGAGCAGTCAAGACGCAGATCGGTGTCCGCCATGTCGATCTGCAACAGCGCGCAATGATGCGGCGCCTTCTTCGGATTCTTGCTGGCCTGGAAGTGCGAGCAGGACAGGCACATACGGTGCGCCGGCATCTGCTGCAGCGACTCGAGCTGACGGATGGTCTTCAGCAACGTGCGATAGAACGCCACCTGCTCGTCCTCGCGCAGCGTGCCAACTGCCTTCGCCAGGAAGTCCGGCCATTGCACCGCCTTCTTCGCGGCCGTGCGGCCACGTGCGGTCAGGCGAACTGCCAGCGCCCGGCCGTCATCGAGCGCGCGGCGCTTCTCGACCAGCCCCTTGCCTTCGAGCGTGCTCACCGCATCGCTCGTCGTGGCGGCCGTCAATGCCGTTTCGCGTGCGATCTCGCCGAGGCGCATCGGCCCCCTGCGCTGCATCAGCAAAACGAGAATTTCACCCTGGGTCGGCGTCAGCCCCGCGCCTTCCGCCCATTCCCAAGCCTGGCTGCGCATCGCCGTGCTCAGCCGTAGCAGACCGTGGGTCACCCGCCCCGTTGCCTGCTCTCCGTATACGCCTTCATTCATAGTCTTTCGCTTGTTGTTCCGCTTATGTGTTTTGACGGCATGTTCGCGCAAGCAGCACGAACACCGTTCCCGAAACGCTTCCGCAGAAACCGACTTGAAACCCCTTGCGGAACACGCTCGTTCCCGGTCCCCGCCGTCTCAAAATTCAGGCGTGCCAAGCCTCACGGCGACACCTGAATGGGGACATTGCTACCCTCTTGTTTATGCGCCCTCTTATGTACTGCTTCGCGGCGCTACGTATTCGCCGACTATAACGCCCCGCCGGCAAAGTCGCCATTCTAAGCGACATGGAACAAACGTACACCTTAATTGTCCGTGCGGGACTGTGGATAACTCGAGAAAATCGCCTTGCTTACTTTTGGTCAACCCGTTTTGGTCAACCCGTTTTGGTCAACCCGTTTTGATCAACTCGTTGGTCAACTCATGGACGACTCGTTTTGATTAACGCTATACGAGTCGTAAGTCGCCTTCACGTCACTGAAAGTTCCGCTCGAGCCCGCCCGGGCGCCTGAGCATGCCGTACCGAAGGCATGGCCTGGCTTCCTGGTCCACGCACGCACACGACGTGCAAGCATTGCGGCGGTAGTCGGTTTCTTTGAGGCAAACCTTGCAAACGGAAGTTTGAACCTGCTTCAAACGATGGCATGAGACAGTTATTCCCGATTCCTGCTCACGTCCTTGTTTCATAAAGCGCAAAAGAAAAAGGCTGCATGCAGTTTCAAGCAGCAGCCTTTCCGTTTTATTGAATGCCGATTACCAGCGCAGCGTCATGCCAAGCAGCATGGTACGCGTCGCGTCATTGCCGCCACTGCAAGCATTGCTGCCTGACGGCTTCGTGCAGCGATTTCTCCTTGTCGAACACGCTGCGCAGCCAGGTGGCGTCGTTCATGCCGCGCGCGATGTCGGCGACCTGTGCGAGTGCCGCTTGCGAACCGAGCGCTTCGGCGTGCGGTGCGAGCACGTCGAGCGTTGCCAGGATGTCCTCGCCGATGGTCCTGCGTTCACCCGTCTGCGGATGGATGCAGGTGCCCTCCAGTCCGAAGCGGCACGCCTCGAAGCGATTGAAGGTGTAGACGAGGTAGTCGTCCTCATGAGGCGTGAGCGGCTTGTCCAGCAGCAGATAGCGCGACAGCGTCTGGATATAGCACGCGATCGCGGCCGCCCGGTCCACTGACAGCGGCGTGTCCATCACGCGGACTTCAATCGTGCCGAAACCCGGCTTCGGCCGGATGTCCCAGTAGAAGTCCTTCATGCTGTTGACGACGCCGGTGTGCACCATCTTCGAGAAATACTCTTCGAAGCTGTCCCAGGTCAGCACGAACGGCGCGCGGCCCGACAGCGGGAACGCAAACACCGAGTTCAGGCGTGCCGAATGAAAGCCGGTATCGACGCCCTGGATATACGGCGACGAAGCCGACAGCGCGATGAAATGCGGAATGTAGCGCGACATCGAATGCAGCAGGAACAGCGCGCTGTTCGGATCGGGGCAGCCGATATGCACATGCTGGCCGAACACCGTGAACTGCTTCGCGAGGTAGCCGTACAGCTCGGAGATGTACTGGAAGCGCGGTGCGTCGTAGATTTGCCGGTCGCTCCACTGCTGGAACGCGTGCGTGCCGCCACCCGCCAGCCCCACGTTCAGCTGGTCCGCCGCCGCGACGAGCGTGTCGCGGATCGTGCGCAGATCGGTGACGGCCTGTTCGTGCGTCGTGCAGATGCCGGTCGACAGCTCGATCATGCTTTCGGTGATTTCGGGCGTGATGTTGCCCGGAATCTTCTCGTCCTTGATGAGACGCATGAGGTCCGACGCCGCGCGGGTCAGATCGTAGTCGTGCGTATTGACGACCTGGATCTCAAGCTCGACGCCGAACGTAAAGGGTTCGGAGTTGATGAAGGGTTCGAGTGCCATGGCGCCTCTGAAAAAATCGATACTTGAGCGGGGCGGACGCGCTTATTCGCGCCGCTCGCCAACCGCCGACAGGCTGCGGTACACCACGAACGGCGACACGATCTGCAGCACGACGATGGAGCACATGACGATCGCGCGCAGCGTGGGATCGTAGTGAGGATAGAGCACGTACATGTCGTCGACGAGCAGGTACGCGAGCGCGGACATCGGCGACAGCGCGACGCCCAGCGCCGCACCCTGCTTCCAGTTCAGCCCGCTCGGCTTGGCGAAGATCAGCACGCCGGCGAGCTTGCCGATGAAGCGTGCGACGATCAGCCCCAGCGCCGCCACGCCGCCCAAGGCGATGTCGCGCCAGTGGAACGATGTCAGCGTGAGCGCGAACAAGATGACGGTAAGCAGCCACCCGGCGGAACCGAAGTGCGACGGCCAGAGTTGCGGGCGTTCGTCGGCGTTCTTCACGATGATGCCGGCCGCGAGCAGCGCAAGGATGGTCGACAGCTTGAAGATGTGCGCGACCGCGATCGCCAGCAGCACGAGCCCGAACAGTGCGACGAACGAATGCTCGTCGTTGGTGGGCAGCCGCCGGACCAGCAGGTTGCAGGCGCGCGCGAGCAGGAACGCCAGCACCAGCGAGCCGATCAGCAGATACAGCGGCTGCAGGATGGTCGCGAGCGTATTGCCGTAGATCTCCTGATGCAGCACGCCGGCCGCGAGCTTCTCGACGATCACCGCATACATGCTGTTGAGCGCGGTCAGCGTGAGCAGCCGCTGCGTGACCTGACCTTCCGAACGCAGCTCCATCTTCAACTGGATGACCATCGCGGGCGAGGTGGCCATGGCGATGGCGGCGACGACGACCGAGGGCATCGTCGGAACGTTGAGCAGGGTCAGCGCGATCAGCACGAGGCCGAACGTCAGTGTGGATTCGGCGATGCTCGACAGAATCAGATACGGATTGCGGCGGATCCAGCGCAGGTCGAGGCGGCCGCCGAGTTCGAACAGCAGCAGGCCGAGCGCGACATCCAGCAGCGGCCGCGACAGGCCGGCCGCGCTCGAGTCGATCACGCCGAGACCGGCATTCCCTGCAATCAATCCGATCACCGCGTAGCCGGTGATGCGCGGCAGGCGCCAGGCGCGCCACAGCAGTTCACCGGCCAGGCCCGCGGTGACGAGCGCGAGACCGGCCCAGAGAATGGCGTCGGGTTCGAGCGGCCACGCGGGCAGAAATGAAAACGCCGAGTTCATCGTATTGGCTTCTCCTTCGTTGCTGCTATCTGTTGCTGCTGGCTGAATGTGCGCGTTCGTCACGTGACATCGCCTGAGGGCGCCACGCTCGCAGGCGGCGCGTCCGCTCCGTTGCGCGGACGTCAGTTCATTCAGGCGAAACGAAATACGAACGAACACGGTGTCACGGTCTGGCCGTGCACGAGTCAGACGACGTGTCCGGCGTGAGGCTGCATGTCGCGTGCCGATTCAGTGAAACACCGAGCCTACATGCGGCAATCGAACGATGGCCGGCCGGACACAGAAAACGACGACGCGGCTTCGTTGATCAGATTCTTGGCGCGCGGTCATCGTTCCGTTGAAAGCGCTCGCCGCATGCACGGCGCGACGCAGGAAGAAGCGCGATTGTGCCATACCTGGATGCCCCTGACCGAAAGTCCAAGCTCATGATTCCTTTGAGGTAAAAGCGACTGCCAGCGCCTGGAGCGGATTGGCAATGCTGACCGGCTGCATGGAACGGCAGAGTGAAATGGTCCGTCTGGTCGCTGCCCGATGGCTCCGCCTTCAGGTGTTTACAGGTTTACTGTATATACAAGTAGTAGTAGTTAACAAGCGCTGCCGCGCACTGTGGATAACCGGAATTTTGTCTTTCCAATCAGCGCATTGGGAGAAGCACAAGGGCACCGTAAACATGTTCGTCCACGGCGGTTAACCTGGAACAACTTTGGGTGCGTAAACCGTAGTCTTCAGGTTGTCCCGTTTACGTGCACAGCGAGTTCACATGTGTTTCACCGGCAATCCGCCGCGTTATCCACAGACCGGCGGGGACAACTCGTCGGGGCCGATCTCGCCATGGCGCAACGCCCGCAGCAGGAAGCGGGCGGGATCGACGGCCTCCGCGAGGTCGCGTTCGATGGGCCAGGGCTCGCCTTCGATCTGCGCCGCCACCAGTTCGGCGGCGAGCGCCGCCCAGATCAACCCGCGCGAGCCGAACGCGAACGCGCCATACAAACCTGGCATGCGCGGCAGGTCGAGCGGCCAGGCGCCGGACAAGCGCCGCGCGTCGCGGCGGGCGGCGGCTTCATCGGCGAGCTGGCCGATCATCGGCATGCGATCGCTGGTCACGCAACGGAACGCAACGCGCCCGCCGTGGACCGTGTTCGCGGTGAATGGCAAGCCAGGCAGCATGCCGGCGACGCGCTCCAGATTCTCGACATGGCCTTCGGCGCGCATCTGAGGATCGGGATCGTCGATGTCGTAGGTCGCGCCGATGAGCGTGCTGCCCGCACCGAGCGGCACCGCATAGCCTTCGCCGATCACCGGTACGCGCAGCGCATTCAAGTCGTGTGACGCGAGCATGCTGAGCTGGCCGCGCACGATGCGCGTCGGCTGCCCGTGAAGACCGGCCAGACGCGCGGCATCGCGCGCGTTGGCAAGGATCATCGCCGGCGCGCGGGCGATTTCATCGCCGCTGGCATCGAAGGCTCGCCACAGCCCGTCTTCACGAGCGATGCGTGCTACTTCGGTGTTCATGCGCGTCACGGTTCGCCCAGCAGACTCGGCCAGTTGCGCCGCGCAGAGGGACGCGGGCGAGATCGCGCCGCCGTGCGGGAAGAACCAGCCGCCGCGCGCGACATCGACGCCTGCCATGCGCGACGCTTCGCTGCGCGTCAACGCCTGCACATACTCCGATGGATACGCGAAGCGCGCGATGGCGGCCGCGAGGGCATCGGCGTCTTCGGGCGTATCGGCGATCTGGAGCAGGCCGGCGCTGCTTCGATGCAACGCGTGACCGGCGTGTTCAAGCGAGAGCCATCGCTGCAACGCGCAGAGAAAGCCGGCGCGGGTGAGGCGCGCGGCGACGCTGTCGTCGCGCCAGACGATCGGATGGAACACGCCAGCCGGATTGCCCGATGCATCGCGCGCCGGCTGTTCATGGCGGTCGATGAGCGTCACACGGAAGCCGCGCGCGGTCAGCCGCGATGTCATCGCGCAGCCGGCCAGTCCTGCGCCGACGACGATGGCTGCGCGCGCGCCGTCGCCATCGGGCCGCGGCGGTTCATGACGACGCACGCGCCAGCGCGGCGCGAAACGTCCTGTGACGCGATCGTTTGCGTCCGACGCATGGCACGTGAAACCGGCCGCTGCGAGCGCGCCTTCGAACGTTGCATGGGTGTCGGCGGGCGCGGTGATGCAGACGGTCGCATCGTCGCCGGCGAGACGCGCGAGCGACTTGCACAGCATGCGCGCATCGCTGTCATGCGCACCGTTCACATCGACGTGCAAGGCATCCGCACGCAACCATAGCTTCGACAGCATCTCCTGGCGCTCGCCCACCGCGAGCGTCAACACGACCCGGCCCGCCGCGAACTCGAGCCGATGCAGGCCCGGTACGCGCATCGGCCAGGCACGCAATAGTTCGGCTTCAAGGGACGAGCCCGTGTTGGCCGGAGGATGATCGAGTGCAGCGAGCGATGCAACGGCGACGACATGGAGACGCTCGCAACGCGCTTCGTCGTCAAGCCAGCGCTGCCATGCAGCCAAAAAGTCTTCGCCGGGCGTGAAGCTCAGATCGACGATCGTGAAGACGCGCCGGTTGCGCCACCGTGCGGGCAGGTCGTGCGACGCGAGAAGCGAGGGCTCAGTCATGGGATGAAAGAAAGGCCGATGGCGAACCGCAGGTTCACGGAGTTCAAGTGCGCGACAGGCTGTGCGGCGGGTGGGTCAGCCGTTCGGGCATTGGACTTGCGACACCCTTCGCCCTTCCCGAAGACTGGGACCAAGCGCCATTCGAATCCATGACCCCGGTGAACAGACTTGGGAGAGCGCTGCATGACCTGGGTCACAGCCGTCAAACCCAATGTGGGCAAGGCTGAGCGCGGGAGCAGGGGAAGCTGGCTAGAACGTTGGCAAAAACCAACGGCACCTTGTTCTGAAGGATTCGCCCTTGCCACAAGCGTTAAAAGTCAATGTCCCACCTTGAAAAACCCCGCCGCAAGCCCGAAAAATATAAGGGTAAATCTTTGAAACCCTTATCCTGATTGGGTTTGCGCTGCGCTATCATACCAAGCGCTGCCTACAAAGGCGGCGTGAAGGCGACGATGTGAAGCAACGTCCGTGAAGTGGCGCCGGAGAACGTCAAATCGTCGGGCGGGCCTGTCAGAAGGCCGTCCCTACTCGACTGCACGGCTTGCGCACGTATAATCGGCGCGTTCGCGCTGTTCGTGTCAACCTAAACTGATAAAGGAACCTTAATGAACAAACAGGAATTGATCGACGCCGTAGCCGCCCAGACCGGCGCCAGCAAGGCTCAAACCGGCGAAACGCTGGACACGTTGCTCGAAGTGATCAAGAAGGCTGTCTCGAAAGGTGACGCAGTGCAGTTGATCGGCTTCGGCAGCTTCGGTTCGGGAAAGCGCGCAGCGCGCACCGGCCGCAACCCGAAGACTGGCGAGTCCATCAAGATTCCGGCCGCAAAGACGGTCAAGTTCACGGCTGGCAAGGCATTCAAGGATGCAGTGAACAAGCGGTAAGTTTCTTGCCGATTGTCCGGCTACCCGCGGTAGCCAGTGATACATGACCCGCCTTCGGCGGGTTTTTTTTCGCCGATGCCGCCCAGACATGGCCTGGCGATGGCACGCCTCGAAGGCGTGCCGTCATCCCGTCAATGCCGATGATCCTCGCAACCGCAGTCGGGACCGTGATCATGGTCATCGTGGTCATGGTCGTCGATGTCCCATGCAGGGAACGGATCGGCCAGATGCTTCCAGCCATCCGCGCCGAGCGCCCATTCATCGTCGGTGAGGAGACACGCGTCGAAGGTGTCCTGCCAGGTCGCCGGATCGAGATCCAGGCCGATGAGCACCAGTTCCTGGCGACGGTCGCCAATGCTGTTGTCGTCCGCATCGCCCACCCATTCCGCGACGATCTCCGCTTCGAGCTCGGGATCATCGGTCGGCCATTCGCTGCGATCCTGCGCTGCCCACCACACGCCCGCCGGCCCATGACGGCATGTGCCGCCCGCCTGCGACAGCGAACCGCCAACCTCACTGCGCGTCGCCAGCCAGAAGAAGCCCTTGGCGCGCAACACGCCCGGCCATTCGCGATGCAGCAGGTTCCATAAACGCTCGGGATGAAACGGCCGACGCGCCCGATACACGACATGACCGACATCAGTGGCGGCCACTTCATCGTCCGGGCTCGTCGATGGTGCTTCGTCGAGGATGGCAAGCCAGCCCGGCGCGCTAGCGGTTGCATCGAGATCGAAACGCCCTGTGTCCAGGATTTCGCCGGGCGCAACGATGCCGGATTGCGTCGTGATCTGGAGCGCGCGCGGATTGAGCGCGTGGAGGATGCGCGTGATCTTCTCCGCTTCTGCGGCATCGACGAGATCGGTCTTGTTGATCACGATCACGTCGCAGAACTCGATCTGCGCGATCAGCGTTTCCACGACCGTCCGGTCTTCTTCATCCTGCTCGCCCGTCTGCAGGCCGCGTTCGGCCAGCGAGTCCGAGGACATGTAGTCACGCAGGAAACTCGCGGCATCGATCACCGTGACGAAGGTGTCCAGTGTCGCGTGGCCGGCGAGCGTGGCGTCATCGTCGTCGCCGAATGCGAGGTGCTCGGCGATCGTCATGGGATCCACGGCGTGCGAGGTCTCGACCAGGATCGCATCGAAACGCTGCTGTTCGGCAAGCCAGGTGATGGCGCCTTCCAGCGCGGGCATGGATTGATCACTCAAGGTGAGCAGCAGTCCGCCGTTGGGAAGCTCGGTCGTTTCCTGGTCGGCGGCCGGCGGGGCCTTGCCGCACGTGATCGCGCCGATGCGTACGGCCTCGGTATTGGCCAGCAGTGCATCGACGAGCGTGGTTTTACCCGCGCCTGTGAATCCCGACAGCACGGTGATCGGAAGGGGCGATTGGTTCATTGCAGTGGACCGGACGGGGAAGGAAGCGCGCAGGCGCGGGTCCGCTGCGCGAGGCGCGGCGCGGACGATCGAAGAGGGGATTTTGCATCAATTGCGCCGGACGCGGGCGCGGGTGACACAAGCAATAAAGGAAGGCCGGAACGCTCAGCGCTTGGCTTCGACCAGCTTCCAGCGGCGCAGGATCTCGATGATCTGGGCCGAGTACTTGTCGCGCAGCGCAGGCGTTTCGGAATGGTAGGCGCCGACCGCCTGCCAGGAATTGCCGTACTTGTTCATCTTCTGCCGCAGATGCCACGCAGCGACATAGACGCTCTTGCACGGCTGCATCAGCGTGCCGCTGGAGATGCCGTATTGAGCCAGGGTGTCGAGGTGGATGGAGTTGATCTGCATCAGGCCGTAGTCGGTCGACCCGTTGGCGTTCTTGTTGATCGCATCCGGCTTGTTGTGCGATTCTTGCCAGGCGATGGCACGCAGGATCAGCGGATTGACCTTCTGATACTTGGCGGCTTCATCGAAGCAGTCCGCGTGCGCGGAAGCGGCCGCCAGCAGCGCCCCGCATGACGCGACGCATGACACAAGTCTGCGCGTGATTCTCTTCATCTTCGTTCTGCTCCATCCGCTCATGCGGAACGTCATGCCGCCGTTGCGGCGCCTTGGCGCCAACGCCAAACAACACACGTCCGCGGCCGGATCGTGCTCTCAAAGGGAACCATTGTTTCGGGAAAACCCACCCTTTTCGAGACAGCCCGTAAAGCGGAACCGACCGTATCATACCGGCTGATGTTTCTGGTTATAAGTTGGCTATCAGACATACGCCAATCAGCACGCGAGACGGCTGTTCGCGTGCAGTGTGCCAGACCTTCGGTCGGGTGTGCTCTAAATGTATGAATATTAAGAGTTCTGGACGCGCTACAATTCGGCTCCCGCGCACATCGGCCGGTCCTCGGAATCTCTTGAGAGCACGGTCTATCGGCAGGTTTCCTGAAAGGTTGAGGCGCGGCAGCATACCGAGCGATACAGCTTCAGAGAGATTTTGATCTGGTACGAATTGGCATAATTTCGTTACATAAAGCTGTTATCGTCATATTTTTTTACCCGGCTGCGTGCCGTGCGCCCTGCGCGCCGATCGCGGTCGGCAGCGTTCCCCGTTGAAGGGCAGCGCTGCCTTGGCCGGCTTCCCGGTGATCCGGCTCTGATATCACATCCATGAGAAGACAACCTATGGCACTGCGTCGCATCGCGACGGCTCTGCTGGCGGCGGGACTTATCGTCGCTCAAGTCGCGCACGCGCAAGTGACGTTGAATTTCGTCAACGCGGATATCGACCAGGTCGCCAAGGCGATCGGCGCCGCCACCGGCAAAACCATCATCGTCGATCCCCGCGTCAAGGGACAACTGAACCTTGTCTCGGAGAACGCGGTTCCCGAAGATCAGGCGCTGAAGACGCTCCAGTCGTCGCTGCGCATGCAAGGCTTCGCGCTCGTGCAGGATCACGGCGTGCTGAAGGTCGTGCCCGAAGCCGATGCCAAGCTGCAGGGCGTGCCGACCTTTGTCGGCAACACGCCGGGCGCGCGCGGCGACCAGGTCATCACGCAAGTCTTTCAGTTGCGTAACGAATCGGCCAACAATCTGCTGCCGGTGCTGCGCCCGCTGATTTCCCCGAACAACACCATCGCGGCCTATCCGGCCAATAATTCGCTGGTGGTCACCGACTACGCCGACAACGTGCGGCGTATCGCGGGCATCATCGCGGGCGTGGACACGGCGGCGGGCCGGGAGGTCGATGTCGTCACGCTGAAGAACGCGAACGCCATCGATGTCGCCGAGCAGATGAACAAGCTGCTGGATCCAGGCACGATCGGCAGCACCGACGCGACGCTCAAGGTCACCGTCACGCCGGACGCGCGCACCAATTCGCTGATGTTCCGCGCGTCGAGCAGCAACCGGCTCGAGGCCGCCAAGGCGCTCGCGAAGAAGCTCGATGCGCCGACCAACCAGCCCGGCAACATGCACGTGGTCTCGCTGCGTAACGCCGACGCCACGCGCCTCGCCAAGACGCTGCGCGGCATGCTCGGCAAGGGCAGCGGTTCCAGCGACAACTCCAGCTCGTCGAACTCGAATTCGAATAACGGCTACGGCAACAGCGGCGGCGGTCTCGGCAGCAATTCGTCGATGTCCACCGGCCAGTCCGGCGTGCCGCCGCTTCCCGGCGGTCTGGGCTCGTCGAGTTCGGGCAGCGGCAACAATCCCTTGACGGGTGGCAGCGGAAACCGCGACTCGAACTTCTCGTCGAACAAGGACAGCGACAACGGCAACGATCAGGGCGGCGGCATGATCCAGGCGGATTCGGCGACGAACTCGCTCATCATCACCGCGCCCGATCCGATGTACCGCAACCTGCGCGCCGTGATCGACCAGCTCGACGTGCGCCGGCCGCAGGTCTATATCGAGGCGCTGATCGTCGAACTGAACGCGACGTCCAATGCAAGCCTCGGCATTCAGTGGCAGGGCGCGCTGCTGTCCAATAGCGGCAATAACGCGATCTACGGCAGCACGGGCTTTCCGACGGTCACGGGCACGAGCAACAACATCGTCGATCTGACGCTGGCGGGCGCTGCAGCCTCGCAGAATACGTCGGCGCTCGCGTCGGCGACCGGCTTGCTCGCACCGGGCCTCAACATCGGCCTGCTGCACCGCTTCGGCAACCTGTTCGGCCTCGGCGGCCTGTTGCAGGCGCTGTCGACGTCCTCGGACGCCAACGTGCTCTCGACGCCTAATCTGATCACGCTGGACAACGAGGAAGCGAAGATCATCGTCGGCCAGAACGTGCCGGTGACCTCGGGTTCCTACGCCACGCCCACCGCGAACGCGGCCACCTCGGTCACCGCGTTCAACACCTACGACCGTCGCGACGTCGGCGTGGTGCTGCACGTCAAGCCGCAGATCACGGACGGCGGCGTGCTGAAGCTCCAGGTCTACCAGGAAGATTCGAGCGTCGACGCCACGACCGTGAACAATGTGGCCGGCCCGACCATCAACACGCGGTCGGTGCAGTCGACCATCATGGCCGACGACGGCGAGATCGTCGTGCTCGGCGGCCTCATGAAGGACGAGTACGACAGCAGCACGAGCAAGATTCCGTTGCTCGGCGACATTCCGTTCATCGGCAGCCTGTTCCGCAGCGAAAGCAAGGTCCGCACGAAGACCAACCTGATGGTGTTCCTGCGGCCGGTGATCGTGCGCGATCAGGCAACGTCTTCGCAGATCGCGAACACGCGCTACGACTACATGCGTCAGCAGCAGTACGGTTCGACGTCGGATAACCGCATCATCAAGGACAAGAACGTGCCGGTGATCCCGCCGAAGCCGCTCGGTCCGAGCGAAGGCGGCGGCGCGCCGGCGGACAACCTGCTCGACTGGAGCAGCATGACGCGTGGTCCGGGACCGAGCACGACGCTGCCGCAGAACCCCGATACGCCACCGGTGCCGCAGCCGGTGCAGACCGCGCCGCAGTCCACCTTGCCGTCGCAGAACAGCTATCCGCCGTCTGGCGGCGCAGGCAATGGCCAGACCGGAGTACGGCCGTGAGCACGGTGAACGGCGCGGATGGCGCGCACGACCACGCGAGCACGGCGGCCTCGCCGCTGGCGGCGCGGCTCGTGCCTTACAGCTTCGCGCGCAGCGGACAGATCCTGCTGGCGCACCAGCATCCGGACGGCATCGAGGTCTGGATCAGCGAGCGCACGAGCGACGCGGCGCTCGCCGAGGTCGCGCGCAATTTCGGCGCGCTGTCGATCGTGCGCAAGCCGTCCGACGAACTCGCCGCGGCCATCAACGCGGCCTACGCGCGCAATGACGGCAGCGCGGCGCAGGTGGTCGGCGAAGTGGAAGGCGAGGTCGATCTGTCGCGTCTGATGCAGGACATTCCGGAAGTCGAGGACCTGCTGGAGTCGGAAGACGACGCGCCGATCATCCGCATGATCAACGCGCTGCTCACGCAGGCGGCGCGCGAGCAGGCGTCGGACATTCACATCGAGCCGTTCGAGAATGCCTCGGTGGTGCGTTTCCGGGTGGACGGCACGCTGCGCGACGTCGTGCGCCCGAAGAAGGCGCTGCACGGCGCACTGATCTCGCGGATCAAGATCATGGCGCAACTCGACATCGCGGAGAAACGTTTGCCGCAGGACGGGCGCATCACGCTGCGCGTCGGCGGACGGCCGGTGGACGTGCGCGTTTCGACGCTGCCGACCGGCCACGGCGAGCGCGCGGTGCTGCGTCTGCTGGAAAAGGACGCGCAGCGCCTGAATCTCGAAACCCTCGGCATGGCGCGCGACACGCTCGTCCACTTCGACAAGCTGATCGGCCGGCCGCATGGCATCGTGCTCGTCACGGGGCCGACCGGCTCCGGCAAGACCACCACGCTGTATGCGTCGATGTCGCGGCTGGAAACCACCACCACCAACATCATGACGGTGGAGGATCCGATCGAGTACGACCTGTCGGGCATCGGGCAGACGCAGGTGAACGAGCGCATCGGCATGACCTTCGCGCGGGCGCTGCGCTCCATCCTGCGTCAGGATCCGGACATCATCATGATCGGCGAGATCCGCGACCTCGAAACCGCGCAGATCGCCGTGCAGGCGTCGCTGACGGGCCACCTGGTGCTCGCGACGCTGCACACGAACGATGCCGCCTCCGCCGTCACGCGTCTCACCGACATGGGCGTGGAGCCGTATCTGCTGGCCTCGTCGCTGTTGGGCGTGCTGGCGCAGCGGCTCATCAGGCAGCTGTGTCCGGTGTGCAAGGAAGAGCGCGTGGAAGAAGACGGCGTCAAGCACTGGCATCCGGTGGGCTGCGAGCGCTGCGGCCAGTCGGGCTATGTGGGCCGCCGCGGGGTCTATGAATTGCTGCTGATCGACGACACGATCCGGCCGCTCATCCACCGCAACGCCGCCGACGCCGAGATTCTGGAAGCCGGCCGCGCGCAGGGCATGCGCACGCTGCGCGAGGACGGCGACCGGTGGCTTGCCGCGGGTGTTTCGTCGCTCGAGGAAGTGCTGCGCGTGACCGGCGGCGATTAAGAGCGAACCAGCGCGGAGAACTAACGTATGCCGGCTTTTCGTTTTGAAGCCATCGATTCGGCGGGCAAGACCCAGAAAGGCGTGCTCGACGCCGACAGCGCCCGCGCCGCGCGCAGCCAGCTGCGCACGCAAGGCCTGACGCCGCTCGTGGTCGAGGCGGCGGGTTCGCGCACGCGCGGCGAGCGGCAGCAGCGGCTGTCGCTCGGGCGCCGCCTGTCGCAGCGTGAGCAGGCCATTCTCACGCGCCAGCTGGCGAGCCTGCTGATCGCCGGCCTGCCGCTCGGCGAGACGCTTGCCGTGCTGACGGACCAGTCCGAACGCGATTACATCCGCGAACTGATGGCCGCGATCCGCGCCGAAGTGCTCGGCGGCCATTCGTTCGCCAATGCGCTTGCGCAGCATCCGAAGGACTTTCCGGAGATCTATCGCGCGCTGGTGGCGGCGGGTGAGCATACCGGCAAGCTCGGCCTGGTGCTGTCGCGTCTGGCGGACTACATCGAACAGCGCAACGCGCTCAAGCAGAAGATCGTCCTTGCGTTCACCTATCCGGGCATCGTGACGATCATCGCGTTCGGCATCGTGACCTTCCTGTTGAGCTATGTCGTGCCGCAGGTCGTCAACGTGTTCGCGAGCACCAAGCAGCAACTGCCTTTCCTCACCATCATGATGATGGGGCTGTCCGCCTTCGTGCGCAGTTACTGGTGGGCGATGCTGATCGGCGTAGCGATTTTTGCGTGGATCGTGAAGAGCATCCTGGCGCGGCCCGGGCCGCGCATGTCGTTCGACCGCTGGCTGCTCGGCGCGCCGCTGGTCGGCAAGCTGGTGCGCGGCTACAACACGGTGCGCTTCTCCAGCACGCTCGCCATCCTCACCGCCGCTGGCGTGCCGATCCTGCGCGCGCTGCAGGCCGCCGGCGAAACGCTCAGCAACACGGCGATGCGCGACAACGTCGACGACGCCATCGTGCGCGTGCGCGAAGGTTCGTCGCTGTCGCGGGCGCTCGGCAACACGAAGACCTTTCCGCCGGTGCTGGTCCATCTGATCCGCTCGGGCGAGGCGACCGGCGACGTCACCACGATGCTCGACCGCGCCTCCGAAGGCGAAGCGCGCGAGCTCGAACGCCGCACGATGTTCCTGACAAGCCTGCTCGAACCGCTGCTGATCCTCGCGATGGGCGGCGTGGTGCTGGTGATCGTGCTCGCGGTGATGCTGCCGATCATCGAACTGAATAATCTGGTGCAGTAAATGAACGCCCTGCAAACCCGACTGATATCGCTTGCCGCCCTGGCGCTTTTTTGCGTGACGATCACCTACTGGTTCGTCACGCTGACCTCGCGCCAGACCACGCCGCTGCCCGGCGCGGCCGCGACCCGCACGCCTTCGGTCGAGCAGGCCGCGACCATTTTCGGCGGACGGCTCGAACGTCAGGCCAACTCGGACGTCCACCTGTTCGGCATCCTGGCGCTGCAGGGCGGCGCCGCGGCCATCGTCAGCTATGGCGGCGAACCGGCCAAGGCAGTGTCGCTCGGCGGGCCGCTCACGCAGGGCGTGAAGCTCTCGGAAGTGCGCGCGCGCTCGATCATCATCGAGCGCAACGGCGTGAAATCGGAGATCTTCCTGCCGCAGAATCCGCCCGGACCGACCATCTGGGTGCGCTGAACCCGGCGCGCTGCGACGCAATGCCCGCATGCCGCGGGAAGGCGTGGCGAAAGCAGATCGATAGAATGACTGGCGGCGGCGTCTCCGGACGGCCGCGCGATGTTTTCGAAACACCGGACGTGGCAGTCCGGAACGTTATTTTCAATTGAAGAGGGTGGTGTTATGCATATGTTGACCCAACGCCGCATGCGGCTTCAGCAAGCCCAGGCGCAAGGTCGTCGCCAGCGCGGTTTCACGCTGATCGAAATCATGGTCGTGATCGCGATTCTCGGCATTCTCGCCGCGCTGATCGTGCCGAAGATCATGAGCCGTCCGGATGAGGCGCGCCGCGTCGCCGCGAAGCAGGACATCGGCACGATCATGCAGGCGATGAAACTCTATCGCCTCGACAACGGCCGTTATCCGACGCAGGAGCAGGGTCTGCGCGCGCTGATCGAGAAGCCCTCCACCGAACCCGTGCCGAACAACTGGAAGGACGGCGGCTATCTGGAGCGCCTGCCCGCCGACCCGTGGGGCGGCCAGTATCAGTATCTGAATCCCGGCGTGCACGGCGAGATCGACGTATTCAGCTACGGCGCGGACAACAAGGCGGGCGGCGAGGGCAACGATGCCGACGTCGGCTCGTGGCAATGATCGTCCGGCGGTAGGAAGGAACGCAGCGTGAACAGGCACGGCAGGCACATCGACGCACGGCGCAACGCCGGCTTCACACTGCTCGAGATGCTCGTCGTGCTGGTGATCGCGGGTTTGCTGGTGTCGCTCGCGTCGCTGCAGCTGACGCGCAACCCGCGCACCGATCTCAACGAGGAAGCGCAGCGGCTCGCGCTGCTGTTCGAAGCCGCGGGCGACGAAGCCCAGGTGCGCGCGCGGCCGATTTCCTGGCAGCCGCAAGACGGCGGCTTTCGCTTCGACGTCCGCACCGAAGACGGCTGGCGCCCGCTGCGCGACGACCTGCTGCGCCCGCGCCACTGGGAAGGCGGCGTGACCGGCGTGAACATCCAGTTTCTCGACTCGGACAAGTCGGTGAGCCGGCTCGTGTTCGGCACCGAGGCGGTCGACACGCCGATGGAAATCACGCTGTTCTCGGCCGTGGGCCGCGCGACCATCGTGGGCAGCGGCAACGGCCGCTATCAGGTGAAATGATGCGGCGGCGAAGTCATCCCAACAATCTACGCGGCTTTACGATGATCGAAGTGCTCGTGGCGCTGGCGATCATCGGCGTGGCGCTGGCGGCGTCGATCCGCGCGGTCGGTGCGCTCGCGACCGGCGAGGCGGACCTGCACCGGCGCCTTCTGGCGGGCTGGAGCGCGGACAACGAACTCGCGCAGCTGCGGCTCTCGCATCAGTTTCCGGCGCTCGGCTCGCGCACCTTCGACTGTTCGCAGGGCAATCTGAAGCTCACCTGCACGCAGCGCGTGACCCAGACGCCGAATCCGATTTTCCGGCGCGTCGAAATGTTCGTCTCGACGCCGGGCCGCTCCGGCAATCTCGCGCAAATGGTCACGGTGGTAGCGAATGAAACGAACCGCTCGCTCTGACCGCCGGCTACTGAACAGCAAACGCGGGCAGCGCGGTTTCACGCTGCTCGAAATGCTGATCGCCATCGCGATCCTCGCGGTGATCGCGGTGCTGTCGTGGCGCGGACTGGACGCCATGATCCGCGCCCGCGCGACCATCGAGAATGCGATGGAAGACGAGCGCATCGTCGCGCAGTTGTTCGATCAGATGAGGATCGATGCCCGCCAGGCCGCCACCGACGACGAAGCCGGCCAGCCCGCCGTGCAGATCGGCAACGGCTCGCTGCAGATCGTGCGCGGCGTGTTCGCGGCGAATGTGCCGCCGCGTTTGCAAGTGGTCCGCTACCGGCTGTCGGATGGGCGTATCGTGCGCTATGCGTCGCCGCCGCTGGCGAACGTCGGCGAGGTGCGGCGCGCCTTGTCCGGCGACACCAGCGGCTGGAGTTCGATTCCGCTGATGGGCGGCGTGGGCTCGCTCGCGACGCGCGTGTTCATTCCGGAGAAAGGCTGGACGACGCGCATGAGCGACGTGCTCGCGCAGATCAACCAGAACGACAACAACCTGAAGGTGCCGCAACTGGGCAACGCGCCGCTGCCGCGCGCGGTGTCGGGCATTCAGGTGGCGGTCGCCGCGCAGACGCTGAAAGCGCCGCTCACCCGCGTGTTCCTGGTCGGAGAATGACAATGCGCCATCGTTCGAACCGTCGGCTGGAAAGGAAGCAACGCGGCGTCGCCATCATCACCGCGCTGCTGGTCGTATCGCTGACGGCCATCCTCGTGTCGGGCCTGCTGTGGCGCCAGCAGGTGCAGATCCGGCGCATCGAGAATCAGCGGCTGCTGGCGCAGGCGCAATGGATTTCACGCAGCGCGCTCGACTGGACGCGCCTCATCCTGCGCTCGGAAGCCGATACCTCGCCTACCGTCACCTATCTCGGCGGCGTGTGGGGCGTGCCGATCGCGCGGACGAAGCTGTCGGACTTCCTCGGGCAGATCGGCGAAGTGCGCGCGCAGCAGGGCGCATCGACCTATCTGTCCGGCTCGATCGAGGACGCGCAGGCGAAGTTCAACCTGCGCAATCTGGTGTCGACGCCGACGCCCGGCGTGCTCACCATCAATGTCCAGCAGATCCAGGCGTTCCAGCGGCTCCTGACGATGCTCGGCATCAACGGCTCGCTGGCGAAGACGGTTGCGCTGCAGATTCGCGCGGGCCTGCAACGCTCGGCGACGCGCTTCCAGACGCAGACCGGCGCCGCCCCGGGCACCACCACCGGCACGACGGCGGAAGCGCAGATCGCCGCGCTTGCGCAGGGCGGCGGCGTGGGTGGCGGCAACTTCACGGACGATCCCGGCCTGAAGGACGCCGACGAGAACGCGCCGGTCGCACCGCTGCAGATGATCACCGTCGATTCGCTGCTCGACGTGCCGGGTTTCTCGCCGGAGGTGGTCGCGAAGCTGCGGCCGTTCGTGACGGTGTTGCCCACGACCTCCGCCGTCAACATGAATACCGCGCCGGCCGAAGTGGTGGCGGCGATGGTGCCGGGCATGAGCCTGTCTCAGGCGCAGGCGTTCGTCGCGCGCCGCGAGACGGTGTTCTTTCACGACGCGGCCGGCGTGCAGCTCGCGCTGACCGGCTCGGGCGTGAAGACGACCTCGTTCGATCCGAACGAACTCGATGTCACGACGAAATACTTCGTGATTCACGGACACGTCGATCACGAACGCGCGCAGCTCGAGCGCACGACGCTCGTCTATCGCGATCCGGCGACGCACACGACGCGCATTGTCTATACGCGCGACGCGACCTGATGGCCGTGTCGCAGTCATTGTTGAGGGGAAGTGTCGCTTGAGCACACTGATCGTTTCATTACCGCCGCGCGATCCCGCGGTGCGCTCGGAAGAGTGGCATCTGCCGGATCTGCCTTTTCTGCTGCTCGACAAGCGCGGCGAGCCGCAACGCATCGGCCGCTCGGCGCTCGGGCTTCTGCCGCGCGCGAGCGCGACGGTGCTGATCGTCGCCGCGCGCGACACGCTGTTGCTCGCCGCGACCCTGCCGCCGCTCAAGGGTCCGCGCTTGCGGCAGGCGCTGCCGAACGTGGTGGAAGACCAGCTCATTCAGGATCCGCAGACGTGTCATATGGCCGTCGATCCGGTCGCGCTGGCGGACGGGCGGCGTGTGGTGGCGGTGATCGATCGCGGCTGGTTCCGCTTTGTCGTCGGCGCCTTCGCGGGCGCGGGGCATCGCAACGTGAAGGCGGTGCCCGCGATGCGCTGCCTGCCGGTGCCGGCGGCCATCGTGGAGAGCACCGAAGCCGAGGTCGATGCGGCCACCGTGCCGCCGACGCCGTTCATCGCCGGCCTGCTGGGCCCGGTGATCTCGACCGCGCCCGCGCTCATCGGTGAGATGGCGGCGCCCACGCCGGCGTCGCTCGGCGCGCCGCGCATCGAGATCGCGATCGCGCGCGGTGAGCGCGCCGCGCTCGGCGAAGGCCTCGCGCTGTCCGCCGAATCCATCGTGCCGACGCTGACGGCGCTCGCCGGCGATCATCCGGCGACGCTCTATTCACTCGTCGACCTGCCCGGCGACGAGCCGCGTCTCGCGAGCGTTCGCCCCGTCGCGGGTCACGTGGACATTCCGGGCGCGCAGCCTATCGCCTTCGAAACGCTCGCGCGCAACGCGCTCGCCAGCCGCTTCGACCTGTGCCAGTTCGAGTTCGCCGCGCAGCCGTGGAAGCTCGATCGCGCGACCGTGCGGCGGCTGCGCGTGCCGATCGCGCTCGTGGCGCTGTCCGTGCTGGTGTCGATCATCGGCATCAACGTGCAGTGGCTGCAACTCGCCCGCCAGCGCGACGCGATCAACGCGCAGATGACCGAGCTGCTGCTCAACGCGTTCCCGAAGACGACCGTCGTGCTCGATGCGCCCGATCAGATGACGCGCAACCTCGACCGCCTGCGCACGGCGTCGGGGGAACTGTCGCCGGCGGATTTCCTGTCGCTGGCGGACGGGCTCGCGCGTTCGCTCGGTCCCGTGCCGGTGAACGGCGTCGCGGGGCTCGACTATCGCGACCGTCATCTGGAAGTGACCTTCAAGCCCGACACCAAGGTCGATCCCGACCTCACGAAGCGCCTCGCCGCCAACGGCCTGAGCAGTTCGATCGACAGCAATACCGGTAAATGGACCATCGGGAGCGGCCAATGAAAGCGGAACTCCTCCGTTCCCTGGCGGAATTCTGGGAAGCGCGCACGCCGCGCGAAAAGACCATGCTGATGTGGGGCGGCCTCGCGCTCGCCATCGTGGTCGTGTATCTGGTGCTGTGGGCGCCGGCGTTCGAAGGCCGCGCGCGGCTGCGGGACTCCTTGCCCGGGATGCAGCGCCAGCTCGCGACCATGAACGCGCAGGCCAATGAAGCGCGCTCGCTCGCGCCGGCCGCGGAAGGCATGACGCCGACCGGCGGCGCGCTGCGCGACGCGTTGCAGAAATCGCTCGCCGACAACGGCATGCAGCCGACGCAAGTGCAGGTGATCGGCGCGGCGGTGCAGATCCAGTTGAAGAACGCGTCGTTCCCGAACTGGACGATGTGGCTCGACGACGCGCGCAAGCAGTTCAAGGTGCAGGTGTCGGAGGCGCACATCACGGCGCTGAAGCCGGATGGCCAGGTGGACCTGACGGCGTCGCTGCAACCGGCCGGCGTCAAATGAGCTACTGGACCCGACGCATCCGGCTGGCGGTGCCGGCGCTGCTCGTGATGTTCGTGTCGATCGGCGGGACGCTGCTCGTGATGATGCCCGCCGCGTGGATCGTGCCGCAGTTCTCGAAGGCCACGGGCGGACACGTGAACCTGGTCGATCCGTCCGGCTCGCTGTGGCGTGGTTCCGCGACCCTGATGCTCGCGGCCGGCAGCGATGGTTCGGGCGCGACGCTGCTGCCGGGGCGCATCGAATGGACGACGGCGTTTTGGCCGCTCTTCACCGGCCGCGTGCACATGACGATGCGCCAGACGCAGGCGATGCCCGAGGCCGTGATCGTCGACGCCAGTCCGCGCGGCGCGACGCTCAGCGCGAGCGAGATTGCCGTGCCGGCGACGCTGCTGTCGGGCCTGGGCGCGCCGTTCAATACGCTGAATTTCGACGGCAGCGTGCGGCTCGCGTGGACCGAACTGCGCCTGTTGAACCGCAACGCCTACGGGCAGGTCGTGGTGACGCTCGACGACATGGCGTCGAGCGTCTCGCGGGTCAAGCCGCTCGGTTCATATCGCGTGGCGTTGCAGGCGCAGGGCGCGCAGGCGAGCATCGATCTGTCCACGAGCAAGGGCCCGCTGATCCTCAAGGGTAATGGCTCGATCTCGCAGGAATCGACGTCGTTCCAGGGCACCGCGACCGCCGCGCCTGAACAGCGCGAGAATCTGGCCGGGCTGCTGAACCTGCTCGGCCGTCACTCGGATCCGGATACCGTCGCGCTCGTCTTCGCGCGCTAAGGCTTTTAGCGCTCCGTCGTGCGGGTTGCGTCCGCTGTCTTCGCCACCGGAGCCAACGGAGCCGATGCAGCGGACGTGGCCGACGCAGCGGCGGGCGCTTGCACGTCGCCGGTTTCGTGGTCCATCTGCGCGGTGTCCCAGCCGCCGCCCAGCGCCTTCACCAGGCCCACCGACGACACCATCCGCTGTCCCGCGATGTTCGCGAGCTTCTGCTGCGCGGTGAAGGCCGTGGTCTGCGCGGTCAGCACGTTGATATACGCGACCGTTCCCGCCTTGTACTGATTGTTGATGATCGCCAGCGCCTGCTGCGCCGATTCGACTGCCTGTTGCTGCACGACGATTTCCTTCTCCAGGATGCGCAGCGACGCGAGGTTGTCTTCGACGTCCTGGAACGCCGTGAGCACGGTCTGCCGATAGGTCGCGACGTTCTGGTCGTAGGCGGCGCGCGCGGCGTCGGTGCGGGCGGAGCGCAGGCCGCCGTCGAACAGCGTGGCTGCAATATCCGGCCCGAGCGTCCAGAAGCGCGACGGCGCGCGCAGCAACTGCGACAGCACCGAACTCTCGAAACCGCCTTGCGCCGACAGCGTGAGGGTCGGGAAATACGCGGCCATTTCCACGCCGATCTGCTCGTTCGCCGCGGCGGCCTTGCGTTCCGCGGACGCGATGTCCGGACGCCGCTCGAGGATGGCCGACGGCATCTGCACCGGGACGGTCGGCGGCGTGGCGTCGAGCGGAATGGGCGGGATGGAGAAGGTCGAGGCCGGCTCGCCGACCAGCACGGCGATGGCGTGCTCGTACTGGGCGCGCGCGACGCCGTTGTCGATGGCCGACGCCTGCGCCGACTGCAACTGCGTCTGCGCCTGGATTACGTCCGAGCGCGCGACGATTCCT
The DNA here is from genome assembly GCF_031451175.1 of Caballeronia sp. LZ035. Taxonomy (NCBI): domain Bacteria; kingdom Pseudomonadati; phylum Pseudomonadota; class Betaproteobacteria; order Burkholderiales; family Burkholderiaceae; genus Caballeronia; species Caballeronia sp. LZ035. The sequence continues at coordinate 231,951 of NZ_JARUXS010000001.1, forward strand.
TGTCCGTACTGGTTCTGCGTGAGCTTGAGCGATTGCTCGTAGGCGGCGACGGTGTCATCGAGCAGCCTTTGCTGGGCGTCGAGCGAGCGCAGCTGGTAATAGGTCTGCGCAAGCGTGGCCTGCGCGGAGAGCCGGGCGTTGGCGAGATCGGCGGCGGCGCCCTGTTGTCCGGCTTTCTGCGATGCCACCGTGCGCGACACGGTGCCCCACAGATCCGGCTCCCATGAGGCATCGAGCGAGGTGCTGAACTGGTTGTTCACGGAACCTTGCTGGCCGAAGCTTGAGCTGTTCGTCGAGCGGTTGCCGGCGCCGGTACCCGAACGCGACCCCGACGCCGAGAGGCCGATGGTCGGGAAATAGGCCGCGCGCGCTTCGCCGACGAGCGCGCGCGCCTGCCGATAGGCGGCGGCATACTGCGCGACGGTCTGGTTCGACTGATTCAGTTGCACTTCGAGCGCGTCGAGGCGCGTGTCGTTGTACACGGTCCACCAGGTGCCGCGGTCCGACTGATCGGCGGGCTGCGCGACCTTCCAGCCTTCGGGCGCTTCCTTGTAGCTTGCCGGGACTGTCACGGACGGACGCTGATAGTCGGGCCCGACGGCGCATCCGGCGATCAGCATCGCGAGCGTGGCGGCGAGCGCCGTGGCAGTGAGCCGGCGCGGGCTGAGGGAAACGGAGTGGGCGGTGCGGTGCGGCATCTGCGGTCAGAAGTCCTGTCGGCGCCGCGCCGTTCGAAACGACGGACGCGGCAAACCGGGATGAGTGTGAAGCACGCCTGGAACGCGCGCGACGCTCGATGAGTGTTCTTTCTGCGCCTGAACAAACCCTGTCGGGCATGTCGGGCAGACGTTAGCGTACCGGGTTCGCCGTAAGCCGGGTGTTACGCGACCGAGGAAATCGGTTACGACGCGTTACGGGCTGGGGTCACGGCCCGGACTCAGGCACCGGTCGCGCCGCCGTTCCCGGGGCAGGGCGGCTGGAGCAGCGGCCGGGCGGCCGCCGCAGGCGTTGCGGAGGCTTTCGCGGGTGCTGCGTCCTTGCGCCGATGCCGGTTCTCGTACCAGCCCATGCCCAGCACGATGAACGATCCGCCCGGCAGCAGAAACACGATCAGATACAGCGCGAACTTCCACGAATTCAGCTTCGGCGGGACGAAGTGACGGGAAGCGTGGGCGATCGTGCTGCTGACAGTGCCGAAACGTCGGCGGGCGGTGCGTACGAAGCGGGTCATGGGAGGGGTCCTTGGGGCGTCGGCGGACGACGCTGCGGGCGATCAGAACATGGTCTCGGGCGGCGCGGAAGCGCGTAACTCGTTGCATGAAATAATATTGACTGTGCAAGTAATTTTCAAGATACTTCCGATGGCTTTTTTGCGAGTGTGGCCCCGGTGTAACGCAGTGCAGCAACGCAGGTCTGCATCATCAGCAAGACATGAGCCGCAATGAACAGCGACCCTTTATACGATCCATCCACCATCCGGCTCGAAACGAGCCTTGGCTATCTGCTCGCCAAAGCGCGGAACGTGCTTGTCGCGCGGACGGATCAGGCGCTCAGGCCGCTCGATCTCACCGCGCAGCAGATCGGCGTGATGCTGGCGCTGGCTTCGGGGCGCGCGCATACGTCGCTGGAGCTGTCGCGCGAGATGTCGTATGACAGCGGATCGATGACGCGCATGCTCGATCGGCTCGAGAAGAAGGGCTTCGTGAGCCGCTCGAGAAGCGCTGCGGACCGGCGCATCGTCGAACTGTCGCTGACGGAGCGCGGGCGCGCTGCGGCCGGCCAGCTTCCGGCGATCGGCGCCGCGGTGCTCAACGAGCAACTGGACGGTTTCAGCCGCGCGGAACTGGAGCAGTTGATCGGGCTGCTGGCGCGCTTCATCGGTAATGCGTCGGCTGGCGATTGCCCGACCTGTCCGCTCGGCGACGAGTAACGGCAAGTAAAAAACAAGCTCTTCGCATGTCCATTTCGCTGTCTGGGCAGAGAATGTCGCGACAAGAGAAAGATTGCATGCGATGCGAGGCTTCGCCCTCGCCCTGCTGCTGGAGATAAAACGATGTCAACAACGGCAAGCTCCGCCGCACCCGTTCCCATGCCGCTCAAAGGCGGCATTCTGGCCCTGCTGACGCTGGGCCTCGCGCTCGGCACCTTCATGGAGGTGCTCGACACGTCCATCGCGAATGTCGCGGTGCCGACGCTCTCCGGCAGTCTCGGCGTGGCGACGAGCGAAGGCACCTGGGTCATCTCCTCCTACTCCGTGGCATCGGCGATTGCTGTGCCGCTGACCGGCTGGCTCGCCCGGCGCGTCGGCGAGGTGAAGCTGTTCACGATCTCGGTGCTGCTGTTTTCCGTCGCCTCGGCGCTGTGCGGCCTCGCGCACAACTTCGAATCGCTGATCGCGTTCCGGCTGCTGCAAGGGCTCGTGTCCGGACCCATGGTGCCGCTCTCGCAAACCATCCTGATGCGCAGCTATCCGCCCGACAAGCGCGGCCTCGCGCTCGGACTCTGGGCCATGACGGTGATCGTCGCGCCCATCTTCGGCCCGATGATGGGCGGCTACATCACCGACAACTTCACCTGGCCGTGGATCTTCTACATCAACGTGCCGATCGGCGTGCTGTCGGCGGCGCTCGCGTGGTTCCTGTTGCGCGGCCACGAAACGAAAACGACGGCGCAACGCATCGACGGCGTCGGGCTCACGCTGCTCGTGATTGGCGTTGCCAGCCTCCAGATGATGCTGGACCTTGGCAAGGACCGCGACTGGTTCAGCTCGCATCTGATCACGACGCTGGCAATCGTCTCGGCGATCTCGCTCGCATTCATGTTCGCGTGGGAGCTGACCGAGAAGGAACCGGTGATCGACCTCTCGCTGTTTCGCGACCGCAACTTCGCGATGGGCGTGCTCATCACGTCATTGGGCTTTCTGGCGTTCTTCGGCTCGGTCGTCGTGCTGCCGCTCTGGCTCCAGACCGTGCTCGGCTACACGCCGTGGCTCGCGGGCCTTGCCACCGCGCCGGTCGGCGTGCTTGCGCTCGTGCTGTCGCCGATGATCGGGCAGAACATGCATCGGATGAACCTGCGTGTCGTGGCGAGCTTCGCGTTCCTGACCTTCGCGTTCGTGTCGCACTGGAACTCGACCTTCACGCTCGACACGCCCTTCCCTCAGATCATCGTTCCGCGTCTGATCCAGGGCATCGGCGTCGCCTGCTTCTTCGTGCCGATGACGACCATCACGCTCTCCAGCGTATCCGACGAACGCCTCGCGGGCGCGGCAGGATTGTCGAATTTCCTGCGGACGTTGTCGGGGGCGATCGGCACGGCCGTCAGCACGACCTTCTGGGAGAACGACATGATCCGTCATCACGCGCGGCTCACCGAGTCCGTCACGCCGTATGCGGCAGGCACGACGGCCTATTCGGATCTGTTGGCGGGACTCGGGCTGAGCGGCCAGGCGCTCACGGCCCAGCTGGATCGTGTGGTGTCGGCGCAGGCGTACATGATGTCGACCAACGACTTCTTCCGCATTTCGTACTATGCGTTTCTCGTGCTGGCCGTCATGGTCTGGCTGACGCGGCCCAGGAAGGGCGCGTCAGCCTCGATGGGGCATTGAAGGGCGTTACTGCGGCGTGAGCGGGGTCGCGGATTGACCCGGCTGGCTCTCGAGGTTGAGCGGCGCCGGCGTCTCTAGCGGACTGACCTGTACGCCGCCCGGCACGGGAGCCGGTACCGGCGCAGGCAGCGACGCGCCCGACTGCGCAGCTTGCGGCGTCGCGGTCTTGCGCAGTCCCGGACCATTGCGGATGAACTGCTTGAAATCCGCGCCGGCCTGCCAGGGATTCGGCTCGCAACCGAGCGGGTTGTCGCAGTGCGCAGCAAAGCCGATGGTTGCAGTGCCCTCGTTGGTCGGCGTCTTGGTGACCTGGTACGCGAGCGCGCGTTTGCCGCTCGACGGCCCCGCCGTCATGATGATCGAGTCGGTGACGGTCTGGATGCGGTACTCCGAATGATTCGTCACCCAAACTTGCGCGCGGGCCCACCAGGCGTCGCATTCGGGCTTGCTCATGCAGGTGAGCGGCTGGGTGGCCTGCTCCATCGTCGTGCTGCTGACCTGATCCTGCACCGCGCAGCCGCCCAGTAACGCGAGCGACGCAGCCCCCAGCGCGGCCGCGCCGAAGAACTTCTTGTTCATTGCTCCCCCGATCGTCGAAAAATGAGCAACATTTTGACCCGTCAGACCGGCCGATGTTGCGCTGCGTTGCGCACTGTTGCACACGCCGGTAAGCGTTGCCGCCGGCGGCGGTGATCAGCGTGGCAATTCTGCCAGTGCGCGGCGGGCGGTGCGCTCAGACGCTTTCGGTGTCCGGCTTGTAGGCCTGATAGGCGGCGACGAAGGCTTCAAACGATTCGCTATCGCGGCTTTCGACCTCGACTTGTTCCACCAGCGATTTCGCCGCGAGCTCTTCCATCCTGCGTTCCTCGTCCGCCGCGAGCGGCCGTTGGCGGAACGCCGCTGCATGACGTGCGCTGAGTTCGAGCGCGAATGCGTCGAAGGATTGCTGTTTGTCGTGCATGGTGCGCAGCACGCGTGCCGATGGCGTCAGCGACGCATCCGCCAGCCGCGGCCGCAGTGCGGCCAGCGCGCGCGTGTGATCGTCACGGCCGGCGAGAGCATCGAGTGTCTTCGCTACGGGTTCGATGGCGTCGAAGAGTTCCTCGGCCCATTGCTGCATCGGCACGCTGGCGCCGTTGCGTTGCAAGGTCAGCCCCGGCTTGCGCCCTTCCTTCGCCACCGCGCTGAAGTTGGCATTGGCTTCGACATTCGCGTCGGGCGGCAGCAGCGGACTGTCTTCCAGTGCGCAGTAGAGCAGATAGGCATCGAGAAAACGTGCGGTTTCGAGCGAGATGCCGGTCGGCTCGAACGGATCGATGTCCAGGCAACGCACCTCGATGTACTGCACGCCCCGCTCGCACAGCGCGTGCAACGGACGCTCACCGGACTGCGTGATGCGCTTGGGACGGATCGTCGAGTAGAACTCGTTTTCGATCTGCAGCACGTTGGTGTTGATCTGTACCCATTCGCCGTCGCGCTGCGTGCCGATGTCCTCGTACGGCGCGTACGGCTGGCTGACCGCTCGCGAAAGCACGCGCAAATAGGCACCGAGATTGTCGTAACTCGGCAGCAAATCGGCCTGCGCGGGATTGTTGGTGTAACCGAGATCGCTCATGCGCAGGCTGGTGGCGTGCGGCAGGAAGAACGTGTCGGCGTCGAAGGCTTCGAGATGATGCGTGCGGCCTTCGACGAAACGCCGGTTCAACGCCGGCGATGCGCCGAACAGATACATCAGCAGCCAGCTCGTGCGGCGGAAGTTGCGGATCAGCGCGAAATAGCGCTCGGACTGGAAGTCTTTCGCGGACAGCGTGTTTGTCGGATCAAGCGCCTGCCAGGCGCGCCAGACGTTCTCGTTCAGCGAATAGTTGTAGTGAATGCCGGCGATGCATTGCATCGTGCGGCCATAGCGCAAGGCAAGACCGCGCCGGTACACGTGCTTCAGCTTGCCGATGTTCGACGTGCCGTACGTTCCCAACGGGATGTCGTCTTCCGGCGGCAACGTGTTCGGCATCGAGTTGTTCCACAGCAGCTCGTCGCCCATGCGCGAATAGACGAAGCGATGCAGTTCATCGAGCCGTTCGAGCGTGATCGACACATCTGCCTCAGCGGGCGTGATCAGTTCGACGAGCGCTTCGGAGTAATCGGTCGTGAGCAGCGGATGCGTCAGCGCGGATCCAAACGCACGCGGATGCGGCGTCATGGCGAGTTCGCCCAGCGGCGTCACGCGCAAGCTTTCTTTCTCGATGCCGCGCAGGCCTTGACGCAAGGCGTCGGCATGCGTGCCGGACGCGAGCGCGGCGAGCCTGCGCTGGTAGGCGCCGGCTTGGGGATGAACGGGATTCTGGTTTGCCATGAAGCGATCTGCGAGGAGCGCGAGCGATGAAGCCCGAGTCGTATTTTTAGGGTAGCGGGCACTTTAACATCTCGGTGTAAGGCGTGCTTGAGCGCAAGACCAGCAAGGGTTTGCGGGTTTTTCGGGGTGTTGGCGGCAGGGTGCGCGGGAGGTGCCGGAGCCGCCTGGAGCGGCTCGCGAGGAGCGCGAAGCGCCGTCGGGCGCTCCGTCTGGAACGGCGACGAGCGTGGGTGGATTGGTCAGGCGATTTCGTCAGTGGCGTGTTGCGTGCGCTCGGTGTGCAGCAGCGTTTCCTTGCGCGACGCGCCCCAGCGATAGCCCGCGATCGCGCCGTCCTTGCCGATCACGCGATGACACGGAATGGCGAGCGCCACCGGATTCGACGCGCATGCGTTCGCGACGGCCCGCACCGCGCGCGGCGACCCGAGCGTTTCCGCGATGTCGCTGTAGCTGCGCGTCTGCCCGTACGGAATGTGCCGCAGCGCGTCCCAGACGCGTCGCTGGAACGCGGTCGCGCCGATGTCGAGCGGCAAGTCGAAGCGTTCGCGCGTGCCGTGCAGATAGGCGCGGATCTGCGCGACGAACGGTTCCATCCGCGCGGCGTCCTCGAGGCGCTCGGCCTGCGAGAAATCCGTGGCGAGCTGGTCGACGAGCGTGGCGGCGTCGTCGCCGAACGCGATCTTGCATACGCCCTTGTCCGTGGCCGCGACGATCACGATGCCGAGCGGCGTGGCGGCGGTCGTGTAATGCACGGTCAGGCCCGCGCCCTGGCGCTTGTAGGCGGAAGGCGTCATGCCGAGTTCGGCGGGCACGGCGTCATACATGCGCGACGGCGAACCGAATCCGGCGTCGTGCGTGGCGCGGGTGACATCGCGGCCGCGCTGCAACGCGTCGCGCAGCACGCCAGCGCGCTGCGCTGCCTGATACTGGCGCGGCGAAATGCCGACGATCCGCGAAAACAGCCGTTGCAGATGGAACGGGCTGACGTGCACTTCATCGCTCAGTTGGGCGAGCGTCATGCGCTGCTGCGAATGGGCGTCGAGCACCTTGCACGCCCGTTCGACGATCGCCAGGTCGCGCGGCAGACGCGTCGGCTGGCAGCGCTTGCAGGCGCGATAGCCGGCAGTTTCCGCCGCCTCGGTCGTCGCGAAGAACTCGACGTTCTCGCGGCGCGGCGCCCGCGACGCACACGACGGCCGGCAGAACACGCCTGTTGTGCGTACGGCGAAGAAGAAGACGCCATCGGCGTGGGCGTCGCGCTGGACAACGGCTTGCCAGCGGGTGTCGTCGGAGGAAAAAACGGGGACGGTTTCGGTATTCATCACAGACCTCGGCGGCTCAGTGGGTATGCGACCACTGTAGAGCCCTGCCGCCGAGCTTACGCGCCGATTCTTGCGCTGTCATCGAATGGCCGGGCGCAAGAGCAGAGGGGCAGATACTACATAGTGACGCCATAGGGGTTTTTACTAAAATTTCTATTGCGTCGCATCAAGGGGCTGTGTATTATTGGAACTGTCTCCTCCATGTCTCCTCCTGATATGGATTCAGCCCGCCAACCTAGGCGGGCTTTTTTTCGTCTGTACGTTCCGGCTGATTTCCTCCGAGCACCCATGACAAAGCCGGGCACACTGGCCCGGCTTTGCTGGATCGGCTTGATGAAAGGCCGCTCAATCCCTCACAGCACGTAGCGCGACAGGTCTTCGTCCTGCGCCACGTCGCCCAGCGCTCGCTCCACATACGCCGCGTCGATCCGCACCGGCTGACCCGCGTGATTGCCGGCCGCGAACGAAACTTCCTCCAGCAGCTTTTCGATCACCGTATACAGCCGCCGCGCGCCAATATTCTCCGTTTTCTCATTGACCGAGAATGCAATCTCGGCGAGACGCCGGATGCCTTCCTCGGTGAAATCGAGTTCGACGCCTTCCGTCGCGAGCAGCGCCTTGTATTGCTTGACGAGGCTGGCGTCGGTGGAATTCAGGATCGATTCGAAATCGCCCACCGACAGCGAATCCAGCTCGACGCGGATCGGAAAACGGCCCTGCAACTCGGGTATCAGGTCGCTCGGCTTGGCCAGATGAAACGCGCCGCTCGCGATGAACAGGATGTGATCCGTCTTGATCATCCCGTACTTCGTGTTGATGGTCGTGCCTTCGACGAGCGGCAGCAGGTCGCGCTGCACGCCCGCGCGCGACACCTCGGCCCCGCCGGCCTCGCTGCGCGACGCGATCTTGTCGATCTCATCCAGGAACACGATGCCGTTCTGCTCGACGTTCTGCACGGCGCGGCTCTTGACCTCTTCGTCGTTGAGCAGCTTGCCGGCTTCTTCATCGGTCAGCAGCTTGAGCGCTTCCTTCACCTTCACCTTGCGCCGCGTCTTTTTGCCGCCGCCCATGTTCGCGAACATCGAACGGATCTGCTCGGTCATGTCCTCCATGCCCGGCGGCCCCATGATGTCCATGCCGGTCTGCGGCATCTCGATGTCGAGCTCGATTTCCTTGTCGTCCAGCGCGCCTTCGCGCAGACGCTTGCGGAAGGTCTGCCGCGTGGCGTTGTCGCCTTCGCCGCTCGATGCACCGGCCGACGCATCCGCCGTACCGAAGCCCACCGGACGCGCGCCGGGCAGCAGGATGTCGAGAATGCGGTCTTCGGCGCGATCTTCGGCCTTGGTGCGCACCTTCTTCATTTCCGATTCGCGCGTCTGCTTTACCGAGATTTCGATCAGATCGCGCACGATGCTGTCCACGTCGCGGCCCACGTAGCCGACTTCGGTGAACTTGGTCGCTTCGATCTTGATGAACGGCGCGTCCGCGAGCTTGGCGAGACGTCGCGCGATTTCGGTCTTGCCGACGCCGGTCGGTCCGATCATCAGGATGTTCTTCGGCGTGATTTCCTGGCGCAGCGGCTCGGCTACCTGCTGACGGCGCCAGCGGTTGCGCAGCGCGACGGCGACGGCCTTCTTCGCGCGGCCCTGGCCGATGATGTGTTTGTCGAGTTCGGAGACGATTTCGGCGGGAGTCATGGTGGTCATCGTCATAGTCCTTTATTCGATCGTCTCGATGACGCGATTGTGATTGGTGTAGATGCACATGTCGCCGGCGATGGTCAGCGCCTTCTCGACGATCTCGCGAGGCGAGAGGTCGGTGTTTTCCATCAGCGCCTGCGCGGCGGCTTGCGCGTAGGCGCCGCCCGAGCCGATCGCGGCGATGCCGTGTTCAGGATCGAGCACGTCGCCGTTGCCGGTGATGACGAGGGTGGCGTGCGCGTCGGCGGTGATGAGCATGGCTTCGAGGCGGCGCAGCATGCGGTCGGTGCGCCAGTCTTTCGCGAGTTCGACGGCGGCGCGCGTCAGGTTGCCCTGATGCTTTTCGAGCTTCGCCTCGAAGCGGTCGAGCAGCGAGAATGCGTCGGCGGTGCCGCCGGCGAAGCCGACGAGGACCTTGCCGCCATAGATGCGGCGCACCTTCTTCGCGCCCCCTTTCATGACGATATTGCCGAGCGTCACCTGACCATCGCCGCCCAGCGCGACCTTGCCGTCGCGGCGCACGGAGACGATGGTCGTGCCGTGAAATTGTTCCATGTGCGTTCCTTAAGAAAACCGGATGAACGCGAGGCGGTTTCGTGTCTTCGAAGGCCGCCACGCAGTCGAGAATTCGATGGAGTGCACGGCGCGGGGTTCCGTCTGCGGGTTGTCACGGACGAACGGCGCCGCGCACGCGCTTGGCCGCATTAATGCGTTCACAAGGCGCGTCGGATTGATTTTAGGGCGAGCGAGGAATAATCAAGACGCGCGGAAACGGATGCATCCGCTTTTTACTGGCGGAAAGCAAAAAAGGCACACGTCGACGTGTGCCTTTTTGTTGAGCGCGCTGCCGGGGTCCGGCTTTTCGCGGCGGCGGGTTCCCCGCTGCGGGCGGTCCCGCAACGAGCGCCCGGCTGTGGCGGGATCAGTCGCCGAAGAGCTTCTGGCGCAGTTCGCGGCGTTCCTGGGCTTCGAGCGAAAGCGTGGCGGTCGGACGCGCAAGCAGGCGCGGAATGCCGATCGGTTCGCCCGTTTCCTCGCACCAGCCGTAATCGCCGGACTCGATGCGCGCGAGCGACTGCTGCACTTTCTTCAGGAGCTTGCGTTCGCGGTCACGCGTGCGCAGTTCCAGTGCATGCTCTTCTTCGATGGTCGCGCGATCCGCGGGGTCCGGCACGATCACCGTTTCCCGGAGATTTTCGGTCGTCTGGCCGGCATTCTTCAGAATGTCCGCTTGCAACTGTTCGAGCCGGTTCTTGAAGAAGGCGAGTTGCTCCGCATTCATGTAGTCCTTCTCGCTCATCTTCAGGATTTCGGCTTCGGTCAAGAGTTTCGTTGTCATCTGCTTGCTTCTTCAATGTGAGGCGCTGTCTTCGCAACGCCCGCAACTGCGTTACCCGCATGCAACGCACCGGTACGCGCGAGCATCAGGCGACACGCCCATGCGGGGCCGAACTCCTCTGGAAACCGATTCTGGATGATGCTCCGGACTGACTGGCGTGTGCTGCAAGGCCCGACATGACCGGCCCCGGTGCTTTGACTTGATTTGCCTTCCCCCGGCAAATCGAGGCATCGTCCCGACGGGACATCCTTTCTCCTGGTCCGCTGTCCGGACATCCGAAGATGTACGCCCAGCGAAACTGCCCTTCTCCAGTGGGGCTGTATTGTAACTGAACCGCAATTTCCGACGACAACCGAGGAAAACCCTGTCGATTCGTGCCGGAATCCCAAAAATATAACGCCTGGTCGTTCAAAAAGCGATGCCGAAGCGTGCCCGCGATTACATATCCGTGCCGAAAGCCGGTGTCGAAAAAAACGCCGCGCGCGGTTGCCCGCGGCGGCGTCTGGTCATTTCGAGGCCGCTTGCACCGCGCGGACTGCGCGCAGATCAAGCGAGATGCATGCCGGTTTACTTGACGAGGCAGGCGTCGAGCCCGTCGGTGATCAGATCCTTCGGCAGCTCGATGCCGATGAACACCATCTTGCTGTTCTTCTTCTCGATCGGCAGCCACTTGCTCGCGAGGTCGCTGCCCATCATCTGGTGCACGCCCTGGAAGACGACCTTGCGATCGACGCCCTTCATGTAGAGCACGCCCTTGTAACGCAGCAGACGTTCGCCATAAATCTGCAGAATGCCGCCGAGGAAGTCTTCGAGGCGGTTCGGGTCGAACGGCTTGTCGCTGCGATACACGAAGGACTTGATTTTGTCGTCGTGATGCGCGTGATGGTGGTTGTGATGATGCCCATGCTCGTGATCATGGCTGTGATCGTGACCGCAGGTCGCGTGGTCATGATCATGGTCGTGATCGTGGTCATGCGCATGATCGTGATCGTGATCGTCTTCGGCGAGGAAATCCGGGTCGATCTCGAGCTTCGCGTTCAGGTTGAAGCCGCGCAGATCGAAGATTTCCTTGATGTCCGCTTCGCCGAAATTGACGACCTTGATCGCCGCGCGCGGGTTCATGTGCAGCAGACGATGCTTGAGCGCGTCGAGCGCGGCGGCATCGACGAGATCGGACTTCGTGATGAACAGGCGGTCCGCAAAGCCCACCTGGCGCTGCACCACTTCCTGCTGGTCAAGCTGCTGGTTCGCGTGCTTCGCGTCCACCAGCGTGATGATGGCGTCCAGCAGGAATTCGTCGGCGACGGTGTTGTCCATGAAGAACGTCTGCGCCACCGGACCGGGATTCGCGAGACCGGTGGTCTCGATCACGACGCGGTCGAAATCCAGCGTGCCCGCTTTCTTGCGGTTGGCCAGGTCTTCCAGCGCGCGCGCCAGGTCGCCACGGATCGTGCAGCAGATGCAGCCGTTGCTCATCTGGATGATCTGCTCGTTCGTTTCCTGCACGAGAATTTCGTTGTCGATGTTCTCTTCGCCGAACTCGTTCTCGATCACGGCGATCTTCATGCCGTGCTGCTCGTTCAGGATGCGCTTGAGCAGCGTGGTTTTGCCGCTGCCCAGAAAGCCGGTCAGGATGGTTACGGGAATCATGGTGTCGCCTGTGTCCTTGTCTGTGTTCAGGAGATGCGCGGCGGCGCGTCGAACTGTTTATTGAAACATATTTGTCAAGCGGACGCCGCCGCGGTCCGCGCGGCTCTCGATCGCGGGTAGGTGGAGACGTTCACGCGATTTGCAACATCAGGCCCTTCAGGTATTCGCCTTCCGGGAACGCCGTCAGCAGCGGATGATCGACGCCGGCGCCCAGCCGCTTCAGGATCCGGGCATCGACGCGTGCGTCCGCCGCCGCGCCCGCGACGATCTTCTGGAACAGGTCCGAGTCGATCGCACCCGAGCACGAGTACGTGAACAACAGGCCGCCCGGACGCAGCAGCTTGAAGCCGCTGAGATTGATGTCCTTGTACGCGCGCGCGGCGCGATCCACCGTTTCCTTCGACGGCGCGAACTTCGGCGGATCGAGCACGATCAGGTCGAAGCGCCGGCCTTCATCGTAGAGGCGGCGCAGGGTCTTGAACGCATCGGCGTCGAGCCATTCGGCCTTGTCGGCGTCGAAGCCGTTCGCCTTGACGTTGTACCGCGCGAGCGCCAGCGCGTCGCCGGACGAATCCACCGAGGTCACGTGCGTCGCGCCGCCCTTGAGCGCCGCGAGCGAAAAGCCGCCCGTGTAGCAGAAGCAGTTCAGCACCTCACGGCCTGCCGCGCTCTGGGCGACCAGCACGCGGTTGTCGCGCTGATCGACATAGAAGCCGGTCTTGTGGCCGTGGCGTACGTCCACGTGATGACGCACGCCGCACTCGTTGGTGATCAGCGTCTCGGGCGGCGCGGCGCCCGCGAGCACGCCGGTGGTCTGTTCGAGTCCTTCCTTCTGGCGGATCGACACGTCCGAGCGTTCATAGACGTTCGGGCATCCGGTCGCGCCTGTCAGCGCCTGAACGATCGCTTCCTTCCAGGCCTCGACGCCGGTCGCCATGAACTGGCAGACGAGCTGCGCGTGCGCGCCGTCATCCGCGACGTAGTAATCGACGATCAGGCCCGGCAGGCCGTCCGCCTCGCCGAACACGAGACGGGTCGCGCCGGTGTCTTTGACCAGCGTGCGCCGGTGCTCGACCGCGCGCTGCACGCGGCGCTTGAAGAACGCGTGATCGACGGGTTCGCTTTCGTCGAAGGTCCAGACGCGCGCGCGGATCTGCGACTGCGGGCTGTACGAAGCACGCGCGAGAAAGCGGCCGTCAGCGGCGCGCACGGTCACAGTGGCGCCCGGCGCCGGATCGCCATCGATGCGCGCGATGGCGTTCGAGTAGATCCAGGGATGACGGCGGGCGAGCGATCTGTCCTTCGCCGGTTTGAGGGTGAGGGTGTTCATGGCCATACGGATGAGCCGCGCGTGAACGCGGCCGGATTGATCGTGCGTTATCGTGCGCTCAGTCGCGTTTCTTGGCGCGCGGATGCGCCGAGTCATACACGCGGGCGAGATGCTGGAAGTCGAGCGAAGTGTAGACCTGCGTCGCGGTGATGCTCGCGTGGCCGAGCAGTTCTTGTACGGCCCGCAGATCGCCGCTCGATTGCAGCACGTGCGTGGCGAACGAATGGCGCAGCACGTGCGGATGCACGTTCGACGGAATGCCCGCCATCAACGCCAGCCGCTTCACGCGCGTGCGCACGACGCCCGGCGCCATGCGGTTGCCGCGCACGGAGAGAAACAGCGCATGCGGATCGAGCTTGACGAATTCATCACGCACGGCGATCCACGCGCGCAAGGCCTCGATCGCCTTGCGTCCGACCGGCACCGAGCGCCGCCGGCTGCCCTTGCCGAGCACGGTCACTTCCTCGTGTTCGAGATCGAGCCAGCCCGCCGAGCGATAACCGTCTGCTTCGACGAAGCGCACGTCGAGGCCGACCAGTTCCGCGAGCCGCAAGCCCGACGAGTAGAACAGTTCGAGGATCGCGTGATCGCGCAGTGCTTCGGTCGTGCCGGACTGCGGCGCGTCCATGAGGGCCATCGCGTCGTCGACGGAAAGCGCCTTCGGCAAGGTCTTTTCGCCCTTCGGCGCGCGCACCGTCGCGACTGGATTGGCCGGCATCTCGACCCGTTCGGCGAGCCAGCGATAGAACGCGCGCCAGGCCGACAGCCGGTGTGCAATCGAGCGCGGCGACAGCCCGCCCGAATGCGCCCGCACGACGGCGCCGCGGATATCGGCGGCGGTGAGCGTCGGCAGAGGACGTTCCTTGGCCAGCGCGCGCAGTTCGCCGAGCTCGTAAGCATAGGCGCGCAGCGTGTGCTCGGACAGTCGCCGCTCGTGTTCGAGCATCGCGAGATAGGTGGCGATGGCCTCGGCGGTGTCCATGACTCAGTGCGGCAGCAGGCGCGACAGGGCCGCGCTCGCAAGCGCGCCGATCTGCATCAGGAAGTCGGTCGCCATGCCTTCATGGAAGCGGCGCGGGTCGGGCGAACCCATCACCAGCAAGCCGATGCTCGGCGCGTCCGGACCGGCCTGCGGGTCGCGCAGCGTGATCAGCGCGACTGATTCCACCTTGCGTTCGACGTCGGACGGGCCGTCGCCGGGCGCGACCGTCGCCGAGGCCGAGTTCTCGACGCCGAGCCATTGCGCCGCCGCGAAATCGGTGTTCACGCCGCAGTAGGGCGCGGTGAGGCTGTTCGCGAAGATGCGCACTTCCTCGCCCACCTGCCGCGCGAAGTCCGCCTGCCGATACGCTTCGTCGATGTCCCACAGACGCAGCGCTGCATGCGGCACGTCGAAGACGTCGCACAGGCCCGCGCTGATGGTCTTGGGCAGGACGTACGGATCGCGCTGCGAGATCACGCGCACGGTCCAGCGGTTGAACTTGGTCGAGATGCTGTCGTTCTCGTGGCCGTAGCGCAGTAGTTCGGCGAGGCGCCGTTCGAGCTGCTTGTTCTTGTCGCGCAGCATTTCCATCTGCCGCTCCTGCAGCGACACAGCGGCCTTGCCATGCGGATTCGAGAGCCGGATGCTGCCGAGCAGCTCCGCGTGCTCGACGAAGAAATCGGGATTGTCGAGCAGATAGTCAGCGACTTCGCGTGGATTCATGATCGATAAGGTTGCGTTAGACGATGCGATCGAGCTCGATTTCGCCTTCGAAGACCGTCGTGGCCGGGCCCGCCATGAACAGCGCGGCGGAGGCGTCGTGCGCGCCGTCCCAGCTGATCGTGAGCGTGCCGCCGTGGGTCTCGACGCGCACCGGCGCGTCCAGCACGCCGCGGCGGATGCCCGCCGCAACGGCCGCGCAGGCGCCCGTGCCGCATGCGAGTGTTTCGCCCGCGCCGCGCTCGAAGACGCGCAGCTTGACCGAATGACGGTCGATGACCTGCATGAAGCCCGCGTTCACGCGTTTCGGAAAGCGCGCGTGACGTTCGATCAGCGGGCCTTCTGTCAGTACCGGATACGCTTCGACGTCGGCGACGATCTGCACCGCGTGCGGATTGCCCATCGAGACGGCCGAGATCCAGCGCGTCTCGCCGGCGACATCGAGCGGCCAGAGCGTGTCGTTGCCCTCGCGGCGGCCGTCGAGCCCGTGCGCGTCGAACGGCACTTGCGGCGGATCGAACACGGGCGTGCTCATGTCGACGACGACTTCGCCGTTGTCCTGCATCGTCAGCGTGATGACGCCGTTCTGCACCTGCACGCGCACGCTCGACGCATCCGTCAGCCCCTGTTCGCGCACAAACTTCACGAAGCAGCGGGCGCCGTTGCCGCAATGCTCGACTTCGCCGCCATCGCAATTGAAGATGCGGTACTTGAAATCCACGCCGTCGAGGGTCGGCTTCTCGACGAGCAGCAACTGGTCCGCGCCGATGCCGAAATGACGGTTGGCCAGCGCGCGCACCTGCGCGGCGCTCAGGTCGAGCGCCTGCGAGTAGCCGTCGAGCACGACGAAGTCGTTGCCCGCGCCCTGCATCTTGGTGAATTTGAGTTTCATGGCCGCTATTGTATGTGAGCCGTCGCGCGGCGTTTCCTGCCGCGCCCGCTTCAGTAGAAGCCGGGCTCGCCCGGCGGCCGCGTCTTGAAGCGCTTGTGCACCCAATAGTATTGCTCGGGCATCTCGGGAATGTGCTCTTCGAGGAACGCGTTCATGCGCCGGGCGTCGGCTTCGTCGTCGCCGGTCGGATAGTTGTCCCACGGCGCGAAGATCTTGAGCCGGTAGCCCTTGTAGTCGGGCAGCACTTCGCCGATGAACGGCACCACCTGCGCGCGCCCCGTCTTGGCGAGCCGGCCGACTGCGGTCAGCGTACATGTGGGAATGCCGAAGAACGGCACGAACGCCGAGTTGCGCATGCCATAGTCCATGTCCGCGCCGAGCATCACGGGCTTGCGGTCGCGCAGCCAGCGCAGCACGACGCGCGCGCTGTCGGCGCGGCTTGCCATGTCGGCACCGAAGCGGCCGCGCTGCTGCTTCGCCATCTCCTCGACCTGCGGGTTCGAGAACGGCTGGTAGAGCGAGCCGCATTGCCGGTGCAGCGAGTAGTTGAGGAAGATGGAGCCCGCCTCGATACCGACGAAGTGCAGTCCGAGAAACAGCGTGGGCGGCAGGTCGGGATCGCTGAGATCCACGGCGCTGTCGACCTGGATCAGCTTTTCGAGCTTCTTCGCCGAGCCGAACCATTGCACGCTGCGCTCGACATAACTGCGGATCGCATGGCGGAAATGCTTCTGCGCGATGTCCTCGCGCTTCTCGTCGGACCACTCGGGAAAGCACAGCTTGAGGTTGGTGTGGACGATGCGCTTGCGGCGGCTCGGGATCTGATAGAGCAGCCAGCCGAGACCATCGCCGAAACGCGCCGTGATGCCGTACGGAATGACGGCGAGCAACTTGAGAAAGCCAATCGCAAGCGCTACCCCGATGCGCCCTAGCATGATGTGCTCCAGCGAACATACGGGTGGCCGCGAGGTACGGAAGATTGATGCGGGGCGATTGGCGTCAAGCGGTCGGCTCTGAAAAAATAAGGGAAACCGGTATAATAAAACCTTCGCCGAGTTAATGGACAACTTGCGGGGCGAAGCGGGTCGGGGCCTTCATGCAGTATGGAAGACTCAGGCCTGGTTAAGGATATCCGCTAAAGCGTCGCCGCTTCAGACTCCAAACGAAGTCGGCTACGTGAATACCAACCGTACTCAAACTGGAGTCTGAAGCGTGTCGAACGACTATCTCTTTACATCCGAATCTGTTTCCGAAGGCCACCCGGACAAGGTCGCCGACCAAATCTCCGACGCCATCCTCGACGCCATCCTGGCTCAGGACAAATATTCGCGCGTCGCGGCGGAAACCCTCTGCAATACCGGTCTCGTCGTGCTCGCCGGTGAAATCACCACCACGGCCAACGTCGACTACATCCAGGTCGCGCGCGAAACCATCAAGCGCATCGGCTACGACAACACGGATTACGGCATCGATTATCGCGGTTGCGCGGTGCTCGTCGCTTACGACAAGCAGTCGCCCGATATCGCGCAAGGCGTGAACAAGGCGCACGACGACAACCTCGATCAAGGCGCCGGCGACCAGGGCCTGATGTTCGGCTACGCATGCGACGAAACGCCCGAACTCATGCCGCTGCCCATCCATCTTTCGCACCGTCTGGTCGAGCGTCAGGCGAACCTGCGCCGTGATGGCCGCCTGCCCTGGCTGCGTCCGGATGCGAAGTCGCAGGTCACCGTGCGCTACGTGGATGGCAAGCCGCATTCCATCGATACCGTCGTGCTCTCCACGCAGCACGCACCGGACATCGACCTGTCGCAACTGCGCGAGGCCGTGATCGAAGAGGTCATCAAGCCGACGCTGCCGAAGGAACTCATCAAGGGCGACATCAAGTTCCTCGTGAATCCCACCGGGCGTTTCGTGATCGGCGGTCCGCAAGGCGATTGCGGTCTGACGGGGCGCAAGATCATCGTCGATACCTACGGCGGCGCGGCGCCGCACGGCGGCGGCGCGTTCTCGGGCAAGGATCCGTCGAAGGTGGACCGCTCGGCCGCGTATGCAGGCCGTTATGTCGCGAAGAACATCGTCGCGGCGGGCCTCGCGTCGCGCGCGCTGATCCAGGTGTCCTACGCGATCGGCGTGGCGCGTCCGACCTCGATCATGGTCAACACGTTCGGCACGGGCCGCATCTCGGACGCCGAGATCACCAAGCTCGTGCAGGAACACTTCGACCTGCGTCCGAAGGGCATCATCCAGATGCTCGACCTGCTGCGTCCGATCTACGAGAAGACCGCGGCCTACGGCCACTTCGGCCGCGAAGAGCCGGAATTCTCGTGGGAAACCGCCGACAAGGCGCTGGTGCTGGCCGAAGCCGCGGGCACCGAGCCGGTCGTGAGCGTCGCGTAACGCGCTTCGCCACATCGTAGTACCCGTCGTCAAGGAACCGGCAGGCTGCGCGCCTGCCGGTTTTTTTTGCGCACGTTTCTTGCGCCTCAATGCGCGGATCATCGGATCTTCCGGAGCCGCCATGTCGCACGAAACGTTGCTCTCGCCACTCGGCATCGGCCGTGTCGAACTGCCGAATCGCATCGTCATGGGGCCGTTCGCGCGGCATCGCGCAGCGCAGCCCGGCGACGTTCCCGTTGAAATGAATGCTCGTTATTACGCGCAGCGCGCGAGCGCCGGCCTGATCGTCACGGAGCCCGCGCAGATTTCACCCGCTGGACGCGGCGGCTACGCCACGCCCGGCATGCATTCGGATGCGCAGGAAGCGGGGTGGAAAAGCGTCGCGGGCGCGGTGCATGCGCGGCATGGACGCATCGCGCTGCAACTGGCGCACGCCGGACGCCTGTCTCATCGGCGCTTGCAGGAACACGGCGCGCCGCCCGTCGCGCCCTCGGCGATCCGTGCGCGCGACGCGAAGATCCTCATGCGCGAGGACGACGGCGCGTTCGCATGGATCGATGCCGACGACCCCCGCCCGCTCGAAACGAACGAGATTGCAAGCGTCGTGCTGCAGTACGTCGATGCCTCGCATCGTGCCGATCGGGCGGGCTTCGACCTGCTCGAAATCGATGCGTCGGACGGCGCGCTGTTGCATCAGTTCCTCGCGACCGGCACGAACCGGCGCAGCGACGAATACGGCGGCAGCGTCGAGCGGCGGACGCGGCTCGTGGTGGACGTGCTGGAGGCGGTGTCGAGCGTGCTCGGTGCGGACCGCATCGGCTTGCGGCTGTCGCCGCTTTTCACCGGCGCGGATATCGAGGATGCCGAAGCACGCGAATCGGCGGTGCACCTGGCGCATGCGCTAAATCGGATCGGCATCGTGTATCTGCAGCTTGCCGATTTCGACGACGCCTTGCTTCGCAGCGTGCGCGAAACATACAACGGCGCGATCATCGCGGCCGGCGACTGGCGCATTGACGAAGCGAACGCGCTGATCGAACGCGGCGCAGCCGATGCCGTGGCATTCGGCCGCGCCTTTGTCGCGAATCCGGATCTGGTGGAACGGGTGAAGGACGATGCGCCGCTGGCAGACGCCGATGCCAAAACCCTGCGAGGCGGCGGCGAGGCGGGCTATACCGACTATTTGGCGCTGAACGACAAGAACGCCTAGCGCGCGGCGAATGCGTACCAGCCGGCGCTGCTCGTCGAGAGGCGGCGCGGACGGCGGCTCGTCAAGACGGCCGGCTTTGGTTTGGGCGCGGGCGCGCGCAGTGACACCGGGCGCCGCAACAACGCTCGCAGCGACACGCGGCGCGACGCCGCACGGACCCGAAGATTGAAGAAGAGTCCGCGGAACCAGGAGCGGATGCCATCGACCGGATGGACCTGCTTCAACTGCTCCGCAAGCAGGCGGGTGCGGGTGGAATGATGGCGCAGCGCGCGGATCATGCCGCGGCGGGCAGGACGCGCCGCGCGCGATGCTGCACGGGAAAGGCCAATGGCAATTCGGGATTTCATGTCGGCGGGAGGTCGGTTCGCGGGAAAGCAAACCCGACGGTAGTCGTCTCAAAAATAACGTTCAAGCCTTCGATCCAACTCGACTGATCAAGTTGCACCGAATTGATGCGGCCAATGTACAGAAGCTTCATGACCCGGGTAAGTCCGCGTTTTCCCTGCATTTTTCTGAAGTATTCGCTGACAAGAACAAGCTGGAGCCCGACGGCGCGGGCCTTGGCGCCACGACGGATTTACAATCGACGCATTCGAACCCATTCCGGAAATAGCGTCCTTGGCATGTACGATCGAACCAAGGCACGCGGAACTGAAATGTCTGATCAAAACTGGCTGAAATCGAAAAAAGAGCAAGTGCGCGAATTGCGTGAAACCGGCTTCGTCATCGTCAAGGGACTCGTGCCCGATGACCGCCGCGAAGCCATGCGCGACGTCGCGCGCCAGCAGCTCGCCGAGGCCGCGGCGCCCGTCGAGTTCGAAGCGGATCTCAAGTATCCGGGCGCGCCGGATTCGAAGGAAGCGCCCGGCGGGCATACGGTGCGCCGTCTGCTGGACGCCTACGCGCGGCATCCGTTGTTCGCGGCGTTCGCGACATCGCCCGAAGTGCGCGGCTGGATGGAACTGTATTTCGGGGAAACGCCGTATCTTTCGCGCGCGCATCACAATTGCATGATGACCAAGCATCCGGCGTACGGCAGCCTGACCGGATGGCATCGGGACGTGCGCTATTGGGCGTTCGAACGGGATGACCTGGTGTCGGCGTGGGTGGCGATCGGCCGCGAAACGGTGGATAACGGCGGGCTGTGGTTCGTGCCGGGATCGCACAAGCTGCCGTTCACGTCGGATCGTTTCGACGACGCCCGATTCTTCCGCTCCGATGTCCCCGAAAACGCCGCGTTGATTCGCACGGCGGTGTCGCCGGAACTCGAACCGGGCGACGTCGTGTTCTTCCACTGCAATACGCTGCATTCGGCCGGCAAGAACCTGACCGACCAAGTGAAGTTCTCGCTTGTGTACACCTATCGCGGGGCGAGCAATGCGCCGTTGCCCGGCACGCGTTCGGCATCGAAGCCGGAAGTGGCACTCGCCTGAACGGGCGGGCGGGACGGGATCAGCGCCGCGAAGGAATCGCCAGCCCGATCAGCCCGGCCAGACAGGCAACGACGCCGCCCGCGATCAGCCAAATGGTCTTGTTCGTGGGCGAGCCCGTAAAGAAGCGCGCGACGTCGTTGGACAGCGAATGGAACGACTGTCCGCCGAAGTAAAGCAACACAATGCCGCCGACAAGCAGCGCAACGGAAATCGCTCGGGTCATGGTCTGGTCTCGTGACTGAAAGGCGCGTCAGGTTAATCGGTCCGTAAGCCCGCGTCCACTCGACGACCAGCGGATCGGATTCACGCGGCCTCCGCTTCCTCGCGCGTGAGCGGCTGGATCTTGCGCAACAGATCGGCCATCACGCTGGCGTGATCGCTCCGGCTCGTCCACGCGCCGAGGTTGTACTTGACGCCGGTATCGGTGTAATCCGTCACCGCGATCCACGGCGCCGACGGCCCCTCCTGCACGATGCGCGCATCCTCACCGACCAGCCGACGCAATTCGCCGAGCACGTGGTCCACCTTCAGCCCGTGCTGCGCCTGGAAGTTGATGACGACGCGCCGACGATCGTTCGCGCTGTAGTTGGTGATCGCATTCGCCCAGATCAGGCTGTTCGGCACATACATGACGATGCCGTCGGCTTTTGTCAGACGCGTGGTGAACAGTCCGATTTCGTTGACCGTGCCCGCCGTGGTGCCGACGCCTTCGATGTAATCGCCGACCCGGAACGGTCGCAGCAGCAACAGCATCAGCCCTGCCGCGATGTTCTGCAGTGTGCCCTGCAAGGCCAGCCCGATGGCGAGGCCCGCGGCGCCGAGCACGGTGAGAATGCTGGCCGCCGCGATGCCGAACTTGCCGAGCGCCGCGACGATCGCGACCACGCGAATCGCCCACAACGCGATGCTGGCAAGCACCGGCGTGAGCGTCGCGTCGACGCTGGTGCGGGCCAGCGCGCGGCGCAGCGCGTTGGCGACGACATTGGAGATCCACCATCCGGCCAGCAGGATCAAGAGCGCCAGCACAATGTCGATGCCGTAGGTCACGGCGATGGCGGTGAAGGAATCGTAGGCGGGGCGCAGTCGGTCGATTGAATCCATGGGGAAGCTCCAGAAGACGGGATGAGCATTGGTCCGGCTGAGCCGGCGAACGTTCATTGTGGCTTGCAGCGTTTCGGGAAAAGAAAGGGTGGTGCCAAATAGCGGGACGAAGGAAAGGACGCTGCACGCCCGCAGTCGATCGGCTTACCATGGACGCCCTTGGCAGGGCACGTGCCCGCGCACGCCGTCATGCCGGCCGCAGAACCGTTCAACACGCAAACCGCAGAGGAAATCGCCATGGCTTACCACGCATCATCCGAGCGTTACACAGAAATGCAGTACCGCACCTGCGGCAGAAGCGGTTTGAAACTGCCGGCGCTCTCGCTGGGCCTGTGGCATAACTTCGGCGATACGACGCCCATCTCCACCCAGCGCGAGATCCTGCGCACCGCATTCGATCTGGGCGTCACGCATTTCGATCTCGCCAACAACTACGGCCCGCCCTACGGCAGCGCCGAAACCAACTTCGGACGGCTCTTCAAGGACGATTTCCGGCCGTACCGGGACGAACTGCTGATTTCGTCAAAGGCCGGATGGGACATGTGGCCGGGGCCGTACGGTCAGGGCGGCGGCTCGCGCAAATACGTGCTCGCGAGCCTCGATCAGAGCCTGAAGCGCATGGGCCTCGATTACGTCGATATCTTCTACTCGCATCGTTTCGACGCCGACACGCCGCTCGAGGAAACCGCCGGCGCGCTCGCCACGGCGGTGCATTCCGGCAAGGCGCTGTACGTGGGCATTTCGTCTTATTCCGCGACGAAAACGCGTGAAATGGCGAAGCTGCTCGCCGAGCACAAGGTGCCGCTGCTGATCCATCAGCCGTCCTATAACATGCTGAACCGCTGGATCGAGAACGAACTGCTCGACACGCTCGACGACATCGGCGCCGGCAGTATTGCGTTCACGCCGCTCGCGCAGGGGCTGCTGACGAACAAGTATCTGAACGGCGTGCCCCAGGACGCCCGCGTCAACAAGCCGGGCGGCGGGTCGCTCAAGCAGGAGCATCTGAGCGAGGCCAATCTCGCGCACGTGCGCAAGCTCGACGAACTGGCGCAGAAGCGCGGCCAGAGTCTCGCGCAGATGGCGCTGGCGTGGGCGCTGCGCGGTTCGCGCGTGACGTCGGTGCTGATCGGCGCGAGCCGCGCGGAGCAGGTCGCGGAGAACGTCGCCGCGCTGAAGAACCTGGAGTTCACCGCGGAAGAACTCGCTGAAATCGATCGGCATGCGCAGGAAGGCGGCATCAATCTGTGGGAGAAGCCTTCCACCGACCAGCGCATCTGATCCGCGCAAACGCGTCCAAGCCTTTCTGCGGAAAGGGGTTTTTCCAGTCGGCGACGGTTCCGTTGCTATCATGCGGGCTCGGCGGCTTCCGGCGATTCGATCATTGCCGGGAAGCCCGCTGAAGCCCGCCGCCCGCCAGCCACACGCCAGCCAGCGATATTCGTCCCGCGAGCGCGTCGGTCCGCCTTGGCCCGGGCGTGCGTGTCTGTGCCGCAGCGGCGTCCCGCGCGGCCCCGGACGACGCGGATTCGCGATCGGGTTAAAATACGCGACTCCGCCGGGCTGTCGCGCTGCCTGGGCTGTAATCCGGGTCGTAGCCTGAGTCGTACCGAAGCGCCTGGGTCGTACCGATCCGCGGCCGTCACCACTCGAAGGTCCTTTCGCGCAGCGCAGCGCTTTCGTCGTGCGCGCGTTTGCAGCGCGGTCCCGGCGTGGCGATGCTTGCCGCTAGCCGGCCGCGATCGTCGGAGCGCCACCGTTTTCGCACAGTTCAAGAAGCCATGAGCAACCTTAATTCTCAAACCGTCCTGAGCGTCCATCACTGGACCGACACGCTTTTCAGTTTCACCTGCACCCGCGACAGCGCGTTCCGCTTCGAGAACGGCCAGTTCACGATGGTGGGCCTCGAAGTCGAAGGCAAGCCGCTGCTGCGCGCCTACAGCCTCGCGAGCGCCAACTACGAAGACCATCTCGAATTCCTGAGCATCAAGGTGCCGGACGGTCCGCTGACCTCGCGCTTGCAACACTTGAAGGTGGGTGATTCCGTGCTGATCGGCAAGAAGCCGACGGGCACGCTCATGGCCGACAACCTGCTGCCCGGCAAGACGCTGTGGCTGCTGTCGACCGGCACGGGGCTCGCGCCGTTCATGTCCATCATCAAGGACCCGGACGTGTACGACCGCTACGAGAAGATCGTGCTCACGCACACCTGCCGTTTCGTCGATGAACTCGCGTACAAGGACTTCATCACCGAGCATTTGCCGGCGCACGAGCATATTGGCGAGATCGTGTCGGAGAAACTGGTCTACTACCCGACCGTCACGCGCGAGGAATTCGCCAACCGTGGCCGCATCACGGATCTGATCGAAACGAAGAAGCTGTTTGCGGATCTGGCAGTGGAGCCGTTCTCCGTCGAGAACGACCGCGTCATGCTCTGCGGCAGCCCGCACATGCTACGCGACACGCGTGAACTGCTCGACAGCCTGGGCTTCAAGGAAGGCAGCAACAACCATCCTGGCCACTATGTCGTCGAAAAGGCGTTTGTCGGCTGATTGCAGCGCTGCATTCGTTCAGTAAAAACCGGTGCTTCGCGCTCCGGTTTTTTTTTCGCCTCGGCTCAGACTATGAAGTTACAAATTAGCCGCCGATTCCAACGCGGAGTAGGTGTTTTTCCTACGCATTGTGTGCGTCGAACTTGGCAAACGACATGAAGTTCACCGTTCCAGGCCTTGCCGGACATGGATTTATCATATTTTTGAGATATGATCCGTTTACGCCTACGAGGGCGCGCGCGCCGCGCGCTCCGTCTTCGGTGTTACAGAGTGTAAATTCAGTTACGCCGCTCGCGGGTCAGCCGAGGACGTAGCTCCAGTTGCGCTCAAAGCGAGGAATGTGAATGAACCCGCCGGCCATGATCTCGCTCGACGAGATTCCGATTCGTCGCGCCTCGTTGCGCGGGGTGTCGTCACCGCCGCCGGAATGTCCCGGCGCGTCGTTTAGCCTTCCGTCTTCGTCTCCCTGGTCCGCGCTGATCGATGCCAAGCTCAAGGGCGACCGGCAGATCCAGCGCCTGACCGCGCGCGTGCAGGAACTGGCCGCGCTACTTGCCGCCACGGAAGAACGCGCGCGCCAGGCGCTTGCCCAAGATCTCCACGATGAAACCGGCGCCGCGCTCACCGTTGCCAATCTCGCGCTCGCGCGCGCGGGACACTGGCTTCCCGCCGACGCCCCCGCCGCGCTCGACGACGCGCTGCATCAGGCGCGCGCCGCGCTGGCCGAGGTCTGCGAAACGAGCCATCGCATCGTCGAGGGCCTGCACGCGCCGACCTTCGCCGCCGGTCTCGGTGCCGAACTGCTCAACTGGATCGACAGCTTTCGCGCCCGCACGACGCTCTCCGTGGCGTTTGCCTGTGCGCGCGATGCGCATCTTGACCGCCTGTCCGACGACATGTCGCTCGCGCTGTTTCGCGTGGCGCAGGAAGCGCTCGGCAACGTCGCGCGCCACGCCGGCGCGACGCACGCGAACGTTACCCTCGACGCCGACAACGACGCCGTCATGCTGACCGTCGAGGACGACGGCATTGGCATCAGCGCGGCCGCGCGCCGCAAGAGCGGCCGCTTCGGCCTGTCGGGCATGCGTGCGCGCTGCGAGTCGCTGTGCGGCAGCCTGCGCATCGTGGCCGCGAAACCGGCGGGAACCATCGTGCGCGCGCGTCTGCCCTGGGCCGCTGCGCGGCCGGCGCTGTTCGCGATCGGCGTCGTCAGCGCCTGAGGCCGCCGATGCTCAAGGTCCTGCTCGCCGACGACCACGCCATCGTGCGTCGCGGTGTCGCGCAATTGCTGGTGGAACGCGGTGTCGCCGCCGAAGTGTCGGAGGCCGAAACCGGCCTGCAGGCGCTCGCGCTGGTCGCGCGCCACCCGTTCGACGTCGCGATGCTCGACATCTCGTTGCCCGACGTCAACGGTATCGACCTGCTGAAGCGGATCAAGCGCGACGTGCCGCGCTTGCCGGTGCTGATGTTCTCGATGTACCGCGAGGATCAGTACGCAGTACGGGCGCTGAAGGCGGGCGCGTCGGGCTATCTGTCGAAGACGGCCGACCCCGCGCTGATGCTCGGCGCGATCCGCCAGGTTGCGGCGGGCCGCAAATACGTGAGCCCGGAGATGGCCGAAGCACTCGCCACTTACGTTTCGCTCGATACCGAACGGCTGCCGCACGAAAAGCTGTCGGACCGTGAGTACCAGACGCTGTGCATGCTGGCTTCCGGAAAGCGTCTGACGGATATCGCGAACGCGTTATCGCTGTCGGTTAAAACGGTCAGTGTTTATCGCGCGCGGTTGTTGGAAAAGATGAAGCTCGCCAACAACGCGGAGCTGACCTTCTACGTGATGAGCAATCGTCTCGTCGACATGAATCCGGGCATCGCCGGCTGAGAATTTATCCTGCACAAGATAAATTCGTAAAAGTTCGCCGCGACATGCGCGACGTGCCCCATCTCAGGGCAATCTCTGAGTCTCCGATAAAATGCCGGGTTTTCCCGCAGCAGGGCGCCCGCGCGCCAGAAGGAGATTCATCGCAATGTCGTTGTTCCGCAGGAAGAATGTCGAGCACATGCTGGCCGGCGCGTCCGGCACGTCGCTCAAGAAAACGCTTGGCGCCCTCGATCTGACCTTTCTTGGCATCGGGGCGATCATCGGCACCGGGATTTTCGTGCTGACCGGCACGGGCGCCGTGCAAGCGGGCCCGGCCCTGATGATCTCGTTCATCGTCGCCGCCATCGCCTGCGGTTTCGCGGCGCTGGCCTACGCCGAATTCTCATCGACGATCCCCGTCGCCGGCTCCATCTACACCTATTCCTACGCGACACTCGGCGAACTGGCCGCGTGGATCATCGGCTGGGATCTGATGCTCGAGTACGGACTTGCCTCGTCGGCCGTGTCCGTCGGCTGGTCCGGCTATCTGCAATCGCTGCTGTCCGGCTTCGGCGTCGCCTTGCCCACCGTCCTGACTGCCGCGCCCGGCGCGCTGCCCGGCCAGGTCACCTGGTTCAACCTGCCCGCATTCCTGGTGATGATGGCCGTCACCACGCTGCTCTCCGTCGGCATCAAGGAATCCACCCGCGTCAACAACCTCATGGTCGCGATCAAGGTGACGGTGGTCTTGCTGGTGATCGCGGTGGGCGTGTTCCACGTCAAGCCGGCGAACTGGCATCCGTTCATGCCGCACGGCTGGTCCGGCGTGTTCGGCGCGGCCGCCGTGATGTTTTTCGCGTTCATCGGCTTCGACGCGGTGTCGTCGGCGGCGGAGGAAGTGAAGAATCCGAAGCGCGACCTGCCCATCGGCATCATCTCGTCGCTGGTCGTGTGTGCCGTGCTGTACGTGGCGGTCGCGGGTGTCGTGACGGGCATCGTGCCGTCGGCGCAATTCGCGAACAATCCGCATCCGGTGTCGTTCGCGCTGCAGGTGGCGGGGCAGAACTGGGTGGCGGGCTTCATCGACCTCGGTGCGGTGCTCGGCATGCTCACCGTGATTCTCGTGATGAGCTACGGCCAGACCCGCATCATCTACGCGATGTCGCGCGACGGTCTTCTGCCCGCGCGTCTGTCGAAGGTGCATCCGCGATTCTCGACGCCTTTCTTCACCACCTGGCTCGTCGGCATCGTCTTCGGCTTGATTGGCGCGCTCGTGCCGCTCAACGTGCTGGCGGAGCTGATCAATATCGGCACGCTGGCCGCGTTCTCGCTGATGTCCGTCGCGGTGCTGATCCTGCGCCGCACCCATCCCGACCTGCCGCGTGCGTTCCGCTGCCCGGGCGTGCCGGTGGTGCCGGTGCTGGCCGTGGCCTCGTGCCTCTTCCTCATGGCCAACCTCCAGGCGACCACGTGGATTGCCTTCCTCGTGTGGCTGGTGGCCGGCCTGGCGATCTACTTCGCCTATTCGCGCCGTCACGCGCTGCTGGGCCGCGTGCCGCCGGAAGTATCGGACGCCTCTGCCCGCGTGAGAGAGCGCGAAACCGCGACGCGTTGAAACGCGTGACGCATGCTTCCAAACGCCGCCCGCCGGGCGGCGTTTTGCGTTGCGGCGCGCCGATTCAAACGTGCGTTCGCGCGGATGGCGACGCCCGTCGATTTGTGCTTTACTCGACGTCACAAACACAACACCCAACCCAGCTGAACGCTCACGGCGGCAGTAAGGCAGGTGCAACGGCGTGAAGCTGGTCCGTCCTCACATGGAGACAGTGAAATGGCGCTCAGCATCAGCCTGACGGTCAACGGCAAACCCGTGACCGCCACCGTCGAACCGCATCTTCTGCTGGTCCAGTTTCTCCGCGATCAACTCCGTCTCACCGGCACGCACATTGGCTGCGATACGGCCCAGTGCGGCGCGTGCACCGTCCATCTCGAAGGCCGCGCAGTGAAGTCGTGCAACATGCTTGCGGTGCAGGCGGACGGCATGGACGTGACGACCATCGAAGGCATGGCGAAAGACGGCCAGCTCCATCCGATGCAGGCGGCCTTCAAGGCCTGTCACGGCTTGCAATGCGGCTTCTGCACCCCGGGCATGGTGATGAGTGCGAGCGCGCTGGCCGCGCAGTCGGCCGACCTGTCCGAGGAAGAAGTCCGTGAACAGCTCGACGGCAACCTGTGCCGCTGTACGGGCTATCACAACATCGTCAAAGCGGTTCTCCAGGGCGCGCAGGACATGAAAGCGGGCGCCTGATCCCGGCTCCGAATCCTTCCGAAACGATGAATCGCGCCTTAATAGGAGACCGCGATGAATGCCCCTGAGCAACAGAAACTGATCGGCGCCGGCGTCAAGCGCAAGGAAGACTATCGCTTCCTGACTGGCGCGGGCCAGTACACGGACGATGTCGTCCTCCCGCAGCAAAGCTATGGCGTGTTCCTGCGTTCGCCGCATGCGCACGCGCGGATCAAGCGCATCGATATCGAGGCGGCGAAGGCGTCGCCGGGTGTGATCGGCATCTTCACGGGCCGGGATCTGGCGGGCGAGAACGTCGGCGGCCTGCCGTGCGGCTGGCTGATCCACAGCACGGACGGCTCGCCGATGCACGAACCGCCGCACCCGGTCATCGCGCACGACAAGGTGCTGCACGTGGGCGATCAGGTGGCGCTGGTGATCGCCGAATCGGTGAAGGAGGCGAAGGACGCGCTCGAACTGATCGAGGTGGATTACGACGAGCTGCCCGCTACGGTCGATACCGGAAGCGCCTCCGACGCCGGCCAGCCGCTCGTGCACGACAGCGTGCCGAACAACGTCTGCTACAACTGGGGCCACGGCGACAAGGCCCGGACCGACGCCGCCTTCGCGCAGGCCGCGCATGTAACGACGCTGGATATCGTCAACCAGCGGCTCGTGCCGAACGCGATCGAACCGCGCGCCGTGAACGCGAGCCACGCGAAGCACGACGAGAGCTACACGGTCTATGTCGCGAACCAGAACCCGCACGTGGAACGTCTGCTGATGGCGGCGTTCGTGCTGCAACTGCCGGAGTCGAAACTGCGCGTGATCGCGCCGGACGTGGGCGGCGGTTTCGGCTCGAAGATCTTCCTGTATGCGGAAGATGTCGCGCTGACGTGGGCCTCCCGGAAGGTCGGACGACCGGTCAAGTGGACGGCCGAGCGTTCCGAAGCCTTCCTCTCCGACGCGCACGGCCGCGACCACGTGACGAAGGCGGAACTCGCCATCGACGCGGACGGCAAGTTCATCGGCATGCGCGTGCACACGACGGCGAACATGGGCGCGTATCTGTCGACGTTCGCCTCGTCGATCCCGACCGTGCTCTACGCGACGCTGCTCGCCGGGCAGTACACGACGCCCGCCATCTACGCCGAAGTGAAAGCGGTGTTCACGAACACGGTGCCGGTGGATGCCTATCGCGGCGCGGGCCGGCCGGAAGCCACGTATGTGGTCGAGCGGCTGGTGGAAACAGCGGCGCGCGAACTGAACATCGACCCGGTGGAATTGCGGCGCCGCAACTTCATCCGCGAGTTCCCGTATGCGACGCCGGTCGGACTGACCTACGACACCGGCGATTACGACGCCTGTCTCGACCGCGCGCTCGAACTCGCCGACGTGAAGGGCTTCGCCGCGCGCCGCGAGGAATCGAAGCAAAAGGGCAAGCTGCGCGGCATCGGCTATTCGTGCTACATCGAGGCCTGCGGACTGGCGCCGTCGAACGTGGCGGGCGCACTCGGCGCGCGCGCGGGCCTCTTCGAAGCAGGCGAAGTGCGCGTGCATCCGACCGGCTCGGTCACCGTCTTCACCGGCTCGCACAGTCACGGCCAGGGCCACGAAACGACCTTCGCGCAAGTCGTCGCGGACCGGCTCGGCATCGCGATCGAAAACGTCGAGGTGATCCACGGCGACACCGGACGCATTCCCTTCGGCATGGGCACGTACGGTTCGCGATCGATTTCGGTCGGCGGCTCGGCGATCATGAAGGCGCTCGACAAGGTCGAGTCGAAGGCGAAGAAGATCGCTGCGCATTTGCTGGAAGCGGCGGTGGAGGACATCGAGTTCCAGAACGGCGTGTTCCGGGTGGCGGGCACGGACCGCACCAAGACCTTCGTCGATGTCTCGCTGGCTGCGTACGTGCCGCACAACTTCCCGCTCGACCAGATGGAGCCGGGCCTCAACGAGAACGCGTTCTACGATCCGACCAACTTCACCTATCCGTCCGGCGCGTACGTGTGCGAGGTGGAAGTGGACCAGGACACGGGCGAGACGCGCATCCAGAAGTTCACGGCCGTCGACGACTTCGGCAACGTGATCAACCCGATGATCGTCGAAGGGCAGGTGCACGGCGGACTGGGGCAGGGCATCGGGCAGGCGATGCTCGAACGCTGCGTGTACGACAACAGCACCGGCCAGTTGCTGTCCGGCTCGTTCATGGACTATGCGATGCCGCATGCCATCGATCTGCCGAACTTCACCGTGGAGACGGCGAAGGGCACGCCGTGCACGCACAACCCGCTGGGCGTGAAGGGCTGCGGCGAAGCGGGCGCGATCGGTTCGCCGCCCGCCGTCATCAACGCGATTCTCGACGCACTCGCGCCGCTCGGCGTGAAGGACCTGCAGATGCCCGCGACGCCGCACCGCGTCTGGACCGCGATGCACACCGCCCAAACCGCCTGAGGAGACTGGCCATGTACTCATTCGACTATCAACGGCCGGGCGAAGCGCAGGCGGCGGTCGCCGCGCTTTCCGCGAACGACGAGGCCAAGTTCCTCGCCGGCGGCCAGAGCCTGCTGCCGACCATGCGCCTGCGTCTCGCGCAGCCATCGGCGTTGATCGACGTGACGCGCATCGCGTCGATGAAAGCCGTCACGCTGAACGGCGGCACGCTCACCATCGGCGGCGCCGTGTGCCATGCCGAGGTGGCAGCGAATCCGGACGTGCAAAAGGCATTGCCCGGGCTCGCGGATCTCGCGGGCCGGATCGGCGACCGCCAGGTGCGCGATCGCGGGACCATCGGCGGCTCGCTCGCGAACGACGATCCCGCCGCGTGTTATCCGTCCGCCGTCCTCGCGCTGAACGCGACCGTCGTGACGGACCGCCGGCGCATCGCCGCCGACGACTTTTTCATCGACATGTATCAGACCGCGCTCGAACCCGATGAACTCATCACCGCGGTCGAGTTTCCGCTGGCCGAGCGCGCGGCGTATGAGAAGTTTCGCAATCCCGCGTCGCACTTCGCGCTGGTCGGCGTGTTCGTCGCGAAGTTCAAGGACGGCGTGCGCGTCGGCGTGACGGGGGCGGCGCCTTCGGTGTTCCGGTCGGCCGAACTGGAGGCGGCGTTGTCGAAGGACTTCTCGGTGGCGTCGGCGCGCGGCGTAACCATCGCGCCGGATCAACTCAACGCCGACATGCACGCCAGCGCCGCATACCGCGCGCACCTGATACCGGTGCTGGCGGGGCGCGCGGTCGAACGCGCGCTGTCGTTCTAGCGGCGATGCAGGACGACCCCGCTTCCATCGACGAGACGCTCGCGCGCCTGCGCGAGCATCAGTACTTCGCGACCCGCGAACTCGCGACCGCGCTCTTTCTCGCCCTGAAGTTGCAGCGCCCGCTGTTTCTCGAAGGCGAGCCGGGCGTCGGCAAGACCGAGCTCGCGAAGGCGGCTGCCGGCGTGTGCGGCACGACGCTGCTGCGGCTGCAATGCTACGAGGGACTCGACACCGCGAGCGCGCTGTACGAATGGGACTATCCGCGGCAGATCATGGCGCTGCGGCTGGCGGAAGCGGCGGGCGAGACGCCGTCGAACGAATCGCTGTATTGCGGCGAGTTCCTGCTCAAGCGTCCGCTGCTGCAGGCCTTGCTGCCCGATGCCGCGCATCCGGACGCGCGCCGTGTGCTGCTGATCGATGAAATCGACCGCGCCGATGAGCCGTTCGAGGCGTTTCTGCTGGAACTGCTGTCCGACTTCCAGGTGTCGATTCCCGAATACGGCACGGTGCGCGCGGCGCGGCCGCCGCTCGTCGTGATGACGTCGAATCGCACGCGCGAAGTGCACGATGCGTTGAAGCGCCGCTGCCTGTACCAGTGGATCGGCTATCCGGCGCGCGACGTGGAACTGGCGATCGTCGCGGCGCGTGCGCCTGAAGCCGGGCGGGACTTGCAGGAGCGCGCGGTTGCCTTCGTCCATGCGCTGCGCACACTGGACCTGTTCAAGGCGCCGGGCGTGGCGGAGACGATCGACTGGTGTCGCGCGCTGGCGGCGTTGTCGGTGTCGGAGCTCGATCCGCAATCGGTGCAGGACACGCTGGGCGTGCTGCTCAAGTACCAGGACGATCTCGCGCGCATGGACGCCGACACGCTCGCGCGCTGCCTCGCGGCGGCGCCATGACGCTGGGACCCTTCGCGCGCAATGTCGTGCATTTCGTGAGGCTGCTGCGCGGCGCGGGGCTCGGCATGTCGCCTGCGCAGGCCGTCGATGCGCTCGACGCCCTGCGTTACGTGGATCTCGGCCGGCGCGACGATGTCCGCGCGACGCTCGCCTGTCTGCTGGTGCATGCAAGCGACGAGCGCGAGATCTTCGACGCGGCCTTCGATCTGTTCTGGCGCGATCCCGACTGGGAAGGCAAGCTGCGCGCGCTGCTGTTGCCGAAGGTGAAGAACGGCATGCCGCCGCCGAAGCGCAACAACCGTCTCGCCGATGCGCTGGCGGCGCGCGCCGCGACCACGCAGCCGGCCGCGTCAGAGGCGCAGCCGGAGCAGGCGCACGCGCGCATCACGTTCAGCGCGCAGGAGCGCCTGAGTCACCGCGACTTCGACACGCTCAGCGCCGACGAATGGCGCACGCTGCGGCATCAGATTCGCGCGCACCGTGTTCCGCTCGCGACCGAGCCGACGCGCAGGCTCAAGGCCGCGTCGCGCGGCACGCATGCCGACCTGAAGGCGAGCGCGCGTCATGCCGTGCGTTCGGGCGGCGACTGGACTGTGTGGAAATATCGTGCGGCCGTGGAGCGCCGGCCGCCGTTGGTTCTACTGCTCGACATCTCGGGCTCGATGAGCGCCTATTCGCGCGCAGTGCTCTATTTCTGCCACGCGCTCGTGCAGTCGCGAGAGCGCTTGCAAGTGTTCCTGTTCGGCACGCGCCTGACCCACGCCACGCGCGCGCTGCGCGAACGCGATCCCGATATTGCCATCGCGGCACTCGGACAGAGCGTCGCGGACTGGTCGGGCGGCACGCGCATCGGCGCGGCGCTCGCGGAGTTCAACCGGCGCTGGGCGCGCCGCGTGCTGGCGGGACGCGCGACCGTGCTGCTCGTGACCGATGGCCTGGATCATGAAGCCATCGACGTGCTCGATGCCGAAATGCACCGGCTCAGGCGTTTCGCCCACCGGCTCGTGTGGCTCAATCCGCTGCTGCGCTACGCCGGATTCACGCCGCGCGCGCGAGGTGCGCGCGCCATCCTGCCGCACGTCGATGCGATGCTCGCGGCGCATAACCTCGACAGTCTCGCGGCCGTCGGACGCGAGCTTGCTGCCTTGTCGCAACATTCGCCCTCCGGAGGCCCGCGATGGAACTGACCGAAACGCATAGCTTGCCCGTCACGCAGGAACGCGCGTGGCAAGCGCTCAACGACACGTCGATCCTGAAAGCCTGCATTCCGGGCTGCGACAGCATCGAAGCCGAGGGCGAAAACGTCTATGCCGTTGCGATGACAGCGGCGGTCGGTCCGGTGAAGGCGCGTTTCAAGGGCAGAATGGAGCTGACGAACATCGACGCGCCCCGTACCTATACGATCGTGTTCGAAGGGCAGGGCGGCGCGGCGGGTTTCAGCAAGGGCAGTGCGACCGTGCATCTCGAACCCGGCGACGAAGCCGATTCGACGAAGCTCAGCTATACGGCCAACGCGCAGGTAGGCGGCAAGCTGGCGCAGATCGGCTCGCGTCTCGTCGACGGCGCGGCGCGCAAGATTGCGGCAGAATTTTTCAGGCGCTTCGGCGCACAGCTTCAGGGTGCTCAGGCGCCGCAGGATGCCGCCGCCGAGGGCAGCGGCGACGCGCCGGATGCGCCCGAAGAACAGGACGTGCAGCAAAAGGGAAAGAAATCATGGACAGCGTGGATCTCGAAGTCCTGAAGAACAGCGCGCGATGGCTCGAAGAAGGCCATCGCGCACTGCTCGTCACGGTCGTCAAAACATGGGGCTCGTCGCCCCGCCCCGAAGGCGCAATGCTCGCCGTGCGCGGCGATGGACACGTGGTTGGATCGGTATCGGGCGGGTGTATCGAGGATGACCTGATTGAGCGGGTGCGGCAGCGGGGCATCGAGCAGACCGTGCCCGAGGCCGTGAAATACGGCATCAGCGCTGAGGAGGCGCATCGCTTCGGGTTGCCGTGCGGCGGCACCATCCAGCTCGTGCTCGAGCCGCTCACGCGCGCAAGCGGCATTGCGGAGCTGTGCGGGGCGGTGGAAAGCGGCAGGCTGGTGGCGCGCACGCTCGACATGGCGACCGGCGACGTGCGCCTCGAACCGGCCCAGGCCACCGACGGCGTGCTCTTCGACGACCAGCAACTGCTGACGATCCACGGCCCGCGCTACCGGATGCTGGTGATCGGCGCAGGGCAGTTGTCGCGCTATCTGTGCAGCATCGCGGTGGGGCTGGACTATCAGGTGACGGTGTGCGACCCGCGCGAGGAATACACGGAAGAGTGGGACGTGCCGGGCACGACGATCGTCCGCACCATGCCCGACGACACCGTCATGGAGATGCAGCTCGACGAACGCTGCGCGGTGATCGCGCTGACGCACGATCCGAAGCTCGACGACCTCGCGCTGATGGAAGCGCTGAAGACGCCGGCGTTCTATGTCGGCGCGCTGGGTTCGCGGCGCAACAACGCGGCGCGGCGCGAACGCCTCAAAGAGTTCGATCTCAGCGAAGCCGAGCTGGCGCGGCTGCACGGGCCGGTGGGCATTTATATCGGCAGCAGGACGCCGCCGGAGATCGCGGTATCGATACTCGCCGAAGTCACCGCCGCCAAGAACGGCGTCTCGCTGCCGGAGCTGCTGCAGGTGGAAGGCGCGAAGGCGGCGCGTGAAGTCGCGGGAAAAGGGGAAGTGTGCGGCGTGTGAGCGGCTGATCGCGCGACGCGCCTACGCCGACGCGCGATCAACAAGCGTTCAGATCAACCCGCAGACCACCGCCGCAATTCGCGGTCTCGATACTCGCCGAAGTCACCGAAGTCGCCGCCGCCAGGAACGGCGTCTCGCTGCCGGAGCTGCGGCAGGGGGAAGGCGCGAAGGCGGCGCGTGGAGTGGCGGAGAAAGAGGAAGTGTGCGGCGCGTGATCAGCTGGTGATCAGAGCAGCCCGCAGACCACCGCCGCAATCAGCGAAGCCGCCACGATCAACGCGCCTGCCGTGCGCTTCTTGTTGAGCTCGGTCCACAACAGCACGCCCGTCAGCGACAGCAGCACGATGCTGCCCGCGAAGGTATCGATGAGCAGCACCCAGCCAACGCTCAAGCCCACGCCCTTGTGCAGGTTGGTCATCATCGCGAGGAAGGTGTTGTCGGTGCGCTTCACCGAAACGAAGTTGTTGCCGACCCAGTACTCGGCCATCACGTTGCCGCCCGGCGAAGCCACCATCACCGACCATTGTTCCGGCTGCATCGTGCTCTTGTCGCCCCAGCCCACGGGATGCGAGGGTTCGCGGCGCGTGCGGCCGAGATTACCGTCGAGCTTCAGTTCGCGCTTGAGCCAGGTGCCCATGTCGCGCGGCGTCTTGAAGCCTTCCGCCGGCAACGGCATTTGCAACTGCGTCACCTGCGGCTCGCCCGTCGAGATGCGCAGCGGCGGCGCGCGATGATTCAGCAGGAAGCCCGTCACGCCGAACAGCAGACCGAGCAGCGCGCCCCATAGACCGATCCAGCCATGCACCTTGCGCAGCCATTTGAGAAAGGTCGAGCGGCGCGAGCGGTTCTTGCGCACGAATTGCTCGGCATCGTCGATCAGACGGCCATGCGGACGATAGTGGGCCGGGCCGCTCGCTGCAGGCGGCTGCGGATTGAGGGTGTCGGGCGCGTTCAAGCGTCTCTCCAGGATTTCGAAAGTGGGGTGCACAAGCCCGCCCCGATCGCAAACGCGGCGATCAAAAGGAGGCGGGAAGATGAGAATCGTTATCGTTACACGCGCTAAAAGGCTTTGCAATCTTTTGTGATTGCTTAAGACGCGTGGATGTCACGAAAGATTTCAGACCGGCCAGAGCGGCCCTTCCTGCATGGCGCCGATTTGCTCCCGCAATTCGAGGATGCGCTCCTCCCAGTAGCGCTGTGTGTTGAACCACGGGAACGCGGCGGGGAAGGCCGGATCGTTCCAGCGGCGCGCGAGCCACGCCGAATAGTGGATCAGCCGCAGCGTGCGCAGGGCTTCGACCAGATGCAGTTCGCGCGGATTGAACTCGCAGAAATCCTCGTAGCCCGCGAGCAGGTCCGTCAGCGCCCGCGAGGCGTCCGCGCGGCCCGCCGGCAGCAACAGCCACAGGTCCTGGATGGCCGGGCCCATGCGGCTGTCGTCGAAATCGACGAAGTGCGGTCCGCTGTCGGTCCAGAGCACATTGCTCGGATGACAGTCGCCGTGCAGGCGCAGATGCTGCACGTCGCCCGCGCGCTCGAAGCAGTGTGCGACGCCTTCGAGCGCCATCGCGACGACCGTTTCCCATGCTTCGCGCACATCGGCGGGAATGAAGCCGTGTTCGAGCAGATAGTCGCGCGGTTCGTAGCCGAAGGTGGCGATGTCGAGCGTTGGACGCTCGCGATACGGCTCGATCGCGCCCACCGCGTGAATCCGCCCGATGAAGCGCCCGAGCCATTCGAGCGTGTCGCTGCGATCGAGATCGGGCGCGCGTCCCCCACGGCGTTCGAACGCGGAGAAGCGGAAGCCGCCGAACGCGTGCAGCGTGGCGCCTTCGAGCGTGCGCGCGGGCACGGCCGGAATCTCGCGTGCGACGAGGCTCGCGACGAACGCATGCTCTTCCAGGATCGCGCCGTCCGACCAGCGCTCCGGCCGATAAAACTTCGCGACGACCGGCGCGCCGTCCTCGACGCCGACCTGGTAGACGCGATTCTCGTAGCTGTTCAGGGGTAGGAGGCGGCCGTCGGTGCGCGTGCCTGCGGGAATCAGGACGCTGTCGAGCGCATCGAGCACGCGCTCGGGCGTGAGGCCGGCGAAGGGAGGCGCGTCGCCATCGCGGGGAACGGGCGCGCCGTTGGAGTCGGGATCGATTGAGTTCATCCCGGCATTGTGCCGCGCCGGCGCGCGGACGGCATCGGCACGACGGTTTTAAGTGAGCGTCAGTGAACGACGGTGTTCGCCGGCCGCACGATGTCGCCAGTGTCGATCAGGTCTTCGAGAAAGAATGGCTCTGTGTTGAGCAGTTGGGTGACGCCGGGCTCTCCTGCGTACCAGGCGACCATGGCCATGTCGCCGAGAATGCGCATGACGATGCCGCGTGCGCCCTGAGGCACGGCAATATGCACTGAGCGGACAATCGAACCGATTTGCATGATGAATCCCCGTTTCAACGCCGGCTGAGGATGACGCGCCGGTCAAAAAATATCGCAACAAACACAGGCCAGCGATGGCCCGTGCACCAGACTTTCGCCGCGTCAGCCTTGGCGCGTGGGGCTTCGGCGCGCGGACTTCATGAACGATTGTGCGCTTACTTTAGCGCATCGCGGCGCGCCAACGCGACGCCATTTGCCGTCTTATGTTGTCGAGCGCAGACGATTGGAAGTAATTACGCGCTGAACGCCATTTATTCGCTTCCGCAGATTAGGCAAAACCCTCATCGCGGCGTATCGTTGAAGGTTTGTCAGAGAATACTTAACAAATGAGCGCTGCTTCGGCCGAGCAAACTCCGAAAGGCGACGCTGGCGAACCCCCATATCTCGAACGCGGCTCGCGAGCGTACTGGCGAGCGTCGCTCGCGCTGCTGTTCGCCGGCTACGCGACTTTCTCGCTGCTGTATTGCGTGCAGCCGCTTCTTCCAGAGTTCACCAAGGCGTTCGGCGTCAGCCCCGCGGTCAGCGCGCTGGCCGTATCCGTCAGCACGGCCGCCTTGGCGATTGCGATCTTCATCGCGGGATTCGTCTCCGAAAGCTGGAGCCGCCACCGGCTGATGACGCTCTCGCTCCTGGCGTCGTCGGTGCTGACGGTGCTCGCGGCCGTGCTGCCGGACTGGCACGCGCTGCTCATCGTGCGCGCGCTCGCCGGTTTCGCGCTCGGCGGCGTGCCCGCCGTCGCGATGGCCTATCTCGCCGAGGAAGTGCATCCGAAAGGACTCGGTCTCGCGATGGGACTCTATGTCGGCGGAACGGCCATCGGCGGCATGGCCGGGCGCGTGATCAGCGGCGTGCTGGCGGATCTGTTCGGCTGGCGCGTGGCGATCGGCGGAATCGGGGTGCTCGGACTCCTCGCCATGCTCATCTTTCGCGCGCTGCTGCCGCCGTCGCAACGCTTTCAGCCCCGGCGCGGCGTCGGTTTCACGCAGCATCGACGCTCGCTGGCCGGGCACCTGCGTCATCGCGGCCTGCCGTTCCTGTTCCTGTTGGGCTTCGTCATGATGGGCAGCTTCGTCACGCTCTATAACTACGTCGGCTATCGTCTGCTCGGGGCGCCGTTTCAATTGAACCAGACGCAGATCGGCGCCATCTTCACTGTCTACCTGACGGGCGTCATCGCTTCGCCCAGCTCCGGCAAGATGGCCGATGCCTTCGGGCGCGGCCGCGTGCTGATCGCCAGTCTTCTGCTCATGATGCTGGGCATCGCGCTGACCTTGTCGATGTCGCTGCCGGTGATCATCGCGGGCATCGCCTGCCTGACGTTCGGTTTCTTCGCTGGCCATTCGGTCGCGAGCGGCTGGGTCGGAAGGCTCGCCGCGCAGGCAAAAGGCCAGGCGGCGGCGCTCTATCTGCTCGCGTATTACCTGGGATCGAGCGTAATCGGCGCCTATGGCGGCCACTTCTGGACCGCGTTCGGCTGGCCGGGTGTGGCCGGACTCATTGGCGTGCTGCTGCTGGTCGGGCTGAGCGCTGCCGTGTATCTCGACCGGAGGGAGCGGAGCGGAACCGCGCCGGCGAGATAGAACGCACTTCAGAAAGCCAGTTGAAATACGTAGGAAGTAAGGGTTTTTACGTGGGCGCTTAAAAATGTGGCCTGCAAGCCCTTGTTGCGCAAGGGTTTTACGATCCCTCTCGTTTCCCGCCGAACGAAGAAGGCCCGACGCCCTTCAGGGCGCCGCCTATACTCGAAATGTCGACGCACAGAACTCCATCGCGCGACAACCCAGGCACAAGCTGGACGAAGGGAGACGCACCATGACGTATTTCACGATCGGCGACTTCATCTTGATCATTCCGATGGCGCTCGCCGGCGCCCTGTTTCTTGGGGCCATCCCCTGCGCGACGCATTTCAAGAACAACACCTTGCGCGTGTTCGGCGCACTGCTAGGCGTGCTCGCCGCGTTCCTGCTGGTCGAGGGACTGCCCGCGCTGATCTAGCGCAGGCTTTGCAGTCCGTTCGATAGCTGACCAGCGCGCGCTTGCGTGCGCGCGCTGTCGGGTTCTTACAGGTGTTCGCCGAGGAACGTCAGCGTGCGTCCGTGCGCGAGCGCCGATGCCTTCGCGTTGTACGAAGCGCGATCGCCGCAATTGAAGCCGTGATCGGCTTGCGGATATACATACAGTTCCGAGTCCTTGCGCCCGGCAAACTTCTGCCGCACGGCATCCACGGCGTCGGCCGGGATGTGGGCGTCGAGTTCGCCGTAGTGGAACTGCATCGGCACCTTGACCTGGTCGGCCTGGTCGAGCGCGTTCTGAATGCCGCCGCCGTAGTAGGCCACGCCCACATCCAGCGATCCTTGCGCCGCCGCCAGATAGGCGAGCCGGCCGCCGAAGCAGTAACCAATCGCCGCCACCTTGCCCGTTACTTCCGGCAGTGCGCGCAGGGCCTTGGCTGCGGCGCCCACGTCGGCCACAGCGGCTTCCACCTTGGTCTTCTGCAGCAGTTCCATCGCCTTCTCGCGATCCGCGCCTTCGTAGCCCAGCTCGACGCGCGGTTGCGTGCGCCAGAAGACGTCCGGCGCGAGCGCGACATAGCCATCGGCCGCGTATTGATCCGCGACGCTGCGGATGTGGCCGTTCACGCCGAAGATCTCTTGCAGGATGATGACGGCGGGTCCGCTGCCCGTCTTGGGCAGCGCGAGATAGCCTTGAAAGCTGCCGCCGTCGGCGGGAATGTCGATCCAGCGGGAAGTCACGGGTACGGTCACGTCGAAGCTCCTTGTGTGTGAGAGATGCCGAGGCGGGTGAGTGTGCCAGCTTTCCCTTTCAGCTGCCCTGGTCCGCTTTGTCGCCGCCTGGCACGATGCTTGACCACGCGCAGCATTTTTAGAGCGACGAACCTAATCGCCGACTAAAAGCGCAGGTTAAAAACCAGGCTAATGATCTGACGGCCGGAGATTATCGGCGCCGTGTGATGAAACTTGAATGACGCTCAATAAGCTGTAAGCCGATGTCGCGGAAACCCGCATGGACAGGGCGTCTTCACGCAAACGCAGCACAAACGGACGGCGCTCACAACTGGCCGCTAATTGGTAGTGACACCAGTATCCTAAAAAACTTCCCTAAATTAATTTGACAACCCTACACTTGCGCGCAGTGCGGATGGCGGCCGCCACGAACGGCTCGCCGGAAGGACTTGCCAAGTGCATGACGATGCATCCGGCGTGGTCGTCCACGGGACTGAGCGATCGAGATGAAAGACGGGGCACAGGGCGATTACGTTGTTTTTGGGACCGAAACTGGAGACTTACATGAACACCAAGCTTCACAAACTGTTGCCGATCAGCGCCGCGGCTGTTTTGTTCGCTACGATGGCAACGACCGCAGCAGCCGACCAGGTCGTCAAGATCGGTCACGTCGCTCCGCTGACCGGCGGCATTGCTCACTTGGGCAAGGACAATGAAAACGGCGCGCGGATGGCAGTCGAAGAGATCAACGCAAAGGGTCTCACGATCGGCGGCGAAAAGATCACGCTGCAACTGGACCCGCAAGACGATGCCGCTGACCCGCGTACCGCTACGCAAGTTGCGCAGAAGCTCGTCGATGACAAGGTTGTCGCCGTTGTCGGTCACCTGAACTCCGGCACCTCGATCCCGGCGTCGAAGATCTACAGCGATGCGGGCATCGTGCAGATCTCCCCGTCGGCAACAAACCCGGCCTACACGCAGCAAGGCTTCAAGACGACGTATCGCGTCGTCGCGACCGATGCGCAACAGGGCCCGGCGCTCGCCAACTACGCGGCGAAGAACCTGAAGGTGAAGACGGTTGCCGTCGTCGACGATTCGACCGCTTACGGTCAGGGTCTCGCGAACGAGTTCGAGAAGACCGCCAAGTCGCTCGGCCTGAAGGTGATCTCGCATGACGCGACGAACGACAAGGCTGTCGACTTCCGCGCCATTCTGACGAAGATCAAGGGCGAAAACCCCGACGCCGTGATGTACGGCGGCATGGACGCAACCGGCGGCCCGTTCGCCAAGCAAGCCAAGCAGCTCGGCCTGCGTGCGAAGGTTCTGGCAGGCGACGGCGTCTGCACCGAAAAGCTGGCCGACCTCGCCGGCGACGCGACCGACAACGTCGTGTGCTCGGAAGCCGGCATGGCGCTCGAAAAGATGGAAGGCGGTCAGGCATTCGCGGCCAAGTTCCAGAAGCGTTTCGGCCAGCCGATCCAGATCTACGCACCGTTCACGTATGACGCGGTGTACATCATCGTCGACGCGATGAAGCGTGCGAACTCGACCGATCCGGCGAAGATCCTCGCTGCGATGCCGAACACGGACTACAAGGGCGTGATCGGTCAGACGAGCTTCGATTCGAAGGGCGACCTGAAGCACGGCGTGATCTCGCTGTACGACTACAAGAAGGGCAAGAAGACTCTGCTCGACGTCGTCAAGATGTAAGTCACACGGGACTTCGGTCCTGAAAAACGCGCGGCGCCGCAAGGGCCGCGCGTTTTTTTATATCTTCAGTCGCCTGAGGATTTTCGGTCCGATCAGCGTGATGACCGCGCAACAGGCAGCGACCACGCACAGGCCGATGGGCAGACTCGTGACCTGTGCAACACCGCCAATCAGCACCGGTCCGAGCAATAGTCCGAAATAAGCGAGACCCGCGACCTGCGCGAGTCCTTCGGCGGGCGTCACGCCTTCGACGCGCGCCGCCGCGGCGAACAGCACCGGCATCATGTTCGCGAGACCGAGTCCCATCAGCGTGAAGCCGGTCATCGTGAAGATCGTGTTCGGCAGCACGAGCGCCATCACCATGCCGACGAACGCGAGCCCTGCGCTACCGAAGATCAGCTGCGGCGCGCCGAAGCGCGCGCGCACCGCGTCGCCGCCGAAGCGGCCCGCCGCCATGCCGCCCGAGAAGGCGGCGTAGGCGGCGCTCGATACCGAAGGCGTGGCTTCCACGACGTCGCGCATGTAGACGGTGGCCCAGTCGTACATCGCGCCCTCGGCGATCAATGCGATCAGCGCCAGGCCGCCGAGCGCCCATAGCGCGCCCGAGCGCCAGCGTTTCGACGACGACGCTTTCGCGTGGTCATCGTGATGCGGCACGTGCGGCAGCGTGGCGGGCAGGGAGACGAGCAGCACCAGCA
This sequence comes from Caballeronia sp. LZ035, assembly GCF_031451175.1. NCBI lineage: Bacteria > Pseudomonadati > Pseudomonadota > Betaproteobacteria > Burkholderiales > Burkholderiaceae > Caballeronia > Caballeronia sp. LZ035. The sequence goes on from NZ_JARUXS010000001.1 coordinate 275,173, forward strand.
GGCTCACGCCCGATGCCAGCGCGAGATGCACCGCCGGCGCGAGCCCGTGCGCGAGCAGCGCGCCTCCCGCCGCCGCGCCCGCCATCCCGCCGATGCTGAACATGCCGTGCAGCGACGACATGATCGGCCGGTCCAGCGCTTCTTCGACCGCGCTGGCTTCGGCGTTCATCGCGACGTCGAGCGTGGCCATGCCGAAGCCGAACAGGGCGAGCACGAGCAGCAGCAGCCAGAACCACGGCGTCACGAGAATCAGCGCGCCGCAGACCATCATCAGGACGCCGCCCGTCATGCACGCGGTTCGCGTGCCGGCGCGCGCGATCCACGAGCCGGCGGTGAGCATCGCGAAGATCGAGCCGCCCGCCACCGCGAACAGCGCGAGAGACAGCATGCCGGGACTGAGCGAGAACTTGTCCCGCACCGTTGGCACGTGGACGCCCCACGAGGCGTACATCATGCCGGCGATGAAGAAGATGGCCATCGTCGCGTAGCGGGCGCGCACGCGCGTGGCGTAGGGAAGGCGGCGATGCAGCGCGAGCGCCGGACTGGTTTCGCGGACGGCTGAAGAGGCGGTGGTCGAGTCTGACACGGGTGAGCTTCTGGAGTGGGGCGCAACGCAGCGCAACCTGACAGCTTGCCTGCTTGTGCGAAGGTTTTCGATTCTATCGAACGGCCAGGAGACACGCTCGAGGGCGCTGCATTACCATCGCGTGGACATATCGCAGCCGTACGAGGATTCAATGCATATTCCGTCGCAAGCTCCGCTTCACTTGCTGCATCACGTCGCGGAAGGCACGCTCGCCACGCATTCGCGCGAAGCCGAAGGCTTTCCCTATCCGACCGCCTTGCCGTTTGCATTGACCGCGACGCACATGCCGATGCTGCTGATCAGCCGTCTCGCCGAACACACGCGCAACCTGCAGGCCAACGCGCAGGCCGGCTTCCTGGTCACGCACGCGGAACACGGCAACGTGCTGGAAGGTCAGCGTCTGACCATGCTCGGCGCCTTCTTGCCCGCGACGCCGGAAGAGAGCGACGATCTCGCACGCCGCTATCTGCGCTATCACCCGCACGCGGCGCGTTACCTGGAATTGGGCGACTTCTCTTTCTGGGTGATGAAACTGGCGCGCATGCGGTATATCGGCGGCTTTGGCGCGATGGGCTGGCTCGGAGAAGATCAGCTGGATCCGCTCGAGCCGCTTTCATACGATGACGAATCATCGCTGTGTGAATATTTCGATGCTTACCCCGGCCGGCCCGCCGGAATCCGGTTAATGGGGATTGACCGTTACGGATGCGATTTGCAGCATGAAAGTTGTCGCAATCGTTTTACATTCGATAAGCCCATGGAAACAAGAGATGAACTGAAGCTTGCGCTTATCGATTGTTTCGAGCGAAACGTCTGAATTCCCACTGAATGATAAAAAGAGGCTGCGCTTCTCATGTACATTACAAAATCTGGCGAAAGGGCCCGCCAAGCTGTCATTCCATGAAACGTTCGAGGTGAATCAGCTTGATTGTTCTCATGCGGTGCCAGTGCGGCGAGCCTATTTTGATTGAGCCGTATCTTTTTAAGCCTAATGGGCGGTGCTTCGGAGATCGGAATTATCGGCAAATCTTACGAAGAAAGTCGCAAAACTTTATTAAGCGGCAAACCACCCGTGCCGCGATAATCAGAACTGTGTTAATCTGCGTGCCAGTCCGAGGCTATACCGAAAACTGCAAGCGAGCGAGTCGATTCGTAAATCAGCAAACCACTTAGGGAATTGCCATGCCTTCATACAAGGAACTGCTCGCACAGCGCGAGTCTCTCGAACGCCAGATTGAAGAAGCGAAGTCGCGCGAGTACGCCGAAGTACTTAATGAGATCAAGCAGAAAATGGCGGATTACGGCATCACGCTTCAGGAACTCGCAGGCGGCCGGGGCGCAAAGGTATCAAAGGCATCGCGCAGCCGTTCGGGCGTCGCACCGAAATACCGCGACCCGGAAAGCGGCAGCACGTGGTCGGGCCGCGGCAAGCCGCCGAAATGGATTGCCGGACAGGACCGCGACAGCTTCCTGATCAGCAAGTAAATTTTTGCGTCAAGACTGCTGGTAAAGGCCGCGCCCCCAGGGGCGCGGCCTTTCTGTTTTTGTTTAACGGAATGGGTCGCGGCCATCGCGCCGCAGTTTCGTGTCCAAGGTCCTTGCGGCCCGGATTCAAACATCCGATGCAAACCCGGCAGCATTTGCGCGCCGCGCGTTAAAGTGACCGTCTGAGCAAGCCAGGACGCATTGACATGTCAATTTCGAGTTCGAATATTGCTGAAAAGCAGCAAGTTGCGCGCAGGACGACCTGGGCGAGCATCGGGCTGAATAGCGGACTCGTGATTGCGCAACTCGTTGTCGGTTTTCTTGCTCACTCCCAAGCGTTGATAGCGGACGGGATTCACTCGCTGGCCGATATCGTGTCCGATTTCATTGTTCTGATCGCCAATCGCCATGCGGCGGCCGCGCCGGACCTCGATCATAACTATGGGCATAGCCGCTATGAGACCGTCGCGTCATTATTCCTCGGCGGATTGTTGATCGCGGTCGGAGTCGGCATGTTATGGCGGGCAGGAACGCGACTCGTGAACCTTCAGGATATTCCGCCGGTTCATGCCATCGCCTTGGCTGTGGCAATCGTTGTATTGATTTCGAAAGAAGCATTGTTTCGATTCATGCTCCGTGCTGCCGAGCGGGTTCGTTCGGCCATGCTGGTTGCAAATGCATGGCATGCGCGCTCTGATGCGGCTTCTTCGCTGGTGGTGGCGTTGGGTATCGTCGGGAGTCTGGCCGGATTTCGTATTCTCGATCCAATCGCCGCAGCGCTTGTAGGATTTCTGATTGGGAAAATGGGATGGACGTTCGCGTGGGACGCGTTGCAGGATTTATCTGACCGCGCACTCGATCAAACCACCACGAATGATTTGCGCGTGATTTTGCTGAACACGCCCGGCGTACGGGAAGTGCATGAATTGCGCACCCGAAAAATGGGTGATCTCGCCATGGTCGACGCGCATATTCTGGTAGATCCGCTGATATCGGTTTCGGAAGGTCATTTCATTGCGGAATCGGCGCGCGCCCAGGTACGCGCCGACCCGCGCGTGCTCGACGCGCTGATTCACGTCGATCCGGAAAGCGACGAGCTCAATCCGTTGCCGGGCAACTTTCCATTGCGTTCCATAGTCAGCGAAGCCGTGCGCAGTGCGTTTGCTCAGCACGGTTTAGCGGTGCAGTCGCTGGGCTTGCATTATCTGAGCGGCGGTTTCGACGTCGAGATCGTTCTGCCGGCCCCGGCGGCGCAAGACACCGCGGCAAGACTCGGAGCGATTGACTTCGACGCCCTCGGCCGACGGGTCGGCGCGCGAGAACTTCGCGTGACACAGGCGCTTGTCCTGTCCCGCGCGCCGCATCCCGACCGCGCGACCTGAAGGGTCAGGCCGGCGCGTCGGTTCTCGACGTCAAAGCGGCAACTGCGTATCGAATTTGATCTCGCGCAGCACGACGCTCGTGCGAACCTGCGCAACGGCCGGGATCTTGAAGATGCGGTCGTGCAGGAACGCGTCGTATGCCTTGATGTCCGGCGCGACGATCTTGAGGATGTAGTCCGATTCGCCGGTGGTGCTGTAGCACTCGGTCACTTCGGGGCAGGTGGCGATCTCGCGCTCGAATTGCTCGACGCCGCCTTCCGTGTGCCGCATGAGGTGGATATGCGCGAGTGCGCAGACATGCAGGCCGAGCTTCTCGCGATCAAGCAGAGCGGTATAGCGCTGGATCACGCCGGACTGTTCCATGTCCTTGATGCGACGCCAGCACGGCGTGCTCGACAGCCCGACCTGATCCGAGATTTCCTGAACGGAGCGTCGTGCATCCAGTTGCAGAAGACGCAGGATTTTTTGTGAGAATGTATCGAGAGTCAACTGCGCCTCCGTTCGGTCGCGATCTGACTCTCATAGTAGAGGCCTCGGAAAAGAAACGCAATGCAACGAGGCCGCACTGAGGGAGTTTCCCTAACTCACTGGCCTGGCTGCGCGGTTTTACCTTCCGTGTCTTCGGGTTTCTCCGCCGTGGCGTTGGTCGCCTTTTGCGTGGCGCGCAACTCCGCCAGCATGTTGCAGAAGAGCGCGCCTTGCTCGATGGCATCGTCGAGTGCGACGTGCGTATGCGGCAACTCGTCGAACCAGTGCTTGGGCAGACGCGGCTTGATCGCTTTGCGGTACGGCAGGCCGGTCATCGCGAAGGCGAGCGTCTTGATGTCGAGCGCCGACCACGAGAACGGGCAGCGCTCGGCGAAGCGCATCATGTACCAAAACATATAGGTAAAGTCGAAGCCCGCCGGATACGCGACGAACACCGGCTTGCCCGGCAGCGCCTCCACCCATTCGACGTAGGCGCGCAGTGCTGGCTCCGGCTTTTGCAGGTCCTTGCGGCAGGCGGCCCACGCGTCGGGCTGGGTCTTCCACCAGGCGGCCTGCACCGGATGCGGCGCGGCGCCTTCGAGCGTTTCGAGATTCGCGGAGAACGTGGCGATAAGCTGCTTGTCGGCAGTAAAGGCGGCCGACGCGAAGCTCAGCATCGAATGCGGACCGGGAATGGGGCCGTCGGCTTCGACGTCGGTGCTGACGTAGATTTCGGGAATGGCGTTCACGCGGGGACTCCATCGCCGACAAAAGGATTGGTACGGCGTTCTTCGCCGAACGTCGAGGCGGGGCCGTGGCCCGGCACGAATGTGACGTCGTCGCCGAGCGGCCAGAGCTTTTCGCGGATCGAGCGTAGGAGATCCGCGTGATTGCCGCGTGGAAAGTCCGTGCGGCCGATCGACCCGGCAAACAGCACGTCGCCGACGAACGCCAGCTGATGCGCCTCGCTGAAGAAGACCACGTGACCCGGCGTATGGCCCGGACAGAAATAGACCTTCATGGTTTCGTCGCCGAACTGCACGGTGTCGCCGTTGTCGAGCCAGCGCGCGGGCGTGAAGGCTTCGGCATTCGAGAAGCCGAAGCGTTGCGTCTGCTCCGGCAACTGGTCGATCCAGAACGCGTCTTCCCGATGCGGGCCTTCTATCTGTATACCGTAGTGATCTGCGAGCGCCTTGGCGCCGCCGCAGTGATCGAGATGACCGTGCGTCAGCAGGATCTTCTCGACCGTCACGCCTTGCTGCTCGACTTCGGCAATGATGCGTTCGATGTCGCCGCCCGGATCGACGACAGCCGCGCGCCGGGTCGCTTCACAGATGACGATGGAACAGTTCTGCTGGAACGGCGTCACGGGAACGAGAATGACTTTCATATGACTGTCGTGGGTACAAGTGAGGCTGTAAAAAAGTCCATTGTACCGAGCCGCAGTGGGGAGAGATGAGCCGCGTTTTGTGACCAAAAACGAGGTGGGAACCGGCAATTCTTACGGTCATAGTGAAAATCAATGACGGTTTGCACAGTCCGGTGAGTTGAACCCCGGTTTTTTTGTATAATGGCACTACTTGTGCATGGGAGTCACCATGCTGTCATCAGGTGAATGTTCAGACGCTAGCGCGTTTTTACAATTGCCTTCAGTACGCTGTTGGGGGCCAAAAGCCTCGCAATCGCAATTCAAGCACCTTCCGTAGGTGCACACGTCTTGTCCGGCCAGGCGCTGCGCGTCTGTCAGATGGCCTTGCTGCCGTCACGCCGGATGGGGCCTACGCCGCCGTTCCTGCGCTTTTTACTGGTTTGTCCAGCGCACGAACGTGATGCCATGTTCGATGGCGGCATGTGGGGTCTGGTCAGGCTGCCGGGGACAGGTTGCGCCAGACGTGAACAATAACCGGGCTTTGCGGCAAGAGTACGCCGCATCCGTGCAGGGCCAGCCGTTCGCTTGACCGAGCGGCTTTGTGCTTTGTCGCGGCCATGCCTCGTGCAGCCTTTGCGCGCGCCGACCAGCGCAGCGCGGCTGCGCTTTTATCATTGGTACACGTCTATGAATGCTCGATTTATTCGACATGTCGGGAGCCTGCTAGCCGTTGGTGTGCTGGCCGGTTGCGCCGCACCGGGTTCGGGCGATGTCGCATCCAATCCTCAGACTACAAAGTCCTTCAGCACGAGCAGTGCCCGCCCCGTCGCGCCGCTCGCCTTCGATTCGCACCTGTCCGCGCTGCCGGCGGACAAGCCGGCGCAGCCGTCGCAGTCGCTCTCCGACGCCGAGCCGATCACCACCGGTCCGGACGTCGGCAACTTCGAACAGAAGGGCAAGGCGTCGTGGTACGGCCGCATGTTCCATGGCCGCAAGACCGCGAGCGGCGAGAAGTTCAACATGAACGCCCTGACTGCAGCACACCGTACGTTGCCGCTGGCGTCGTGGGTGCGGGTGACGAACGAGGCGAATCACAAGACGGTCGTCGTCAAGATCAACGACCGTGGCCCGTATGTGCGCGGACGCGTGATCGACCTGTCGTATGCGGCGGCGGCTGTGCTCGGCATGCGCGGCACCGGTACGCAGAAAGTGAAGATCGAAGGTCTCACGCAGCAGGAAGCGCGTGACGCGCGCGAAGAACAGGCGCAGTCGCTTGCCGACGACAGCGTGAACTGATCGTGCTGATCGTCTGAACGGGTTTTCCTCGTTCCAGAACCATGACGGGCCGTCTTGCGACGGCCCGTTTTTTTATTCCTCTTCGTCCTGGCTTTCGTGCCCGGCGCGTTTTGCGAGCATGAGCGCGCGCTCGTACAGCACGTTGCGTGATCCGCCGGTCAAGGTCGCGGCGATGCGCGCCGCGCTCTTGACCGATAGCTCCTCCAGCAACGTTCCGAGCAGGCCATCGTGGGCGTCATCCGCGTCCTCGATATCGGGCGCACCTTCCACCACGAGCACGAATTCGCCGCGTTGACGGTTTGCATCCGCTTCGAGCCATGCTGGCCCTTCGGCCAGGGTGCAGCGATGCAGGCTCTCATGTAACTTCGTCAATTCACGGGCAATCAACAACTGCCGCTCGCCGCCGAATGCATCGGCGAGTGCGCGCACCGTCTCGACAATGCGATGCGGCGCTTCGTAAAAGATCAGCGCCATTGGGTGCTGGTTGAGCGTTCGCAAATAGGTGGCGCGCTGCTTTGCCTTGGTCGGCAGGAAGCCGATGAACGTGAAGCTCTTTACCCACGCGCCGGCTGCGCTCAAGGCTGTCGTGAGCGCGCTGGCGCCGGGCAGCGGGATCACGGGAAGGCCGGCCTCACGCACGGCATCGACGAGACGCGCGCCCGGATCGGAGATGCCCGGCGTGCCGGCGTCCGAGACACAGGCAATGCGCTCGCCGTTGCGCAGATGCGCGATCACGCGTTCGGCGGCGCTTTTCTCGTTGTGCTCATGGACGGCGATCGACGGTTTCGAGATGCCGTATCGCGCGAGCAGTTGGGACGTGTTGCGCGTGTCTTCAGCGGCGATGCGATCCGCCAGTCCAAGCACATGCAGCGCGCGCAGGGTGATGTCCGCGACATTGCCGATCGGGGTGGCGACCACGTAGAGCGCGCCCGTCGGATAGCTCTGTCCATCGGCGAGGCCGGAGAGTGACGCGGAAAGTGAGGACATGTGACGGGCATCGGGAGAAAGGACGTCATTTTGCCACGCGCGATGTGGCGGTCCCGTCGACAACTTTCAGGGAGAAGCCATGTCCAAGACGCTCGGCGATGCGTTCGAGGCTCACGCGCTCGACTATCTGCAACGGCGGCGTATGCGCCTGGTTGCGCGCAACGTCACGTGTCGCGGCGGCGAGCTGGACCTCGTGATGCTCGATGCGCATGGCGCGCTGGTGTTTGTCGAAGTGCGGGCGAGGCGGAGCAGACGGTTTGCGCAGGCGGCCGCGAGTATCGATGCAAGGAAACGAGCGCGGCTTGTGCGTGCCGCGGAGCATTTCCTGGCGACATGGCGCGGCGCGTTGCCGGCCTGCCGTTTCGATGTCGTCACGTTTGATGCCGGCCGTATCCACTGGATGCCCGACGCCTTTCGCGCGGATGAAGCCTGAAGCAGCGACGTGCTGCGTGATGCATGCGGTAAACTGCGCAACAACCTTCGCCCGGGCAGCGCTCGGGCGGCACCCTCACATGCAGCACGGCGCCGCAGGTTGCGGCCGATGATCGAGAGCGATGTCAGTCGAACGTATCCAGCAGCATTTTCGCGACAGCGCGTCGCTCACACTCGAAGCACTCGATGCGCTGGCGGTCCCGATCGCGGCCGCCGTCGACACGCTGTTCGGCGCACTTGCCAATGGCAACAAGATTCTCGTGTGCGGCAACGGCGGCTCGGCGGCCGACGCGCAGCGTTTCGCGGCCCATCTGATTGGCCGCTTCGAGCGGGAGCGTCCGGGCTTGCCGGCGATTGCGCTGACCACGGATACATCGATCCTGACGGCCATCGGCAATGACTTTGCGTTCGAGCAGATCTTCTCGAACCAGGTGCGTGCGCTGGGGCAGGCGGAAGACGTGTTGCTGGCGATCAGTACGTCGGGGAACGCGGTGAACGTGCTGGCGGCCATTCAGGAGGCGCACGAGCGCGAGATGCTCGTGATCGCGCTGTCCGGCGATGGCGGCGGCGCGATGAACGACGTACTGGCCGAAACCGATATTCATATCTGCGTGCCGTCGGAGCGGACGGCGCGGATTCAGGAAGTCCAGTTGCTGACCATTCACTGTCTGTGCGACGGCATCGATGCGATGCTGCTCGGCGACGATTGAAACTGAAAGGGGGAACGGAGTTGATGAACAAGACACGCGTCAAGGCGACTTTGGCCAATGCCACGCTGGTGCTGAGCATGTTGTCGGGGGTTGCGTTGACGTTGCAGGGCTGTGCGCTTGCGGTGGTCGGCGCGGCGGCCGGTGGGACCTTGATCGCTACCGACCGGCGCACGCTGGGCGCCCAGACGGAGGATCGCGAGATTCAGGTGAAGGCGCTCTCGCGTATCAACGAGAATCTGCCGGATACCGCGCACGTGAACGTGACGGTGTTCAATCGGCGTGTGCTGCTGACCGGTGAAGTGCCCGATGATGCGGCGAAGCAGAAGGCCGAGGCGGTGGTGCGCGACATCAACAACGTGGGCAGCATTGTGAATGAGCTGTCGGTGCAAGGGGCGAGTTCGCTTTCGTCGCGGGCCAATGACTCGTATCTCGAGACGCGTGTGAAGACCGCGATGGTCGGCGAGAAGGATCTGCGCGCGAATTACTACAAGGTGGTGTGCGAGAGAAGCATCGTTTATCTGATGGGGCTTGTGACGCAGGATGAAGGTGCGCATGGCGCGGATGTCGCGGCGCGCGTGCCGGGGGTGGAGCAGGTCGTGAAGGTGTATCAGTACATCAAGCCGGAAGAGGCGCGGGCGCTGGAGGCGGCGGCGGCATCGGATGCGAGCGCGGTGTCGGCGGCCAGTGCGCCAGCTCCGGCTGAGGCTACGGTGGGGACGGTGCCTGACTCGGGGGTGACGTCGCGTCCGCTCGATCAGCAAGCGCCCGCGCCGGTGAAGAACTCGGATGTGCATCCGGGGGCTGCTTCTTCAGGCTCTGCTCCGGCGGTGAAATGAGGATGCGGGGTTTGGTGGTTGCTGTTGCGATGGTTGTGGTGGCTATCGATGCCAAGGCGGCGGAGCAGGCTGTTTCCGCCGCTGACGCGATGGCCATCGCTCGCAGCAATGCGTGCATGGGATGTCATGCGGTTGATCGCAAGCTCGTCGGGCCCTCGTTTCAGCAAGTAGCGGAGAAGTACAAAGGGCAACCGCAGGCTAGCGTGCAGCTTGAGAAGAAGGTGAAAAACGGTGGGGCGGGCGTCTGGGGATCGATTCCGATGCCTTCCCACCCGCGAATGAACGACGCGGATATCAAGACGGTTGTGGCGTGGGTACTGGCGGGGGCGCCTGCTAAATAAGCGGGAGCCGCTATCGTCCGATGGCTCGCACCTCGGCCAATCCACTGTGATATTATTTTGCTTCGTTGGGGGGGTAGCTCAGCTGGGAGAGCGTCGCGTTCGCAATGCGAAGGTCGGGAGTTCGATCCTCCTCCTCTCCACCAACCGACATGCTTAGCAAGTCCGATGAAGTCCCGAAACCCCGCAGCCAGTAAGGCTTGCGGGGTTTTTTGTTTCCAGTGTCATCCGATCACATCCTATGTCATCTGGCAGCATTTTGGGGCTCTTGCGGGGGCATCACTTGAGCGGCCAAGGTCGATGCCCCCAAGCGATTCTTAGGGAGCTGTGAACGTCCCCCGAGTGCCTCGGTCGCCACGTCTCTTCATTCCCACCAACTGCTGATCCTCGGCTCCGGAGCGTCCGCTACAGGGCCGACAACCCGGAGTTCGTCCAAGAGTTCAGAGCCACCATCGACAGGAGGGATGGTCGCAACGACGTTAGCTCGCTGCGGTCGTTCATGGCTACTGCCCGTGCCATAGGACGCATCTCGTTACAGTTTGCAAGGCGCAAAGCCTTGACACGGAAAGGGTTATTTGGCGACATTTCAGTTTTCCCTTTTTTGTGTGAAGAATCCAATGGCTCTGACGGATTTGGAGATTCGCTCCGCACGACCGCGGGAGAAGGCTTATCGAATGACGGACGGCGCTGGCATGTATCTCGAGGTCAGCCCATCAGGCGGGAAGCACTGGCGCCTGAAATACCGTTTTGCTGGCAAAGAAAAACGTCTCGCACTCGGCGCTTACCCGCTTATAACGATCAAGGACGCGCGTAAACGTCGCGACGATGCACGGCGCCTGTTGGCGAATGGAGTCGATCCAGGGCTCGAGCGTCGCATCCAGAAAGCAGCAGCTGTCGAGCGCGCCGAGAACAGCTTCGAATGTGTCGCACGCGAGTGGTTCGCGCGACAAGCGCCGACTTGGGCAAAGTCGCATGCCGATAAGGTCATTGCGAGACTGGAGAACGACGTGCTGCCATGGCTCGGTGGCAGACCGATTTCGGAAATCACACCCCCAGAGATTCTCGCCGTGCTTCGTCGCGTAGAGAAACGCGGTGCTGTAGATACCGCACACCGCGTGCAGCAGAATATTGGGCAGGTATTGCGCTACGGCGTGGCAACCGGCCGAGTCCAACGGGACGCAAGTGCTGACTTACGGGGCGCCTTGACGCCGGTACAACATACTCACTTTGCGTCGATCACCGACCCTGAACAAGTGGCAGGGCTGCTTCGTGCGCTCGACGGCTTCCAAGGCACGTTCGTCGTTCAATGTGCCCTTCGACTGGCGCCTCTAGTCTTTGTTCGCCCCGGAGAGTTGCGCAACGCGGAATGGACAGACTTTGACCTCGATCGAGCAACGTGGCGATACCAGGTGTCGAAGACTAGGACGGATCACTTGGTACCGCTCTCGGTTCAGGCCGTCAGGATCTTACGTGATCTCAATGCGCTCACGGGGCATCGAAGATACGTCTTCGTTGGACGGGATGTCAAAAAGCCGATGAGTGGGGCCGCGATCAACGCCGCACTTCGGCGCATGGGCTTTGACACCAAAACGGAGATTACAGGGCACGGCTTTCGCGCCATGGCTAGAACAATTCTCCACGAGCAATTGCGCTTTCCTGCGGAAGTTATTGAGCATCAGCTCGCGCATCGGGTGGCCGATAGTCTGGGAACGGCCTACAACCGCACCCGATTCATCGACGAGCGAGTTCGCATGATGCAGGCTTGGGCGGATTATCTCGATGATCTGAAGGCTGGTGAAAGGGCCCTTCCCGAGGCGGCAGTCCTACAGGCGCTGAGCTAAGTCTCTTCGAGACCTGATGGAATGCATCGACTTCCGCTATTGGGTAGCGCTCGACAAGTGGACGGCGAAAGAGGCGGCACTTCTGCTCGATGCGAAAGATCCTCGTCGTCATCCAACGTTTTCAATCCGATCGAAGACCACTCAGCCAGAGTACGAGACTGCGAGGCAAATCGCAGCGGTCATCAGGCGCACTAACTGGGGTCGGCGGTATGGCATCTGCAAATGGGAAGTAAAGGAGGATCCGCTTTACATATGCGATGCGGTCCGACGTGCCGGCTTCAGCTTGCCCGTTCAGCTGGTGCATGAGCTTGCGAAGCGCCAGACGCGTGGAGAGTCGAGAGCGACACCGAGGTTTGACGACGCCAAGATGAACAAGAGCGCGGTAACGAAAGAGCGCCAAGCTATGCTGAAGCTAATCATCGGGCTTGCAATGGGCGGATACAGGCTCGATCCAGACGCGCCTCGTAACTCGCACGCAAAAGAGATGCGGATTGATCTTGAGCGCGCAGGAGTGCCCTTGGATGACGCGACCATTAAAAAGTATCTCGACGAGGCTCGTCGATTTCGAACGTCGCTAATCGGTAGGAGGCAATCAGACGAACCGTCTTAGTCATATTAGCCACAGTCTAAGACGTCAACAGTAGAGCGGACTGCTGCCCTTGAGGCGGATATCTAAATTCCTGCTTATAACGACAATCAACGCTTCATCGCGGTCCTGACGGTGAAGCATCAACACGTCACCGCGCGTGACAACTTCTTCACTGCGCGTTAGGGGCGGACAAGTTGCTGGCGGCCGTTGCGTCAAGAACCACCGGGCACTGAACCAGTCGGTCCACACCCGGCGATATCGCTCATTTATTTTGATCCGGCTCCGGCTCCGGTTCTCCGACGTCAGGAACATCGGTAGGAGCAGGGCCAGGAGCTGGTGCATCAGGGGGCGTTGACGGTATAGCAGTCGGATCGATCGGGTCAGAAGACATGGTAGTTCTCCAGAAGGGGCGCGCAGGAGGCGCGCGTTCTTTATCGAGCAATGACTATTCCCAATATGACGGGACGCGATCGCTCGTTGCCTAGCTTGACTCACTGCCCTCTAATGCACCAATGCCGCAGACGTTTCCTCAATCCGCCTTCAGCTTATGTGGCTTCGGGGGACTTTGCACCTTGTTGTATTCGAACTCAGGTGTGTCCTTAAGCGCTTGTTTGGTCGCACCTGGAAGATAGAAATTGCCGTTGCGAATCTCTAGGGACGTGATAGGAACGGCGACGTCATGGGTTGCCACACCCAAAAAGCCACCAGCAGAAATGACGGCCGCAGAAACTGTGGCGTCAGTCGTGACCACGAGATCCTTGATCGAGCCGATTTTTTCGTTCTTGTCGTTGTACACCGCTTTTCCAAGAATGCTTTTCTTCGCGCTCCAACCTTGAAGCAGCGCTTGAGATTGTTGCACTGTGACGCTGAGCGGTTGCGTGCCAGCGACCTGCGCGTGAGCGCCGATTCCTACCACGGTGAGAGACACCGCGAGCGCAATTTTGTGGAGCTTTTTCATTGGCAAATTTCTTAGAGTTGAAAGCCGCTGGCATTGCAAGAAACGGACCTGTCACCCCCATCGTAAAGCGGAAGTCTTCTTGCCAACGGATAGCGGACCGCGAAGTGACGAGGTGCTCCTCCGGTGCCGACCCCAGAAGCTCTAAACGGATGCGGCTCTGACGCAGCAATTCGTTCTGTTGGCCCTCCGCCGTTCCTTCCTTTGCACGCATTTTTGAGCGTGCAACTGAATCAATAGGTCGATGTGGCGTGCAGTTCGTGGCTGGCAGCCTTACGGCGTAAAGCGAAGCATCCGAATTCGGCTGCGCATCGCTTTCAAATGGGACAAGTCTGAATTTGGTAGCGCGAAGCTTCGGCTTGCGTGTCCGGATAGGCCGGGACCGCGCTTTATCTAAAGGTACCGCTATGAAATTTAAGACTTCTCAAGCAATCCTGCGTCGAAAGCATGTAGAAGAGTTGACAGGGCTTTCCCGCTCAACGATCTACGCCCGCATCAATCAGAAGACGTTCCCTGCGCCTATTGAACTCGGGCCGCGGTCTGTCGGATGGCGAATAGGCGACATCGAGGCTTTCCTCATTGCGCCCGCAAACTACCGGGCGGAGGACTGAACGTGCGCGAAAAGTTAAGTTCGATCAATCCATTGTTTCGATCGTGCCTGCAGCCGACCGCTGGAAGGCGCAGCTTGGAAGTGCACGAGGCAGCCGCCACGGATTTCTTGATGCGCAACAGCGCTTCAATCCTTATGCTCGGTGACAGTGATGTGAGCTCGTGGCTTATCGAGCAAGATCGGGCAACACGAAAAAAGACCGGCGCAATGGCCGGCCAAACTCACAACCCCAATGGCGATGCTAGTCGGGCAAACGCGCACGCGCTATTGGTCAAGTACGAAAATGCGTTGGGCTTTACACAGGGGGAGTGCAGCGCTCGTGCTCGAAGCGCAATTCTTGAAACATCGCAAACCATTCTTCAGCTAATCCGACGATCAGGAGCGGCTGTTACGGCAATTGATTCTTGCCCGATCGGCGAGAGTAAGGCAGATCATCGTTCTTCGCTGCCCATGGAGAGCAAATATCGCGGGTCGCCTGGCGTTGGGATTGGCAATCGCGCCGTTGTTCGGAGTTACAAAACAAAAAAAATGGCTGGCCGTAAGGCCAGCCGAAGGTCTTTCGGAGAGACGAGTTTGCATGTTACGTGCACCGCGCGATGCACACTATCAGTCGCGTACGAAATTGCATTTGGCTTGACGGACGCAGAAACGATCGTCTATCCTCGGAAGCGTGGGAGGAGACACCTCCCATTCGGGATTGGCGTCTCGACTAGCAAAAGGCGGACAACCGCCGACCGGCGGTATTTTTTCGTCCGCAGCCATGCGTTCGCCTTCTATGGCCGGGCCTTGGCGGGGGAGCGCTCGCGCTCGCCGGTTTCCTTTTGCGCCGGTACGCCAACCTCGTCATGTGCCTGGCCACCCCAATTGGCGTTGGGGGCCAGGTTCGTTGAACCTGCAAAAGGAGGCCACGCCATGTGCCCCGCTATCTCCGCTCGTCCTGAGCAAACACAATCCCCGCTTCAAATCCAAATCATCAACCGCGCTCTGCGCGACGCGGCGCTTGCGCCCAGCGCGAATGATGCGCTCGACTGCTGCGCCGAAGCACTTCTCCACCTTGCTGAAATCGCCCGTGCGGAGGTGACGCATGGCTAAGGACATCGACTTCAAAGAGCTTGCCTCGCTCGTTGCATCGGCGTCGATCGAATTCGCCTGCGCGTCTCAGTCGTTCAACGACATCTCGGCTGTATTCAACGCTCTGGCCGCGCTCGCTGAGAATCCCACGCTCGTGCAACAGCTCGCCGGTCTCGGTGCCCGCATGAGTGAGTCGAATGCAGCCGCCTACGAGGAGGAAGGCGCAACCTATCGAGAGCACAGCGTCGGACTCGCTGAATCGATCCGCCCGGTTGATGCTCAGGAGGTGAAGCATGCATGACATTTACGAATTCTCCGCCAGAGCCTGGCAGATTCACGATGTGCTTCAGACGCTCTTCTCGGCACTTCCTGAAGACCAGGAGGACAGTGCGGTGCCGGTTTTCGGTGTCGTGGGCCTGTTGACGAGTCTCTCGCGCGAACTCGCAAACGAGCTCTCCGAGATCAAGGTCGAAAAACCGATTTCGCACGAAAATCGAACTCAGTACTCCTCATTTGGAGGCGTCTGATCATGAACAGTCAAGAACAAGTTGTGATCGACATCCAGAAGAGCCCGACGCAGCGGATTCGCGTCTCTCATCGCTCATACAAAGGTCGCCGGTACGTCGATGTCCGGCTTCTGGTGGTGAACGCCGCAGGTGACTTCGTGCCGACGCAAAAAGGACTGATGGTGCGCCCTGAGCTACTGCCGCAGGTCATTCAGGGGCTGACGCTGGCCGCACAGGAGGTCGTATGAGTAGCAAGAAGAAGACTACAAAACCCCACGTCATCTTGCGCCGCGCCGCAGATATTTGGGAGGAGCGCCTTCGGAAGCAATCTACCGTCGGCGGCGCGGGCAATCGCGTGAACCAGAACTACGAGCTGGGCATTCCGATCGCCGAAGGCGAATACGCGAGCCCTACCGAATGCTTGCTGATGTGCGGCTTCCTCGTGTTCCATGCAAAGAAGGCCGATAACGATGTGCGCCAGTTCGCGCGCCGCGTGCTCGACGTGGTGTTTGCTGCGGCGGCCGAGAAGGGATTCCGCCGTGCCGATCTGCTTGAGACCATGATGTCCAAGCGTGAACCTTCGCCGCGCATGCGCGTTCTCGCGGGACAAGCGACGGCGGCGATCGGAGACAATCTGGCCTTCGCTCGCGTAATTGCACAGGCCGGTGTGATTGCGGGAGGTAAGCAATGAGCACCGTCTTCGACAATCACCAGCGGATCCTCGAAGCGCTTTCGTTCATCCCGCCGGACGTGGAGCGCGATGTGTGGTTTCGCATCGCTGCCTCTTTGAAGCATGAGCAAGGCGACGCGGGCTTTGAGACGTTCGACAATTGGAGTCAGGGCAGCCCGAACTACGTCGCAGCAGACGTCCGCGACACGTGGCGTTCGATCCGTCCTGATGGCGGCATCACGATCGCCACCTTGTTTGCGATCGCAAAGAGGTACGGCTACAACCCGCGCGCGAAGGCGGCAATCGTCGTTGATCCGGCGGAGGTTGAACGCCGCCGGACTGAGCGCGATGCCCGTGTAAAAAAGGAGGAACAAAAACGAGCGAAGGACCGCAAACACGCGGCGACGCTCGCGCTCGCGATTATCCAGAAGTCGAAACGGGCGGCAGATGACCATCCCTACCTGTTACGCAAGGGTGTTGCGGCGGTAGACGCCCTTCGTGAGCTTGATGTCGAAAAGCTCCAGATGCTGATTGGCTATCGTCCACAGTCCGGCGGCGCGCAGCTCGAAGGCCGGATCCTGATCGCGCCGGTGATGATCAACGGCGCCGTCACCACTGTCGAGATGATCGACGAGTCAGGCCGCAAGGCCGCCTTGGCGCGCGGCGAGAAGGCCGGCAGCTGTTGGTTCGTCTGCGCGGTGCCGCAAGACTGCACGCGCATCCTGATCGCCGAAGGTGTTGCCACCGCGCTGTCAGCTCATTCTTGCACCGGCCACGCCACGGTGGCCGCGCTCTCGGCAGGCAACCTCACGAAGGTTGCCCTGGCGATGCGGGCTGCCTGTCCTGACGCCGAAATCACTGTACTCGCCGACCTCGGGAACGGGCATCAGAAGGCGGTCGAGGCGGCGCGGTCCGTCTTGGGCAACGTCGTCACGCCTGAGTTCGGAGACAAGCGCGGTGATGATGCAACGGATTTCAACGACATGCACACACGCTTTGGCGCAGGCGCAGTTGCGGCACAGATTGAAAAGGCCAAGACGCCTGCCAGTGCGGATCAACCTGATAAGGGGTTCGTGCCGCGGGGCTTCTCCATAAGCAAGGACGGCGTGTTCTATACCGACGACGACGGAATGCCGCATTGGATCTGCTCGCCGCTACACGTCCGTGCGCTCGTGCGTGATCGTGCCTCCGAGAACTGGGGCCGCCTGCTGGAGTGGAAGGACGCCGACGATCACCCTCACGTCTGGGCAATGCCCATGGAGATGTTGCGCTCGGACGGTGCCGACATGCGCGGCGAGCTCGCGCGGTTGGGGCTGGACATCTCGCCGAGTTTCCGCGCACGCAACAAGCTGACCGAATACGTAACGACGGCCAAGCCGAAAGCACGCGGGCGGTGCGTTACGCGTACCGGCTGGCACAACGGCGCGTTTGCTTTTCCGGACCGGACAATCGGCGAGTCGGCCGAGCGCGTGATATTTCAATCGGAGGTTGTGATGCGCACCTATTCCCAGGCCGGTACGCTGGAAGAATGGAAGCGAGACGTTGCCGCTTATTGCTCAAGCAACTCTCGAATGCTTGTTGCGGTGTCGACGGCGTTCGCAGGGATGATGCTGGCGTATTCGGGGCAGGAGTCCGGCGGCCTGAACCTCGTTGGTGACTCGTCGACGGGCAAGACGACGGCGCTCCGTGCTGCCTGCAGCGTGTACGGAGGCCCGGACTACATGCAGCGATGGCGCGCGACGTCGAACGGCCTCGAAGGTCTCGCCGCACTTCATAATGATACGCTCCTGGTGCTCGACGAGCTGGCGCAGGTGGACCCGCGCGAAGCGGGCGAGATCGCTTACATGCTTGCAAACGGCACCGGCAAGGCACGCGCGGGGCGAACCGGCTCAGCGCGGGCGAGGCAGTCATGGCGGCTGCTGTTCCTTTCAGCTGGTGAGATCGGTCTCGCGCAACACATGCAGGCTGGAGGGAAGAAGGCCAAAGCGGGTCAGGAAGTGCGGCTGGTCGAGATTCCGGCCGATGCAGGTCAGGGCTTCGGGCTCTTCGAAACGCTGCACGGGCAAGCGGGCGGCGCGCAGCTCTCCGCGCGGATCACCGAGGGCTGCGCGCGCAGCTATGGTGTTGCGGCAATCGAGATGCTGGATGCAATAGCAAAGGAGCCGGATGTGATCGAACAGTATCTGCGTCAGGAGACGTCGAAATTCCTGGCCGCGCACCTTCCGGCTGACGCCAATGGCCAAGCGCACCGTGTCTGTCAACGGCTCGCGCTGATCGGATTAGCCGGCGAATATGCGACCGATCGCCAAATTACCGGATGGCACGCTGGTGAATCACTCGCAGCCGCAGCCAAGTGTTTTCGAGCATGGTTAGAAAATCGGGGCGGCGCCGGTAGTCACGAGCACGCAGCAATCCTGTCGAACGTTAAGGCATTTTTCGAGGCTCATGAAGAATCACGATTCACCGACTTGAATGACGTTGCTGAGAGACCAACCATTAATAGAGCCGGTTTTAGACGCGCAGTTGATGGTGTGGTCGAATATCTCGTCTTTCCTGAAGTGTTTAAACGGGAGATTTGCAATGAGCAGGATCCGAAATCCGCTGCGAAGGTATTAATCGAGCACGGCTGGATTAAACCGGCAACGAATGGATGGGCTCAACGCGCGGAACGCCTCCCGAACAAAGGGCCAACGCGAGTGTACGTCTTCACCTCGTCGCTTTGGAGAGGATCAGCCTAGCCATCTATCAGAAATCGCTGTTACAGCGGTTACGCTGTTACAGAATCGTGGAAAGCCTTACCAGTAAAGCCTCCCCACGTAACAGTCGAAGCGTAACAGCGACAGCGTGTAACAGCGCGTCTTGAGCGAAGTGCGATAGAAGACCCGCGAGCTTAGCCAATGCGCTGTTACAACGCTCCGCTGTTACGCCAACGCTGTTACGCGCTCAGCGCCGCCCAGTAAGGGCTCATGGAGTTCTGTAACAGCGTAACCGCTGTAACAGCGAGAATAAAGGTATTCCTTAGGGGATGTGAAGAGAGAAGGGAACGTGCTGACTAAAACGTGCGTCCCACCGGCTGAATCGCGCCACGCAGCGCGTGTTTAAGCACGTCAGCAGCGCGCTACGTCGACACATAGAATTTAGATTGCTCAAATCTGAGTTCAATAAAGTCAAGACTCGCTTCCGGATTGATGTCATATAGCTACGAAGGCAGTTTCTCAAGCGGATTAAGTTGACCCGTCCTGCAGATCACCGCTCCGTCCCGGTCGAGCGAATTACCACGATGACCTAACGATGGTCGATAGCGTCATCGCCGAAGTTTGGAAATAGCCTATCAATATTGAAAGGTACTGGTTAAGTGGGTTACACGGGGTACGCAGTTATGGAGCCTTCTACATTGAGGTTCGGCGTAACCCGGTCTGAGAAAAGCGTAGCCCATCGAAAATCAAACGGGTTACAGCTGAAGCAGTCGGAACCCATGATCGGGTTACAGGCTTTGTTCGTTTGTGAGCTTAAGCTTTGGCGACTAAGGACTACTTCCGCTGAACGGGTGTAACGTTCTACTTGTGTGTGTCGATCATTTGTCTATACGCATATTTGCGCCGGTCGCACGGCGTTTTGGAAACCTCGGAATTTCCGCCCGCCGTTGCGCGGGCTTTTTTCGCTTAAGCGATTCCTAAGTTGCCGTGTGCAAGCTGCCCAGTCGCGTCACACGCATGTCTGAACAACATACTTCAGTTATCATTTCGTCAAACATGGGACAGATCCGATACTGCTCGATATGCTGCAACTCCTTCTATTCTGATGGGGACGACGGGCCAGGCGGTGTCCGGCAAGCTAACAGCGTTCGTGCTTGCGATCAACTTTTGGAGCGGCTGAAAATGTTGGATGAGCTGTAAGCGCAGGACCTATCGAAATTGAATCTACTTGCTGGTGCGCAAGCTTTTTATTATTGGGGTGTTCTACCGACATGGTATGGCGAACCAGTTACCGCCTTATAACCACTCTAAAGAGAGGCTCGCTTAATTTCGATCGGTTGTCCATGGACCTGCCGCCGTCAATCCATGAGATGCGCAAGACGCAAACAGGCGTTTATGACGTGTTAATCGTGCTTGGCTTTGCAATGGTCGTCTTAGGAATGCCGGCGATCCTGCTGATCTTTTGGATGGTAGGGGTGTGACGGGATAGCATGCGAATCTGGCACCGTACCGGTGCGGAACAAGTCGTCGACGCTGAGCTACCAGCAAACTCACCGTCGTGCTCCGGCCAATATCCACTGCTTCCCTTTAGAATTTTCGATCTCGGCGTCCACATGACGGCGTGTCACTATTGGACAACGAGGTTTTGTAATCGGCGGATTGGCTGACCGCAAGATGCCCTCATACTAAACGGCTGATTGCCCGGATTTATGCCTCGAATCGTTCAGACTTCCCTCTTGATTTGCAAGTTGGGAATTGATGAACGGAATGGGCTCTAAAGCCTCGAGGAGTTCGAAGACTTCCGGACGAGAGAAACGTGACGCCGTTAAGTTCATTAATCGCCAAGCTTTCGACGTTGCCGAAACCTCGGCTAAATTTCCGCACAGGCAGGCACTCGGCGCAAGAGGTTGACAGCAGAGGCGCCGTTACTGCTACATGTAAAGAGTCCCTGTCCCGCTCATCATCACTAGGGCCCAACGCGGCCCGTCGGCAAACTTACCAATACGTATACGATTGTCTGACCGAACCTCCTTCGCTAATCTCGAAATTTCTGCATCGGGAGGGGTCTATGCCCATCAAGGTTCTATGTGCTGGCGGCTATCTCATTAGCGCACTCGGCACGGAGGCAGCAGTTCGGCAGTGCGCTGAGTTCGATATCGTCGCCACAACGCATTGTCCAGACGCGTTGGCGAAGCTCGCGTTTGACTGCGACGTCATCGTTGCGGACCTTCAAAGCGTCTCTTCCCGGCAGAACTCTCTCGGCGAGCCATTACTGACGCGTATGCGGGCGGGCCACATTGAAGTTGGCCTGGTTCTGCACTCTGGAATCAAGAACCCCGCTTATCTCGCTACGCTCTCAGCCATGAAGGCTGTTCACGCGGTGCTCGACGAGGAGGATGTCGGCAAGCATTTGGAGGCTGCGATCAATGCGGCGTTTCTCCGCCAGAAGTTCGTCTCGCCGACGCTCGCAGGGTATGCGGCGAAGCTGGCTCGACGTGGCCAGAGTTATCAGCCCCTTACCGCCTGTGAGATCGACGTCCTGAGAGCCACCTTGGCTGGCCAATCGCTCAAGGATATTGCGTTGGCACGCTACCGCTCGAAGCAGACTATCTGTACTCACAAGACGAACGCCATGCTTAAGCTGGGCGTGGGAACAACGGCGGAGCTGTTCCGACTGTTCTCTGAGGAGGACGTCTGCATTCTCCATGACAGAACCCTACAAGCCACGGTTGCTTGAACACACAAAAACTCGAAACCTGAAAGACGGAATCTGCAGCGCAGGAACTTTCCGCGTAGAGAGTTGTTTGCCGAGTTATGGCGCCGCTCTTACCCCCGCCGCGCTCCGGTTGTGTTCGCTTCCTGGACGCGCCGACGCCCGCCCCCTCCATTTTTGTCCGGGCGGCGACCGGGAAACAAATGCTTGTCCGATCCACATCGCGTCCGTATTGACCTGCAATGCTTCCATCTAGTCACGGGGTCCTTCCTGGCGCCTCGTCGAAGCAGCCCTGTGCCTGGACATTGCGTTTGTACGACGCGAGCGCCGCAGCCAGCAGGGAGTCGGGCCACTGGCCCACGCGTACAACGAGGATTTCGCGGTGCCGGACCTCGGCCCAGTGCTGATAGCGCCCGGCGAGTATGCGGCGAGCCATGGCACCCTCCTGGCGCTTTTTTCCTTGCAGGCGCAAAGAATTGGGCGACGAGTCAACCAGGAGGCCGCGAAAACAATTCTTCGCCACTCGTCAGCAACTGAAGACGTTTGGATCAAGTGATCAGGGCCTCAACATGCTGCTCTAGATCGGAGACATTTAACTCGTCCCAAATGGGACATACATCACTTCCGAAATCTGGCTGCTACCTCTGGCGCCGCTCGAGAACAGGCGTGTGAATTCGCTGCCATCCAGCGGACGAAGTCGACAAATAGCATAGTTCTCACCATCTAGCATTTCGTTATCGCCGAATCGCCGAATCGCCGACGCGCCGGCTTTGCAGCGAGCGCCAGTCTCTTTGGCCGCCGGAAAAGCGAACCGAGATGCGATCCAATGAGAGGCGTGATGGGATGAACCCCGTCGCCTCACTTAAGGCGTTGAGTTACGACGTCAATGCGCTTCATCTGATGGCGTAATGCATGAGCGACGGGCATGGACCTCGACTCACGTAAGACGCCTACTCACCTGACAACGCCGTCTGCGTCGGCCGCGAAAATACCTCGTCATAGCTCAACAAGTCAGTCCGGGTCGGCCATGCACCTAGTGACGCATATTCGTACACGTCCAATACCACATCGAAAATGAATTTTCTAGAATCGAACTTCGACGTTTAGGGATCGAATGGATGGCGAAGCTAACCCTCACCAGATTACTTGTTGCTTCGAGCTTCGGACTTTCGTGCACAGTGAGTGCAACCCCGTCTTACACGAAGGTGCGCGCGAGCTATCTCATGCTTTTGCACGAAATGCTCTTTGCATGCCGTACCAGTGAGGTCAGATGGATTGATGGCGCCCGTCTCTTCGTAGACCGGAAGAGCTGGGTATTGGAGCCGGGCAAGCCTGCAGCTCGGCTGGGCCGCTCATTGGAAGAAAGTCGGAAGTTGGGAAAAAGGAGGTCACCTGACACTGCCTCCCGTCGAGCAAGCGCTCAGTTTTTCAAGCGAGGTAAGACTCGGTAAGGCTGATATTTGTGTTCACAGAAGCGTCGTGCCGATGATAAAGACTGCAAATCAGTCAAAGCGCATTAGCCTCAATTTACCAATTGATTCAATACAAAAAAAGGCGATTGATGATCAGAAAAATTAATAACCTGGTAGTGTCTGCGATCGTTGGGGTGTCGAGTTCGACAAGTGCAGCAACTATACAACACGGGGCGCCGTCTTCAAGAGAAGTTGTGGTGCAGGATGATGGGTTGATCACTACAGCGTCTGCAGCCGCTGCAAACTCGGAAGGAAGGTCGTCCTTCCATGGCGGTTCTGGACTGATGCGCGGGCTCCAAAGAAGGATATTGTCTTCGGATGAGGTGGAGGCGATTGGCAAAGCACACTCGATCCACGATGTCAAAGTGAACAGTCCTGATAGGACGCAATACGGTATCGTGGTGGACCACGACGCTGAGACAATCGCTATCGGAGGACATGCTCAAGCGGGGTTCTACGGCGTTGCCATTGGCAATGGTGCGCAATCCCTAGGGTATGCCTCTTTGGCGATCTCTGACGGATCTCGAGCGCTGGGGCTTGGCTCGATAGCTATCGGCGTTGCCGCGCAGACAAAAGCTGGTGCGAGTGGATCGGTGGCCATCGGACAAGGGTCCTTTACAGGAGAGGCGGAGGATGTAGCGATAGGGTCGCGTGCGTCGGCGACAGGGCACGCCAGACCTTCAGAGCCCACGACCCCAACTAAAAAAGTCAGCGCAGCCCTTGCGTTTGGAGCACATGCAATTGCTCAAGGAGACGGCGCCATAGCTTTTGGAGCAAACTCCAAGGCAAGCCTAAGTAATGCAACAGCTCTCGGCGCTGGAGCAGACGCGATAGACAATGGTACCGCTCTCGGCGCTGGATCAGACGCGATAGCCAATGGTACCGCTCTCGGCGCTGGAGCATACGCAGGAGCTAAAAGCTCTAGTGCTGTTGGAAAATCAGCAAAAGCGATCGAATATCGGGCGGTTGCTTTGGGCGCAGATTCATTTGCTGACCGACCCAATACTGTTTCTGTTGGCAGAGTCGGCTCCGAGCGTCAAGTTGTCAACGTGGCGGCAGGCTCGAGAGCAACCGATGCTGTAAACGTTCGGCAGCTAGAGGATCTAGGAGCGAGTTTCAACAAGTCCGGGGGCGCTACAAACGCTTTCGTTGCATACAATGACAATCAAAATAATTTGATCAAGTTGCGAGGCGCCGCAGGATCACGATTGACGAATTTGTCAGCAGGTGCCGTCGAAGCCAACAGCTCTGACGCGGTCAACGGTGCCCAACTTTTTCAGACGAACAAGAACGTGCTCGACGTTAAGACAACAGTCGATACTCTTGCGAAAGGCGGAGCTGGGAAGTTTTTCAGTGCGAATTCAGCACGCTCACCAGCGCAAGCAATGGGCTTAGATGCACTGGCGATGGGAGCCGAGGCCAGCGCGGCGGGAACAAGCGCAATCGCTGTAGGTATTCACGCGCGCGCAGTGTCCGATAACTCAGTTGCACTGGGAAGCAATTCCGTGGCGGACCGACGCAATACGGTTTCGGTTGGCAGTCGAAGCGTGAGGCGGCAGATCACTAATGTGGCGGACGGGACCGAGGATACCGATGCGGTAAATGTGTCGCAACTTCGAGAAGCGGGGCTTATCGATAAGAAAGGACGCACTCTAGACGCTATCGTCTACGATCCCGGAACGAACCGATCCTCCGTCACACTTGGAGGGGTTGGTGCCGCTTCTGCTGTCGCTTTGACAAATGTTGCAGCCGGTCGAATCGGTGCCGACAGTACCGAAGCGGTGAATGGTAGCCAGCTCTTCGCCTTGTCGTCGCGGGTGGAAAAACTCGAGACGCCAGCACCTCACCCGGCGCCTGTGCCTGATGACCGTCATCCGGTACCGATTGTCGCTCTGGACGGAGGCAATAAGGTCGTGGCTCATGTCGCGGCTGGAGTCGCCGATAGCGATGCAGTCAACCTAGGGCAGCTCAATGCTGCGATGAAGGCGGGTCTCGAAAACGCTAACGCACATACCGACACGGCAGTTGCCCGTGTTCGCCTGGATATGGAGCACGACCGGAAAGATGCTTCGGCTGGCTCGGCTTCCGCAATTGCGATCGCAAACTTACCGCAGGCATATCCAGGCGAGAGCATGCTTTCAGTGGCGGGTGGGACGTTCGATGGTCAATCCTCGGTCGCTCTGGGCGTATCGACTGCCACAAGGAAATGGAGTGTGAAGGTCTCCCTCACTGCGAATACACGTGGTACCTACGGCGGCGGTGCGGGCGCGGGTTACCGCTTCTAAGGGATGTAAGGGCGATTTGCGTTCGCAGGATAATCGGGCGTCCGATCGGCTTCAACCGGAAAGCCGAATCAGGTACGTCCGCCTGGAAAACCGTGTAGCGCAACTGCGGCGATGGATTGAGTATCGCAATCGAAGTTGGCGCAAAACCAATATAAATCGGAACACCATGAAGAAAACAAGGGTGGCTTCCCTTGGGGCGTTGCTTATGGATAGCGCTCGGTGTGCCTATCCGGGAAATACGTGTTTCGAGCGTCGCCGAAGAATCCGGTTTTTCATACGGTCGACGCTAACCCTTGGAACAACGACTCGATGGTTGGATGCGTGCTCGGGGTCGAAATATCCCGCGCTCGCAGCACAAGCCCCGCTACTTCTTGAACGCGTTCATCGCCCGTTTCTACATAAAGCACTTCTCCCTGGTGACATCCTGCGTGTGAGCTTAGAACATCAGGAGTTCGTGCATGACCTTTTACCCGCTATCGCCAAGAAGTTAGAGCGGGGTGAAAGCGCCATGGTCGCGTCATTCTCCGCTGGAGCCGAACAGTGGAAGGTGGTGCTTGAAGTGTTGAGTCAGTTTCGCAAGGAAGGCGACTGGACGCTCTGTATCAGGGACGCGAACGGCCTTCGCCTTGTTTCCTGTTCCTTTTCGATAGCGTCTTTGCGAGGAAAAATTCCACGACCGAGAGTGTTAATCGGCTGTGTTCAGGGGCCTGACAGAAACACGAAAGGCCGAGAACTATTTCGATCGCTGACGCGGAAATGGCACGGCTTACGGCCTAAGCACCTAGTGGTCTATCTCATGCAGATGATCGCTCGTGAGATCGCTGCTCACAACGTACTGATCGTATCGAACGCAGCGCATATTTATTCGAGTTGGCGTTATTCGACCTCGAGAACTCGCGTAGCAGCGGACTATGAGACGTTGGCAGTAGAGTGCGGTGCCTCCAAGAGTTGGCGGGGTTGGCTGCTGCTAGGAGCGGCGAAAGAATCGAATGTTGATCCATGCAATCAGGAGCCAATGACGCGCAGCAGCAGACGGAAAATACTCATCGAGCAACTCAGCATGCAGGTTTGTCGATTCGTCTATTCTGGACGTGGCAACTTTGAGTGATTCGACATCCGTCGCGACTCGGGAAGAACGGCAATCGACGTAGCGATTGGTCGTCAGCTGCCTCGTAGCTTTTCGTACTCATCCAATTCCACACGGAGATTGAGAAGGTTAGAGTATTTATTGGCCTCGGTTGAAGAAAGGATCCAGCTTTTGAAGCACTTGAGAAGCACTTGAGAAGCACGGGGGTAGGGGCGGCCGTTTGTGCAATGGAGCGGTCTTCTTCAGTCTGCTGTCGTTTCTCTCGGATGATCATCAAGTACCGCGACGCACGGACTTCCTGCCAAGCTCAGCGGCAGTCGCAGCTAGTTCGCCGCAATTTTGCCCTTGGGAGGGTTCGCATTGATGGGTAATCCTCCCGGGGCAGCATCCGATCGATTCGGTCGCTCCTCCGCCACTTGCCGCAGGTTTGCGCTCCTGTCGCCGGGAACAGTTAATCTTGAACTTAGTTGAAGGGTTGTACAGGCAACGCCTCTCTGTGAGATGGCGCACGATTGCGAATTTTAACTTATGCGCTTAGCACACTTTGAGGAGGGTTGTCGCGTTTGCTTAGGAGCACCGTGCTAACAAAACGTCCGATACTGGTCGTCTATGCTGTGGTAATAACAGCAATTATTGTCGCGGCGCTGTTGCACCGCGCCGATGAAAAACTAAATCGTCGCACTGCCCGCGTTGAAAAACAGGATGTCGAAGACGTCGTCTTAGCAGAAGGAACACTGGAAGGTAGAACGCAGGTCGACGTCGGATCGCAGGCCTCCGGCCAAGTCAAATCGTTGAAGGTCCGCGTCGGGGACAAGGTAACAAAAGGGCAGTTGCTCGCAGAGATCGACTCTACTGTTGCTGAAAACGAACTGAAGGAAGATCAAGCGCAGGAAGACCTGCTCGTTGCTGACAGGGCGGCCGCGAGTGCGAGACTATTCGAAGCGGAGACGGCGCTGCGACGCAATCGCATAATGCTCGCTGAGGACGCGACCTCACGCCAGGAACTCGTTAGAGCCGAGACGGAATATCGGAGCCGAAGGGCGCAGCTTAAAAGCGTAGAAGCGAACATTCGTAGTGCCCACATGAAAGTAGAGACCGCGAAGGCACATCTCGATTTTACGAAAATTGTTGCTCCAAACGACGGAGAGGTAGTGGCGATCGTTTCACGAGAGGGGCAGACGGTAAATGCGCAGCAAGAGACGCCAGTCATATTGAAGCTAGCAGATCTCGACACAATGACGGTGAGCGCGGAGGTGTCAGAAGCAGACGTGCACCGGGTACATCTTGGACAGACTGCCTGTTTCACAACCCTAGGTGAGCCGGAACAGCGTTACTGCGGAAAGCTGCGCTCGATAGAGCCGGCGCCGCGTGGGTATCTTGAATCCAATCGACAACGTGGCACGGGCGGTGGAGATTCGAGGCATCACGCCATATTCTATAACGCACTCTTTGACGTTCCTAATCCGAAGCATAAGCTTCGCATCGCAATGACCGCCGAGGTTAGCATCGCGATCAGTGGCGCCAAAGAGGCTTTAACGATTCCGTCGGAAGCGGTCAGAGTCAAAGCCCCTGACGGCAGCTACGAAGTGCATATCGTCGATGATCGCGGCAAGACCGTGCGTCGCAGCGTGAGAATCGGAATCAATAACGGCGTCAAGGCGCAAGTGCTGGGCGGGCTGAAAGATGGGGAGACGATTGTCTTGGATGGCGGATCTGCATCCGATGGGCTCGCAAAATCGGAAGCGTCGTAATCATGTCAGAGCCTCTTATTGAGCTTATCAACATCACCCGCAGCTACTCAGCCGGTGATGAGCGCGTCGTCATCCTAGACGGCATAAATCTATCGATCCATCCGGGGGAGTTTGTCGCAATTGTAGGGACGTCTGGATCGGGAAAGACATCGCTGTTGAATATCATCGGATGCCTCT
The DNA here is from genome assembly GCF_031451175.1 of Caballeronia sp. LZ035. Taxonomy (NCBI): domain Bacteria; kingdom Pseudomonadati; phylum Pseudomonadota; class Betaproteobacteria; order Burkholderiales; family Burkholderiaceae; genus Caballeronia; species Caballeronia sp. LZ035. The sequence continues at coordinate 303,485 of NZ_JARUXS010000001.1, forward strand.
CGCGTCCAAGTGCCGGCACTTACAGGCTGGACGGTCAAAGTGTCCTTGATACAGATAGTGAAAGGTTAGCACTGCTCCGGCGAGAATATTTCGGCTTTATCTTTCAGCGATACAACCTTCTTCCCCAATTGAATGCGTTGGAGAACGTCGAAGTGCCAGCCGTCTACGCGGGAACTCCTTCCGTCGTTAGACGGTCGCGGGCCGGAGACCTTTTGATTCGCCTCGGCTTAGGTCATCGGACCGCGCATCGTCCGAATCAGCTTTCGGGTGGTCAGCAGCAGCGAGTGAGTATCGCGCGAGCTCTAATGAACGGCGGAGCCGTACTCTTGGCTGATGAACCCACGGGTGCGTTGGACGCAAAGAGCGCGCACGAGGTGATGGACATATTCAACGCACTCAATCGTCAGGGTCACACCGTGATCATGGTCACTCATGACGAACAAGTCGCCGAGCACGCGCATCGAATCGTAAAGATTGAAGAAGGCGCCATTGTTGATGACAAGGTGACGCGCAAGGCAACGGCGATCTGCGCCGGCAGATCATCGTCTGAAAATTCGGATTGTACGATTTCGGCGATCACGGCGGAAAGAGCTGAGCCGACTGCTGATGCTCCCTCTTGCCACGTTGGGTCTCGAAGAATTTCTGCTGCTTGTCTGCAGGCTAGCATCGGGATTGCTTTAAAAAGTTTAGCGAAGAATCGGCTGCGTAGTGCCCTCACCATGCTCGGAATCGTGATAGGCGTGGCGGCGGTAGTGTCGATTGTTGCGCTAAGCATGGGTGCACAGAAACGCACACTGGACATGATCCGGTCGTTGGGGACAAACACGATCACGTTTTGGCCAGGCGTGGACTCAAACAACACAGACGCATCCTCGAAAAAATCTTTGACGCTTGCAGATGTAGATCTCTTATCGATGCAAAACGACGTCGATAGCGTTTCTCCCGAGATTGAGCAGTCGGTCCTGCTACAGCATGACGGCGCTCACGCCCGCGGAGAACTCCGAGGTGTCAATAAGGATTATTTTCGAGTTCGGGGCTTGAGCTTTCTGAAAGGCACTGGGTTCAGTGAGAGCGCGGCCGAAAAAAATTCTCAGATGGCAGTCATCAGTGATCGAGCGCAAAAAAAGTTGTTCGGTCGGTACGGAGAAGCCATTGGCAGTGTGATCTTAATCAACAATGTACCAGCTCGAGTAATTGGAATCGTTGAGGAGAAGGGCGGCGTGTTCTCTGACCCGAACGAATTAAACGTCTGGATACCAATTCTTGCCGCCAACACTCGAATAATTGGGCGTCAACTTCCTGATCGAATAGTGGTCCGTGTGCGGAACGGCCAACATACTGACGATGCGGAAGCACGTCTTAGCGATGTTCTTGTGCAGCGTCATGGTCGTAAAGACTTCTCTACGTTCAACGCTAACAGTTTCGCAAAGGTTTTTAATAAGACGGAGCACATCATGAGCATTTTGATGATTTTTGTCGCGATCACAACGCTTGCTGTAGGAGGAATTGGCGTTATGAACATGATGCTAGTCTCAATCAAAGAGCGCACCCGGGAAATCGGGATCCGCATAGCGGTAGGAGCTCGCCGAAACGATATATTGCAGCAGTTCCTCGCTGAGGCTGTATTTCTGTGTGTTTCGGGCGGATTGATAGGTCTGGTTCTGTCTCTCGGATTGAGTGAATGTGTCTCCTACCTTGCCAATGACTGGAAGATGTTGCAATCCCCGATCACCGCCGCGACAGCATTCGCGTCCTCGACGCTTGTTGGCGTTGTTTTCGGTTTGATGCCGGCTCGTCGTGCTGCTCGGCTCGACCCTATCGATGCACTTGCACATGATTGATGGCCAGCTGATGAGACTTTGCGAATGGTCTAGGAGGGCTTCTTTTTTGAGTATTGCCATTCTTGTGGGTGGATGTGCCGTGAACCAAACGCCATGGGTCCCGCCCGCAGAGCTCCCAGCAAAATGGAATGCTCCAACTGCGGTCGATGGAGCGTTTGTCGCGGCTGATTGGTGGCAGGAGTTCGGCGATGACGGCCTCGATCGGCTAGTTCGCCGTGTCCTAGCATCTAACACTGATCTGCTGATAGCGGCTAACCGCCTGCGTGAAGCGCGATTGATGGCGGCATCCACGTCGACTAATTTGACACCGGACGTCAGATTAGGCGGCAGCGTTCGTTGGGGCACGGAGTCTTTCACGATGGGCCGTATGCGTTCGCGCGGAGGAGACGTGACCGCGACGCTGGGTTACGACTTAGACATTGGCGGGAGGCTAGCAGCGGAGCGTGACTCAGCAAACTTGAATGTGAAGGCTGTGGAAAGTGACAAGGAATGGGTCCGACTTAAGATAATTAGCGAAACTTTGGAGAAGTACTGGAAGCTGGGTTTGCTCAACGAGTGCATGACTCTTGCGAAAGATCGGTTAGCTTACGCCAAGCGGACTTTAGCGATGGTGCAGGCACGATACGAGGCTGGAAGCGTTTCCAAGATCGACGTTGTCCAAGCTCAGCAGAACGCGATTGCCGTCAACACGACCATTGAGCGACTTGATAAGGAGCTGGTGGAGAATCGGAACGCGCTTGCGATCTTGTTGGGCGGTCCGCCCGAAGCGGCGGTTGACATCCCGGGTCGACTAGTCCGCCAGTCCCTCTGGCCGGTAGCTGCAGGCATGCCAGCAGACGTTATCCACCGTCGCGCTGACGTGCGTGAAGCGGAATGGCGACTGCGGAAGACGCTAGCGGATGTCGATGTTGCCCGTGCCAGCTTGTATCCGTCTCTCACGCTCACGGGTTCGATGGGTGAATCAAGCGCAAGCCTCGCGCGCTTCTTGGCCAACCCCGTGGCCAACGCAGGGGTAGCGATTGCGTTGCCCTTTGTCGAATGGAACCGAACGCAACTGAGAATCAGAGTTTCGCAATCGGAATTTCAAGAAGCCGCGCTCGTATTTCGCAAGACAATCTATGTTGCTCTCGCGCAGGTCGAAGACAGGTTGACGGCTACTGCTCAGCTTGAACGTGAGCAGGCTCAGCTGCAGGAGCAGTTTGAAAAGTCTCGCCAAGCGGTGCGCCTCGCCGAGGTGCGATTCGATGCCGGTGAAACGGACGCACAGCCGTGGTTGCGAAGCCAGCAGTCCTTGCGAGAGGCGCACGAGGCCCTTACTCAAAATCGCTTCAGTCGGCTGATCAACCGAGCCGCACTGCTTGTCGCACTCGGGGGTGGCACTGAGAACGCCCTATCGAAGGCACCTGACTCATCACGAGCGACATACTCGCAGGCGTCGTGAATCCACGTTGCGCCTGCGGCGTTGGGAAGAGCGAATCGCGAGTCCACCGCGAGAGTCTCAAGGTGCCCCATGGACGCTTCGCGTCCACGGTATTCGCAGCGTCCGCTTCGAAGATGAACGCTGCCATTTGCCTCGCTTCAGTAAGGCAGCGCCCCTGATTACCGCGGCTTAAAAGGCTGGCGATTTACGACCGTAGATGTTTGTTTCAGAAAATGAACGCGCCTACTCATCTCACGAAATCACCATCGATTAAATGGAGGAACTCTTGACAGGCTTTCGGCATGAACATTGCGCGGTTCAGAAACCAACGCTTCAGTACGAGGTTTCTGTGTTTCCAAGTCCGACAGCTGACGGCCGATCTATCAGAATACTGCTCGTGGACGATGAGCCAGACGTCCTGACTGCGTGGTCGATGATGCTCGACATGGAGGCTATGGCAGTAACCACTGCGCCGAGTGGGCGGGATGGACTAGCTAAGGCACGGTCGCATTTACCGGACATTATCGTTTGCGACTATATGATGCCTGGAATGAACGGGATTGAATTCTGCCGCGCCATCCGCGCAGATGTTGTATTCGATGGGGTGACAATCCTTCTCTGGTCGGCTGCGCGTAATATTGATACCAAGGGCCTTGTCGATTTCGTCGTTGAAAAGCCAGTCCGTGTTGAGGAATTCCTACGCTTCATTCGCCTTGCGCTCAGAATAGAGGGCTGACGCTGTGCAGTCGACGGCACACATCAGGACTCCTCCTGCGCATCAAGTATCTCGTTCATTGCGGTTCTGAAACATCACCGCGATGCCGGAAATTTGATGGAGCTTCGTGGCATTTCGGGCTGCTCCGCGTGCCAACGCGGAACAACGTATGGATGTAACCGTAGCTGCCGCATTTCCTTCGCCGCGGATCGCTTCCTACAGCAACCGCCGCGCGGTGCGGCGGTTGCACTCCGGCCGTTGACTGTCAACGCGGAGCCAACCAATCAGCAGCGCCCCCGGTCATCAATAACGCTCGGACTGACGCAGCTTTGGACACTTCGGCTTGACGGCACTCGTCGGACGCAGGCCGCTGTACAGTGTTTCGGAACGGGCCCGTGCGCCTCGCGATCTCGCGCCGCGAGATCTTCTCGCGGAACTAGATCCGCTTGATCTCGGCCAATATGCCCACTGTAATCACCTCTGTATCGCTTGGTTAGGGATGAGCAGGCAATACGGACCGAACGAGCAATCGTTGAGTCCGCGCTCCTAAAGGCCGAGCGCGATCTGCCGATATGCGGGACATGAAATATTTCCATGGACCCCTCGAAGCCCGACAATTTTACGAATCCGTAAAGGGCGCGGCGGAAATCACGGTCGCAGCATCCTTCGGTGCTCCGTTCGACGGTGGCAACGTGGCGCATTGCGCCGCTTTTATAAGGAGTCTGGATGCCTTGCTCGCCGACGACGAGCGCATGCAGTTCCACGGCTGGACGGCCTCAGAGTTGATTTGGTTCGCGTGTGGTGGACCGCGACGGGTTTGACGGGCCCTCAAACGCAGCATTTCAGCTTCCTGATGAGGGTGCGGCGCGCCGCAAAAATTTGCCGGAAACCTTCCCGCGCCATTCGAACGGCACTTTGCAGCGGTTGAAATTTTGCCTGTCCTTGCGGCGAAGCGTTTTATGGTCTTAGTGCCCCGGACTTTAAAGCGCGCGTCACCCACGAACTCGCCTTCTCTGTCGGTCGTCCAACTGTGGCATGGTGCTAGCTATGCTTGAGCAACCGCATCGGACTAAACAGCGTGAGCCAGCAAATGAACTCCGAACTAATAGATGCGCAGATCGCTGAGTGTCATCGCCAGATTGAGGCGCAAACCGAGCGGCTGCCAGGTCAGGCCCGTGAGGCACAATCGCCGGAGCACTCGCGACTGGTTCTGCTGTGTTTGAAACGCTCGCTCATGCCCCTGACACGGGCTCGCGCCACTCTAGGAACCGACGAGCGACGGTAGACTAAAGCAGGGGCAGTCTCGCAGGGGCAGTCTCGTCCTGGCGGCCACGCGTGGGCCGTATAGAACATTGGTCGTCATCGTGACGGACCCTTTTCTTCGCGCTCAAGTCGCTCGATATGCTCAATGATGAGCCGTCGATGTTCAATCATTGCGTTTAGAGTTTCCTGAAGCGTTGCCAGTAGCGTGATGGCGCTTTTCGTGTCGTGACCGTCCTGTTGGAGCTCGTTGACGATCTCGCTTTGTCGGAAGATTCGCCTGTGGGCTTGTTCGATGTCAATATCAGCCTTGACCAGGAATGCTTTTTCATCGCTGAGGTCCATGACACGTCTCCCTTGCGGAATCTAGAGCTGCAAGTATGAGACGTCCGGCCAAGAAGTGGCACAACGCGGCGCCGTTGCTACAATCTGGGCTCACATCCGGAGGCTGCTATGACAAGCGATCCGATCAGAGTGGGTGACCTCGAATTTCATATTGCCGTCCAACCCTTGCGCGGCGGTGGTTACACCTACGCGGTGGTCGAGGTCCACCACAACGGGCGGGAGATCATCGAAAAGCAGCACAATAGCGCGCTTCGTTTCGAGACGGAAAACGACGCTCACGACGGCGGAATGATGGATGCCAGGCGGCGTGCAGCAAAGGTGGGCGGCTAAAGCGGAGCAACCAGTCTCTTCGCGCAGGAGTATCACGAGCTGGCGCGCGACGTTTTCACAGCTCAAATCTACTGGGCAGAAGACGCGTAGACCCGAATGTTTCAGGTCTTTTGGACGTGTGAGGGGCCGTAGCGCTGGACTGCAGGTTGTCCAATGAGGCGGTCGCGGGGCGTGTAGCTCTTCGCAGACGCCGGTCTCTTGCATTTTGCTTGGGGATCAAGGACGGCCGCGCCGCCGGATTGCGCCAATATCGTCGATGACCGGCACCAGTGTGAGCATTATCAGTAGGCTCGCTAGAGGAAGCGCTGCGAGAAAGCCGAAATGCGAGAAACCGATCGCTCCCGCAAAGCCGCCCAGCACAAACATGGCTAGCAAAGAGCTCAGCAAGTAAAGTCGCGGGCGGTTGGCACGAACATAGTGTGATCGATCCGAGGTACGGCCCCGATTCCAGTACAACCCTTTACCAATTTCAATGCCGATATCGGTAATGAGTCCGGTCACGTGCGTGGTGCGGATTTCAGCTTTCGAGATCTTCGTAATCATGGCGTTCTGCAGTCCCATGACGTAACAGAGGAGGGCCACGGTGAGGGAAGTGTCCAGCATCCTGTGTGTCAAAAGATGTGATCCGACTAGCGCAAAGGCGACAAGAAGCGCGGCCTCGAGCAGCAGCGGCGTCGCATAAATGCTACTGACGAGGCGCAGGCGTCCCCAGTTGATAAGGATCGCCGCCGTCGCCGAGCCCGAAACGAAGGACGTCAGAGCGCATGCAGCTGATAGGACGAGTGTAGTTTGACCGAGTACGGCATTATCGCCGATCGAGGACACCAAACCGGACATGTGAGACGTGTACTGTCCAACGGCTAGAAATCCCCCCGCATTCGTCGCCCCGGCCACAAAGCTCAGGGTACAGCCAAGCCGCCGATTCCCTTGATCGGTTCGGTCCGGTGAAGTCAGACCACGAAGAAAAGCGATTGGCATAGGGCCTTTTGTTCTCTTAGCACGAAGGGTGAAAATAGCATGTGCGACAAGAAACGTGCGTGGGGAGGCGCTCCGCACACGGCATACTTGGACGATGCGCGACCGCCACGTGCTCGCTTCATCGCGGGGCGTCGCCGAGTGAGCATAATGAGGAACCGGAAGCGGTCAAAGACGCTCGGAGTGACGGGTAACGTAGCGACTCCTGTGTTTGGTGCTTGTGCCACGGTTCACCGACCAAAAGGACTTATGAGCGAATCTGAGACAGCGAACTTCGCCGCGGTGATGACGCAAGCAACGCGCGACCGAGCCTGATTACGCCTTGTCAAAGAGATAGAGCAACGCATCGAGGCCGGACAGTTCCCAGTCCGGCCGTTGCCCCATTTCCTCGAACGTATTGTCGCTGCGATTGACCCACGCAGTCGGGAAGCCGAAATGCCGCGCGCCGGTCGCGTCCCAAGCATTCGACGAGACGAAGAGAATCGACGCGCGCGAAAGACCGAATGCCGATTCAGCAAGTTCGTAGGCGCGATCGTGCGGTTTGTAGATGCGCACTGGATCGACGCTCAGCAGATGATCAAATCGATCGCGCAATCCCGCATGGCCGACCACGGAGCCGATGGAATGCGGCGAGCCGTTCGAGAGAATCGCGAGCCCGAGGCCGCGCTCCCTGAGCCGCAAGAGCGCCTCCGGGACTTCGGGAAAGGGCCGCAGCTTCAGATACGCGTCGCAAAGTGCCGCCTGCGTGTCGTCGTCCAGGTCGAGTTTCAGATGCTGCGCCGTATAGCGCAAAGCATCTTCCGTCGCATGCTCGAAGGTAACGTAGCGATTCATGAGGCTGCGCAACCACGTATATTCCAGCTGCTTCTGCCGCCAGATCCTGCTAATCTCGCGCCCGCGTCCCGGATACCGCTGCTCGCACTGATCGATGACCGAATGCACGTCGAACAGCGTGCCGTAGAGATCTAACGCAATCGCCTTGATGTGATTCATGCTCTTTCCCTCCATTGAACATCCGGATCGAACGCTAAGGCTCAACCGCCCTTTCCTATCCTGAGCCGCGCGCGGTGCGCAGCCACCTTCGCGCGATTCCCGCAGATGGCCATGCTGCACCAGCGGCGCGCATGCCCACGCGTGTGATCGGCAAACAGCAACGTGCACTTCGGGCCCTCGCACGCCTTGACGTACGTGAAGTCCTGTTCGCACACGAGCTTCGCCAGCGTCTCGACGATCGGCATCAGCAGCGACTCGGGCGTCGTGTAGCGGCGTTGCATCTTGAATGCAAGGCCGCTCGGCGTGCTCCCCTCGTCGACGATCGCGCCGTGCTGTTCGTCGCGCTGTAGCACGCCATTCAACGCTTCGAGTTCGCTCAGGTCCTTCGTCGCGAGCGGCCGCCCCTTTCTCTCCTGCACGAACGATCTGAACCATTCGCGCAGGCCGCGCGCCTTGGCCGCGATCTCGTCCAGCTCGGCGGGCGCGGTTTGCGAACGCATGTGCGCAAGCACCTCGGCGGGCACCAGTTGCGCCTGTTCGAGCCATGACAGAAGGCCTTCGCCGTCCGCGATCCAGTCGACGGGTTCGTCGACCGGCGTCGCGATCGAGTTGAGGAAATCGAGGCCGGGCGCATCGGCCACGAAGATCGCGGGAAGTGAGCGGTATTCCATTTTTTTAGCCAGGCGTGTTTCTACGATGACTTAATCGTAACCGCTAAAAAACGTCTTGACAAGTTACGTCGACACTTTGTAACCTCCCTAAAACGATTTTAGCAGTTACTCAACGAAACCACCTCACCCCGGGAGAAACGACCATGTCCGCTATTGCTCATCGCCATATCGACGTCGACGGCTTCAATGTGTTCTATCGCGAAGCCGGTGCTGCAGACGCGCCGAAGCTACTTTTGCTGCACGGCTTTCCGAGTTCGAGCCACATGTTTCGCGACCTGATTCCGCTGCTGGCCGACCGCTTTCATATCGTCGCGCCGGACCTTCCGGGCTTTGGTCTCTCCGACATGCCGAGCCGCGACAGCTTTGCGTACACCTTCGCGAACATCGCCGGCGTCATCGACCGCTTTACAGAAGTGATCGGCTTCGACCGTTACGCCGTCTATGTCTTCGATTACGGCGCGCCGACGGGCTTCCGCCTCGCGCTGAAGCATCCGGAGCGCATCACGGCCATCGTTTCGCAGAACGGCAACGCGTATGAGGAAGGACTGAGCGACGGCTGGAATCCGATCCGCGCCTACTGGCAGGAGCAGACGCAGGCCAATCGCGATGCACTGCGCCCGTTCCTCACGAAGGAAACGACGAAGTGGCAATACACGTACGGCGTGCCTGACGAGTCTGCTGTTTCGCCCGACGGCTACTCGCTCGACGACTACTACATGAACCGTCCCGGCGCGCACGAAGTGCAGCTCGATCTGTTCGGCGATTACGGCAGCAATGTCGCGCTCTATCCTGCGTTCCAGGCGTACTTCCGCGAGCATCAACCGAAATTCCTCGGCGTGTGGGGCAAGAACGATCCGTTTTTCCTGCCGCCGGGCGCGGAAGCATTTAAGCGCGACATTCCGCATGCGGATGTGCGCTTCTTCGACACGGGCCACTTCGCGCTCGAAACGCACGCGGCGCAGATCGCGGCAGCCATCAACGAATTCCTCGCTGACTAAAGCGCGGTCACATTACCGCGTTCATCTACCAAAGGAGAACATCATGCGTGCAATCGTCCTCGAAAAGTTCGGCGGTCTCGACAGCCTCGTCTATGCAGAGATTCCGGAGCCAGAACCGCTGGAAGGGCATGTCGTCATCGAGATCAAGGCATTCGGCATTAATCACGCCGAGATGCACATGCGGCGCGGCGAATGGGCCGAAGCGGCGAAGGTGAGCGGCATCGAATGCGTGGGCATCGTGAAGTCGTGTCCGGGCGGCGAGTTTCCCGTCGGCGCGAAAGTGGCCGCGCTGATGGGCGGGCTCGGGCGCACCATCAACGGCAGCTATGCGCAGTTCACGCGCGCGCCGGCGTCGAATGTCGCGCTGATCGAATCCGATCTGCCATGGGCCGAACTCGCGGCGATTCCCGAAAGCTATGCGACGGCGTGGACGACCCTGTTCCGCAACCTTGAAATCAGGGAAGGACAAACCGTGGTGATTCGCGGTGCAACGTCGTCTTTGGGGCAAGCGGCGGTGAATCTCGCCGTCAACGCAGGTGCGAAAGTAATCGCCACGACGCGCAGCCGCGAGCGCTTCGCGAAGCTCGGAGCAATGGGCGTGTCGCGCGTCGAACTCGAAGGACCGGACCTCAGCAAGCGGATCGCGGAAGCGAACCATATCGATGCCGTGCTCGACCTCGTCGGCAACAGTACGATTCTTGATTCGCTCGCGATGCTCCGGCGCGGCGGGCGCGCGTGCCTTGCGGGCTGGCTCGGCGGACTGGTGCCGATCCCGGATTTCAACCCGCTCCTGCAGATGTCGAGCGGCGTGTATCTGACCTTCTTCGGCAGCTTCGTGTTCGGCACGCCGGGCTTTCCGCTTTCGGATGTGCCGCTGCAGTCCATTGCAGCGGATATCGCGGCGGGCCGTTTCAATGCGAAGCCCTCGCGCGTGTTCTCGTTCAACGAAATTCACGAAGCCCATCGGGTGATGGAAGCCAACGAAGCGAACGGCAAGATGGTCGTCGTTCATTGAGCCGGGAGAAACCACATGGCCACTAAAGCCGCCATTGTCACGGGCGCGAGTCAGGGGATCGGGCGCTCGACGGCGATCCGCCTCGCACGCGATTTCGATTCGATCGTGCTCGTCGCACGTAATCGCGCCAATCTCGAAGAGACCGCCGACGCGGTTCAGAAGGCCGGCGCAAAGACGATCGAGATCGACATCGACCTCGCACGGCCCGAAGCCGCGCAACACGTCGTCGACGAAGCGCTCGCCGCGTTCGGCCGCATCGACGCGCTGCTCAATATCGCGGGCGCGGTGCCGCAGATCGACCTGTTCGACATGACCGACGAACAATGGGACGCCGGCCTCGGCCTGAAGCTTCATGGCGCGCGCAGGCTGACGGTCGCTGCATGGCCGTCGCTCAAGCAGTCGTCCGGATCGGTCGTGCTGATGTCGGGGAATTCCGCGCTGTTTCCGAAGGCGCCGTATGCGGCCGTCGGTACGATCAACGCGGCAATCGTCGCGCTGGCGAAAGCGTTTTCCGATCGCGGCATCGCGGATGGCGTGCAGGTCAATAGCGTCCTTCCCGGCCCAGTGATGACCGGCCGTCGGCGCTCATATCTCGAGCACTGGGCGCCCCTGCACGACATGACCGTGGAAGAAGCGACGGCGCGTTTCCCCGAAGAAGCCGGCATCGCGCGTTACGGCACGCCGGAAGAAATCGCGGAGTTGATGGCGTTCCTCGTCTCGCCCGCGGCCAATTGGATGACCGGCAGCGCGCTGCGCATGGACGGCGGCGAGGTCAAATCGGTCTGAAGAAAAGAAGCCAAAGGCTGGACGGATGCTTGACCTTTGGCGCCTACCGCGACATCGCGCCAGAAGCCGGATTGAAACTCGCGATGTAGCGAGCGAAGTTACCGATGTATCGCGCGGCAGCCCGTCTAGTCCTGCCGCGTCTGCGCATGCGTGCGCCGCCAGAGCGCAGGCGTCACGCCGAACTGCTGACTGAACGCGCGCCTGAACGCGGCCACCGACTGATACCCGACCGTCTCGGCCACGGCTTCGGTCGACACGCCAGGCTTTTTCAGCTCGTTCGCCGCCAGCGCCATGCGTACATGGATCAGCAGATCGCTAGGCGAACGTCCGACCTTCGTCTGAAACTGACGGATCAACGTGGCTCGCGACATATTGCATAAGGCCGCCAGATCGAGCAGCGTCCAGTCATGCGCTGGTTCGGTGAAGATCGCCTCCAGCGCCGGGGACAGTCGCGAATCCCCTGCGAGCGCCAGTAGCCCGGGGGGGGCTTCGTCGGACTCCGTGCTGGCGCGTAAGGTCAGTGCAAACAGCGCCGCTGACAGCGCGTTCATCATCGCGTGGCCACCGAGATTGTCCGCGATCGATTCCGCCCGCATCAGCGCGACGAGACCATTCAACTGATTCGATGCGCCGCCCGGTCCCGCGCCTCTCGACGTCGCCGTGCGCACGACGAGCCGTCCGGGCAGATACGCCCGCACGAAGCGGTCATGCGGCGGCGCGAGCACGATGCGTCCGCACAGCATGTCCAGATGCTCCCCCGTGCCCTTGTTTTCGCTGACGGTCAGGTTCATGACCGCGCGTTGGCGGGCTGGCTTCGGCCGCGCGCCGCTGCCGTCGCGAAGCGTGTGCGCCGATCCGTGCGCGAGCAGCACGATATCCCCGGTGCCGAGCGGCTGCGGCTTGCCCGCGCCGGGCGTCTCCAGAATGGCCGATCCGCCCAGCACGATGTGATAGGGCATTTCGCCTTCGTCCGAATCGGCGTAAATGACTTCCCACGGCGCGCCATACGAGCACCGCAGTTCCAGTTGACCGCGCACGGTCATCATGCCGAGCAGACGGCTAAGCCAGTCGATCGAAAGCGCCATGCTCATCTCCGTATGATACTTTCGAGCATGATATTGAATGTTTTGCGACTCAACAATCTCATCCAGCGAACCTAAAGTGGTGGCTCCTGACCACCACCCAACGAGGTTCACCATGAGTCGTATCGCTATTCCCGCACTCTCCGATGCAACCGGCAACACCGCCGATGCTTACGCGCGGATTCGCAAGATCGCAGGCGGCGGCGTGCCGAATCTGTTCGCGGCGCTCGGTCATCTCGCGCCCGTGACCTTGAATGCCGCGCTGGACGCCGAAGGCGCGCTAGCGTCGAGCAGTCTGAGCAAGCAGGATCTGGAGACCATCAAGCTGCTCATCAGCGAACTGACCGGCTGTGACTACTGCGTGGCCGCGCACGTGATGCTTGGCAAGATGGCCGGTCTGACGCCACCGGCGCTCAAGCAGATTCGCACCGGCCAGCCGACGGGCGATATCAAGCGCGATGCGCTGATCCGCTTCGTGCGGACGCTGCAAACGACGCGCGGTAAGGTCGACGAAGACGAGCTCGCCGCCATTCGCGCGGCGGGCTACAGCGACACGCAACTGGCGGACATCTCGCTCGCGATTGCGATGACGATCTTCACCAACACGTTTAATCGAATCAACGATACCGACGTCGATTTTCCGGCCGTCGAGTGATCGATCATTTCATCCGTCAGCACATTGGAGAAAGTCATGTCTCAGATTGAACAGTTCGATACGCTGATTCTCGGCAGCGGCCAGGGCGGCAAACTTCTGGCGTGGCATCTGGCGCGCGCCGGACAGCGTGTCGCCGTGGTCGAGCGGCAATGGGTCGGAGGCTCCTGTCCCGCCGTCGCCTGTCTCCCCAGCAAAAACGAAATCTGGAGCGCGCGTGTCACGCATCTGGCGCGGCATGCCGCTGATTTCGGCGCGATGACGGGACCGGTCAGCGTCGACATGGCAAAGGTTCGCGATCGCAAGCGCGGCATGGTGGAGCGGGAGGCGGCGTTTCACGTGCAGGCGTATGCGTCGAGCGGTGCGGAACTCATCATGGGCGTCGGTCGGTTCGTCGGGCCTAAGACCATCGAAGTGCGGCTCAACGATGGTGGCACCCGTACGCTCAGCGGTAATCAGGTCGTGGTGAACGTCGGCACGCACGCCGCGATTCCGGTCGTGCCCGGCCTGCAGGCGGCCGACCCACTGACGCACATCGGCGCGCTGGAGCTCGATCGCGTGCCGCCGCATCTGATAGTGTTGGGCGGCGGTTACATCGGCGTGGAGATGGCGCAGGCGTATCGGCGGTTCGGGAGCCGCGTGACGGTCGTCGAGCGCGGCGCGCGCCTGATGGCCCGAGAGGACGCGGACGTTGGCGAAGAGATGCTGCGCATCCTCCGGGCGGAAGACATCGACGTGATACTCGACGCGCAGACAATCCGCGTCGAAGGTCATTCCGGAACGCATGTACGTGTGGTCGTGCGGACGCCTTCGGGTGAACATACCGTGGAGGGCAGCGACATTCTCGTCGCGGCGGGACGCGTGCCGAACACGGTTGATATCGGCCTCGACCTGGCGGGCGTGCAGATCGACGAGCGCGGCTATATTCGCGTGAACGATCGCCTTCAGACATCGGCCGACGACGTCTGGGCGATTGGCGAAGCGGCGGGAAGCCCGCAGTTCACGCATGTCTCCGTCGACGATTTCCGGATCGTGCGCGACAACATGGCAGGCGGACATCGCAGCACGGGTGACCGGCTGATTCCGTACACGCTTTTCACTGATCCGCCTCTGGCGCGAGTTGGTCTCAACGAAACCGATGCGCAACGGGCGGGGATCGCTGTGCGCCATGCGACGTTACCGATGAGCAACGTGCTGCGCACCGAAGCGACGGACGAAACGCAGGGCTTCATGAAAGTGCTCGTTGGCGCGGAATACGACCGCATCCTCGGCTTTACGATGATCGGCTCGGAAGCAGGCGAAGTGCTCGCGGCGATTCAGACTGCGATGATCGCCGGGCTTCCGTACCAGAAGCTACGTGACGCCGTGATATCTCATTTGACCGTGGCGGAGGGGCTGGGGCCATTGTTGGCGAGGGTGCCCGAACGCGCGGCTACGTGAGACTTGTAGTCGGACGGTTGGGCTTGTTCATCGAGCGATGTCTGGCTAACTTTACTATGCCGTGTATCGCTGCGCGCCTGCTAAGGCGCGCGGGCGCTTTCTGCGGCGGACTGTGGCCGGGGTCCTCGATGGAAGGGTATTCGTATGCCTGGTAGATGCGATGCGTGATGCGCGGTTCCGTTGAGTGCGAAGGCCCGTATCGGGCGATCTGAGCTGATATCTGCGACTGGCCGTTCTCTTGAAGAGGCGACGTCCGACCTATCGCCCTGCGAGGGGCCGGTGAGGGTCGACTACGGAAGTCGACGCGGGGAGTCAGTCGTCGGCTTAAGCATCGGCAACAAACTCCCCGATTGCGCCATAAAACGTTTTTCGCTCGCATGGGCAATCGGTTGTTGAAACGGTCGGTTGCCTTCGGACAACGAGCACTTTGACGTACAAGGTCCGACGTAGCAGCGAATGTAGCATCGCACCCCGATGAATATCGCAAACTGCATTCGATTCGTCGCGACTGTCACAGGGCGGAAACTTCCGCGCGACAACCCGCTGACGTCCTCGACGTTGCCGTGTCAGCCTGCCTTTGGGTGCGCGGGAGTCGTGTAGCGCCTGCTCAGAGTCTCCATAGTGCGTTGACAGAGGGTAGGGGGCTTCGAATTTCTAGGCCGAATCCGACCGGGACCGACCATTCCGCCGGATTTTTAAATCCACAAAATTCAAGTTTGAGTTGCTACACGTAAGTGATTGATTAAAATAAGAAGTGATTTTTGATTGCGACGAATTTGCTCAAAATTTAGGCAGAAAAAATTGAAAAAACTTGCTTGCCCTGCCCGTGCGAGCAACTGGTCAACGGGCTCATACAGCGCGACATCGCTCGCATCTGCAGGGAGAGGTAGTTATGGCGCGTCCACGCACGCCAGCCAAAGTCTTGGAAATACGCGGCGCGTACAAACGGAATCCGAACCGGCGGCGTGAAGAGCCCGACGCTTCTGGTCCGCTCGGCGATCCTCCCGCATATTTTTCTGATGCCGAGCTTGCTGCATGGAACGACATCGCGAGCGGCGCGCCACGGGATGTACTCACAGCCTCTGATCGCATTACGGTCGAGCTCGCCGCGCGGCTGCTAGCCGATTCGCGCGTCAATTGGGCGGACTTCACGGCCGCTAAGCTGGCTCGCTTGGAGGCCCTGCTCGGAAAGTTCGGCATGTCGCCCGCTGACAGATCGAAGGTGGCGGGGGGCGGGAAAAAGAATGGTGACAACCCCTTCGCTCAATTGCTTGGATAGACCATGGATCAAGAACAAGAGATTGCACGGCTGCGCGCACTCGTCAATTTTGCAATCGTCTCGATGGAGGGCGCGAGCGTGATGCTCACGGCCGCCGAGGCCATTAGACAGGCTCCTCTCCGCGAGATGTCTGATGCTGTAGTCGAGGTTTTGGAGACAAGTGGGAAGAGGCTCCATGAAGCCCTCGGCGATGCGCCGACGGTGAACTGATGGCGTCGACACGCTCTAAGCGTGTCGCCCTTAGCTGCGCTGCGCCCACCACTGGCCGCGATGAGCGGGCTTACTCCCAAAGATGGGAAGCGATCCAACTATCTTGAGGATCCGACTGGGGACCGACCGACCCATCGAATTCTCATATCCGCGGAAAAAGCAAATAAAGGTTGGCACGGTTTTCCAACGGCAACCTGATGGTCTTAAGCCATGGATCGGTCGCCATCCAGTTTCGATAGCCAAGGTCCTGCAAGCGTTCGCTCAATGGCCGCTTGCCGGCTAGAAACTACCAGGGTACTGCCTTAACCCGGCCACTTGGAGACCTTCGCAACTGCGCATCTAACGCCCGCTTCCCAGCAAGTTTGACGGTTCGCAGACCCTGCACCGGTCTGACATACCTATCACCGTAAGGCCTACGTGCTGCCTCTAACGAGCAAATTTCTGAACACGAAAGTGTATTCTTTACCGAGCAAGCGGCACGAACTCGCCGAAGCGGAAAATGCTACACTTACAAAAAATTATACGTTCACCCGCGACGATTTTCCGCACAATAAAAAATGAAATGGGGCTGAGGTGGTAACTAAACGAATCATTTGCTTCGCAAATTCAACCAAGCGTGGTGCTCACTGCGTGGCAGGCCGAGAGATACTTCCGGGCAATGTCCTCGGAGGATGGGTCAGGCCGATCGGTACGGGTGATGAAGATGCACTTCTATTCAGCGAGCAAGCCTACGGCGATTGGACTTCCCCCCATATTCTCGACATCCTCGACGTGCATTTAGTGGAACATCGACCAGCCGGTTGCCAGACCGAAAACTGGCTCGTCGACTCGACGCAACGCTGGGTTAAAGTTGGTCAATACCAGCCGGCCGATATGGTTGGCCTGGTGGAAAATCCCGAGACATTGTTCGAAAATGCCGGCGATACGTACGCCGGACTAAACGACGAAATTCCGAACGTGACCGCCGACGCCCGGCCGGGTTCACTCCTGCTTGTTCGGGTGCCGGAACTGGAAATCGATGTGATCGCGGGCTTTCACGTCGGCACTACTAAGGTACAGGCAAGATTTGAGTATCGCGGCATTCGTTATTGGCTGACTGTGACTGATCCTGTCGTCAAGGCAGAGTTCCAGCCACGTGGAATCGGTGCGTACAACCTCGGCGTATGCTTAGTCTGCATCAGCCTGGCGATGCCGTTTAACCCGAACGGCGGCCAAGTCTATTACCGTTACAAACTGGTGGCCGGGGTCATCAGGCTAGCCTGAGCCCGCACATCACAGCTCGCCGAGCGGAAGGAAGAAAGGAGCATATGGACGTAGCAACGATTGGATTCACCAACAAGTCCGCGGAAAAGTTTTTCGGCCTGCTGCGTAAGGCCGAAGTGCGAACGGTGCTGGACGTGCGCCTCAACAACATTTCGCAGCTCGCCGGTTTTGCTAAGAGGGCCGACCTGAAATTCTTCCTGTCGGAACTGATGGGAACCGAGTACGTCGAACTTCGAGAACTTGCCCCGGAAAAGGACATGTTGAAGCGCTACCAAGCCAGAGAACTGGATTGGGATCGCTACGCCGACGCATATGTTGAACTGCTTGCAAAACGTCGCGTGGAAAGCAACCTCGACATCGACCTGTTCGATCGCGGTTGTATGCTGTGCAGCGAAGACAAGCCACATCATTGCCATCGTCGACTTGCGGCTGAATACCTCAACACTCGATGGGACAATAGGTTGAGAATAGCGCATCTTTGCTAACTGCATTTCATGACTACATCAAGCAAAACCACCCTGCTCGTGGCCCTCTCCGAGGGCTTCGTCTTCCCTCGAATTTTTGCGGAGAAGATGGAGCGAATTATCGGTGGCCTATCTGACGCAGCGGTAGTGGTCGTGCAAGATAACCTGTCCATCGCACAGAATTACTTTGAAGAGCGCGGTCTACCGACCCGTATAGAACGTGCTGGGACACGGATGGCCGCAAAGAGTCTCGTTGCCGCCTGCACGCATGTCGTCGTGTTTTGGGGCGGCAGCGACCTTGCCGACATCATCTATTTTTCCCGCCTCCTTCAAAAACATTTGCGTATCGTCCCACTGCGGATCACTACGGTCAGAAATAAGAAGAACGATGAAGAATTCGATGTCTATATCGGTCGTGGAACCAGGTGGGGGAATCCGTATGAAATCGGGCGCGGTCCAGAAGGGCCCAGTCGTGACGAGGTGATTCGAAAGTACAAGGAGCATTTCGAAGCAGATATCTTGTCTGACCCAGAGCGGCGTTTAGCCCTGCTTTCACTTCGCGGATACCGATTGGGTTGTTTCTGCGCCCCTCTCCCTTGTCATGGCGACGTAATCGCGGCGTACCTCAATGCCTATGTCGATCAGGAGGAAGACTCGGCTAGCGACAGCGGGCAAGAATAATTCTGCCTAGGTGTAGTGATGAGCGGCTGCTTTGCGTGACCTGAGCGGACGCTAAAAGAAAATGCTTGTTCGACCGCTTGGCGTCGAGATCGGCCATCCGCTCGAACCTTCTTTTGAAAAGGCGCTGACGTTGTTGCCAATGCGCGCGCAACTTTTCATTGCGCGACGCGCGGGTGGATGGCGCACTGATAGTTGGAGGGCCGGGCAAAGGGTCAGAGTGATTCAGCCTGATACTGACTGTTCCGTCAAATTTCAGTATCCGCGAAATTGAAAATTAAACCTTAGGCCAATGGAGGCGCCGCGAGGGTGCCTGGAAGGGCAGAAAACCGATGCCGCCTCCACGTCAACTCGCCGCCGGCGACCCCGACGATTAAGCGCTGAACAACGGTTGGGCCGATTCCGCGTTTCGGGACGCGTCGCGGCCACAGGGACAGGGAAAGTCTACGTAATGTGGACCTAAGACCTAAGCAATCCACCCGCGTTGTCACCCACTGGCTGCGTGTCCACGTCGATTCGAGTCAGGCTACTGCGCAGTATCGTACATCCAAGCGGCGAAAGCATTTCCTCCGCTATCGGCGGACGCTCGACCTCTGCCACCTGGCGGCGCATGGTAGAAGCCGATGACAAAAGACCTTCGAACTCCCTTGTCCAAGGGGCAGACAGGACGAAGCCTTCGCTCCTATCTGCCGAGAATTCGGGCAGCAACACTCGGACGCTTGACAGTCCGCTGGCGCCCCGCAACGCGTTTAAGTGCTGGTCCGTAGAGCAACGCGGGGACTTTCCATTCGTCCGCACGAGGACTCAGGACGCGCAACCTACCTCTACGCAGAGGCTGAGGCTGCCGCCGGTCACCCAGCCTCTTCGCGTTGCTGGCCGTCTCAGTGTCGGCGGCGTGGCAATCGCGTGAGACTCGCGTTGAGGAGGCCAGGCTGCGATAGCAGCGGTACGTTGGCGCTCGCTGAAGGCGGCGTCCATTTCGGGCAACTTCGGCGCTCTTCCGGGATCTGCACATCATCTCGCAGATTTTTTACTCGAACACTTGCAGGAGACACGACCAGCGCGCGACAATACAGCGTGTAATACGAAAACCAATCAGGTTTTCGCGTGACAACCAATAAGAACCAGAGGAATAACATGGCCCGACCGAACGTAGCGGAACCGAAGGAGACGACGGCCTCAGTCCGCTTGAGCTCCGCCGAAAAAACATCGCTGGAACAACGCGCAAAGTCGCTCGGACACCGTACGTTAAGCGATTATCTTCGGGCTCTCGCTCACACCGATATGGACAGAGCAACTCCGAAAATGAGACCGCCGCGCATCGCGCGTCCCGTCACCGAATTTCACAGCACGAACTTCGGAACGATGTGGAACGGTGATTCACTCGACTGGATGGACGCACGAGAGGCGTCAAGCGTGAACCTGATCATGACTTCGCCGCCTTTCGGCCTCGTCCGTAAGAAGATCTATGGCAATGAAGATGCCCATGCATATTGCGATTGGTTCCGACCGTTCGCGGAGGGATTCAAGAAGGTTTTGCGCGATGACGGCAGCCTCGTCATTGACATTGGCGGCGCGTGGAAGTCTGGCACACCTACTCGGTCTCTGTACCACTTCGAGCTGTTGATCATGCTATGCGAGGAGTACGGCTTCCATCTTGCACTCGAACATTACTGGTGGAATCCGGCGAAGCTGCCTACACCAGCCGAATGGGTCAACGTGCGCAGGGTGCGCCCAAAGGACGCGGTGAATTGCATATGGTGGCTCTCCAAGACTCCGTTTCCGAAAGCGAGTAATCGACGCGTCCTCACGCCGTACAGCTCGTCGATGAAGCATTTGCTCAAGAACGGCTATCAGGCCAAGACTCGCCCATCGGGCCACGTTATATCGGAGAAGTTTGGCCGCGACAATGGCGGCTCCGTGCCACCAAACCTGCTGGCAATCGCCAACACTGAATCGAACGGAACATACCAAGCTTATTGTCGTGATCGTGGCCTCGACATTCACCCGGCGCGCTTTCCGGCTGCCTTGCCGGAATATTTTATCCGCATGACTACGGACCCCGGCGACTTCGTGTTCGACCCGTTTGGCGGATCATGCGTCACTGGCGCTGTGGCGGAAGCTTTGGGCCGCCACTGGGCAAGCGTTGAAATGAACGCCACTTATCTTGAAGGGGCGATGGCTCGATTCGCAGGGCCGAAGATGCCAACCGCGGCGGAAAAACCATCCTCTTACACCATAAACACGCCTTGCGCGACGCCAGTTGATGAGGCAGAGGTTGCGCTGATCGCAGACGGAGGCGCCGCTCGCGCCGCCTAGGCACCGGCAAGAACGGACATCGCCCACGAACCAAGGGCAGTGCTCCCGAGATCGGACAAGCCAACGCAACCAACCGGGCCGGTCCCGACCGTCAACGGCACATTGTCGCGGTCTGCAAGGGCGATGAGACTTCTGGACAGAATAGCGGCCGAGTTGTCGCCTTGCCTGAAGGCTGCGTCGCGAGCGTAGCCGGTCAACTGGTTGCATGCTTCGAGAATCGCCCCCGGCACGGACGACGACGAACCAAACCACTTGCACTCCACGATGGCGAGGATTCGACCCCGCCGCTCGATGGTCAGATCGGCGCGAGCCGTTCCGACCGCTACACCTAACGATTCTGCCAAGTCT
This sequence comes from Caballeronia sp. LZ035, assembly GCF_031451175.1. NCBI lineage: Bacteria > Pseudomonadati > Pseudomonadota > Betaproteobacteria > Burkholderiales > Burkholderiaceae > Caballeronia > Caballeronia sp. LZ035. The sequence continues at coordinate 324,569 of NZ_JARUXS010000001.1, forward strand.
GCGGCCATCCTCTCGCCCTCGTCCAGTTCCTCCTCGGGACGTGAACGGATTGCCCGCTGCCACCACACGTCGACGTCCCCTATGCACGCCGCCGGCCTTCCGGCCACGAACGATGCATCTAATGCGCACGGCACGCCAGCCGCAGCAGATAACGCCTCAGCGATCTCAAGCAGACACGCCATCTCGAAGCGACGCCATGTCTCTAGACGGGGCAGAACATCGGATGCAAGCAGTTCCGCCAAGCTTTCTCGCTCAAGCGCTTCGACGCGAAGGAGCGCCGAAGCACAGTCCCACGCAAGACGGTAAAGCGGCGCGCGCGCCTTCGCCGCCTGCCTTCGTTCGTGGGCAACTATCCGCGCTTTGCCCGCCGGGGACGACAGAATATCGCGCAACGGTGCCGTCCTCAGTGCGGCGTCGATTACCGATAGTCTTTCTCTGGCCGGCCCGTCGAACAAGCCTCGGCGCGCATGGAGCGCTGCGGCGCGCAGGGCACCCCGAGCAGAGTCAAGGGTTTTGGCGAGTACGCGATTTGGACCAGAAATCCACGTACCGGCCGCCTCGGTAACGACAAATGCCGCAGGGTCACACGAGATTGCTTGGATCAGCGCCGACGCTGCCGCGTCGGGAGTCCCCGGGAGTTCACCGGTTACTTCGCGGCGCATATCTCTAAGTGCGCCCGCTATCTCTCTCGGCCTTGTGGCACACCGCAGCGCGAGCGCGCCGACTGGACCGGACAGCGCCCACCACATTCGCAAAGCATTCAAATCCTCTTCCCGAAGCGTGTCCGTTGCGCCGCCATAGGCCGAGCGCTCTCCTCCTCTCAAATGACGAATGAGACCACGCAGGCACAGGGATTCGAGCCTCATCTCCGCGGGCGTCAAGCCGAAAACTCCCGACAGTCAGCTTTGAGGCGGCCCGCCCTCTCAGCGTCGAGCGCCCATGCGGCTGCAACGCCGTCGGCAAGGTCAGTCGCTTCGCGCGGCGAAAGGCCGTCCATAAGCGGCAACACACACATTCGAAACGCAGACAGAAAGGCTTCCGCCGCCGCTCCAACCGGAAGTGCAAACGGGTCGATGCCAAGATTCAACGCGTCGAGTGTCTTGAGAAAATCGACGATCGGCGCGCCACCAATTTCGCGAGCGATATTGACGACACGCCACATGGAGCCAACCGGATTTGCGGGGGTTGGAACGGGAACTGTCATGCCGAGTCTGCCAGCCATCTCGCTTATGAATGCTTCTGGATCGGATGGAGCGCCCACCTTGATCCAGGCGAACCGCCGGCTCAGAGCATAGGAGAGTTGGCCCAATTGGGTCTTGTCATATGTGTTCAGCGTGCATATTAACCGCCAAGCTGGTTGCGGTGCGTGCTCATGGGCTGCCATATCCCGACGTGGCTCGGGGAGCACCACGTGGAACGGGCTCTGTGGATCGGCGACATCAGCACGGCAAGGCAGAACGGATGACTGTCCAGATAAAATTGAAAACAGAGGGCCAAGGACCTTGTCAATTGGACATCGGTTAAGTTCATCGATGATTGAAGGTTTGTCGAAGTTCCGAAGCAGCGCGCCGGGAATGAACCCGATGGCCCCTGCGCCGAGCGGCTGATAGCCGCCAACAAGGTCCTGCGTGCTCCACGCGGATGACGCTGTCAGCATCAAATACGAACCGTCCCCATCGTCGCGCTCGGAAAGCTCTCGGGCGAGATACTCGGCCAAAGTCGTTTTGCCCGTCCCGGGCGGTCCGTACAAAATGACGTGTCGCTTGCCGGAGTTAATCGCTGCCTCAATCTGGCGATATACCGAGGGATCGATACCAACCAAAGCGGTATCCTCAGCCAGCGCAAAAGGCTCTGCGGCTGGTGAGGGAGCGAACACAGCAGACAAATCAGCCACAAGTTGATCGCGGCTCAGAGCATCCGCTCCATCATAGAGTTGCGCTCCGGTCAAGGTCGCGACCGCCTCCGCAACCTCCGCGTAAGTGGTCCCGCTAGCCATTGGTGCGGCAGCCGGTACTTTGACGATCGCGCGAAACGAAATCGCATTTGTACTCCGGGTGTCGCGAACACCGAAATCCACGGTTCCAGCGGCCGGGTCAAAGTTGCTGAGTGGTACGCTGGAGTTGCCGCCTGGAAGTCGTGTAGCAAAAGCCAAAACCAGCAGATATTCCCAACCTTGTGGGAATTCCCACTGAGCTGCCGGACCAGGCGGTTTGATTGCTGGCAAGACGCGTGAGACGAATACTACGCAATTTCCGGCATGGTTATTAGCGTATCCCACGGATCGCCCCAAAGCTATTGAATTGCCAGCAGCATCGCGCGCTAATCTGGCAATCGGAGGTCCCCCGCTAATCGGCACTTCGACCTGTACGATCCAGCGAGGCGGCTTGCTCGATATCGATTGCGGATTACGCCAGAAGCCGGAGGTCGAGTCGGTGGGTTCAGACAGTTCGAGGTCTCTCGTTCCCGAACTTTTCATTGCGAGTCCCCTTGGCGTGAGGAGACTCGTCTGAAGATCGTCCTTGAGCGCTTTGAAAACGCCCAAAACATCATTTGAAGGCAGCGGCGCGGCCACTTCATACTCCTTATTCTTCTTCGATAACTGCGCATCTTCCGGATTCGCGCACGACCGGTCAATCTTTTCTGATTGCAAGGCGACGATCTTGGCGGACTGTTGGCGAGCCTCGCGTAAGGCGTTGGGGCTCGCCTATAACTGGGCGCAAAATAACGCCTCTACGGAGCATGGACTGGGACGCCGACCAGTCGCGCATCGCAATGCAACGCGACCCAATTTAAGGTTGAGTTGGAGCGCAAGACGGTCAAGCGTACATCTGCGTCCTTCATTAAGGGCTGTAAGTTCCGGTTTGTCTCTTTTTAGAACAACCCGCAGGTCCTCACCTGTTCCGCCCGCAGGAACCGATCGGTTCTGATTTTTTTGCGCCTAAACATCGCCTCAGGAAATTAGGTTCTATCGGCCCATGACTTCATCTCGGTCGATCATCAAGCACATATGTGACCCCGTAAGCCGCACTCGTGCGAGGAAGCGTTCGTCGAAGGACTGCATCCGGCCAATCTGCGCGTACAATCTTGAAATATGCGACACATATTGGAAATATGACGCAGATTATAAAAATATTTTGACATTGCAATGATGTGTCTGTAGGATGAGTCGTATGTGGAGGATGTGATGGAAACCAAGAAGGAAAAATTTGTCCGACTTGCTAATGCCCGAGTGACGAGGGCGTTAAATGACATCCGGCTCATTGGCAATCTTTCAAACCGATCCCATTACGAGTATTCGGACGAGGATGTTAAGAAGATCGTGCGCGCGCTTGAAGACGAAATCAGGACCTTGAAGTCGCGGTTTGAAAGTGCGCCTGACACGCGCGCCACCGAGTTTTCTTTAGAGTGATCGGCCGGGGAGGATGGGAGATGGACGCACGTGATCTTTATGACGCGTTGATAAGCGCAAGCTCCGTCGCGGCGTTAGAGGCAACACTTACTGAGTGGCGAGAAGGTCATGCGACAGACGACGAGTTGCCCGTAGGCAAGCGTCCCAACAATCGCGGTGCCATCGAGGTCGCAGCAGACGCTGGGCGTTCGCTGATTGAGCGCGTCACCAATGCTCATGATGCGATCCTGGAGCTTGAACACAACGCCCACAACGGCGTTCCCGAGTGCCGCTCGCCGAGAGAGGCGGCGGAAGCTTGGCTTGGGGTGCCGCCGAATACCGGATTGGCCGGACTAACCGTGAAACGGCGGCAAGATCTCGCCGCGGGAACCATAGTCCGTTTGGAGCCAGGCGAGGGGTCGCAGTCTCGGCTTGTGTCTGTCATCGATCGGGGTGTGGGCATTGGCGCTGATCGGATGGAAGACACCATTCTGAGCCTCAACGAGAGCAATAAGATCCAGAAACATTATCTGGCTGGTACGTATGGTCAAGGCGGTTCGAGCACTTACGCCTTCTCAAAGTATGTGTTGATTGCCTCCCGCGCTATCGGATCAGATGATATTGCATTCACAGTCGTCCGCTATGCCGATCTTCCCGCAGAAGACTACAAGACTGGCCGGTACGTTTATCTGGCAGATGGTGGCAAAATTCTTTCAATCAAGGCGCGAGCGGGCGACATTGAGAATGGTACGCTTATTCGCCACTTCGGATTTGACCTGTCAAACTACGGTGCCTCGATAGGGCCGAAAAGTCTTTATGGAGTGTTGCAGCGAGTTCTTTTTGATCCCGTCGCGCCGATTCGCTTTGAAAATCAGGTGCATAAATGGAACCGTGTGATAAAAGGCTCGCGGAATGCACTAAACGGGGCGGTAGATGCGGATGATGATTCAAAAGGACCGGACCTTGATTACAGTTTGCCGCTGTTCAACATTACGTTGGGGGATCACGGTGACATCGCAATCGAATATTGGGTCTTAAAACAAAAAACCGATGAACATGGCAAGGTAAGCGGCGTACCCTCGGACTTGTTTGTTGATTCAAAGCGACCGATCGTGCTAACGCATAACGGCCAGAACCAGGGCGAAATCTCGGCCCTGCTCATTCGACGTGATGCCGACCTACCATTTCTGCGTAATCGTCTCATCTGCCATGTGAACTGCGATCGTCTTTCTGCTTCGGCAAAGAGGCAATTGTTTTCGTCAACGCGGGAACAGTCGCGAGAAGGATTCGTACTCGCGAGGATCGAAAAGGAACTGATCAGTATTCTCAAGACGGATGATGAACTTAAGCGCCTCAATGAAGAGGCGAAGGATCAGAGCCTGAGGGAAAGCAACGAATCCGCAGAAAAGCAGATGAGGCGGCAGGTGGCAAAGCTGCTCCGTATGGCAGGCGCAACTCCAACCGAGGCGGGGGCAAGCGCTTCGAAGGGTGCCGGAGATAACGCAGTAACGCCCAAGAAAGCGCGCGCGAAACTCGAACCAATAGTTCCCAGTGAGCCGCCCACCTATATTCAAATTGTCGTCGACGATGAACCGATCACGTTCTACGGAGGGCAACGCCGTTACATCAGGATTGAAACCGACGCGAACTCGGATTATCACGACGCGAGTGACTCTAAGAAGTCGAGAATCAACATAGCCGTTGGAGATGACCTGAGGGTCATCGGCACGAGCCCGCTGAGTGGGGGGCGTATGCGAATCGGCATCGAGTGTTCGACCACGGTTGCATCTCTGTCGAAAGGCAGTATTCGTGTCGAGCTGTACCGTCCCGGCCTGTCGGCATTGAGTGATGAGAAAGCGTACGAAGTCATTGATGCGCCTAGGCCGAAGGATCGCTCGCAGGCTGCGGTTTTTCCAGACTTCAAAGTAATCCCCGTGGCCGGCCCCGACGACGAGCGATGGTCGGATGTATCTGACGATAGCGGCAGCGTGGACGTTACGAAGCATGCGAGCGGCGCATTCATGGACAATGGGACGCTGCTGATCTACTACTCCGAGGTGTATCCACGATATGCGACGGAGCGCAAGAAGCTCGAGCAAAGATCACCAGCACTGGCCAATTCATTCTCGAAACGGTATGAGCTTTGGTTGGCGGTGCACGCCTTGCTCGTACAGCAAGCTCGTGAAGACGCCGACGCTGCCGTGCTTGATCCCGACGCTGCCGTGGTTGATCCCGATGATGACGATGCGAAAGAGCTTGGTCGCCAAGAGCGATGCAGACTTGCCACGATTGCCTCGATGGTTGCGGCACAGGAAGTCCGTACTGGCATCATGACGGAAGATTCAGACGCGGCGGCGTAGGCCTAGAAGCAGCCGGCTCGTCCTCGGGCCGATCGCTTTATGTGGCCAACCAATATTACGTGAAGCTCTCAGTCTCATTGGTCTTGCGACCGACAAACGGCACGGATCGGTTATAGATGAGGCCGTGCTCCAATTTCAACCATTCCGCGCGGCCTTCAAATTTGTGGGATGCGAGACGCCATACTCCTTCGCCAAGCCACGGGCCGTTGCGCCCGCCGCTAGCGGATAGGGCCAATACGCACAGCGACAACGCAACCGCGAACAATGGAGGCGAAGCCGGTAGGGGGCAACTATGGGGGCACCGTTAGAAAGAAGATGCTAAGGTTCGTTGGCTGGCAGGCGTTTGGTTCCTTAGTTGGATAGTCCTCCTCCCACGAATCCAAAAGGCCTGGCCTAACCCGCCAGGCCTTTCTCATTTCCGCCTACCCCGCGCTAAACTTCCTCGCACCCCCACCGCGAGCGCCCTGCCATGCCCTTCACCATCCGCGAAATCGATCACGTCGTGATCCGCTGCGCTGACCTCGACAACATGGTGAGCTTCTACCGCACCGTGCTGAATTGCCCGATCGAAAAGGAACAGCGCGACCTAGGCCTGATCCAAATGCGCGCCGGCCGCTCCCTGATCGACCTCCTGAGCGTAGGCGCAAAAATCGACCGACCGGACAGCGGCAACCCAAGGGCAGGCCGCAACATGGATCACCTCTGCGTACGCGTCGAGCCCTTCGACGCCCAAGCAATCCGCGCTCACCTCGAAAAACACAACGTGAACATCGGCGAAGAAGCGCGACGTTACGGCGCTAAGGGCTACGGCCCTTCCCTCTACCTCTTCGACCCCGAGGGCAACATGATCGAACTCAAGGGACCGCCTGAAGCGTCAGCCGACAAACCCATCACCCCTTAAGCACGCTCCACCGCAGCTCGACAGCATCGGCCGTCTCGCTACCCAGGGAAGCCTCCCCATCCTGCATCATCAACTGCAAGCGCATCGTCCGTTCGGCCAGCTTGCCGAGCGCGTCGCTGACGCCTTCCTCAAGCGACCAGACCGTCACATTGCGCAACCGCTCGATCTTGCCCTTCACACCCTGCCACCAGATGTCCGCCGTCCGGCCCGCATAAGCAATGACAATCACGCGCCCGGAGCGGCCGCTCGCCTTGGCAATGCGTCGTTCGTCCGGCTGACCCACCTCGATCCACGTCTCGATCTGCCCCGTGAGATCCTTCTGCCATAGATCGGGCTCATCGGTGTCGGAAAGGCCTTTGCAGAATTCCAATCGTTCGCTCGCGAAGAGCGCAAAGGCGGCAATGCGCACCATCATGCGTTCGTCCGTTTCGGACGGATGACGCGCGATGGTCAGGGAATGATCGCCGTAGTAGTGGCGATCCATGTCGGCAATCTGAAGCTCTGCCTTATAGATGGTGGATTTGAGAGCCATTCAGCGTCGGCGCCGGCTGCTTGGCCGGCGAATCAGGTGAGCAAAAGCGGTCGGTGCGGCGCACACGAACACGAACACGCGCGACCGGTATTGTGCGGGGAATCCGAGGGAAATGGGAAGACGTGACGACGCACGCGCACTAAAAAGTCCGACGCGTGGGAAAAGAAGACCTAAGCTGAAAGCCGAAGCAAAACACACCAACCGACGCGATTAGAAAATCGCGCCGTACAAATCAAATGCAAGTGAAATACGGACCAGATTATTGATCGATGAAACGATCCGTCGTCCACATGCCTTGTGTATCGCTGTTCGCCGCATTGACGAACTCGACGTCATGACCGACGACGCGTAATACACGGAAGTGAGAGTCGACTGGAGTCGAAATACACTCGAAGCCTTCGAAATACTGCTGCATCTTCTGATGCTCTCCGGCTTTCTGGTGCTGATCGGCCGAATCAAACTTGTCTTTCGACAAGCACCCATACGAATTAGGCCGGAAGGTGAAGGTCTGCTGGGGCTGAACAACGCTGTCCTGGGCTTGCGCGGTGGACACAATGGCGAAAAGGCCGACCATCGCAAAAAGAGCAGTGGCGCGTTTCTGCATATATTTAGCCTCCGAACGACTTATCACTCGAAATTAGCTACGTATTTAAAAGCGGTTGACCGCAAAAGTCATGCTAGTGGAGTGAGAAAAAGTTGCAAGCACAAGTTGTGTGCGTTCGCAACAAGGCAGAATGTCGCGGCGTGGCCGCTTGCCATCGGCTAACGGCAGCGATTAACCGAAAAAACCTGAAAGGCGGCCAATCGGAAATGAAAGATTTCGTACTGCGTCATTCCGTCGCTGAAAATCTCCCAAGAATGCTCATATTGCACCGCACGATTTTGCGTTCATCAGCGCGTCGGTAGCCCCGCGCAATCGCATCGAGCCGTCAAGCTGGCCAAGCGGCCTATTGCCACATCCTTGCGTTCATGGATAAATCGACGCTTCGACTTCAGGAGAAAACAATGACCCTTGCACAATGGTTGCCGTTTGCGATCGCCTCCGCGATTCTCGTCGCCATCCCCGGGCCCACCGTGTTGCTGGTTGTCTCTTACGCGCTCGGTCATGGGCGCAAGTTCGCGCTGGCCACTACGCTGGGCGTCGCACTGGGCGATCTCACCGCAATGACCGCGTCGATGCTTGGACTCGGCGTGCTGCTCGCGGCCTCGGCCGAATTGTTCATGCTCGTCAAATGGATCGGCGCGGCCTATCTCGTTTATCTCGGCGTGAAGCTGTGGCGGGCGCCGGTCATCGATACCGATGCCCCTCAACCCACAGGCGAGGTCCGCATGAGCCGCATCATCGCGCACGCATATGCCGTCACGACACTCAACCCGAAGAGCATCATTTTCTTCGTCGCGTTCGTGCCGCAATTCGTCGATCCGCATACCGCGAGTGTGTCGCAGATTGCGATTCTGGAGGCCACCTTCGTCGGTCTGGCCGCGGCCAACGCGTTCGCTTACGCGCTGCTTGCCTCCGGCGCGCGCAAGGCGATTCGCAAGCCATCGGTCCAGCGGGCCGTGAATCGCACCGGCGGGGCGCTCCTGATGGGAGCGGGCATCTTTGCCGCGGCATGGAAAAAGGCGGCATGAGCCAGTTGGAAGACTGGACGACGAGCGCGCGGCGGGTCTACTTCGGGCTGCTGGAAGACTGGAACCGCCAGGACGCCTGCGCACTGGCGGGGCGCTTTGCCGAACGCGGCAGCCTCGTCGGGTTCGACGGCAGTCCGGTTGATGGCCGCGCCTGTATCGAAGCTCATCTGCGGCCCATCTTCGAGCAACACCCAACGCCGCTCTTCGTCGCGAAAGTGCGCGAGGTGCGGTGCATGGCGAATGGGCACACGCTGCTCGTGCGCGCGATCGCGGGCATGTGGCCCCGTGGCGCGACCGCACTCGATCCAAAGCTGAACGCCATCCAGACAATGGTGCTTTCGCTGTGCGACGGCGTTTATCGGATCGAAACGTTTCAGAACACGCCTGCAGCGTTTCACGGGCGCCCGGAGGAGGTCGAGAGGCTCAGCAGCGAACTAACCGAAGTCGGCAAGCCGCACGGACTGTGAGCCTACTTGCCGATACAAAAGCGGCTGAAGATCACGCCGAGCAGGTCATCGGAGCTGAACTCGCCAGTAATCGCGTTGAGCTTCTCCTGCCCGAGCCGCAGCTCTTCGGCAAACAAATCGAGCACTTGCGAGCGCTGATCAGCATGTCCCGCAGCCAGCGCGAGATGTTCGCGAGCCTCGCGCAACGCAATCAGATGTCGCTCGCGTGCCAGATAGACACTCTCGGCGCCCGCCTGCCAGCCTGCGATCTTGAGCAACTCGTCACGCAGCAGCGCGATGCCGTCGCCATGCTTCGCTGAGAGTTGCACGACGCGAATGTGGCCGTCGGCATCGTGCGCAGCGGCGGGCATGCCGGCCAGATCGGTCTTGTTCATGATCCGCACGACCGGCACGCCTTGCGGAAAGCGCGCGGCGATCTCCTGGTCCGCGCTGTTCAAACCCTCGCGTGCGTCGAGCAGGTGCAGCACCACGTCGGCGCGCTCGATCTCGCCCCACGTCCGCTCGATGCCAATTCGCTCCACCTCGTCCAGCGTCTCGCGCAGACCCGCTGTGTCGATGATATGTAGCGGGATGCCTTCGACCTGAATCGTCTGCGCCACTTTGTCGCGCGTGGTTCCGGCAATCGGCGTGACGATGGCGAGTTCCGCGCCCGCCAGCGCATTCAACAGCGACGATTTGCCGACATTCGGTTGCCCCGCCAGTACCACTGAGAGACCTTCGCGCAACAACGCACCCTGGCGCGCGTCGGCGAGCACCGTCTCGAGTTGCTGCCGAATGCGCGCAAGCTTGCCGCGCGCATCGGCGGCTTCGAGAAAGTCGATTTCCTCCTCGGGAAAGTCGAGCGTTGCTTCCACCAGCATGCGCAGATTGATCACGTCCTCGACGAGCGCATGAATCTCACGTGAAAACGCGCCTTCCAGCGAACGCCCGGCTGAACGCGCAGCGGCCTCGGTACTGGCTTCGATCAGATCCGCGACGGCTTCGGCCTGGGCAAGATCGAGCTTGTCGTTCAGAAACGCGCGCCGGGTGAATTCGCCCGGCTCGGCCAACCGCAGCCCAAACGCCCGGCCCACTTCAATCGCACGCTGCAGCACCAGTTGCAGCACGATCGGACCGCCGTGCCCCTGCAATTCAAGCACATGCTCGCCCGTGTACGAGTGTGGAGCTGGGAAGTAAAGCGCGATGCCGCGATCGAGCGCTTCGCCTCCCGCATCCAGGAACGGCACGTAACTCGCATGCCGCGGCGACAGCGTCTCGCCGCACAGCGCCAGCATGACTTGCTGCGCCGCCGACGCCCCCGCTCGCCCTAACGACAGCCGCACCACTCCAATGCCGCCACGTCCGGGCGCGGTGGCGATTGCGACGATTGGATCGGTGTCGTTGCTCAACATGAAGGCAGTGAAAACGGAAGGATCAAGGGTGCGCGCATTGTAGCGCGACGACAAATCCGGACGACTTGCCATGCCAATAGGATGATTCTTGCGCTATCTTATTTGAGATACTCGACTGTAACGCTCGACTTGCCCGCGCTGATGATCGGATCGGCGTATAAGTCAACAATGAAGGACATTGTTGAGGAAATGATGCTGTCGAGAAGCAACAATCCGATCAACGTAAGCAAGATAAATGCGGACGAAACAAGCCATATCTAGCGCAGCTGGTTGACTTGTTGTCAGCGGATATTTCGCACAATTCGGTCATGCCTACACCACAAGAAAAGGCCGATTTTTCTGAGCGGCTGAAATTCTCGATGACCCGCGCACCTGAAAAGATGCGCGGCGCGACCGATCTCGCATTGCATTTCAATCTGCGCTATCGGGGCGAATCGGTTTCGCCTCAGACGGCGCACAAATGGTTGACCGCGCGGTCGATCCCGACCGCCGACAAGCTGAAGACGCTGTCCGAATGGTTCAAGGTCGATCAGCATTGGCTGCACTATGGCCCGCCGCCGAGCGGCAGTCCGAAGGGGCCGCCCAAACCTCTGGCTCGTGACGATAAATATCCGGCGTCGGGCGAGACGCTCGAGCTGGCGACCAAGATCGAGTCACTGTCGCCGCATCATCGGTATTTGCTCGAGGAGCTCATCGAGCAGTTCTATGGGGCGGTGAAGCGGTGAGGCGTCGTCGTCAAACTCCGGCGGAGCACAAGCGCTCACGCTGACTCATCGCCAGAAAGCCATCGCCCAAAAGAAAAACGCCCGGCCAAGCCGGGCGTTCTCACATGCGAATCACAACCGCGCGCTTACGCCGCTTTCTTGCGGTTCTTGCCCATCATGCGCGTGATGTAGTACTGCTGGGCGATCGACAACACGTTGTTCACCACGTAGTACAGCACCAGGCCGGCGGGGAAGAAGAAGAACATGACCGAAAAGGCGATCGGCATGAACATCATCATCTTGGCCTGCACGGGATCCGGCGGCGTCGGGTTCAGCTTGGTCTGTACGAACATCGAGACGGCCATCAGCACCGGCAGGATGAAGTACGGGTCCTGCTGCGACAGATCGTGAATCCACAGAATCCACGGCGCGCCGCGCATTTCCACCGACGACAGCAGCACCCAGTACAGCGAGATGAACACCGGAATCTGGATCACGACCGGCAGACAGCCGCCGAACGGATTCACCTTCTCGGTCTTGTACAGCTCCATCAGCTGCGCGTTCATCTTCTGCGGATCGCCCTTGAAGCGCTCGCGGATCTGCTGCATGCGCGGCGTGATTTCCTTCATGCGCGCCATCGACTTGTAGCTCGCCGCCGACAGCGGGAAGAACACCGCCTTGATGAGCAGCGTCAGCAGCACGATCGCCCAGCCCCAGTTGCCGACGTAGCTGTGGATCTTCTCCAGCAGCCAGAACAGCGGCTTGGCGATGATCGTCACCATGCCGTAGTCCTTCACCAGCTCCAGCCCCGGCGCGATGCCTTCCAGCATGCGCTCTTCTTCCGGACCGGCGAAGAGGCGGGCATCGACGTTGACGCTCTGTCCCGGCGCGATCGTCTGCGCGGGCAGCTTGACGCCGACGCGGTACAGATCCGGATCGATCTTCTCGACATAGATGTCGCGCTTCACGCCTTGTTGCGGGATGAACGCGGACGCGAAGTAATGCTGGACCATCGCAATCCAGCCGTTGTCGGCGGAGTTGACGTAGTCCTGCTTCTTCTTGTCGATGTCGCTGAAGTCGATCTTCTGGAAGTGCTTCTGATCCGTATAGACCGCCGGCCCGATGAACGTGTGCGAGAAGCGCGGCGTTTCCACCGGCGTGTTGTCGCGCACGAGCTCCATGTACACCGAGGGCGAAACCGGCGCCGTGCCGACGTTCTCGATCTTCGTATCGACGTTGATCACATAGCTGCCGCGCGTGAACGTGTAGGTCTTGATGACCTTCACGCCGCCCTTCACCGGCGATTCGAACGCGATCTTCAGCGTCTTCTCGTCGCCGGTCAGCGAGGTCTGGCCGGGAATCGGCGTGAAGACGTCGTTGTGGTTCGGGAAGTCGCCGCCGAGCAGGCCGGTGCGCGCCAGATAAGTATGGTTCGCGGTGTGATCGAACAGGGTGATGTAGAGGTTCGGCTGCTTGCCATCGCCTTCCTTCATCAACGCGAGTTTCGAAAGCGTGCCGCCGCGCGTGTCGATTTCACCCGAGTACACGTCCGTCGAGAACTTGACGACCTGCGCCTGGGCAGTGGCGGGCGGCGTCGTCGTGCCGGGGGCGGCGCCGGCCGGTGCGTTCGGCAGTTCGGAGGGTTGTGCGCCGGGCGTCGCCGATCCGGGTGCGGGGTTGGCGGCGGTCTTGGCCGGCTGCGTCGCGCTCGGGAAGAACATCGACGGGCGCCCATGGTCCCGTTGCCAGTTGTCGAACAGCAAGACAACTGACACGAAGAAGATGACCCATAGGACGGTGCGTTTGATATCCATGCGTTGTCTCAGTGTCGATCGGAAAGCGCTTCAGCGCCGTTTAGTGTTGAAAGCTTGTTGCGCGCGGACGGGTCCGACGATGCGGAATCCGGTTGCGAAGCTGGCTTGTCGGGTTCGCCGACGTGCCCCGGAGGAGCCGGCACGAGATCGATGCCGCCGGCCGAGAAAGGATGGCAGCGGCAGAGCCGTTTGACGGCGAGATACGTGCCGTGCGCGGCGCCATGATACTGGATTGCCTCGCGTGCGTAGTCGGAACAGGAAGGATAAAAGCGGCAGCGATTGCCGAGCAGGGGGCTCACGGCAAGCTTGTAGAAGCGCAACAACGCGATAAGTGCCGTTTGCATAAGCTTCGCGCTGCGCGCCGGGTTCGTCACGGAGACAAAACCTGGCGCATCTGCGCTTCATGACCCGGATGAGCCGCTCGGGCCGGATGAATCGTCGACGGCGGGCGCTTTTGGCGGCTCCGCCACGGAATCGGCCGAACGGCGCGCTGCTTCGCGCACTGCCCGGTCGAACAAGGCTTCCAGTTCCTGACCGATGAGCGCCCGAAGCGGCGGCGAACTCGCGCTCGGCATGGCCTTTCGGTCGATCTTCAAATGCAGCCGCACGAGGATGTCGAAGCCGTTCAACTGCTCGCGCCGCAGCCGGAACACATCGCGCGCCAGCCGCTTGACCAGGTTGCGCGTGACGGCGCGCGGCGCCTGCTTCTTGCCGATGACCAGTCCGAGCCGTGCTGCCTGGCCCGTTGGCTTGCCGTACAGGACGAAGTGCGGCGAACGTCGCCAGGGGCGCAAACGAAAAACGGATGAGAACTCATCCGTTTTCAGCAGCCTTGCGGCCTTGGGGAACGTGGCCTGCGCCGGCAACTGAACGATGTCCTGATTCAAGACTTCTGTGCGGCGCATGATCGGCTCGTCGGCAGGAACGCCGCGAGCGGCCATCTGCGGCAATGCCCGCAGACTCAGACTGCCAGGCGCTTGCGGCCCTTCGCGCGACGAGCGTTGATGACCTTGCGGCCACCCGCGGTCTTCATGCGAACGCGGAAGCCATGGGTGCGCTTGCGGCGCGTCACTGAAGGTTGGTAAGTACGTTTCATGGTGCTCTCACTTGAGTTGATTAACCGCGCGGGCTTGGCTCCAGTGTGATCACTGCAAGCGCGATGGCCGGAGGTTCAGGAATTCTGTTTTCGCGGAACCCGCTATTTAAACTGCTTTTCACTTGACCGTCAATAGCTTAGCGGCAAGCCAAGCGCGCTCAGACTGCTTTTGCAGGCTTCCGGGACCCTGATGTGTCCCTGTGGATAACTCGCGCGCCGGTCTCTTTTGGCGTTAGAATCTCGCCTTACTCCCAAATATCCGCCCGCTGCTTCGGCTCGCTGTCCGCCCGCAAACCCTTGCGGCGTAAGGCTCCGGAGCACGTCTGCTCGGCTGTGCCGGGACTTGCCGCCAACGGACGAACGTTCGGCAAGCACGGCCGTCAGGTGCGCGGAGCAACCAAAACGACCGCATTCGATGAACGATTTCTGGGAACATTGTTCCGCACTGCTGGCGCGCGAACTGACGCCGCAGCAGTACGTCACGTGGATCAAGCCGCTGACCCCGGTCGAATTCGATGCCGATGCGCACACTTTGCGCATCGCTGCTCCCAATCGTTTCAAACTCGACTGGGTGAAAAGCCAGTTCGCCGGACGCATCACCGACGTTGCGCGCGATTTCTTCAGCGCGCCCATCGACGTCCAGTTCGTCCTCGATCCGAAAGCGACCGCGCGCAACGCGCTTGGCGGCGGCCCGAACGCCGCGCCGCGGCCGAGCGCGCCCGTCGCGCCGCGCGCACCGGCGCCGGCGGCGGCCGTGCCGCCCGCACCTTCGGTTGTCGCGCACGCCAACGCGGCGGCGCACATCAACGCCCTCGCTGCCGAAGCCGCGCAGCACGCGCAGTCGACGCCCGAAGACCCGGCCGACCTCGACCTTCCGAGCCTCGATGCCAACGAAGCCGCCGCGGGCCGTCGTACGTGGCGTCCGGGCGGCGCTCCGCCGGCCGGCGGTGAAAACGATTCCGCCTACGAGCGTTCGAAGCTCAATCCGGTGCTGACCTTCGACAACTTCGTGACCGGCAAGGCGAACCAGCTCGCGCGCGCGGCGGCCATCCAGGTCGCGGACAATCCGGGCATCTCGTACAACCCGCTGTTCCTGTATGGCGGCGTGGGCCTCGGCAAGACGCACTTGATTCACGCGATCGGCAATCAGTTGCTGATGGACAAGGCCGGCGCGCGGATCCGCTACATCCACGCGGAGCAGTACGTCTCGGACGTCGTGAAGGCGTACCAGCGCAAGGCGTTCGATGACTTCAAGCGCTATTACCACTCGCTCGACCTGCTGCTGATCGACGATATCCAGTTCTTCTCCGGCAAGTCGCGCACCCAGGAAGAGTTCTTCTACGCGTTCGAGGCGCTGGTCGCCAACAAGGCGCAGGTCATCATCACGAGCGATACGTATCCGAAGGAAATCTCCGGCATCGACGACCGTCTGATCTCGCGCTTCGACTCCGGCCTGACCGTGGCGATCGAGCCGCCCGAGCTGGAAATGCGCGTCGCCATTTTGATGCGCAAGGCGCTGTCGGAAGGCGTGAGCCTGTCGGAGGACGTGGCGTTCTTCGTGGCCAAGCATCTGCGCTCGAACGTGCGCGAACTCGAAGGCGCGTTGCGCAAGATCCTCGCGTACTCGAAGTTCCATGGCCGCGACATCACCATCGAACTGACCAAGGAAGCGCTGAAGGACCTGCTGACGGTGCAGAACCGCCAGATCTCGGTGGAAAACATCCAGAAGACGGTGGCCGACTTCTACAACATCAAGGTCGCCGACATGTATTCGAAAAAAAGGCCGGCTAACATTGCCCGCCCGCGCCAGATCGCGATGTATCTCGCGAAGGAACTGACGCAGAAAAGCCTGCCCGAGATCGGCGAATTGTTCGGCGGCCGCGATCACACCACCGTGCTGCACGCCGTGCGCAAGATCGGGTCCGAGCGCAGCACCGATGCGCAGTTGAACCACGAACTGCACGTCCTCGAACAGACCTTGAAGGGCTAGCGCCCGATTAACGGAGCGCTGCGAGCGCACGCGTCAGATATTGCGCGCGCGGGCCTGTTTTTTGACGAAACGGCCCCCATTTTTAGGGAGCGCGGCCGTTTTGAGGCACAATACAGGTTTAGCCGCTCATGGCCTGGGCGGCTTGGCGTAAAGCTGTCGCGAGTGACCGGCGGGGGGCCGGCAACGCGGGTTACGAGGTTGTCCGTCGGTCAGGGTGGCAAACCCAGTGGTGGCGAAACCGGCGGACGGGCCGACACATCAACGAAGGAACTCTATGCAACTGGTCAAGACCGAACGAGATAATCTTCTAAGGCCGCTGCAAACCGTGAGCGGAATCGTAGAACGCCGCCACACGTTGCCGATCCTCGCCAATCTGCTGATCACCAAGAACGGCGCCGACGTGTCGTTCCTTTCGACCGACCTCGAACTCCAGATCACGACCCGCGCCGACTTCGGCGTCGGCAGCGACCAGGTCGCCACCACGGTCGCCGCGCGCAAGCTGCTGGACATCCTGCGTGCCATGCCTTCGGGTGAAGTCGTGCTCGACCTTTCCGACAAGCGCCTGACCGTGCGCTCCGGCAAGAGCCGTTTCGCGCTGCAAACCCTCGCCGCCGACGAATTCCCGACCGTCAACCAGGCTACTGACTTCGGCGCGAGCCTTTCGGTTCCGCAGAAGACGTTCCGCCAGCTGCTCGGCATGGTTTATTTCGCGATGGCGCAGCAGGACATCCGCTACTACCTGAACGGCATGTTGCTGGTAGTGGACGGCGACCAGCTGATGGCGGTCGCGACGGACGGCCACCGTCTCGCGTTCTCGTCGATGAAGATCGAAGGCTCGTTCCCGCGCCAGGAAGTCATCATTCCGCGCAAGACCATTCTCGAGTTGCAGCGCCTGCTGGAAGACATCGACGACGACTTGAAGATCGATATCGCCGCCACGCAGGTGAAGTTCAGCTTCGGCCAGGTGGAACTCGTGTCGAAGCTGGTCGAGGGCAAGTTCCCGGACTTCCAGCGCGTGATTCCGAAGTCGCACAAGAACAGCTTCGAGATCGGCCGTGAAGAACTCCAGCGCTCGCTGCAGCGCGCGGCCATCCTGACCTCGGACAAGTTCAAGGGCGTGCGCTGCCTCGTCGAGCCGGGCCAGCTCAAGATCATGTCCACGAACGCCGACCAGGAAGAGGCGCAGGAAGAACTGGAGATCGCGTATCAGGGCGATACGGTCGACATCGGTTTCAACGTCACGTACCTGCTCGACGTGCTCGCGAACCTGAAGGTCGACACGCTGACGGTCAGCCTCGGCGACGCCAATTCCAGCGCGCTCATCACGATTCCCGAGAACGAGGAATTCAAGTACGTGGTGATGCCGATGCGCATCTGACCCGCGCATTCACGTGAACACTCCAAGGGGCGGCGCGCCCCTTTGGCGTTTTTAATGGTGTTCAGAAAAGTTCGAGCGGTAACCCAGGCAGTGAAGCAGAACCGGAAAATTCCATGACTGAAAACACAAATTCGCAACCCGACAACACGCCCGACAACAGCTACGGCGCCTCGTCCATTCAGATCCTCGAGGGTCTGGAGGCGGTGCGCAAGCGGCCGGGCATGTATATCGGCGATACGTCGGATGGCACCGGTCTGCATCACCTCGTTTTCGAAGTGCTGGACAACTCCATCGACGAAGCGCTCGCCGGCTACTGCGACGACATTCACGTTGTGATCCACGCGGACAATTCGATTTCCGTGACCGACAACGGCCGCGGCGTGCCGACCGGCCTGAAGCGCGACGACAAGCACGATCCGAAGCGCAGCGCCGCCGAGATCGTCATGACCGAGTTGCACGCGGGCGGCAAGTTCGACCAGAACAGCTACAAGGTGTCGGGCGGCCTGCACGGCGTGGGCGTGTCGTGCGTGAACGCGCTGTCCGAATGGCTGCGCCTGACGGTGCGCCGCGACGGCAAGAAGCACTTCATGGAGTTCGCGCGCGGCGTGGCGCAGAACCGCGAGATCATCGAGGAAAACGGCGTGCAGTATTCGCCGATGCCGGTGGTTGGCGATACCGAGAACCGCGGCACCGAAGTGCATTTTCTGGCTGATGTGACCATTTTCGGCAATGTCGAGTTTCACTACGACATTCTCGCCAAGCGCATGCGCGAGCTTTCGTTCCTGAACAACGGCGTGCGCATCCGCCTGACGGATCAGCGCACGGGCAAGGAAGACGATTTCGCGTTCGGCGGCGGCGTGAAGGGCTTTGTCGAGTACATCAACAAGGCGAAGCAGGTGCTGCATCCGAACGTGTTCCATGCGGTGGGCGAGCGCGAGAACGTGACCGTCGAAGTGGCGATGCAGTGGAACGACAGCTTCAACGAAAGCGTGCTCTGCTTCACCAACAACATTCCGCAGCGCGACGGCGGCACCCACTTGACCGGCCTGCGCGCGGCGATGACGCGGGTCATCAACAAGTACATCGTCGACAACGATATTGCCAAGAAGGCCAAGGTCGAGACGACCGGCGACGACATGCGCGAAGGTTTGTCGTGCGTGCTTTCGGTGAAGGTGCCCGAGCCGAAGTTCAGCTCGCAGACCAAGGACAAGCTGGTGTCGTCCGAAGTGCGCGCGCCGGTGGAGGAAGTCGTCGCGAAGGCGCTCGAGGACTATCTGCAGGAAACGCCGAACGACGCGAAGATCATCACGAGCAAGATCGTCGATGCCGCGCGTGCCCGCGATGCAGCCCGCAAGGCGCGCGAGATGACGCGCCGCAAGGGCGTGCTCGACGGCATCGGGTTGCCGGGCAAGCTGGCCGATTGCCAGGAGAAGGATCCGGCGAAGTCGGAGATTTATATCGTCGAGGGTGACTCGGCGGGTGGCTCGGCGAAGCAGGGACGTGACCGCAAGTTCCAGGCGATCCTGCCGTTGCGCGGCAAGGTGCTGAATGTGGAGAAGGCGCGCTTCGACAAGCTGATCTCTTCGGAGCAGATCGTGACGCTGGTGACGGCGCTTGGGTGCGGTATCGGCAAGGACGATTACAACCTGGACAAGCTGCGCTATCACCGCATCATCATCATGACCGATGCGGACGTGGACGGCGCGCACATCCGGACGCTGCTGCTGACTTTCTTCTATCGGCAGATGCCGGAGATCGTCGAGCGCGGGTTCATTTATATCGCGCAGCCGCCGCTGTACAAGATCAAGGCGGGCAAGGACGAGCGGTATATGAAGGACGCGCATGAGCTGAATCAGCACATGCTGAAGCTCGCCTTGCAAGGCTCGGAACTGATCCCGGCCGAAGGCGCCGATGCAATCGCGGGCGATGCGCTCGGCGAACTGGCGCGGGCGTATCTGCTGGCGCAGGCGGTGATCGATCGGTTGAGCCGGATTTATGATTCGGCGTCGCTCGAGGCGGTGATGGATGGTGTCGTGCTCGATCTGTCGTCGCAAGAGGCGGCGGAGGAATCGGCGAAGCGTCTGGAAGCGCGCCTGCGGGCGGATCCGTTGAAGCCGGAAGTCAACGTCGTGCCGGCCTACGATCAGGTGCGCGAGCTGCGGTCGCTGCATATCAAGCGGCGTCATCATGGGAATGTGAAGGTCTCGGTGATCGATGAAGACCTTCAGTTGACGGCGGATTACAAGCAGCTCGTGTCGACGGCGGATACGTTCAAGGGCTTGATCGGCGAGGGTGCGTTGATCAAGCGCGGTGAGCGGTCGATGGCTGTGACAGACTTCAAGAGCGCGATGAAGTGGTTGATCGCGGATGCCGAACGCAATGTTTCGAAGCAGCGGTATAAGGGGTTGGGTGAGATGAACCCCGGGCAGCTGTGGGAAACGACCATGGATCCGAGTGTGCGGCGGTTGTTGCGCGTGCAGATCGAGGACGCGATCGCGGCGGATGGGATCTTTACTACGCTCATGGGCGATGATGTCGAGCCGCGCCGGGCCTTTATTGAAAGCAATGCGTTGCGGGCGGGGAATATTGATGTTTGAGGGTTAGACAGACCCCGTTTCCGGTTCCACAAACCCGTGATCGCACAATGCGTCACGGGTTTTTCTTTGTCGTCGAACATCTCCTGATCCATGACCGTCACCCGCCCGTCCGAGATTCTGCAAAGCTTCGAGCACTTGAATATCTGGCGGCGCAATGGCGAGCGTGCACCTCACAAGCCGCTGCTGATTCTGATGGCGCTTGCCTTGTTCCAGCGAGGCGTGCAGGACATACCTTTCTGCGAGTACGAGGCTCGGCTGAGCGACTTGCTTAGGGAGTTCGCGCCCCAGCGTCGCACGCTTCATCCCGAGCTTCCCTTCGTGCGCTTGAAGAATGACGCGGTCTGGGAGGTCACGCTCGGTACGAATCGCGAGCACGTCCTGCTTGAAAACGATTTGACGAAGGGGCAACTGCGAAACCTGAACGCAACGGGACATTTCTCAACCGGCGTTCAGACATTCCTGCAAAGCGACCCCAAGGCAATCACGATGATTGCCCGCGTACTGCTTACCGCTCATTTTCCGGAGAGCATCCATAGCGACATTCTTGATGCAGTCGGTCTTGCACTCGATGATGCAACCGCATACACGGATGGAGCTGACATCGCCGAAGCGAAACGCCGCCGCGACCCTGCATTCCGCGAAGCGGTTCTAACCGCCTATCAGTATCGATGCGCCCTATGCGATCTCGACCTGCGCATCGGCAACATCACGATCGGTCTCGAAGCGGCGCACATCAAGTGGCACCAAGCGAGCGGCCCGGATGTCGTCGAGAACGGCATCGCGCTGTGCTGCCTGCATCACAAGCTCTTCGATATCGGCGCCTTCACGCTCGGAGATCGTCGGCGCGTGCTGGTTTCGGAGAAAGCCCACGGCGGCCGAAGTTTCGAAGAGATTCTCCTGAGACACCACGGCGGCCAATTAAACGCACCCGTGCGAACCGAACACCACCCGGCGGGAAGCTTCGTCGAGTGGCATCGAGAACAGGTGTTCAAGGGCAGCGCGCGACCGCTCTGAAGCCCAAACTCAAACCACCTCCGCCCCCCGCGCCGTCAACAACTCCCGCAGCACCGAGCGATGACACCGCGCCTCATGCTCGCAATAGCATCCCAGCGCCATGTTCGTCTGATGCGACAGCGCCGCCAGCAGATCCAGCGTCCTGCTCGCATCGGGCGCGGCCATTTCCGCCTTGAACTTCTTCACGAACGCGCGCCAATCCTTGTCGGTTTCGGCATGAAGCGCCGCCGTCACCAGGTCCTGCGTCGGCGACAGCACCGGATACCACACGTCATAGAAATCCCGCGTCGCAAAATCCGCCTTCGGCACCCCACGCGGCGGCCTGCGCACCGTGCCGATACGCAAGCCTTCATCCTGCGCACGCGGCGTCCCCAGCCTCACGATTCGAATCGCCATCTCCCGGTCTCCCTTGATCGACGCCATCGCCCAAGCATACCCGCGCAGCCTTCCGGAAAGCCATCTGAAAGCCCTCCATCCCTGCCTCAGCGAAAACCCCCGCCTTCCCGTATCGTTTCGGATTATTCTTCTTCCGCTTAATCCGGATTCAGCGCCGTGCCCACCGAAGAACGCCCCCAAGACCAAGACCTGCCCCACGATCCCGACGCCCCGATGACCCCGCTCGAACGGCGCGGCATGGCGGCGATCCTGTTGTCGGTCGCGCTCGCGACGCTCGACACGGCCATTGCCAACACCGCACTGCCGGCCATCGCCGCCGACCTGCATACGACGCCCGCCGCGTCCGTGTGGATCATTAACGCGTATCAGCTCGCGATGGTCGCGACGCTGCTGCCGTTCGCCGCGCTCGGCGGCATCCTCGGGCATCGGCGCGTGTATCTGGGCGGGCTGGTGGTGTTCCTGATCTCGTCGGCGTTGTGCGCGTTCTCGTGGTCCTTGCCGACGCTCGTCGCCGCGCGCCTGCTTCAAGGTCTCGGCGCGAGCGCCATCATGAGCGTCAACGCCGCGCTCATCAGCGCCATCTTTCCGCCGCATCGACTGGGGCGCGGCGTCGGACTGAATGCGCTGGTCGTCGGTATCGCGTTCGCCGTCGGGCCGACGGTTGCGTCCATTGTGCTCTCGCTCGGCACCTGGCCGTGGCTGTTCGCAGTGAACCTGCCGGTTGGCGTGTTTGCACTGATGATCGCGTGGCCGTCGTTGCCGCGGACCAAACGGGCCGCGCACGGCTTCGATCGCGTGGCCGCCTTGCTCAACGTCGTGACGTTCGCGTCGCTGATCTTTGCGCTCGGCGAGGCGTCGCAGCGCGCGCCGACGCAGATCGTGCTCGCGTCGTTCGGCGTGACGCTGGTGGCGGGCGTGTTGCTCTTGCGCCGCGAACGCGGTCATCCGGCGCCGATGCTGCCCGTCGATCTCTTCCGCCGCCCCATGTTCGCCCTCTCGACGATGACCGCCATCTGCTCGTTCGCCGCGCAGGGGCTCGCGTTCGTGTCGTTGCCGTTCTTCTTCGAGAGTGTGCTCGGCCGCAGTCAGGTCGAAACCGGATTTCTGATGACGCCGTGGTCCGCGCTGGTCGCGCTGATGGCGCCGATCGCCGGCCGTCTGTCGGACCGGCAATCGCCAGGGCTGTTGGGCGGAATCGGACTCGCGCTGCTGTGCGTGGGCATGTTGTCGCTGGCCATGCTGCCCGCGCAGCCGCACGTGCTCGAGATCTGCATCCGCATGGCCATTTGCGGTGCGGGCTTCGGGTTCTTCCAGTCGCCGAACCTGAAGGCGTTCATGTCGAGCGCGCCGCGTGAACGCAGCGGTGGGGCGAGCGGTGTGATCGCGACCTCGCGTCTGATCGGACAGGCGACCGGCGCAGCGCTCGTGGCGTTGTGCTTCAGCCTTGCCGGCAAGCATGGACCGACGCTCGCGCTTTCGCTGGGCGCGGCCTTCGCGGGCGCGGGCAGCATTGCGAGCGGCCTGCGGCTGATGACGCGCAATCCCGCGAACTCAAGCTCCAAGCCGGACACCATCGCCGGCGATCCCTCGCAGAAAGTCTGAGCCTGACTACATGCGGCGCACTTTCACCTTGCGCCCCTTGAGCTTGCCGTTGCCGAGCCGGCGCACGGCGTCGTCGGCGACGCCGCGTTCGATCGCCACATAAGTGACCATGTCCATCACGTTGATCTTGCCGATCTGCTTGCCGTCGAAGCCCGCTTCGCCGGTGAGGGCGCCGAGCACGTCGCCGGGTCGGATCTTGTCCTTGCGGCCGCCGAGGATCTGAAGCGTCGCCATCGGCGGCTTGAGATGGCCGGGCGCAGCCGAGGTCAGTTCGGCAAGCGGATGCCACTCCACTTCCGCGCGCTGCGCCTGTTCGATCGATCCGACACGCCCCATCTCGTCCATGCTGGCCAGCGACAGCGCCCAGCCTTCCTGATCCGCCCGTCCCGTCCGCCCGATGCGATGCACATGCACTTCCGGATCCGGCGTGACATCGACGTTGATGACCGCTTCCAACTGGGCGATGTCGAGACCGCGCGCGGCGACATCGGTTGCCACCAGCACCGAGCAGCTGCGGTTGGCGAACTGCACGAGCACCTGATCGCGCTCGCGCTGTTCGAGTTCGCCGTGCAGCGTGAGCGCCTCGAAGCCTTGCGCGAGGAGGACGTCGAGCAGATCGCGGCATTGCTGCTTGGTGTTGCAGAACGCGAGCGTGCTGACCGGGCGATAGTGATCCAGCAACAGGCCGACCGCATGCAGGCGTTCGTGATCCGCGACTTCATAGAAGCGCTGCTTGATCTTCGCGTTGCTGTGTTGTTCGGCGAGCTTGATCTCGCGCGGATTGCGCAGGAACTGCTGGCTCAGCTTGACGATGCCTTCCGGATAGGTTGCCGAGAACAGCAAGGTCTGGCGATCCTTCGGACATTGACGCGCGACCGATGCGATGTCATCGAAGAAGCCCATGTCGAGCATGCGGTCGGCTTCGTCGAGCACGAGGGTGCGCACGGCGTCGAGTGCAAGCGTGCCGCGCCCGAGGTGATCCATGATGCGCCCCGGCGTGCCGACGGCAATATGCGCGCCGTGTTCGAGGCTCGCGATCTGCGGACGCATCGGTGTGCCGCCGCAGAGCGTCAGCACTTTCACGTTGTCCTCGGCGCGCGCGAGACGGCGGATTTCCTGCGTGACCTGGTCGGCGAGTTCGCGCGTCGGACAGAGCACGAGGGCTTGCACGGCGAATTGCTTCGGATCGAGCTTGGCGAGCAGCGGCAGCGTGAACGCGGCGGTCTTGCCGCTGCCGGTCTTCGCCTGCGCGATGAGATCGTGGCCCGCAAGCGCGGGCGGCAGGCTGGCGGCCTGGATCGGCGTCATCGATTGATAGCCGAGCTGCTGCAGATTCGCCTGCATCGCGGGCGTGAGCGGCAGGCTGCTGAAAGAGGTGTCGATAGTCATGTCGGATCAGCGCTCGCCATGGGGCGGGACGTCGCGCAGTTGTTCGTAGGAGACGTTGCCGTCGGGCGCTTCGTGACGGGCGACGTAATTGCGCGCGCCGCACATCGGGCAGCGGAACAAGAGGCCTTGGCCCTCGTTCTTGATGACGACGTCCGACGGCTCCCACTGTGCTTCGCAGGACTGGTTTCGGCAGGTGAACATGTTCGATGGTTCTCGTTGTTGCATCGCGCGGGGCGTGCGGTGTGCGCGGCGCGGCGTGATTGCGTCGGTTCAAAGACGGAAGTGTACGCGTCTCGCGAGGCGAGGCGGGCGGCGTGAGCTTCCAGGGAAGTGTGGAAAGTCAGCAAGAAATGCTAAAGCGGGTCGTGCTACTTTTTGGGCATCGTATGCACTTCTTCCTGGAGCGCAGCATGGGCGAAAAGCTTTACGAGACGCGGCTCGCGCGCGTGGTCGCTTATATCCACGATCATCTCGACGACGAACTCGATCTCAATCGTCTCGCCGAGGTGGCGTGTCTGTCGCCGTATCACTGGCACCGGATCTATCACGGATTCTATGGCGAGACGGCAGCGGCGACCGTGCGGCGCTTGCGGTTGCATCGTGCGGCGAACGAGTTGCTGCATGGTGAGGCGCAGATCGATGCGATCGCTGCGCGAGCCGGTTACAGCGGCGCGCAGGCGTTCTCGCGAGCGTTTCAGGCGAGTTACCGGATGGCGCCGGGACAGTTCAGGAACGAAGGCGGGGCGTCGATGTTCGGGGCGATCGATGGTTTCGGATCGGAGGAGGGAGCGATGCAACAACATCAGGTCGACATTCGTACGCAGGAAGGATTCAGTGTCGCGGCGATCGAGCATCGGGGCGATTACATGGGCATCGGTCGCGCGTTCGAGATGCTGTTTCACTGGCTGACGACACGTGGGCTCGTTGATCCGCGAGCGAGGTCGCTTGGGATTTACTTTGATGATCCTTCTGCGGTGCCGGCTGAGGAACTGCGCTCGATGGCGTGTTGCGAGTTGTTCGAGCCCGATGCGGTGAAGTTCGAGGCGCCGGTGTCGCGTGTCGAGGTTCCGGGTGGGGAGTTTGCCGTGCTCACGCATGTCGGACCGTATGCGCAGCTTTGTTTTGCGTATCAGTGGCTATATGGGGAGTGGCTGCCGAAGTCGGGCAGGGAAACGGGCGACGCGCCGGTGTTCGAGGTGTATCTCAATGACCCGAGGGAGACCGCGCCTGCGGATCTGGTGACGGAGATCTGGGTGGGGGTGAGGTAGGTGATGTTCTGGAAAGCAAAAAGCCCAGTCGCAAGGACTGGGCTTTTTGCATGAATCGGGTGGTGGGGCGTGAGTGACTCGAACACTCGACCTACGGATTAAGAGTCCGCTGCTCTACCAACTGAGCTAACGCCCCAACAGAAGGGAAATTATAGCGGTGATTTTCGAGCGCACGCAAGCCCCTTTTCGCAAATTTCTGAAAAATTCCGGCGCATCGCGCTATCGCAGAGAGGCGCAGCCCACCTCCGCATCCCGTTATCATGGGCGCATTCTCCCGCCCGAAGACTTCAAATCAAAGCTCATGGACGATCCCGCCATCCGCGCCTTGCTCGACAGCATCCTCGCGCCTTGGGTCAAAGACCTGCACCTCACGCCCGCCGCCATCGCCGACGACGCCATCACCCTGCGCCTGCCCCATTCCGATCACTTGCGTCACGCGGGCGGCGTCATCTGCGGCCAGGTCTTCATGGCTGCCGCCGATACCGCGATGGTCATCGCCATCTCGCACGTCATGGGCGGTTTCTCGCCGATGACCACCGTCTCCTTGAACGCTACCTTCATGCGCCCGGTGAAGTCCGGCGACATCCTCGTCACCGCCCGAGTGCAGAAGCGCGGCCGCAATCTCGTCTTCGGCGACATCGAAATGCGCGATGCACAAGGCGAACTCGCCGCCCACGCCACCACCACCTACGCGCTCTTCAATCAATAAATGTTCGACCAAGTCGTATTCGCGGGCGGCGGCAACCGCTGCTGGTGGCAAGCCGGCTTCTGGGACGTCATCCGGCCAGAACTGGATCTGAAGCCGCGCATCATCGCGGGCATTTCGGCGGGCGCCGCCACGGCCTGCATGCTCTACACGAACGAATCGCGCCGCGTGATGGCGTACTACGCCCACGTCCTGCGCGACAACACGAGAAACGCCTACTGGGGCAACCTGCTGCGCGGCGAGTCGGTGTTTCCGCACTACCGCATCTACCGTCAGGCACTGCTCGACATCTTTGCGGACCGCTTCCCCGAACTCCGGCATGCGCCCGAGATCCGCATCGGCGTGTCGCATCTGCCGCGCTGGCTCGGCGCGCGCAGTGCGGTCGCGGCCGGGATCATCGCGTACAACATCGAGAAGTACCTGCGCAAGACGCTGCATCCGACACTCGGCCAGACGCTCGGCTTCCATCCGGAGTTCGTGAAAGCACAGGACTGCGCCACAGTCGAGGATCTCGCCGACCTCATCCTGCAATCGTCGAGCACGCCGCCGTTCACGCCGATCCTGCGTCGCCACGGCCGTCCTGTGCTGGACGGCGGCATGGTCGACAACGTGCCCGTCTCGGCGCTCGATGCCGCGCCGGGTCTCGTCCTCGTCATGGTCACGCGGCTCTATCCGCGCGAGCGCATGTTCGTCGTGCCGCATGGCGCGCAGCGACGCATCTACGTTCAGCCATCGCGCAAGGTGCCGATTTCAAGCTGGGACTATACGAGTCCATCCCAGATGCAACATGCTTATGACCTGGGCCGCGCCGACGCCGAAGATTTCCTCGAGCGTCTGCCGTGTCTGATCGAAACCGCATCGCATGCTGACTTAGGATGAGGAGCACATCGTGGCGAAGCAGCACACGTATGAACTGACCGTCGACTGGACGGGCAACCTGGGTTCAGGCACTTCCGCCTACGACGCCTATTCGCGCGATCATCTCGTGCGCGTCGGCAGCAAGACGGCGATAGAAGGATCGAGCGATCCCGCCTTCCGCGGCAATCCCGCGCGTCACAATCCGGAGGAGTTGTTCGTGGCGTCGCTGTCGTCGTGCCACATGCTCTGGTATCTGCATCTGTGCGCGACGAATGGCATCGTCGTGACCGGCTACGTCGATGCAGCCGTCGGCACCATGCAGGAGGAAGCGCAAGGCGACGGCCGCTTCGTCGATGTGTTGCTGCGCCCGCGCGTGACCATCGGCGCAGGCGGCGACCAAGCTCTCGCGGCGCGCCTGCACGAAGAGGCGCACCGCTATTGCTTCATCGCCAACTCGGTGAACTGTCCGGTGCGTTGCGAACCGTCCATCGACATCTCGACGCTATAACGCCTCTCAGCGCCGCCGCGCGTGCTGCAACGCTTCCTTGTTCGAGACGCTCGACGTGTCGCCCGTGTTGAACGCGAGGATGTTCTTGAACGCGGCGCTGAAGTACAGCTCGTAGCTCTCGCGCTCCACATAGCCGATGTGCGGCGTGCAGATCACGTTCTCCAGCCGCAGCAGGCCATAGCCTTGCAGGATCGGCTCGCTTTCGAAGACATCCACCGCCACCATGCCCGGCCGGTTGTGATGCAGCGCGTTGAGCAGCGCATTGTCTTCCAGGAGTTCGGCGCGACTCGTGTTCACGAACAGCGCCGTGGGCTTCATGCGCATCAGATCGTCCTGCTTGACCATGCCCGTCGTCTCGTCGGACAGACGCAGATGCAGCGTCAGCACGTCGCTCTGTTCGAACAGCGCCTCACGGCTCTCGGCGACCGCATGACCATCTTCACGCGCGGCCGTCTGCGAATGCTCGCGGCCATACACGAGCACGTTCATGCCGAACGCCTTGCCGTAGCCCGCCACCAGCTTGCCGATCTTGCCGTAACCCCAGATGCCCAGCGTCTGACCGCGCAGCACCTGGCCGAGACCGAAGTTCGGCGGCAGCGCCGAAGTCTTCAGTCCGGATTGCTGCCACGCGCCCTGTTTGAGATTCGCGACGTACTGCGGAATGCGCCGCTGCGCCGCCATGATGAGCGCCCACGTCAGCTCGGCCGGCGCCACGGGTGAACCCGTGCCCTCGAGCACCGCGATGCCGCGTTCGGTACAGGCATCGAGGTCGATGTGTCCGCCGCCGGCTCGCCCCGTCTGGCTGATCATGCGCAGTTTCGGGCACTTGTCGAGCAGTTGCGAACTGATGCGCGTGCGTTCGCGAATCAGCACCAGCGCGTCGACTTCCGAAAGTCTGCTGGCCAACTGTCCGAGCCCGCGCACCGTGTTATTGAAGACTTTTACCTCATGGTCATCGAGCAGATGGAAGCAGTCGAGCTTCCGGACGGCGTCCTGGTAGTCGTCGAGGATGGCGATTTTCATGGGCATTGGTTGGCTTTTGTTAGGCATCAAACGTGCTGAATTTCGGGCAAGCGCGAGAATAGAGCACTTGAATTCGGGTAAATACCGATCATTTGTGCTCCGGCAGGCCTGTTGCGCTGCATCACGGCCGCTGCGCGATGCGATGTTATGCTTGACTCCCACATTTCAGGAGCCCTGTATCTCCGCGCCAAAAGAAAGAATTTCAGCGCAACTTGCGGAAACCACGGTGATCCGCAACGAGACCGGCCACTTAGTATCTCTTTTTAACAGTTTGTTCCTTCGCGACGCAAGCCGGGCAGCGGTCCGGCACATATGCTGAAGGATTCATGCCCGTGACGCCGCAATGGCTGGCGAACTGCATTTCGTGCGATGAATCCGTCCATCGGGACCGCACGAAAACGCCCGGCGGTTCGACTCGTAAGCCTCTCGCACGCAGCGTCAGAGGGCCCAGGTTTTCATTGCAGAGAACGGAGACAAGCTCGATGAACCAGCCCGCAGTAGTCGAAGATCACCATAACAAGTCCATCGAAGTCGATGCGCCGGCTCATGTCCGGCACCGCAAGCTCATCGAATGGGTGCAGCGCATCGCGGCCGTGACGAAGCCGGACCGTATCGAGTGGTGCGACGGCTCGCAGGAAGAATACGACCGGCTCTGCCAGCAGATGGTCGACGCCGGCACGATGAAGAAGCTCAATCCCCAGAAACGCCCCAACTCCTTCCTCGCGTGCTCGGATCCGTCCGACGTGGCGCGCGTCGAGGACCGCACCTTCATCTGCTCGCAGCGTCGCGAGGATGCTGGACCGACGAACAACTGGATCGAGCCGCAGGAAATGCGCGTCACGCTCGACGGCCTGTTCGACGGGTGCATGCGCGGCCGCACGATGTACGTCGTGCCGTTCTCGATGGGCCCGCTCGGCTCGCCGATCGCGCATATCGGCGTGGAGTTGTCGGACAGTCCGTACGTCGTGACGAACATGCGCATCATGACGCGCATGGGCCGCGCGGTGTACGACGTGCTCGGCGAGGATGGCGAGTTCGTGCCGTGCGTGCACTCGGTGGGCGCGCCGCTGGCGGATGGCCGCAAGGACGTGCCCTGGCCGTGCAACGATACGAAGTACATCGTCCACTTTCCGGAAACGCGCGAGATCTGGAGCTTCGGCTCCGGCTATGGCGGCAACGCGCTGCTCGGCAAGAAGTGCTTCGCGCTGCGCATCGCCTCGACGATGGGTCGCGACGAAGGCTGGCTCGCCGAACACATGCTGATCCTCGGCGTGACCTCGCCGCAGGGGCGCAAGTATCACGTCGCGGCGGCGTTTCCGTCGGCGTGCGGCAAGACCAACTTCGCGATGCTGATTCCGCCGAGCGACCTGAATGGCTGGAAGGTGACGACCATCGGCGACGACATCGCGTGGATCAAGCCGGGCCGCGACGGCCGCCTGTACGCGATCAATCCGGAAGCGGGTTATTTCGGTGTCGCGCCGGGCACGAGCGAGAAGACCAACTTCAACGCCATGGCCACGCTGAAGGAAAACGTGATCTTCACGAACGTCGCGCTCACCGACGATGGCGATGTCTGGTGGGAGGGCATGACGGATACGCCGCCCGCTCATCTGATCGACTGGCAGGGCCGCGACTGGACGCCTGCGATCGCGAAGGAAACGGGCGCGAAGGCCGCGCATCCGAACGCGCGATTCACGGCGCCGGCGTCGCAGTGTCCGTCGATCGACGCGGACTGGGAGAATCCGGCCGGCGTGCCGATCGACGCGTTCATCTTCGGCGGCCGCCGCTCCAACACGGTGCCGCTGGTGACGGAAGCACGCGACTGGAACGAAGGCGTCTACATGGCCGCGACGATGGGCTCCGAAACCACGGCGGCTGCGGCGGGGCAGCAGGGCGTCGTGCGCCGCGACCCGTTCGCGATGCTGCCGTTCTGCGGCTACAACATGGCGGACTATTTCGGCCACTGGCTCAAGATGGGCGAGCGCCTCGACGCGATGAACGCGAAGGTGCCGAAGTTCTTCTGCGTGAACTGGTTCCGCAAGGGCGACGACGGCAAGTTCGTGTGGCCGGGCTTCGGCGAGAACATGCGCGTGTTGAACTGGATGATTGGCCGGATCGAAGGCACGGCGCAGGGCGAGGAGCACGCGTTCGGCATTTCGCCGCGCTACGAGGACATCGACTGGGGCGCGCTCGGTTTCTCGCGCGAGCAGTTCGAACAGGTCATTTCCGTCAACGACACGGCCTGGCGCGACGAACTCGCGCTGCACGACGAGCTCTTCACGAAGTTGCAGCAGGGTCTCCCGGACGCCTTGCCTGAAGCCAAGGCGGGGATGGAGAAGCGTCTGGCGGCTTGAATCGGCTTGACTCGACTCGATCGGCGGGACCATTCGGCGAGCTTGCATGCCGGATTGGTAGCGCCGATCGAATCAATCCCCATTATCGGGCTCATTGCACCGGGCCCGATTTCTGCGCACCTACACCGTCAAAAACCGTCCCGCCAGCCTGGACAAAATTCCGCTTACAGGAATGCCGCCGATCAAGCGTTGTGTGATCCGCAACAATCGGTGATCTTTCATCTGCGTAACACGCCCCGCCGACCGTTTTTTTTCGACTTTTTCCTGTTTCCCGGCAACTTCTGCACGAAACGCCCAGTCCTAGGATAATCCTGAATTGCGTTGCAGCAGAATTCAAGCCGCATGGCGGCAGGAGTTGTCTTATGGATCATTTGCAGTCGATGAGAGTGTTCGTCCGCGTCGCCGACCTGGGGAGTTTCGCCCGGGCCGCGAGCGCGATGGACATCTCCAATGCAGTCGCGACGCGTCATGTTGCGGACCTCGAAGGCCGTCTCGGCACGCGTTTGCTGAATCGCACGACGCGCAGTCTCTCGCTCACCGAGTCCGGTCAGGTGTATCTGGAACGGGCGCGGCAAATTCTCGACGAGCTCGAAGACGTCGAACAAATGGTGGTGGCGCGCAATCACGAACCGCTGGGTTCGCTGCGAATCGTCGCGCCGGTGGTCTTCGGCTTGCACAATCTCGCTCCGGTGTTGCAGACCTACGCGCAGCGCTATCCGAAGGTCATTCCGGACGTGACGCTGGTGGACCGTCAGGTCGATCTGGTCGAGGAAGGTTTCGATGTCGGCATCGTCATCGCGCGGCAGGTGAAGAGCGCGAGCGTCGTCACGCGGCGCCTGACGACCGGATGCATGACCGTCTGCGCGACGCCCGCGTATCTCGAGAAACACGGCACGCCGACGCGCCCTGAGCATCTGCTCGAACATCCGTGCCTGAGCCTGCCTTCGGAGTACTGGGGCGACGAGCGCGTGTTCACGGGGCCGGAAGGCGAGGTGCGGGTGCGGCCGCAGAACGTGATCATCGCGAACAACACCGAGATGCTGAGGCAGTTCGCGCTGCTCGGCATGGGCATCGCGATCCTGCCGAGCTATCTGATCGGCAACGATACGACGCGCGGCCAGCTCGTGCGCCTGCTCGGCGACCATCAATTGCCGCAGGTCGAGATCAACGTCGCGTATCCGAGCCGCCGCCACTTGCCGGCGAAGGTGCGTACCTTCATCGATCATCTGGTCGAGCATTTCAGCCAGACGCCGAACCACCAGCTCGGCGAACAATGGATTCGCGATGGCCGTGGCCAGCCGGTCGCACCGGCGGCTCAGTCGCACTATGAACACGCCGACGACGAACCGGTTCCCCCTCCGCGTTCGCGTCCGATCGATGGTGAACTGGGGCCCAAGCTCGCGAAGCCCTCGAGGACGCGCGGGCGCGTGCCGGCTGCATCGCCGTTCTGAAAGGCCCGCGCCAAACGCAGATAGAAAAACAAAACCCCCGCGAAGACGCTTCGTGGGGGTTTTTGTTTGGAGCTGAATGAATCACCGGCGGAGCAGCCGGAAGGCCATTAGCTTGTCTTGCGCGCTGAGGTCTTCTTCGCGGGCGGGCTTTGGAGCCGGCGGAACTGCCGGCTACCGGCCATGCAACTGAAATGCGCTTAGCGCGTCTCGCGCACTGAGGTCTTCTTCGCAGGGGGGCTTTGGAGCCGGCGGAACTGCCGGCTACCGGCCATGCAACTGAAATACGCTCAGCGCGTCCTGCGAGCTGCGGTCTTCTTCGCGGGGACTTTGGAGCCGGCGGAACCGCCGTCTACCGGCCATGCAACTGAAATGCGCTCAGCGCGTCTTGCGAGCTGCGGTCTTCTTGGCGGGGGGGCTTTGGAGCCGGCGGAACAGAACCGCCGGCTCCCGCCCGCAGGCAGCCGAAACGCGCTCAACTCGTCTTGCGCGCCGTGGTCTTCTTCGCGGCGGCTTTCTTCGCGGGCGCCTTCTTGGCCGCGGCAGGCTTGGCGCGCGTGGTCTTGGCGGCCACGGCGACATCGCTGTCGCCCGCATCGTCGCCGCTGTCCGCTTGCGCTTCGGCGGCAGCCGCGCCGCGCTTGGCCGCAGCCGACTTCGCCGCCGGCTTGCCTTCCTTCTTCTCGAACTCGAAGCCGATCTTGCCGTCCGGCTGCTTGACGAGAAACGCCTTGAAGTTACGTCCGGTGCGCGACGACTTGAACCCCGTCAGCAGGTCCGTGCGGCCTTCGCCGAGCAGCTTCTGCATCTGCTCGCGCGCGATTTCCTGTTGCAGGATGACCTTGCCCGACCGGAAGTCGCAGGTCTTCGGATTCGCGACCGAGTTCTCGCACACGTAGCTCATGCCGTGCTCGAACACGCGCGACTGACACTTCGGACAGGCGCCGACCGGCGTCTGCTCCGAGAAATCGGGCGGTTCGCCGTCTTCGCCGCCGTTGTCCTGGCCGAAGTCGAATTCGAGCTTGTAGTTCTTGATTTCGTCGTCGAGCGCGAGCTTGAGAATGGCCGAGAACGGCCGGCCCATCTTGCTGCGGAAACCCGACAGCGGCCCGATGGTCTTCTCGCGCAGCAATTCCTCGACTTCCGGAATCTCGAACTGACGGCCGCCCGGAATCTTCGAGATCGAAAATTCGCACTTGGTGCAGGCGAAGCGGCGATAGTTTTCCTTCACCTGCGAACCGCAATGCGGGCAGGGCGTTTCGAGCGTCGCGTAATCGCCGGGGATCGTGTCGGAATCGTATTCCTTCGCCCGCTTGACGATGGTCTGCGTCATGCGCGCGATTTCCTGCATGAAGGCATCGCGATGCAGGTTGCCGCGTTCCATTTGCGAGAGCTTGTGCTCCCACTGACCCGTCAGCTCGGGCGCGGTGAGTTCCTCGACGCCGAGACCACGCAGAAGTGTCATCAACTGGAACGCCTTGGCGGTCGGAATCAGTTCGCGGCCTTCGCGCACCATGTACTTCTCGCCGAGCAGGCCTTCGATGATTGCCGCGCGCGTCGCCGGCGTGCCGAGACCCTTGGCGGCCATCGCATCGCGCAGTTCCTCGTCCTCGACGAGCTTGCCCGCGCCTTCCATGGCCGAGAGCAGCGAAGCCTCGTTATAGCGCGCCGGCGGCTTGGTCACGAGGCCGTGAGCGGCGACCTTCTCGACATCGACCTTTTCGTCCTTCTGCACCGGCACGAGATTGCCGTCCTCGCCCGCGGCTTCGCGGCCATAGATCTGCAGCCAGCCCGGCTCGACGAGCACCTTGCCTTCGGTCTTGAAGTGATGCCCGGCGACCTCGGTGATGCGCGTGGTCACGAGGAATTCCGCCGCCGGGAAAAACACGGCCAGGAAGCGCTTGACCACCAGGTCGTACAGCTTCTGCTCCGGCTCGGACAGCGCCTTCGGGGCCTGGAGCGTCGGGATGATGGCGAAGTGGTCGCTGATCTTCGAGTTGTCGAAAATGCGCTTGTTCGGCTTCACCCAGCCCTTGTCGAGCACCTGCTTGGCAAACGGCAGATAGTTATTGCTGTCCTTGAGCATGGTCATGGTGTCCTTGACCGTGCTCAGGTAGTCCTCGGGCAGCGCGCGTGCATCAGTACGCGGATAGGTGAGGACCTTGTGCTTTTCGTACAGCGCCTGCGCGAGACCGAGCGTGTTCTTGGCCGAGAAGCCAAAGCGGCCGTTGGCTTCGCGCTGGAGGCTCGTCAGGTCGAAGAGCAGCGGCGACATCTGCGTGGACGGCTTCGATTCTTCCGTGACGATGCCGGTCTTGCCGCGGCAGGCGGCCACGACCGATTCCGCCGCCGCGAGGCTCCACAGGCGCGAATCGCGCTGTTCGGGATCGTTTTCGACGCGCTTGAACTTCGGATCGAACCAGCGGCCTTCATACAGGCCCTTCGCGGCGATGAATTCGGCGCGCACTTCCCAGTAGTCGCGCGGCACGAAGCGGCGGATCTTCTCTTCCCGTTCAACGACGATCGACAAGGTTGGCGTCTGAACGCGTCCGACCGTTGTCAGGAAGAAGCCGCCGCCCTTGCTGTTGAACGCGGTCATCGCCCGCGTGCCGTTGATGCCGACCAGCCAGTCGGCTTCGGAACGGCAGCGGGCGGCGTCGGCGAGCGGTTGCATGTCGGCGTCGCTGCGCAGGTTCGCGAAGCCGTCGCGGATCGCGGCGGGCGTCATCGATTGCAGCCAGAGCCGCTGAACCGGATGCTTCGCCTTCGCATGCTGCGCGATCAGGCGGAAGATCAGTTCGCCCTCGCGCCCCGCGTCACATGCGTTGATGAGGCGGTCGACGTCCTTGCGCTTCATCAGCTTGGTCAGCACCTTCAGGCGCGACTCGCTTTTCGCGATCGGATTCAGGTCGAAATGCGGCGGAATGACCGGCAGATTGGCAAAGCTCCACTTGCCGCGCTTGACGTCGTATTCCTCGGGCGCAGCGATCTCCAGCAGGTGGCCGACGGCCGACGAGAGCACGTAGTCGTCGCTCTCGTAGTACTCGTCATGCTTGGTGAAGCCGCCCAGCGCCCGCGCGATGTCGTTCGCGACGGAGGGCTTCTCAGCGATGATCAGGGCTTTGGACATGACTCAATAAATTTGGTAACTGGCAGCGGCCCAGTTTGGGCTGCTTCAACGACCGCTTTATAGCACAGGCTTTGCGCGGTGGGCGCCGAAGCGCGATGGCGGCGTTGCAGCCGACTGCCTGAAAAGGTGAATTGAACATGGCGTTGCGCGCAATTCGTGCCCGCTTTTTGTCCGCTTCCTGTCCCTTTTTTGGATGGTTCTACACGCTCGCTCGAAGTCCCGTTTCCGAGCGGGCAACGGTCACGCCATGGCAAGGATGGGCCGCAACTTGGGCGCGCCAGCCATATTGGGCAGCGCAGTGAGGTCGGTCAGCAGACGCTGGACGATTGATGCTTGCGGCAGCACAGTGCCGAAGAAACGGGTCGTGACCGAGTCCTCGATGAGAATCGTCGGAAAATTTTCCACGTCGAGGTCGTCGAGGAGATCGGCATGATTTTCAATGTCGATCCATGCGAAACAGATCTCGGGATGCGTGTCGGCCAGCCCGTTGAAACCATCGAGATACTCGCGACACGTGCCGCACCATTCGGCGCACAGGCAGGCGACGAACAGCGTGCCGGGTTCGGCGATGCGCTCAGCGATGCGCTCGGCATCGGTATCGAGATTCAGCGCGGGCATGGTTTCAACGAAATCCTCTTGTTCGACGGCGGGGGACGGCACGATTTTTTCGCGAATGTAGCATGACACCGCGTTACGGTCGCGCCATGGCCGTGTAGGGGCTGTCCGGCAGCGACGTGATCTGACGGCACGTTACGGCTGCTCCACTGCCGTGCGTATGCCGCCCGGCCGTGACGGCACGGTATGGTTGCCCCACGGCCCAATAGGGGCCTCCCCGCAGCGGCGCGACCTGACGGCACAATGCGGTCGCTCGACCGCGGCGTGTAGGCCGCCCGGCCGTGACGGCACGGTATGGTTGCTCCACGGCCGAATAGCGGCCGCCGTGCAGCGGCGCGACCTGTCGGCGCCTATGGTTGCTGTACCGCCGTGCGTGGGCCGCTCGGCCGTGACGGCACGATATGGTTGCTCCACGGCCGAATAGGGGCCTCCCCGCAGCGGCGCGACGTGTCGGCACGTTACGTTTCTAGTGCCGTGTGGGCCGCCGGGCAATGACGGCACGTTTTGGGGGCTCCTCGGCCGAATAGCGGCCGCTCTGCAGCGACGCGACCTGACGGTACATTGCGGCTGCGCCGTTGCCGTGCATGGGCCGCCCCGCCGGGCGCGACCGTGATGGCACGTCACGCCCGGTCCACCGCCGTATACCGGCCGCCCGGCAGCGGCGTCACGCGGCCGCTCATCTCGAGTTGCAGCAGCAAACCTTGCAGCGCCGCGCTGTCGAACTGGGTGCGCGCGGCGAGTATTTCAAGGGTCGCCGGCGCGTGACCGAGGGCAGCGAGCACGCGTGCGGCCTGTTCGCCGGGCTCGTTCTCAGAGGGCAAGCGCGCCGAAGCCCACGCTGCGCTGACCGGCCGTGACGCCGTGCTGCGGCCAGCGGCGGCGGTAGCCGGCGTCGGAACGCCGAATTCCTCAAGGATCTCCTCGGGCGTTTCCACGAGCTTGGCCCCTTGTTTGATCAGCCGATGACAGCCCTGAGACAGCGGCGCGTGAATGGACCCGGGAAGCGCGAAGACGTCACGCCCCATTTCGTTGGCAAGGCGGGCCGTGATGAGCGAACCAGAGCGCATCGCGGCCTCGACGATCAGCACGCCGCCCGACAGGCCCGCGATCAACCGGTTGCGTTGCGGAAAGTTGGCGGACCGCGCAGGCGTGCCGAGTGGCCATTCGGACAGGATGGCCCCGTCCCGGGCGATCTCATGCGCGAGCGCGCGATGCGCGGACGGATAGACGAGGTCCGCGCCCGTGCCGATCACGGCGATGGTCCCGGCAGCGCTGCCTAGCGCCCCACGATGCGCGGCGGCGTCGATTCCAAGCGCCAGGCCCGACACCACGGCGAGCCCCGCGCCCGACAGCGCGAGTGCGAACCGGCGCGCGTCTTCGAGTCCCTGCGGCGTGGCGTGCCGGCTGCCGACGATGGCAACCGCACGTGCCTGCAGCCGCTCGAGCCGGCCTTTTGCGTACAGCAGCGCGGGCGGATCGGGCATGTTGAGCAGGGCCTGCGGGTAGTCGCTGTCGGCGAGCGTCAGGATGCGGTTGCCCGGCTCGGACGCCCACGCCAGCGCCCCTTCAATATAGTGGCCGAACGATGTCCCTTCGATCTCGGCGGGCGGCGCCAGCACGGCTTCGGCGACGCCCGGGCCAACGACCCGCGCGAGCGACGCAAAACTCTCCGCCAGCACTTCGCAGGGTCCGCCGAAGGCCGCGAGCAACTGGCGCAGTGCGAGTGGCCGCAATCCGGGGGCATGGGCGAGCCGCAGCCAGGCGCGAAGTTCTTCGGCGGCGGTCGTCGAGGCGTTGGCCTCGGTCGGCGGGGCGGCGGTCGTCATGTTAAGATTTTTGATCCGAAAGACATTGAGAAACGTCGCCCGGCCTCGCGCTCAGGCCTGATGCGACGCGTACGGGCCGCTTGCCGGCGGCGTTGAATCCAGCGGATTCACCCGCATATTTTTTGGCATGCCGCCCCTTCCCCGCAACCTGGCCGAATGGCCGATTTACACGCGTCGCGGCGCGCGTAGACAATCCGAATCATGGCTCTGCTCAAGATACTCAACTACCCGGACAAGCGCCTGAACAAGGTGGCGAAACCTGTCGCCGTCGTGGACGACCGCATCCGCAAGCTCGTCGCCGACATGGCCGAGACCATGTACGCCGCACCGGGCGTCGGCCTCGCCGCAACCCAGGTGGACGTGCATGAGCGCGTGATCGTGATCGACACCTCGGACGCGCATGACGAACTGATGGTCTTCATCAATCCGGAAATCATCTGGTCGAGCGAGGGCAAGAAAGAGTGGGAAGAGGGCTGTCTGTCGGTGCCGGGCATCTATGACTTCGTGGAGCGGCCGGACAAGGTCCGCGTGAGGGCACTCAACGCAAAGGGCGAAACCTTCGAGCTCGATTGCGACGAGCTCCTAGCCGTGTGCATCCAGCACGAAATGGATCACCTGGCGGGTCACGTGTTCGTCGAATACCTGTCCACGCTCAAGCAGACCCGTATTCGCGGCAAGATGAAGAAGCTGGAAAAGGCGCTGTAAGCCATGAGCCAGTCGCTGCGTGTGGTGTTCGCCGGTACGCCCGAATTCGCTTCCGCCGCGCTGGCGGCCATTCAGGCGGCGGGCTTTTCAGTGCCTCTGGTCCTGACACAGCCGGACCGGCCAGCGGGACGCGGCATGAAGCTGACGGCCAGCCCGGTCAAGCGCTTTGCCGTCGAGCACGGCTTGCCCGTCGCGCAGCCCACCTCGCTGCGCCGCGCGGGCAAGTATCCGCAGGAAGCGGCCGAAGCCATCGATCTGTTGAAGGCCACGCCGCATGACGTGATGGTGGTCGCCGCCTATGGCCTGATCCTGCCGCAGGAAGTACTCGACATCGCGCCGCGCGGTGCCATCAACATTCACGCGTCGCTGCTGCCGCGCTGGCGGGGCGCCGCGCCGATCCACCGGGCCATCGAGGCGGGCGACGCCGAAACCGGCATCACGCTGATGCAGATGGACGCCGGCCTCGACACGGGCGCGATGATACGCAAAGGGCGCACGCCCATTCTCCCCGCCGACTCCACCGCGTCGCTGCACGACCGGCTCGCGCAGATGGGCGCGGAGCTGATTGTGGCCGCGCTGCGCGACCTGGAACGCGACGGCGCGCTGCCGTCCACGCCCCAGCCGGAGGAGGGCGTCACGTATGCCGAAAAGATCGCCAAGAACGAAGCGGCGCTCGACTGGCGACGTTCCGCGCAGGAACTCGGACGCCAGGTGCGCGCGCTCGATCCTTTCCCCGGCGCATTCGGCACGCTGGACGGTGCGGCGATCAAGATCTGGGCGGCCCAGCCTGTCGATGCTGCCTCGATTCAGGGCGATGCCGGCACCATCGCGGAAGTCGGTCCGGACGGCATTGTCGTGACGTGCGGCAGCGGGGCGCTCAGGCTCACGCAGTTGCAAAAACCGGGCGGCAAGCGTCTGCCGGTGCGCGAGTTTCTTGCCGGCGCACCGCTGGTCAAGGGGCAGCGTTTCACGCTGATCTGAAGGACGTCCAAACAGGCGCGGCGCTAAAATAAATAGCTGTCAACACGCGTCTGTCTGTCTGGAGTTCCCGATGCTCGGCATTACCGGTTTCACCTTCTTCCTCATCGCTGTTTTCCTGCTGAACGTCACGCCGGGTCCCGACACGGCGTACATCGTCGGGCGGAGCGTCGCGCAGGGCCGTGGCGCGGGCGTCGTGTCGGCGCTCGGCATTTCCGCGGGGTGCATCGTGCATACGCTCGCCTGCGCGTTCGGTTTGACGGCGATTCTCGCCGCATCAGCAACGGCTTTTACGGTCGTCAAGATTGCCGGCGCGATCTATCTGATTTATCTCGGCGTCCGTTTGCTGTTTGCGAAGCACGAGGACACGGCCGCATCCCGCGACGCGCAAGCATCCGAAAAGGCCGCGCCCAAGCCGCTGCACCGGCTGTTCACGCAAGGTTTCATCACCAATGTGCTGAATCCGAAGGTCGTGCTGTTTTTCGTATCGTTCTTTCCGCAGTTTGTCGCGGCCGATAGTCAGCACAAGACGCTCGCGTTCCTGACTCTCGGCATGGTCTTCATTGCCATGAGCACGGTCTGGAACAGCTTCGTTGCCTGGATTGCGGGCAGCGTAACTGAACGCTTCGCAGGCAAGACGGGGGTGCGCAAGTGGCTTGACCGCACGGTCGGCGGCGCCTTTGTCGGGCTGGGCATCAAGCTCGCGACCTCGCATCGATAAAACTCGTCGCCGCCGATTGAATTATCGACGAACACCCATATCTAACATTTTGCTTACAATCGCTATACCGGCCGCATGGGCCGGGAGCACCGCGCCTCGCGCGCACCGTACACAGGGAGAGGAGTTCCGCATATGTTCAACTGGGTCAAAACCGCGATGCTGATGGCTGCGATCACGGCCCTCTTCGCCGTGATCGGCGGCGTGATCGGCGGGTCGAAGGGCATGATGCTCGCGCTGCTCATCGCGCTGGGCATGAATTTCTTTTCATACTGGTTCTCGGACAAGATGGTCCTGCGCATGTACAACGCGCAGGAAGTGGACGAGACCACCGCGCCGCAGTTCTATCGCATGGTGCGGGACCTGGCCACGCGGGCGCAGCTGCCGATGCCGCGCGTCTACCTGATCAACGAAGACGCGCCGAATGCGTTTGCCACGGGCCGCAATCCGGAGCACGCGGCGGTGGCGGCGACCACGGGCATTCTGCGGGTGCTGTCCGAGCGTGAAATGCGCGGCGTGATGGCGCACGAACTGGCGCACGTGAAGCACCGCGACATCCTGATCTCGACCATCTCGGCCACCATGGCCGGCGCCATTTCCGCGCTCGCGAACTTCGCGATGTTCTTCGGCGGGCGTGACTCGGAAGGCCGGCCGTCGAATCCCATCGCAAGCATTCTGGTGGCGATCCTCGCGCCGATCGCGGGCGCATTGATCCAGATGGCGATTTCGCGGGCGCGCGAATTCGAAGCGGATCGTGGCGGCGCGGAGATTTCGGGCGACCCGCAGTCGCTTGCGAGCGCGCTCGAGAAGATTCACGCCTATGCGTCCGGCGTGCCGTTCCCGGCGGCGGAAGCGCATCCGGCCACCGCGCAGATGATGATCATGAATCCGCTTTCGGGCGGCGGGATCGCCAATCTGTTCTCGACGCACCCGGCCACCGAAGAGCGCGTCGCGCGTTTGATGGAAATGGCGCGCACGGGCCGCTTCTGATGCTTCCAGGCGTGTGACGAAGGCCGTTCCGGTCGTAGCGGAACGGCCTTTTTTTGCGTGCCGAACGCGCCTCGCCCCCGCCTGTCCGGGCGCGCGAACCCTGCACGTTACAATCCCCGTTCCACGCAAGCTGTCCGCTTGTCGTCCGACCGTTTCCGTTTCCTCATGACCGAACAGCCTTCCCGCCGGCCCGCCGCCGCGCACTCACGCCTGAGCGCGCTTCGCCTCGCGCCCGATTCGCTCGGGTTCGCGCTCGATTGCGCGGCGCAGGCCGTCGGCGCGGTGCGTGCCGGCTCGTCGCTGCCGGCGGCGTTGCAGACGGTCATCGCGGCATCGAAGCAGACAAGTGCGCGCGGCGCGGTTCAGGACATCGCGTATCGCACGATGCGTCGCCTCGCTCTCGCCGACGCCCTGTTGCGCAAGCTCGTAAAGAAAGCACCGCCGCCGCACGTCGGCAACGTGCTGAGTTGCGCCTTTACCCTGCTCGCCGACGACGAAGCCCACGCGGCTTACGCGCCCTTCACCGTGGTGGATCAAGCGGTCGGTGCGATCGCGGCGCGCCGCGAATTCGCCTTCGCGAAGGGCCTCGTGAACGCG
This sequence comes from Caballeronia sp. LZ035, assembly GCF_031451175.1. NCBI lineage: Bacteria > Pseudomonadati > Pseudomonadota > Betaproteobacteria > Burkholderiales > Burkholderiaceae > Caballeronia > Caballeronia sp. LZ035. The sequence goes on from NZ_JARUXS010000001.1 coordinate 366,944, forward strand.
GTGCTGCGCGCTTTCCTGCGCGAGCGCGACGCGTTGATCGACGAAGCCCGCACGCAACCCGTCGTGCGCTGGAATTATCCGCAATGGTGGATCGACGCGGTGAAGCGCGGCCAGCCGGAAGCCTGGGAGCGCATTCTCGAAGCGGGCAATCATCAGGGGCCGCTGACCTTGCGCGTGAACGCGCGCCGCGCGAGCGTCGAAGCGTACCTGTCGCGCCTGCACGAAGCCCATATCGAAGCCGACCTGGCCGGCACGCATGCAGTGCGGCTGAGAACGCCGATTGCCGTGGACCGCATTCCCGGCTTTGACGAAGGCGTCGTCTCGGTGCAGGACGCGGGCGCGCAAGTCGCGGCGCAAGTGCTCGGCGTGCAGGACGGCATGCGTGTACTCGATGCCTGCGCGGCGCCGGGCGGCAAGACGGGTCACATACTTGAACTGGCGAACGTCGATCTGATCGCGCTGGAGAGCGACGCCGACCGGGCCACGCGCATCGCGCAGAATCTCGCGCGTCTGAAGCTCGAGGCGCACATCCAGACCGGCGACGCCGGCGACCCCGCGCACTGGTTCGACGGCAAGCCGTTCGACCGCATCCTCGCCGACGTGCCCTGTTCGGCCTCGGGTATCGTGCGTCGTCATCCGGACATCCGCTGGCTGCGGCGCGAGTCGGACATTGCCGCGCTCGTCGCCGAACAGCGGCGCATCCTGTCCGCGCTGTGGCCGTTGCTGGCGAAGGGCGGCGAGCTGCTCTACGTGACGTGCTCGATCTTTCCCGAGGAAGGCGAGGAGCAGGCCCGCTGGTTTGGAACGGTCCATGAAGATGCGGTACGATTGGACGCGCCGGGGCAATTGCTGCCGACAGCGGCGCACGCAAGCGCGGGCGCGGCGCACGGTTTACCGGATGGTACACATCTCGCAGGCTCTGTTCCGGTCGAGGCGCCAGGCGCCGGTTCATCGTCCGGTCGGCACGCGGCGGCCATCGCCGATCACGACGGATTCTTCTACGCGCGCTTTCAGAAACGGTGACGATCAAACGCTTTCTTCCGCTCAGGCTCGCGGCCGTCATCTGGACTGCGCTGGCGCTCTGGCTGAGTTTCGCCGCGCCTGATGCCGCCCACGCCGAAACCATCGGCGTGCAGCGCGCGTCGCTGCAGGCGGACAGCAACGGCTGGAGCCTCGACGCGCATTTCGACTTCGACCTCAACAGCAGCCTCGAAGAAGCCGTGAACCGCAGCGTCCCGCTCTATTTCACGATCGACTTCAATCTGTCGCGGCCACGCTGGTACTGGTTCGACGAAGAGCCGGTCAATGTCTCGCAGAGCATCCGCCTGTCCTATCAGCCGCTGACCAACGAATATCGCGTGTCCACTGGCGGCTTGCAGTTGCGTTTCGCCTCGCTCGACGAAGCGCTCGCGGTCATCCGCCACGTCACCTCGTGGCATGTGATCGACCGCAACCAGGTGCAGGGTGGGCAAACCTATACCGCATCGGTGCGCATGCAACTCGACATCGCGCTGATGCCCAAGCCGTTCCAGATCGACGCGGTGAACAACCGCGACTGGAATCTCGCTTCCGACTGGAAGCGCTTCACCTTTACGGCGGCAGAACGTGCGAAATAGATTTCGACGCGGCCGCACGGACATGAAGAGTTTCGTGGTCCGCTTGCTGGTCTCCACGGTGGCGGTCACGGCAGTGCTCCTGCTCGTGATGCTCGCGCTCGCGAGCGCGAATACGGAGTTCTTCGACCGCTATTACGGCTGGCTGTACGCGGCCAACGTCGCGGTGGCGATTGTCTTCATGCTGATCGTCATCAGCCTGTTCATCATCATCGTGACGCGGGTGAGACAGGGACGCTTCGGCACGCGTTTGCTTGCCAAGCTCGCGTTCATCTTCGCGCTCGTCGGCGTGGTGCCGGGCGCGATCATTTACGTGGTTTCGTATCAGTTCGTTTCGCGCAGCATCGAATCGTGGTTCGACGTGAACGTGGAAACCGCGCTTACGTCGGGTCTGACGCTCGGGCGCGGCATGCTCGAAACCTCGCTCGCCGACTTCAAGAACCGCGGCCGGCAAATGAGCGACCAGCTCGCGAGCGCGGACCCGTCGAGCCTCACGCTCGCGCTGCTGCGTCTGCGCGACCAGTACGGCGTGCAGGATGCGGTGGTGTTCGAGCGTCCGCGCGACCAGTACAACCGCGAGGATCTGTCGGTGAACGGCGGCTCGTCGCGCGTGCCGGGCTTGCGCACGGTCGCGCAGGCCTCGGGCAACTACTACGCGCTGCTGCCCGCCAACGAGCCCACCGGCACGATGCTCAAGCAGGCGCAGGATCATCCGTATGGCGCGATCGAAGGAGAGATCGACGGCGATCCGACCTCGAACGGGCCGAAGGGCGCACTGCGCCTGCGCGTGGTCACGAAGATTCCCGATCCGTCCACCACCACGGAATTCCAGCACGTCGACCGTTTCCTGCAGATCGAGCAGCCTGTGAGTCAGGAACTCGCGCGCAACGCGGACGCCGTGCAGCGCGCGTATCGCGAGTATCAGGAGAAGCGCCTCGGGCGCACGGGCTTGCGGAAGATGTATATCGGCACGCTGACGCTCGCGTTGTTCCTTGCCACCTTCATCGCGATGATGCTGGCGCTCGCGCTCGGCAATCAGCTCGCGCGGCCGCTGTTCCTGCTGGCACAAGGCACGAAGGAGGTCGCGGAAGGCGATTACACGCCGAAGCGGGAAATCAATTCGCGCGATGAACTCGGTTTCCTCACGCAGTCCTTCAACGCGATGACGCGCCAGTTGTCCGAAGCGCGCGCGGCGGTCGAGAACAATCGCATTGCCCTGGAGCATTCGAAGGCCTATCTGGAGAGTATTCTCGCGAACCTGACGGCGGGCGTGTTCGTGTTCGATCGCCAGTTCCGCCTCACGACCGTGAATCGCGGCGCGGAGCGCATCTTCCGCCAGCAGTTCGGCGCGCTGCTGAATCATCCGCTCGACCAGATCGGCGTGCTCGCCGAATTCGGAGCGATGGTGCGCAAGGCGTTCGCCGAACGCGATGCGGCGGCGGGCGGCAGCGATCATCGGATCGGCGACCGTGGCCACTGGCAGCAGCAGGTGGCGGTGACGGTGCCGGGCGAGAACGATCCGCTCACGCTGCTGGTGCGCGGCACGCAATTACTGGGGGTGAGCGAAGCCGATTCCGACGACGCGGAAACCACAGGCTACGTGGTCGTGTTCGACGACATCTCCGACGTGATCTCCGCTCAGCGTTCGGTGGCGTGGGGCGAGGTCGCGCGGCGGCTCGCGCACGAGATCAAGAACCCGCTCACGCCCATTCAGCTCTCGGCCGAGCGCCTGCAGATGAAGCTTGCCGACAAGCTCACGCAGCCTGACGCCGAGGTGCTGAAGCGCGCCTCGACCACCATCGTCAATCAGGTGCAGGCGATGAAGCAGATGGTCGATGATTTCCGCGAATATGCGCGCACGCCGCCCGCGGTGCTCGGCAACCTGCAACTGAACGATCTCGTCGCCGAAGTACTGACCTTGTACGGCATCGAAGACGGCAAGACGCCGATCAAGATCGACCTCACGAAGCTGCCGGTCATCCGTGGCGATGCCACGCAGATCCGCCAGGTGATTCACAACCTGTTGCAGAACGCACAGGATGCGGTGGCGGACGTCGCGGAGCCGCGCGTGCTGCTGGAAACGAGAACAGTAGAATATGGCGAGCCCGATGCCTCCGGACACGCGCGTGTCGCGGTCCGGCTGACGGTATCGGACAACGGCCCGGGCTTTCCGGCGCGCATTTTGTCGCGCGCATTCGAGCCTTACGTGACAACGAAGGCGAAAGGCACGGGCCTGGGACTTGCAACGGTGAAGAAGATCGTCGATGAGCACGGCGCGCGCATCGACATACGCAACCGCTCGAAGGCGGCGGATGTGGTTGAAGGCGCGCAGATATCGATCCTGTTTCTACAGCTGGCGGACGATACCGCGGCGCCCGGCGCCACGGCCTCGGGCAGCGGTGCGGCGGCAAGTCACGGAACGACAAAAGCAACAGTGCAGACAAGGGCAGCGTAAATGGCAACCATCCTGGTGGTAGACGATGAAATGGGGATCCGGGAACTGCTTTCGGAGATCCTGAGCGACGAGGGCCATGTCGTGGACGTGGCGGAAAACGCGCAGCACGCGCGCGACTACCGTCTGCAACAGACGCCCGATCTCGTGCTGCTCGACATCTGGATGCCCGATACCGACGGCGTCACCCTGCTCAAGGAGTGGGCCGCGCAGGGCAAGCTCACGATGCCGGTGATCATGATGTCGGGTCACGCGACCATCGACACGGCGGTCGAGGCGACGAAGATCGGGGCGCTCAATTTTCTGGAGAAACCGATCGCGCTGCAGAAGCTGCTGAAGGCCGTCGAGCAGGGGCTGGCTCACGGCACGGCGCCTTCGCCCGCGGCCATTCCGGCGAAGCCGCCGGTGGGCGCGGGTGCAGCGGGCGTGCCGGTGGCCGCGGCGCTGCCGAGCGCCATGGGCGCGGGCGCGGGTCTGTCGAGCGAGGCGGCGGCGGGCGCGCCAGGGCAGGCGGGACAAACGGCGTCCATTTCGTTCGACATCCCGTTGCGCGATGCCCGCGATGCCTTCGAACGCGCCTACTTCGAATATCACCTCGCGCGCGAAAACGGCAGCATGACGCGCGTGGCGGAGAAGACCGGGCTGGAACGCACGCACTTGTATCGCAAGCTCAAGCAACTGGGCGTGGATCTCGGCAAGAACAAGAACGAAGTCTGATTTCGCTGACTTCGTCGTGTGCGCCGTTCATTCCAACGCCGCTTCGAACCGCAGCGAGCAAAATTTGCGTTGAGGGGCTTGAGGCGTGTGTTGGATCCTGCTATAGTTTCACCTCTTCGTTGGCCCGGTAGCTCAGTTGGTAGAGCAGCGGATTGAAAATCCGCGTGTCGTTGGTTCGATTCCGACCCAGGCCACCAGAATGCTAAAAGCCCGAGAGTCTCATCGCTCTCGGGCTTTTTCTTTGTGGCGTGCCGCCAGACGTTCGTAGACCGGATCTTGCGAAGTCGCAGTGTCGGCCCCCGCGCCCAGCTCGGCGAATCTCTGCCCCGCATGCTAAAATTCGCGCCGAATTAAGGACTTGCCTCGTCCTCGGACCCGCAAGTCCTTTTCTTTTCGACGCTCCGAGTCGGTCGCACCGCGCATCGCGCGGCACAACGCGAGCTTCCCGTTCCGCTATCGACGGCATAAAAGGGCGTGCAGGTCCGGCGCAAGCCGCCGGCCTATACTGGACGCGCGGGGCGTCGCTGCCCGTGCCGCTCAGCGCGAAATCCGGTCCTTCCGACTTCCTGACGGCGCGCGACGCCATTCTCATACACGGAGTACGGAGTTTTCACGGTGACTCGGACAGACGCTAAAGACAGTGCGCTCGTGCTGTTCTCGGGCGGCCAGGATTCGGCCACGTGCCTGGCCTGGGCGCTCGAACGCTACAGAACAGTCGAAACGCTGGGGTTCGATTACGGGCAGCGGCATCGCGTCGAACTGGAATGCCGCGACGGTTTTCGCGCCGCGATCGCGCGTGAATTCCCGCACTGGAGCGAGCGTCTCGGCGAAGATCACATGGTCGATCTCTCGGTGCTCGGCGCGATCAGCGAAACCGCGATGACGCGCGAGATCGAGATCGAGGCCACCGCGAACGGCTTGCCGAATACCTTCGTGCCGGGCCGCAATCTGCTGTTCATGACGATTGCGGCGGCGCTGGCGTATCGGCGTGGATTGAAGGTGCTGGTCGGCGGCATGTGCGAGACGGATTTCTCGGGCTATCCCGATTGCCGCGACGACACCATGAAAGCGCTGCAGGTCGCGCTCAATCTGGGCATGGAGACGCGCTACGCGCTGGAGACGCCGCTCATGTGGCTCGACAAGGCCGACACCTGGCGTCTTGCGGAAACGCTCGGCGGCGAGGCGCTGGTCGAACTGGTGCGCGTCGAAACGCATACCTGCTACGTCGGCGAGCGCGCGGAACTGCATGACTGGGGCTTCGGCTGCGGCCAGTGTCCGGCATGCAAGCTGCGCAAGCGGGGTTACGAGGCTTATCGCGCGGGCGAGCAGGTCACCACGGCGCCGGTCTGATTTTTTATTCGAGGTTCACAGGGCAGTCATGACTTACGCGGTCAAGGAAATCTTCTACACGTTGCAGGGCGAAGGCGCCAACGCCGGGCGTCCGTCCGTGTTCTGCCGTTTCGCGGGCTGCAACCTGTGGTCGGGACGCGAGGAAGATCGCGCGGAAGCCGTCTGCCAGTTTTGCGACACCGATTTCGTCGGCACCGACGGCGAGAATGGCGGCAAGTACCGCACGCCCGCCGAACTCGTCGCGAAGATCGCCTCGCTGTGGCCGGAAGGCGCGCAACACAAGTTCGTCGTGTGCACCGGCGGCGAGCCGATGCTGCAGATCGACGCGCCCTTCGTCGACGCGCTGCATGAAGCCGGCTTCGAGATGGCGATCGAGACGAACGGCTCCTTGCCCGTGCTGGAGAGCATCGACTGGATCTGCGTGAGCCCGAAGGCGGACGCGCCGCTCGTCGTGACCCGGGGCAACGAACTGAAGGTCGTGGTGCCGCAGGACAACCAGCGTCTTGCCGACTACGAGAAGCTCGACTTCGAGTACTTCCTCGTCCAGCCGATGGACGGTCCGTCGCGCGACCTCAACACGAAGCTGGCAATCGACTGGTGCAAGCGTCATCCGAAGTGGCGGCTGTCGATGCAGACCCACAAATACCTGAACATCCCCTGAAACGCCGTGCAGACGATCACCCGAAAACTCGAATTCGACGCGGGCCACCGCATTCCCGATCACCGCAGCCAGTGCCGTAATCTGCATGGCCATCGCTACGTGCTCGAAATCACGCTGCAAGGCGATCTCGTCGATGTGGAAGGCGCGCCGGACCGCGGCATGGTGATGGACTTTGCCGACGTCAAGGCGCTCGCGATGGAGCATCTCGTCAACCAGTGGGATCATGCGTTCATCGTCTATTCGGGCGATACACAGGTGCGCGAGTTCCTGCACACGCTGACGGACCACAAGACCGTCGTGCTGGACCGCATTCCGACTGTCGAGAATCTGGCGGCCGTCGCGTTCGACATCCTCGCCAACGTCTACGACGCGCATTACGGCGTCAATCTGAAGCTGAAGCGTCTGCGTCTGTACGAGACGCCGAACTGCTGGGCCGACGTCGAGCGCAGCTGAAGCGTCGGGCCGTCGCGGGCGCAAGCACGTCCGACGCCCGCGCTTGTGTCACGGTATGATCGTCCGGTAAGTCGCCACCCTCCACGGCGACACGACACGGAGCGCACGCATGCCGTCACTTCTTCCGTCGTTCTTCTCCCTGCGGCCGAGCGCGGCGTCTGCCTCCATTGACGAGGAAGCCGCGCAATGAGCACCTTCACGAATCCCATCAAGCAGCGGCTCGCCGAGCCGGGTCCCCTGTTCGGCCTGTGGCTGTCGCTCGGCAGCGCCGATGCCGCCGAAGCGCTCGCGCACGCGGGCTTCGACTGGCTCTGCATCGACATGGAGCATTCCCCGAACGATAGCGTCGACGTGGTCGCGCAACTCCGCGCGATCGCCGCCGCGCATCTGCCGAGCGAGCCGATCGTGCGCGTGCCGTCCGGCGAAGGCTGGCTCGTGAAGCGCGCGCTCGATGCCGGCGCGCGTACGCTGATGTTCCCCAACGTGCAATCGGCGGAAGAGGCGGCGCGCATCGTGCGCCTCACGCAATATCCGACCGAGGCCGCGCTCGACGGCCTGCGCGGCGTCGCGGGCGCGGTACGCGCCGCGGCCTTCGGCATGCGTCGCGATTACGTGACCACGGCCAACGCGCAGATCGTGACCATCGTGCAGATCGAATCGGTGGCGGCGCTCGAGGCCGTCGATGAGATCGCGGCGACGCCGGGCATCGACTGTCTGTTCATCGGGCCGGCGGATCTGGCGGCGAGTCTCGGCCATCTGGGCGACGGCAAGCATCCCGACGTGCAGGCCGCCATCACGAAGATCGCCGACGCGGCGCAGCGCGCGGGCATCGCAAGCGGCATCTTCGCGATGGATGCCGCCAGCGCGAAACAGTACGCACAGGCGGGCATCAAGCTGGTCGCGATCGGCGCCGACGTGATGTGGCTGTTGAAGGCGACGCGCCAGGCGTTGCAGGAGGCGAGATCATGAACACCGCGCGGGCGTGGGTGATCGCGGCGATGAGTCTGTCGCTGGCGGTGGGTTGGGCGCATGCCGACACCGCGCCCAAGCCGACCGATCTCGCCACGCAAAATGCTGTCGCCGATTACAACGCCGGCAATCTCGTGGCGGCGCGTTCGGAGTTCCGTCGCGCGGCGCAGAAAGGCAGCCGTCTCGCCGAGTTCAACTACGCGATGATGCTGCTTAACGGCGAAGGCGGTCCGGCGGATGTGCCCGAAGGCAAGAAGTGGCTGCGCCGCGCGGCGGACGCCAACATGACGCATGCGCAGTACGTGTACGGCAAGATGTACGACGATGGCCAGTTCGTCGAGAAGGATCCGGCGGAAGCGCATCGCTGGTTCCTGCGCGCGGCGAATCAGGGGCACGTGCAGGCGGAACTGGCGCTTGCCAATCAGTTTCTCGATGGCCGCGGCACCGCGCGCGACAACACGCAGGCGTTCACCTGGTACAAGAAGGCCGCGCAGGGCGGCGACATGACGGCGCAGTACGTGGCGGGATCGTTCTATGAACGCGGTGGCGATGGCGTCGAACGCAATCTGAATGTGGCGCGGGCCTACTATGCGGCGGCGGCGGCGCAGGGCGATCCGGCCGCAAAGCTCAAGTATCTGCAACTGAGCGCCGAACTCGAACAACAGAAACCGCAATAAGGTGCGGAGCGGGCCAAGCTAGCTCTGCATTAGCCGCTTCTGCCGCGCAACGCTCATGATCAGTCCGACCGCCACGCCGAGCGTCGCGAGCGCCGTTCCGCCATAGCTCATGAACGGCAGCGGCACGCCGACCACCGGCAGGATCCCGCTCACCATGCCGATGTTCACGAACGCGTAGGTAAAGAACGCGAGCGTGAGCGACCCGGCCAGCAAGCGCCCGAAGAAGGTCGCGCCGTTCGCCGCGATAAACAGTCCGCGCGCGACCAGCGCCATGTAGAGAAACAGCAGCACGAGCCCGCCCGCGAGTCCGAACTCCTCCGAAAACACGGCGAAGATGAAGTCGGTGTGCTTCTCGGGAATGAACTCCAGGTGCGCCTGCGTGCCTTGCAGCCAGCCCTTGCCCAGCGTACCGCCCGAGCCGATGGCAATCACCGCCTGAATGGTGTGGAAGCCCTTGCCTAGCGGATCGGAGGTCGGGTCGAGCAGCGTGCAGATGCGGTGCTTCTGGTAGTCGTGCATCATCGGCCAGTTGACGTCCGGCTGGCAGATGCGGTCCTGGAACACCGCGACGCATGCGATCACCACGACGCCCGCCGCGAGCACCGGCAGGATCAGCTTGAAGCTGAGACCCGCGAAATAGATGACGAACACGCCCGCCGCGAACACGAGCACCGCCGTGCCGAGGTCGGGCTGCTTGGCGATCAGGGCAACTGGCAGCATCAGGATCACGAAGCCGACCACGTAGTCCCACCAGCGGATGTTGCTCTCGCGTTTCTGATAGTACCAGGCGAGCATCAGCGGCATCGCGATCTTCATGATCTCCGACGGCTGAATCACCACGCCGACATTGAGCCAGCGTTTCGCGCCCTTGCGCGTGAGTCCGAAGGTGGCGACCGCGATCAGCAGCGCGACGCCCACCGTATAGAGCGGCACGGCGAAGCGCATCAGCGTCTGCGGCGGGATATTGGCGAGCACCCACATCAGGCCGAAGGTCAGCATGATGTTGCGCAGCTGGTCTTCCACGCGTCCGGGCACGTCGAGACTCGCGCTGTACAGCGTCACAATGCCGACGCACATCAGCAGGAACACGATGAGCGCGAGCGGTTTGTCGAAGCCCGCGAACATGCGCTTGGCGCGGTCGAGCCACTCGCGCTTGTCGAATTGCATGTGCAGTTGCATCACGGTTTCCTTTATTCGTCGATGCCGCCGGTCGGCGCGAGCACGCGCACGCCGTCGTTCTCGTTGCCGCGCACCATCGACGGCGCGCCCTCCGCCGGGCGTTTCTTCGGCGCGGGCGTGCGGCCGGGCGCGGAAGCGGGCAAGGCGGCGGCGGCGGACGCGGCGCGCGGCTTCAGCGCTTTCGCCGCGGAGGCGGGCAGCGGCGGCGCCGAAGCGGCTTTCGCGACAGCGGGATTCGACGCCGCCTGCGGCGAAAACGCCGGCGATGACTTCGCGACCGACGCGGGCAATGCGGCTGCGGCGGGTGACTCGGTGCCGCCGATCATCGGCAGGCCGGCATCGGTGGTGGCGGACGCGGCGGCGGCCACCGCAGCCGCTTCGGCGCCCGGCTTGAGGCGGTCGACGAGATAGTAGTCGAGCACCTTGCGCGCGATCGGCCCCGCCGACTCCGCGCCCCAGCCGCCGTTCTCGACGATCAGCGCGAGTGCGATCGTCGGGTGGTCTGCCGGCGCGAACGCGGTGAACAGCGCGTGGTCGCGCAGATGTTCGGCGAGCGCATGCCCCTTGTAGTTCGAGCCCTGCAGCGAATAGACCTGTGCCGTGCCGGTCTTGCCCGCCGCCTGATACGGCGCGCCCGCGAAGACCTTGGCCGCCGTGCCGTTGTTGACGACGCCTTCCAGCGCGCGCTTGATGAAGTCGATGTCCTTCTGCTGCACGTTGATCTTGTTGCTCGGATCGCGCACGACGACGCGCATGGCCTTGCTGATCGGATTCTCGATGTCGCGCACGAGGTGCGGCTTCATCACGACGCCATCGTTCGCCAGTGTGGCCATGGCGTGCGCGAGCTGCAAAATCGTGAACGAGTTGTAGCCCTGGCCGATGCCCAGGCTGATGGTTTCGCCCTCATACCAGCGCTGCTGTTCCGGCCGGCGATACGCCTTGCGTTTCCATTCGGTGGACGGCAGGATGCCGCGCGCCTCGCCCGCGATGTCGATGCCGGTGATCTGGCCGAAGCCCCACGGCTTCATGAAGTTGGCCATCGCGTTCACGCCGAGGTCGTGGGCCAGCATGTAGAAGTAAGTGTCGTTGGACACGACGATCGCGCGGTTCATGTCCACCCAGCCCTGACCCGAACGCACGTCGTTGCGGAAGGTGTGGCCGCCGAAGGTGTACGAACCCGGATCCTGGAAGCCCCAGCCCGGCGTGCGCTTGTGCAGCGTGAGCGCGGCCAGCGCCATGAACGGCTTGTAGGTGGATCCCGGCGGATAGGTGCCGTGCAGCGGGCGGTTCAGCAGCGGGTGATCCGGCGAGTTGTTGAGCGCGTCCCAGTTCTGCTGGTCGATGCCGTCGACGAAGGAATTCGGATCGAAGCTCGGCGCCGACACGAACGCGAGCACGTCGCCAGTGGACGGCTCGATGGCGACGAGCGCGCCGCGCTTGCCCGCGAAGGCCTGCTCGGCCACCTGCTGCAAGCCGATGTCGAGCGACAGCACGAGATTGTTGCCGGGCGTGGCCTGCGTGCGCGACATCGTGCGCACCGGACGGCCGCCCGCCGTCACTTCCACTTCTTCGAAGCCCGTCAGCCCGTGCAGTTCCGTTTCGTAACTCTGCTCGACGCCGATCTTGCCGACGTAATCCGTGCCCTTGTAGTTGTTGGCATCGAGGCGCGGATCGTAGTGGTCGGAGTTTTCGTCGTTGGCGTCGCTGGCGTCGTCGATGCGTTCCTGATCGCGCTGCGAAATCCGCCCGATGTAACCGATCACGTGCGCCGCCGTCATGCCGAGCGGATACTGCCGGAACAGCCGGGCGCGCACTTCCACGCCCGGAAAGCGGAAGCGCTGTGCGGTGAACTTGGCGACTTCGTCGTCGGTGAGACGCGTGCGGATCGGCAGGCTTTCGAAGTTCGTCGAGTCTTCCAGCAGCTTCTTGAAGCGCCGGCGGTCGCGCGAGTCGATCGGGATGACCTGCGCGAGCTCGTCGATCACTTCATCGAGCGTGCCGTTGATCTTCGACGGCGTGATTTCGAGCGTGTAGGCCGAGTAGTTCTTTGCCAGGATCACGCCGTTGCGGTCGGTGATGATGCCGCGATTCGGTACGATCGGCGCCACCGAGATGCGGTTCTCGTTCGCCTGCAACGAATACTTGCTGAAGTGCCAGACCTGCAGATACAGGAAACGCAAGCCGATCAGCCCGAAGCAGACGAACACGAACAGGCCCGCCGCCGCGACGCGGAGGCGGAACCTGGACAACTGCTGCTCGGTGTTCTTGATTTCGGTCATGCGCGTTGTGTGCTTCTCGTGTGCTTCTCGTGCGATTGGTTTCGCTGGGGTCTCGCGATTCAAGTGTAGTCCGCGCGCGGACGCTTCATCGGCTGTCGCTGGATGGCGGCGGCAGGGTCGGGTCAGATCGGGCGGGTGTCGTCCGGATCGGCGGCGCGGCGCTGCGGCATCAGCAGGAAAAAGCTCGCGACCGGCCACAGCAGCGCTTCCACGAAACCGTTGACCAGATAGCTCCAGCCCGGAAAGGCGGCGCCCGTCATCAGGCGGATCACGAACGGCACCAGATGCGCGCCGACCAGCAAGGGCGCCACGACGAACATCTGCACCGGCAGCGCCATCCACAGCACGCGGCGGTGAATGGTGATCGCGCCGTAGGACAAGAGCGTGTAGGCCAGCGCGTGCTCGCCCAGCAGGTTGGCGTTGTGGACGTCCATCAGGATGCCCAGCATGAACGCGATGCCCATACCGACCTTGCGCGGCTGATGCACGTTCCAGAACAGCAGCACGAGCGCGACAAAGTCCGGCACGCCGATCAGGCGTCCCCACGGCATCAGGTTCAGCAGGAAGGCGGCGGCCAGGCTGAAGGTGATGAAGTACGGATTGACCGGCTGCAGGATGTATTGCGGGCGGTTCATCGCGCGGCTCCCGATGACGCGGGCTTGGGCATATGCGCTTTCTTCGACGGTCGCGCCGCCGGATTCGATGCCGCCTTGGGCGCCGCGGCCTTTGCGGCGGGTTTTTCAGCCGGCTTTTCTGCGGGCTTTTCCGCCGCGGCGGGCGCGGAGCCCGCAGCCGGCGCCGATGCGCCGCTCGCCCCGGCCGCCACCGCCGCCGCCGCCGATTTCGCCGCAGGCTTCTTCTTGCCCTTGTTTTCCTTCGCTTCCTTGGCCGCCGCAGCGGCTTCCACTTCGATCGGATTCGGCGGCTCGTTGCGGTTGTAGTGCAGCACGAGCAACTGGCGCGCGCCGCGCACCGCCGCCACCGGCACGCACACCACGCGCGCGAACGCCGTGTCGGCCTGCTTGTCGACGCGCAGCACCTTCGCGACCGGCAGCCCCGGCGGATAGATGCCGTCGAGGCCGCTGGTCACGAGGTCGTCACCGGCCTGCACGTCGGCGCTGATCGGCACGAAGCGCAGGTCGAGCGTGTCGCCCTTCGGCGTGCCGTAGATGACGCTGCGCAAGCCCGTGCGGGCGATCTGCACCGGCACGGCCTGATCCTTGTCCGTCAGCAGCGTGACTTCCGACTGCAACGGGAACACGCGCGTCACCTGACCGATCACGCCGTCTTCGGTGACCACCGGCGCGCCGTCCTGGATATTCTGCTGCGAACCCTTGCCGATCACGACCTTCTGCGTGAACGGATCGCGCGTGTCGTACTGGATCTCGGCGGGGGTTTCGTCGGTCGAGGCGCGCGACTGCAGGTTCAGCAGCGCGCGCAGATGCGCGTTCTCGACCGCGAGTTGCGCCGCGTCGCCGGCCTTCACGGAGAGTTCGAGATTCTTGTCGGCGAGCTTCTTGTTCTCGCTACGCAGCGTGGCGCTGGTCACGGCGAGATCCGCCGCGCCCATGAAGATGTCGCGCGGCACGAGCGCCGCGCGCTGCAGCGGATAGAGACCCGCGCCGAGCATGCCGCGCACGATTTCGAGCGTGCTGAAACGCGCGTCCGAAACCAGCAATGCGATCGCGAGGACCACAAAAAAGATCAGGCGCGCGAGCGCGGAAGGGCCTTGCTTGAAAAGGGGCGGCGGACTGTATTCCATGGTCGGCGCCGAGGGCGGGAACGGATGGATCGATGCTGCAGGCTTGGCCGCACGAAGCGGGGCCTGCCCTACGCGGGTTCGACAACGGCCCGGACACCTGCCGGGCCGTGCTCGCGTCGCGTTACGCGGGACATTGTAGTGGCCGCGCCGGTAGCCGCGCCGATTGCCCGCGAACAGCAGCGAGCGGGAGAATCAGCGGGCGTTGCGGCGGCATTGCCACGGAGCGGCACGGAGCGGCTTACTCGTAGGAGAAGATGCTGCCGAGCTTGTCCATGCGCTCGAGCGCCATGCCCGAGCCGCGCACCACGCAGGTCAGCGGATCTTCGGCGACGAGCACCGGCAGGCCGGTTTCCTCGGCGAGCAGGCGGTCGAGGTCGCGCAGGAGCGCGCCACCGCCCGTCAGCATCATGCCGCGCTCGGCGATGTCCGCGCCGAGTTCCGGCGGCGTCTGTTCCAGCGCGATCTTCACCGACGACACGATCTGGTTCAGCGGGTCCGTGAGCGCTTCGAGAATTTCATTGCTCGAAATAGTGAAGCTGCGCGGAATGCCTTCGGACAGGTTGCGGCCCTTGACTTCCATTTCCTTGACTTCGGAGCCGGGGAAGGCCGAACCGATTTCCTTCTTGATGGCTTCGGCCGTTTGCTCGCCGATCAGCATGCCGTAGTTGCGGCGGATGTAGTTGACGATGGCTTCGTCGAACTTGTCGCCGCCCACGCGCACCGAACCCTTGTACACGATGCCGCCCAGCGAGATGACGCCGACTTCCGTCGTGCCGCCGCCGATGTCGACCACCATCGAGCCGGTGGCTTCCGACACCGGCAGGCCCGCGCCGATGGCAGCGGCCATGGGTTCTTCGATCAGATACACCTGGGAGGCGCCGGCGCCGTGCGCGGCTTCCTTGATGGCGCGGCGTTCGACCTGGGTGGACCCGCACGGCACGCAGATGATGATGCGCGGCGACGGCGAGAACATGCGGGATTCGTGCGCGGTCTTGATGAACTGCTTGATCATCTGTTCCGTGACGGTGAAGTCAGCGATCACGCCATCCTTCATCGGCCGGATGGCTTCGATGTTGCCGGGCACCTTGCCGAGCATCTGCTTGGCTTCCTTGCCAACCGCCTGAATGGTCTTCTTGCCGTTGGGACCGCCTTCCTGGCGAATGGAAACGACCGAGGGCTCGTCGAGAACGATGCCTTTGCCGCGCATGTAGATCAGCGTGTTGGCGGTGCCGAGGTCAATGGCCAGGTCGTTGGAGAAATAGCTGCGCAAAAAACCGAACATTCAAAAATCCTGTCTCGCTGGGGATGGCCGTTCGTCGCTCGAAGCGCCGGAAACGGCAGCGGAAAAGTAACGGTTTGCCGGGCGGTGAACCGACGCCGCAGGCCGCAAAACCGGGAGAAAATCTACTGCTGAGCGGATGGTCCGATGCAAACGTTTCTCGCAAGGGACGAATCCAGGGAGAAAGCCGCTGACAGGCCGATCCAGAGGTGAGTCGAACGTGTAATGATACCTTATAATTTGGGGGCATCTACAGGAAATGGATGGCATCCGCCGTCATCCCAAAGCCTGCTTCCGAGGGCTCCTTCCAGGTTCGTAACTGGCTGACGCAGCTAGAGTTTTCGCAACTGGGGCGGTCCACGCTTTTCTCCGGTGATCCCATGTCTTTGACCCTGACCGACGTAAAACGCATCGCGCATCTGGCGCGGCTCGAACTGCCCGAACACGAAGCCGAACCCACACTCGCGCGGCTCAATGACTTCTTCGGCCTCGTCGAGCAGATGCAGGCTGTTGACACGACCGGCATCGAACCGCTTGCGCATCCGATCGAACAGATCGAGGAAGTCGCACTGCGTCTGCGCGACGACGCTGTTTCAGAGCGTGTTCAGCGCGAAGAGTTCCAGCGTTCCGCGCCTGCCGTGCAGGACGGACTGTATCTCGTGCCCAAGGTGATCGAATAAGTCAACGGCCGCCGGCGCCGCGCGCGCCGGACTTAGCCACACAGCGACACCGCGCGCGGCCACCTGACAGCCGCGCCCATCAGGGAACTGCAATGCATCAAAAAAGCTTGACCGAATTGCGCGCCGCGCTCGACTCGAAGGACATCTCCGCAGTCGAACTGGCGCAGACGTATCTGCAACGCATCGAGGCCGCGAAGGACCTGAATGCGTTCATCGGCGTGGATCGCGAACTCACGCTCGAACAGGCAAAGGCCGCCGACGCGCTCATCGCCCAAGGCAATGCCGGCGCGCTGACCGGCGTGCCGGTCGCGCACAAGGACGTGTTCGTCACGCGCGGCTGGGCGTCCACGGCCGGCTCCCGCATGCTGGAAAATTATGCGAGCCCGTTCGACGCCACCGTCGTCGCGCGCCTGAAGCAGGCCGGCATGGTCACGCTCGGCAAGACCAACATGGACGAGTTCGCAATGGGCTCGTCGAACGAAAACTCGTACTTCGGCGCGGTCAAGAACCCGTGGGACACGAAGGCCGTGCCAGGCGGCTCGTCGGGCGGATCGGCAGCGGCGGTGGCCGCGCGTCTCGCGCCTGCCGCCACCGGCACCGATACCGGCGGCTCCATTCGCCAGCCCGCGTCGTTCTCGGGCATCACGGGCATCAAGCCGACTTATGGCCGTGTGTCGCGCTACGGCATGATCGCGTTTGCGTCGTCGCTGGATCAGGGCGGCCCGATGGCACAGAGCGCCGCCGACTGCGCGCTCCTGCTCAACGCGATGTCCGGCTTCGACGAGCGCGATTCCACCAGCCTCCAGCGCGAGAACGAGGATTACACGCGGCATCTCGGCAAGGGCTGGAACGGTTCGGACGATGCGAGCCAGCCGCTCAAGGGCCTGCGCATCGGCTTGCCGAAGGAGTATTTCGGCGCCGGTCTGGCGGACGACGTACGCGCGTCCATCGACGCCGCGCTGAAGCAATATGAAACGCTCGGCGCCACGCTCGTCGACGTCTCGCTGCCGCAGACCGAGCTTTCGATTCCCGTGTACTACATCATTGCGCCGGCAGAAGCGTCGTCGAATCTGTCGCGTTTCGACGGCGTGCGCTACGGGCATCGCGCGGCCGATTACCGCGATTTGCTCGACATGTACAAGAAGTCGCGCGCCGAAGGCTTCGGGCCGGAAGTGAAGCGCCGCATCCTGGTGGGCGCCTACGTGCTGTCGCACGGCTACTACGACGCGTACTACCTGCAGGCGCAGAAGATCCGCCGCATCATCGCGCGCGACTTCCAGGACGCGTTCACGAAGTGCGACGTAATCATGGGGCCGGTGGCGCCCTCGGTGGCGTGGAATCTCGGCGAGAAGGCCGACGATCCCGTGCAAATGTATCTCGCCGACATCTACACGCTGTCCGTGAGCCTCGCGGGCCTGCCCGGCATGAGCGTGCCGTGCGGCTTCGGCGCGGGCGCGAACGCGCAGCGCCCGGTCGGCTTGCAGATCATCGGCAACTATTTCAACGAAGCCCGGATGCTCCAGGTCGCCGACGCGTATCAGCGCGCGACCGACTGGCACCGTAAGGCACCATCGGCAGCGGGAGTCTGATCATGCAGTGGGAAGTCGTCATCGGTCTGGAAACGCACGCGCAGCTTTCCACCGTCTCCAAGATTTTTTCCGGCACGGCCACGCAGTTCGGCGCGGCGCCGAACACGCAAGCCAGCCCCGTCGATCTCGCATTGCCCGGCGTGCTGCCGGTGATGAACCGCGGCGCCGTGGAGCGCGCGATCCGCTTCGGCCTCGCGATCGGCGCGCATATCGCGCCGCGCAGCATCTTCGCGCGCAAGAACTACTTCTATCCGGATCTGCCGAAGGGCTATCAGATCAGCCAGTACGAGATTCCGGTCGTGCAGGGCGGACAGCTGACGATCCAGGTGCCGGCCAACGAGAAGGCCGGCAAGGAAGCCTATTCGAAGACCGTCAACCTGACGCGCGCGCATCTGGAAGAGGACGCGGGCAAGTCGCTGCACGAAGACTTCGCGGGCATGACGGGCATCGATCTGAACCGCGCGGGCACGCCGCTGCTCGAGATCGTCACGGAGCCGGAGATGCGCAGCGCGGCAGAAGCGGTCGCGTATGCGAAGGCGCTGCACGGTCTCGTGATGTGGCTCGGCATCTGCGACGGGAACATGCAGGAAGGCTCGTTCCGCTGCGACGCGAACGTCTCGGTCCGGCCGATGGGGCAAGCGGAGTTCGGCACGCGCGCCGAGATCAAGAACCTGAACTCGTTCCGCTTTCTCGAAGAAGCCATCCAGTATGAAGTGCGCCGCCAGATCGAACTGATCGAGGACGGCGGCACGGTGGTGCAGGAAACGCGTCTGTACGACCCGGACAAGCGTGAAACGCGCTCGATGCGCAGCAAGGAAGACGCGCACGATTACCGCTATTTCCCGGACCCGGACCTGATGCCGCTGATGATCGAAGCGTCGTGGATCGATCGCGTGAAGGGCGAGATGCCGGAACTGCCGGCGGACATGCAGCAGCGCCTGGTCGAGTCCTACGGCCTCACGCCGTACGATGCCGGCGTGCTGACGGCGTCTAAGGCGATGGCGTCGTACTTCGAGGCGCTCGTGCAGAAGGCCGGCGCGAGCCAGGCGAAGATCGCCGCGAACTGGTTGATGGGCGATGTGTCGGCGCAGCTGAACCGCGAGTCGCTGGAGATCGGCGAGTCGCCGGTGTCGAGCGCGCAACTGGCGCTGATCATCCAGCGCATCGCGGACGGCACCATCTCGAACAAGATCGGCAAGGACATCTTCCTGTCGATCTGGGAAGAGAAGGCCACCGACGAAGGCGCAGCGGACCGCATCATCGAGGCGAAGGGGCTGAAGCAGATTTCCGACACCGGCGCGCTCGAAGCGATCATCGACGAAGTACTCGCGGCGAACCAGAAATCGGTCGAGGAATTCCGCGCCGGAAAGGAAAAGGCGTTCAACGCGCTGATCGGCCAGGCGATGAAGGCGACAAAGGGCAAAGCCAACCCACAGCAAGTCAACGAACTGCTGAAGAAGAAGCTATCCTGAGCGTCCGAATCATGCATGAACGGGCTGCTGCCGGTTAAGCCTGGCCGCAGCCCTTTTTCATTGGCGACGTCAAAGAACAGACATGGCAAAGAAACCTGAACTGGACGACTTCCGCATCCCTTTCTTCGACGCGGGCAAGAAGCTGAAGCCGTTCGACCTGAGCGCGGTGGATCCCGCTGCGAAGCCGTTTTCGCTCGGCTCGAAGGACGCGGACCGCGAGCGGCTCGCGGCGATCGGCGCGCAGCTCGACGACTTGCAGGAGAAGCTGCATGCGCAGCGCCGTCAACGGGTGTTGCTCGTGCTGCAAGGCATGGACACGAGCGGCAAGGACGGCACCGTGCGCGCGGTGTTCCATGACGTCGATCCGCTCGGCTTGCGTATCGTGCCGTTTCGCGCGCCGTCGGAACGCGAGGCCGCGCATGACTTCCTGTGGCGCGTGCATGCGCAGGCGCCGATGGCCGGCGAGTTCGCGGTCTTCAACCGCAGCCACTACGAAGACGTGCTCGTGCCGCGCGTGCTGAAGACCATCGACAGCGACGAATGCGAGCGCCGTTATCGCCATATGCGCGACTTCGAGGCGCTGCTTGTGGACAGCGGCACGACCATCGTCAAATGCTTCCTGCATATTTCGAAGGACGAGCAGCGCGAACGCTTGCAGGCGCGCATCGACGATCCGACCAAGCACTGGAAGTTCGATGTCTCCGACCTCGAAGCGCGCAAGCAATGGGACGCGTATCAGGACGCCTACGCCGCCGCGCTCGGCGCGACCTCGACGGACGAGGCGCCGTGGTACATCATTCCGGCCGACTCGAAGACGCATCGCAACCTGATGGTGGCCGAACTGCTGCTGCGCACGATGCAAGGCATGAAGCTGGAATTCCCGGCGGCGAAGGAATCGCTGAAGGGCGTGAAGGTCGAGTGAGCCGAACCCAGGAAACAAACTCAAATAAAGGAAGCGTATGTTTCGCGTGATCACCGCCAATCTCAACGGCATCCGTTCGGCCGCCAAGAAAGGCTTCTTCGACTGGTTCGGCGAGCAGAAATCCGATGTCGTGTGCGTGCAGGAAATCAAGTGCTCGCAGGACGACCTGACGCCCGAATTCCTCGCGCCGCACGGCTTTCAAGGCTACTTCCAGCACGCGGTGAAGAAGGGCTACAGCGGCGCGGGCCTGTACACGCGGCATGAACCGGATGACGTGATCATCGGCTTCGGGTCGGCGGAGTTCGATCCGGAAGGGCGCTACGTGGAAGCGCGTTTCGGCAAGCTCTCGGTCATCTCCGTGTACGTGCCGTCCGGCTCCAGCGGCGACGAGCGCCAGCAGGCGAAGTATCGGTTCATGGACGAGTTCATGCCGCATCTCACGGAACTCTCGCAAGAGCGTGAAGTGATCGTGTGCGGCGACGTGAATATCGTCCACAAGGAAATCGACATCAAGAACTGGAAGAGCAACCAGAAGAATTCAGGCTGCCTTCCCGAAGAGCGCGCGTGGCTCACGAAGCTCTTCGACGACGTCGGCTATGTCGACGTGTTCCGCACGCTCGACACGCGCCCCGAACAGTACACATGGTGGAGCAATCGCGGTCAGGCGTATGCGAAGAACGTCGGGTGGCGTATCGACTATCAGATCGCGACCCAGGAAGTGGCCGCCACGGCGAAGCAGACCTCCGTTTTCCGCGACATCAAGTTCAGCGATCACGCGCCGCTGATCATCGATTACGACTGGAAGCTCGGCAAGAAGAAGTAAGGCCGGCCGGACTCAGCGGCGCTAGCGGCCGGACTTCTTGAACCGGCCCAGTCCCGCGTAGTTCGGCAACTGGTCGATGGTCTTGCCCACCGCCTTCGCATACAGCGGCATCATGTCCGGCATGCGCTTGAGCAGATCCTGCCGGCGGTCCGGCCCGTAGGGATGCAGCCAGATGAAGCCGTCGTCGGTGCGGCGCGTGCCGGTATCGATCTTGTTCCACAGTGTGACGGCCGCGCGCGGATCGTAGCCCGCGCGCGAGGCAATCTCGCTGCCGATCACATCGGCTTCGGTTTCATCGGCGGGGGAATAGCGCATCGACATGAGCTGGTCGCCGACATCCGGCTGCTGCGACCCATAGTTCGACAAACCCAGATACTGCGGCATCGTGCCTGCGCCCAGTTGTGCGGCCTGCTGCCTGCCGAGCCGCTCGCGCGCATGCTCGCGCAGCGCGTGCGCGATGTCGTGGCCGATCATCATGCCGATCTCGTTGTCGTTCAGATGAAGTCGGTCGATCAGCCCGCTATAGACGATGATCTTCCCGCCCGGCAGACACACCATGCGCTCGTCGGACGACTTGATGACGTTGATTTCCCATTTCCAGTTCTTCGCGCGGTCGTTCCACTTGAGCGCGAACGGAATTTCATGATTCGCGATGTCGCGCACGCGCTTGACCAGCGGATTCGTGTCGGGCAGCAGCGTCTTGTCGCGCTGGGCGTCGTGGATGACCTGCGCGTATTCCTGCGCGGACTGGGCTTCGAGCGTTGCGGGCGGAATCAGATTGCGAAACAGTGCGGTATTGCCGAAACGAATCTGGTTGTTCGGCGCGGTGTACGGCGGCGGCGCGCTCTTCTCGTCCTGAGCGCGCGCGGACAAAGGCGCGCACGTCGCCCATGCCAGTACGCAAATCAGGGCGCGACGCGGATAAGACACCGTCATCGTTGAGTTCTCCAGGGCGCGATTTTGGGCAACAGTAACATGCCCGGCAGCGACAGCACGACGCAGATCAGGAAGTACGGAAACCAGCCGGCCTCGCTCACGAGATAGCCGCTGCCTGCCGCGGCGAAGGTGCGCGGCACGGCCGCGAGGCTCGTGAAGAGCGCGAATTGCGTGGCGGTGTAGCGCGGGTCCGTGGTGCTCGCAATGTACGCGGTGAACGTGGCAAGCGTGAGGCCGGTGGCGAAGGTTTCGAAGCCATAGAGCACCGCGAGCGCCAGCGGCGAAGGCCCGATCTTCGCGAGCCACGCGAAGCCGAGCGTCGCGACGATCTGCAATGCACCGAAGATCCACAACCCGCGCGCGATGCCGATCTTCACGAGCGCGATGCCGCCGAGCAGGCCGCCCGCGATGCTCGCCCAGAACGCGACCGCCTTGGCGATCACGCCGATCTGCGTGAGCGAAAAGCCGATGTCGAGGAAGAACTTGGTGGCGAGCGCGGTCGCCATGGTGTCGCCGAGCTTGTACAGGAAGATGAAGCCGAGCACGAGCAAGGCGGCGCGCCAGCCGTCGCGCGTGATGAATTCGTGAAACGGCTCGACGATCGCTTCGCGCAGGCTCTTCGGCGGCGTGCCGTGAATCTCCGGTTCCTTGACGACGAGCGTCATGATGAGCCCCGGCAGCATGAATGCGGCGGTGATGATGAAGACCGTCTTCCACGGCAGGAAGCCGGCAAGAATGAGTGACAGCGATCCGGGCACCAGCCCCGCGACCTTGTACGCATTCACGTGCACCGCGTTGCCGAGGCCCTGCTCCGTGTCGGCGAGCAATTCGCGCCGATAGGCGTCGATGACGATGTCCTGGCTCGCGCCGAAGAACGCCACCAGCGCAGCCACCGCTGCGACGGCCCAGATGTTCTGTTCCGGCGAGAAGAACCCGAACGAGCCGATCGCCAGCATGACGAGCACTTGCGTGACGAACATCCAGCCGCGCCGCCGGCCCGGACGCCAGCCTGGGAAGCGCGGGATGAAGCGGTCCATCAGCGGCGACCAGACGAACTTCCACGTGTAGGGCAGTCCGATCAGCGCGAACAGGCCGATCTCCTTCACATTGACGTGGGCCGTGGTGAGCCATGCCTGCAACAGGCTGAACAGCGTGAACAGCGGCAATCCGGAGGTGAAGCCGAGAAAGACGCAGATGAGGATGCGCTTGTTGAGAAACGCGCGCCAGCCTGGATGTTCTTCGTGAGCGGTTAGAGCGGGCGCCTCGTGTGGCGTATCGGGCATGTCGTGTACGGGCAGTGGTCGATGCGTGAGCGCACCGGCGGCGGTTACCGGCGCTTCACGCGATAGACCGCAAGACTACCACGCCAGTTCGCGCCCCAACGGACCACCTGCCCGCCATGCAGCACCACGCGATCCAGGATCTCGATGCCCACTTCCGGCGCCAGCGCCTCGAAGTCCTCGATGGTCAGCACGCGCACGTTCGGCGTGTTGTGCCACTGATAGGGCAGCGAGCGCGACACCGGCATGCGTCCCTGCAACACCGAAAGCCGGTGCTGCCAGTAACCGAAATTCGGAAACGACACAATGCATTGGCGCCCGACGCGCACGGTTTCGCGCAGGATCGCGGCCGTCTGGTGAATAGTCTGCAAGGTCTGCGAGAGGACCGCGAAGTCGAAGCTGTCGTCCTCGAAGAGCCGCAGGCCGTCTTCGAGATTCTGCTGGATCACGTTCACGCCCTTCTGCGCGCAGGCGAGCACGCCGGCGTCGTTGATCTCGATGCCATAGCCCGTCACGTCGAGTTCCTCGCCGAGCAGCGAGAGCAGCGAGCCGTCGCCGCAGCCGAGGTCGAGCACCGTCGAACGCGGCTCCACCCAGCGCGCGATGGCGCGAAAATCCGAACGCAGCGCGAGCGAATCGAGTGTGTTCTGGTTCATGCGCCGATCTCCGTGGCAATGCGCTCGTAATAGGCGCGCATCAGGTTGTGATAGCGCGCGTCGTCGAGCAGGAAGGCGTCGTGGCCGTGCGGCGCGTCGATCTCGGCGTAGCTGACCGTGCGCTTGTTGTCGAGCAGCGCCTTGACGATCTCGCGTGAGCGCGCAGGCGCGAAACGCCAGTCGGTCGTGAAACTCGTGACGAGATACTTGGCCTGCGTGTTGGCCAGCGCCTTCGTGAGATCGCCGTCGAAGGCCTTGGCGGGATCGAAATAATCCAGTGCGCGCGTGATCAGCAAGTAGGTGTTCGCGTCGAAGTATTCGGCGAACTTGTCCGCCTGATAGCGCAGATACGACTCCACCTCGAACTCGACGTCGAAGTTGAAGTTGTAGGCATCGAGCGCACCTTCGGCACGTCGCAGCGCGCGGCCGAATTTCACGGCCATGTCGTCGTCGGACAGATAGGTGATGTGGCCGATCATGCGTGCGACGCGCAGGCCGCGGCGCGGCTTCACGTCGTGCGCGTAGTAGTCGCCGCCGTGGAAGTCGGGATCCGAGAGAATCGCGGAGCGCGCCGTTTCGTTGAACGCGATATTCTGCGCGGAGAGCTTCGGCGTCGAGGCCACGACGATGCAATGCCCGAGCCGTTCCGGATACATCATGCTCCACGCCATCGCCTGCATGCCGCCGAGACTGCCGCCCATCACGGCCGCGAAGCGCTCGATGCCGAAGCGGTCGGCCACGCGGGCCTGCGCATGGACCCAGTCTTCCACCGTGATGACCGGGAAGCGCGCGCCGTAGGGCTTGCCGGTGGCGCCGTCGACGCTCATCGGGCCGGTCGAGCCAAAGCACGAGCCGAGATTGTTCACGCCGATGACGAAGAAGCGGTTCGTGTCGAGCGGTTTACCCGGGCCGACCATGTTGTCCCACCAGCCGACGTTCTTCGGCTCGCCGGCATACACGCCCGCGACGTGATGCGAGGCGTTCAGCGCATGGCACACGAGCACGGCGTTCGAGCGCGCGGCGTTGAGTTCGCCATAGGTTTCGACGACCAGTTCATAGTCGGCGAGCGACGAGCCGTTCTGCATGGCAAGCGGCTCGGTGAAACGCAGGGTCTGGGGCGTGACGATGCCGATCGATTCCATTCATTCCGCCTTGTTCGAGCGGCTAAACGGGTGTCGGCGATGCGCGAGGGAAAGCGTGCGCGGCTGACGACCTCTTTAGCCGCATTTATAGTGAACCCCGCGATGATGCCCTGTGAGGTTCGCGCGCCCGCAATCGAGTCAGCAAATCGGCGCGTGTGAGTGATACGAGAGAATCTCGTTAGCGAAGAAGTATAGCGGAAAACGTCATAAGGCCGCCGAGGCGGCGTAGGGTTCAGCGCATCGCGCCGCCGCGCATGCCGAGCGTCAATGCGCGCAACGAGCGCACCGTGCGGTCCACGTAATGCGGCCGTCCGATGCCCGGCAGGCGCGTCGACAAGCCGCCGCTCGACGTCTTCGCCACCGGCAAGTGCCCGACGATCCACACCGTGCGGATGCCGAGCCGCCGGTAACTCTTCAGATGGCCGCGCGTGTCCTCGACCAGGATCGCGTCGCGCAGATGCACGTGGGCGCGGCGCATTTCCCGGCGCAGCATCGTCGCGTCGGGCTTGGCGCGCCAGCGCTCGCCTTCGCGCATGTCCTCGATGGCGATCACGCGCTCGAACAGCCGGCCGATGCCCAGTTCCGCCATGACCGCGCGCGCATAGAGCGTCGGCGCGTTGGTGAGCACGATCTTGCGTCCGGGCAGCGCGCGCAGGATGCGCGTGAGGCCGCGCTCGGCGCGCACCATCGAAGGCAGGTCGGGGAAGGTGTGCACCACGCGCAGGAAGTCGGCGGGATCGACGCCATGGTGCTTGACGAGACCCAGCAGCGTCGCGCCGTAGCGCACCGTGTAGCCGACGCGCAGCCGGTTGGCCTCGTCGATGTCCACGCCCAGCCGGTCGATGATGTACTGCGTCATGCCGCGGTTGATCGCCGGGAAGATGGCGTGCGAAGCGTGATGAAGCGTGTTGTCGAGGTCGAAGAGCCAGACGGGGCCGCGCGTTTTCACGTGACGGCGGCGAGCGGGACGTTGCGGAGTCATGGTGGGGTGCCGGGCGCCAAAGAAAACGCCCGCGCGGGGGCGGGCGTCGGGAGGGATGCGATGCGGCTCAATGCGAGCGGATCATCGTGCCGAACGGCTGTTCGGTCAGGATTTCCAGCAGCACCGAATGTTCGATGCGGCCGTCGATGATGTGCACCGAACGCACGCCGCTCTTCGCGGCGTCGAGCGCGGAGGAGATTTTCGGCAGCATGCCGCCGGAGATGGTGCCGTCCGCGAACAGCGAGTCGATCTCGCGCGCGGAGAGGTCGGTGAGCAGGTTGCCTTCCTTGTCCATCACGCCGGGGATGTTCGTCATCATGACGAGCTTTTCCGCATTCAGCACGACGGCGAGCTTGCCCGCGACGAGGTCCGCGTTGATGTTGTACGAAAGGCCGTCTTCGCCAAAGCCGATGGGCGAGATGACCGGAATGAACGCGTCGTCCTGGAGCGCCTTCACGACGGCCGGATTGATCGCCTCGACTTCGCCGACCTGGCCGATGTCGATGAACTGGCCCGGATTATCGCGATCCGGCATCATCAGCTTGCGCGCGTGGATCAGCGCGCCGTCCTTGCCGGTCAGGCCCACCGCATGGCCACCGAAGTGATTGATCAGCGTGACGATGTCCTGCTGCACTTCGCCGCCGAGCACCCATTCGACGACTTCCATGGTTTCTTCGTCGGTGACGCGCATGCCCTGGATGAAGGTGCCCTGCTTGCCGATCTTCTTGAGCGCCTGGTCGATCTGCGGACCGCCGCCATGCACGATCACCGGATTGATGCCGACCAGCTTCAGCAGGATCACGTCGCGCGCGAAGCCCTGCTTGAGGCGTTCTTCGGTCATGGCATTGCCGCCGTATTTGATCACGACTGTCTTGCCGTGATACTGGCGGATATAGGGCAGCGCCTCGGCCAGGATTTCGGCCTTCAGGGTCGGGGCGATTTGCGTGAGGTCGGGAAGCTCGGACATGGCGGCAAATGAGGCGAGGAGCGTTTAAACACGCGGAATTGTACAGGACTGACGCGACGCAGCAGGACGAATTGCCGCGTGCCGCCTCAGCGTCTCCGGCGGGTGGCCGGGCATGCGATCATCGTTCGTACAGAACCGTGACGAGATGATGAACATGGCTTTCGAAAAGATCGCCGCGCAGGCGCCGCAAGCCACGTCGGCCGTTGCACAGACCTGCGCCCGCTGCGGCGCGGCGTTTCGCTGCGGCGTGCTGGCAGGCGACGCGGCCTGCTGGTGCGCGGACCTTCCGAAACTGCCGTTCGACCAACTGCAAACAAGCGCGACATGCATGTGTCCGTCGTGTCTTGCGGCTTCGATCGAGCGTGACGGTCTTTCCGATTAGCAGAACCCATGCCGTGCCGCCGAGGTGCGACAAATCGCGCCAGATGCCGCTGCAAGCCTGATGCAAGCGGGATAATGTCGCCAGGGCGCATGTCAGCGCTCGGCGTTCCGCCACGCGTCGACGGATACTCACTCAGATGCATCGCATAACCACCACCGGACGGGTCAATCTCGGTCATCTCTTCTGGCTTCGCTCGCTCGCGATCATCGGCCAGCTGACGAGCATCGCCGTCGTGCAGATCTTCTACGGCGCGAAACTGCCGCTGCCGGCGATGCTGCTCGTGATCGCGCTCGAAATGGTGTTCAACGGTCTCACGTGGCTGCGCGTCGCGCGGGCGCGGCCGGAAACCAACATGGAGCTGTTCGGGCAGATGTGCGTCGATCTCGGCGCGCTCTCGGCCCTGCTGTTCCTTTCGGGCGGCGCGACCAATCCATTCGTCACGCTCTATCTGCCGTCGCTGGCGATCGCCGCCGCCGTGCTGCCGTGGGGCATGATGACCTGCCTCGCGCTGTTCGCCGTCGCGTGCTACGCGCTGCTCAGCTACAACTACGTGCCGCTCAATATCGAGAATCCGGCCAACCTGTTCGATTATTTCCGCATGGGGCTGTGGGTCAACTTCATGGTGAGCGTCGGGCTGATCGGCTGGTTCGTCGCGCGCATGTCGCGGGCGCTGCGCGTGCGCGACGCCGCTCTCGCCGATGCCCAGCAGCGCCACTTGCGCGACGAACGGGCCGTGGCGCTCGGCGTCCAGGCCGCGACGGTGGCGCACGAAATGGGCACGCCGCTGTCGACCATCGCGATGCTGTCCGAGGAACTGCGCGATTCCGCCGCCCACGATCGCAACCTCGCGCCCTACGCCGCGGATTTCGAACTGCTCGAACAGCAGATGGCGCTGTGCACCTCGGCGCTCGCGCGCCTGCGCAGCCGCGCGACCGGGCCGTCCAGCCGCCAGGCGCTGGACGAATGGCTCGCCAGCTTCATCGAGCAATGGCGGCTGCGGCATCCGCAGGTGAAGTTCGCGCAGATCGGCGCGGCGCCGGCGGAGGCGTCGATCGACGACCCGGTGGCGGTCGGCCAGATCCTCACCATCCTGCTCGACAACGCGGCGCGCGCCAGCAGCGAATCGGTGACCTTGCAGGCGAGCGCCGAAACCATCGATGCCACGCCGTGCGTGCGTTTCGATGTCACCGACCGCGGCCCCGGCATTCCGCCCGCGTTGCGCGTGGCGCTCGGCGCGGCGCCGGTGGACAGCACGCAGGGCGGACATGGCGTCGGCCTGTATCTGGCGTTCGCGGCGGCGGCGCGGCTGGGCGGATCGATCGAACTGCACGATGGCGAGCCGCACGGCACGCGCGCGGTGCTGCGTCTGCCGAACCGCGGCGCAGCGGTGCAGGCGGGACGAACTGAACGAAGCAAGGCGGCCTGAACTCGAATCGGGACGCTACGGGTGAATCACGGAGAAAACAGCATGAGCGATACCAACTTTCTGATCATCGACGACGACGAAGTCTTCGCCGGCATCCTCGCCCGCGGACTCACGCGGCGCGGCTACACCGCGCATCAGGCGCACGACGCGGATGAAGCACTGAAGCTCGCGAACCAGCACAAGTTCGGGCAGATCACGGTGGACCTGCATCTGGGCAACGATTCCGGCCTGCGGCTGGTCGCGCCGCTGCGCGATCTGCAACCCGATGCGCGCATTCTGGTGCTGACCGGTTATGCGAGCATCGCGACGGCGGTGCAGGCCGTGAAGGACGGCGCGGACAACTATCTCGCGAAGCCGGCGAACGTCGAGACGATTCTCGCGGCGCTTCACGAGCAGGCCAGCGAGCAGACGGCCGAGGAAGCCATCGAGAATCCGACGCTGCTTTCCGTGGCGCGGCTCGAATGGGAACACATCCAGCGGGCGCTGGCCGAGAACAACGGCAATATTTCCGCGACGGCGCGCGCGCTGAACATGCATCGACGTACGCTGCAGAGAAAGCTGGCGAAGAAGCCGGTGCGGCAATAAGGCGGGAAGGGGTTGGGGGCGTGGCTGTGGCGGGCATCCGCGACAGCCGCGGCGCAAGACCAGGACGCGGAGGGCAGAGGCCGCAGTGCGGAGGCCGAAACGCAGAGGCCGAAGCGCGGGAGCCGCAACGCAGAGGCCGAAGCGCAGAAGCCGAAGCGCAGAGGCCGAAACGCAGAGGCCGAAGCGCAGAGGCCGAAGCGCAGAAGCCGAAACGCAGAAGCCGAAGCGCAGAAGCCGAAACGCAGAAGCCGAAGCGTAGAGGCCAGAACGCAGAAGCCAAAACGCAAAAGCCAAAACGTAGAGGCCAGAACGCAGAAGCCAAAACGCACAGGCCAAAACGCAGAGGCCAGAACGCGAAGCCAAAACGTAGAGGCCGAAACGTAGAGGCCAAAACGTAGAGGCCAAAACGTAGAGGCCAAAACGTAGAGGCCAAAACGTAGAGGCCAAAACGTAGAGGCCAGAACGTAGAGGCCAAAACGTAGAGGCCAGAACGTAGAGGCCAAAACGCAGAAGCCAAAACGCAGAAGCCAAAACGCAGAAGCCAAAACGCAAAGATCAAAGCGCAGAGGCGAGAGCGCATCTGCCAAACCCACCGCCCCAAAAAAAGAACCGCCCAAGCCGGGGGAGCCAAGGGCGGGAATCGGAGAGTTGCAACGACTACATGCGCAAAGTGATGTGCCAACTTCATGCGCGAACATCGACACACGCGCACAAACAGCATACGTGCCGCCTCTCTCCCTCCCCATCAGAGAACTCTTAATCAAGAGAAGCAAGCGAAGGTTGTGATCCGCCGCTGCCTGTCAGCGCGGCGTGAAATCCCATACTGAGGCGCACTTGCTTACACGCCCCTTCCAGCGCGTATCCCACCCGTGTTATCTCCTGCATACGCGCTCAAGAACGCCCCACACCGGGCCGTAACCACGCTGTGCGCGGACCGGCGTTCGCGCTGCGCTGTCCATGGACGCCGTCCGTGGAGCGTGCAAGAGGAGACATCGATGAAATGGTTTGACCGCCTGTCCGTGCTCAACAAGCTGTTGCTGTCGTTCGCGGTGGTGATCCTGTTCACTGCGTGCGTGGGCGCTACCGGCGTGGTGTCGCTCGCGAAGATGAACGGCCTGATCGGTGAAATCGGCGAACGTCATCTGGACGGGCTTTATTGGGTCGAGGAAATCAACAAGCACAAGCTCGACACGGATCTCGCCGCCGCGAACCTGACTTTCGCCGACGACGCCGGCAAGACCAAACTGAAGGAAGGCATGTCGACGTCGCTCGATGACATGCACCGCGCGTTCGAACGCGTGCGCCCGACGATTCTCTCCGCCGAAGGCACGGCGCTCTACGACGCCGCGCATCAAGCGGTGTCCGCATGGGAGGACATCGTGCTGATGCAGATGGGAAGGAAGGCCATGCCGGTCGACGTCGATCAGATGGGCCTCATTGCCCGCGCGATCGCGTCGAGCGAGAAAGCGCGCGCCGCGCTGGAGCATCTCGCCGACTTCAAGCGCAAGCGCGCCACGGAGGCGCGCCAGCATGCGGCGTCGGAGTACGAGACCATGCGCGCCGTGATGCTGGCGCTGGTGTTCGGCGCGATGGCCGCGGGCGCGTTGCTCGCGGTGCTGATTGGCCGGCGCCTGGCGGCGCAGCTCGGCGGCGAGCCGGGTTATGCGGCGGACATCGCCGACCGCATCGCGCGGGGCGACCTGACCACGCGCGTCGCCACGCGTCCCGGCGACGAGCGCAGCATGATCGCGAGTCTCGGCAACATGAGCGCGAAGCTTTCGGACATCGTCGGCGGCATTCGTCATTCGAGCGATTCGATCCTGCATGCGTCGCGCGAGATCGCGCAGGGCAATACAGATCTGTCGCAGCGCACCGAGGAACAGGCGGCGTCGCTTGCGGAGACCGCGTCGAGCATGGAGCAGCTCACGCAGACGGTGCGCCAGAACGCCAGTCACGCGGACGAGGCCAGCGGTCTCGCACGCGGCGCGTCCGACGTCTCGGCGCGCGGCAGCGAACTCGTCGGCGACGTGGCCGGCACCATGCGTGAACTGGCCGCCGGATCCCGGCGCATGACGGACATCATCGGCGTGATCGAGGGCATCGCGTTCCAGACCAATATTCTCGCGCTGAATGCGGCGGTGGAAGCGGCGCGTGCCGGCGAGGAAGGGCGCGGCTTCGCGGTGGTCGCGGGCGAAGTGCGTGCGCTGGCGCAGCGCAGCGCGACCTCGGCAAAGGAAATCAAGGAGCTGATCGAGGCATCCACGGCGCGCGTCGACAGCGGCGCGGCGCTCGCCGAACGCGCCGGCTCGACGATGGCTGAAGTCACGCATGCGGTGCAGCGCGTGACGGACATCATGGCGCAGATATCGCAGGCGTCGCACGAGCAGAGTTCGGGCATCGAGCAGGTGAATCTGGCTGTCGCGCAGATGGACCAGGTGACGCAGCAGAACGCGGCGCTGGTCGAAGAGGCCGCCGCGGCCGCCGGCGCGATGGCCGACCAGGCCGAGCAATTGAAGCACGCGGTGGCGGTGTTCAGGTTGCAGCAGGCCTGAATACACGGGGGCGTACGGGGCGCACGGCGCGTGCGGCGCGTGCGGTACGAACGGCACGAACGGCACGAACGGCACGCACGGCACGAACGGCACGAACGGCACGAACCGCCCGAACCGCCCGAACCGCACGAACCGCACGAACCGCACGAACCGCACGAACCGCACGAACCGCACGAACCGCACGAACCGCACGAACCGCACGAACCGCACGAACCGCCCGAACCGCCCGAACCGCCCGAACCGCACGAACCGCACGCGTGGCCGGCAGGCGACGCCCAAACGGCCGTATCATCGGCTCGCTTGCCACTCGACAGCCCGCTCCGTACACTCGCGCCTGATTTTTCATCAGTGCGCCGCACGGACGGCGCTTCATCGCCGCACAGGAGGCCCGCCGATGTCCGATTCCTTCTTCCCCCGCTGGCCGGTCCAGCCCGATGCCCGCGAGGGCCGCGTGGTCGCGCCTGACGAGCGTCTGCCCTGGCCGCAGATGATCGCGATGGGCGTGCAGCACGTCGTCGCGATGTTCGGCTCCACCGTGCTCGCGCCGCTCCTGATGGGCTTCGATCCCAATCTGTGCATCTTCATGTCGGGCATCGGCACGCTGCTGTTCTTCGTGCTCGTCGGCGGGCGCGTGCCGAGCTATCTCGGTTCGAGCTTCGCGTTCATCGGGCTCGTGATCGCGGTAACGGGCTACGGCGGCCATGGGCCGAACCTGAACATTCCGGTCGCGCTGGGCGGGATCATCGCGTGCGGCGTGGCTTACGCGATCATCGGCGTGATCGTCGCGGCGGTCGGCACGAAGTGGATCGAGGCGCTGATGCCGCCGGTGGTGACGGGTTCCATCGTCTGCGTGATCGGGCTGAATCTCGCGCCGATCGCCGTCAAGGGCGTTATGGGCAGCAGCTTCGAGTCCTGGATGGCGCTGGTCACCGTGCTGTGCGTCGGCGCGGTCGCAGTGTTCGCGCGCGGCATGGCGCAGCGCCTCCTGATCCTGATCGGCCTCGCCATCGCGTACCTCATCTATGCGGCGCTGACCAACGGCATGAGCATGGGCAAGCCCATCGACTTCGCGGTGGTCGCGAATGCGGCCTGGTTCGGCATGCCGCACTTCACCGCGCCTGTCTTCGAGGCGCCCGCGATGACCCTGCTCGCGCCCGTCGCGATCATCCTGGTCGCGGAGAATCTCGGCCACATCAAGGCGGTCGGCGCGATGACCGGCAAGAGCCTCGACCCGTACATCGGCCGGGCGTTCATCGGCGACGGTCTCGCGACGATCGTTTCCGGCTTCGCAGGCGGCACCGGCGTGACGACCTATGCCGAGAACATCGGCGTGATGGCGGTCACCAAGATCTATTCGACGCTCGTGTTCGTGATCGCCGCATTGTTCGCGATCGTGCTCGGTTTCTCGCCGAAGTTCGGTGCGCTGATCCAGACGATTCCGGGTCCGGTGCTGGGCGGCGTGTCGATCGTCGTGTTCGGGCTGATCGCGGTGACGGGCGCGCGCATCTGGGTGGTCAACAAGGTCGACTTCTCCGACAACCGCAATCTGATTGTCGCGGCGGTCACGCTCGTGCTCGGCACCGGCGATTTCACGCTGAAGCTCGGCGGTTTTGCGCTCGGGGGAATCGGGACCGCTACGTTCGGCGCGATCATTTTCTATGCGCTGCTGCGTCGGCGCGGGGCGGGCGTGGTCTGAGCGCTTCCACGGCCGGCCAGCGCGACCTCCAGAAAAAGGCGGGCCGGCGCCTCAACCCGCCGTCCCCCGCTTCCGGTTCACAATCGCCGTCTCCGACAAATCCACTTCCCGCAGCAGCTTGTTCAAGGTCTCGTCGTTGATGTCCTGCGCGGCGCGCAGCCGGAGCAGTTCGGCCCGCTCCGCGCGCAGCGCCGCCATCTTCAGCCGCGTCTCCATCAATTCGCTTTTCTTCGCGGCCACGCGCGGCGCTTCGTCTTCGCCGAGCGACTCCAGCCTGCGCCGGTACATGCCCATCACGCGCGCGGTGGAATCGGCGCAGCGCGCGGACGCAGCCGCATCCATCTCCTCGATCATTTCGTCATGACTTTCGTCGATGGCGCGAATCGCCGCCTGCGCCGCGCGGCGGCGCGCCATGCGTTCCTCCGCCGCGTGCGGATTGCGTTCGCGCTCGATCCCGCTCAGCATCACCGGCAGCCCGATCACCGCGATCAGCAGCGACACCAGGATGACCGCCGACGCAATGAAGATCGCCAGATCGCGTCCGGCGAGCGGCGTGCCGTTGTCGAGCGTCACCGGCAGCGAGAGCACGCCCGCGAGCGTCACCGCGCCGCGCACGCCGCTGATCGTCGTCAGCGCGAGCGTCCGAAAGCCCGGCTCGGCGCTTTCGAGTCCCTGCTTCGCCGTCCGGCGCGCCGCGAGCCAGCGCAGCGAATACACCCACACGAAGCGCAGCGCATACAGCGCGACCAGGGTAGCGAGCACATAACCGAGCAGCAGGCCGACCTGCGCGTTGCCGTCGCGATGCGCCTCGATCAGCGCCCGCCCGAGGATGTGCGGAAACTGCAGGCCGAGCAGGATGAAGACCATGCCGTTGAAGACGAACTCGATCATCGTCCAGGTGCTCGTCATGCGCACCCGCACCGCGCTCGGGATGCTGGGCCGCAGGCTCTGGATGTTCATCACCATGCCCGCCGACACAGCCGCCAGGATGCCCGAGCAGCCCGCGCGCTCGGCGACGACATAGGCGGCGAACGGAATCAGGATGGTCAGGATGACGCCCGCGGCGGGGTCGTCGTCCTCGGAGAACTTGAGCAGGCGCGCGGGAATCTCGGTGACGGCCCAGCTGATCACCGCGCCAATCGACAGCCCGCCCGCCGCGATGATGAAGAAGCTGACGGTGGCGTCGCGCATCGAGAATACGCCGGTCAGCGCGGCGGCGATCGCGAATTTCAGCGCGACGAGGCCGGACGCGTCGTTCATCAGCGCCTCGCCTTCGAGGATGTTCATGAGGCTGGCCGGAATCCGCTTGCGTCCGGCAATGCCGGTCAGTGCGACGGCATCGGTCGGCGAAAGCACGGCGGCGAGCGCGAAGGCGACGGGCAGCGGCATCGACGGAATCATCGCGTGGAGAAACCAGCCGAGCACGCCGACGGTGATGAACACGAGCCCGAGCGCGAGCATCAGGATCGCGCGGCGCTGCAAATAGAGCTCGCGTTTCGGAATGCGCCAGCCGTCCGCGAACAGCAGCGGCGGGATGAACAGCAGCATGAACAGTTCGGGGTCGAAGGTGACGTGCAGCCCGAACGTCGGCCAGGCGAGACACGCGCCGATCGCGATCTGGATCAGCGGCAGCGGCAGCTTGACCGGCAGCAGGCTCAGGCCGAGGCCCGACAGCGCCACGGCCAGCAGCAGGATGAGGACGGTAAAGACGATTTCCATATGTGCGCTACAGCACGACGCCTGCGCCCGGCGGGCGCGCGCGGCGTCTAGCATTGACTCGATGAGCCGAAAGTTTAGCCCGTGCGTGCGCGAGAGGCAGCGACGGGGGCCACTTCGGCCTTTGCACCGATACGGTGCGGTTGCACGACAAATCGCCTGCCGACGGTGCATTCCAGACGCAAAAGCACGACGAAACCGGCCGCGCTCCGAGCATGGAGCTTGCTTTAACGAGAGCCACGGGACACCGAGACTCCCGACGAGATCATCGAGGGCTGTTCTTATGAAGACGTTACGGGACGGATCCGCCAAGGGTCCGGTGGCATCAACGACGCAAGGCACGCGCAGGTCGAGCGCGCTTCGCCGAACGCAGCAGGCGAGGGTATCGACATGGTGATCGCAAACCCCGAGAAGTCGACGATTTCCGCACGCAGTTTCGAACTGGGCGTGATGTCGGGTTTCGACCGTTATTCGGTCGAGCATGGCGGCTTGACGCTCTCGAGCGTGTTCCAGCCGGTCTTCAGCCTGTCGCACATGCGCGCGGTCGGCTATGAAGGCCTGCTGCGCGCGCACGATGGCTTCGATCGGCCGGTGTCGCCGCTCGACGTGTTCGGCCAGGCATCGCGCGTCGGCGAGGCGTTGCAAATCGACCGGCTCGCGCAGGCCCTGCACCTCGAAAACTTCAAGATGCTCGGCGCCCAGACCGAGTGGCTGTTCCTCAACGTGCATCCCGGCGCGCTGACCGAGCCGTACCACGCCGCCGCGCTGATGGCGAACCTCAAGCGCCTGCACATCGAGCCGCGCCGCGTGGTGCTGGAAGTGCTGGAGCAGAGCGCGGAAGACATCGAGCGGCTCGCGCTCGCCGTGCAGCAGTTCCGCGAGCAGGGCTTTCTGATCGCGCTCGACGACTTCGGCGCCGGGCACACCAACATCGAGCGCATCTGGCAACTCGATCCGGATATCGTCAAGCTCGACCGCGTGATGCTGTCGCACGCCGGCCATAACGTGCATGCGCCGCTGTCGCCGCGCTCGCTCAAGCAGCGGCAGAACATGGAAGCGGTGCTGTCGGGCATCGTGTCGCTGCTGCACGAGGCGGGCAAGCTCGTGTTGATCGAAGGCGTCGAGACGGAGCATGAAGCGCAACTCGCACTCGCCAGCGGCGCCGACTTCGTGCAGGGCTTCTTTTTCGCGCGGCCGCATCCGGGGCTCGCGGACGGCGCCCACGCGCAGACGGTGATCGGCGAGCTGACGGAACGCTACCGCTTGCAGACGGAAGCGCGCGAACGGCGCGTCGCCACGCGGCTGCAACCGTATATCCGCGCCTTCGAGCGCGCGGCCGAACGGCTCGCCGCGGGCGAGCCGCTCGACGAAGTCTGCTGGAACTTCCTGGCGCTCGACAACGCCGCGCGGTGTTTCCTGCTCGACCAGAACGGCAAGCAGAGCGGCCGCAATGTCGTGCTGC
Source organism: Caballeronia sp. LZ035 (assembly GCF_031451175.1). Classification (NCBI taxonomy): domain Bacteria; kingdom Pseudomonadati; phylum Pseudomonadota; class Betaproteobacteria; order Burkholderiales; family Burkholderiaceae; genus Caballeronia; species Caballeronia sp. LZ035. Next base: position 403,603 of record NZ_JARUXS010000001.1, read on the forward strand.
GCGCAGACCGCGCGGCGCACGAGGCGCGCTTCCTGCCGCTGATCGACGCGCAAGGCGCCAACTGGCTGCGCCGTCCGTATTTCCGCGCGGCGCTCGGCGACCCGGAGCGGGTCCACGTGACGAAGCCGTATCTGTCGATCAACGAGGCGATGCCGTGCGTCACGCTGTCCGTGGAGACGCGCTCCGGGGGGCGCCGCTGCGTGCTGTGCGGCGACATCGACTGGTTGCCCGACGATCTCGCCGACTGAGCACGCGGCTTATGTCGCTTACTTCGCCACCACGACCGGAATGCCCTTGAGCGACGCCGCGCCCTTCATCGTTTCGATGGCGTAGCGCACGGCGTCGCCCGTCGCTGCCTCGATACCGATGCGTGCCGCCACGTCACGCTCGCTGCGCTTGACCATCGCGACATTGGCCAGCTTCACGTGACCATAGCCGCGCACGCGTTCGTACAGTGAGGCAAGAGCTTGCACGTCCTGGGCGTTCGCGCCGTCGAGCCGGGCCAGCGCGCGCGTCATGGTGATCTCGAAGTCGTCGGCCAGACGGCGTTCCATGCGGCGTTCGAGCGTCCGGCCGAACACATCGAGCGGCGTGCCGCGCAGCATGCGCAGCTTCGCAAGGCCGCCGAAAACCGGCCACATCCACTGGCCGAACACCTTCTTCTTCGGCACGCCGCCATGCACCGCGTGCGACAAAGTTGGCGGCGCGAGATTGAACTTGACGGTGTAGCTTTCGCCCGCCGTGCCTTCGAACTGCGCGGCCAGCGCGGCGCGGAACGACGGGTCCGCATGCAGGCGCGCCACCTCGTACTCGTCCTTCACCGCGAGCAGCTTGTAGAACGAGATCGCGATGGCACGTGCCAGCGCTTCGTTGCCCGCCGCCGCATTCACCAGCTTGCGGAAACGCGCGACGTATTTCGTGCCGCCGTAGGCGAGCAAGCGCTCTTCGCGATCGCGGACGAGTTCCGGCAGCGACATCTGTTCCATCGTCACGTGCGGCGCGCTCACCTGCGCGGTCAATGCTTCGAGCGCCGTTGCGTCCGCGGCCGCCAGACGGCCGATGCTAAACGCCAGCTTGTTCGCGCCGACCGCGACGTTGTTCAGTTCGAGGGCACGCATCAGCGCCGCGAGCGAGAGCGGCACGAGGCCGAGTTGCCACGCGAAGCCCAGCATCAGGATGTTCGCGCCGATGGTGTCGCCGAGGAAGCGCTGCGCGAGCGCCTGGGCATCGCAACTGCGCATGGCATCGTGCGCGCCGGGACCGGCTGCGTGGCGCAGCTTGTCGAGCAGGGCGTCCGCGTGAAGACTGGCTTCGGGGTTCTGCACGAAGGTCGCATTCGGAATCGCGTGCGTGTTCACGACGAGCTTCGTGCGGTCGTGCCGCACCGTCTGCAAGGCCTCCGGACTTGCGCCGACCACCAGGTCGCAGGCGAGCAGCAGGTCGGCCTGCTGCGTATCGATGCGCACCTGGTTGAGCAGCGCATCGGTGGCCGCGAAGCGCACGAACGACAACACCGAGCCGCCCTTCTGCGCAAAGCCCATGAAGTCGAGCACCGACGCGCTCTTGTTTTCCAGATGCGCCGCCATGCTGATCAGCGCGCCGACCGTCACGACGCCGGTACCGCCGACGCCCGTCACGAGAATGTCGTAGGGCGCGTCGTCGAGCCGGGTTGCGGGCGGCGTCAACGCTTCGACGCGGCGCGCGAGTTCCGCCGGATCGAACGCGTGGCCTTCAGCCTTCTTCAGCTTCGCGCCTTCGAGCGTGACGAAGCTCGGACAGAAGCCGTTCACGCACGAATAGTCCTTGTTGCACGACGACTGGTCGATGCGGCGCTTGCGTCCCAGTTCCGTCTCGACCGGCTCCACCGACAAACAGTTCGACTGCACGCCGCAGTCGCCGCAGCCTTCGCAGACGGCTTCGTTGATGAACAGGCGCTTGTCCGGATCGGGAAATTCGCCTTTCTTGCGGCGGCGACGCTTTTCCGCCGCGCAGGTCTGGTCGTAGATGAGCACGGTCACGCCGGGCGTGTCGCGCAGGCGGCGCTGGACCTCGTCGAGCTGGCCGCGATGATGGAAGGTCGTGCCGCGCGGAAACTGGTCCTCGTGACCCTGGTACTTCTCCGGTTCGTCGCTTACGACCATCAGCAGCGCAATCCCTTCCGCTTCCACCTGACGCGCGATCTGCGGCACGGAAATGCTGCCGTCGACCGGCTGGCCGCCGGTCATCGCGACGGCGTCGTTATAGAGGATCTTGTAGGTGATATTGGCCTTCGCCGCCACCGCCTGACGGATCGCGAGAATGCCCGAATGGAAGTAGGTGCCGTCGCCGAGATTCTGGAACACGTGCGGCGTTTTCGTGAACATCGAGTGCGATGCCCAGTCCACGCCTTCCCCGCCCATCTGGATCAGGCCGGTCGTGTCGCGCTCCATCCACGACGCCATGAAATGGCAGCCGATGCCCGCATGCGCAATCGATCCTTCCGGCACCTTCGTCGACGTGTTGTGCGGACAGCCCGAGCAGAAGTAGGGCGTGCGCTTCACGGCGTCGGCGACATTCGAGAGAATCTGCGGCGCGACCAGATCGACCACCTTGTCGCGGCGATCCAGCGCGGGCTTGTGGTGCGCGAGCCATTGCGCGAACACCGGCAGCACGCGCGACGGCCGCAGTTCGCCCAGCGCGCTCAGCAGCGCGGCGCCGTCCCGTGCATGCTTGCCGATCACCACCGGGCGCGCGCCGTCGGTGCGGTTATACAGATGCTCCTTGATCTGCTGCTCGATGACCGGTCCTTTTTCCTCGATCACGAGCACTTCGCTCAGGCCGTCGACGAACTGTTCGAGACGCGTGGTTTCGAGCGGATACGACAGCCCGACCTTGTAGATGCGCACGCCGGCGGCGTCGAGATCGGCGACGGTCAGGTCCAGGCGGCGCAGCGCTTCCATCAGGTCGAGATGCGCCTTGCCGCAGGTGACGATGCCCACGTTGGCGCGCGCACTCGGCGCGATCCACTTGTCGATGCTGTTTGTGCGCGCGAAGTGGCGCACTGCGTCGAGCTTGGCGGCGAGGCGTGCTTCGATCGTCAGGCTCGGCAGATCCGGCCAGCGGTTGTGCAGGCCGCCGGCGGGCGGCGTGAAGTCGGCGGGAGCGGGCCAGTCGCGGCGGACGGCGTCGAGATCGACGGTCGAGCCGGATTCCACCGTCTCCGAAATCGCCTTGAAGCCGACCCACGCGCCCGAGAAGCGCGACAGCGCCCAGCCGTACAGGCCGAACTCCAGCATGTCCGCAACGTTCGACGGATTCACCACCGGCATGTGCCACGAGATCATCGTCTGGTCGCTTTGATGCGGCATCGACGACGACACGCAGCCGTGGTCGTCGCCCGCCACGACGAGCACGCCGCCATGCGGCGACGAGCCGTAGGCGTTGCCGTGCTTGAGAGCGTCGCCGGCGCGGTCGACGCCCGGTCCCTTGCCGTACCACATCGCGAACACGCCATCGACGGTGCGCTCCGGGTCGGACTCCACGCGCTGCGTGCCGAGCACCGCGGTGCCGCCGAGTTCCTCGTTGATGGCGGGCAGAAAGCGCACGTCGTGCGACGCGAGCAGTTTCTTCGCCTTCCACAGTTGCTGGTCCACCATGCCGAGCGGCGAGCCGCGATAGCCGCTGATAAAGCCGGCCGTGTTCAGGTTCGCGGCGCGGTCCTGTTCGCGCTGCATCAGCACGAGGCGCACGAGCGCTTGCGTGCCGGTCAGGAAGATGCGGCCATGCGTGGCGCTCAGGTTGTCGCCGAGCTGGTAATCGGACAGCGCGGGAGTCAGGCAGGCATCGGCGGGGACGCGAGCGTTCATGGAATCTCCGGTCTCGTTTTGGTATGTGGGGCGATGCGTCATTCTTTGCCGCCGAAAGCGGAATGTTTTTGCGCACTGTCCGGGATTCGGCCGGAATCGGGAAACAGATGGAGCAAATGCCGGCGATGCGAGAGAAATCTTCTCGATCTGGCGCGCGTGCGCGTTAACCCGGATCTTTCAGACCACGTGTGAGAGAGTTTTGGGACTACCCTGAACGACACTGAAACCAGCGAAGAAGACGAGACCGATGAAGCTCTACTACTGGCCGAAGACGCGCGCCTTTCGCGCGCTGTGGATGCTCGAGGAAATGCGCGTGCCGTACGAACTCGAGTACGTGAACATCCGCGCGGGTGCGCAGAACGGCCCTGACTTCAACCGCGTCAATCCGATGTCGAAACTGCCCGCGCTCGAGGACGGCAGCGTGCGGGTGGCGGAATCGGGCGCGGTATTGCTATACCTGGCGGATCGCTATCCGGAAAGCGGCCTGGGCGTGCCCGTCGACGATCCGGCGCGCGGCCGTTTCCTGCAATGGATGTTTTTCACCGGTTCCTGCCTGGAACCCGCGATGGCCGAGCGCATGACCGGCGCGCCGGGCAACACGGTGAGTTTCGGCTGGGGCGACCTGGTGCGGGTCGAGCACGCGATCGAAAGCGCGCTGGAGGAAGGACCGTGGCTGCTCGGCGAACAGTTCACCGCCGCCGATGTCCTCGCGGCAAGCACGCTGCAGATCGCGCTGGTCGCGAAACTGATTCCGCCGGAAGGCGTGCTGTTCGAGTATGTCGAGCGCTCGCTGGCGCGCGAGGGTCATGAGCGTGCGTCGGCGATCGATCGCCGCGAGGCCGCGCGGCTCGCGCCCGCTTCTCAAGCGGGCGTGGCGCACGCGTCACGCTGAGCGGGTCGCCGTGCGTGTTTGCGCGCGGGCTGAAGATCAGGGAAAGGCGCGTGGCTTCGGAATGCCCGCGCCGGCTTCGATATCCGCAACGCCGCGCTGATGCGCCAGCTCGACGGCTTCGGCACGATCAACCAGCCCTTCGTCGCCGCCCACTGTCTGCCACGCCTGCACCGCCTTGTCGTGATGGCGGATCTCGTACTCCGCGTCCCAGCGCGAGCCTTGCAGCTCGACCGGCCGCACGTGGATCGCATAGACGCCGTATAGGAAGATCTGCTCCGGCATGGTGTCCTCCATTGCAGTGAGCGGGCGCAAGACCAGGCGCCGCCTGACCGCTACAGTTCGATTTCCCCGAGGATGCGGTGCGCGAGCGCGCGCGCTTCATCGAGCGCTTCTTCTTCATTGCCCGAGGCGGCTTCCACTTCGTAGAGCGTCGCCTCGGTGTCCTCGCCGTCGTCGCGCGTGAGCGAAACGAGGCCCTGGAACTGACCGTCGTCGATGGCGCGCACGCCGATCTTCGCGGTGTAGATGCCTTTCGTGTAGGTGGTGTCTTCCATGGTGGATACGCCTCCGGGCAAGGACGAAACCATGCTAGCACGCAGCCATGTAACGCGTACGACGCCCACTTGCCGCTTTATTTCAGCAGCGCTTCGACTTCGTCGAGCGTCGGCGAATGCGCGCCGGAATGACGGCAGGCCGCCGCGCCCGCCGCGAGCGCGAACTTCAGATGCTCCGGCCAGTCGCCGTGGCGTGCCATCAAGCTGTAAAGCAATCCGCCGATGGACGCATCGCCGGCCCCGACCGTATCCGCCACTTCCACGCTCGGCGGACGCGCGCTGAATTGCTCGTCTCCGGCGTAGAGCGTGGCCTGCGCGGAGCCGCGCGTGACGAGCACGGTGGCGTGCGGATTCATCGCGCGAATTGCGGCGAGCGCATCCGGCTCGGACTTGTCCTTGAACAGCATGTGCAGGTCTTCGTCCGACACCTTGATGAGGTCCGCGAGGCCGGCCATGTTGCGCAGGATCGGCTCGTAGCCGTGTTCCATCAGATTGCGGTAGTTCGGGTCGAAGCTGATCTTCACGCCGTGCTCGCGCAACTGCCGGGCGAGCGCCGCCAGCGTGGCGCCGAGCGGCTGGCGCACGAGGCTGATGCAGCCGAAATGCGCCCACTTCACCCGCTCCATCCACCCTTGCGGCAGGCGGGACGGATCGAACGCGAGATCGGCGCCGTTCTCGCCCATGAAGTAGTAGGTCGGCGGCTGCGTCTTGTGGACGATGGCCAGCAGCGGCGGGCGCTCGACGCGTTGCATGAAGCGCATGTCGAGGCCGGATGCGACGCTGGCGTCCCACAGGTCGTCGGAAAAGTTGTCGGTGCCGAGCGAGCCGGCGCAGGCGGTCGGCAGGCCCAGGCGCGCGACCGCGCGGGCCACGTTCCAGCCCGCGCCGCCCGGACGCGAGAGCCAGCTCGACACGTCCGTGCGGATCATGTCGGTGAGGATGTCGCCGGCGGAGACGAATTGCGGAAAGGTGCTGTGCTCGCTTGCCATCGATTTCACCGTGAATGTTGTGACGGGGCGAGCGCGTTCAGCACTTCGTAGCACGCGCCCATGGTGTGATAGTCGGTCTTGCCGGCCGGACTTTTTTCGTCGCCGTACTTGCGGTTGTCGCAGGTCAGGATGCGATACCACGCGCCGTATTCGTGATCGACGAAATGCTGCCAGCTGTAGCGCCAGAGTTCGTCGTAGCAGTCCCAGAAACGCTCCCGGCCCGTGCGCGCGCCGAGCAGCGCCGCCGCCGCGAAGCTCTCCGCCTGGACCCAGAAATACTTGTCGTGGTCGCAGATCGTGTCGTCGGGACCAAAGCCGTAGTACAGGCCGCCGTGCCGGCTGTCCCACGCGCGGTTGAAACCGGCGTCGAACAATTCGACCGCGCGCGGCGCGAGCCACGGCAGCGCACGATGCCGCTCCAGAATCAGCAGGAGCTTCGCCCATTCCGTCTGATGACCCGGCTGGAAGCCCCACGGACGAAAGATGTTCGAACTGTCCGACTCGTTGTAGTGCCAGTCCACCGACCAGTCGGGCCGGAAGTGCTCCCACACGAGTCCGTTCGACAGCCGCGCCTGGCGCAGCGTGATATTGCCCGCAATCTTCTCGGCGCGATCCAGGTAGACCACGTGGCCGGTCGCCTCGTACGCGGCCAGCAGCGCCTCGGTCGCGTGCATGTTGGCGTTCTGCCCGCGATAGTCGGAAAGACGCCAGTCGGGCGTGGCTTCGTCGGCGTACAGGCCGGCGTCGGCGTCCCAGAAACGGCGTTCCATCAGCGCGAAGGTTTCATCGATCATCGGCCGGGCTTCGTCGATGCCCGCCATCGCCGCGTGCGCGCACGCCAGCAGCACGAAGGCCATGCCGTAGCAGTGCCGCGTGCCGTCGAGGGTGCGTTTCTGGCCGTCGCGCCACTCGATTTCCCAGTCGTAGCCTTCCAGCGCCGCGTCCCAGTGCGCTGCGCGCAGGAAGCCGAACGCGTGTCGCGCGTCGTCCTGATAGCGCGCGTCGCCGAACTGCCGGTAAGCCATCGCATAGTTGAAGACGAAACGCGTGCTGCTGACGAGGTGGCGCGTCGTGTGGTTGTAGACGCTGCCGTCGTCCTTGAAGAAGTGGAAGAAGCCGCCGGACGGGTCGCGGGCGTGGGGCGCGTAGAACGCGAGCGTGTCGCGCACGTGCGCGAGCAGGAAGTCTTGGCTGCGAAAGTCGATCGCGCGTTCTGCCGGCGCTGCTTCCGCGAGGGCGGGTGAGGCAGTCATGTTCATGGCGTGCTGATGTCCTGGTTCGCGTGCTGTCTTGATGCCGGTTTCCCCTGAGGGCCCGCGCCGGAACTCGCGCGCGGGATGAAGTCGACTGCGACGAGCGTGTCGGCCTGATTCGGCGGCCCCGACGTATCCTCCAGCAGCAGCTCGACGCCGCGGCGCCCGAGTGCTTCCTTGTCGATGGCAACAGTCGAGAGCGGCGGTGTGCTCTGCGCGGCGGCGGGAATGTCGTCGAAACCCACGAACGCGATGTCTTCCGGCACGCGCAGGCCATGAGCGACGCAGACACGCATTGCCGCGAGGGCCGCTGCATCGTTATAGGCGAAAACGGCGTCGGGCAGCGGCGCGGATTGCACACGCGCGTCGGCGATCAGGCGTTCCATGGCGTCGGCGGCGGCGAGATCCGCCGGCAGGCCGGGCTGGGTCATGATTTCGAGCATCGGATCGAACAGGAGACCCGCGTCGAAATAAGCCTTGCGATACCCCAGCGCGCGCTGCGCGATGCTGTGATGCGCGAGCGATCCGCCAATGAACGCGATGCGCCGCCGTCCGGACGCGAACAGATGCTGCATCGCGAGCGAGGCGCCTCGGGCGTTGTCGATATTGACGGAGCGGAAACCCGGCGCGCGCAGGTCGATGAGCACGGTCGGGCGCGCGAGCGCATGCAGGTGCGCGAGCAATTCCGGCTCGACGAAACCCGCGACCGCGATGGCGTCGGGCGCATGAAGCCGCATCTGTTGCGCGAGATCCTGGGTGGGGCCGGCGGTGAGCACGGACGGCACCAGCCGACGTTCGCGGCAGGCTTCCTCGAAGCCGTTCAGCACGTGCGAGAAGAACGGGCTGACGGCGAAGTTGTTGTGTTGCCGGTGCAGCAGGAAGGTCACGCGACGGATGCGTGTGCGCAATTGCGCGGAGTCGTAGCCCAGTTGCTGTGCCACTTCGACGACGCGCACGCGCGTGGCCTCGGACAGCCCGGGTTGGTTCTTGAGTGCGCGCGAAACGGTGCCGATTGAGACGCTGGCGGCGCGTGCGACATCGCGAATGGTGGTGGCCATCGTAGTGTTCCTGTCTCCGCTATGCCGGCGTCGCTTGGTGTGTGCGGTGTTTATCGCGACTGCCGGATTATTCTGGTCTTGGCGATTGTATAGTAAAAATCGCGGCAAAAGACCTGAATCAAGCTAGGAGAAAACCAGTATCACCCTGATGGATAAGCGATTCCTTGCGGTTTGTTTGTTTAGTAAAGGCGCGAAAACATCATTCAAGACCTTCGCGTTCATGGACGGATCGCGCGTCGCGCGTCCACACGTCAAGCACCAGATCGTCGTCCTGATAGCGACAGAGATGCGGCAGGCTCAGGCGGTCGCGCAGCGTGGCATGGACGGCGTCGCCATTGCGCGGCCAGCCCGCGATGTCCTTGCGCCAATGACACGCGACGACCGCACCGGAAGCGGACAGGCGTTCGTGCAGGAATTCGGCGACGCGCAGGAGTTGCGGTTCGTCCAGGTAATAGCCGATCTCGCTCATCACGACGAGATCCACGGTGCCGGAAGGCCAGACGTCCGGCCATTGCATCTGCTCGACTTTCACGTTCAGCACACGCGAGATGCGCCGGTGCGTGAGCGCCACGGCGTGTTCCGCGATGTCGGCGGCAAGAAGTTCGCCGCAGCGCGGCGCGAGCAGCGCGGTCAGTTCGCCATTGCCGCAGCCCGGTTCGAAGGCACGCGCGTAATACTCGTCGGGCAGCGCCGCGAGCGTGAGCGCCCGCTTGCGCCGTTCGTACCAGCGCTGTCTGATTTGCCAGGGATCGTCGCTGTCCTGATACAGGCTGTCGAAGTGCTGCTTGCGCTCATGGCCGGGTGCGCTCATATGAGAACGACCTCGAAAGGCCGCGTCAGCCGCGCCAGCACATGGTCCGGCAAGACCGGTGTGCGGCCCATGGCTGCGTCCGGCTCGATCTGACTGCGGAACGCCTGCACGGCTCGCAGTTTCCGCGCATGGGTTGCCTCGTCGAGCACGATCCGGCGTGCACGGCTCCAGGGCACGCGCGTATCGTCGGGCGACGCCCAGTGCCAGGTCCAGAGCGGCACCTCGACACAGGGAAGCTCCAGCGCGCCGGCAGCCTCATGCACGGCACGTCCGGCGGCTTCGTGATCGGGATGGCCGTCGTTGCGCCAGGTCGTGAACACTACATCCCCGGGTTGGAGAAGCTGCGACAGGCGCTCTGCCAGCACCGGTTCGAACTGCCTGGCCCCGCCGTCCTGCAGTCCGAGCCGGACAACCTGCACCTGGCGCAGATGCAGACGCTGCAACGCGTCCCTGGTTTCTTGCGGGCGTTCCTTTGCGAGCCGTTCGGCGGGCCAGCCGTGGGAGTCCGGATGGCTGGCGGTGCCGTCGGTAACGGCGACGATGAGGATGCTCCGGCTGAGTTGCGAAAGCCGCGCGAGCAGGCCGCCGGTGCCGAGCACTTCGTCGTCCGGATGGGGCGCGACGACGACCGCGCGCGCGCCGAATGGCACGAGCTCCGCTGGCTCGACCTCCGGCAGGGCACTGAGGCGCGCCCAGCCTTGCCACGCGGCTTCGGGCGTGCCGTCGCCGACGATGGCGCGGTCGTTGTCGCTGGTGTCGTGTTCGGTTTCGGCTGGCGCTCTCGTGGTCACACTTGCCATGAAATCTCTTCCTCCTCGATGACGCATTCAGCGAGCGCGGCTTCGTCGCGCTCGGCGTGGCTTTGTCGAATGAATACCGGCAGATCCGCCATCAGCTGCGCGAAGTGCGGGTCGCGGCACAGCGGCCCGGCGCCCAGCGCACGTCCGGCGCGCTCGATGACGCACGCTGCCGCGTGTTCCGCTGCGAGACGCGCGCGCATCGCGTGTGCCATGGCATGTGCGTGCGGCTCGCGATCAATGTGTGCTGCGGTCTCGCGCAGCAGGGCGGCCGTTGCACTGAGCGTCGTGTCGATTGCGCCGAGATGCGCGAGCTTGTAGGGCGCGGGGCGCTTGCGCACGTCGCGCGCGACGAACTGCGCGATGGCCGCCGCAGCACCGAACCAGCATGCGGCGATACCCGCGCCGCCCTGCCAGAAACCAGGGCGCTCGAGATAGGCGCGCGCGCCACCGATGCGCCGTGCCGGCACGCGCTCGAAGCGCACTTCGACGCTCGCGCTGGCCCGCATGCCGACAGCGCTCCAGCCGGAACCGGTGACCTTTACGCCGGGATGATCCAGTGCGACGGCGGCGAGTATCGGCTCGCCTTCTTCGTTCCAGGCGGTCACGAGCGCGTGCGTGACGGAAGCGGCGCCGGAGCACCAGGCCTTCGTGCCTTGCAGCAGGATGGATCCGGCGCTTGCATCGCCGAGGGCGGAGAGCCGCGCATCCGGCGGTTCAGCTGCCCACACGGCCCAGGCACTGTCTGCTTCGGGCTCATGCCCATCAAGTTCGGCGAGGATGGCGACAGCATCGGTGTGGCCTTCGTACAGCTTGACGACCGAGAGGTCGAAGCCGGCGACCGCGCCGAGCGCGCGCCACCTCGCAGCGGTTTCGCCCTGACCGGGCAGTGGCGGGCGGTCCAGCTGCGCGTCGATCAGCGCGCGCAGTGCTCGGCCCGTTGCCTCGGCGCTGCCGCGTTCGAACGACAGTGTGGAAAGGAATGTGCGCAAGGCGCCGGCTTCCGCGCGAGGCGTGCTGAGTGTTTCTGCCCGATTCATTGCTTCCGCCTTGGCTGGTGCGGTGCGAGTGCTATACGCATGATTCCCTCATGGTTCCTGCTGCGTGTCTTGAACAGAAGTGTGGCAAGGGACATGCCCGGCCGCCATTCGGCCAAAAGACATAGGCAAAAGCGCCGGACGTAAGTCAGCGGAACTTCGTGAATGCTTGAATGAAGGCCGATGTTTCGGCCTATGCCATCCGGCCGAATCGACAGCGACGCGCGGCCGGCGTCAAATGACACAAAGGCCGCGCGGGGCGGCCTTGTCAGGGAGGAAGCGGAAAGCAGAAAAGGGTCAGCGGCGCGCGGGCGCTGCGGCGCTCTCACTCTTGCGCACGGGTTCGGCGGCGGTCTTGCGTGCACCCCAGCGTTGCGCGAGCACGGCGCAGACCATCAACTGGATCTGATGGAACAGCATCAACGGCAGGACTACCGCGCCCACGGCGTGCGAAGCGAAGATCACTTTGGCCATCGGAATGCCTGAGGCCAGGCTCTTTTTCGAGCCGCAGAAAATGATGGTGATCTGGTCTGCGCGGCTGAAGCCCAGACGTTTCGCCGTGAATGCGGTGATAAAGAGCGCTGCCGCCAGCAGCAGGATGTTCACGGCCACGAGGCCCGCTAGCGTGGCCAGGGAGATCGAATGCCAGATGCCTTCGTTCACGGCCTCGCTGAAGGCCACGTAGACGACCAGCAGGATCGAGCCCTGATCCACGAACTTGAGGATCGCGCGATGCGCGTCCACCCATCTGCCGATCGCCGGGCGCAGTAGTTGTCCCGCAATGAACGGCACCAGCAGTTGCAGCGTGATATTGCCGACCGTGTGCCATGGCGAGCCCGTTGTCGCGCCGTGATTGCTCACCACGAGACCGACGAGCGCCGGGGTGATGAAAATGCCGAGCAGGCTCGAGGCGGACGCGCTGCATACAGCGGCCGGCACGTTGCCCTTGGCCATCGACGTGAAGGCAATGGAGGACTGCACCGTGGAGGGCAAGGTGCACAGGAACAGGATGCCGGTATAGAGCGCCGGCGTGACGAGCGGCATCAGCACCGGTTTGAGCACGAGTCCGAGCAGGGGAAACAGCGCGAAGGTGCTGAGCAGGACAACGAGGTGGAGTCGCCAGTGCGTGGCGCCCGCCACAATGGCTTCGCGTGAGAGCTTCGCGCCGTGCAGGAAAAACAGCAATCCAATGGCGACGTTGGTGATCCAGTTGAAGGCACCGGCTGCGCTGCCGCGGCACGGCAGGAGGCTGGCGAGAAGGACGGGGCCGACGAGCGCCAGCGTGAAGTTGTCGGGAAGGAGTTTGGGCCGGGCCATTCAGAATTCTCGCGCGTGGGGGAGCCGGTCGTCTGTGCGGCGCGGTTCCAGCGTCGTATTAGTGAAAACCATGATTCTCGCCCGGGGAGGATTGAAATGGCAAATTCATTTGCTGGAGTTATTGATGCATCTGGCGCATGGAAGTTTTCCAGTCCACTACCCTGAAGCTTGTCCAATGCGCGCGTGACCGACCACCATGCAACACCAAAGATTCACTCGATTTTCCTCACATGATTAAGCGTCCAAAACGGCCGGTCGGAAGGAAAAACTCTGACGTAACATGGTGTTACAACCATCGAGCAGGCATAACACTTTTTGGCTCGACGGCCGTCGCAGCGCCCAATAAATTGTTGAATACACCGGTTTGCAGGTCATGCCTATCCGTTTTCAGCGGCATGGGCTGATCCCTCCGACCAGAGCCGGTGATTCGCTGAATGGGCAAATCAAGGCGCAAGCATCGAGCCACGAATGCACCTGTTTGCGAATGAGGATATCGGTCGGACCTTGGCAGTTTCGACATGACGCTCACAGGCTTTCGCAACATGACCCGGCTCTTCGCAACCGCTGCGCTCGGCGCACTCGCGGTGGCGGGTTCGCTCGCGTTGGCGGGGCCGCGTGTCGAATGGCTGTCGCCTGCGGTCTTCGACAATTCCGCTGCCAGCAGGCAATCGTTGCGCTACACGCCTATTTCGTCGAAAGACGGCCTGACGCCCGTCAGCGCCGAAGTTCGCACGGTGCCGCAGGTCGATCAGGCGGCTCCGCTGCGCGGTTCCGGATCCATCCGCGCCGACATCACGCGCTACAACGAAGAACGTAGCTTGCCGCGCCCGCCCGGACGTCCGTCGGATGCCGGTCGCGCCCCTGCCAACGGCAATTTCCGCAACTGATCGCTTGATGCTTCATCGCGTGCCCTGAACCGGCACGTTGGGCGTGCTCGTCGGCGGGCGGAACGACAAAAAAATTTCTCCGTCCAGTTCTGCCGTCACATTGACGCAATCTCGCCACAGTTAAGCGTCCGCTTTCTCATAAATATTTCCCTCGTTTATCTGCACAAGGACAATGCGCCCTGCGCGGATGAATGTCGCGTTTCCGTACTTCGCCAAGCCTTCGTTCCCTCGATCAGGCGCGCCCCTGCTGGCCGCGCGCCGACACGGTCCGCGAGCCCCGCACGTGCGCGGGCGATGCGGTTCGCATGCGTCCCGGGCGCGCGCGGCACGAAGTATCCGAATCGCTATACCCGCAATAACCAAAAACATTTTTGACCGGAAAAATGGTCCGTAAAGATGGTGCCGCTCCACATGCGATGCCTCTCTCGCCCATTCACCGTCAACCGGTCAGACGAGGCGAGTGCAACGTTCCTCGCCCGCCAAGCATTCAATTTTCGACAAAGACAGGAGAGTTCATGAAGCCAACCGTCAACCGTGCGCCGAAGACTACGGTGAAGACAACGGTCAAGGCCACAGTCGTCGCTGCAGCGATGCTCGGCATGTTCGCGGCGGGATCCGCGCAAGCGCAGTCGAGTGTTTCGCTCTACGGCCAGGTCGACGAATGGGTCGGCGCCACCAAGTTTCCGGGCAGCGATCGCGCATGGAATGTGAGCGGCGGCGGCATGTCGACGTCGTACTGGGGCATGAAGGGCGCCGAAGATCTGGGCGGCGGCTACAAGGCCATCTTCACGTTGGAGAGCTTCTTCCGCGCGCAAAACGGTCAGTACGGCCGCTTCCAGGGCGACACTTTCTTCGCGCGCAACTCCTATGTCGGCATTCAAGGCCCGATCGGCACGTTCACGGCGGGCCGCCTGACCACGCAACTCTTCGTCTCGACGATCCTGTTCAATCCGTTCGTCGATTCGTATGTGTTCTCGCCGATGGTCTATCACGTGTTCCTTGGCCAAGGCACGTTCCCGACCTACACGACGGACCAGGGCGTAACGGGCGATTCAGGCTGGAACAACGCGGTGCAGTACTCGTCGCCTGACTTCAACGGCCTGTCGGGCAGCGTGATGTACGCGTTCGGCAACAACGCCGGCGATGGCCGCTCCAAGAAGTACAGCGCGCAGTTCCTGTATTTCCACGGCCCGTTTGCGGCAACCGGCGTCTACCAGTACGTCAACTTCAACAACACGCCGGGCGACTTGCCGACTTCCAACGCCTTCACGATCCCTGGCTTCAAGAGCCAGAGCGTGGCGCAACTGGGCGCGTCCTACGACATGAAGTTCGTCAAGTTCTTCGCGCAGTACATGTACACGAAGAACGACATCGACGTCGGCACCTTCCACGTCAACACGGGACAAGGCGGCGTGACCGTGCCGCTCGGCCCGGGCACGGTGATGGCGTCCTACGCGTACTCGCGCAGCAACGGCGGCCTCGACCAGACGCACAAGAGCTGGGCGCTCGGCTACGACTATCCGCTCTCGAAGCGCACCGATGTCTACGCGGCCTACCTGAACGACAAGTACACCAGCATCTCGTCGGGCGATACGTTCGGCGTCGGCATTCGCGCGAAGTTCTGACGCGCGCGTCTTTCGCCTCGTCAAATGCAAAACACCGCGCCTTGTGCGCGGTGTTTTGTTTTTCAGCAAGCGATCAAGCTCAGCCGATCGCCAGACGCGCCTTCGCGTCGTCGTATTCGTGCTTCAGACGAGCCACCAGTTCCGCGACGCTCGGCACGTCGTTCATCAACCCGACACCTTGTCCCGCACCCCAGATGTCCTTCCACGCCTTCGCCTTGGGGTCGGCGAAATTCATCGCGGTCTTGTCGGAGACGGGCAGCGCGTCGGGGTCCAGTCCCGCGTTGACGATGCTTTCGCGAATGTAGTTGCCGTGTACGCCGGTGAAGAGATTCGTGTAGATGATGTCGGAAGCACTCGCCTCGACGATCGCGCGCTTGTAGCTTTCCTGCGCATGCGCCTCCTGCGTGGCGATGAAGCGCGTGCCCATGTACGCGAGATCGGCGCCCATGGCCTGCGCGGCCAGAATCGAGCCGCCGTTGGCAATGGCGCCCGACAGCACGATGGGACCGTCGAACATGCGCCGCACTTCACCGACGAGCGCGAAAGGAGAGGTCGTGCCCGCGTGTCCGCCCGCGCCGGCCGCGACGAGGATCAGTCCGTCGACGCCTGCTTCGAGCGCCTTCTGCGCGTGCCTGATATTGATGACGTCATGCAGCACGATGCCGCCATACGAGTGCACAGCGTCAATCATTTCCTTGACCGGCGCGCGCAGGCTCGTGATGAAGATCGGCACCTGGTGCTCGACGCACACGCGCACGTCCTGTTCGAGCCGCGCGTTCGACTGGTGAACGATCTGGTTCACCGCAACCGGCCCAATGACCGCCTCAGGATTCGCTGCCTTGTACTCCGCGAGCGACGCCTGGATCTGGGTGAGCCATTCGTCGAGCATTTCGGCGGGGCGGGCGTTGAGCGCCGGAAACGAACCGACGATGCCTGCCTTGCACTGCGCCAGCACCAGTTCCGGATAACTGACGATGAACATGGGAGAACCGACGACCGGCAAGGCGAGGTGCTGCAGGATGGCGGGCAGGGCCATGGCGCAAGTCTCCTGAATGGGGCGCAAGCGGTGTTGAGTGATTTTACGAGCACGGGTCACGGCGCGTCACGCACGATACCGTACTTCGAACGGTCGTTCGATTGTAAATGAAGCGGGCCGCCTGACCACTGGGGTCGTTCCCGAAGAAGTCCTCGGTTTTGGGGCTACATGGCGCAGCCGCCATCAGGCACGGAACCCCCGCGCCTACAATGTTCCACAACGCCACGAACCCACCACAACCATGTCTTTCACAGACTACCAATCGTTCAGCGTGGCTGCAGGAGACGTCGATATCGTCGGAGTGAAGGGCGGCGACGGACCTCCGCTCCTGCTGTTGCACGGACATCCGCAAACCCACGAGATCTGGCATCGATGCGCCGACGAACTGGCGCGGCATTTCACCGTCATCGCCACCGATCTGCGCGGTTACGGCGCCTCGGGCAAGCCGCCGAGCGACACGCAGCACACGCCCTATTCGAAGCGCGCCATGGCCGCCGATCAGGTCGCGGTGATGCGTCATTTCGGCTTCGACCGTTTCCTGGTGTGCGCGCACGATCGCGGCGCGCGGGTCGCGCATCGCATGGCCATGGATTTTCCCGACGCAGTGGACCGGCTGATGCTGCTGGACATCGCGCCGACGCTCGCCATGTATGAAGCCACCGATCGCGCCTTCGCGACCGCCTACTTCCACTGGTTCTTTCTGATCCAGCCGTCGCCGTTGCCGGAGCTGCTGATCGAAGGTAATCCCAACGCCTATATCGATCGCGTGATGGGCAACCGTCACGCGGGCCTCGCGCCGTTCGCGCCGCATGCGCTCCAGGCGTATCGCGACGCGCTGGCATCGCCCGGCGCGATCTTCGGCATGTGCGAGGACTATCGCGCATCGGCGGGCATCGATCTCGACCACGATCGCGCCGATCTCGAACGCGGCTTGAAGATCGGCTGTCCGTTGCGCGTGCTGTGGGGACAGGAAGGCGTGATTGCGCAGTGCTTCGATGCGCTTGCCGAATGGCGGCGCGTGGCGCGCGACGTGAGCGGCCGCGCGTTGCCGTGCGGGCACTATATTCCGGAGGAACAGCCGGACGCGTTGCTCGCCGAGATGCTTGCGTTCTTCGCTGCCGAATCCGCCTGACACGCGTACCGGCGCCTTGTCTTACGCGAGGTCAGGTAAGCGCAAAAGTTCTGTAGGGAAAGCACCGATGCACGTGCAAATGTGTCGCGCTACGATACGCTGGACGTTGATCACGTCCCTATGATTCCGCCGCTTGCCGTAGCTGACAAGCGGCTTTCTTTTTGAGCGCGTGGTCCCGGCGGTGCGCTTGGCAGAGCGCCTGTTCAGGCCGCCGACACACCCTCGCCGCTCACCTTCACCGCACCGCCGCGCGCCAGATCCCCGACGATCTTTTCAATCAACGCCCGCTGTTGCGCGACAGGCGCGAGCGCTTCGGCGGCGGCGCGCATCGCGCGGGCCTCCGCGGTCATCGCCACGATGGCGTCGAGCGTCATCGTGCGGACTTCCATCAGCCGGAAGACAATCAGCACCTTGAGCGCGTTCTTCGCGTTGCGGGCCGGGTCGGCTTGCAGATAGTCGAGTCGCGACACGGCCGTGTCGAGCGCGCGCGCCACATCGGTGAACGGTGCGCCGTGGCCGGGAATCACGACATCGATATCGAGCGTGGCGATCAGATCGAGCACCGCGCGCGCTTCCACGAAACCGCTCTCGCCTTCCAGTTCCGGAAAGATCACCCCGAAGCCGTTTTCCCACAACGCGTCGGCGCTGATCAGCACGCGCATCTCCGGGCAATACAGCATCAGCGAATGCGGATCGTGACCTGGCGCGCCGAGCGCGTGCCACTCGAAGCCGCCGAGCGCGAGCGTCGCGCCGTGCGCGAGCGTGCCGCTCAGGGCAAAGCGCTCGCAGTGCTGACCGGTAGCGCGAAAGGACAACGCCTCTTCGTCCCAGGCGCGCACGGCCTGCGCGTCGCCGGCGGGCACCCGCGTGTCGCACGCGTAGGTCCGTTGCAGCAGCGCGTTGCCGCCGCAGTGGTCCGAGTGGAGATGCGTATTGACGATCAGGTCGAGCGGACGCGCGCCGAGCGTCTGCTGCACCAGTGCGAGCGTCTGCGGCGCGTGCGCAGCATAGCCGGTATCGACGATGGCCGTGCCTTCGGCGCTCGCGAACAGCACGTTGTTCGACGAGAGCCAGCCCCGTTCGAACACCGTCATGGATTCACGCAACGGCTGCGGCAAGGGGTTCATGTCGCGCGCTCCAGCGGCATCACGACGATGGTCGCGGTCGCCTCCACGACCGTCTCGCCGAACTGATTGCGCGCGCCGCCTTCGAGTTTCACCAGGTCGCCGTTGAGGCTGGCTTTCCATTTCGCCTCGACGACCTGCCAGCGCATCGTCAGCGTGTCGTTCGCTTTCACCGCGCGCTTGAGCCGGATGCCGAACTCGAGGCCGAGCGGCTGCGCGAAGGTCGAGAAATGCGCAGCGATCAACGCCAGCAGATGCGCGGTCGGCTGCGTGCCCGACGCGATCAGCGAGCCGAAGCGGCTGGCGCGCGCGTAGGCGTCGTCGTGATGCAGCGGGTTCGTGTCGTTGACGAGCGTGGCGAACTGCCGGATCGAGTCGGGCGGCAGCGCGAGCGCCGCTTCGAACGAGGCGCCGATCGTCACGACGCGCGCGCCCTGGCGACGGCTCTCCACACGCGCCAGTACCGCGCGCTTCTCGCTGTCGTCGCACGACGCCCACGCGGCGATTTCGTCGATCGTGCGCAGGCAGCCTTCGCAGAAACCCGTTTCCGGGTTCATGCGGCAGACGTCCACGCACGGCGACGCCACCGCGCTCATGATTCCGCGGTTTCGCGCAGGGCGACGTCGGCCACCGGCGCGCCGGTCAGCTCGACCAGTTCCTGCGGCGACAGATTGAACACCGCATGCGGATGGCCCGCCGCGGCCCACAGGCTGTCGAGCGCGAGCAGGTCGGCGTCGATCAGCGTGACCGGCTCGACCGCATGGCCGATCGGACAGACGCCGCCGATCGCGTAGCCGGTCTTCTCGCGCACGAACTTCGCGTCCGCGCGTGCCAGCTCGCCGACGCGCGCGGCCACCTTCGCTTCATCGACGCGATTCGCGCCGCTCGCGATCACCAGCACGGGCGCGTCGTCCTTGCGTCGGCGAAAGAGAATCGACTTGGCGATCTGCGCGACCGAGCAGCCGAGCCCGGCCGCTGCTTCGGCCGAGGTCTTGCCGGTCTCGGGCAGCATCACGACATCGTGGGGATGGCCGCGTTCCTTGAGTAACAGCGCGACCCGGCGCGCGGATTCAGGCAATTGATCGATCATTGAGGTTTCCGAGGTTCAGACACAGGCTGCGGCGCCGTCGCGTTTCTTGGTAAGGAGCGCCCGGCCCGCGCGCGAAGAACTGGTCTTGCCGATCGCGCGTGAAATGAAGTCGCCGATTTCGATGAGTTCATCGAGATCGATGCCCGTCTCGATGCCCAGGCCGTTCAGCAGATACACGACGTCTTCCGTCGCAACGTTGCCGGTCGCGCCCTTCGCGTACGGGCAGCCGCCCAACCCCGCCACCGACGCGTGAAAGATCTCGATGCCTTCGAGCAGCGACGCATAGACATTGCCGACGGCCTGGCCATAGGTGTCGTGGAAGTGTCCGGACAGGCGCTCGCGCGGAAAGACCTTGGCCGCCGCCGCCATTACTTCCCGCGTGCGCCCGGCCGTGCCGACGCCGATCGTATCGGCGATATCGATTTCGTCGCAGCCGAGCGCCTTGAAGCGTTCGACCACGTCCACCACGGACGCGATGCTCACTTCGCCCTGGTAAGGACAGCCGAGCGCACACGAGACGCTGCCTCGCAGAAGGATGCCCGCTTCCTTGGCGGCTCGCGCAACCGGTTCGAAGCGCGCGACGCTCTCGGCGATGCTGCAGTTGATGTTCTTCTGCGAGAAGGCTTCGCTGGCCGCGCCGAAGATCACGATCTCGTCGGCCTTCGCTTCGAGCGCGCCTTCGAAGCCGCGCATATTCGGCGTGAGCACGGAGTAGATCGTGCCCGGACGACGCTCGATGCCGGCCATGACGGCGCTGGCGTCGGCCATCTGCGGCACCCATTTCGGCGACACGAACGAGGTGGTCTCGACATTCACGAGTCCCGCCCGCGCGAGCCGGTCGACCAGTTCGATCTTGGTCTCGGTGGGCACGAACTCCTTCTCGTTCTGCAGGCCGTCGCGCGGCCCGACTTCGACGATCTTCACTTTGGCTGGAATCATGTCTGTCTCCTCCTTGAATGGGCGAATAGCTTGTTCAGTAACCGCGCGTGATATCGACGACGCCGCTGATCGGTTCGCCGCGTGCCAGCGCCCGGATCTTGCCGGCGATCTGCACGATGCTCTCGTTCTGCAGCGTCTCCGCCGCAATGTGCGGCGTGACCGACACGCGCGGATGCGTCCAGTACGGATGATCCTGCGGCAGCGGCTCGGTGTGGAATACATCGAGCGTCGCGGCGGCGACCTGGCCGCTGTCGAGCGCGGCGAGCAGGTCTGCATCGACGAGATGCGGGCCGCGCGCCAGGTTCACCACGTAGGCGCCGCGCGCGAGCCTGCCGAACGTGCGAGCGTTCAGGATACCCTCGGTGTCCGGCGTATGCGGCAACAGGTTGATGAGCACCTTCACGCCGTCGAGGAACGTGTCGAACTGCTCGTGCCCCGCGTACACCTGCACGCCTTCAATGTCCTTGGCCGAACGGCTGTAGCCGCGCACCGGCACGCCGAGTGCAAGGAGGCGCCGCGCGACTTCCGCACCCAGCACGCCGAGACCCAGCACGCCGACCGTGAACGACTCGCGCGCGTGCTGCTCCAGCTTCTTCCAGCGCCCTTCGCGCTGCAATAGATCATATTCGTCGAAGCGGCGCAGATAGCGCAGCACGCAGTAGACCGCGTATTCGATCATCTGCTGCGACATGCCGGTGTCTTCAAGGCGCACGAGTTGCGCATTGGGCGGCAGCGTGCCCGGCTGCTGGCGTTCCACGTCGAGGATCGCATCGACGCCTGCACCGAGATTGAACACCGCCTTCAGGTCCGGCCGATTCGCGAACAACTCGCGCGGCGCTTTCCAGACGATGGCGTAATCGGCGGGCGCGGTATCGCCCGGTTGCCAGAGACGCAAGTCGGCGTCGGGCAACTCGCGCTTCAGGCCGCCAAGCCAGGCATCGACGTCCGTGCCGTGTTCGTAGAAGATGATTTTCATATCGTTCGAAGATGGGTGGGCGCAATTCGTGACATTTTATGCGAGGCCGCCCGATTCGACGCCGATTGGAAAACAGGCCGGCCCATTGCGGGCCGGCCTGCTTGTGCTCAAGAGCGTCCGCGGTCAGAAGCCGAAGACGCGTGTGGATGAGCTCAGAAGTTCACGGGAAGCGCTGCCGACAAGTCGGTCGATCCGGAGTAGCTCTGAGTGATGAGGTGCAGAGGGTTGCCGTTGGTCGCGAGGTATTCCAGCGTGATGCCCATGTCGGCCGCCGCGAACGACACACTCGACGCCACCATGCCGGCGTATGTCTTCTTGCTCACGTCGTATCTGATGTCTGCCAGCGTGATGACGGTCTCGCGATTGACTCCATCGACCAGGCGACCGGCACCCGGACCGTCTGAATCGTCCCATGTCTCGACGAAACGGAATTCATCCGAGTCCATGTTTCTTTCGAAGATGAGGGAAACCGGTGTGTCGCCGAGGAAGGCCGGCACACTGTAAGTGCCGAACCTGCGCTTTGTGCCGTCGTCGACGCGTTCTTCTTCCGATGTCTTGAAGATGGAAACGATATGTCCGTTCAAGAATACCCAGCCGCGGTCCATTGACGCGGAGATGCCATGGGAGGCGGGTCCCAGGTCGATGGGCTGAGCCGCGGTGATGCGAATGACGTGGCTGTCGTCAGGGTCTCGCGCCGTCAGCGCGAGCATGGCGAACTGCACGCCGAACGTGCTGTTGACCGAGGCATTCAGAACGGTGGCGGTCGAACGGCTGATATCCACGCTGAGCACGTCCGGCTGCTCGGATGGATACGCAATGTAGTCACGCAGGAAGGACTTGTACTCCTCCGGGAAATCCATGGCGGCGAACTTGGTCTTGTAGATCGTGTCGTTCATTTGCCGCAGCGGGAAATAGATGTTCATGCCCGCGGCGAGCGCTGCCTGCGCGCCATTGGCGCGATACATGACCGCCTGTCTGACGGCGGCCGACAGCACGCGGCTGGCTTCCGGAACGATATTGTTCGACGCGAGCCGGTCGGCGAACACGCCGAGGTCCACGGCGTCCATGGCGTTGTCCTGCCTGGTCGTGTCTCCACCGAAGCTCGGCGTCAATGCGCGCTGTTTGGCCACGGCCACCCAGTTTTCCGGCGATTGCTGCACGTATGCAGTCAGGGCCATGGAGAAGGACTTCAGCGAACGGGCCACGGCGTCCATGCGGCTCAGATCGATCACGGAGAACGTGAGAAATTCGTCTTCGACTGTGGCGTAGCCTTCTGCGCGTTGCTGCACGGCGGTCTGCTGCTGGAATGCCACATAGCTGTCGGCGATGATGCGGCCCAGTTGCTCACTGCTCATCCCGGGATGGTGGGCGAGCGCGGAAAGCACGGCTTTGTAGTCCCAGCCCGAGCCGGGTTCGAGTTCTTCGGACGCGGCAAGATACCTGGCATAAGGCGCGAACGTGTGGGCGACTTCGGCGCTGGCCATCAGGCATGCGTCAAAGCCGATCATGTCGAAAAGAATGCCGGTTTGCGCACGTGCTTGTTCAAGCGCCGAGCGCATGACCGGCAGTGACATGCTCTGGTACTTGTCGAAGTTCTCGTCGACGCCATAGCCCGCGTAGCCGGCGCCGTGATCCCAGAAGATCAGGTGATAGGCGTTCGCGGGGAAACTGGTTTTCGCCCAGACGATGAAATCCGTCAGCGTGCCGGGCTCTACCATGTTCTTCTTGCCCAGGTCGGCCAGCAACTCCAGTTTGCCATTGCGCAGGGCGTAGCGCCGCAGGGTGCGCCAGTCGGATACGGGATCGTTGGGGTTGGCTTTGTCGGCGCCGCCGGTGGTGATGATGACATTGACTTCGTCCGAGGACGCCGCCGCCATCATCTGCTTCAGGTTAGCCGTGGCCGCTGCGCCTTTCGATTCCAGATCGGAGCCGTCCAGATAGATCATGACGGTGGTCGCGGCGACTTTTGCGGCAGGCGCATTGCTTTTGTTATCGACAGCCGGGTTAGTGTCGTTGCTGCCGCCGCAAGCAGTCAGCAACGTGGTGATCAGCAGGACAAGCAGCCACCCTGCAAGGCTATTTTTTCTCATTATTTCTCCTTTCATAAAAGCTTGAGTTGCCTTTCGCAAGGCATACAGCTTTTATCAGGAGAGCGTTACCCTGATGAATCGGAATTCCCTGAATGCGCCCTCGGTGGGGCGCTTTTCAGAGATATGCGTAGATGCGCGATTTGCACCTACCGATTGGGGAGAATCTCATTGCCGATGAGGGCAGGCTGTGTTCAGCCCGCATCACCGTTCCCGACGCAATTCAGCAGTATCCGTCTCAACAGGCAAGGCGCTTATTGCGCATGCACGGACATGCCGTCGCACTCATGTTTCGCGTGCGGCGCCCGCACCTCCCGAGGCGCCTCCGCGCGCATGCCCAGCCGTTCGATCAGCCTGCGGTCGGCTTCCGCCTGCGGATTGCTCGTCGTTAGCAACTGGTCGCCGTAGAAGATCGAATTCGCGCCGGCGGCGAAGCACAGCGCCTGCAACGCTTCGTCCATCTGTTCGCGGCCGGCCGAGAGACGCACCATGGCGCGCGGCATCGTGATGCGCGCAACGGCGATCGTGCGCACGAACTCGAACGGATCCAGCGCTTCGGTGCCGGTGAGCGGCGTCCCCGCGACCTGCACGAGATTGTTGATCGGCACGGATTCCGGATACGGGCTCAGGTTGGCGAGCTGCGAGATCAGTCCCGCGCGTTCGCGGCGCGATTCACCCATGCCGACGATGCCGCCGCAGCACACGTTGATGCCCGCGTCGCGCACGTGTTCGAGCGTATCGAGCCGGTCCTGATAGGTGCGCGTGGAAATGATCTGGCCGTAGAACTCCGGCGACGTATCGAGGTTGTGGTTGTAGTAATCGAGGCCCGCGTCGCGCAGACCTTGCGCCTGATGCGCTTCCAGCATGCCGAGCGTCACGCAGGTTTCGAGGCCCATCGCCTTCACGCCGCGGATCATGTCCTTGATCGGTTCGAGATGGCGGTCCTTCGGATTGCGCCACGCGGCGCCCATGCAGAAGCGCGTCGCGCCGTTGGACTTCGCGAGCTCGGCCGACTTCAGCACCTCGTCGACATCCATCAGCTTTTCGGCCTTGAGGCCGGTGTCGTGATGCACCGACTGCGGGCAATAGGCGCAGTCTTCCTCGCAGCCGCCGGTCTTGATCGACAGCAGCGTGGACAGTTGCACGGCGTTCGGATCGAAGTGCTCGCGATGCACGGTCTGCGCGCGATACAGCAGGTCGTTGAACGGCAGGTCGTACAGCGCGACGATATCGGCGACTCTCCAGCGTTGCAGCGGTTGCGAGGTGAGCGTGACGGTCGTCTCGGTGGCGGTGTGCTGGGTCATGAAATCAATCCTTGTGTTGAAACGGGTGTTTCAGGGCGCCGATGTCGAGCGCGGCGGCGGCGCGGCTCGAATCTGGCGGCGCGAGATGCGGAATCACGCCGAGCAGCGGCGCATGCAGGCGTTGTTTGAGCGTGGCGATGTTCTCGTCAGGGTAGAGCATGTCCGGGTCCACGCGGTTCGCGACCCAGCCCGCGAGCGTCAGGCCGCGCGCGGTGATCGCTTCGGCGGTCAGCAGCGCATGGCTGATGCAGCCGAGCCGCATGCCGACGACGAGCACCACCGGCAAGTTCAGCGCGACAGCGAGATCGGCGGTGTCGTGCGTATCATCGAGCGGCACGCGAAAGCCGCCGACGCCCTCCACCACGACGACATCCGCCTGCGTCACCGCAAAGCGATGCGCCTCGACAATCCGGCCGATATCCAGCGCGATGCCCTCGCGCGCGGCGGCGATATGCGGCGCGATCGGCTCGCGCATCATGAACGGCGTACGGATCTCGTTAGGCAACGGGACGTTCGCGGCGGCGTCGAGCTGATCGGCGTCTTCGTTGTGCAGCACGCCGTCGCGCAGGACGGCGCCCGAGGCGATCGGCTTCATCGCGGCGGCGCGCAATCCGGCGTTCGCGAAGCCGTGCAGCAGCGCGGCGGAGACGAGCGTCTTGCCGATCTCCGTATCGGTTCCGGCGACGAAATAGGAGAGAGCGGTCATAGCGTGGTCAAGGCGTGGTCGAGGCGCGCGAGATCGTCCTCTCTGTGCGCGGCGGACAATGAAATGCGCAGGCGCGAAGTGCCGGCGGGCACGGTCGGCGGACGGATCGCGGGCACCCAGAGACCCTGGCGGTCGAGCGCGGCGGCGATGCCGAGCGTTTCGTCGTTGCTGCCGATCACGAGCGGTTGCACGGCCGTATGGGAATCGACCGGCAGCCAGCGCGTGCGGTTCAGGATCGCGCGCGTGGTCTCGATGAGCGAAGCAAGATGCGCGCGGCGCGCGTCGCCTTCCTCGCCCGCGATGATCTTCACGCTCGCCGACACCGCATGCGCGACCGCCGGCGGCGACGCGGTCGTGAAGATGTACGGACGCGCGCGCTGCACGAGCCATTCGATCACCGTCTCATGCGCGGCGACGAATGCGCCGGAGACGCCCGCCGCCTTGCCGAGCGTGCCGACATAGACGAGATGCGGCGAACGCAGCGCGAGTGCCGCGAGCGCGCCGCGCCCTTGCGGACCGAGCACGCCGAAGCCGTGCGCATCGTCGACGATGAGCCACGCGCCATACCGTTCCGCCAGTTCGACGAGACGCGCAAGCGGGGCGATGTCGCCGTCCATGCTGAACACGGTGTCGGTCACGATGAGCCGGGTCGCGGCTTCGTCGCGCGAGGCGTCGAGCATGGCGTCGAGCGCTTCCATGTCGGCGTGCGGATAGATCTGCGTCTGTGCGCGCGCCAGCCGCACGCCGTCGATCAGCGACGCGTGATTCAGCGCGTCCGAAAACACCAGCGTATCGCGTCCGGCGAGTGCAGTGACGATCGCGAGATTGGCCATGTAGCCGGTGCTGAAGTACAGCGCGCGCGGGGTGTCGACGAAGCCGCCCGAGAATGCGGCAAGCTCGTCCTCGAGACGCGCGTGCGCACGGGAGTGGCCGCCCAGCAAGTGCGAGCCGCCGCTGCCCGCGCCATACAGCGACGCGCCTTCCGCCAGCGCCGCCCGCAGCGCTTCATGCGCGGCGAGACCGAGATAGTCGTTGCTCGCAAATCCGATAATGTCGCGGCCGTCTACATTGAGATGCGCCGAGCACGCGCCGTCGATGATCTTGCGGCGACGCCGCAGACCGCGCGCGTCGATGTCGGCGAGGCCTTGCGTCAGCGTGTCGTAGAGCGCCTGCGAGGTGTTCTTCATACGGCCTCTCCGGCCAGCGTGGCATCGAGCGTCTCGCGCGTGCGTCGGGCGAGCAGCAAGAGTTCGTCATCGCTCAGGATGTACGGCGGCATCAGATAGACCGTCTTGCCGATCGGCCGCATCAGCAGTTCGCGCTGCAAGCCTTGCGCGAAGAAACGGCGCGAGAACGTGGGGTCGTCGGTGCTCACGTCGAACGCGAAGATCGTGCCGCGCTCGCGCAGATTGCTCACGCGCGGATGCGCGGCGAGCGGCTGCAACGCTTCACGCAGCAACGCCGACTTGCGACGGTTCTCCGTCAGCACGCCGTCGCGCTCGAACAGGTCCAGCGTGGCCAGCGCGGCGCGGCAGGCGAGCGGATTGCCAGTGTACGAATGCGAATGCAGGAAGCCGCGCGTGACATCGTCGTCATAGAAGGCGGCGTAGATGTCGTCGCGGGTCAGCACGATGGACAGCGGCAGGTAACCGCCGCTGATGCCCTTCGACAGGCAGATGAAATCCGGCCACACGCCGGCCTGCTCGCACGCGAAGAAGGTGCCGGTGCGGCCGCAGCCGACCGCGATTTCATCGGCGATCAGATGCACGTCGAAGGCGTCGCACAGCGCGCGCAGGCGTGTGAGATAGGACGCGTCGTACATTGCCATGCCGGCGGCGCACTGCACCAGCGGCTCGACGATCACCGCCGCCAACTGCGGCGCGCGCTGCTCGAAGAGCGCGCGCATGGCGTCGAGCGCCGCGTCTTCGCCGACCGCCGCCGGCGACGCCACCACGTGCGCGTGGCGGATCAGCGGGTCGTAGGCGTCCTTGAAGAGGGCGACATCGGTCACACCGAGCGCGCCGATGGTTTCGCCGTGATAGCTGTTCGCGAGACACACGAATTCGCGCTTCTCGCTCCGGCCGCGATTGCGCCACGCATGAAAGCTCATTTTCAGCGCGATCTCGACGGCCGACGCGCCATCCGACGCGAAGAACGCGTGGCCGAGCGTGTGCTGCGTCAGTGCCGAGAGACGCTCGGCCAGTTCGATGGCGGGCGCATGCGTGCAGCCCGCGAGCATCGCGTGTTCGAGCGTGTCGAGTTGCTCCTTGAGTGCCCGGTTGATGTCGTCGTTTGCGTGGCCGAAGAGATTGACCCACCACGAACTGATCGCGTCGAGATAGCGCGTGCCCTGCGGATCGTAGAGCCACGCGCCCTTGCCGCGCGCGATCGGTACGAGCGGCACGCGCTCGTGATGTTTCATCTGGGTGCACGGATGCCACACGGCTGCAAGCGAGCGGGCAACCCAGTCCTGATTGGCTTCGATAGTCAAAAAAACGGCTCCCAGGCCCGCACGCGCAGCGGGCCGGATACGTCGCGCAGGCGCTGGGTGCCTGCATGGCGGTTGAATTGCGGGGGGAAACTGCGCCTCTCAATTATCGCTAAAAGCGCCGCAACCTTCCGTAATCGGAAGGTTTTTAGGCCGCGCACCGGCGCGCAATGGAAATGCAAGAAAGCACTATGGGCCGTAACTTCGCCGATTTCGTCGCGTAACCGGACGATCGGGCGCGGAAGATGTGAAAACGCCGGCACGAAGGCCGGCGTTGGAAAGAAACGGAAACGTGGACGTTCAGCGCGACGCGGTCTGCGTCTGAGCCTGTTGATCGTTCCAGACCACGCGATTGTTCACCGCATACAGCTTGCACGGGTCGGCGCTTTGCCGCTCGCAGCTGGCAATGGCCACGGACATCGGGTCGTCGCCGCCTTCGGCCCACGACCACGCGCCGGAATCCGACACCGCGAACGCGCGGCTCGAGTACTGCGACAGGAAATTGCGATAGCCGGCACGACCGTTTTCGTCGATGAACGGCACGGATTGCACGGCATCGAGATTGGCGAAGTCGCTGGCCTTCGGCATGCTCGGCTCCGACACCTGGTACTGCACGGCGGTCGGCATGCCGATCTGCGTGAGGAACGCTTTCACGCGCGGCCACCAGATCTGCACGCCGTCGCGATCGCCGACCAGACGATGCGCGTCGTTCTTGTAGTTGCCGAAATCGATCAGGTTGGCGCGCGCGCCGTGCGACGTAAAGGCCGTGAACATTTGCGCGGACAGATCGCCTTGCCAGACGGAATCGTTGTCGCCGTAGAGCCACAGCGACGGCAGGCGCACATTCTGGCCGTAGTCGCCGAATGCGCTGACGAGATTTTTTTGCCAGCCCTCGCATTCGTCCTGGCGCAGGCCGCCGGAGAAGTTGATGAGGCCGCGCACGCCCGGGGCGGCGATGGCGTCGCGTGCACCGTAGGCGATGGTCGTCAGGCCGCCGTGCGAAGTGCCCGCCACGACGATATGCGTCTTGTCGATGTAGGACTGCGCGCTCATGTAGGCGACCGTCGCGGTGACGTCCTCGGCCTGGGCGAAGCCGTTTGCCTCGACATCGCAGCCATGGCCGGCGTAGTCGCCGCCCGAACCTGCAAATCCGCGGCGGTTCGGCACGACCACGACATAGCCGTGACGCACGAATTCACGGGCCAGCGCGACGGGCCGGTTGCGCGGTTGCGCGTGCGAGTCGCCGGGAAGCTTGCCGTGGTTGAAGACGATCATCGGAAACGGGCCTGCGCCGTCCGGCTTGAACACGGTGGTCTGGAGCGCGATGTCGGCTTCGGGAATGTCGATGACGGCTTCGTTCAGACCGCTCGCGGCGGCGGGCAGGCCGGCGTCGAGGGAATCGGGAATCTGCGGGAGCGCCTGGCCAAACGCGGGAGCCTGGAGACCTTCGGACTGACGCACCCCGCCGATGGGTTCAGCGCGCGCGCCGGATGTGACGAACGACGTCGCGAGCGAGCACACCACGCTGCATCCGACTAACCAGGTTCTGATCGCCATCCGTGAACTCCGACCGCACTTTCCAATGAAACATTGATACGGCTTGGCCCCAACGTGCGTTTTTGAAGTCACAAACCTGTCGCGCTGCTCTGCGTGAGCAGTATCGGTGGCGGGTTCCGGGAGTCATGCCCTGAACAGGCATGACAAATGGCTTCAAAACAAGACTTCCGTACGGGGCTTCGCTGCGAGCGCCGGGCGCGGGAATGACTACGCCCTGACGTGAACAGATTAACTGTTCAAAATTGCGCTGCACAATAAGCGTTACCCCGTAACTGTTTAATCTGAAAGGATTATCAGGAAATTAATACCGTGGTAGAGCGCACGTTTCTTAAAGGTATATTTACTTTTCCTGAATCTTTCCGTCGACATAAAGCCAGTCGCCTGCGCCGTTCCGCTCGAAGCGGCTCGCTTCATGAAGACGATGCGCTCGTCCGTCTACCTTGTAGCGCGCGACGAACTCCACTTCCGCGTGAGATTCCTCGATCTGCTGGTGGCGCTTGATCTGCAAACCGAGCCAGCGGGTGCGGGTGGTGTCGGAGGCATCGAGGTCGGGCGGGCAGGTCGACGCGGCCCAGGTGGCGCGCAACCAGGCCGTGTTGCCGAGCACGTAGGCGGTGTAGCGCGAACGCATCAGTTCCAGTGCGGTGGCGGGTTTCTCTCCACGGTCGATGAAGCGGCCGCAGCAGGCTTCGTAGCGCGGTGCGGGCGCCCTTGGTGCGTTGGGTCGTGCATCCGGCGCCGCGCCGCCGCAGGGACAGTCCAGGGGCGCAGTCATGCGACACCCGGCATCGCGACATAACGCGGTTGCGCGCGCACGCGTTCGAGCCACGCACAGATGGCCGGATAGCGCGACAGGTCGACGTTCGCTTCATCGGCGACATGCGTGTAGGCATGAAGCGCGATATCGGCGACCGTGTAGCGCTCGCCGACGAAGAACGTCCGCGTCGCGAGATGCTGCTCCATCACGTCGAGCGCGCGGTAGGAGCCGGCAATCCTGTCGGGCAGGCGTGCGTCGTCGGGCTGCTTCAGGAATTGCAGGATGAATCGCGCGACCGCGATATACGGCTCATGGCTGTATTGCTCGAAGAACATCCACTGCAAGGCCTGCGCACGCTCCAGACGGTCATCGGGCAGGAGCGGCGTGCCATCGGCGAGATAACACAGGATCGCGTTCGATTCGGACAGGATCGTCTGTTCGTCGATGACGAGCACCGGCACCTTGCCGTTCGGATTGATCTTGCGAAAGGCCTCGGTGCGGGTCGCGCCGTTCATCATGTCGACTTCGTGCCAGACATACGGCAGGCCCAGTTGTTCGAGCGCGAGGCGCACCTTGTGGCAATTGCCGGACGGCGAGACGCCGTGGACGTGATAGGTCACGAGCGGGTTTCCTTTGATTTCCTTCGGTTGTGTCTGATCACCATTCGAGCTTCGTGCCATCGTACTGGACGAAGGTTCCATTGAACTGGTCGCGCATGGCGCGGGCTTCGGCGATCACCGCGCGCATGCCGGACACGCTGTGCGCGACGTCGATCGCCGCGCTCGGGCCGCCCATTTCCGTGCGCACCCAGCCGGGATGCAGCGCAATGCAGGTCGAATGGCGCGACTCGAGCGACGCCGTCTTCAGCGCCGAATTGAGCGCCGCCTTGCTCGCGCGATACAGCCAGCCGGTCGTGCCGCTCGCCTCGCCGATGCTGCCCATCTTGCTCGACACGACCGCGAGCACGCCATGGGCGGCGTCGGTGAGCGGCAGGAGCACGGGGATCAACTGCATCGGGCCGCGGACGTTGGTGTGCATGACCTGATCGAAGTCGTCGGCGCTGATTGTCTCGACGCCTTCGCTGCGCGGTCCGTAGACGCCCGAGACGAGGATCGCGACATCGATGCGCTCTTCGTCGAGTTGCCACGCCAGCGCGCCGATCTGCTCGGGCTGGGTGACGTCGACGGAGAAGGTTTGCGCGCCGAGCGCGTCGAGCGCGGAGAGCGAGGCCTTGTCGCGGGCGGTGGCGAGCACGCGCCAGCCGTCGCGGCAATACTCGCGTGCGAATTCGTGGCCGAGGCCGCGGGAAGCACCGACGATCAGAACGGTTTTCATGAGCGAAGCTTTCCTTGGGGGTGATTTTCGGAATATAGCGCGTGAGAAGCGCTCGCGCTTTCGGCTAGGATGCGTCGGGGGATAGGCGGGGCGCAACCTGGCCGTTCGGATGACTAGTCATGCTGATTGATTTCGCGAAAGATGAAGCGTCCGGGGCCGCTTTGGAAGGAGGAAGGTGATGGATAGGGTTGAATTCAAGGTGGTGAAGCAGGAGTGGCCGGCTCACATCAGCAAGGAATGGGTTGAGGAGCTACGCGCGGAAGTCAAGGCCGAGCGAGAGGCACTGGCATTGGCTCGGAAAATTCTGGGAAAGGAGGATCCACCGGATCTGAACGAGCGCTTCATCGACCATCTCATGAATTTTCCCGAGATCGACTGCGAAGACGACATCTTCGCGCGGCATCCAGATCAACCGGCCGTGGTGGCCATGGAAGAAGGAAAGTAATGGATAGAGTTGAATTCAAGGTAGTGCAGCACGAGTGGCCGTCTTGGCTCAGCAAGGAATGGGTTGAGGAGCTGCGTGAGCGCGGAAAGGCCGAGCGAGAGGCGCTGGCATTGGCTCGGAAGATTCTTGGAAAAGAAGATCCGCCGGATCTGAACGAGCGCTTCATCGACGCTCTTTTGAATTTTCCCGAGATCGACTGCGAAGACAACATCTTTGCAAGACATCCCGGCCGGGGAGACTCGGATGTATCTGGCTGACACGAACGTCATCAGTGAGACCAGACGACTGCATCGCGCGAACAAAGGCGTTCGCGCGTTCTTTCGGCAGGCTAAGGTCGACCGCCGCGCCATTCACTTGTCCTCCATTACAGTTGGAGAACTTCGCCGCGGCGTCGAGCAGCTTCGTCGGCGCCGCGACGTTGCACAGGCTGAAAGGATCGACATTTGGTTGAAGGGCGTTCTGACTGAGTACGAGGGCAAAATTCTGCCGGTCGACAGGCGGATTGGTGAACTGTGGGGCACCCTGCGCGCACCGCACCCTGAGCCCGCACTGGACAAGCTCATTGCCGCCACGGCGATTACTCACGGCCTGACCGTCGTCACCCGCAACGTCCGGGACTTCGAGCGAACGGGCGTCGAGATGATCAACCCCTTCGAAGACTGACGCGGCCGGTCCGGCCCCCGCTCCAACCAGACCGGCCCGCGACACTCAAACCATCTCCACGCCCATCGCCGTCGCTTCCCCGCCGCCGATACACAGACTCGCCACCCCGCGCTTCAACCCGCGCGCCTGCAACGCGCCGAGCAGCGTCACCAGAATCCGCGCACCGGATGCGCCAATCGGATGCCCAAGCGCACACGCGCCGCCATTCACATTCACCTTGTCGTGCGGCAGATCGTGCTCACGCATCGCAGCCATGGCCACAACAGCAAAGGCTTCGTTGATCTCATAAAGATCCACGTCCCCCGCGCGCCAGCCGTTCTTCTCGAACAGCGCGCGAATCGCCCCGACCGGCGCCGTCGTGAACAGCGCCGGCTGTTGCGCAAACGTGCTGTGCCCAACGACGCGCGCGAGCGGCGTGACGCCGAACCGCTCTGCCGTCGATTCGCGCATCATCACGAGCGCCGCCGCGCCATCCGAGATCGACGAAGAATTGGCCGCCGTCACCGTGCCGTCCTTCGCGAACGCCGGCTTGAGCGACGGGATCTTCTCCACATTCGCCTTGAACGGCTGCTCGTCGCGCTCGATCACCACCTCGCCCTTCCTGCCCTGCACCGTCACCGGCGCGATCTCCCAGCCGAACGAACCGTCTTCGTTCGCCCGCCGCGCGCGGCTCAGCGATTCGATCGCAAACGCATCCTGCGACTCGCGCGAAAACGCGTACGACGACGCGCACTGCTCGGCGAAAGTGCCCATCAATCGGCCTTTCTCGTACGCGTCCTCGAGCCCGTCGAGGAACATGTGATCCAGCACCTGGCCGTGTCCCATGCGCATGCCGCCGCGCGCCTTCGGCAGCAGATAGGGCGCGTTGGTCATGCTTTCCATGCCGCCCGCGACGATCACCTCGGCCGAGCCCGCCAGCAGCATGTCGTGCGCGAACATCGCGGCGCGCATGCCCGAGCCGCACATCTTGTTGATGGTCGTGCAGCCGGTGGCAAGCGGCAGGCCGGCGCCGAGCGCCGCCTGACGCGCGGGCGCCTGTCCCTGTCCGGCCGGCAGCACGCAGCCCATGATCGCTTCCTGAATCTGCTCGGGCGCGATGCCGGCGCGCTCGCGCGCCGCGGCGATCGCCGCCGCACCGAGCTGCGCCGCCGTCAGCGACGAGAATTCGCCCTGAAACGCGGCCATCGGCGTACGTGCCGCCGCCACAATGACGACCGGATCGACTGCCGGATCCCTGCGTGTCTCACTCATGTTTAAGCTCCTTGATGACGCCTTGAATGACGGCGGGAACGTCGCCCAGACGCGCGGCCAGCGCCGCATCGGACGCGAGGACGTCGTTCTCCGCGGAATGCGCGCCGCTGCGGCTCATCGCGGCGATGCACGACTGATACACCGGATCGACCTCGGCCGGCCCACTGATCAACATGCCCATGTTGCGCAGCCGGCCATCGTGCACGCCGTAGGTCCAGCCGTGCACGGTGAGCGTCTGGCCGCGTGCCCATGCGTCGCCGACGATGGTCGTGCGGCACACGTTGATGGCCTGCTCGATCGTGTTCAATTCCACCAGCCGGCGATGCCGCGCCTCGCCCATCGGCCATTCGTCGAGCAGCGCGGCGTGTTTCTCGCGCACGTCCTCGACGTGACGCAGCCAGTTATCGGCGAGGCCCACGCGCCGGCCCACCAGCGCGGCGCCCACGCCTGAGCAGCCGTAGTGCCCGACGACCATGATGTGCTTCACCTTCAGCACGTCGACGGCAAACTGGATCACCGAGAGGCAATTGAGGTCCGAGTGCACGACCACGTTCGCGATGTTCCGGTGCACGAACACCTCGCCTGGCGGCAAGCCGATGATCTGGTTGGCCGGCACGCGCGAGTCCGAGCAGCCGATCCACAGGTACTCGGGCGCCTGCTGATGCGCGAGGCGCTGGAAGAACTCGGCGTCTTCCGCCAGCTTGCGCTCGACCCAGCTTTGATTGTTCGAGAACAGATGGGCGAGGGGATTGGAAGCGTCGTCGTGGTCGTGATTGGAGTTCATGTTCGATGGTCGATGCAGGGATGCGCGGCCGTCAGGCGCCGGGCGCATCCGTTCGGCCGGATGCGCCGAACCGTTCCGGATAGCGGATACAGAATCGGACATCGCGGTCATAGGGAAAAAAGTCGGCGAGTTCGCCGCGCAGCAACTGGTCCT
Organism: Caballeronia sp. LZ035; assembly: GCF_031451175.1. Classification (NCBI taxonomy): domain Bacteria; kingdom Pseudomonadati; phylum Pseudomonadota; class Betaproteobacteria; order Burkholderiales; family Burkholderiaceae; genus Caballeronia; species Caballeronia sp. LZ035. The sequence continues at coordinate 438,495 of NZ_JARUXS010000001.1, forward strand.
TGTGACGCTGCCAGAGCGCGGGATCGAAGAAATCCGCGTGATGGCGCATGAACGCTGCGCGCACGCGCGGATCGCCGAGCAGAAACGTGCCGTACGTCTCGGGAAAGATGTCGTGCGGCCCGACGGTATACCACGGTTCGCTCGAAAGCTCGTCTTCCTCGTGGCGCGGCGGCGGCACGCGGCGGACGTTGCAGTCGGTCAGGTACTCGATTTCATCGTAGTCGTAGAACACCACGCGGCCATGGCGCGTCACGCCGAAATTCTTGTACAGCATGTCGCCGGGAAAGATGTTCGCCTGGATCAGCTGCTTGATCGCGTCGCCGTATTCCTTGATGCCGTGCTCGACCGCTTCGTCGCTGCCGTTCTGCAGGAATAGATTGAGCGGCACCATGCGGCGCTCGATATACACATGGCGGATGACCAGGTTGTTCCCTTCGACTTCGATCATCGAAGGCGCGTCCCGTTCGAGTTCGCGAATCAGCGCGTCGTCGAGACGCGCGAGCGGCAGCGCGACGCTCGAATATTCGAGGGTGTCGGCCATGCGGCCGAGGCGGTCGTGCCGTTTCACGAGCTGATAGCGGTCCTGGATCTTCTCGCGCGTGGTTTCCTTCGGCGGCGGAAACGCGTCCTTGATGAGCTTGAACACGTACGGGAACGAAGGCAGCGTGAAGACGATCATCACGAGGCCCTTGATGCCGGGCGCGACGATGAAGCGGTCGCTCGAATGCGACAGATGGTGCAGCAGGTCGCGATAGAAATCGTTCTTGCCCTGCTTCTGCAAGCCCACCGACGTGTAGATCTCGGCCTTCGGCTTGCGCGGCATGATGGTGCTCAGGAACTGCACGAACGCGGACGGCACCTCCATGTCGACGAGAAAGTACGAGTGCGAGAAGCTGAAGATGATCAGCACCTGTTCGGGCGACAGCAGCACGGTATCGAGCGCGAGCCGTCCGGGATGCGCATGACGGATGGCGATGGTGAACGGCAGCAGCGCATCGCCGTTGATGATGCGGCCAACGATATACGCGGCCTTGTTGCGGAAGAACAGCGACGACAGCACATGAATCTGGAAGTTGGGCGCGGGCGTCAGCGTGCCGAAGGCGTCGCGCAGTGCCTGCAGGATGCATTGCACATCGCGCGTGAGGTCTTCGAACGGCGTCTCCAGCTGGAAGTTCGTGACGATGCGCTCGAGCGTCCCGGCAAGTCCGTCTTTCTCGGGGTAATACGCGCGATACGTGGGCTTCGCGGCGGGCTCGTCGTTTTCGATGTACTCCGTCGAAATCGCGGGCCGCACGAAGATGAAATCGTTGTTGAAGTACGAGCGATGCAGGATCTTGCAGCACACCGAGTTGAAGAAGGTCTCGGCGCATTCCGGCTGGCGGTGCGTCGTCAACAGGCCGATGTAGTGCAGCTTGATCTGCTGCCAGACCTCGTCGTCAATATTCTCGGCGTCGTATTCGTCTTCCAGCCGCATTACGCACTCCGCCACGCGCTCGTCGTAGGACGCGATGCGATCGCGCGCGAGCTGCTGCAAGGCCGGCCAGTCGCCGCGCTCGAACAGCGGCTTGGCGCGGATGGCGGCGTCGCGGAACACGCGGTAATGGCGATCGAATCCTTCGAGCATCGTCTGCGCGACGTCGAAGCCGATGTGCGACGAGAGCAGCTTGGGGAAGTGATTCATGTCGGCCTGCGCCTCCGCTGAGATCAGCTCATGCCGCCCTGGGTTTGCGCGGACGCTTTTCCGCACCCGCCGAGAGCAGCGCGCGGCCCTGTTCCTCGTAGGCGGCAAGTTCGGTGAGCGTCGTGTTCAGGTCTTCCAGTTGACGTTCGAGCACTTCCCGATGCGCGGCGATGGTATCGACGAAAGCCTGCAACTGCGTGTTCGACCCGGTGGGCGAGTCGTAGAGATCGAGCAGCGTGCGGATTTCCGAGAGCGTGAAGCCCAGCCGCTTGCCGCGCAGCGTGAGCTTCAGACGCGTGCGATCGCGCGGCGAATATACGCGTCGCAAGCCGTTCGACCCCGCGCGCTGCGGCGCGAGCAAGCCCTGGTCTTCGTAAAAACGAATGGCGCGCGGCGTGACGTCGAACTCGCGCGCCAGGTCGGTGATGGTGTAGTGCGTCGGTTGGGTCATCGCGGCCGGCAGCGCAAAAGCGCACGCAACGTTAGAATGGACGTTTACGTTATCGTCAACTTCGCCAGATTGCAACGCGGCGCAAACCCGGAGGCAAGGACCGAATGAACGCACTCGAAAGCCAGCTCGACTATGTTTTTGCGGACGAATTGCCGGAGGCCGGCGGCGTCAAGGAAGTCGCGCCGGGTGTGTTCTGGCTGCGCATGCCGTTGCCGTTCGCGCTCGATCACATCAATCTCTGGCTGCTGCGCGACGAGATCGACGGCGAGCAGGGCTGGACCGTCGTCGATTGCGGGATTTCGAACGAGACGATCCGCGCGAACTGGGAGCGCGTGTTCGATACCGTTCTCGATGGCTTGCCGGTGCTGCGCGTGATCGTCACGCACTGTCATCCGGACCATCTGGGTCTGGCCGACTGGATCTGCAAGGGCGGCGACAGCCAACGCTGGAACGTGCGGCTCTGGATCTCGCTGGGCGAGTATGCGATGGGCCGCGTGATGGCCGCGGGCGATGGCTCGAATGCGGGCGGCGAGCGCGCCGCGGCGCACTTTGCGGCGCACGGCCTGACCGACGAAGCCTCGCTCGACGCGCTGCGCAAGCGCGACAGCTACTATCCGACGCTGGTGCCTTCCATTCCGCATGAATTCCGGCGTATCCGCGACAACGATGTCATCCGTATCGGCGGGCGGGAGTGGACGGTGGTCGCGGGCTTCGGCCATTCGCCGGAGCATAGCGCGCTGTTCTGCGCGGCGGACAAGCTGCTGATTTCAGGTGACATGGTGTTGCCGCGCATCTCGACGAACGTGTCCGTGTTCGCGCTGGAGCCCGAAAGCAATCCGCTGGCGCTGTTCCTGGAATCGCTCGGCCGCTACGAGCCGATGCCCGCCGGGACGCTCGCGCTGCCCTCGCACGGCAAGCCTTTCCGGGGCGTGCGGACGCGCATCGGGCAACTGCGCGATCATCATCGCGCGCGGCTGGCGGAAGTGCGCGAGGCGTGCACGGAGAAGCCGTGCAGCGCCGCCGACATCGTGCCGATCATGTTCAAGCGCAAGCTCGACATTCATCAGATGACGTTCGCACTGGGCGAGGCGCTCGCGCACCTGCATGTGCTGTGGCTCGACGGAACGCTCAAGCGCCAGACCGGCGATGACGGTGTGATCCGCTTCTCGCCGGCCTGAGCTGAACTTACTGTACCGACACGCTGCCCAGGTTCAGCCGTCCGAACGGGCTCACGTTGAAGCCGCTGACGTTCGCGCGCGTGAGGGCGGCGGCGGTCGGATAGACGAGCGGAATCCACAGTGCCTGATCGTGAATGATCTTCTGCGCGCCCGTGTATGACTGCGTGCGCTTGGCGACATCCGGCGTTGCCTTGCCGTCGGCGATGAGCTTGTCGAGTTGCGGGTCGCAGTAACGCGCGAAGTTGATGCCGGACTTCACCGCGTTGCAGCTGAACAGCGGCGACAGATAGTTGTCGGGGTCGCCGTTGTCGCCTGCCCAGCCCATGAAGAGCATGTCGTGCTGGCCCAGCTTCGCCGAACGGATCAGCTCACCCCACTCGATCACCTTCACCTGCGCCTTCACGCCGATCTTCGCGAGATCGGCCTGCAGCAACTCGGCGCCGACCTTCGGATTCGGGTTCAGCACACTGCCGTTCGGACGCACCCAGATGGTCGTGTCGAAGCCGTTCGGGAAGCCTGCCTCGGCGAGCAGCTTCTTCGCGGCGTCGGGCGAATACTTGTAGGCCGCGATGTTCTTGTCATAGCTCCACGTGTTCGGCGGATACGGATTCACCGCGGCCGTACCGGTATTGTCGAACACGGTCTTCATGTAGGTCGTGCGATCGAATGCCATGTTGATCGCCTGCCGCACCTTGGGATTGTCGAGCGGCTTCTTCTCCGTATTGAGCGCGACGAACGCGGTCATGAAGGCCGGCGTTTCGCTCACTTTCAGCGCGTGATCCTTCTTCGCGTCGGTCACGTCCTGCGGCTTCGGCGAGAGCGCGATCTGGCATTCGCCGGCCTTGATCTTCTGCGCGCGCACGGCGGCGTCTGGCGTGATCGCGTAGATCAGCCGGTCGATCTTCGGCTTCGGTCCCCAGTAGGCCGGATTCACGTCGTAGCGGATCACCGAGTCCTTCGTATAGCTCTTCAGCGCGAACGGACCAGTGCCGACCGGCTTGCTGTTCAGGTCGGTCTGCTGGTTCGCCTTGAGCAGCTTGTCGGCGTATTCGGCCGAATAAATGGAGGCGAAACCCATCGTGAGGATCGGCACGAAGGTGGCGTTCGGCTCGTTGAGCTCGAATTTCACGGTGTGGTCATCGACCTTCGTCACGGCCTTGATGAGCTTCACGAGACCCATCGACTGCGCATGGGGAAAGCCGCTTGCGCCCGCGACCTTGTGCCACGGATTGCTGTCGTCGAGCATGCGCGAGAAGGTGAACACGACGTCGTCGGCGTCGAGCGCCCGCGTCGGCTTGAACCACTCGGTCGTCTGGAACTGCACGTTCGGACGCAGGTGGAAGGTGTACGTGAGGCCGTCGCTGCTCACGTCCCACTTCTCGGCGAGCGCGGGCGCGACCTTCTTCGCGGCTTCGTCGTAGGCGACGAGCGTGTTGAAGATGACATCGGCGGAAGCGTTGGTGGTCACGAGCGAATTGAACTGCACGACGTCGAAGCCGTCCGGGCTCGCTTCGCTGCAAACGGTGAGCGGCTTCGACAGCGCGATGCCCGGCGCGGCGAGCAGGATGGCCGCGGTGGCGGCGGCGACGAGTGTCAGGCGCATGAGATCTCCCGTGACCCGATGGTCACACGGCGTTTCGTTCTGGTTGGCGGATCAGGTCCGATGACGGTCGGCAGGCGCAGCAAGCAGCGCGCCCGGCGCGGCCAGCATAGCGAATGCTCGTTGCATCGACAACGATTCGATCCGCATACGCATATTCTCGAAGTCGGCCGGCGCGACGCGCGCGGCTTGCCGAAACCGGAGGCCTCGGGCTACACTTGCGCCGTCTTTGGGGAGTAGCCTTCCTTCGTGCGTTTCGTGCGCTTCGTGCGCGAAGGAGAACGCGTCAACATCCTCGGCCCTGCTGCCGTGGCGCGTTCGACCGGACCGGTTTGGCGAGACCATCGATGCACTGCGTCGTTCCTGGCCGGACGGCGCGTGGTGCATCGTGGTTCGCTCAGCGTCCGGCCGTGGAATGATCGTGTCCCTACAACTACAACGTCTCCCTGTCACGCGTCTTTCGGCGCTTCCGTCGCGTTCGTCGCATCGCTTCATGCGAGGTGCCGCATGACGATGCTCTTCATCGAACTCGCGCTGATGCTCGCGATCATCCTGATCGCGTCCGAACTCTTCACGAACGCGCTCGAACATCTCGGCGAGCGGCTCGGCATTTCCGAAGGCGTGACCGGCTCGCTGTTCGCCGCCGTCGGCACCGCGCTGCCCGAAACCACGGTGCCGATCATCGCCTTGCTCGGCGGCACGCCCAGTCGCGCGGTCAACGAGGAAATCGGCGTCGGCGCGATTCTCGGCGCGCCGCTGATGCTCGCGACACTCTCCACCTGCCTGATGACGATTGCGGTACTCCAGTCGCGCGGTCTGCATGGACGGATCGTGCCGGAGCGCAGCGGATTCACGCGGGACCTCAACTTCTTCCTGTTTGCGTTCCTGATCGCGTGCGCGGCGATGTTCGTCCCGCATCACGCGTGGCCCGTGCGGGCGATGTTCGCGGCGGGGCTCGTCGGGCTTTACGTGCTGTATGTGATCTCGACGTTCAGGGCGTCGGCGAACCTGGTCGAAAGCGGACACGGCACCGAAGCGCCCGAAGCGCTGTTCGCTTCGCGCCTGGGGTTGAAGACGTCCATGGGCAGCATCTCGCTGCAGTTCCTGGTGGGTATCGTGTTGCTGGTGGGCGGCGCGAAGGGCTTCATTCACGGCGTCGAAGGGGTGTCGCAGGCGCTCGGCATTTCGGCGCTGCTGCTGTCGCTGATCATCATTCCGATCGCCACGGAATTGCCCGAAAAGGTGAACAGTATTTTGTGGGCGCGCAGAGGGAAGGACACGCTCGCGTTCGGCAACATCACCGGGGCGATGGTGTTCCAGGGCACCTTGCTGCCCGCGATCGGCATCATGCTGACGCCTTGGGAGCCGCGTGTGGAAGTGCTGACTGGTGTGTTGATCACGCTGGCGGCAGCGGCGTGGCTGCGGTTCAATGCGAAGCCGAATGGCGTGGTGCTGTGGGCGTTGCTCGGGAACGGCGTGTTGTATGCGGCGTATCTGGCGTTGACGCTAGGGCGGTGAAGCGGAGGCGTGGATGCTGGGGCGTTGAAGCGGAAGCGGTGAAGCGGAGGCGTGACGCTAGGGCGTTGAAGTGGAGGCGCTGACGCAGGGACGCCGAAGCCAGGGCGTTGATGCGGAGGCGTTGAACGAAGGCGCTGACGCTGGGACGTTGAGGCGGAGGCGCTGTTACACGGACGCGTAAGGGGGGCGTTGATGCGGATGCGTTGATGCGGAAGCCTTGAAGCCAGAACCCCGAAGCCGCCCCGCAAATAAGAATGCCCGCACGAGGCGGGCATCAAGAGCGAAGCAGCGCGCCCGACATCGACGCGTTGTTCTTGTTGTTCTTGTGAATGTTATCGGCGGGCCAGCGGAGAACTTTAGAAGCGCGCGGCTTGTTGATAGCGGCTTGCGGCTTTGGCGCCATCCATCGACCGGCGATAGTTCGCGGCGAGCGCCGTCTGCGCCATCTGCGCGCGGGATGCAACGGCATCGATGCTCGCCTGGATCCTGCGGATGACCGCGAGCGACTCCGCCGGCTGCTCCGCTTGCATCGCCATGACGAGCGGTGCGCGCGCTTCGGTCAGCTCGGCGGCGCGCGCCCAGTCTTCGTTGCCCACTGCCGCTTCGATCGCCTCGGTCAGCGACCAGGCTTCCTGAATCAATTCGTGCTGGTTCATGATTCGGTCTGTCGTCTGTTGATTACTTGGCGTTCGTCGCCATGGCGCCTGCGCTGTTGGTGCCGCCGAACAGCGCGGTCAGATAGCTCGACTGAGTCGCCATCGACGACATCAGCGTATTGAGCGCGGTGAACTGATCGTTGTACGAGCTGGTCAGCTGCGCGGTGTACGCGGTGAGCTGAGTCTGCTGATCGGCGATGCTGGTCAGGTCGGCGTTGAGCGCGGTCGTGCGCGTGTCGATGATGCCGCCGGTCTGCAGGAACGCCGTCAGGCTCGTGTTGAGCTGCGCGGCCACGCCGTCGGTCGAGTTGAACAGCGAGGCCACCGTGCCGCTGTTGTTGGTGAGCGCATTGGTGAGCGCGTCTTCGTCGGTCGAGAGCGTGCCGTCCGGCTGCAGCGTGATGCCGATCGACGCCAGGTTCACCTTGCCCGTGCCGACGCCGATGCCCTTGCTGATCGTGCTGGAAATCGTGTTCTTGATCGTGTTCATCATCGAGTCGCCGAGCAGCGCGCCTTGCGAGCTGGAGGTCGAGTCGAAGGACGTCAGCGACGACGCCGTGCTGATGAAGTTGTTGTAGGCGGTGACGAAGGCATCGATGGCGGTCTTCTGACCGGTAACGTCCTGGCCGATCGTGAGCGTCTGCGTCGTGCCGACGGAGTCCGCGGTGATGTTCATCGTGACGCCCGTCACCGCTTCCTTGATCGTGTTGCTCGAACTCGTGACCGGCGTGCCGGCCACCGTCAGATGCGAGTCCACGCCCGCGCTGGATTGCGTCCAGCCGCTGGTGCTGCTGATGGTGGTGTGCTCGGGGACGGTGATGGTCTTGGTCGGATCGGTCGGATCCGGATCGGTCGTCGTGGTCGACGAGCTGACCTGAAGCTTGTTGATGGCGGAGGTGCTGCTGTCCGCGGTGACATCGACGCCGATCTGGTTGCCGAGACCCGTCGACGTGGAGCGCAGCACGAGGTGCGCGCCGTCCGAGCCGTTGACGATGGTCGCGGTGACGCCGGGATTGTCGGATGCCGAGTTGATCGCCGACACGATGCCCGAGAGCGTGTTGTTGCTGCTGTCGAGCTTGATCGTGCTGCTGTTGTTGCCGACCTTCAGCGTGATCGAGCCGGTGCCGAGCGCGTCGGTGGTCGAGAACGTGCCGGAGGTGATCGATTGTGCCGAGGCGACGTTCTGTACGTTGACCGCGTAGCTGCCGGCGACGGCCGTGGTGTCGGCGCTGCCGGTGAGGCCCTTGCCGTCGGCGGTGGCGGTGAACGAGCCGAGCGTCTTGCCGTTGGCGAGATTCGTGATCGAGCTTTGCAGCAGCGACAGCACGGACTTGAGCGTGCCGATCGCGGTGAGCTGCGTGTTGTCGGCGGTCTTCTTGTTGTTGAGCGCGTCGGTCTGACCTGCGACCTTCGCGTTGACGATCGCGGTGACGAGCGAGTTCACGTCCATCGTCGAATTGGTCGAACCGCTGATGATCGACTGTGCGGCCTGTTGTACGGCGCTGGTCGGATCGACAGTGGAACTCGATGTCGTGGCTACGGTGGTCATGTGTGCTCCGCTCGTATTACTTCGCGATCGTTTGGAATTGGGCGGAAGTCGTCATCTTCCGAAAACGCGCACAGGGAGACGAGCTCCCTTTGCGCTGACTACTTTGCTGCTTTTGCTGCGATTTGTTGCGTGCGGCGCGCATTGTACTGCCTGATGCGTGCCGCCTTGCTACGCCGGCCGCGATGCTTAGCCGAGGAGCTTCAGAACCTGCTGGGGCATCGAGTTCGCTTGAGCCAGCACCGAGATACCAGCTTGTTGCAGCACTTGAGCCTTCGACAGGTTCGCGGTTTCCTGCGCGAAGTTCGCGTCGGTGATCTGCGACTGTGCCGACGACAGGTTGGTCGACTGAGCCGTCTGCGTGGCAGCGATCGACGAGAAGCGGTTTTGCGCAGCGCCGAGGTCAGCTTGAATCGAGTTGACGTCGTTCAGTGCGTTGTCGATCGATTCGATCGCGAGGTTCGCGCCATTGGCCTTCGTCAGGTCGATGTCGGAAACCTTCGGCGGCACGTTTTGCGCGTTCGCTTGAGCGATGCCGGTCGTGGCAGCCGTTGCGTTGGGGTTAGCCGTGTCGAAGCCGGTCGGCGTCGTGCCGAGGGCGCCGGTCGTCTTGAAAGCGACCGAGCTGCCGTTCGCCGGAGTACCCGAGTTCGCCGTGACGGTGAACAGGGCCGCGCCAGCCGTAGCAGCATCATTGCCGTTCTGGTCGGTGTACGTCATCGTGCCATCGGACTTCTGCGTGATGGTGATCGACGTGATCGTGCCCGCGCCGGCGGCAGCGGCAGCGCCAGTGGCGTCCACGTTCAGGCCCGAGATCGTGCCGAACACTGCGGTGTTGCCCGTCGTCGGAAGCGTTGCAGCAGCGCTGGTCGTGTTCAGTGCGTCGAGGGAGGTTTGAGCCGCCGTCTTTGCGCTCGCTTGCGTCGATGCCGACAGTGCGCCCGTTGCGTTGGCCGTCAGCGTCAGCGACTTGCCCGTGCCGGTCGTCGTGCCCGAGAACAGCGCGGTCGTTGCTGCGCTGGACAGTGCCTGGTTGTTCTGGTCGGTGAACGTGAAGCCGCCCTTGCCGTCAGCCAGCACGTTGATCGACGTGATGTCAGCCTTGGTCGAGCCCGTTGCTGCAGCGCCGGCGCTCGTCAGGCTCAGGCCCGACAGCGTGCCGATCGTCGCGCCACTTTGCGGCAGACCGCCACCGAGTTGAGCAGCCGACACGCCGTTGCTCAGATCGATACCGATAGTCTGGCCGACGTTTGCGCCAACCTGGAACGACACCGTGCCAGCCGAACCGTCGAGCACGTTCGTGCCGTTGTAGGTCGTTTGCGAAGCGATACGGTTCACTTCAGCGATACGCTGCGTCACTTCCTTTTGCAGCGAAGCCTGGTCGCTCGACGACAGCGAACCGCTCGAAGCCTGCACAGCCAGCTGGCGAATACGTTGCAGGTTGTCGGAGATCTGCGACAGGCCCGAAGCAGCCGTCTGGGTCATCGAGACGCCGTCGTTGGCGTTCGACACACCTTGGTTCAAACCGTTGATCTGCGAGGTCATGCGCGAGGCAATGGCCTGGCCTGCTGCATCGTCGGCCGCGCTGTTGATGCGCTTGCCCGACGACAGGCGAGTAATCGCCGAAGACAGCGCGCTTTGCGTGCTGTTGAGGTTCTGCTGAGCAACCAGCGAGTTGATATTGCTATTGATACCGATCATTTGTTCTCTCCTGGGAGACTTATCTGGCTTTGGCTAATGGCACCGAGTTGTTGCCTGGCGGTCCTGCGCTCGGTGATAGCCGGCCGCCTACTTGAGGTTATCGGGCCACTCGAAAAAACTTAAGGCCGGGCTAACCGATTTGTGTAACGAATAGTGTCGACAGCCTTCGAAGGCCCGCCCAGCAAGCCTTCCGAATCACGCGTATGCTTTTTAGTCCCTCTTCCACGCGGATTCGGAGCATTCATGCAGACACGTAATGTCGGTATATCGGATTTGAAAGTCGCGCCTTTAGTATTTGGCGGCAATGTATTTGGCTGGACCGCCGACGAACGCACGTCGTTTTCCATCCTCGACGCATTTGTCGATCACGGCCTTAATTTCATCGATACCGCCGACGTCTATTCCGCCTGGGTCGAAGGTCATCAGGGCGGTGAATCCGAGACGATCATCGGCAAGTGGTTCAAGGAGAGCGGCAAGCGCCACAAGATCGTGCTCGCGACAAAAGTGGGCAAGCTCAGCACGCGCCCGGGGCTGACGGCCGCAAACATCGCCGCGGCCGTCGACGAGTCGCTCCGGCGCCTGAAGACCGATTACATCGATGTCTATTTCTCGCATCACGATGACGAAGCCACCTCGCTCGACGAGACACTCAATGCCTATCAGAAGCTGATCCAGGCGGGGAAGGTCAGGGTGATCGGGGCGTCGAACTACACTGGCGAGCGTCTGGAAGAAGCCTTGAAGATCGCGAAGGACTCGGGCCTGCCGAGCTATCAGATCCTTCAGCCCGAATACAACCTTTACGATCGCGAAGCCTATGAAACGGCTCTAGAACCGGTCGTGGAGCAGCACAAGGTGGCGGTCGTGCCTTACTACGCGCTGGCGAGCGGCTTTTTGTCGGGCAAGTACCGCTCGAAGGCGGACACGCAGAACAAGGCGCGCGGCTCGCGCGTCGAGAAATATCTGGACCCACGCGGCCTGAAGATCCTCGATGCACTCGATGAAGTCGCGAAGCGCAACGACACGACGCCCGCGACGATCGCGCTCGCGTGGCTCATTGCGCGTCCGAGCATCACGGCGCCGATCGCGAGCGCCACGTCGGTCGCACAACTGGAAAGCCTCGCGGCCGCGACGCGCCTTGTCCTGTCGAGCGAGGACGTCAGGCACCTCGACGAAGCCAGTGCGTGGCAGAAATAATCTGTCACATCAAGGAGTTGGGCAGTTAAAGGGTGTTGGCAGCGGCGCGCTGTTCTGGTAACATCGCGCCCGAATCGAGAAATGTGCCCGATTTTCTGCCTTCGCTTCCGAATGACAACGTCCAAAGCGACAATGTCAACATCCGGCGGCGAACGGCTCCGAATCGCGCGTTCACGTCGTTCTTTCGAATGCGCATGCCGCTTCGGCGGCTGAATCCCAACTCTCTCTGTTCCGGCCTCCGTGGCCGCTTTGCTCGTGTCCGTTGCGCCGCGCTGTCTGGTGTCATCCAGTGCCGCGTCCGGTGGACGATCGGAGTGCCGGGGCGCGGCGGTTTCATCGTCGCGCGCTTAGAAATACGTTTAGCAAACCAGGATTTACATGACCACTATCGTCCTCAAAGAAAACGAGCCGTTCGATGTCGCGATTCGGCGTTTCCGCCGCACCATCGAGCGCAACGGCACCATCGCCGAACTGCGCGAGCGCCAGTCGTACGAAAAGCCGACCACCGCGCGCAAGCGCAAGAAAGCCGCCGCTGTCGCGCGTCTGCGCAAGCGCCTGCGCAGCCAGATGCTGCCGAAGAAGATGCACTAAGCGTCGCGTGCAAGTCGGGGAGCCGTAATTCCTCGCCTTGCATGGCAAAACGGCGGTGCGACCCGTGAGGGCGCACCGCCGTTTTTTTGTGTACGCGTGTAAGAGGTGTGTGTCAGACGAACGCGTGACGCTTGCCGAGCGCCGCCAGCAGATGCGGCCATTCTTCCACGTCTGCGTCGTCGTGAACCTGTTCGAGTTCGATCAGCAGATCGATGATATGGGGATCGTAGGCATTCACATTCGACGCGTAGAGCGCACGCATCAGCTCGCCGTCCTGCGCATGCCGATAGTAGGAAATGCCGACGCCTTCCAGCGCCGCCTCGTACAGGTCGTCACGCACGAGCGAACCAATCGCGCACTTGCGGCCTTCCGGGCTGCGCAGGCGGCAGGAACCGTTGTCGTCTTCGGACACCGCCCGCTGGGTCAGCAGATGCGTGCTGACGCGTTCGTAAATGTCCTTGGGGCTCAACATCTTCATGGGGCTCAACATCACAGCACCTACCGTACTCAAGCAGCCGTTTTAAGAAGTTCGGCAGAAAGCCCGAACTGACGCGCGATCGACGAGAGACGCTCGCGCCATTCCCACTTGCCGAAGACGTCATGCACGTTTTGCAGGCAAGAAAGCAATTCGACGGTATTGGGATCGAACACGTTGATGCGTGCACGGAGCAGCGCGCGCTTGAGCGCCGCGACGCCTACATCCATGTAGGCCGGCACATGCTCGGGTGGTTTTGCGATGTAGCGGATGGGCACGCCCTCCATCGCCGTGACGTAGTCGCGTGGCCGGATGAACCGGCCGACAGGGCAGCCGCCGCAGTAGCCGCGATAGGCGCCGCCGCCATGCGGAAGCAATGCGGCTTGTCCCTGCAGGAACAGATGCTGTACGGCGCTGTTGAAAATCTCCTGATGGGTCAGGAAGTTCAAGCTTTTCATGATCTTCTCCCCTGCGCCCCTGCGCAGCGGCCATGCGTTTGAATTCGAGAACCTGCACCTGCTGCTCCGGAACGGCGGCGTTGTTGCGATGTTCAGCAACATCAAAAAACGCTGATGCCTTCCGGCCAAGCTTCGAACACGGCGCTCTTCCCGGCCTGGGCGTTCGGTCTCACTTTCGCCCTGTGTGCTCGCGTCGGATTGCTTCACTCGATGAACGATCCGTACACCGTCATTTATAACGGTTCGGTCCGGTAAAAAGGTGCGCCAACGCACGCGACGACGCCATTTTTACACGTACCGTACGTTCGTGCAGTGCGGAAAACCCGGTCAAAAGCCTTGCTGTTCGGGGTTTTGCGCGTGCTTCACTGCAAAAAAACACGCTTCCATCAGGACTTTCCCTAGGATGGGGCAATCGCACTCGAAACCGTGGCCAAAAAACTAAAACTCTCCGCGTTCGAAGATCTTCACTTCGACTTGGGCGACGCGCTCTTGCGTTTGGTCTTGCCAGAGGTTCGGGCAAGGCATCCGGCTGCGTGATCGTTGACCATGCCGGTCGCCTGCATGAAGGCATAGCAGATGGTCGTACCGACAAACTTGCAGCCGTACTGCTTGAGGGCGCGGCTCAGGGCATCCGACTCAGCCGTCGATGCGGGCGTGGGGTGCTTCGCGTCGCGCGGGGTATCGATGGTGACGCCGCCAACAAACGACCAGACGAAGTCCGCGAACGAGCCGTGCTCTTGCTGAATCTGCTGGACCGCGCGCGCGTTGAGCACCGCCGACGCAACCTTCGCGCGATTGCGCACGATGCGCGCGTCCTGCACGAGCCGCTCGACATCCTGGTCCGTGAAGCGCGCCACACGGCCGATGTCGAAATGCGCGAACAAGGTGCGGTAGCCCTCGCGCTTGTTGAGGATGGTCGACCAGGACAACCCCGCCTGCGCGCCTTCGAGCACCAGCATCTCGAACAGATGCTGGTCGTCGTGGGACGGCACGCCCCACTCATGGTCGTGGTAGTCGATCATCGCGTCGGTGGTGGCCCACGCGCAGCGGGCCGGTTGGGTGTCTGCCATGTGCGGTTTCCGGTGGTCATCAAGATCGCGTCAGCATAGCGGAACGTTCTTGTCTCGCCACCTCGTCCATTCGGCCAATTGGCGCAGTCCGCCGCGGCCGGTAAGCTGGCGCTCATGAACTCCTTTTCGACCATGACTTCCTTCCCGGCAACGGACGCCTTTCTGCTCGGCATTGATGGCGGCGGCAGCGGTACGCGCGTGATCCTCGCCAACGCGCATGGCGTCGAGCTTGCACGTTCCAGCGGCGGACCGTCGGGCCTCGGGCTTGGCGTCGAGCGGGCGTGGCAATCCATTGAGGACGCGTGCCGCAGCGCCTTCGCCAGCGCGGCGCTGCCGTTCGACTGGCGTGCCTGCTCGCTCGGCTGCGGCCTCGCCGGCGTGAACAACGCCGACTGGCTGGCGGCCTTCCTTACGGCTGCGCCCGAAGTGCGCGCGTTGCGCATCGAGAGCGACGCCTATACCACCGTGGTCGGCGCACATGGCGGTGAACCCGGCGTGATCGTCGCATTGGGCACGGGCAGCATCGCGGCCTCGCTGGACCAGGCCGGCGTATGCCACATCGCGGGCGGCTACGGTTTTCCGAGCGGCGACGAGGCCAGCGGAGCCTGGCTCGGGCTGCGCGCAGTGGTTCATTTGCAGCGCGTGCTCGACGGCCGGGCAGCGGAAGACGGCTGGTCCCGTGAATTGCTTGCCCGAACCGGCGCGACGGATCGCGACAGTCTCGTCGTGTGGCTGTGCAACGCCAACCAGACCGCTTACGCCACGCTCGCGCCCACCGTCTTCGCCTTTCGCGACCACCCTGGCGCCGCATGGCTGCTCGAGCAGGCCGGCCACGAGATCGAAACGCTCGTGGCTGCGCTCGATCCGCACGGCGCCTTGCCCATTGCCTTGTGCGGCGGGCTCGCTGTTCCGTACGAGCCGTTCGTGCCGGTGGGATTGCGCGAGCGGATGCGCGCGCCGCGTGCCGATTCGGCAGCGGGCGCGCTCGAACTGGCACGCCGGGCGGCGGCCGGGTCCGAAGAAGCCGTGGACCCGGCACGATAAAATGGCGCACTTCGCGGCAGGTTCCCGCCGCTCATCGCTCCGCGCGGGGCGCGCGCATCGCGTACGCGGCGCACCCGGCGCCTGAGCCTACGACCAAGGCAGGTATGTACTCGGCCATCGCTACCGATCTCGACGGCACGCTTCTCAACAGCGACCATCAGCTCGACCCCTTCACCGCCGAAACCGTGCGCACGCTCGCGGCGCGCGGCGTGCCCATCGTCATCGCGACGGGACGGCATTATCGCGATGTCGCCGGCATTCGCGACGTGCTCGGCGTTGACGCGTACCTGATCACGTCGAACGGTGCGCGCGTGCATGCGCCGGGCGATCAGCGCATCTATTCGCGCGATCTCGACCCGGCCGCCGTACGACGCCTCGTGCAGCCGGAGGTCGCGGGTGCGCATGGGCGCGTCATCGTCAATCTGTTCGCCGACGACGCCTGGCTGATCGACCGTCATGCGCCCGAACTGCTGGTCTTCCATCAGGATTCGGGATTCAAGTACGAAGTGATGGATCTGCGCGAGCACGACGGTGAGAACATCGCGAAGGTGTTGTACATCGGCGAGCCGGCGGATCTCAAGGAAACCGCGGCTAACCTGGAACGCGAGTTCGGCGACTCGCTGTATGTCACGTATTCGTTGCCGGATTGTCTCGAAGTCATGACCTTCGACGTCTCGAAGGGCCGCGCGCTGCGTTACGTTCTGGAACGGCTCGACATCGATCCGTCGCAATGTGTTGCATTCGGCGACAACATGAACGACATCGATCTGCTCGAAACCGCAGGGCATCCGTTCATGATGAACAACGCCAATCCTGACCTCATCAAGCGGCTGCCCGATGTGCCGCGCGTCGGCAACAATTTCGAGGCAGGGGTTGCGCATCAATTGCGCAAGCTGTTCGAGATTCGTGACGAACTGGCGTCGCCGGGTGACTCACAGGACTGAGCGCCGGACTGAGCAAAATGCAAAACGGGCGGCTGGTGTGATCCAGCCGCCCGTCGTTCCTTATTGGTCTCCCGCACGCGGATCACGCGCGTGCTTAGCCGCGATGTCCCCAGTTGTTGCCATAGCCACGATGATCCCAGCCGGTGCGATTCCAGTGGCCCTGGTCGCGGCCGTCATGCCAGCGCGGCGCTTCATGACGGTAGTACGGCGCGCGGTAGGCGGGCGCAGCCGGGCGGACATAAACGGGAGCCGGGGCCACATAAGCGGGCGCGCCGAGCGACACGCCGATGTGCAGATCGCTGTGAGCCTGAGCTGCGCCGACTGCACCCATGGCAAGACCGGCGGCGACGAGCATGTGAGTGACGATGCGCTTCATTGTGTTTCTCCTTGAAGGCGACGTGTATGTCGCATGAGTCCAATGTACGGGCGCAGCGTCTTACACGCTTCGACGACTTGTTACCGTATGCAAGGACGAAGTAAGGAGAAAAGAAACGCGGTGATTCGGACCGCATCCGTGTTAGCCCCGTCAAATGGGCTTCACGCGCATGCGGTCTGCAGCAGGAACTTAACGGCGCGACAAATCATAAGCATGCTTCGTAATTCGGCATTACATTTGTCGCGCCGGTTTAATCATTCGACGCCGATTAGCGTCTCAAAAGCTCGGCAACATCTCGGCAAACAGCCCGTCATTCGGCCTCGCGGGCCGTCTCTGCCAGAGGAAAACCCACCGTGCCCGGGCCGCTGTGAACCTTTAGAGGGTCTTCACGGGATGCCTGACGCGTGAGCGAGGGATAGACCAGCCCTGCGATGATCGCGCCGACGATAGGCGCAATCCAGAACAGCCACAACTGATCCAGCGCCCAGCCGCCGACGAAGAACGCCTGGCTCGTCGAGCGTGCGGGATTGACCGACGTATTGGTCACCGGAATCGACGCCAGGTGGATCAGTGTCAGGCAGAGGCCGATGGCGAGCGGCGCGAAGCCCTTCGGCGCCCGTTCGTCGGTAGCGCCGAGGATCACGAACACGAAGAAGAAGGTCATGGCGATCTCGCAGATCAGCGCGGCGACCATCGTGAAATGTCCCGGCGAATGCTCGCCGAAGCCGTTGGCAGCAAAGCCGCTCAGCGTGAAATCGAAACTCGGGTTGCCGATGGCGATCAGGTAAAGAACCCACGCCCCCAAGGTCGCGCCGATCACCTGGGCAACGATATACGGCACGAGATCGCGCACCGGGAAACGCCCCGCCGTTGCCAGGCCGATGCTTACCGCCGGATTCAGGTGGCAACCGGACACGTGGCCGATCGCATAAGCCATGGTCAGCACCGTGAGACCGAATGCCAGCGCGACACCGGCGAATCCGATGCCCGACTCGGGGAAGGCGGCGGCGAGCACGGCGCTTCCACAGCCGCCCAGGATCAGCCAGAACGTGCCGAAGATTTCGGCCCCGAGACGTTTCGATAAATTCATGTTTCCGCCTTCCTGAAATGTGAATTGCCGCTGTTTCGAAACGCGCACTTAATGAGCGCGTCGAGCGCAGTTTAAGCGCGCTTTCTTTTGCAAATTGTAAAAATTGATTGATAAATCGGCGAATTCACCACGTCATGAAGAATTTTAGGATTGTTCGGCCGAGCGCTTGGCAACAAACAACGGACGAAAAAAAACCGCCCAAAAGGGCGGTTTTTGCTGCGGTCACCGAAGACCGCAAAGGTGGCAACGCTGCTTAGCCGACGGCGACCTGACGCAGCACCGGGCGCTTGGCGGCCTGAAGCATCGCGGTGTAGCTGTCGACGTAATTCTGCGCCATCGTCTGCGAACTGAAGCGGCGTTCGAACTGTGCGCGAATCTCGGTGCGCGAGAGTTCGTCCAGACGCTGCAACGCACCCACGGCGCCCTGCACGTCCTCACAGATGAAGCCGGTCACGCCATGGTCAATCACCTCGGGCACCGAACCGCGATTGAACGCGATCACCGGCGTGCCGCAGGCCATCGCTTCGATCATCACCAGACCGAACGGCTCGTTCCAGTCGATCGGGAACAGCAGGGCCTTCGCGCCCGACAGGAACTCGGGCTTCTGCGCCTCATTGATCTCCCCGATGAACTCGACATTCGCCTGCGACAGCAGCGGCTCGATCGTGCTCTTGAAATATTCCTGGTCGACCTTGTCCACCTTGGCGGCAATCTTCAGCGGCAGGCCGCTTTGCGCCGCGATCTTGATGGCCAGATCGGCACGCTTTTCCGGGCAGATACGGCCAAGGAACGCCAGGTATTCCGGCTTCTTGTGCGGCTGCGGCGTCAGCAGTTCGTTCGGCAGACCGTGATACACGGTGTTTAGCCAGTTGGCCTGCGGCAGCGGTCCGCGTTGATTGTCGGAGATGGAAATCACGTTCGCCTTCGTGAACGTGTTGAAGATCGGCTGCAGTTCCGGCAGGTCGAGACGGCCATGCAGCGTCGTCACGAACGGGGTATCCAGTTGCGTGAACAGCGGGAACGGCATGTAGTCGAGGTGGAAATGCAGCACGTCGAACTCGTGCGCGCGGCGGCGGACGGTTTCGAGCAGCAGCATGTGCGGCGCGAGCGCGTCGCGGATCGTCGGATCCAGACGCAGAGCGCGCGGCCATGCGGCTTCCAGGGTCGCCTTGGTTTGCGAATCGCCGCTGGCGAACAAGGTGACGTCGTGGCCAAGATCGACGAGTGCGTCGGTCAGGTAGGACACCACCCGCTCAGTGCCGCCGTAGAACTTCGGGGGTACTGCTTCGTGCAACGGTGCAATTTGTGCGATTCGCATAACGTGACTCTCCTGTTTCGGGCAGAGCGGGCGCTTTCGCGTCAGGCTCAGGACCCATGCCGGTTAAGGCGATTTGAGGCATCGCAGTCACGCTCCGGTCGAGCGCTCAACACATGCCATTTCGGGCGGGCCGCGCAGGTAAGACGCCGCCCGAGATCGGCCCGGGGATGAAGATTACATCGCGACCGGGTTATCCCTTACTGCTCATTATCGGGATCGAGAGCGGCATTTCACGTCATTTTTCAATCGCTTATCGTTGTTACAGCACGAAACAAACGCTGTTACGAAGTCAGAAATTGCAGTGTTGTCAGCAATGTAGACGAATCACACATCCGGAAAAATGACCGCGCGGCAGTGTATAGCACGGCGCGTTCCCGAGCACCGAACCGGACTTTCGACTGACGCTGGCATGCCTTCACACCGCATAAACTTGTTGAACCTCCATTAAGTCAGACGAATAGCTGCCGATATCCGGTTCTTGCATCCACGGGTGCGCGACGACCCGTTTTCGCGCCGTGTAGGAAAAATTCCTACACGAAACCTCCTTGAAATCCTGCGATGCTTCGGACACGTTCTCCGACAGCCGCGCCTTCGAGCATCGGCGACAATCGTCTGGCACAAGAGAACACGTGCGGGGCCGGTTTCGCCGCGTCTGTCGCGAACCGAGCAAACGTTCCCCCGCCGGCCTGACCAGCCACGTAACGATTCGGGGAAAAAGATGACGAACAGCGCTACGAGTACGCTCGTGGAAATCCGCGAGGTGAATCTGTCGTATGTGCTTCTCGCCCAGCGTCTTCTGCAGGAAGACCGCGTCTCGGCGATGTACCGGCTCGGCCTGTCCGAGCAGGTGGCACAGGTGCTGTCCTCGCTCACGCTCGCCCAGGCCGTGAAGGTGGCGTCGTCGAGCCATCTGCTGTGCCGCTTCCGTTTCGACGACCACACCATTCTTTCGTCGCTGGCCGACAAGGACAAGAGCGCGGCGCTCACGCAGGCGCACGCGGCGATCCTGCTGGCCGACAGTCCCGTCGCGCAGATCGGCTGACGCACGAAGCGAACGGCCGATGGCGACCCGAAGCGTAGTGGCGGAAGTCCGCGAGATCACGCTCGCGATCGAACTGATCGAGCTCGGCGCGCGCCTGCAACTGCTCGAAGCGGAGACGAGCCTGTCGCGCGACCGGCTCATCAAGCTCTACAAGGAGCTGAAGGGCGCATCGCCGCCGAAGGGCATGCTGCCGTTCTCGACCGACTGGTTCATGACCTGGCAGCCGAACATCCATTCGTCGCTGTTCCACGGCATCTATCGTTTCATCGACGAACACGGCGGCGCCGACGGCACGCAGAGCACGATCCAGGCGATCGTGAAGAGTTACCGGCTCTATCTCGAACACGCCGCTCTATATGGCGACGAACCCGTGCTCTCGCTCACGCGCGCATGGACGCTGGTCCGCTATTTCGAGTCCGGCATGCTCCAGACCAACGCGTGCACCCGCTGCGGCGGACGTTTCGTCGCGCATGCGTACGAACTGCGCGCGGGCTATGTCTGCGGACTGTGCCAGCCGCCGTCACGTGCCGGCAAGACGCGCAAGACGCAGGCAGCGGCCGCCTTGGCGGAGCCCCCGCGGAGCCTTGCGGCCTGACGCCGCACGCGCCCGAAGCCGTTCTGCGGCGTGGGTTTCAACGTTTGCCGGCGGCTCGGACGCGCCATCAAAGTTTTCCAGTCGAGTGCCGTAAACCACCTAACGGCGGTCTTACCGCATCAAAAACGTGAGGACTCGACTGTGCTGATTCTTGTTGGAGCGCTCGTGACATTGCTGTCCGTGTTCGGCGGCTATGCCATCGAAGGCGGACACCTCGGCGCGCTGATGCAGCCGGTCGAGATCCTGATGATCGCGGGCGCGGGCGTCGGCGCATTCATCCTCGGCAACAACGTCAAGACCATCAAGGCGACCATCCAGGTCATCCCGACGCTCTTCAAGGGCGCGAAGTACAACAAGGGCATGTACATGGAGCTGATGGGCCTGCTCTACGTGCTGCTCGCGAAGGCCCGCAAGGAAGGCACACTCGCGCTCGAGGGCGACATCGAGGATCCGTCCAAGAGCCCGGTCTTCAGCCAGTACCCGCAGATTCTCGCGGATCACCACGTCGTCGAATTCCTGACCGACTATCTGCGTCTCATGGTCAGCGGCAACATGAATGCGTTCGAGATCGAAAGCCTCATGGACGAGGAAATCGAAACGCATCACGTCGAGGGCGAAGCGCCCGCGCACGCGCTGACCAAGGTCGGCGACGCGATGCCGGCGTTCGGCATCGTCGCGGCCGTGATGGGCGTGGTGCACACCATGGCCTCGGCCGATCAGCCGCCCGCCATCCTCGGCGAGATGATCGCGCAGGCGCTGGTCGGCACCTTCCTCGGCATTCTCCTTTCATACGGTTTCATCGGGCCGCTCGCCAACGTGGCCGAGCAGCGCGTGGCCGAGCAGACCAAGATGTTCCAGTGCATCAAGGTCACGATCCTCGCGAGCCTGAACGGCTACGCGCCCGCGATCGCGGTGGAGTTCGGCCGCAAGGTGCTGTTCTCGACCGAACGTCCGTCGTTCTCCGAACTCGAGGAACACGTGCGCCGGGTCAAGGCGAAGTGATGCGACGCTTTGCGCACGATCCATCGGTCAGGACTCAGCCATGAGCAACGACAGCGAACGTCCCATTTTCATCAAGCGCGTCGTCGGCAAGAGTGCCAAGGGTCATCACGGCGGCGCCTGGAAACTCGCTTACGCGGACTTCATGACCGCGATGATGGCGTTCTTCCTGCTCATGTGGCTGCTTTCCTCGACCTCGCCGGTGCAGCGCCGCGGCATCGCGGAATACTTCAACATGCCGCTCAAGGCGGCGATGGTCGGCGGCAAGACCGTCGGCATGGACAACAGCATCCTGATGGGCGGCGGCCGCGATATCTCCAGCGAGGAGCCGGGCGCCGCGCGCCGCTCGGAAGGCAGCACGCGGCTTGCGCAGCGCGCGTCGTCCACGACCGACGAGGAACTGCTCAAGGCCGCGCAAGGCGAACTCGAACGCCGCGAGCAGGCCCGTCTGCACGATCTCCAGGTCAAGCTGATGGCCGCCATCGAAGCCAATCCGACCTTGCGCCAGTTCAAGCAGCAGATCCGCATCGAGGCGACGCAGCAGGGCTTGCGCATCGAGATCGTCGATACGCAGAAGCGCCCGATGTTCGCGCTCTCCAGCAACGCCGTGCAGCCCTACATGCGCGACATCCTGCGCGAGATCGGCCGGACGCTGAACGACGTGCCGAACCGCATCGTCGTGCAGGGCCATACCGACGCCGTGAAATACGCGGGCGGCGAGAAGGGCTACAGCAACTGGGAGCTGTCGGCGGACCGGGCTAACGCGTCGCGTCGCGAGCTGGTCGCGGGCGGCATGGACGAAGTCAAGGTGATGCGCGTGCTGGGCCTCGCGTCCACACAGAATCTGAACAAGAAGGATCCGTTCGATCCGGAGAACCGGCGCATCAGTGTCATCGTGCTCAATCACAAGACGGAACTGGCGATGCTGCGCGACGACGGCGGCGCGGGCGCGACGCTCGACAACGGCACGGACGCGAACGGCGCACCGGCGACGCTCGGGCAACTGATTCCCGGCATCAGGGCGAAGAGCGCGACGCATTGAGCGCATGAGCCCGCGAAACAGCAGCCCTTAAAAAAACAGCCTCAAGACCGGACCCGTTTCGACCGTCATCCCGGCAACGGCAAGAGACAAACATGATCAAGAACATTCTGGCAATCGATGACTCGGCCGCGATGCGGCAAATCATCTCGGCGACGCTGGCGGTGGCCGGCTACGAAGTGACGGTTGCCTCCGACGGCGACGAAGGGCTGGAATGGGCGCTCGCCGAGCGCTTCGATCTCGTCCTGACCGACCATCACATGCCAGGCAAGAGCGGGCTCGATCTCATCATGGCCTTGCGCGCGAACCCCGCGTACCGCGCAACGCCGATCCTGGTGCTGACGACTGAAGACGGCGAACCGTTCAAGAACGCGGCGCGCAGCGCGGGCGCGACGGGCTGGATCGAGAAGCCGCTCGACCCGGACCTGCTGACCGAACTGGTCGCCGCGCTTTCGGAAGACGCGCAGCACTGAAAACGTCGCAAAAAACAGCATTGAAATGCGCGCAGCACGGCGCCGATTGAACAGCATTCCAGCGGTGACTCAAGCATGACACTCGACATTACCCAGTTCTATCAGACGTTCTTCGACGAAGCCGATGAACTGCTCGCGCAGATGGAGCAACTGCTGCTCGTTCTCGACATCGCGAATCCGGATCCGGAAGACCTCGCGGCGATTTTCCGCGCGGCGCATTCCATCAAGGGCGGCGCGGCGACCTTCGGCTTCACCGCGCTCACCGAAACCACGCACATTCTCGAATCGCTGCTGGACCGCGCGCGCAACAACGAACTCGTCCTGCGCCGCGACATGATCGACACATTCCTGGCGACCAAAGACGTGCTCTCCGATCAGCTCGCCGCCTATCGCGCGAGCGAGGAGCCGGGTGCCGCCGCGGCGGCCGCAATCTGCGCAAAGCTCGAACGCCTGAAGACCGAGAGCGCGGACGCCGCCGTGGCGCCGGTGGCAGCGCGCGTCGAGCCGCCCGCGCTGCCGGGCGCCGGGCACATCGAGGCCGCGGCGCCGCTCGCGCCGGCCTACGACGGCCCGAACGCACCGCCCGCGCACGTGCTCGCGCAGGCCATGGACATTCTCGAAGACGACGGCAACTGGGACGGCGCGTTCGAACTCGCCGACAGCAGCAACGCCGTCACGCATGCAGGATCCGTCGCTGAAGCGACGCCGGGACACACCGGCGCGCCGCGCGCGGAAGTTGGACCCCACCTGAAAATTACGCTACGGGGGGTGGGCGAGAAGGACCTGACGACTCTGATCGAGGAGTTGGGGAATCTGGGAAGCATCGTCGGGGAACAGAAGGCGGATGCCGAGTACGTCGTATGGCTCGACTCGGACGTTCCCGCCGACGACATCGTCGCCGTGTGCTGCTTCGTGATCGATGAAACACAGATCACGATCGGCCGGGGCGACGGCGCGGCGCAAGCCATCGAGGCGCAGCCGGCAACGGCCGCGCCGCAAGCGATGCAACCCACGCTACAGGAAGAGCAGAAGCAATCGCAGGCGCAACCGCCTGCATCCGTGGACGCTCACGAAGCAGTACAACAAGAAGCGGCAACGGCGGCGGGACAGCCCGCCGCCCAGCCGTCCAGGCCCGCAACGGGCGACGCCGAGAAAAAGGCGCGGCCGCAAGCCGCCGCATCGGCGGAAGGCAGCTCGATTCGCGTCGGCGTGGAGAAGGTCGATCAGCTCATCAACCTGGTGGGCGAACTCGTGATTACGCAGGCCATGCTCGCGGAAACCACCAGCACCTTCGATCCCGCTCTGCACGACCGTCTGTTCAACGGCATGGCACAGCTCGAACGCAACGCGCGCGATCTGCAAGAAGCCGTCATGTCCATCCGCATGATGCCGATGGACTATGTATTCAGCCGCTTCCCGCGTCTCGTGCGTGACATTGCCGGCAAGCTCGGCAAGGAAGTGGAACTCGTCACGTTCGGTCAGGCGACCGAACTCGACAAGAGCCTGATCGAACGCATCATCGATCCGCTCACGCACCTCGTGCGCAACTCGCTCGACCATGGCATCGAAACCATGGAAGCGCGCCGTGCGGCGGGCAAGTCCGCAACCGGCCAGCTCGTGCTGTCGGCGGCGCATCACGGCGGCAACATCGTGATCGAAGTAAGCGACGACGGCGCCGGCCTGCGCCGCGACAAGATTCTCGCGAAGGCGCAGAAGCAGGGCATGCAGGTGTCCGAGTCGATGAGCGACGAGGAAGTCTGGCAACTCATCTTCATGCCGGGCTTCTCGACCGCAGAACAAGTGACGGACATCTCCGGGCGCGGCGTCGGCATGGATGTGGTCAAGCGCAACATCCAGTCGATGGGCGGTCACGTCGAGATCAGCTCGCGCCAGGGCGCGGGCACGACGACGAAGATCGTGCTGCCGCTCACGCTCGCGATCCTCGACGGCATGTCGGTCAAGGTCGGCAACGAGATCTTCATCCTGCCGCTCAACTTCGTGATGGAGTCACTGCAGCCGGTGGCCGAGGACATCTACACGGTCGCCAACGGCGAGCGCGTGGTGCGCGTGCGCGGCGAATACCTGCCGCTGGTCGCGCTGCACGGTGTCTTCGATGTCGAAGGCGCGCGCACCGAACCGACCCAGGGCATCGTCACCATCATGCAGACGGAAGGGCGCCGCTTCGCGATGCTCATCGACGAACTCGTCGGCCAGCAGCAGGTGGTGGTCAAGAACCTCGAAACGAATTACCGCAAGGTGCACGGCATTTCCGCGGCGACCATTCTGGGCGACGGCAGCGTTGCGCTGATCGTCGACGTGGCCGCGCTCAATCGCGAGTCGCGCGTCCAGCACGGCGCGCACGCACATTAACCCTACCCGATCAGACGAAAGACACAGGGAGCTCTCGTGGCAGACATTCAATCGATCAACGCAGCGCCGTCGAGCGCCACGCGCCGCGACGCGCAACAGGCCGAAGCCGCCGGACAGGAATTCCTCGTCTTCACGCTCGGCGCCGAGGAATACGGCATCGACATCCTCAAGGTGCAGGAGATCCGCGGCTACGACAACGTCACGCGCATCGCCAATGCGCCCGGCTTCATCAAGGGCGTGATCAACCTGCGCGGCATCATCGTGCCGATCGTCGACATGCGCATCAAGTTCAACCTCGGCCGGGTCGACTATGACAACCAGACCGTCGTGATCATCCTGAACGTCGCGCATCGCGTGGTCGGCATGGTGGTGGACGGCGTGTCCGACGTGCTCACGCTCTCGCCCGAACAAGTGATGCCCGCGCCGGAATTCGGCGGCACGCTGGCCACCGAATACCTGACGGGCCTCGGCACCGTCGAAGGCCGCATGCTCATTTTGATGGACATCGAGAAGCTCATGACGAGCCGCGAGATGGAATTGATCGACGCCGTCGGCGCGTGAAACGGTTTAGCCAAGCAGGAACGAAGCCATGCTGAAGAAGTTGTCGATCCGCACGACGCTCACGCTCGTCGGCCTCCTGTTCGCCGGCTGTGCGGCGGTGATCGGCGCGCTCGCGCTCACTGGTCTCAACGCCGCAAGCTCCGCGCTCACGTCGCTCGCGCAACAGGACATGACCGCGATGCGCGCGCTGTCCGAAACCTCGTCGTATCTGCTGCGCTCGCGCATCACGCTCG
Organism: Caballeronia sp. LZ035; assembly: GCF_031451175.1. Lineage (NCBI taxonomy): Bacteria > Pseudomonadati > Pseudomonadota > Betaproteobacteria > Burkholderiales > Burkholderiaceae > Caballeronia > Caballeronia sp. LZ035. Next base: position 464,698 of record NZ_JARUXS010000001.1, read on the forward strand.
ACCGCGTGCGGTCGCTCGCCGAAGCGGGCAACGATGCGGAAGCGCAAAAGGCAATCGAGCGCGGCCAGTATCTGCTCGGGAAAAGCAACGAGAACTGGAAGCTCTATCTCGACACGTCGAAGCCGACGCTGCCGAAGGACATCCTCGACGCGCTCGTCACGCAACACGACGCGCTGCTCAAGACGGGCGTGGAGCCGGAGTTCGCCGCGATTCGCGCGAAAGACATGGCCGCGTATCACGCGATCGCCGACACGAAGATCAGCCCGATGTTCGTCGCCTTCGACCAGGCTGTGACCACCGCCGTCGCCGCGCAACAGGATCATGCCGAAAACGCGCGTGCGAGCACGGCGTCGCATGTCGCCGCGCTCAACGTGATGATCGGCGCGGTGCTCGCGCTGGCGGTGCTGATGTTGATCGGCACGCGCATGGCGCTGGCGAGCCTGATCGTCAAGCCGATCAACGAGGCCGTCGAGCACTTCGACCGCATCTCGAACGGTGACCTCACACATACCGCGCACAGCGACCAGGGCAATGAGATCGGCCGCCTGTTTGCGGGCATCGAACGCATGCGCGGCAACCTGACCACGATGGTGGGCGCGGTGCATCGCGGCGCGGAATCGATCGACGTCGGCGCGCACGAGATCGCGAGCGGCAACACGGATCTGTCGCAACGCACGGAAGAGCAGGCGGCATCGCTGCAGGAAACGGCGTCGAGCATGGAAGAGCTCACCAGCACGGTGAAGCAGAACGCCGACAACGCACGCCAGGCGAGCCAGCTGGCGGTGAATGCATCGGATATCGCGTCGCGCGGCGGCGAGGTGGTCGAGCAGGTCGTCGACACCATGCATGCGATTGCGTCGAGTTCGAGCAAGGTCGTCGACATCATCGGGGTGATCGAGGGCATCGCGTTCCAGACCAACATTCTCGCGTTGAACGCGGCTGTGGAAGCGGCGCGCGCCGGCGAGGAAGGTCGCGGCTTCGCGGTGGTCGCGGGCGAAGTGCGTTCGCTCGCGCAGCGCAGCGCGGCGGCGGCAAAGGAAATCAAGGCGCTGATCGGCGATTCGTCCGCGAAGGTCGACAGCGGCACCGAACTCGTGGCGCGTGCCGGCGCGACGATGGGCGAGATCGTGCAGGCCGTGCGCCGCGTGACCGACATCATGGGCGAGATCAGCGCGGCGTCGGAGGAACAGTCCGACGGCATCGAGCAGGTCAACCGCGCCGTCACGCAGATGGACAGCGTGACCCAGCAGAACGCCGCGCTTGTCGAGCAGGCAGCGGCCGCCGCTGCGTCGCTCGAAGAGCAGACGCGGCAGTTGAAGGGCGTCGTCGCGCAATGGCGTGTCGAGGGCGCAGCGCCTGCACGCAGCAGCGCTACGACGGCCGCCGCCCGGCTCGCGCCGGCTGCGCGCATCGAGCCGACGCCGGCGCGGGCCGCGGCCGTGAAGAGCACGTTCAAGCCGTCGAAGCCGGTTCAGTCCGCGAAAGTTGCGGCGGAGCCTAACGTCGCGACGGATGCGGCCGTTATCAAGGAAGTTGCAAAAGTCGCCGTGAAGAAAGCGGCCGCGCCCGCACCGCGTGCAAGCACGCCGGCAGCGATGCCCGCGCCGCGCGTCAAGGCGACGACCGCCGACGACGGCGACTGGGAAACCTTCTAAGCCTTCATTCAATCAAGTGCGAAACGGAACGACCATGCAGGCAGCGCGCGACACCCTCGACGAGCAGCGTTTCTTCGGAACGCCAGGACGTCGCGCGAGCGCACGGTCATCGCACGCCACGCAGTTTGCGAGCGCGACGGACACGCCACATCAGGCATCGGCAGCGATGCCGGGGAAGCATCAGACATCATGACGGCCACGCGCAACGCGCGTCTCGACATGCCCGCCCCGGTGCGTGGTGAAGTCGAGCGCGATTTCGAATTCACGGCGGCGGACTTCGCCCGCATCCGCGAGCTGATTCACCGGCGCGCGGGCATCTCGCTCTCGGACCACAAGCGCGACATGGCCTACAGCCGTCTGGCGCGCCGTCTGCGAGCCTGCGGCATCGACACGTTCAAGCACTATCTCGATCGCCTCGAAACTCACGAGGACAACGCCGAGTGGGAAGCGTTCGTCAACGCATTGACCACGAACCTCACCGCGTTCTTCCGCGAGTCGCATCACTTTCCGATCCTGTCGGAGTTCGTCAAGCGCCGCTCGCAGCCGTTCTCGGTGTGGTGCTCGGCGGCGTCCACCGGCGAGGAACCGTATTCGATCGCAATGACGCTGGTCGAAGCGCTCGGTGAACACGCGGCGCGCCAGTGCACGGTGTTCGCCAGCGACATCGACAGCCAGGTGCTGGCCAAGGCAGACGCGGGCGTGTATTCGCTGGACCAGGTCAAGACCATGCCTGTCGAGCGCCTGAAGCGCTTTTTCCTGAAGGGCACGGGCTCGCATGCGGGCCTCGTGAAGGTGCGGCCTGAACTGCGCGCGATGGTGAACTTCGGCCGCGTGAACCTGACCGATGCGCGCTACGACGTGAAAGGCCCGTTCGACGTCATTTTCTGCCGCAACGTGATGATCTACTTCGACAAGCCGACGCAGGGTCAGGTGCTGTCGCGCTTCGAGCCCTTGATGAAGCCGGGTGCGCTGCTGTTCGCGGGGCATTCGGAGAACTTCACGTATGTGTCGCAGGCCTTCAGGCTGCGCGGCCAGACCGTGTACGAACTGGCACGCGACGTCAAGCCGGGCACTGCGTCGAAAAGCGCACGCGCGCTGGCGGGAGAGGCAGCATGAGCGGACTGCCGATCGCGTCGAATCTCTATTACGACAATCACTTCAAGAAGCCGGGCGTCAAGCTGCTGCCCAACGAGTTCTACATGACGAGCGAGGACATGGTCCTCGTCACCGTGCTCGGCTCGTGCGTGGCGGCGTGCATCAACGACCGCACGGCGGGCATCGGCGGCATGAATCACTTCATGCTGCCCGACGACGGTTCCGACGCGTCGCATGCGTCCTCCGACTCGATGCGCTACGGCGCCTACGCGATGGAAGTGCTCATCAACGAACTCATCAAGCGCGGCGGGCGGCGTGAGCGCTTCGAGGCGAAGGTGTTCGGCGGCGGCGCGGTGCTCGCGGGCATGACGACGATCAACATCGGCGACCGCAACTCGGAGTTCGTGCGCCGCTACCTCGCGCTCGAAAAGATACGCATCGTGGCGGAAGACCTGCAGGGCATGCATCCGCGCAAGGTCGCGTTCATGCCGCGTTCGGGTCAGGTCATGGTCAAGAAACTGAAGACGCAGCACGATCCCGTGGTGGTCGAGCGCGAACAGGCGCTGGTGCAGCGCACGCCGGAAGAGCGCGCCGAACGGCTCGCCAAGGCGCGTGCGCGCGTCGAACTGTTCCAGTCGAATGGCAGCGCCGCCAGACCGCGCGTCGAACTCTTCACGAACCCGGCAAGCAACGTCGCGAAGCCGCGCGTGGAACTGTTCGGCAACGCGGCCCGCAGCGTGCGCGGCGCGAAAACGGCGGAGGAAGCATGAGCCTGAACCACGCGATCCCTGCGAAAACATCCGCTGTAACGAAGATCAAGGTGCTGTGCGTCGATGACTCCGCGCTCGTGCGCAGCCTGATGACCGAGATCATCAATTCGCAACCCGACATGCAAGTGTGCGCGACCGCGCCGGACCCGCTCGTCGCGCGCGAACTCATCAAGCAGCATAACCCCGACGTGCTGACGCTCGACGTGGAAATGCCGCGCATGGACGGACTCGATTTCCTCGAAAAACTGATGCGCCTGCGGCCGATGCCGGTCGTGATGGTGTCGTCGTTGACGGAGCGCGGCAACGAGATCACGCTGCGCGCGCTCGAACTCGGCGCGGTGGATTTCGTCACGAAGCCGAAGGTCGGCATTCGCGACGGCATGCTCGACTACGCCGAAAAGCTCGCCGACAAGATCCGCGCTGCGTCGCGCGCACGCGTCAGGCAGCACGCGCATCCGGCAAGCGCACCGGCCCAGACGAGCCCGCACAAGCCGGCGCCGCATTTCAACAATCCGCTCGTTTCGACGGAGAAGCTGGTGATCGTCGGCGCCTCGACGGGCGGCACCGAGGCGATTCGGGAAGTGCTGACGCCGCTGCCGCCTGATGCGCCCGCGGTCATGATCGCGCAGCACATGCCGCCGGGTTTCACGAAGTCGTTCGCGCAGCGTCTGAACGGCCTGTGCCGCATCACCGTGAAGGAAGCGGAGCACGGCGAGCGCGTGTTGCCGGGCCATGCGTACATCGCGCCGGGTCATGCGCACCTCGTGCTTGCGCGCAGCGGCGCGAACTATGTCGCGCATCTGTCGGATGCGCCGCCGGTGAACCGGCACCGGCCGTCGGTCGACGTGCTGTTCCATTCGGCGGCGCAGCACGCGGGCAAGAACGCGATCGGCGTGATCCTGACCGGCATGGGCCGCGACGGCGCAGCCGGTCTGCTCGAGATGCAGCAGGCGGGCGCCTACACGCTGGCGCAGGACGAAGCGAGTTGCGTGGTGTTCGGCATGCCGCGCGAAGCAATTGCAATGGGCGGCGCGAGCGAAATCGCGCCGCTGACGGAAATGAGCCGCCGCGTCATGGCGCGGCTCGCCTCGATGGGCGAACGCGTGCAGCGCGTCTGAGTTTTTTTGGATTGAGCGGCGCAGCCGCATTGAGAACACACGGGAGTAATGATGGACAAGAACATGAAGATCCTCGTCGTCGATGATTTTCCGACGATGCGCCGTATCGTGCGCAACCTGCTCAAGGAGTTGGGTTACTCGAACGTCGATGAAGCCGAAGACGGCGCGGCCGGTCTTGCGCGTCTGCGCGGCGGCGGCTTCGACTTCGTGATCACCGACTGGAACATGCCGAACCTCGACGGCCTCGCGATGCTGCAGCAGATCCGCGCGGACGCGGCGCTCTCGCATCTGCCGGTGCTGATGGTCACGGCCGAGTCGAAGAAGGAGAACATCATCGCGGCGGCGCAGGCGGGCGCGAACGGTTATGTGGTGAAGCCCTTCACCGCCGCGACGCTCGACGAGAAGCTGACCAAGATTCTCGAGAAGATGGCCAAAGCGGGGAGCTGATCGTGAACGATCTGACCACTGAACTGGCCGCCGCGGTCGCCTCCGCGGCCGAAGCCGAGGGCGACGCGTCGAGCGACCGCATTCTCGCGCGCATCGGCCAGCTGACACGCACGCTGCGCGACTCGATGCGCGAGCTCGGTCTCGACAAGCAGGTCGAAGCGGCGGCGCAGGCCGTGCCCGACGCGCGCGACCGCCTCAAGTACGTCGCGACGATGACCGAGCAGGCCGCCGAGCGCGCGTTGAACGCCATCGAACTCGCCAAGCCGGTGCAGGAAGCGATGCAGGGCGAAGCCCAGGCGCTCGATGCCCGCTGGGCCCGCTGGTACGACGCGCCGCTCGCCCAGAACGAGGCGGGCGCGCTGCTCGCGGACACCCGCACGTTCCTGCAGAGCGTGCCGGAGCGCACGCAGGCGACCAATGCACAACTGCTGGAGATCATGCTCGCGCAGGATTTCCAGGATCTCACCGGGCAGGTGATCAAGAAGATCACGGACGTCGTGTATCTGATCGAGCAACAACTGCTGGGCGTGCTGCTCGAGAACATCGCGCCTGAACGACGCGAGCAGTTCGCGGCATCGGCGGCGGCGTTGATGTCCTCGGCGAGCGGCAGTCCGGAAGGGCTCCTCAACGGGCCGCAGATCAATCCGGAAGGACGGAGCGACGTCGTGCAGGATCAGTCGCAAGTGGATGATCTGCTGGCCAGCCTCGGCTTCTGACGGTCTTTATCGGGGCGTCGGTTTGACGGGCCCGGTCCTTGCGAACGACGCGAAGCGCATGCCATTGCGCTTCGCGTTTTTTGTTTGAGCGCGTTTCCGAACGCTAGGCCTATTCCTCCCGGCTGGCATACTGGCGTTATTCACGCTGTAAGTTTCGGCGTGGGAAATACTGAATTAGTGGCGCATCTGTCACTCTACCGTCATAAGGTCCGCCGTTTCTGAGAGGGCGAAAGACCGGCAATCCGACAGGAGGCGCAGTGAAAGCACCGAAGCAAACCCGTCATGGGCGTCTGACAATGGCACTGGCTGGCGCGGCCGGCGCGCTGTGCGTTTGGGCGGCCGCGCCCGCATATGCAGCACTCGGCGGCGCACCGATGGCTGTGCCGCCAGGCGCCACGCCCCCCACCGCGAAGGCGGTCGCGCGGGCGGCCACCGCAAGCGGCGCATCCTCGAGCTCGTCAGCCGGTTACACCGTGCGGTCCACCTTGCTCGCGAGCGGCACCACCATCAATGAATACCTGTCGGCGCAAGACGTCGTGTTCGGCATTGCCTGGAAAGGGCCGCGCATGCCCGACCTCGCCTCGCTGCTCGGCAGCTATTTCCCCGAGTATCAGCAAGGCCTGAAGGCGCAACGCGCCGCGCGCGGCGGCCGCGGACCGGTGAGCCTGCAAGGCAGCGGTCTGGTCGTGGAGTCCGGCGGTCACATGGGCGCATTCCAGGGCCGTGCGTATCTGCCGCAATCCTTGCCCGCCGGCGTCGACGCCAGCGACATCCAGTAAGCGACGGGAGATACCGGCATGCAGCACACGACACTCGGCTTTCCCGCCATCAACCTGCAACGCGCCGGCGGTTTCGCCCGCTGGATGAGCGCGTTGTTCCTTTCGATCATGCTGGCAGCCTGCGGCGGCGGCGGCGACAACAACTCCAGCTCGAACAATGGCGGCTCATCCGGAGGCGGCGGATCGGGCGGCGGATCAGGCGGCGGCAGCACCCCCACCAGCCTGGCGACGGCCCAGCCCATCCAGCCCAACGGCACCAACGCCGTGCCGATCAACGTCAATTCGGGCGTGGCCGGCTTCGTCAACATTCCGAATGTCTCGGTCACCGTCTGCGCACCAGGCACCACGGTGTGCCAGACGATCAACAACATCCAGGTGGATACCGCGTCGTATGGCTTGCGTGTGCTCGGCTCCGCAGCGCAGTCGGTCATCACGAGCCTGCCGGGCGTGGCTGCGGCGAACGGCGGCCAGCTCGCGGAATGCGCGGGCTTTGCGGACGGCTATACCTGGGGCACGGTTCGCACGGCCGACGTGAAGATCGGCGCCGAGGTGGCGTCGAACGTGCCGATCCAGATCATCGGCGACCTGAACGCATCGGCTGCGCCGACGGGCGACAACGGCTGCCCGTCCGGCAACGACGAGAACTCGACGGATCAGATCGGCGCGAACGGCATTCTCGGCATCGGGCCGCAGGCGTCGGATTGCGGCAGCCTGTGCTCCACGACGGCGCTCAACCAGATGTACTACTCGTGCAGCAACGGCACGAACTGCGCGGGCACCACGGTGCCGGTGGCTCAGCAGGTCACCAATCCCGTCACCCGGTTCGCGGCCGACAACAACGGCGTTATCGTGCAGTTGCCGCCGGTGCCCGATGGCGGCGCCACCAGCGCGACCGGCGTGCTGATATTCGGCATCGGCACGCAAAGCAACAATGCGCTCGCGGGCGTGACGAAGTTCGGCACCGACCAGTACGGCAACCTGAACGGCACCTACAAGGGCAAAACCTACTCAACCTTCTTCGATTCCGGATCGAACGGCAACTTCTTCCCGGACAATTACACGTTGTGCTCGAGTGACAGTGCGTTCTATTGCCCAAGTTCGGAGCAATCGCTGTCGGCGACGATCACTGGCAACGAAGGCAACGCCTCGATCGTGCCGTTCCAGCTTGTCAGCGCGCGCACGCTGACAACAGATGGCTCGAAGTACGCGTTCGACAGCCTGGGCGGTCAACTGGGTCTGACCAACATGTTCGACTTCGGCTTGCCGTTCTTCTTCGGCCGGCACGTGTATGTGGGATATGAGTTGTCGAACAGCCCGGCGTACGTGGCGTTCTGATTTCAGACAAGCCCGCCTGAAAATGAAACCGGCTGCGTCAATGCGCAGCCGGTTTTTTTATTGCTCGCTCGTCCGTGGCTTGCGCGGCGCGCGTTCGAAGAGCCTGTCATAGAGCCAGCGCGGCAGCGCGTGCAGCAGCATGCCGGCCACCCGCATCTGCCATGGGAAGGTCGCATAACGCACCCTGCGCTCGATCGCGCGCGAAGCCTTCTCGGCAAAGCGGTCTGCATTCATGAGAAAGGGCATCGGATAGGGATTGTGCGCGGTCATCTCCGAGCGCACATAGCCTGGCGCGATCGTGACGACGGCCACGCCGAGCGGCCGCATCTCCACGCGCAACGACTCCAGATACTTCGCCGCCGCAGCCTTGGAGGCGCTGTATGCGCCCGAGCCCGGCAGCCCGCGCACGCCCGCGACGCTCGCCATGCCCACGAGCGTGCCGCGCCGAGCGGCCGTCATCGAGGCGATGAACGGTTCGAAGGTCGCGACCATGCCGTAATAGTTGATGTCCATCACGGCGCGGAAGGTGTCGAGATCGCCTTCGCCCGTCAGCACGCCGCGGCTCACGCCGGCATTGGCGATGACGACGTCCGCCGGGCCGTGCTCGGCGATGAACCGGCGCGCGGCATCGGCGAGCGCGGCGGCGTCGCGGACGTCGACGGGATACAGCGAGAGGGAGGCGTCTGGAAAGCGGGCGGCGAACGCCGCGAGGGAGTCGGCGCGCCGGGCGACCAGACCGACCGCGGCGCCGCGCCGCACATAATGCTCGGCCAGTGCCTGGCCGATGCCGCTCGACGCGCCGGTGATGAAGACCTTCAGGCGAACTGCATTCATACCGGCGCTTGGCGAGGGGATCAGAGCTTCTTGTCGCGAACTTGCTGGACCAGGAAGTCCATCACCTGCGTGGTGCCTTGCAGGCTGTTGGTCATGGCCGGACCGGTTTCATACTTGCCCTGCACGACGACCGTCGGCACGCCGTCGATCTTGTAGTCCTGCAACAGCTTGTTGTCACGCTGGATGGCGCTTTGCGTCGAGAAGGAGTTGTAGGCGTCCAGGTACTTCTTCTTGTCGATGCCCTGCGTCGCGAGGAAGTCCGCCTGCGCCTGCGGCGTCAGCAGATAATCCTTCTTCACGTGGATCTCGTTGAACACGGCCGGCGTGACCTTCTCGGCGACGCCCAGTGCGTCCAGCGCGTGATACATCTTCGAGTGCGGGATGAAGTCGTCGCGGAACGCCACCGGCACGCGCTTGAACACGACGTCCGGTCCCTGCTTCTTCTCCCATGCCTCGATATACGGCTCGAACTCGTTGCAGTGCGGGCAGCCGTACCAGAAGAACTCGATGACCTCCACCTTGCCGGCGGGTGCGCCGACCGGCTGGGCCGCCTGCAGCACGGAGTAGTCCTTGCCGGCGGTGGGGTCGGCCATGGCCGAACTCGCGACGCTCATCGAGGCGGCAGCAATGCCGAGGGACAGGGCGAACGCGCTAAACAGTTTTTTCATGATGGGAGAGTGAAAGCAAAAGAGTCGCGGAGGCTGGAAAAAGAGGCCCTCAAGTGGGACACACGATGCTTAAGCCATGCTTAAACCATGCTTGAGCGAAGTCCGGCGCCGCCGATCCTCGCGTTCGCCCGCGCCACGAACAGCGGCGCGGGCGTCCGAACTCGATGTGCCGCTTACTGCCGCGAGAAACGGATCACGGCGGTATCGACGCCGGCATCGGACAGACGCTGGCGCGCCGTGTTCATGTCCTCGAACTTCGCGAACGGACCAATCCGCACGCGATAGTACGTCACACCGCCCGCATCGCGCTGCGTGACGCGCGATTCGAAACCCTGGAAGCCAAGACGCGCGCGCTGCTGTTCGGCGTCGGCCTGGGTCTTGTACGCGCCGACCTGCAGGAAGTAGCCGGTGTTCACGTCGCCCGGTGCGGGCGGGGTGCTCTTGGCGGTGCCCGGTGCGGAACCGCCCTTGGGCGGCGTGGCGGAGGCGTTGCTGGTAGCGTTCGGCGCGTTCTCGGGCTTCTTCGCGGCGGTCGAACTAGCGGCCTTCGGGTTCGAAGCGGTTGTGCCCGACGGCGGCACTTCGACGATCTGCGGTTCGTCGAGCATGCCCGACGACTGCGTCTGGTTGTTGGTCTGGCCCGGCGCGGTATTCGGCGGCGTGGGCTGCGCGGCTTGCGGCACCGGCTGGCCCGGCGTCTTGCCCTGCAGCGGACGGTTCGGGTCGTAGGGCTGCGCGGCGGCGGGCGCGGAGTTGGCATCCGAGGCCGGCGGCGCGACCTTCGCGACGAACGGCGTGGGCGCGCGGGTGATGTACAGCGCGACGATGACAGCGATGGCCAGGCCAACGATCAGCCCCAGCACGATGCCGATGAAGGTTCCCCCGGTTTGCTTCGACTGCTTGGACTGACTGGTCGTGCGACGTGGTTTTGCCATCGTTTGGATCACCTGCGAGAAAGTCTTCTGGTTTGGCCGACGATTATAGCCGTGGCTTAATACCGTTCCGCGCCAGCCTCCCGTCCGCGCGCGCCGAAAACTCCGATTTCGCAGGGCGCGCGGTGCCGGGGGCGGCAGACATCACATCTTTTGGGGCGCGGAAACGCCAATCGTCGCGAGACCGTTCTCGAGCACCTGACGCGTGGCGGCCAGCAGCGCGATACGCGCGCTGCGTTCTTTCTCGTCGTCCACGAGCACGCGCTCCGCATTGTAGAACGAGTGAAATTCGCCAGCGAGATCGCGCAGATAGAAGGCCACCGCGTGCGGCGCGAGCTCGAGGGCCGCGTGCTGGAGCATGTCCGGATACTCGGCGAGCTTGTTGAGCAGGGCCATGGCGCGGTCGCTCGACAGCGGCGAGAGATCGGCTTGCGCGGCCTGCGAAAGATCGCCGGCGTAGCGTTCCTTCCAGTCGTTGAGAATCGTGCAGATGCGCGCGTGCGCGTACTGCACGTAGTAGACCGGATTCTCGTCGTTCTGCTTGAGCGCGAGATCGATGTCGAAGACGAACTCGGTGTCCGCCTTGCGCGAGATCAGGAAGAAGCGCACGGCGTCGCGGCCGCGGCGGATCGTGGCTTCGTCGATCTGGTCCGGCGCGGTCTCGTGGCCGGGCGCGAGACCGCCCGACCATTCGATCAGGTCGCGCACCGTCACATAGCTGCCCGCGCGCTTGGAGATCTTCACTTCCTCGCCGTCGCGCATGACGGTCACCATCTTGTGCAGCACGTAGTCGGGATAGCCCTTCGGAATGCCGACCCCCAGGCCCTGCAGGCCGGCGCGCACCCGTGCAATGGTGCCGTGGTGGTCCGAGCCCTGCACGTTGATGACCTTCGTGAAACCGCGCTCCCACTTGGTCACGTGATAGGCGACGTCCGGCACGAAGTACGTGTAGGTGCCGTCGGACTTCTTCATGACGCGGTCCTTGTCGTCCCCGTCGTCGGTGGTGCGCAGCCACAGCGCGCCGTCCTGCTCGTAGGTCTTGCCGGCGTCGACGAGCGCCGCCACCGTCTTCTCGACGCGCCCTTCCTTGTACAGCGACGACTCCAGATAGAACTGGTCGAACTTCACGCCGAACGCGGTCAGATCCATGTCCTGCTCGTGACGCAGATACGCGACCGCGAAGTGACGGATGGCTTCGAGGTCTTCGACGTCGCCCTGGCCCTTCACCGGATCGCCGTCCTTCGCCGCGACGGTTGCGCCCGCGAGGTAGTCGCGCGCGATGTCGGCGATGTACTCGCCGTTGTACGCTGCATCCGGCCATTCCGCGTCGCCCGGCTTGAGGCCGCGCGCGCGCAACTGCGTGGAGATGGCGAGATTGTTGATCTGCACGCCCGCGTCGTTGTAGTAGAACTCGCGGTGCACGTCGTAGCCCTGCGTGCCGAGCAGGTTGGAGAGCGCGTCGCCGAGCGCCGCCTGACGGCCATGACCGACGTGCAGCGGGCCGGTGGGATTCGCCGAGACGAACTCGATCAGCACGCGCCGGCCGGCGTCGCGGGTGGAGCGGCCATAGGCGGCGGCTTCGTCCAGCACGGCCGGGATCACGGCTTGCTTCGCCGTCGCGGCAAGACGCAGATTGATGAAGCCGGGACCTGCAACTTCCGCGCTCTCGACCAGCCCTCGGGCCCGCTCGGCGCCGAGCAAGGCATCGACGATCTGCTGCGCAAGCTGGCGCGGATTGCCGCGCAGCGGCTTGGCGAGCTGCATCGCGACGTTCGAGGCGACGTCGCCGTGCGCCGCGACCTTCGGACGTTCGAGCACGATGGCCGGCGCGACGAAAGCCGCTTCGCTGGCGCCCTGCGTGGCTTGCGCGACCTGCTTGACCGCGTCGAGGAGGAGCGTTTCGAGAGTGTGTTTGTGTGCGGGCAGCATGCTGAAAGTGATCCAGTGGAGCGGGTCCGGGAGGGTGCGGCGTCCTGATGGTGAACCGCGCATTCGCGATTCCGATGCGAGCGACGCCATTCACCATGACATTGTTCAGCGCGACGTTTCGTGCGCGCTGAGCGGCCACTGAGCGGCGGTTGGCCCGGTTTTAACCCTATGAAGTGGGGATTTTAGCAGGTGCTAATATGTCGAATCAGGGTGTTGTCACGTTGTCAGGGAGACCGGCTCATCGGCGCGCTGCTTGCAAACCGCCTTCTTGCAAACCGCCTATAACCCAACATAAAGCAAAGGACCATGCCATGCTGATCACATTCAAATCACCCGCCGCACCCGACGTCATGATGCTGGAGAACCTGGCGGAATACCTGCTCGGCATCATCGGGAAAAAGCTCACGGAGCGCGGCGTCATCACGCAAGAGGAACTGCCCTCGGCCATCCAGAAACTCGAAGCCGCGGTCAGCACGGACAAGAAAGAGCGCGCCGAGCACGACGGGCACTTTCATGAAGGCGAGGAAGGCCACGAGCCGCATGAGATTCCCATCGGACTCGCGCAGCGCGCCTATCCGTTCCTGGACATGATGCGGCTCGCGCAGAAGGACGGCAAAGATATCCTCTGGGGCGTCTGAACGCGCTTGGTCGGCTTTTAGCCCGCGCTTGTCCGTTCGCTGAAAACGAAAAACCCGCATCGTGTGATGAACGATGCGGGTTTTTTTTCAACGGCTGTTTCTGCTGGGTCTAACGGCTATGGGCGCGTCAATGCCGGCCCGTGTTGTTGCGTACTGCGCAGGCCCGCTTACTGCGACTGCCCGTTGGTCGCCGACTTGGGCTTCCGGGGCTTCTTGGGCTTCTTCTTGTGCTCGGTCTGCGGCGGCGAATACGACGATGCGGTCGTGCTGCTGGCAGGCTGCGCGAAGGTAACCGGACTCCACGCGAGAACGGCGGCTGCGATCGCTAGGGTGGCGGCGGACGTCAGCTTTTTCATGCGACTCTCTCCGAGACGAATTATGCGTGTCCGTCGTCATGACGGCGTATCGCAGCGACAGTCTACGGAAAGACAAAATTTCCCGCCGTCAGCCTGCCGCTTTTTCGCGCCTTTTTCCCTTTATAACGCCGCGCATATGGTTTTTTGCCACAGGCTGCGTGGAAGTCCGACTGGTCAGTTGCCCGGCCGGACGCTAGTTCAACGCTGCGGCGCGAGCGCCCGTTCGGCTTCGGTCAACGGCATGTTCATGCGCTGCGCATAGCTCGCCAGTTGATCGTCGCCAATCTTGCCCACCGAGAAATACGTGCTGTCCGGATGCGCCAGATAGAAGCCGGACACGCTGGCGGCGGGCGTCATCGCCAGCGATTCGGTCAGCTCCATGCCGATCTCCTCCGCCTGCAGCACGTCGAACATGTCGCGCTTGACGAGGTGATCCGGACACGCGGGATAGCCCGGCGCCGGCCGGATGCCGGCATATTTCTCTGCAATCAGCGCGTCGTTGTCGAGCGCCTCGTCCCGCGCATAGCCCCACAGCTCACGCCGCACGCGCGCGTGCAGCGCCTCGGCGAAGGCCTCGGCGAAGCGGTCGGCGAGCGCCTTGAGCATGATCGCGCTGTAGTCGTCGTGATCGGCCTCGAACTGTCGTTCCTTTTTGTCGACGCCCAGGCCCGCCGTCACCGCGAACAGGCCGATGTAGTCCTTCACGCCTGAATCCTTCGGCGCGATGAAATCGGCGAGCGAGCGGTTTGGACGCATCACGCCGTCCACCACCGGACGCACGCTCTGCTGGCGGAGGTTGCGCCAGGTCATCGCCACTTGCGTGCGGGATTCGTCGGTGTAGATCTCGATGTCGTCGTCGTTCACCGTGTTCGCGGGCAGCAGCGAAATCACGCCGTTCGCCGTCAGCCAGCGGCCCTGGATGAGGCGCGAGAGCATCGACTTGCCGTCGGAGAACACGCGCCGCGCCGACTCGCCGACGATCTCGTCGTTCAGGATCGCCGGATACGGACCGGCGAGGTCCCAGGTCTGGAAGAACGGACCCCAGTCGATATAGTTCGCCAGTTCAGCGAGGTCGTAATTGCGGATCACGCGGCGTCCGATGAAGCTCGGCTTCTTCGGCGTGGTCGCGCTCCAGTCGATCTTCGTGCGGTTGGCGCGCGCCTCGTCGTAGGTGACCATCGGCTGCGCTTTCTTGTTCGCGTGCTGCGTGCGGATGCGGTCGTAGTCGCTCTTGAGTTCGCCGAGATACTTCGCCGCGCCTTCGTCCGACAGCAGGCTCGACGCCACCGACACCGAGCGCGACGCGTCCGGCACGTACACCACGGGTCCTTCGTAATGCGGCGCGATCTTCACGGCGGTGTGCACGCGCGAGGTCGTTGCGCCGCCGATCAGAAGCGGCGTCTGCTTGCCGCGGAAATAGTCGTCGCGCTGCATTTCAGAGGCGACGTAGGCCATCTCTTCGAGACTCGGCGTGATCAGCCCCGACAGTCCGATGATGTCCGCGCCTTCTTCCTTGGCCTTCTGCAGGATGGTGGCGCACGGCACCATCACGCCCATGTTGACCACTTCGAAGTTGTTGCACTGGAGCACGACGGAGACGATGTTCTTGCCGATGTCGTGCACGTCGCCCTTCACGGTCGCAATGACGATCTTGCCCTTCGAGCGCACGTCCGCGCCGGCTTCGGCGAGCCGCTGCTTTTCTTCCTCGATGAACGGGATCAGATGCGCGACGGCCTGCTTCATCACGCGTGCCGACTTGACCACCTGCGGCAGGAACATCTTGCCCTGGCCGAACAGGTCGCCGACGACGTTCATGCCGTCCATCAGCGGGCCTTCGATCACGTTGATCGGGCGGCCGCCGGCGGCGTCGATCTTCTGCCGGACCTCTTCCGTATCCTCGACGATGAAGTTCGTGATGCCGTGTACCAGCGCGTGCGACAGCCGCGCCTCGACCGGCTGGTTGCGCCACTCGAGGTTCTCTTCCTTCTTCGCCGCGCCGGTCTTGAACTTGTCGGCGACTTCGAGCAGCCGGTCCGTGCCGTCATCGCGGCGGTTCAGCACCACGTCTTCGGTGCGCTCGCGCAGTTCGGCGTCGAGATCGGCATACACGCCCAGCTGGCCCGCATTGACGATGCCCATGTCCATGCCCGCCTGGATCGCGTGATACAGGAACACAGTATGGATCGCTTCGCGCACCGGATCGTTGCCGCGGAACGAGAACGACACGTTCGACACCCCGCCGCTTACCTTCGCATAGGGCAGGTTCTGCTTGATCCAGCGCGTCGCATTGATGAAGTCGACCGCGTAGTTGTTGTGCTCCTCGATGCCGGTCGCGATGGCAAAGATGTTCGGGTCGAAGATGATGTCTTCCGGCTCGAAGCCCGCTTCGTTCACCAGGATGTCGTACGAGCGCTTGCAGATCTCGGTCTTGCGCTGGAAGGTGTCGGCCTGGCCTTTCTCGTCAAAGGCCATCACGACCGACGCCGCGCCATAGCGGCGAATCAGCTTCGCGTGATGCAGGAACTGCTCCTTGCCTTCCTTGAGCGAGATGGAATTGACGATCGCCTTGCCCTGCACGCACTTGAGGCCCGCTTCGATCACTTCCCACTTCGACGAGTCGATCATGATCGGCACGCGCGCGATGTCCGGCTCCGACGCGATCAGATTCAGGAAGCGCACCATGGCGGCTTTCGAATCGAGCATCGCCTCGTCCATGTTGATGTCGATGACCTGTGCGCCGTTTTCCACCTGCTGGCGCGCGACGGCGAGCGCCTCGTCGAACTGGCCGTTCAGGATCATGCGCGCGAAAGCCTTCGAGCCGGTCACGTTGGTACGCTCGCCGACGTTGATGAAGAGCGAACCCTCGTTGACGTTGAACGGCTCGAGGCCGGAAAGACGCATCGTGTGATCGGTCATGGTGTGCGGGGTCGTGTGGGGTTCGATGTCAGGCTGCGTCGCGATACTGCGACGGGAACGCGCGCGGCTTCACGTCGGCGAGCGCCTTGGCGATCTCGGCAATGTGTTCCGGCGTCGTGCCGCAACAGCCGCCCGCGAGGTTCACGAGGCCGGCGGACGCGAACTCCTTCAGCAGGCCCGAGGTCACGTCCGGCGTTTCGTCGAAGCCCGTGTCGCTCATCGGGTTCGGCAGGCCGGCGTTCGGGTAGCAGGACACATAGGTGTCGCACAGCTTCGCCAGCTCGGCGATATACGGCCGCATCAGCGCCGCGCCGAGCGCGCAATTCAGGCCGAAGGTCAGCGGCTTCGCATGACGCAGCGAATTCCAGAAGGCCTCGACCGTCTGGCCGGACAGGATGCGGCCCGAAGCGTCGGTGACGGTGCCCGAGATCATGATGGGCAACAGCTCGCCGGTGTCGTCGAACAACTGGTCCAGCGCGAACAGCGCGGCCTTGGCGTTCAGCGTGTCGAAGATGGTTTCGACGAGGAACAGGTCGCAGCCCGCGTCGAGCAGCGCCTTTGCCTGCTCGTAGTACGCGTCACGCAGTTCGTCGAAGGTGACGTTGCGCGCGGCGGGATCGTTCACGTCCGGCGAAATGCTCGCGGTCTTGGGCGTCGGTCCGATCGCGCCCGCGACGAAGCGCGGCTTGTCCGGCGTCGAGTAGCGGTTGCAGGCTTCGCGCGCGAGCTTCGCCGATTCGAGATTCATCTCGGCGGCCAGCTTTTCCATGCCGTAGTCGGCTTGCGCGACGCTCGTTGCGCCGAAAGTGTTCGTCTCGATGATGTCCGCGCCCGCCGCCAGATACTGCTCGTGAATCTCGCGGATCACCTGCGGCTGCGTGAGCGACAGCAACTCGTTGTTGCCCTTGATGTCGCGTTCGTAGTCCTTGAAGCGCTCGCCGCGATAGGCGGCTTCGTCGAGCTTGTAGCGCTGGATCATGGTGCCCATCGCGCCGTCGAGAATCAGGATGCGCTTCTGCAGCAGGTCGGGCAGCACCGCGCCGCGTGTGTAGGCGCGCGCGGGTTTCGGAATGGCGTTCTGGGTCATGACGGACGAGGCCTGCACCAAATGGGAGAGCCTGACATTGTAGCGGTAGCCACGAGCGGTCGCTCCGGCGAACGGGCGCGGCCAGCGGCGCCAAACAAGGCAATGTCGGCAAAAAAAACCCCGCCGGTTGCATGGGCGGGGTCTTCGGGGAGGCGAGTGTCGCCGGAGCCGCATGACCGTGCGGCGGCGGGCGCGGACCGGCGGCATGCCGGCACGCGCGCATGGTGAATCAGTGAAGCACGACGGGCATGTTCATCAACATGTCGAACTGGCCAAGAAATTCGTCTACGTCCTCGAGCGACGGTTCTTCCTCGATCAGCTTTTGCACAGTCTCGCGAAACTTGGCGGCGAGCGCGCCGTCGATGAAGATCTCGCGCTGCGTGTTCTTGTCGACGATCTCGTAACCACCAGCGCGCATCGCGAGATGGTTGTCCTGCGGCGGAAACTCGACGACGCAATAGTTGGGGCTGTTGTAGATCATTTGCATGGCGACACTCCTTATTCCTTGATTGCTCCTGCAGCCTGAATCGTAAGTGGAGCGAGAGAGTGGGAATTCAAGGGGTGGCCCCGATGTGATGCCGTGGTATCGAGGCGTTCTTTTGCAGCAGCTACGGTAAGAATCACGCGGAATCGCGTAGGAAGTTTCCTAGAAGCGCGCTGAAACGTTGCGATTCCTCGACTGGCGTGAGGTGCGCGGCGTCGAGTGTTTCGAATTGCGCGTCCGGGATCGTGTCCGCGATCACTCTGGAAGCAGCAGGTGTCGTGCCAACATCACGCAAACCGGCAATGACCAGTGTTCGTTTCGCCACGGATGACAATCCCTCACGGGCGTCAAAGCCGCTGACCGCCTCCGCGGCCCGTGCGAAACCCTCGGCTGGCGTACGCGCAATGGTTTCCGCAATCGGCTCGACGACTTCAGGATGGGCCCGGCGAAACTCGGGCGTGAGCCAGCGCTCGAGCGTCGGTTCCACGATACTCGCGGTGCCGTTTTCGCGCACGGAGGCTGCCCGTTGTGCGAAGACCGGGCGCGCGTCATCGGGGATGAAGGCGGGCGCGCCGGCCACGGTCAGCGTCGCGACCTTGTCCGGGTGGCGGATGGCCAGCTTCTGCGCGACCATTCCGCCGATCGACAGCCCGACCACATGCGCCGTCGGCGCGCCGAGGCGGTCGAGCAGTTGGGCCAGGTCGTCGGCGAGATCGTCGATCGTGAAGCTGTCGGGCGAGGCGGTCGTTTCGCCGTGGCCGCGCAGGTCATAGCGCAACACGGTGAAATCATGGCGGAAGTATCCGGCCATCTGGTCCCAGACGGACAAGTCGCCCGCCAGTTGGTGAATGAAGACGATCCATGGGCCGCCTCCTTCGTTGTCGAGAACATAGCGGGTGTCGATGCGATTGATGGTCAACTGCATATCGGCTCCGTCAAGACTGCGGTTTGCGATGTTGTCGAATGACTGTGCTCTGCTGCGTTCAATGCCTGCGCGCGGCGTGGATGTCACGGCGTGTTACGGCCGCGAATCCCGGACGTTACGTCTGCGTTACGGTGCCGTTACGGCTTGGCCGTGTTCTGGACGTCCGGCGCGGATTCCTCTGACGCATCCGGCGTGCCCGCACCGGCGCCTTGATCCGGCGCGGCGGGTGCGGCGAGTGCGGCGGGTGCGGCGGGTGCGGCGGGTGCGGCGGGTGCGGCGGGTGCGGCGGGTGCGGCGGGTGCGGCGGGTGCGGCGGGTGCGGCGGGTGCGGCGGGCGTGTCGAGCTTGCCGGCCCACTGAAGTTCCAGCTGCATCCCGTTCGGCTCGGTTTGCAGAATCCGCACAGGCAGCCAGCCAATCGACGGCGCGAGCCAGATGTCGAGTTTGCGGCGGTCGCCTTCCTTGCGCGGCAGACGCGTGAAATGGCGCGCGCTCGTGAAACCGCCGCGAGTCTGCACGGTTTCGTCGCCGACGGTTTCGATCGACCAGATCTCGCTGCTGTCGTTGTCCGCGACGCTGAATTGCCGGGTCACGCCCGGCTTGTACCGGTCCGGCGCGCCGCGCACGAGACTCGACAATTGCATGACAACGCTGAAGCGGTCCTGCGCGCCGTCGGCGAGCGGCTGCGCCTGCGGGGTTTTCGTGTAGACGATCTGCTTCGTTTCGCGATTGAAGATGGCGATATCGGCGGCGCGGCGGCCGCGCTGCTCGGAGTACTGCTCCGGCGCGATGCCGAAGCCATCGAGATGGCCCTTGCTCGAGTACACATACGGGCCGACGAAAGGCAGCGGAATCGACACGACCATCTCGTAATGCGGGCCGTCGTGAGTCCAGTGGATCGTGCCGGTCTGATTCATCATGCCGTTCACGAGCGTGTCATAGCGCAGTTCGCCGCTTGGCGGAACGTTGAACGTGTCGCCCGAGGCTGCGGGTTGCGCGGTTGGCGCCGGCACGGGACTGGATGCGCCGGTAGCGGCGGCCGGCGCCGACGCGGCCACGCCTGATGAGGCTGCGGGCGCATCGGGTTGCGGCGTCGTCGCGCTCAGGATCGGCGCGGCAGGCGGTGCGGCAGGCGGCGCGGCGGGCGCGGGCTTCGGTGCAGCGGCGGCAGGCTTCGGAACTGGCTTGGGCTTGGGAGCTGGAGCAGGCGTCGGCGCGACCGGTTTCGGCGTGAGCAATTCGATCTGCACCGGCGGCGTCTCCGGCGACGGATTCTCCGGCTGCCGATTCCGCTCGAACCATCGCACCGCGCTCCAGTGCAGTCCCGCGACGATCAGTACGGCCAGCGCCCAGCGCCCCCAGCGGCGCGGCGCGGCGGACTCGGGGGCGGCATCGGACGGCTCGCCGGCGTTTGGGCGAGAGCGGCGGAACGGAAAGAATGGCATCGAGCGAAGGGTAAGGCGCGCGTAGCGCAGGCGACGCGACAAGGAACGCGAAAGGACTACGACACGCGCGACGGAACCGATGTTCCTCGGCACATTGCCGGTCGCGCGCTCAGCGTTCGCCTTCCTTGTACCCCAGTTCGTACGACAGACTGCGGGCGCAGTCGCGCAGCGCAGCGTCGATCTCGCCGTCCCAGCGCGTGTCGAAGGCGCCTTCGTGCCCCAGTGCGATGAGGCCCAGCGCAAGTTCGCCAGTGGCGTCGAAAACAGGCGTGCAGAATGCGTGGATGGTCGGCAGCAGCATGCCTTCGACCCGCGCCGCGCCATGCTCGCGCACCTCGGCCAGCAGCGGCTCGACATCGGCGAGGCGTTGCTTCGTCGCGGCGAGTTCGCGCTCGAGCATCGGCTGGGTCTTGCTGCGCGGCAGATAGGCGGCGAACAGCAGCCCCGTGGCGGACGACAGCAGCGGCATCACGTCGCCGAGCTTGAGCGACGCCTTCGCCGGATGGCTCGACTCCATCCAGTGCACGACCGTCGGCCCCTGATTGCCCCACACCGCGATGCCGACCGTCTGGTCCAGCCGGTCACGCAGTTCCGCGAGCGCAATGCGCGCGAGCCGCACGCCGTCCACGCGCGCGAGCCGCGCCAGACCCATTTGCAGCGCGAAGCCGCCGAGCTCATAGCGCCCCGACACCGGATCCTGCGACGCCACGCCCAGCCGCACGAAACTCACGAGATAGCGATGCGCCTTCGCCGGACTCATGCCGGCGCGCTGCGCGAGATCACGCAGCATCATGGCGCGGGGTTCGTTGGTGAGCACGTCGAGCAGACGGAAACCCACCTCGATCGACTGGATGCCGGAGCGCGTCTTCTCTTCGGCGATGTCGGCGTCGTTGGGGTCGTTGACGTCGAGTGTGTCGTCGTCGTCGGGCGCGGTGGAGCGGGTCGATGGCATGAATGAGAAATGCGGGGGAAAGCGCGGCCTTGGGGATTCACCATCGTAAAATACATTTCCCCTAACGTCATCCCACGTCACTTCCCGCTCTATGAAACTCGCCACGCTGAAGGACGGCACGCGCGACGGCCAGCTCGTCGTCGTTTCGCGCGATCTGCGCACGGCGGCCATCGCCGACGGAATCGTCTCGACGCTGCAGCGCGCGCTCGACGACTGGACCTTCTACGCGCCGCAACTGCTGGATCTGTACGAGGCGCTGAACCTCGGCCGCGCGCGCAACACTTTCCCGTTCGATCCCAAAGCCTGCATGGCGCCGCTGCCGCGCGCGTTCCAGTGGGCCGACGGCTCGTCGTACGTGAATCACGTCGAACTCGTGCGCCGCGCGCGCAACGCCGAGATGCCGGCCGAGTTCTGGACCGATCCGCTGATGTATCAGGGCGGCAGTGACGACTTCATCGGCCCGGCGGACGACATCGTCTGTGCGACGGAATCGTATGGCATCGACTTCGAGGCCGAAGTCGCGGTGGTCACCTCGGACGTCCACATGGCCGCGATGCCCGACGAAGCCTTGAAGAGCGTTCGCCTGCTGATGCTGGTGAACGACGTGTCGCTGCGCAATCTGATTCCCGCCGAACTCGCGAAGGGCTTCGGCTTCTTCCAGAGCAAGCCCGCGACCGCGTTCTCGCCGGTGGCCGTGACGCCCGACGAACTCGGCGATGCCTGGCGCGAAGGCCGCGTGCACCGGCCGATGACCGTGCACTGGAACGGCAAGAAAGTCGGCCACCCGGATTGCGGCACGGACATGGTGTTCCACTTCGGCCAACTGATCTCGCACGCCGCGAAGACGCGCAATCTGCGCGCGGGCGCGATCGTCGGCTCCGGCACGATCTCCAACAAGGACGCGACGCGCGGCTACTGCTGCATTGCCGAGAAGCGCTGCCTGGAGACCATCGAGCACGGCGCGCCGCAAACCGGCTTCATGAAGTTCGGCGACAGCGTGAAGATCGAGATGTTCGACGCGGATGGCAAGTCGATCTTCGGCGCCATCGATCAGGCGGTGGTGCAGCCGGAACACTGAAGAGCCGCGCGCTGCAACGGGTTTCGCCCGATGCGGGGCGCGCGAGCCGCGCCTTACACTTTGCCGGGCTGCTTTGCGCAGCGATCAGAACAAACAAAAAAGGAGACTCGCATGGCGGCAGGCAAGTGGAAGTTTCTGGTGAGCGCGGCGATGACGCTGGCCGCGACGGCAGCCTTCGCGCAGAGCGCGCAGCACGTGAAGATCGGCCTCGTGCTCTCCCTGACGGGACCGGCCGCGTCGCTCGGGATTCCGGCGCGCGACACCGTGGCGTTGCTGCCGAAGGAGATGGGCGGCCGGCCGGTCGACTACATCGTCCTCGACGACGCCTCGGACACCACGCAGGCCGTGCAGACCACCAAGAAGCTCATCAGCGAGGACCAGGTCGACGCGATCATTGGCTCGTCCATCACGCCGAACTCGCTCGCGATGATCGACGTCGTCGCGCAGGGACAGACGCCGATGATTTCGCTGGCGTCGTCGGCGAAGATCATCGAACCCGTCGACGACAAGCGGCGCTGGGTCTTCAAGACGCCGCAGACCGACGCGATGATGGCCTCCGCCATCGCCGAACATGCGAGCAATCACGGCGTGAAGACGCTGGCCTACATCGGCCAGGCGGACGCGCTCGGCGAGACCTTCTATGCCGAAGTCGCGAAGTTCGCCGAACTGCACAAG
Source organism: Caballeronia sp. LZ035 (assembly GCF_031451175.1). Lineage (NCBI taxonomy): Bacteria > Pseudomonadati > Pseudomonadota > Betaproteobacteria > Burkholderiales > Burkholderiaceae > Caballeronia > Caballeronia sp. LZ035. Next base: position 487,532 of record NZ_JARUXS010000001.1, read on the forward strand.
ATCCGCGTGGTCGCGAACGAGCGCTTCAACCGCACCGACCCGAGCGTCACCGGACAGATCCTCAAGATCCTCGCGACGAAGCCGGACGCGGTGGTGGTCGGCGCCGCCGGCACGCCCGCCGCGCTGCCGCCGAAGACGCTGGCGCAGCGCGGCTACAAGGGGCTGATCTATCACAATCACGGCGTCGGCAACCGCGACTTCCTGCGCGTGTGCGGCGCGGACTGCAACGGCACCTTCCTGCCGACCAGCCCCGTGCTGGTCGCCGCGCAATTGCCGGACGATCATCCCGCGAAGCGCCTCGCGCTCGACTACATCAAACTGTACGAGGCGAAACAGGGCGCGGGCACGGTATCGGCGTTCGGCTCGTACACGTGGGACGCGGGCATGCTGCTGAATCGCGCGGTGCCCATCGCGATGAAAGCGGGCGCGCCCGGCACGCCGGCGTTCCGCAGCGCGCTGCGCGACGCGCTCGAAGGCACGAAGCAGTTCGCCGACACCAACGGGCAGGTCAACATGACGCCCAACGATCACATCGGCCTCGACCAGCGCGCACGCGTGATGGTCGAGATTCGCGACGGCAAGTGGCTCTACCAGCCGCGCTGACTCTTCATCTGACAGGATCATGAGCGACCTCTCCATGTACTCGGGCTATCGATCGCTCGAACTGCGCCGCCATCCGCACGGCGTGCTCGAAGTGGTGATGCCCGGCGCGGGCGCGAACAAGAGCGGCCTGTCCACCGCCGACGCCAACATGCATCGCGAACTCGCGGACATCTGGCGCGACATCGATCGCGATCCGGAGACGCGCGTCGCGCTGATCCGCGGCGAAGGCAAGGGCTTCTCGGCGGGCGGCGACCTCGGACTCGTCGAGGAGATGGCGAACGACTTCGACGTGCGCGCGCGCGTCTGGCGCGAGGCGCGCGATCTCGTGTACAACGTGATCAACTGCGGCAAGCCGATCGTCTCCGCGATGCACGGCCCGGCGGTCGGCGCGGGGCTGGTGGCGGGATTGCTGGCGGATATCTCGATCGCGGCGAAGTCGGCGCGCATCATCGACGGGCACACGCGCCTGGGCGTCGCGGCCGGCGATCACGCTGCAATCGTCTGGCCGCTGCTGTGCGGCATGGCGAAGGCCAAGTACTATCTGCTGCTGTGCGAGCCGGTGAGCGGCGAGGAAGCGGAGCGCATCGGGCTGGTGTCGCTCGCCGTGGACGAGAGCGAACTGATGCCGAAGGCGATCGAAGTGGCGAACCGGCTGGCGCAGGGCTCGCAGACCGCGATCCGCTGGACCAAGTACGCGCTCAACAACTGGCTGCGCTCGGCGGGCCCAACCTTCGATACGTCGCTTGCGCTTGAATTCATGGGCTTCGCCGGACCCGATGTGCACGAAGGCATGCGCTCGCTGCGCGAGCGGCGCGCGCCGGACTTTCCCGGCGGCGCGCCGTTCTGAGCCTGCGCGTTGAGTGCGAACACACACGCAATACAAGGAGAGTCGAATGACCGATCACCCTGGCGGAACGCCGCCCTACACGATTCCCGGTTTTCCCGGATTCGGTCAGGCGGACATGATGGGCAAGATGTGGGAACTGATGCGTCTGAATCCGTTTGCCGCCGCGATGCCGGGCGGCGGGCAGGGCGTGGGACCGTCTCTTTCGATGATGTCGGACATGCTCGCGCCCCTCACGAATATCGAGGAACTCGACAAGCGCGTGACCGACATGCGCGCTGTCGAGCAATGGCTGAAGCTCAATCTCAACATGTTGCAGTCGGCGATTCAGGCGCTTGAAGTGCAGCGCGCGACGCTTGCCACCCTGCGTGCGTTCGGCGCGTATGCGCAGACCTCGGTCGAGAGCGCACAGCAGGCGGCGGAGCAGTCGCGCAGTGCTGCCTCCGGCTGGCCGATGGGCGGGGTGTCCGCCGCGAAAGCCGAAGCGCGGACGCAGGAAGCGGCCGCACCCCAGGCTCCCGCCGATGAAGAAGAGGCCCAGGACAGGGAAACGGCTGCGCCGCCGCCTGGCTTTGATCCGTCGGGCTGGTGGAACGTCCTGCAATCGCAATTCAACCAGCTTGCGCATCTGGCGATGCTGCAGCCTGGGATGACGCCGCCGACCGGCGCGGCGGGCGCGGGCGAACCACCGGCAGCGGAGCCGGGCACGCAAGCGGCGGCCGACGCTGAACCCGCGTCTTCGGCCGCAGGGGCGAAAAAGGCGCCCGCGCGGAAAACGCCGCCCAGGAAGAAGCCCGCCTGAAATCCTGTGGTGGACAATTGATCCGATGAAACGGCGACGCAGCCTGCGTCGCCGTTTCAGCTTCCGGCGCTTCCGGATCGCCGGCAAGACCCGCCCGCCATTCATCCCGTCGAACAATTCGCGTTTCTCCACGCATCCGAACGCCTCGCTCCTCCGTATCGAAAACGGGCGGCAGGGCGCTTCGACGCACCCAATCGCTCAAATTCTGTCTATGATGAAAAGTAGACGGTGCTGAACTTTGTCCATGTTGTTGGTCGAAAAGGTAAGCCATTTCGACACGACCAGAGTTGTTTCATTAAATTTGTCCATGACAACTTCGCCACAACAAGAACTCATTTCGAAGCCGCTTCCGGATGGCGCCGGCCTTCCCGAGCCCATGCCACGGCCCGCTGCGACTGCCGCGGGCGTCGGTATCGGCATTGGCGCGATCGCGCAGGAGATTGGTCTGACCAAGGACACGCTGCGTGTCTGGGAGCGTCGCTACGGCTTTCCGCGGCCCATGCGTTCGCCGGGCGGCGAGCGGCTCTATCCGCAGGAGCAGGTCACCAAGCTGCGGCTCGTCAAGCGTCTGCTCGACGCGGGGCATCGTCCGAGCAAGGTGCTCGGCCAGTCGATCGATACGTTGCAGCACCTCGCCGAAAGCTCGGGCATCGGCCAGGATGCGCCGGACGTTGAACTCGATCATCTGATTTCGCTGCTGCGCGCCAGCAAATACGACGACTTTCGCTTTGGCCTGCTCAAGCGTGCCACGCGCGACGGCCTGGAACGTTTCGTACTGGATGTCGTGGCGCCGTTGTCCGCGCGCGTCGGCAATGCGTGGGCCGCCGGGACCTTGCAGGTGTTCCATGAACATCTGTTCAGCGAATCCATCCAGACCACGCTGCGCAATCTGATGCGTCCGCTGGCCGACGCCACGCGCGGGCGCGGCAGCCGTCCACGCGTGCTGCTCACGACGCTTTCAGGCGAAGGGCATGGCCTCGGCATCCTGATGGCCGAGGCGATGTTCGTGCTCTCCGAATGCGAGTGCGTCCAGCTGGGTTTGCAGACGCCGTTGCACGACATTGCGGCCGCGGTCACGGCGCACGACGTGGATATCGTCGCGCTGTCGTTCACGGCGGTGATGCCGGCGCAGTCCGTTGTCAATGGCCTGAACGACTTGCGCAAGCTGTTGCCGCCGCAGGTGCGCATCTGGGCGGGCGGCAGCAGTCCCGCGCTGCGCCGCAAGATTCACGACGACGTGCAACACGTGGCCGGGCTTACGCCGATCGACGAAGTGGTCGCCGAATGGCGTGAGTCGGCCATGCTATGATCAATGACGCTCGTTCAGGCGAGCGTTTGCACGCGATGCAGGCCCGGCACCGGGCGGACTGACAGGTCCGCGGAGTGTGGGCCAGCACGATTCAAGCGAGTGCAGGCGTATCCAGTCAGCGTCACGTGAACTGTCACATGGATACGCCATACTGCGTCGCCGGCACGTTGGCGGCAGGCTCAGCGCCACTTGACCATACCTCAGGCACAGGTTTCGCTCCTCACCCACGGTAGAACAAGACGTACGACACGGGACATCTGCACGGGGAAGTGCAGTGTTTCAGGCGGGACGCGACGCGTTGCCGCAGCGCAGATCGAGGCGCTTCGTTGTCGCTTTTTGTCTTCGGCCGACCGAATCCCGCGTAAAATTGAAAGCTTCGTCGTTCGCGGGCCTGGATTTCGGCAAGCGAGAACCGACGGTCATTACAGATATAACGTCGCATAAGTCGCATCAAGGGTGGACTATGAACACCATGCTTTATCCGGAATTGTATAAATCGCTGGAATCCGTCCGTTGGGACATGGAGAAGGACATTCCATGGGACCGGTTCGATGCGTCCCTGCTGACCGACGAGCAGGCCAAGACCATCAAGATGAACGCGATCACCGAATGGTCCGCGCTTCCCGCAACCGAGATGTTCCTGCGCGACAACCACAATGACAGCGACTTTTCCGCGTTCATGAGTGTGTGGTTCTTCGAGGAACAGAAGCATTCGCTGGTGCTGATGGAATATCTGCGCCGCTTCAAGCCCGAATTCGTGCCGAGCGAAGAAGAATTGCACGCCGTGCGCTTCGAGTTCGATCCCGCGCCGCCGCTGGAGACGCTGATGCTCCATTTCTGCGGCGAAATTCGCCTCAACCACTGGTATCGCCGCGCGGCCGAATGGCATACCGAGCCGGTCATCAAGCATATTTACGAAACCATCTCGCGCGACGAAGCGCGGCATGGCGGCGCGTATCTGCGCTACATGAAGAAGGCGCTCACGAACGCGGGCGACACGGCGCGCGCCGCGTTTGCGAAGATCGGCGTGCTGATGGCGTCGGCGCGTCGCACCGAAAAGCCGCTGCACCCCACGAACCTGCACGTCAATCAGGCGCTGTTTCCGCGCGATACCGTGCAATCCCGCCTGCCCGATCCGGAATGGCTCGAACGCTGGCTGGACGACCAGATCCGCTTCGACGACAGCTGGGAGCGCAAGGTCGTCGAACGCATCCTGCACAATCTGTCCATTCTGTTCGAGCGTTCGTTCGCGACGGCGCAGGAATTGAATCGCTATCGCAAGGAAGTGGTGCAGCGACTGCAGGCCGGAACGGCTGGCGGAGCGGCTGAACAGCCTGCCTGATTGATCAGTTACGCGCGCATCGCGCAGTGATTCGGAAACGGCCCGCCGGCACATGTCGGCGGGCCGTTTGCTTATGTGTCGCGCACCTGGATCGCCACGTCATCCGCCCTGGAGCGGCCGTGGCACAATGCGCGCTTTCAGAAACCCGCAACGAGTCCCGTCATGTCCGCCATCTTTGAACGCAAGATCATCACGCGCGACGCGCTCGCCGCGCTGCGCCCAGGGTTGACCGGTCCCGTCGTGTTCACCAACGGCGTGTTCGACATCCTGCATCGCGGTCATGTGACCTATCTCGCCGATGCCAAGGCGCTCGGTGCAACGCTCATCGTCGGGGTGAACAGCGATGCGTCGGTGCGCACGCTCGGCAAGGGCGACGATCGTCCGATCAATCACGAGGACGACCGCATGGCCTTGCTCGCCGCGCTGGAAAGCGTGGACTGGGTCGTGAAGTTCGGTGAATCGACGCCGCTCGAATTGATCGGCGCGCTGCGCCCGGATGTGCTCGTGAAAGGCGGCGACTACGACATGGACAAGCTCGCCGAAGCGGCACTCGTGCGCGGCTGGGGCGGCAAGGCGCTTGCCATCGAGTTCGAACACGACCGCTCGACCACCGCGCTGCTCAGGAAGGTGCGCGCGCAGTCCTGACGCGCCCCCGCGTCATTGTCCAAGCGGTGTGGACTGCACATTGGCCGCCGGCGCCGGACCGCCCACGCGCGGCTGGTCGAACGCTTCTTCCGGATGGATCGGGCGCGTGTTCAGCGCCTCGGGATGCACCTGCTGCAACAGGTGATGCGGCTCGCGCGCGCCCGCGGCAGGCAGCGGCCCGACCATGCCGCGCGCCACCGCGAACATCAGCAAGTTGGCGAGTATCAGTAAGGCGATCAGCCAGCGCAGCATTCGTGGGCTCCGTCCGTCGAATCAGCGAATCAGGATGAATGGGGTGCAGCGGCGTCGCGCGCGATGAGCGCGAGACCGGACAGCACGAGTGAGTCGTGGTGCGTGCAGGGCACGTCGAGCGCGTCCGCGATTTCGTGCGCCGCGCCGCCGCCGAGCACGAGGCGCACTTCGGCGTGCCAGTCTGCTTTCAGGTCGCGCCAGGCACGTTCGATCAGGCTCGCCTGCGCCAGCCGGCAGCCGGACGAAAGCGCGGCCGCCGTGTCCGTGGCGAACTGGCTGCGGGTCCGGTCCAGCGCGGCGCGTGCGGCAGCGGCATCGAGTGTGGGCAATTGCGCCGTGTGGCTGCCGAGCGATTCCATCATCAGTGACCAGCCCGGCGCGATCAGCCCGCCGGTGAACAGGCCGTCGGCGCGCAGGGCTTCGAGCGTCGTCGCGGTGCCGAAGGTCGCAACCAGCAAATGCTCGCCCGGATAGGCGGCTCTCGCGGCGATCAGGCCGCACCAGCGGTCGCTGCCGAGCCGCGATGGTTCGGTGTAGCCGTTGCGCACGCCGCATTGCTCGGCCTGCGCCTTGACGACGGTGCGCGGAACGGTGGGCCAGCGCGCGTCGATCAGGCGCTGGATGCGGTTCTGCACCGGCACGCCGGCGACGTTGGAAATCCAGACACCCGATGGCGCGGCGAGCGCGGACCAGGCGTCGAGCGCGGCGTCATCGGCGGCGGTGGAATGATGCGCGTGCTCGAATGCGCCGGTGGCGAGCGGCGCGCCGTCCGACCCGACGAGCGACCACTTGATGCGACTGTTGCCGGCATCGATCAGCAGGACCGGCGCATCGCTCACGGACGCTCCCTCGCGAGCCGCAGCGTGAGTTCGCCGGTCGTGACGGTGCGCGGACCTTCGGGCGCGTCGATCAGCAACTGGCCGCGTTCGTCGACGCCCGATGCAATGCCGCGCGTCACTTCCAGACCCTGGTCGAGCAGCGCGACTTCGCGGCCGGCCCAGGCGTGCGCGTCGAGCCAGCGTTGCCGGAACGGCCGGAAGCCTTCGGCCTCGAAGCGCGGCAGCGCGGTGTCGAGCGCGTTGAGCAGGGCCGCGAGCGTCTCGGTCAGGTTCGCGTCGGGCCATGCGCGCGCGAGGGCCGCCGGCGCGGCGCCGGGCGTGGACGACGATGCGGACGCCGAAGACGACCGGTTCGCATCTTCGACCTGTGTGGCGAGTTGTTCGGCGCCGTGCAGGTTCACGCCGATGCCGATCACGACGGCCGTGGCGCCGGGCGTGTTCCACGCGGTTTCGATCAGGATGCCCGCGAGCTTGCCGTCGTCGAGCAGGACGTCGTTGGGCCACTTCAGCGCAGGCCGCGCGGACGGTGAGAGCGGCAGGCGCGAAAGCGCGTCGAGCACGGCGGTGCCGATCGCGAGACTCAACCCGGAAAGCCCTTCGACCGGCCGCTTCAGCACGCAGCCCACCGACATCAGCAGTGCGTTACCCGGTTCGGCGAGCCACGCACGGCCGCGCCGCCCGCGTCCGGCGGTCTGCGAATACGCGACGCGCGCGCAGGGCGCCGGTGTGCTGTCGCGCGGCAGGGCGCGCAGTTGCGTCATCAGGTCGGCGTTCGTCGAGCCGGTTTCGTCGACGATATCGATGGTCCAGTCGCGGGCGGGACGCTCGGCGAGCGTCGCAAGCCGTGTGAGGTCGATGCGCCACGGCGCGTCAGGGGCGAAGGGAGTCGGGTTCATGCTGGCTATTGTAGCCGTGCGCCGAGCGACGCCACGCCTGTGAACGCTTATACGAAAGCGATGTGCAGTGTCTTGCCGCAGGCCGCCGCGTACTTTCGGAGGGTGGCGATGGAAAGCGAATGTGTTTCGCTGACGAGCAAGCTTTCGAGGCCCGCTACCGCCCACCCGGTCATGCCCATACATTCCCCGATCTGCGCTTGATTGAGACCGGCTTCCCGGCGGCCTTGCAGGAGAGCGTCGCGGACCTCATACCCAGCGTTCGAGACTTGATTCGTAAAGGCAGTCAAATTTCGTTCTCGCTGGGATAGCGGATTCGGGCATGTAGCACGTTCAGCACGGTGACGCGGTCGCTGACCCGATAAATCACGAGGTAATTCGGGTGAACGACCATTTCACGTGTGTTGGGAACGCGTCCACGGCGATAAATGAAAGGATTCTCAGCCAAGGTCATGACACTTTCCCTGATCGATTCAACCAGGCTTTCAGCCGCCGGCGGGTCACGCTCTTCGATGTATTCGTAGATTTCCTTCAGCTGCCTACGTGCGCGCGGCCTCCACTCAACGAGCATGCCGAGCCCTGCGCCGTGCGGCGATCAATGCGTCCATTTCCGCGAACACCTCGTCGTGGGGAATGGATGGTACAGGGTCTGAAAGCGAAGCCTCAACCTCCTCGCGAAACCATTTTTGGTAGCGTTCGGCGTCCTCGAAGGACTCGAATTCGGAAATACGCGGATCCAGTTTTCCGTCCATGTGATATGCCCTCGAATTGATGAAGTCATCATAGCGCGACGCCTCAAGCGCATGACAAGCCGAAAAATCCCAGTTTCACGCGCAGCGCCCATCGTGCCCGCAACCCCCATCCCGCTTCCCCAAACCAACCTTCGCTACAATGTCCCTTCACCCTTAACCGCGTCTTACCGCGCCATCGATCCTTGGACTTCGACACGCCGCCGCGCCTGAGAGTGGAAGCCGGTCAGCAGGGCAAGGTGGTCCGGCTCTCGGGTCAGTGGACCGCGCTCGCGCTCGCCCGCGACCGGGCCAAGAGCGGCGTCACGCGGCGGCTGCGGGCCATCGGGCGGGAGGCGATCGGCGAATGGGACCTGCTGGCCATCGACCGTCTGGATCACGTCGGCGGCCAGGCGCTCTGGCGCATCTGGGGCCGCAAGATGCCCGCCGCCATCGAGCTGTCCGACACCCAGCGTGAAATCTTCGAGCGCGTCGCGCTGCTCGACGCCGAGCGCGAGGAGCCCGAGCCCGTCGATCGCATCGATCCCGTCACGCGGCTCGGCCAGCTGATCTTCACGTTCTTCGACCACCTCCACGGCGGCCTCGCGCTGTTCGGCGGCTTCATGCTGGACCTGGTCGGTCTCGTGCGCCGTCCGCGCCGTATCCCGTGGACCGAAATCTCCGCCAACATCTATAGCGCCGGCGCCCAGGCGCTGCCGATCACCGCGCTCGTCGCGTTCCTGATCGGCATCGTGCTGAGCTATCTTTCCGCGCAGCAGCTGCGCGCGTTCGGCGCGAACCAGTACATCGTCAATATCCTCGGCCTCTCGGTGATCCGCGAACTCGGGCCGGTGCTCTCGGCCATTCTGGTCGCCGGCCGTTCGGGCTCCGCGATCACCGCGCAGATCGGCGTGATGCGCGTCACCGAGGAGCTCGACGCCATGCAGGTCATGGGCATCCCGCATGGCCTGCGGCTCGTGCTGCCGCGCGTGATCGCGCTGGGCGTCGCGATGCCGCTGCTCGTCATGTGGACCAACATCGTCGCGCTGATGGGCGGCGCGCTCGCTGCCAAGCTCGTGCTGTCCATCGACATGAATTTTTTCGTCCGCTCGCTGCCCTCGGTCGTGCCGATCGCCAATCTGTGGATCGGGCTCGGCAAGGGCGTCGTGTTCGGCATGCTGATTGCGCTGACCGCGTGTCATTTCGGCTTCCGCATCAAGGCGAATTCGCAGAGTCTCGGCGAAGGCACGACCACGTCGGTGGTGTCGTCGATCACCGTGGTGATCCTCGCCGACGCCGTGTTCGCCATCCTGTTCCAGAACGTGGGGCTGTAGACGCACATGTCCACGACGCTCGCCACCGCCGTCCGCCATCAGCCGCCGCCCGTCATCGCGGAGCCGGTGATCGAAGTGCGCGACGTGACCAAGCGCTACGGCCGCACGGTCATTCACGAACATCTGGACCTCGATGTGCGGCGCGGCGAGATCGTCGCGCTGCTGGGCGGCTCGGGCTCGGGCAAGACCACGCTCGTGCGGCAGATGCTCGGGCTCGAAGCGCCGACTTCGGGCAGCATCCATGTGCTCGGCGAGGAATGGGCGCGCATGGACGAGGACACCGCCAAGATGCTGCGCACGCGCTCCGGCATGATGTTCCAGCAGGGCGCGCTGTTCTCGTCGCTGACGGTGTACGACAACATCGCGCAGCCGTTCCGCGAGCTCGGCAAGATTCCCGAAGACCTGATCCGCGAATTCGTGATGCTCAAGCTGGAGATGGTCGGGCTGTCGTGCAAGCACGCGACCAAGATGCCTTCGGCGCTGTCGGGCGGCATGGTCAAGCGCGTGGGCATTGCGCGCGCGATCGCGCTCGAGCCGGAACTGCTGTTTCTCGACGAACCCACGGCCGGCCTGGATCCGAAGGCCTCGGACGAGTTCGTCGATTTGATCGCCACGCTGCATCGCGCGCTGGGCCTGACCGTCGTGCTGGTCACGCACGATCTCGATACGATGGTGGCGCTGTCCACCCGCGTCGCCGTGCTGGCCGACAAGCATGTGCTCGTCGCGGCGCCGGTGGAGGAGGCCTGCGCGGTGGATCATCCGTTCATCCGCGAGTATTTTCTCGGGCGGCGCGGGCGCCGCGCGCTGCAGGCGCTGCCGCCGGAGCGCCGCGCGAAGCTGCCCGCGGCGGCGCTCGAGGACGCGCCGATCACCGTCAACAAGTAGCCGCATCACGCATGGACGAAGCCGGCGCCGCCGCGAAGTCAAAGGAACCTGCCGATGGAAAACAAATCACATGCGTTCTGGACCGGGCTGTTCACGATCGCCCTCGTGCTGGCCATTGCGTTCGCCGTGTTCTTCTTCAACGTGGACCGTACGGTGCGCGTGCCGTACGACCTGATCGCGCGCACCAACGTGACCGGCCTCTACACGGATGCCTCGGTGCGCTATCGCGGGCTGGGCGTGGGCAAGGTGCAGTCGATCAGCTTCGACCGAGCCCATCCGGGGCAGATCCGCATCCGCATTCTCGTCGACCAGAACGCGCCGATGACGCACTCGACCTTCGCCACGCTCGGCTTCCAGGGCGTGACGGGCATCGCCTTCGTGCAGCTGGACGACACCGGCAAGGACACGAGCCCGCTGGCGTCGTCGGCGCAGCACATTGCCGAAGTGCCGATGCATCCCGGTCTGTTCGAGCAGTTGCAGCAGCGCGGCGACGTCATTCTGAAGCGCTTCGAGCGCCTTTCCGAAGACGCCGACAAGTTCCTGTCCGATGACGTCCGCAATCAGTTGATGGCGACCACGAAGAGCCTGCAGGGCGCGGCGGACGGCATCGCGACGCTCGCAAGCCAGGTGCAGCCGGCGACGGCGGAACTGCCCAAGACGCTCAAGCAGCTCGACACGACGCTCGCCTCGACCAATCAGCTGGTGCAGAACCTGAATCGCCCGGACGGTCCGCTCGTCACGAATCTGAACAAGGCGGGCAAGGCCGCCGAGGACGCCAGCGCTTCGCTTGCCGACATGAACGAATCGCTGCGCTTCGTGACGGCGCGAGTGGGATTCGAGGCCTTGCCGCGCTTCTATTCGTTCAGCGACGACGTGAGCGCCGCCGCGCGTTCGGTGGACCGCGCCGCCGATGCCTTCAGCACCAATCCGCGCAGCGTGCTGTTCGGCGCGCCGAAGCAGGCCCCGGGACCGGGCGAAGCGGGTTTCTCGTGGCCCGCGCAGCCCGCGCATTGAGTGAGAGAACGACATGCCAAACATCGACATGAAGACCGCCTGGGGGGCTCGCCTGATTCCTGGCGCGTGCGCGTGCGTCGCGCTGCTGGCAGGCTGCGCCTCGACGCCGGACGCGATGCCGAATGCCCGCTATGACCTGGGCGCGTTGCGGGTCGAGAATGCGTCGGCGGGGGCGTTGCCGCTGCCGCCGGTCAAGGTGCTGGCCGTGGCCGCGCCGCGCAATCTCGAAACGGACGCGTTCGCCTATCGCCTGAGTTACGTCGATGCACAGCGTATCGCGACCTACTCCGACAGCCACTGGACGATGCCGCCGGCTCGCCTGCTGACGCAGCGCCTGCGCGATGCGCTCGCGGCGCGCGGTCCGATCCTGTCGGGCGCCGATCCGGTGCGCGCCGCGCCGTTGCTCGAAGTCGAGCTGACCCGCTTCGAACAGGACTTCGATGCGCCCGAGCAGAGCCGCGGCGTCATCGACGTGCGCGCGACGCTCACGCAGCAGGGCCGCGTGGTGGGCCAGCGCAGCTTCAGCGCCAGCGTGCCCGCGCGCAGCGCGAATGCGGCGGGCGGCGCACAGGCGCTGGCGGCCGCCTCGGACGATGTGATCGCGCAGGTCTCCGCGTGGCTCGCCGCACAACCGCTCGCCGCCGCGCGATGACGCGCTGCTGTCCTTTCATCCGCCCTGCACGGAGGCATCCGGGCGGCTCATGACGATCAAGCAATGGCAGCGCCGCCCGTCGGCGTTTTCCCGGCAGGCGCTCGCCGCATATGCGGCGCTCGTCGTGTATGGCTCGCTGTATCCGTTCACCGGCTGGCGCTCGCTCGGCCTGAGTCCGTTCGCTTATCTCACCGATCCGCTGCCGCAATACCTGACGGTCTTCGACGTCGTCACCAACGTGCTCGGCTATATGCCGCTCGGCGCGTTGATCGTGCTTGCGCTCTATCCGCGCTGGCGCGGCACGCTCGCGGTGGGCGCGGCGCTGGCGGGCGGCACGCTGCTGTCGGGCGCGATGGAAGCGATTCAGACCTATCTGCCGACGCGCGTCGCCTCGAACCTCGATCTCGCGGCCAACGCGTTCGGCGCGCTGCTCGGCGGCGTGCTGGTCGCGCCCGCCACGAGCGCGCTGCTCGATCGTGGCTTGTTGCGGCGCATCCGCTTCACCTGGTTCGAGCGCGACGCGGCGTATGTGATCGGACTGACGGCGCTGTGGCCGTTCGCGGCGATGTTCCCGGCGCCCTATCTGTTCGGCGGCGGCGATCTGCCGCGCGTGCTGTGGGACACGCTCGACCCGGCGATGCAGGATGCGATCCTCGCGTGGACGCCCGTCGCCTGGGACGTGGAGAGCTGGCCGGACCGGCTCGGCGCGCTGCTGCCCGACGACGCATGGGAGGCGCTCATCACGTCGAGCAGCCTGTTCGGCGCGCTCGTGCTGGCGACGCTCCTGACGCGCACCCGCGCGCCGCGCATGCGCCTGATGCTGGGTCTCGTCGCGCTGACGCTGTTCGCGAAGGCGGGCGCGACCTTCCTGCAATCGCGCGCCGGACTCACCTTCGACTGGGCCACCGACGGCGCGCTCGAAGGCGTCGCCATCGCGATGCTGGCGGCACTGCTCTCGGTGTCGCTGCCGCGCGGCCTGCGCGCGGCGCTTGCGGGGGCGGCGCTGCTGGTGTCGCTCGCGCTCGTGAACCTGCTGCCGGTGAACCCGTACTTCGACATCGTCCTCGCCGACTGGCGACAGGGCCGCTACGTGCACTTCAACGGACTGGCGCACTGGCTGTCGTGGGTATGGCCGTACGCGGCGCTCGGGTGGCTCGCGTCGGCGGCGGAGCACGCGTGGCTTGCGCGGCGGCGCGCGCAGCGGGCGCGCTGAGCCTGGCCGAGTGCGGCCCGGAGCGGGCACGAACATCGCTGGCTATAATCGGCCGATACTCTCAGCGTGCCAGACTCATGGATTCCTTCTACAAGTATCACGTGTTCTTCTGCCTGAACCAGCGCGAACCGGGCGCCGCGCGGCCGAGCTGCGCCAACTGCAACGCGCAGTCCATGCAGGAATATGCCAAGAAGCGCGTCAAGAAACTGGGCCTCGCGGGCGAAGGCCAGGTGCGCATCAACAAGGCGGGCTGCCTCGACCGCTGCGAACTCGGCCCCGTCGTGGTCGTGTATCCGGAGGGCACGTGGTACACGTATGTCGATGAAACCGATATCGACGAAATCGTGGATTCGCATCTGGCCAATGGCAAGATCGTCGAACGCCTGCTGATCGATCAACCCGCATGAACGCGCAAACCGAGAAGTTCCTGATCGACGGGCCGGTCGGCAAGATCGAATGCGCGCTCGACCAGCCGGACACGTCGCCGCGCGGCATCGCGCTGGTCGCCCATCCGCATCCGCTGTTCGGCGGCACCATGGACAACAAGGTCGCACAGACGCTCGCGCGCACCTTCGTGCAACTCGGCTACACCACCTACCGTTCGAACTTTCGCGGCGTCGGGCAAACCGGCGGCGAGCATGACAACGGCATCGGCGAACAGGATGATCTGCTCGCGCTGATCGACCACATGCGCGCGCAGCCCGGCCAGTCGGACGTGCCGATCGTGCTCGCGGGCTTTTCCTTCGGCACCTTCGTGCTGTCGCATGTGGCGAAGCGTCTGCTCGAAGCGGGCAAGCCCATCGAGCGCATGGTGCTGGTCGGCACGGCGGCGAGCCGCTGGGAAGTGGCGCCGGTGCCGGAGAGCACGCTCGTGATCCACGGCGAAGTGGACGACACCGTGCCCATCCAGTCGGTCTATGACTGGGCGCGGCCGCAGGAACTGCCGGTGGTCGTGATCCCTGGCGGCGAGCACTTCTTCCATCGCAAGCTGCATATCCTCAAGCGCGTGATCGTCGACGCCTGGCGTTGATCGTCCTTCCCTGCGATGCACCCGCGCGCCCTGCCGCGCAGCGCTCGCTTCTCTCGAAAAACGCCGAAGCCGCCTCGGAAAAACGTTAAAACGCGCGGCAAGCACGCAGATTCGAAGGAAGACGCAAGCAGCCCGCGCGTATAATGGCGCAGAATTTTTTCGCTGTTCCCGGCCGTGCGACGCCTTCCGGCGCGCGTCGCGGCCTTCGGGAACACCGGCTTCCGAGAACCGATTTCGCTTCCGTCTGTCGAACGAGCGCTTTTTGCCGCAGCGCCGCTGCCATGGCCGCTGTGATGGCAAAAAGCCCGACCAACAGCGACGGTCTGCCTGTTCAACCCGTGCTTCGCCGATCATCCGATCCCCGATCGCCATTCGTCGCAGCCTGCTTTTTCCGCCGATCGATCCTATGCGCTTTGTCCCTCCCGGCCTGTCTCTTCCGTCTGTCTCCGTTGCCACGAAAGCCGCGCTCGTCCTGCCCGCCGTGCTGGCTGCGGCGAGCGCCTACGCGCAAGTCCCGCCGCCCGATGTGACGGCGAACTCGTGGGTGCTCGTCGATGCCACCAGCAATCAGGTGCTCGCGTCCGGCAATCCCGACGAACGTGTCGAGCCCGCTTCGCTCACCAAGCTGATGACCGCCTACCTCGTCTTCGACGCGCTCAAGGCGAAGAAGATCAACATGGACCAGACCGTCATGCCGAGCGAGGCCGTGCGCCGCGTGAAGACCGACGAGTCGCGCATGTTCATCGAGGCAAACAAGCCGGTCACCGTGCACGATCTCGTGTACGGCATGATCGTGCAGTCGGGCAATGACGCGGCCATCGCGCTGGCGGAACTGGTCGGCGGCAGCGAAAGCAACTTCGTGCAGCTGATGAACGCCACGGCGAAGCGCATCGGCATGGCGCACACCAACTATGCCGACGTGAACGGCATGCCCGACCCGCAGCACTACACGACCGCCGGCGACCTCGCCGTGCTGTCCGCGCGCCTGATCCGCGACTTCCCCGAGTACTACGGCATCTTCTCGGTGAAGGACTTCACCTACAACAAGATCAAGCAGCCGAACCGCAACCGCCTGCTGTGGATCGATCCGACGGTCGACGGCCTGAAGACCGGCCACACGAAGGCTGCCGGCTATTGCCTGATCGCCTCGGCGAAGCGTCCGCTGACGGGCGTTCCCGACGCGAGCCGCCGTCTGGTGTCCGTGATGATGGGCGAGCCGAAAGAGCACAACCGGGTGCAGGACAGCCTGAAGATGCTGAACTACGGCTACACCGCGTATGACGCGCTGCGCCTGTACAAGGCGGATCAGGTGATCGCGTCGCCGCGCGTCTACAAGGGTTCGGCCAACAACGTGCAGGCCGGTGTGACGACGGATCAGTACATCACCGTGCCCAAGGGCCTCGGCGACAAGGTCAAGCCGACCGTCACGCAGGATCAGCTGATCGTCGCGCCGATCAAGAAGGGCCAGCAGATCGGTTCGGTCAAGATGATGGCGGACGGCAAGGAAGTCGCGCAGTTCCCGCTGGTCGCGCTGCAGGACGTGCCGGAAGCCGGCATGGTCGGCCGTCTGTGGGATTCGGCGCTGTTGTGGTGGCAGAAGCGCAAGTAAAGCCGGGACTAATGAGGAGCGGTGTCGATGAGCCAGTCTGAGGATTTCGATCCCACGGTGTATCTGAACGGCGAATGGGGTCCGCTTTCCGAAGCGCGCATTCCCGTGCTCGACCGGGGCTTCATCTTCGGCGACGGCGTCTATGAAGTCGTGCCGCTCTACGCGCAGGCCGAAGGTCCGCGCCTGCCGTTCCGGTTGAGGCAGCATCTCGCGCGGCTCGAGCGCAGCCTCGGCAAGATTCGCATCGGCAATCCGTTCGACGAAGCCGGCTGGCGTGTTTTGATCGACCGCGCGGTTGCCGAGAATCCGGGCGAGGGCGATGCGCTCGTCTATATCCAGGTGACACGCGGCGTCGCGAAGCGGCGCGGCCATGCGTTTCCGGCGGGCATCACGCCGACCGTGTTCGTCATGCTCGGCAAGCTCGTCTTCCCGAGCGCGGCGGAACGCGCGCAAGGCGCCGTGGCCGTGACCGCCGAGGACAAGCGCTGGCTGCATTGCGACATCAAGTCGACTTCGCTGCTCGGCAACGTGCTGATGGCGCAACACGCGGCCGAACACGATGCGCTGGAGACCATCCAGTTGCGCGACGGGCTGCTGACCGAAGGCTCGTCGTCGAACGTGTGGATCGTGAAGCAAGGTGTGCTGCTGGGCGCGCCACGCGGGCCGCGCATTCTGGAAGGCATTCGGTATAGCCTGATCGAGACGCTGGCGAAGGATGCCGGAATTGCCTTCGAGGAACGCGACATCAGCGAAGCCGAACTGCGTTCCGCCGATGAAATCATGATCAGCTCCGCGACCAAGGAAGTGATGCCGGTCACGACACTGGACGGAGCGCGGGTCGGCGACGGCCGTCCCGGTCCGGTCTATGCTGCGTTGTACGAGGCCTATCAGCGGGCCAAGGCGCGCGAATTCGCCGACGAGGCGCCGCGCGCGAAGTGAAGGAGAACATCATGTCCGATACGAAACCAGACTCGAAGCCTCAAGCCACCGATCCCACCGACGCCGCCGCGCACAGCGCCGACGAACTGTTCGACTTCCCGTGCGATTTCCCGATCAAGGTGATGGGCAAGTCGCATCCGGAGTTCCAGGACACGATCGTCGGCGTGCTGAAGCAGTTCGACCAGGACTTCGATGCCTCGCGCGTCGAGACCCGGCCGTCGTCGGGCGGCAATTACACGGGCCTCACCTGCACGGTGAAGGCGCAGAATCGCGCCCATCTCGACGACATCTATCGCGCGCTGACCGGCCATCCGATGGTCAAGATAGTGCTTTGAGCGTGCCGGCGGGGGCGTCGCAGACGGCGGGCGTGCGCTCGTAGAGCTGCCTGAACTGCTCGGCCTCGTCGAACACCCAGTTCCTGAATGCCTGCACCCGCGCCGTCTCGAGCAGCGCGGGTGGGCACACGAAGAAATACTTCCACGGGCTCGGGCCGTCCACGTTGAACAGGCGCACGAGCCGTCCCGCGAGAATCTCCTGCATCGACAGCGAGCGGCGCACGAGTGCAATGCCCTGGCCGTCGATGGCCGCCTGCAGCAAATTCGACGAATCCTCATACAGCACGCCGCGTTTCGGTTCCGCGAGGTCGGTCAGTCCGGCCGCGTCGAACCAGGGCCGCCACAGTTCCTCGTCCGAGCGCAGCAGCGGCAGGTTCGCCAGATCGGCCGGCACGCGCGGCAGGTCGCCGCCGCGAAAGTTCGGCGAGCACGCCGGAAAGAACACCTCGTCCAGCAGTTCCTCCGTGTGAACGCCCGCGTACTTGCCGTAGCCGAAGCGGATCGCCACATCCACGTCGTCGCGGTTGAAGTCGGTGAGCGCGTTCGTCGACAGCAGTTCGAGGTCGATCTCCGGATGCTTCTCGATGAAGCGGCCCACGCGCGGCGTCAGCCAGCGCGCCGCGAACGACGACAGCATCGACACGATCAGGCGCCGGTCGCGGTCGCCGGAACGGATGCGGCGCGTGGATTCCGCCAGCGCGAGCAGCGCCGCGCGCACCTCCGTGGCGTACTGCCGGCCGCGATCCGTGAGCCGCACGCGCTTGCCGTCGCGGGCAAACAGCGGCACGCCGAGCTCGGACTCCAGCGCGCGAATCTGATGACTGACGGCGCCATGCGTGACGAAAAGCTCGTCGGCGGCGCGGGAAAAGCTTTCATGACGCGCCGCGGCCTCGAAGGCGCGCAACGCGTTCAACGCGGGAAGCTGTCGCAGGTCCATATGCAGGGTCGCCGGGTGCGTTGTCAAATTGGCTCACATAGCGGTGAAAATAGATCGTTTTGCCTGATGCCTTGCCACGCCTAGGATTGTAGTCATCGAAACGTTCCTTTGGCGGAGTCGGTCATGCGAGAAATTTCAACAAGCGTCACCTTCGAGATCAAGCCGGGCGAAACCGTGCCGATGCGCATTGCCCGCGGCACGCGACTCGCGGTGCAGGGCAACGCGGTCTGGGCGACGCGCAGCAACGACATCGACGACTACTGGCTCGAACCCGGCGACAGCCTCAAGCTGCGCGAACGCGAGCGGCTCTGGCTGTCGGTGGAAGGCGAACAGCCGGCGTATGTCGTCTTCACGATCGTCCCTCGTTGCGACGAACGCGCGATCCAGTGGTTCTCGGCAGGCATCGAACGACTCGCGCAGCGTTTCCGCGCCGGCTGGAGAACCGTCTGAAGCCTTCGGCAACTATTCGGTTTTGTCATCGCAAGCATGCGAATTCACCATCGGCGGGCATGATCCACTTTCGGTAAACTACCGGGATCATGTCCGCCACACCGCTCGCCCTCCCACAAGACACAGCCGACACGTCCGACACCGCCCTCGAGGCCGGTGAATGGCCGGTCACGCTGCGCTGGCTGGGGCTCGAATCCTACGATCACAGCTTCGACGCGATGCGCGCGTTCACCGACGCCCGCACCCCCGACACGCCTGACGAAATCTGGCTCGTCGAGCATCCGCCGGTGTTCACGCTCGGTCTGGCTGGCAATCCCGCTCACTTGCTGCTCGCCGACAGCGGCATTCCGCTCGTCAAAGTGGATCGCGGCGGACAGATCACGTATCACGGGCCGGGACAGGTGGTGGCCTATCTGCTGATCGATCTGCGCCGGCGCAAGCTGATGGTGCGCGAGCTGGTGCGGCGCATCGAGGAAGCCGTGATCGAAACGCTCGCGACGTATAATCTCGCGACCGACCGCAAGGCCGGCGCGCCCGGCATCTACGTGGCGCAGCCCTCCGGACGTCCGGAGGCGCAGGGCGCGAACGTTCGTCTGCGCGAGCTACACGCACTGCATGCGGGCGCGAAGATCGCCGCGCTCGGACTCAAGATTCGCAACGGCTGCAGCTACCACGGCGTGAGCCTGAATGTGAACATGGACCTGCAGCCCTTTCTCGCGATCAACCCGTGCGGCTACGCGGGGCTCGAAACGGTCGACATGGCGACGCTCGGCGTCGCGGCCGACTGGCGCGACGTAGCCTTCACGCTGGCCGAACGGCTGGCGCATCAAATCGGCGGCGTCCCCGCATCAGCCGCTGCAATAACCGGATCGACCGAATGACTGACGCAACCGCAAACCTGGCCGGCGACACCGCCGCTGCTTCGGCCTCTCCCGCGCCCTACGACGCCACCGCGAAGCAGAAGGCGCAGGCCAAGACCTCGCGCATTCCGATCAAGGTCATCCCGATCGAAAAGCTCAAGAAGCCGGAATGGATCCGCGTGCGCACGGCGACCGGCAATTCGCGCTTCAACGAGATCAAGCAGATCTTGCGCGAGCACAACCTGCATACGGTATGCGAGGAAGCGAGCTGCCCGAACATCGGCGAATGCTTCGGCAAGGGCACCGCGACGTTCATGATCATGGGCGACAAGTGCACGCGCCGCTGCCCGTTCTGCGACGTGGGCCACGGCCGCCCGGATCCGCTCGATCCCGATGAGCCGATAAACCTCGCCCGCACCATCGGCGCGCTGAAGCTGAAGTACGTGGTGATCACGTCGGTGGATCGCGATGACCTGCGCGATGGCGGCGCGGCGCACTTCGTCGAATGTATCCGGCAGGTGCGGGAGCAGTCGCCGGACACGCGCATCGAGATTCTCACGCCGGACTTCCGTGGCCGCCTGGATCGCGCGATCAACATCCTGACCGCCGCGCCGCCCGACGTCATGAACCACAACCTCGAAACGGTGCCGCGTCTGTACAAGGAAGCGCGTCCGGGTTCGGACTATCACCATTCGCTCAAGCTGCTGAAGGACTTCAAGGCGCTGCATCCGGAAGTGGCGACGAAGTCGGGCCTGATGGTCGGACTCGGCGAAATGGAAGACGAAATCCTCCAGGTGATGCGTGACCTGCGCGCGCACGACGTAGACATGCTGACGATCGGTCAGTATCTGCAACCGTCCGAACATCACTTGCCGGTGCGCGCGTACGTGCATCCGGATACGTTCAAGATGTACGAGGAAGAGGCCTACAAGATGGGCTTCACGCATGCGGCGGTGGGCGCGATGGTGCGGTCGAGCTATCACGCGGATGTGCAGGCGCATGGAGCGGGCGTGGTTTAAGGCTGTTTCTGCGCCTGGTGAGAAACCCATGGGAGACCGTGGGTTTTTTGTTTGTGCAGCGGCTGTTGGAAGCAACGAAGGCGAAAGCAGCGCGGAACGGCATTTGACCGCTCAGTCCTGTCCGGATCGCCGGACGCCTTTATTCCGGATTTCCGGAATCTCGGATTTAAAAAGCGCTGACTGAAAAAATGATTCATAAAAATCAG
Organism: Caballeronia sp. LZ035; assembly: GCF_031451175.1. Lineage (NCBI taxonomy): Bacteria > Pseudomonadati > Pseudomonadota > Betaproteobacteria > Burkholderiales > Burkholderiaceae > Caballeronia > Caballeronia sp. LZ035. The sequence continues at coordinate 508,272 of NZ_JARUXS010000001.1, forward strand.
TAGGTTACGCAGAAATCAACGCTGGCACTCCCCTTGCAATAAGAAAGCCACGGCCCATGAGCCGCCCATAAAAGTCAAGGAGACAAGCCGATGACCCCTCTCGCATCCCGACGTCCCTGAATCCGCCGACGAAGCGGCTAAACGCTTACGCGGCGCGATTCACCGGGCGCATCCTCGAAGCTTCACTGCGCACGGACGAATCCTCCCGCACGTCAACGCTCGCCGCTGGCTGACTTCCCGCCAACTGCTGGTTATTGCCAGGAAACATCGTGAAAAAACCTCTCCATAAAATCCTGTACGTGCAGGTGATCGTGGCCATCATCATCGGCATCGCGCTCGGGCACTTCTATCCCGCGCTCGCCACCGACATGAAGCCGCTCGGTGACGCGTTCATCAAGCTCATCAAGATGGTGATCGGTCCGATCATCTTCTGTACCGTCGTGACCGGCATCGCCGGCATGGAAGACATGAAGAAGGTGGGACGCGTCGGCGGCAAGGCGCTGCTGTACTTCGAGATCGTCTCGACCTTCGCGCTGATTCTGGGCCTCGCCGCGACGCACATCCTGCGTCCGGGCGTCGGCTTCAACGTCGACCCGGCCACGCTCGACCACAAGGCCGTCGATTCCTTCGCGACCAAGGCGCACGGCCAGAGCACCGTCGACTTCTTCATGCACATCATCCCGGACACGCTGGTCTCGGCGTTCTCGCAAGGTGAAATCCTGCAGATCCTGCTGATCGCGCTGCTGTTCGGCGCGGTGCTCACGCACGTCGGCGAGCGCGGCAAGGTGGTGACGAACTTCATCGAAGGTCTGTCGAGCATCCTGTTCGGCATGGTCGGCATCATCACGAAGCTCGCGCCGATCGGTGCGTTCGGCGCGATGGCGTTCACCATCGGCAAGTACGGCATTGGCTCGCTGCTGCCGATGCTCAAGCTCATCGGCACCTTCTATCTCACCTCGATCATCTTCGTGGTCTTCGTGCTCGGCGCCATTGCCCGCATGGTCGGCTTCAACATCCTGAAGTTCGTCGCGTACATCAAGGAAGAGATGCTGATCGTGCTCGGCACGTCGTCGTCGGAAGCCGCGCTGCCGCAACTGATGCTGAAGCTCGAAAAGCTCGGCTGCTCGCGTTCGGTCGTGGGTCTCGTCGTGCCGACCGGCTACTCGTTCAACCTCGACGGCACCAACATCTACATGACGATGGCCGTGCTGTTCATCGCCCAGGCGACCAACACGGATCTCTCGTGGGGCCAGCAGTTGACGCTGCTCGCGGTGACCATGCTGACCTCGAAGGGCGCGAGCGGCGTGACCGGCGCGGGCTTCATCACGCTGGCGGCGACGCTGGCCGTCGTGCCGACCATTCCCCTCGCGGGCATGGTGCTGATTCTCGGCATCGACCGCTTCATGTCGGAGTGCCGCGCGCTGACGAACATCGTCGGCAACGGCGTGGCGACGGTGGTCGTATCGGCGTGGGAAAAGGAACTCGACCGCAGCAAGTTGAAAGCGGCCTTGTCCCGTGATGTCGACGTGACCGACGTCGAAGAAGCGAAGTCGGTCTAAGCCTGCCCAGGCGCCTTCCTCCGCACGACGTGATCATGCAAGCGGCGAAGCCTCACTCCACGAGCGCTTCGCCGCAGTCGTCTGCGGGTCCGGAACTCGCGGGCGCCTATGCCACAATGGTTGATCCTCTTTCGCGGGACTCAGCCCACGTGACGCGCCGCATCCTCGTGTTCTTCGTGCTCTTCGCGGCGCTGATGGCGTGTTGCGCGCTCACGTGGCAGGTGGCCTGGCAACGCGGCATCGACGAATTGCGGCTCAATGCGGCCGCGCGCGTCGATCGCACCACCAACACGCTCAAGAGCACGCTCGACCGCTACGAATACCTGCCGTACCTGCTGTCGCGGCATCCGGTCGTGCAGGACGTGCTCGATCATCCCGATGCGGCGCGCGTCGAACGGGCCGACCGCTATCTCGAAGACCTCAATGCGCGCGCGCACGCCACCGTCACCTATCTGATCCGCGCCAACGGCATCTGCGTGGCCGCCAGCAACTGGAACGGCGCGGACAGTTTCGTCGGCGTGGACTACAACTTCCGGCCGTATTTCATCGATGCGGTCAAAGGCGGTGTCGGCCGCTTCTTCGGCATCGGCACCATCTCGACCGAACCCGGCTACTACATCTCGCAGCCGGTGTATCGCGAAGGCACGAAGGAGTTCATCGGCGTCGTGGTCGTGAAGCTCAATCTGGAGTGGCTGCAAGGAGCGGATGCAGCGGAGCCGCTCATCGTCACCGATGACCACGGCGTGATCTTTCTCTCGTCGGTGCCGGGCTGGAAGTACCACACGGTGCGGCCACTGCCGCAGAACATCGAGGCGTCGGTGTACGCGACGCGCCAGTACGCGCAGCAGGCCATCACGCCCCTGCCGCTCAGCATCGTCAAGACGCTCGCGGGCGGCGCGCAGATCGTGCGCGTGGGCGGCGGCCGCAATGCGCCGGCGTTTCTCGCGACCCATCGTTCGATCGGCGAGCCCGACTGGCAGCTCATCACGATGGCCGCGCTCGATCCCGTCGAAAGCGCCGCGCAGAACGCCGTGATCGTCACCGCGCTCGTGTTCGTTTCGCTGTGCCTGCTCGCGTTCTACTGGCGCATGCGGCGCGCGCGCGTGCGCGAGATGATCCGCAGCCGCGGACTGCTGCAGACCGCTTATGCCGAGCTGAACCAGCGCGTCGCGGAACGCACGGTGGACCTTTCGGAGGCGAACGCGCAACTGACGAAGGAAGTGGCCGAGCGCACACGTGCCGAACAGGACCTGCGCGCCGCTCATGACGAACTGATCCAGGCGAGCAAGCTCGCCGCGCTCGGCCAGATGGCGGCGGGCATCACGCATGAACTGAATCAGCCGCTCGCCGCATTGCGCAGCTTTTCCGACAACACCCGCGTGCTGATCGAGCGGGGCGAGCATGTGGCTGCGCACGAGAATCTCGAAGCGATCGCCGCGCTGACGGAACGCATGGGCAACATCACGAACCAGCTCAAGCTGTTCGTCACCAAGGCGCGGCCGAAAAACGCGCGCGCCGACGTGGCGCGCGCGCTGCGCAACGTGTTCTCGATGCTGCGTCCGCGCATGAAGCACGTCACGGTCGACATCGCACCGGAACTCGACGGCGACAGCCCGCCGCTGTTCGTGCGCTGCGAGGACCTGCGGCTGGAGCAGGTGCTGATCAATCTGGTCGGCAACGCGCTGGACGCGGTGGCGTCGTGCGACCGGCCGCGCATCGTCATCGAGCTTGCCGTGCGCGCCGATACGATCGAACTCACGGTGCGCGACAATGGTCCCGGCATTCCCGCCGACGCATTGCCGCGCCTCTTCGAGCCGTTCTTCACCACCAAGGAAATGGGCCAGGGCCTGGGCCTCGGTCTCGCGATTTCATCGGCGATCGCGCGCGATTACAGCGGCACGCTGACCGCGCGCAATCGCGAGGCGCCGATCGTCGCGGACGGCCCCGAGGGCGGCACGCAGGCCGATGCCGATCATTCGCATGGCGCGGAGTTCGTGCTGACGCTGCGGCGCGCCTGAGTGTTGCGCAACTTCTAGCTGGAGCAAGACATGACCACCGGTTTGCAGGTGATCTTCATCGAAGACGACGAACTCGTGCGGCGCGCCAGCGTGCAGAGTCTGCAACTCGCCGGCTTCGACGTGACCGGGCACGGCAGCGTCGAGGCTGCGGAGCGGATGATCGTCGCGAACTTTCCTGGCGTGATCGTCAGCGACATCCGTCTGCCGGGCGCGAGCGGTCTCGACCTGCTCGCGCAGTGCCGCGAGCGCGCGCCGGAAGTGCCGGTGATTCTCGTCACCGGTCACGGCGATATCTCGATGGCCGTGCAGGCGATGCGCGACGGCGCCTACGATTTCATCGAGAAGCCGTTCGCCTCCGAGCGCCTGATCGAAGCGGTGCGCCGCGCGCTGGAGCGGCGTTCGCTGGTGCTCGAGAACCAGGCGCTGCGGCGCGAGCTGGCGGGGCAGAGCCGCATCATCGGGCGCAGTCCGGCGATCGGGCAGGTGCGCCAGCTGATCGCGAACATCGCGCCGACGGATGCGTCCGTGCTCATCAACGGCGATACCGGCGCAGGCAAGGAGCTGATCGCGCGGAGCCTGCACGAGATGTCGCCGCGTCGCGACAAGCCCTTCATCGCGGTGAATTGCGGCGCGTTGCCGGAGCAGATGTTCGAATCGGAGATGTTCGGCTACGAGGCCGGCGCGTTTACGGGCGCGCAGAAGCGGCGCATCGGCAGGCTGGAAGCTGCCTCGGGCGGCACGCTGTTTCTCGACGAAATCGAAAGCATGCCGCTCTCGTTGCAGGTGAAGCTGCTGCGCGTGCTGCAGGACGGCGTGCTGGAGCGGCTCGGTTCGAACCAGCCGGTGCGGGCGAACCTGCGCGTGATCGCGGCGGCGAAGGGCGACATGAACGAACTCGTCGCCGACGGCACGTTCCGCCGCGACTTGCTGTACCGGCTGAACGTCGTGACCATCACGCTGCCTCCGCTCAACGAACGGCGCGAGGACATCGTGCCGCTCTTCGAGCATTTCCTGCTCGATGCCGCCGTGCGCTACGAACGGCCCGCGCCGCTGATCACGGATCGCCGGCGCGCCGAACTGATGCAGCGCGACTGGCCTGGCAACGTGCGCGAGCTGCGCAACGCGGCGGACCGCATGGTGCTGGGGATTCTCGATGATGGCGGAGCGGCCGCGCTGGAACCGTCGACGCAATCGCTGAAGGAGCGCACCGAACTGTTCGAGCGCGCGGTGATTGCGGAAGCGCTGGAGCATTGCGGCGGCGTGGTCGCGGTCGCGGCGGACCGGCTGCAATTGGGCAAGGCAACGCTTTACGAGAAGATCAAGCGGTATGGGATCGTCGTGAAGGGGGAGGCGGCGGAGCGCTGAAATGAAAAACGCCCGCTGGAGTGACAGCGGGCGCTTCGGTTTCGGGTCAGGCAACGGCTGCGCTCAGGCCGAGCCAAGCGCCTCGTCGAGCAGCTGATCCAGTTCCGCGAAAGTCGGCTCGCCGACATAGCGCTTGAGGATCTTGCCGTTCTTGTCGATGACGAACGTCGTCGGCGTCAATTGCACGTTGCCGAACTGCTTGGCGACGCTGCCGTCGTCCATCGCCACCTTGAACGGCAGATTGCGCGTTTGCGCGTAATTGGTCACGTACATCGGCGCGTCGTAGTTCATCGCGACCGCGACGAATTCCAGTCCGCGTCCCTTGAACTTGTTGTACGTGTTGATCATGTCGGGCATTTCCTTCATGCAGGTCTCGCAGCTCGTCGCCCAGAAGTTGACGAGATAGACCTTGCCTTTCAGATCGCCCTGAGTGGACACCTTTTGCCCCGACAGCAGCGTGAAGGTCGCGTCCGGCACCTTCTGCTGGCCGCCGAAGGCGAAATAGCCGGTGCCGGCGATGACGCCCGCGACGAGCGCCATCGCGATATAGCGCAGCGGGCCTTTGGCGCGCGTGGAGGATTCTTGCGTGGCTTGGGACATGTGAACCTCGGATTGCCGGAAACGACGCTGGAGACACGCGCCGCCGCACAGGGAAGTGCTGCGTATTCTAGCGCCGTTTTCGGTATGGAGTCGTGACGCGCCGATAGGCCGGGAATCAGCGCGAGATAATGAAGGTTTTCACGCACGAGTCTTTCACGAGTCTTCCATGAAGCGAGTTTTCCCTCTGTCCGGCAGGTTTTCTCTTTCGAATTTCTGTCATACGAATCTCCTGGCTGGCCGAACGATGCGCGCCATGGTGTGCGCTTCTGTCGCATGCGGCGCCCTGCTGGCCTGCACGCCCGCCTACGACTGGCGCACCATCATGAACAACGATGATGGCTACGAAGTCACCCTGCCTGCGAAGCCTCGTTCGGAAGAGCGCAAGATCGAAATCGCCGGTCAGGCCATGACGATGCGCATGCAGACCGCCGAGGCCAACGATGCCGTGTTCGCGATCGGCACCGTGGTGCTGCCGAGTGCGGATCCCGCCCTGCAGCGCGCCGCGCTGGACTTTCTTCAGGCTGGACTGGCGCGCAACGTGAACGCCCGTCCGGCCACGCGCGATGCTCAGATCGATCTCGCCATGGGCGGACATGTGCCTGGAAGCGAGATCCAGGTTCAGGGCGAGAGTGGCGCGAAGCGCGAAGCGCGGACCATTTACGCGCGCTTCGTGGCGCGCGGCGCGCATGTCTATCAAATCGCGATTGTCGGGGACGAGATGCCGCCGGCAGAGCAATCAGATCAGTTCTTTTCCTCCTTCAAGCTGTTTTAGAGGGAACCTTCGAATTCAGCATCCACTGACATCGGAGGCGGCTTAGTTCCGCTTCCCGACTGAAAGTTCCGTCGCAGGTTTGGAAGCTAATCGACGGATTCATATGGGTTTTTTGGGCTATCCACAGTGTCTGTGGATAACTATGTGGAAAAGACTGAACGTTTACGCGCACATGCCCAATGCGTGCGGTTTACGTTACTTTGCCTGCGTTCGCGGCAAGTTAAATAATTCAATAAAATCAATGGTCTGTGCAAGGACGTGCTTGCAGGGATTTGATCGGACGAAAATCGGTCCCAGATCGCTCCAATGTGTATAAGTCAAGTCTTGACAAGCATGTTTCTGCCTCGGAGCGCCCGAACCAGAGCGTTTCAGCGTGATCAGGCCACTGAAAGCGCACGCCGGTATTGCACCGCCTCGGCCACATGTGCGGCGTCGGGCCGGTCGGCGCCGGCCAGATCGGCGATCGTCCGCACGACTTTCAATACGCGGTAGTACGCGCGCGCCGACCAGCCGAACCGCTCGCCGGCCGCGCGAAGCAGCGCTTCGCCGTCGGCATCGGGGCGGCAGCACTCGTCCGCTTCGCGGCCGCTCAGCTCACGATTGGTCTTTCCCTGGCGCTGCAACTGGATCTCGCGGGCTGCCGCCACGCGCGCCGCAACCACGGCGCTCGACTCGCCGCGCGCGGCCCCGCGTGCCGACAATTCGGCCGGCGACAGCGCAGGCAATTCAATCTGGATGTCGATGCGGTCCATCAACGGCCCCGACAGCTTGCGCAGATAGCGCGTGGCAACTTCTGGCGTGCAGCGGCAGCGTCCGCTCGGATCGCCCCGCCAGCCGCAGGGACACGGGTTCATGGCCGCGATCAGCTGGCACGCCGCAGGAAAGTCGGCTTGCTGGGCAGCGCGCGAGATGGTGATGTGCCCGACTTCGAGCGGTTCGCGCAGCGTTTCGAGCACCTTGCGATCGAACTCGGGGATTTCATCGAGGAACAGCACGCCAAGATGGGCAAGCGTGATCTCGCCCGGCTGCGGCGGATTGCGACCGCCGACCAGCGCGGCCGAGCTCGACGAATGATGCGGGGCGCGAAACGGCCGTTGTCGCCACTGCTCGGGCGCGAAGCCGATGGAGCTGGCCGAGAGAATCGCGGCGGAGGTGAGCGCTTCGTCGTCGCTCATCGGCGGCAGGAGGCCGGGCAGACGCGCGGCGAGCATCGATTTGCCCGCGCCCGGCGGTCCCACCATCAACAGATGATGTCCGCCGGCCGCGGCAACTTCGAGCGCACGGCGAGCGGCCGGGTGACCGATGACGTCGGCGAGGTCGGGACCGGGCGCTGCACGCTGTGCGAGCGACGGCGCCTGCACCGGACGCAGGCGCGCGCCGGGCACGCCGTTCAGATGGGCGCAGAGCGCGGGCAGGTCCGCGGCGCCGAACACTTCGATGCCCGGCACGAGCGCCGCTTCGGCCGCGCTCGCGAGCGGCACGTAGATTTCCGGCACGCGCTCGCCCCGCTCGTGTGCGCACGCATGCTGGCGCGCGGCGCCGCAGACCATGGCAAAGGCGCCGCGCATCGGACGCAGCGCGCCGGTGAGCGACAGTTCGCCTGCGAATTCGCGGGATTCGAGCGATTCCGCGGGAATCTGCCCGCTAGCGGCGAGAATGCCGAGTGCGATCGGCAGGTCGAAGCGGCCCGTTTCCTTCGGGAGATCGGCGGGCGCGAGATTGACGGTGATCCTGCGTACGGGAAACTCGAAGCCGCAGTTCTGCAGCGCGGCGCGCACGCGTTCGCGGCTTTCGCGGACTTCGAGATCGGGCAGGCCGACGATGGAGAATGACGGCAACCCGTTGGCGAGATGGACTTCGACGACGACTTCCGGCGCGCGCCCAGGAGCGGGCGCGCGGCTGCGTACCACGGCAAGCGACATGATTTCACCTGAAACGGCGCGGCACGCGCGCCGGCAACACAGCTGGGAACTGACGGCTCGCTGGCCGGAATACGCAGTAGAGGAGTGAGGGACCTCAGTCCTGCGCGGTACTCGCTCCGCTTCCGCCCGCGCCCCCGAGACGCTGTTCGAGCTGCGCGACGCGCTTCTCGAGTTCTTCCAGCCGCGCGCGCGTGCGCATCAGCACTTGCGTCTGCGTGTCGAATTCCTCGCGCGTCACGAGATCAAGCTTCGAAAAGCCCTGCGACAGCATGGCCTTCATGTTCCGTTCGACATCCTTGGCCGGCGAATTCTTGAAGAGATCGCTCATTTTCTGCTGCAGATCGTTGAAAACATCGTTGGGCTGTTTCATCGTTGCTCCCTTCTTTGCACAGAAATAGTGCATTCATTGTTAGGTCAGTGCCCCGAATAATCGAATGTTCGATTTTGGTGCGTGCGGGCTTCGCTGCCTGCACGCCTCGGCGCACCTTCAAGGCGCCGCGATTTTAGCGCCGCAGCGCCTCGCGTATCCCGCCCGTGCCCCTTTTTGCGGGACTTCGAGGCCACTCTAGCAATGAACCATCCTCGACGCCAGCAGGCGCGGCGCGCGCTGGCCGTTCGGCCGAGGCTTTCCCCATGCGTTTCTCAACATCGCGCAAACCCGCATGAACACTCGCATGGCATACGAGTTGCATAACTGGCGCGACCTTTTCGGCACGCTGCTCCCGGCGGCGTGGACCTGCGGACATGGCGGTCACACCCGGCGCATCCCGCTTCAGAAGGCAATGAAGGAACAGCACACCACCGCGAGGGATACATGAAGCTCATTACCGCAATCATCAAGCCGTTCAAGCTGGACGAGGCGCGCGAAGCGCTGTCGGCCATCGGCGTCTCGGGCATCACGGTGACCGAGGTGAAAGGCTTCGGCCGGCAGAAGGGACACACCGAGCTCTACCGTGGCGCGGAATACGTCGTCGACTTCCTGCCGAAAGTGAAGATCGAGGCCGCCGTGTCGGACGACATCGTCGATCAGGCAATCGAAGCTGTCGAACGCGCCGCGCGCACCGGCAAGATCGGCGACGGCAAGATCTTCGTCACCGCGATCGAACAAGTTATCCGCATCCGCACCGGCGAGACCGGCGCCGACGCGCTCTAAGAAGAAATTGGCGATAAGAGGAACCAGAAGAATGCGTAATTTTTTGATGTCACTGATGGTGGCTGGCGCGCTGATCGGCGCGAATGTCGGCACCGCTCTCGCCCAGGACGCGTCGGCTCCGGCCGCGGCCTCGGCGCCCGCGTCGTCGGACACCGCCGCCAGCGCACCGGCTTCCGCCAACACGGCGATGGCCTCGTCGGCTGAAGCAGCCGCTGCGGCTTCCGGCGCCTCGGACGCAGCGCCCGCCGCGCCGACCGAACCGTTCATGGTCGATTCGTCGAAGATCAGCTCGGGCGACACCGCGTGGATGCTGACTTCGGTGGCCCTCGTGCTGTTCATGACGATTCCGGGTCTCGCGCTGTTTTACGCCGGCATGGTCCGCAAGAAGAACGTGCTCGCGACCGTGATGCAGAGCTTCGCGATCTGCTGCCTGATCACGATCATCTGGACCGTGGTGGGCTACAGCATCGCGTTCACGCCGGGCGGCTCGTTCCTGGGCGGGTTCTCGCGCGTGTTCCTGCACGGCATGGCCTACATCAAGGGCGACAAGGCGACGACGCTCACCGTGAGCCACCTCGCCTCGACGATTCCGGAGTCGGTCTACTTCGCGTTCCAGCTGACCTTCGCGATCATCACGCCGGCGCTCATCACCGGTGCATTTGCCGACCGCATGAAGTTCTCGGCGATGCTCGTGTTCATGACGCTGTGGTCGCTGATCGTCTACTCGCCGATCGCCCACATGGTCTGGGAACCGACCGGCTGGCTCGCGTCGGCTGGCGTGCTCGACTTCGCCGGCGGCACCGTGGTTCACATCAACGCCGGTATCGCGGGCCTGATGTGCTGTCTGGTGCTCGGCAAGCGCGTCGGCTACGGCCGCGAAGTGATGGCGCCGCACAACCTGGTGCTGTCGCTGATCGGCGCATCGATGCTGTGGGTGGGCTGGTTCGGCTTCAACGCGGGTTCGGCGGTCGCGGCTGACGGCCGTGCCGGCTTCGCGATGCTCACGACGCAGATCGCGACCGCCTTCGCCGCGTTCGGCTGGATGTTCGCGGAGTGGCTCACCAAGGGCAAGCCGTCCGTGCTGGGCATCATCTCCGGCGCGGTTGCCGGCCTGGTGGCAGTGACGCCGGCGTCGGGCTTCGTCGGCGTGACGGGTGCGATCGTGATCGGCATCGTGGCGGGCGTGGTCTGCTTCTGGTCGGCCACCTGGCTCAAGCACAAGTTCAACTACGACGACTCGCTCGATGCGTTCGGCGTGCACGGCGTGGGCGGGATCATCGGCGCGCTGCTGACGGGCGTCTTCGCGGTGAAGGACATCGGCGGTTTCGACGGCAGCCTGCTCGTCCAGGCGAAGGGCGTGCTCGTCACGCTGATCTACAGCGGCGTCGTCACTTTCATCCTGCTGAAGGTCATCGACATGACGATGGGCCTGCGCGTCACCGAAGAACAGGAACGCGAGGGTCTCGACATCACGCTGCACGGCGAACACGTGGAGTAAGAACGAGGTTTGCCGGACGTCGCGAGAGGATGTCCGGCCAGCGCGAAGATATGAGCGCAGCGACTTTGCCCGCCCCTCCAGGCGGGCATTTTTTTTCGTTTTTCTGTTTGGCGGGCGCGTCGGGGTTTCGTCCATGGGGGTGGGGCGGAGTCGCCCGAAAGGCCGGCGCATCAAGCCCGGGAAACCTTGCCAATTGCCGGTTCATCCCCAATTAGGCAAGGCAATTGCTCTACAATCTTCCCTCCCCTGTATCGGCCGGCGGGGCTTCTCCGCCAGTTCCGGTCACATGCAAAACGCACTGCGAGCACTACATGGTTCCGCATTTAGTCACGGCGTTGAATGGCCCGCTGCTCGATCTCGAGCGGAAAATCCTCGAGGCCATGCCCGCCATCGAGCGGTGGTTCCGGCTCGAATGGCAGGAGCACACGCCGCCGTTTTACTGTTCGGTCGACCTGCGCAATGCGGGGTTCAAGCTCGCGCCCGTCGATACCAACCTGTTCCCCGGCGGCTTCAACAATCTCCCGCAAGAAGTGTTGCCCCTCGCGGTGCAGGCGGCGATGGCGTCGATCGAGAAGATCTGTCCGGACGCGAAGAATCTGCTCGTGATTCCCGAGCGCCACACGCGCAACGCGTTCTATCTGGAGAACGTCGCGCGGCTCGCGCTCATCATGCGGCAGGCCGGGCTCAATATCCGCTTCGGCACGCTCGATGAAAACATTCACGGCCCGGTGACCATCGCGCTCGCGGACGGGCAGAAGATCGTGCTCGAACCGCTCGAACGCACGCCGCGCCGTCTGGGCCTGAAGAACTTCGACCCGTGTTCGATCCTGCTCAACAACGATCTCTCGGCCGGCATCCCGCCCGTGCTGGAGAATCTGCACGAGCAATACGTGCTGCCGCCGCTGCATGCGGGCTGGGCGGTGCGGCGCAAGTCGACGCACTTTTCCTGCTATGACGACGTCGCGAAGAAGTTCTCGAAGCTGGTCGAGATCGATCCGTGGATGGTGAATCCGTACTTCGCGCACGTGGAAGGCGTCGATTACGAAGCGCGCACCGGCGAGGAAGCGCTGGCCGATGCCATCGACGGCGTGCTCAAGAAGATTGCGAAGAAGTATCGCGAGTACGGCATCAGCGAGAAGCCGTACGTGGTCATCAAGGCCGATGCGGGCACCTACGGCAAGGGCGTGATGACCGTGCACGACGCCAGCGAGGTCGCCGCGCTGACCAAGCGCGAGCGCGTCCGCATGAACGACGCGAAGGAAGGCTTGCAGGTGCATGACGTGATCGTGCAGGAAGGCGTGCACACCTTCGAGCGCGTCGAGAACGCGGTGGCCGAGCCGGTCGTGTACATGATCGACCGTTATGTGGTCGGCGGCTTCTACCGCGTGCATGAATCGCGCGAGCGCGACCAGAACCTCAACGCGCCGGGCATGCATTTCGTGCCGCTCGGCTTCGAGCACACGGCGCTGCCCGATACCCACGCGAAGCCCGGCGCCGCGCCGCCGAACCGCTTCTACATGTATGGCGTGGTGGCGCGGCTCGGGCTTCTGGCAGCGTCGGTCGAGCTCGAAAAGACCGATCCGGAAGCCATTCAGGTGTGATCGGGCGGCTTGCGGTAAGCTCGCAGGCCGCGCACCGAACCCGCAAATCGTCATGAACATTCTCTTTATCGCCGACCCGCTCGATCGCTTCAAGATCTACAAGGACACGACCTACGCGATGATGGCCGAAGCCGCGCGGCGCGGCCACGTGCTGTACGCGTGCGAGCCGCAGCATCTCGCGTGGACCGGCTCGAAGGTCGAGGCGGCTGTGCGGCGCATTGCGATCGTCGGTGACGAGGCGAACAGCGACCGCTGGCCGTGGTTTGCGGCCGAACAGGCCGAGCATCTCGCGCTCACCCATTTCGACGCGGTGCTGATGCGCAAGGATCCGCCGTTCGATATGGAGTATGTGAACGCCACATGGCTGCTGGAGATCGCCGAGCGCAACGGCGCGCGCGTCTTCAACAAGCCGCAGGCGATTCGCGATCACTCGGAGAAGCTCGCCATTGCGGAATGGCCGCAGTTCGTCACGCCTACTCTGGTCACGCGCGACGCCGCACGGCTGCGCGCGTTCCACGCCGAGCATGGCGACGTCATCCTGAAACCGCTCGACGGCATGGGCGGCATGGGCGTGTTCCGCGTGAAGGCGGACGGCATGAATCTGGGCTCGATCGTCGAGATGCTTTCGGAGGACGGCGCGCGCACGGTGATGGCGCAGCGCTTCATTCCCGAGATCAAGGACGGCGACAAGCGCATTCTCGTGATCGGCGGCCAGCCGGTGCCTTACTCGCTCGCGCGCATTCCGCAGGGCAGCGAGGTGCGCGGCAATCTGGCGGCGGGCGGGCTCGGTCGCGCGCAGCCGCTGTCGGCGCGCGATCGGGAAATCGCGGAAACGCTCGGGCCGGTGATGCAGGAACGCGGGCTGTTGCTCGCGGGGCTGGACGCCATCGGCGACTATCTCACCGAGGTCAACGTTACGAGCCCCACGTGCTTCCGCGAAATCATGGACCAGACGGGCTTCGACGTCGCGGGCATGTTCATCAATGCACTGGAGCGCGCTGCTCACTGATCGCGGTGCCCGTCACGGAGCGAGTGAGCAGCGTCAGAACCGAGTCTGGAGAGACTGTTACAATTGACCTCCCTGTGCCGTGAGAGCGGACAGGTTTGCGCTTTAAAGCTGCTTTAAGCTGGCGAGCGCACGCTGATGCAACAGTTTCGAAAGCTGCGGGCGCATGGATTGCAAGCACGTTGATTTCCACCGTCCCGCGCCCATCTTCTTTGCATGGCCGCGCCGCTCGCGCGCTTTCGAGCGAACTCTGACGATTCCGTCTGATTTTTGCTGAGATGGCATTCCTGACATGGCTGGCATTCTGATCATCGCGCACGCTCCTTTCGCCACCGCGCTACGCGAGTGTATTGCTCATATCTACGGCGGTTTGCCCGCGCGCATCGGCGTCATCGATGTCACGCCGGACTGCGATCCGGTCGAAGTGCGGGCGTTCGCGCGGTCGGAGATCGATCGTCTGAAGGAAGACAACGGCGCCATCGTGTTGACGGATGTATTCGGCGCGACGCCGGCGAACATCGCCGCCAGCCTGCATGATGCCGACGTGCGCGTGCTCGCCGGCTGCAACCTGCCGATGCTCGTGCGCGCCGTCTGCTACCGCGCCACGCCGCTCGACACGCTAACCGAAAAGATTCTCCAGGGCGGTTCGAAGGGCATTCAGGAACTGGACGCATCCACGCCGATGAACCCGTGCGCGCTCGCCGCCAAAGCCGCCGGTTCGCCCGACCCGGCCTGTTCCGCGAGCGCCGATCTCGAGAACGCCAAGGCCGCTGCCAGCCACTGACGCCGCTCACTTCATCCATCTAGCGTTCGGAGCATCATGCTGCAACAAGAAACAACCATCGTGAACAAGCTGGGTCTCCACGCACGGGCTTCGGCGAAGCTCACGCAACTGGCAGGCAACTTTCAATGCGAGATCTGGATGAGCCGGAACGGCCGCCGGATCAATGCCAAGAGCATCATGGGCGTGATGATGCTGGCGGCGGGCATCGGCAGCACGGTCACCATCGAAACCGAAGGCTCTGACGAAGCCGAAGCCATGCAGGCCATCCTGGCGCTGATCGCCGACAAGTTTGGGGAAGGTCAGTAACGCGCTGTCACCCGTCATGGAAATATCCGAGAAAGCCGCGCACCGACGCGGCTTTTTTGCACCCGCGCCGTTTGCCGCAACGGCTGGGCAACCGTGCCGGCCCTGCTGCGACCCGCTGTTCCGGGACTGAGCGGCGGTTTCGAATTTATAATGTGCGAGCGGCTGGCGCCCACCGAGGGGCGCTCGAGGGGCTGCGACATCACAACTAGAGGAGGTGCGCGTGTCGTTCACGCTGCATGGAATTCCCGTCTCGCGCGGCATTGCCATCGGACGCGCTTATCTGATCGCGCCGGCGGCGCTCGACGTGGCGCATTACCTGATCGACCCCGATCAGATCGACGCGGAAATCGCCCGGTTTCTCGCGGCGCAGGCCGCCGTCGTCGCGGAACTCGCGGCACTGCGCAGCGACCTCGCCGCCGATGCGCCCAGCGAGATGGGCGCGTTCATCGACGTCCACACCATGATCCTGAACGACGCCATGCTCGTGCAGGAAACCATCGACCTCATCCGGACGCGCCGCTATAACGTCGAGTGGGCGCTGACCGAACAACTGGATATCCTCGGCGGCTATTTCGACGACATCGAAGACGAGTATCTGCGCGAGCGCAAGGCGGACATCGAGCAGGTGGTCGAACGGCTGCTGAAGGCGCTGGCCGGCGCGCCTACGGCTGCTTCGCTCGTCGTGCATACGGCCGCGAGCAACGGTCACAACGAAATGATTGTCGTCGCGCACGATATCGCGCCGGCCGACATGCTCCAGTTCAAGACGCAGGCGTTCAAGGGCTTCGTGACGGACCTCGGTGGCCGCACGTCGCATACGGCCATTGTCGCGCGCAGTCTGGGCATACCGGCGTCGGTCGGCGTGCAGCAGGCGAGCGTGCTGATCCGGCAGAACGATCTGATCATCGTTGACGGCGACCATGGCATCGTGATCGTCGATCCGGCGCCGATCGTCCTCGAAGAGTATTCCTACCGCCAGAGCGAAAAGCAGCTGGAACAGCGCAAGCTCCAGCGTCTCAAGTTCTCGCCGACCCAGACGCTGTGCGGCACGAAGATCGAGCTGTGCGCGAACATCGAATTGCCGGAGGACGCGAAGGTCGCCGTGGAGGCGGGCGCGATGGGCGTCGGCCTGTTCCGCACCGAGTTCCTCTTCATGAATCACAAGAACCAGCTGCCGGAAGAAGAGGAACAGTTCGAGGCGTACAAGCGCGCGGTTGAGCTGATGAACGGCAAGCCCGTGACGATCCGCACGATCGACGTCGGCGCCGACAAGCCGCTCGATTCGATGAGCAGCGGCGACGGCTACGAAACCGCGCCGAACCCGGCGCTCGGCTTGCGCGCGATCCGCTGGAGCCTGTCCGAGCCGCAGATGTTCATGACGCAGTTGCGGGCGATTCTGCGTGCGTCCGCGTTCGGCCCGACCAAGATCCTGATCCCGATGCTGGCGCACGCGCAGGAGATCGACCAGACGTTGGATCTGATCCGCGAGGCCAAGCGTCAGCTCGACGACGCGGGCATTGGCTACGACCGTCAGGTGCAGGTCGGCGCAATGATCGAGATTCCCGCTGCGGCCATTGCCGTCCGGCTGTTCCTGAGCCGGCTAGATTTTCTGTCGATCGGCACGAACGATCTGATCCAGTACACGCTGGCGATCGATCGCGCGGACAATGCCGTCGCGCATCTTTACGATCCGCTGCATCCGGCGGTGCTGAACCTGATCGCGTTCACCTTGCGCGAGGCGAAGCGCGCCGGCGTGCCGGTGTCGGTGTGCGGGGAAATGGCCGGCGATCCGTCCGTCACGCGGCTGCTGCTCGGGCTCGGCCTGACCGAGTTCTCGATGCATCCGAGCCAGTTGCTCGTGGTCAAGCAGGAGATTTTGCGCTCGAATCTGAAGGCGTTCGACAAGCCGGTCGCGGACGTGCTCGCGGCCTACGAGCCCAATGAACTGCTGGCCGCGCTCAACGTGCTGCAGAAGGTCTGAACTTCTTCAAGCCCTGGGATGCGCGCCGCAGACCGGACAGTCCGGCTGCCGCGCGATCCTCATCGTGTTCCATTCCATGCGCAGCGAGTCGAGCATCATCAGCCGGCCCGCGAGCGTCTCGCCAAAGCCGCCGATCACGCGCAGCGCTTCCGCCGCCTGCATCGCGCCGATGATGCCGACCGTCGGCGCGAACACGCCCATGGTCGAGCAGGCGACTTCCTCGAACGCCTGATCCGGCGGAAACACACACGCATAGCAGGGCGAGTCCGGCGAACGCAGATCGAAGGTGCTGATCTGGCCGTCGAAACGCAGCGCCGCGCCCGACACGAGCGGCACTCCATGCGCGACGCAGGCCGCGTTGATGGCGTGACGCGTGGCGAAGTTGTCGCTGCAATCGAGCACGACCGAGGCGCTCGGCACGTTGAGCGCGAGCCAGGCGGCGTCGGCGCGGGCGTTCACCGCGATGACGTTCACCTCCGGATTCAGCGCGTTCAGCGTCGCGCGTGCCGATTCCACCTTGGGCGTTCCGACCGAGCGCGTCATGTGCACGATCTGCCGTTGCAGGTTGGTCAGATCGACGGTATCGGCATCCACCAGCGTGATCCTGCCGACGCCCGCCGCCGCCAGATACATCGCCGCGGGCGCCCCCAGCCCACCCGCACCGACGATGAGCGCATGCGCATCGAGAAAGCGCTGCTGCGCCTCGATGCCGATTTCATCGACGAGAATATGGCGGGAATAGCGGAGGAGTTGATCGTCGTTCATCGAGCTTGCGCGCGCTGGAATGCGCTGTGTGTGCCGCGAAGGGAACGCCGGTGAGAACGGCGCGCTGGAACCGGATATTTTAAGCGCACCAAAGACGAAGGGCTTCGCGGCGCCGTGCCGCGAAGCCCTTCGTGTACGACGCTGACTCGCTTACTTCGACTGCTGCGCGGTCGGCGAAGAAGCGGGCTGCGCACCCGACGCCGGCGCGGAACCCGGCGTGGCCGGCAGTGCCGGCGGCGCGACGACCGGCGCCGAAGCCGAACGTCCCGGCTTGTTCTGCGCGAGCTTGCGTTCGCTATACGACTTCGACTCGACCACCGTCTTGCCTTCCAGCTTGTTCAGGGCCTGTTGCAGCATGAAGTCGTCGGAGCTGCCGAACTCGACCGGCTTGCGCTCGCGATCCTTGCGGCGCTGCTCGGGCGTCTTCTTGTCGTTCTGCTCTTCGAGAATGCGCAGTTGCTCGAGACGATCCGCCTCGCGTTGCTCCTGCTCCTTCTTCTCGTTCGGATCCTGGGTGTTCGCGAGGTGATTCGAGTAGTCCACTTCGCGCGTGACGAGTGCGTCGTCCGGATCGCCGTCCGCGTACTGGTCCACCGGCACATCAGGACGCACGCCCTGGTTCTGGATCGACTTGCCGCTCGGCGTGTAGTAATACGCCGTGGTGAGACGCAGCGCGGTGTCCGCGGTCATCGGGCGCACGGTCTGCACCGAGCCCTTGCCGAAGGTCGTCTTGCCGACGATCAGCGCGCGGTGATGATCCTGCAGCGCACCCGCGACGATCTCCGACGCCGACGCCGAGTAGGCGTTGGTCAGCACGACCATCGGCACCTTCTTGAAGATCTCCGGCACGCTCTTCAACGGGTCGGAATCGAAGGACGGCAGACGGTAGTTGTCGTAGGTGTCGCGGAAGGTCTGCTTCGCGTCCGCGATCTGGCCGTTCGTGGAAACGACCACGGAGTTGTCCGGCAGGAACGCGCCGGCGACGCCGACTGCGCTTTGCAGCAGGCCGCCGCCGTTGTTGCGCAGGTCGAGCACGAGGCCCTTCAGGTTCGGTTGCTGGCGCGCGAGGTCTTGCAGCTTCGCGGCGAGGTCCGGCACTGTGCGTTCCTGGAAGCTCGTGATGCGGATGTAGCCATAACCCGGCTCGGGGATCTTCATCTTCACCGACTGCACGCGGATCACGGCGCGCGTGACGGTGAGCGGGAAGGTGCGGTCGTCGCTCTTGCGGAAGATGGTCAGCGTGACCTTGGTGCCCGGCTCGCCGCGCATCTGCTTGACGGCCTTGTCGAGCGTCATGCCGCGCACGGGTTTGTCGTTGATGCGCGTGATCAGGTCGCCCGGACGGATGCCGGCACGGAACGCAGGCGTGTCTTCAATGGGCGAGATGACCTTGATGAGCCCGTCTTCCGACGAGATCTCGATGCCCAACCCGGCGAAGCGGCCCTTGGTCTGTTCCTGGAGTTCCTCGTAGTCGGTCTTGTCGAGGTAGGACGAGTGCGGATCGAGGCTCGACACCATGCCCTTGATGGCAGCGGTGAGAAGCTTCTTGTCATCGACCGGTTCGACGTATTCATGCTTGATCTGACCGAAGACCTCGGCGAAGAGCCTCAATTGGTCGAGCGGCAGAGGCGATGATGCGGCTTGTTGCGCAGAGGCAGAGATCTGCAGGGTTGCCAGTGCGCCGGCAGCTACGCCAACGGCGACCAGGCTGAAGTTTTTCAGGTTCTTTCGCATAGAGGGGTGCGGTCGGAAACGGATGGGCTGCATCGTGGTGACGGGCCAGTATACCTGCTCGTCTCAAATGGCGACTTAACCGCAACTTAAATGCCCGGGGCTTGCATGCCCGTCAGCAGGGGATGAGCCCGGTCCCGGAAGTTGCTGGCGATGCTGCCGGTGAGGCGTCAGCGGGGTGCCATATACAGGAAAGGCAGGGCAAGGGGCGTTCTATGCGGGAAGGTGCGCACTTCGCGAAAGTGCCTCTTCCCGCACGATGTGCGCGCCTGCGTGTAGGCCAACGCGTTGCCCTGCGCACTAGCCAAACACGCGCCGGCGGCCCCGGCCGAAGCCGGGATCGCCGACGAACCCTTCGTGCCGTCAGCCCGCCTTGCCCTGCTTGGCGACCGCGGCCTGCGCCGCCGCGATGGCTTCCGGATCGCCCAGGTAGTAATGCTTGATGGGCTTCAGGTCGCTGTCCAGTTCATACACGAGCGGTACGCCGTTCGGAATGTTCAGCCCGACGATGTCCTGATCCGAAACGTTGTCGAGATACTTGACCAGCGCGCGGATGGAATTGCCGTGCGCCGAGATCACGACCTGCTTGCCCGACTTGATGGCCGGCGCGATGGATTCGTTCCAGATGGGCAGGACGCGCGCGACCGTGTCCTTCAGGCATTCGGTCAGCGGCAGTTGCTCGCGCGGCACCTTGGCGTAGCGCGGATCGTTGAACGACGCACGCTCGTCCGAGGGATCCAGCGCGGGCGGCGGGGTGTCGTAGCTGCGGCGCCAGACGAGCACCTGGTCGTCGCCGTACTTCTTCGCGGTCTCGGCCTTGTTCAGGCCCGCAAGCGCGCCGTAGTGGCGCTCATTCAGACGCCACGAGTGCACGACCGGGATATACATCTGGTCCATCTCGTCCTGCACGTGCCACAGCGTGCGGATGGCGCGTTTCAGAACCGAAGTATAGGCAATGTCGAACGCGTAGCCGGCTTCCTTCAGCAGCACGCCGGCCTGGCGAGCTTCGCGGTTGCCTTGCTCGGTCAGGTCGACGTCGACCCAGCCGGTAAAGCGGTTTTCCTTGTTCCACGTCGATTCGCCGTGGCGGATGAGCACTAGCTTGTACATGATTTCGGTCGGTCAGTTGGAAAAGCGGGTGCGCCGATCGCACCCCGTCATCCTGCCTGCGCGCGCGTTGCGGCGCCATTGGCCGAATGGCAGAGGCCATCGCGGGAAACGGTTATTTTATAATGCGCCGATTGCCCTCATTTCCCTTTCTCCCTTTTTCACTCAATTTCGGCGGCTCGACGTGAAGTTTTTCACTGAATACCAGAACATCGCACTCATCGTCATCGCGCTCGTGTCGGGCGCGCTGCTCCTGTGGCCGGCCATCATGCGGCGCGGCCGGGGCGGCATTTCCGCCGCCGAGGCCACCACGCTGATCAATCGCCGCAATGCGGTCGTGGTGGACCTGCGGCCGGCCGCGGAATTCGCCAACGGCCACCTGCCGTCCGCGCGCAATCTCGAAGTCTCCGAGCTCCAAGCAAAAATTGGCCAGATCGCGAAGAATAAGAGTAATCCGGTCGTGCTCGTCTGCCAGACTGGTCAACAATCGCAACGTGCGAGCCGCAGCGTGTCCGAAGCAGGCTACGCCGAAGTCCATGTCCTGGAAGGCGGCGTCAATGCCTGGCAGAAAGCCGGCATGCCGGTGGTGAAACAAGGAGCAGTGAAGTGAAGAAAGTCATCATGTACAGCACCGTCGTGTGCCCGTATTGCCAGATGGCCGAACGTCTTTTAAAGTCCCGCGGGGTCGAAGCCATCGAGAAGATCCTGATCGACCGCGAACCCGGCCGCCGCGAGGAAATGATGACGCGCACCGGCCGTCGCACCGTGCCGCAGGTGTACATCGGCGAAACGCACGTCGGCGGCTATGACGACCTTTCCGCGCTCGACCGCCAGGGCGGCCTCGTGCCGCTGCTCGAATCGGCCTGAAGCAGCTCGCATTCCGGCGCGCGGTTCATCCTGACACCGCGCGTCCATCCCGAATCACCTAGGAAATCACTATGTCCGACGAGAACAACCAGCCGTTTTTCAATATCCAGCGTATCTATCTGAAGGACATGTCGCTCGAACAGCCGAATTCACCGGCCATCTTCCTCGAACAGGAAATGCCCTCGGTGGAAGTCGAAGTCGACGTGAAGGCTGACCGTCTTGCGGAAAGCGTGTTCGAAGTGCTGGTGACGGGCACCGTCACGGCAAAGGTCACGAGCAAGGTCGCGTTCCTGATCGAAGCAAAGCAGGCAGGCATCTTCGACATTCGCAACATTCCGGCTGAGCAGATCGATCCGCTCGTCGGCATTGCGTGCCCCACGATCCTGTTCCCGTACTTGCGCTCGAATATTGCCGACGCCATCACGCGCGCTGGTTTCCCGCCCATTCATCTCGCGGAAATCAACTTCCAGGCGCTGTACGAACAGCGCATGGCCCAGCTCGCCACGGCGCAGGAAGGCGCGGCGAACGGCGCCACGCATTAAGTTATCGAGACTTCTGCCGACCGGAGCCGAGCAATGAAAGTAGCCGTTCTCGGCGCCGGCGCGTGGGGCACCGCACTAGCGGGCCACCTCGCGGTCCGGCACGACACGACCTTGTGGGCGCGCGACGCCGCGCTCATCGAATCGCTCTCCCGCACGCACGAGAACACGCGCTATCTGGCCGGCGTGACGTTGCCGCCGTCGCTTGGCTTCGAAACGGATCTCGCCGCCGCGCTGCGGCACGCGTGCGCAGATGACGCGCTTTGCGTCGTCGCCGCGCCGGTCGCGGGGCTGCGCCAGCTTTGTCGCGCCATGCGGCAGGAAGGCATCGTTCCGGCGCATATCGTGTGGCTCTGCAAGGGCTTCGAGTCCGACACGCAGTGTCTGCCCAATGAAGTCGTCGCGGCCGAGCTGCCCGGGCACCGGAGCAACGGCACGCTGTCCGGCCCGAGCTTCGCGCGCGAAGTGGGGCAGGGCCTGCCGGTCGCGTTGACCGTTGCGAGCGCATCGGCGGAACTGGCCGCGCGCACCGTCGCGGCGTTTCATCACCGCGCCATGCGCATCTACACCGGCGACGATGTCATCGGCGTGGAAGTCGGCGGCGCGGTGAAGAACGTGCTCGCCATCGCCACCGGCATTTCCGACGGCCTCGGCCTCGGCTTGAACGCGCGTGCCGCGCTGATCACGCGCGGGCTGGCCGAGATGTCGCGGCTGGGTGTGGCGCTCGGCGGGCGCGCGGAGACGTTCACGGGCCTGACCGGTCTGGGCGATCTGATCCTCACCGCGACGGGCGACCTGTCGCGCAACCGTACGGTCGGCATGCAGCTCGCGAGCGGCCGCACGCTCGACGAGATCCTCACGGCACTCGGCCACGTCGCGGAAGGCGTGCGTTGCGCACGTGCCGTGCTGGCGCTCGCGCAGTCGCGCGGCATCGAGATGCCGATCACGCAGGCGGTGTGCCGTGTGCTGTTCGAGCAGATAGCGCCGCGCGATGCCGTGCAGGCGCTGCTCAATCGGGACGCGAAGGCGGAATAGGTCCGCGCAGGACTGGAAAGGCGCGTCTTCAACGTTCCCGCAGTCCCCGAACCCGGAGGCGCGCCATGGTCCAGCTTGAAGCCCGGAAGGTCGACATCACGACCCTGCAAGTCGATGCCATCGTCAACGCCGCCAACAAGTCGCTGCTGGGCGGCGGCGGTGTCGACGGCGCGATTCATCGCAAGGCGGGGAAGAAGCTGCTACGCGAATGCGAAACGCTCGGCGGCTGTGAAACCGGCGACGCGAAGCTCACCGCAGGCTACGACCTGCCGGCGAAATACGTGATTCACGCCGTCGGGCCACGCTGGAACGGCGGCAACAAGAACGAGCCCGAACTGCTTGCGCGGTGTTACCGGCGCTCGCTCGAACTGGCGGCTCAGGCCGGTTGCGAGTCGATCGCTTTCCCGGCCATCAGTTGCGGCATCTATCACTTTCCCGTCGAGCAGGCCGTGCCGATTGCCGTGCGCACGGTCATTCAAACCCTGCGTGCCGCGCCCGGCATCCAGCGCGTGATCTTCGCCTGTTTCCAGGACGACATGCTCGCGCGCTATCAGGCCGAACTCCAGGCCCAACTTCGGGCCGAACTCGACGCTCAGGCGCCGCCTTCGAAACCCGCCTGACGCCAGGCCTCGAACGTCACGATCGCCACCGTATTCGACAGGTTCAGGCTGCGGTTGCCTGGCCGCATCGGCAGGCGCACGCGCTGATCGTTCGGAAAGCGTTCGAGCAATTCGGGCGCGAGCCCGCGCGTTTCGGCGCCGAACACAAACCAGTCGCCGGGCCTGAACGCGTGATCGAAGAACGGCGTCGAGCCGCGCGTCGTGAACGCGAACATGCGCGCCGTGTCCGGCGCTTCCTTCCCGATGAAGGCGTCCCAGCTGGCATGCACGTTCATCTCGGCATATTCGTGATAGTCGAGACCGGCGCGACGCATCTTGGTGTCGTCGAGCGGAAAGCCGAGTGGCTCGATCAGATGCAGCCGCGCCCCGGTGTTGGCGCACAGGCGGATCACATTGCCGGTGTTCGGCGGAATTTCGGGTTCGACGAGTACGACGTTGAACATGACAGTCTGAAGATGAGAAAAGTTAATCCTGCGGCGTGCGCAGCGCCACGAAGTTGCTGACGCGGCGCGCGCCCGCTTGCTTGAGCGTGTGGGCGAGCGCATCGAGCGTCGCGCCCGAGGTCATCACGTCATCCACCACGCCGACGTGCATGCCGCGCACGGCCTGCGAGATCGAAAACGCCTCCGCGACATTGCGGAGCCGGGTGTCCTGATCGAGCCGCGATTGCGCCGGCGTGTGCCGGTTGCGCACCACGAGCGCGGCGTCGCTTCTCACACCCAGCAGGCGCCCAAGCGGACGCGCGATCGCCCACGCCTGGTTATAGCCCCGTTCGATGAGCCGTTTGCGCGACAACGGCACGGCAACGATCACGTCCGGCCGGGGCAGGCCGCTGTCCTCGAACGCGCCATGCAGATGCCGCGCGAAGGCCGTGGCCGCCGCGAGCTGGCCGCGAAACTTGAGTCCGATGGCAAGCGTATCGAGCGGCGCGCGATAGTCGGCGAGGGCGAGCGTATCGTTGAAGGCAGGCGGGTTTTCGAGACACGCGCCGCAATGACCACGCGCATCATCGTTGCGCCGACGGAGCTGAAAGCCGGTCAACGGCAGGGCGCAGGTGGCGCAGCGTACCCGCGGCTCGTTCCAGGCTTGTGCATCGCAACCGGGGCAAAGCAGACTTTGCGACAAATTGCCGCATAGCGCGCACTGTCCTGGAAGCGCCGCGGAGCCAAGCCGCTTAAAGGCCGTACCGAGTGCGCGCAGGCGCATGACGCCCGCGACGGCTGGCGATTGAGGCGAGGGATGAATCGTGTCGGCGTTCAAGGCCACCTGCTTGAAAAAATGACGGGTCGGCCTGGCCGCCTCCACGCATTCGTTGCGCTTCCCGCGGCCTTTATGCCTCGTATCAGCACTTCGCATGGGTCGTTTGCGGGACGACCGAGTATACTTCGCACTCTTCGCAAATAGATCGACATGTCCCCATCCTCCTCCGAAACCAGCCGTCCGGCCTATGATTCGCGTCGTTTGCGCGCGATCTTCGACGACCGCGCCGCTGCCTTCGACGAGGTCGCCTTCCTGCCGCGCGAGATCGCCGGACGGATGCGCGAACGGCTCGACTACATCAAGGTTGCCCCGTTGCGCGTGCTCGACGCGGCGTGCGGCATGGGCGCCGATCTGCCCGGTCTGCGGGAACGGTTCGCCGAGGCATCGGTGACGGGTGTCGATCTTTCGTCCGCGATGCTCGCACGCGCGCACGCCGCCGAGGCCGCCGATAACGATGCCAGCGCAGGCTGGCGGCGCTTTCTCCCCGCGACGCTCGCCAAGGCGCTCGGCGCGCGCGGTCCGCAACTCGCACAAGCCGATTTTTCCGAGTTGCCGTTTGCATCGGGCGCATTCGAACTGCTCTGGTCGAATCTCGCGCTGCACTGGCACGTCCGCCCGGATCTCGTATTTCCGGAATGGCAGCGCGTGCTGAAGGTGAACGGCCTGCTGATGTTCAGCACCTTCGGCCCCGACACGCTGCGCGAACTGCGAGCCGCTTACCGCGAAGCCGAGCGCACGCTGGGTCTCGCGCCCGTGCCGCACACGATCGATTTCGTCGACATGCATGATCTCGGCGACATGCTCGTGGAAAGCGGCTTCGAAATTCCGGTGATGGATCAGGAAGTCCTGACCATTACCTACAAGTCCCCCGAATCCTTGCTGGCCGACGTGACGCGCTGGGGCGCGTATCCGTCCGTCCGGGCTTATGCGCCGGGCCGCGCGGATACGCAGGCCGTGCGCGGCGCAGTGCATCAGGCGCTGGAGGCGCTGCGCCGCGACGACGGCACCATCCCGCTGACCTTCGAGGTGATCTACGGCCACGCATGGAAGGCCGTGCCGCGCACCACGGCGGAAGGACACGGCATCGTGCGGCTCGAGGATATCGGACGAGGACCGAAACGAAAGCTGTAGGAAGAGAAGCGCCGAAGCCGTAAATAGGGCTCAGGTTATGTCTGAAATTTGCGTGGAAAAGCTGCGCAAAAAGGTGCGTCAAAAGGGCGCAGAAGCTTGTGGCGCTTGGCTTTGCAGCGTTACGACCCTTGCTTGTGGATGCCCCTCAAGACGCCTATAATGCGTCAGTTTGTCGCCCGGGCTGACACAATTTTGGGCGAAATCCGAGCAAAAGTATGCGATTGCGTGCGGATTGATGGAGGCAGCGATGCAAGCCAGCCAGACGCTGACGGATACCGAGCCGGTCATCAAGGACTGGCTCATGAAGCGCAACTGTTCGGTATCACCGCGTCAGTTCGTGGGCTTCTATCTGTCGCTTGCATTGTTTTCGCTGGCAATCGCAACGCCGCTGTTCCTGAATGGCGCCTGGCTGGTGCTGCCGTTCACCGGAATCGAGCTGACGGTCACAGGCATTGCGTTCGTGATTTACGCGCGCCACGCCGTGGACTACGAGCGAATCCGGCTGTATCAAAACCGGTTGTTGATCGAACAGATGAATGCCGAAGAGCTGACGCAGTTCGAGTTCAATCCGCGTTGGGTGCGGGTCGAAGCGGGCGCGACACCGAGGGAGCCGCTCACGATCATCTCGCGCGGTCAATCGGTGAAAATCGGACAACACCTTGCACAGCATCGTCGCCAACACTTTGCTGCCGAGCTGCGGGCCTCGCTGAGATGTACTTGAAGCGCGCCTGCGGGAGGAGCCGGCCGATGCGCGATGCCACGGGGGTCGAGGGTTTGAATGAAAAATTTGGGTAAGGATGCTATGAAAACAATCAAGCGAGCCCTCTCGGGCGTGCTGGCGGCAGGCGCACTGCTTTCCGCTGGCGCAGCCCTGGCGGTCGAAAACAGTCCAGGCGGTCCCGCTGTCAACGAGATCAACTTTCAGCCGCCCGTGACGAAGATCGCCGAGGAGCTCTACGGCCTCCATATCTTCATGCTCATCATCTGCACCGTCATCTTCGTTGGCGTGTTCGGGGTGATGTTCTATTCGATGTTCGTGCATCGCAAGTCGAAGGGCTTCAAGCCCGCCAACTTCCACGAAAGCACCACGGTCGAAATCATCTGGACCATCGCGCCGTTCATCATCGTGATCCTGATGGCGCTGCCCGCCACCAAGGCCGTCGTCGCGATGAAGGACACCTCCAACGCCGACCTCACCGTGAAGGTCACCGGCTATCAGTGGAAGTGGGGCTATGACTATGTGAAGGGTCCGGGCGAAGGCATCAGCTTCCTGTCTACCCTGTCCACGCCGCGCAGCGAGACCAACGGCCAGAAGCCCATCTCCACGCTTTATCTGCAGGAAGTCGACAACCCGCTGGTCGTGCCGGTCGACAAGAAGATCCGCATCATCACCACGGCGAACGACGTCGTGCACTCGTGGTACGTCCCGGCATTCGGCGTGAAGCAGGACGCGATTCCCGGCTTCGTGCGCGACACCTGGTTCAAGGCGGAGAAGGTCGGCACCTACCGCGGCTTCTGTACCGAACTGTGCGGCAAGGAGCACGCGTACATGCCGGTGGTAGTGGAAGTCCTCTCCACCGACGACTACGCGAAGTGGGTCGATGGCCAAAAGAAGAAGATGGCCGCCGGCCAGGACGATCCGCTCAAGACCTACACGAAAGATGAGTTGATGGCGCGCGGCCAGCAGGTCTACACGTCGAACTGCGCGGTCTGCCACCAGCCGACCGGCAAGGGCGCGGGCCAGTTTCCGGCGCTCGACGGCTCGAAGATCGCGAACGGTTCGATCGCCGAGCACCTGAATCTCGTGCTGCACGGCAAGGGCGCGATGCCTTCGTGGCAGGGCGTGCTGAACGACGTCGAGATCGCTTCGGTCGTGACCTTCGAACGCAATAGCTGGAGCAATCACACCGGCGACGTGCTGCAACCGAAGCAGGTGATCGACGCCAAGGCCGGCAAGATGCCCGAAGGCGGCGGCACGGCAGCGGCGGCATCGGCCTCCGCGCCGGAAGCGGCGAGCGCCGCGCCCGCCGCCGCCGAAGCCAGCGCCCCGGCAGCATCGGGCGCGGACGCCGGCAGCGCGACGCAGGCCGCCGGCCTGCCCGCCAGCATCTATTTCGAGACGGGCAAGGACACGCTGCCCGCCGACGCGAAAAACGCGGTGGACGCCGCAGCGGCCTACGCAAAGGCGCATCCGGACGCGAAGATCGCGTTGTCCGGTTTCACCGATGCCACCGGCGGCGCCGACCTCAACGCCGACCTCGCCAAGCGCCGCGCGCAAGCCGTGCGCGATGCGCTGAAGGCAGCGGGCGTGGCGGAAGACCGTATCGTGTTGAAGAAACCGGAAACCACCACGGGGGGCGCCGACAACAAGGAAGCCCGTCGCGTTGAAATCAGTCCGGCTGCTTGACGTGCCTGGCGTGCTGTTTTCCTTCGCGAACCCGCAACGGAAAACCACGCGTCATTGCCAAGTGCCCCGAGTATTCGCTTTAGGAGATGATTGTCATGTCTAGCATCGGACACGATGTAGGCGCAGGCCACGACCACGCGCACGATGACCATGCGCACGAGTTGCCGCATGGCTGGCGCCGCTGGCTTTTCGCTACCAACCACAAGGACATCGGTACGCTGTACCTGTTGTTCTCCTTCATCATGTTCCTCTCCGGAGGCGTGATGGCGCTCGGCATTCGTGCCGAGTTGTTCGAGCCGGGCCTGCAGATCATGCGTCCCGAGTTCTTCAATCAGCTGACCACCATGCACGGCCTCATCATGGTGTTCGGCGCGATCATGCCGGCGTTCGTCGGTTTCGCGAACTGGATGGTGCCGCTGCAGATCGGCGCATCGGACATGGCGTTCGCTCGGATGAACAACTTCAGCTTCTGGCTGCTGCCGGCCGCCGCCGTGCTGCTGGTCGGCTCGTTCTTCGCACCGGGCGGCGCGACCGCCGCGGGCTGGACGCTGTACGCACCGCTCTCCACGCAGATGGGCCCGGGCATGGACTTCGCGATTTTCGCGGTCCACATCATGGGCGCGTCGTCGATCATGGGCGGCATCAACATCGTCGTGACCATCCTCAACATGCGCGCGCCGGGCATGACGCTCATGAAGATGCCGATGTTCGCGTGGACCTGGCTGATCACCGCGTACCTGCTGATCGCCGTGATGCCGGTTCTGGCGGGCGCCATTACGATGGTGCTGTTCGACCGTCACTTCGGCACGTCGTTCTTCAACGCGGCGGGCGGCGGCGATCCGGTGATGTACCAGCACATTTTCTGGTTCTTCGGTCACCCCGAGGTGTACATCATGATCTTGCCGGCGTTCGGGATCGTGTCGCAGGTGATCCCGGCGTTCTCGCGCAAGCCGCTGTTCGGCTATAGCTCGATGGTGTATGCAACGGCATCGATCGCGATCCTGTCGTTCATGGTCTGGGCGCACCACATGTTCGCGACCGGCATGCCGGTGACGGGCCAGCTGTTCTTCATGTACGCCACGATGCTGATCGCCGTGCCGACGGGCGTGAAGGTGTTCAACTGGGTGGCCACGATGTGGCGCGGCGCGCTGAGCTTCGAAACCCCGATGCTGTTCGCGATCGGCTTCCTGTTCGTGTTCACGATGGGCGGCTTCACGGGCCTGATCCTCTCGATGGCGCCGCTCGACATCCAGATGCACGGCACCTATTACGTGGTGGCGCACTTCCACTACGTGCTGGTGGCGGGTTCGCTGTTCGCGCTGTTCTCGGGCTGGTACTACTGGGCGCCGAAGTGGACCGGCTGGATGTACAACGAGATGCGCGGCAAGATCCACTTCTGGGCGTCGATGATCTTCTTCAACATCACGTTCTTCCCGATGCACTTCCTGGGTCTCGCGGGCATGCCGCGCCGCTATGCGGACTACCCGGCGCAGTTCACCGACTTCAACCAGATCGCGACCATCGGCGCGTTCGGCTTCGGCCTGGCGCAGGTGTACTTCCTGTTCGCGGTCGCGTTGCCGACGTATCGTGGCGGCGGCGAGCTGGAGAAGGCGAGCGACAAGCCGTGGGATGGCGCGGAAGGCCTCGAATGGACCGTGCCGAGCCCGGCGCCGTTCCATACCTTCGAGCATCCGCCGACGGTCGAGTAAAAAGAGTCTGAAGTTTCGCGGGGCGGCTCTCACGAGCGCCCCGCGAACCAAAAGTAAGGAAAGCATGGCCCCGGATCCACAAAAAAGACGCACGCCCGAAGAAATCCGCGCGGGCAACAAGCGGCTCGGAATCATCATGGTGTTGATTGCCGCCGTTTTCTTTGTGGGTATCGTCGTCAGGCAGTACCTGTTGTCACGAGGGTAGGAAAGCCAAGTGTCTACTCCGCAGGAAAATTCGCATGTCGACCGGTCGTTCAACCGGTCGATGCTCGTCAAGCTGTTCGTCGTGGCCGCGCTGATGTTCGGCTTCGGCTTCGCGCTGGTGCCGATGTACAAGGCCATCTGCGAAGTCACCGGCATCAACAACCTCGTGCAGCGCGACGTCAGCGCACGCGAGGCGAAGAACACGCAGGTGGATGCGAGCCGCACGGTGTCCATCGAGTTCGATGCGAACGCGCGCGGTCCGCTGCAGTTCAAGCCGGAGCAGAACACGCTGGACATTCACCCCGGCGAAGTGATGACGGTGATGTATCAGGTGACCAACCAGCAGGGCCGCACGGTGAAGGCGCAGGCCATCCCGAGCTATGCCCCGAAGCAGGCCACCGAGTATTTCAACAAGATCGAATGTTTCTGCTTCACGCAGCAGACGCTCGGCCCGAACGAAACCAAGCGCCTGCCGGTGGTGTTCGTCGTCGACCCGAAGCTGCCGAAGGACATCAGGACGATCACCTTGTCGTACACGTTCTTCGAGCTGGATGCGCCGAAGACAGTCGAGAAAGGAACCTGACGGCCATGAGCGCGGATTCGCCGAAGGGTGGTTTCCTCAAGCTCATGAAGGCCGTGTTCTGGTCGTTCTTCGGCGTACGCCGGCGCGCGGACCTGGAAAGCGATGCGGCCCAGCTGAACCCGCTGCATCTGATCGCGGCAGGCGTCATCGGCGCGGTGCTGTTCATCGTCGTGTTGCTGCTGATCGTGCGCGCGGTAGTGGGATAGACGGAACGCCGGGACGTGGCCCAGCCATGCGCTCGGCGGGAAAAGAAAATTCAAGCAACTGGATCGAAGTGGAGAATCAACAATGAGCGGTCAAAACGAGAGCCCGTACTATTTCGTGCCGCATCCGTCGCGGCATCCGGTGATGGCTGCCACCGGCCTGCTGGTCATGCTGGCGTCGCTGGCATCGTGGGTGAACGGTCATAGCTTCGGGCCTGCGGGCACGTTCATCGGCCTGCTGTTCGTGCTGTTCGTGCTGTGGCACTGGTTCGGCGACGCCATCTCCGAATCCGAAGGCGGCATGTACGGCAAGCGCGTGGATGTGTCGTACCGCTGGAGCATGAGCTGGTTCATCTTCTCGGAAGTCATGTTCTTCGCGGCATTCTTCGGCGCGCTGTTCTACGCGCGGCAGATCGCGCTGCACGAACTCGGCAGCCTCGACTACAAGCTGATCTGGCCGGACTTCAGCGCCGTCTGGCCGAACAACGGTCCCGCCGCGCTCGTGCCGCATTTCCGCGCGATGGTGCCGTGGCCCCTGCCGACCATCAACACCGCGCTGCTGCTGTCGTCCGGCGCTACGTTGACGGTGGCTCACCACGCGCTGCGTGAAGACCATCGCAAGAAGGCGATCATCTGGCTGAGCGCGACGGTGCTGCTCGGCGTGATCTTCCTGTTCTGCCAGGGTTACGAATACTTCCACGCGTATAACGAACTGAACCTGACGCTCAATTCCGGCGTGTATGGCTCGACGTTCTTCCTGCTGACCGGCTTCCACGGCTTCCACGTGTTCCTCGGTGGCACGATGCTGGCGGTGGTGACGGTGCGTCTGATCCGCGGCCACTTCACGGCGGAGCACCACTTCGCATTCGAAGGCGCCGCGTGGTACTGGCACTTCGTCGACGTCGTGTGGCTGGGGCTGTACGTCGTCGTCTACTGGCTGTAAGAAGACTGGAAGCAGAACGGCGCGCTGCGTCGTTCGCGATGCGGGTCCGGCGGCGCGCTGGACTCAGAGAGCACAGAAGCAGTGATCAACACGCCGCCCTCGAAGTCCACAGGGGCGGCGTTGTCGTTTGAAGGGCAGGGAAAGCGGGGCGCGACAATAGGCCTCGCGAGTGAGGCCCGTAACGGCGTTATCGTCCGATCGGAATGCCCGACGATTGAATCCAGCCCATCCAGTGAGCGAACAGGATGAAGAGGAACAGCGA
Source organism: Caballeronia sp. LZ035 (assembly GCF_031451175.1). Taxonomy (NCBI): domain Bacteria; kingdom Pseudomonadati; phylum Pseudomonadota; class Betaproteobacteria; order Burkholderiales; family Burkholderiaceae; genus Caballeronia; species Caballeronia sp. LZ035. The sequence goes on from NZ_JARUXS010000001.1 coordinate 540,203, forward strand.
GATGGACAGGCCGACGCGCGCGGCGAGCGACCAGACCATCCGCTTGGTGCGGCCCTTGTCGGTCATCATGAAGTAGAGCGCCGAGCCCAGGCTGCCGATGATCAGGATGAATGCGATAGCAACGAAGATGTGCATGAAACCAGCCAGCGATGTTTGCTCATGGATCCGGTTGGTGACACTTCGGGATCACCTCAGGAACCACCTCGAGCACTATGGAATCGAAACATCCCATTATGTCACCCGACGGATTGTGCCGTGCATCGCCTAAGCGGATGCCGGCGGTAAGGCTTGCCGCATGAAGATTCGTTTCTGGCCCACGCTCCTCATCCTGATCGTCGTCGCGGTGACGGTGCGGCTGGGTTTCTGGCAGCGCGACCGCGCCCATCAGAAGGAAGCGCTCAACGCGCACATCCTCGCGTTCGAACATGCGCCAGCGCAGACCGTCGGCGTCGAGCCGCTGCCGCTCAAGTCGATCGAATTCCATCGCGTCGAGGCGCGCGGGGAGTTCATGCCGGAACGCGTCGTGTATCTGGACAATCGTCCGTATAACGACCAGCCGGGCTTTTATGTCGTGATGCCGCTTAAACTCGAGAACGGCGGCTATGTGCTCGTGAATCGCGGCTGGTTGCCGCGCAACATGGCGGACCGCACGGGCATCGAGGTGTACGACACGCCGAAAGGTGTCGTCGACGTGCAGGGCATCGCCCGCGCCAATGCGTCGCAGGCTTTCGAACTGGGACATGGCGGCTCAGCCGCGCACAAGGAGATCCGGCAGAACCTGGACATCCGCGCGTATGCCGCCGAAACCGGTCTGCCGTTCCAGCCGTTCGTGATCCAGCAGACCAACGACACCGGCGACAAGCTCGTGCGCGACTGGCCCGCGCCGACACTGGGCGTCGACCGCAACTATGGCTACATGTTCCAGTGGTGGGGCATGGCGGCGGCGGCGGTCGGCTTCGGGCTGTATGCCGCGCGGCGCGCCGCGAAGAAAGGCACGACACGCGACGCGCTCGACGAAGAAGCCGAACACCACGCCTGACAACCGAAGAACCGAGGCACGTTCCATCGATGCAAACACAACGCTCCACCGCCGCCGACACCGACCCCGACAAGTCCCCCCGCGCACGGCAACGCACGGCCAGACAAGGCTCCTGGACCAGCGGACGCTGGATGCTGATCTTGCTGGCGCTCGTGTGCGCGGCGCCGGTGATCGCGTCCTATCTGATGTATTACGTGTTCAAGCCCGCGGGCGGCACGTCGAGCTACGGCGCGCTGGTCGAGCCGCAGCGGCCGATTCCATCGCAGCTCGTCGTGACGAACGAGCAAGGCCAGAGCGTGCCGCTCAAGTCGCTCGAAGGCAAATGGCTGATGGTCACCGTGAACGGTAGCGCGTGCGACGAGCAATGCGTGACGCGCCTGTACTTCATGCGCCAGGTGCGCGTGCTGCAGTCGGGCGAGCGCGAGCGCGTGGTCAACGTGTGGCTGCGTACCGATGACAAACCGGTCTCCGACGTCATCAAGGCCGCCTATCCGCAACCCGACACGCGCATGCTGGTCGCCGACGAGAAAGCGCTGGCCGCGTGGCTGCCCGTCGATGACGGCACGAAGCTCACGGACCACATCTATCTCGTCGATCCGAACGGCAACCTGATGATGCGTTTCCCGAAGAACCCCGATCCGAAGAAGATCAATGCGGACGTGGCCAAGCTGTTGAAGTGGTCGCGGATCGGTTGATGCCCGCCTGATACTGAAGTGCAAGGGTAAGAGAGCATGTTTCTATTGCAACTGGGGCTGATCGGCGTGTGCATCGCGCTGCTGCCGCTGTCCTACGTGTGGGTCAAGGCCGATGACGGCAAGTTCCGCAAGCTCGTCTGGCTCACGACGTTCCTGACGCTCGACCTCATCATGTTCGGCGGTTTCACGCGCCTGACCGATTCGGGCCTCGGCTGCCCCGACTGGCCGGGCTGCTACGGCACGTCGTCGCCGTTCATCGCGCATGCGCAGATCGCCGCCGCCTATCACGCGATGCCCACCGGTCCCGTCAGCATGATGAAGGCATGGATCGAGATGCTGCACCGTTACTTCGCGATGGCGATCGGCGTGCTGATCATCGCGCAGACGATCATTGCGTGGACGGCGCGCATCAGGAAGCGGCCGCTGCACGTGTCGCCATGGTGGCCGACCGGCATCCTGGCGCTGATCCTGCTGCAAGGCGCGTTCGGCGCGTGGACGGTCACGCTCAAGCTGCAGCCGGTGATCGTCACCACGCATCTGCTGCTCGGACTGGCGCTGCTCGGCGTGCTCGGCTGGCTGGCTGCGCGCATGACGCCGATTCCGTCCCTCGACAGCGCCGCCGCGCGCTGGATGCCCGCCGCGATGTTCGGCTTGCTGTTGCTGGTCGTGCAGATTGCACTGGGCGGCTGGGTCAGCACGAACTACGCGGTGCTCGCCTGTACCGACTTCCCGCTGTGCAACGGTCAATGGATTCCGCCGATGAACTTCGAGCACGGCTTCCATCTGTGGCGCGCGCTCGGCATGACCGGCGACGGCGATGTGATCTCGCAGGACGCGCTGGTCGCGATCCACTGGACGCACCGCACGTTTGCGGTGGTCGTGGTGGTGTACCTGCTGTGGCTCGCGAGCCGCCTGCGACGATTCGAATCGCTGCGCAAGCCCGCGAACGGCGTATTGTTCGTGATCGTGATCCAGTTCCTGACCGGCCTGTCGAACATCGTGCTGCAATGGCCGCTGCCCATCGCCGTCGCGCACAACGGCGGCGCCGCGATCCTGTTGCTGCTACTCGTTATGCTAAACTTTCGAATCTCTTCCAGCCGTCCCGGCCGCGCCACGCTTCCCGCGCGCGACGTCGTTTCAGCGTGACTCCACATCATGGACAGCACGACTCTCAACTCCCCCATCGGTAGCCGCGCGGCGCAGTATCTCGCGCTGACCAAGCCGCGCGTCACGCAACTCGCGGTGTTCTGTGCCGTCATCGGCATGTTCCTGTCCACGCCCGGCATGGTGCCGTGGGACAAGCTGATTGGCGGCGCCGTCGGCATCTGGCTGCTGGCGGGCGCGGCTTTCGCCATCAACTGTCTCGTCGAGCAGAAGGTCGATGCCAAGATGCGTCGCACCGCGTGGCGTCCTTCCGCGCGCGGCCAGATCACCACCGCGCAGATCCTGTGGTTCTCGGCGGTGCTGGGCGGCATCGGCATGGGGACGCTCTATCGCTTCACCAATCCGCTCACGATGTGGCTCACCCTTGCCACCTTCGTCGGTTATGCGGTCATCTATACGCTGTTGCTCAAGCCGTACACGCCGCAGAACATCGTGATCGGCGGCGCATCCGGCGCCATGCCGCCCGCGCTCGGCTGGGCCGCGGTCACGGGCGCCGTGCCCGGCGACGCATGGATTCTCGTGCTGATCATCTTCGTCTGGACGCCGCCGCATTTCTGGGCGCTCGCGCTGTATCGCCGCAAGGACTATGAGAACGCCGGCCTGCCCATGTTGCCGGTCACGCATGGCGAGAAGTACACGCTGCTCAACATCTTCCTGTACACGCTGGTGCTGTTCGCCGTCACGCTGATGCCGTACATCTCCGGCATGAGCGGCGTCGTGTATCTGGCGAGTGCGATCGCGCTTGGAGCGGGGTTCATCGGCTATGCATGGAAGATGTATCGCAACTACTCCGATGCCCTCGCGCGCAGGACCTTCCGCTATTCCATCGTGTATCTGTCGCTGCTGTTCGGCGCGCTGCTCGTCGATCATTACGTGCGCACGGTGATCGGGGCATGATGGCCGGTTTGCGTCGCCTGCTCGCGCTGCTATTCCTTGCAGCGCTGCTTTCCGCCTGCGAGAAAGCGCCCGATTTCAAGAATCTCGACATCACCGGCAACAAGCAGTTCGGCAGCGCCTTCTCGCTGCCCGACACGCATGGGAAGACGCGTACGCTCGGTGATTTCAAGGGCAAGGCTGTCGTGCTGTTCTTCGGCTACACGCATTGTCCCGACGTCTGCCCGACCACGCTCGCCGAACTCTCGCAAGCGCTGCAACAGCTCGGCGACAAGGCGAAGGACGTGCAGGTGCTGATGGTGACGGTCGATCCCGCACGCGACACACCTGAACTGCTGGGTCAGTACGTTGCGGCCTTCAATCCATCGTTCATCGGCCTGCGGCCCGATAGCGACGCGCAGCTCGCGCAGGTCGCCAAGGATTTTCGCGTGTACTACGCGAAGTCGGCGGGCAAGACGGCCGACGACTACACGATGGATCACACTGCTGCCAGCTACGTCTTCGACAAGGACGGCAAGCTGCGTCTCTTCGCGCGTGACGGCCAGGGCGTCGAGCCCTGGGTGCACGACCTGAAGCTGCTGATCGACTGATGCTGCAAACGGCCCGCTCGACGGGCCGTTTTCTCATGCGTCGGAAGAAGGCACGGGCAGGTTCAGCCCCGGTGCAAGCCGCGTGGCCTTGAACTCGGTGATCTCGTAATGCACGAGCTTCTGCCGCGCGAACGGGTCCTCGGCGAGGATCGCGTCGAGCTGCTCACGTTCGATGCCCGACGCCACAATCACGCCGCCATCGCGCGGCACCTTCGGCCCCGCGATGACGAACACGCCCGCGGCGAAATAGCGTTCGAGGAACACGCGGTGGGCGTCGAGTGCGTCGTCGATTTCGGCCAGCGCGCCGGTGTAGCGCAGGTTGATCAGATACATGATGTGTTCGCCTCCTGCGTGAGCGAAAGAGTGTTCTTGTGTCGCGATTCTAGCCGCGTCATGACGCGCGTGATAAAGACATGAGCAAACGGTATTTCAGTTTGCACCAGCGCTGTGCGAACATCCGTGACCCTTCGCGCATCATTCATGAGCGCCAACACGCAAGCCACGCATCATCGAAACAGGAACACCATGCAGCGCAGAAATTTGCTCAAAGCTCTTACCGCCCTCACGTCCGCCGCGTTGTTCGCGAGCGCCGCCGCGCACGCGGATGACAAGGTCATCAAGGTTGGCACCATCGGTGGCCCGGACGCGCAGATCTGGCAAGTCGTCCAGAAGGTAGCGAAGCGCGAAGGGCTCAACGTGAAGGTCATCGAGTTCAACGACTACGTGCAGCCGAACGCCGCGCTCGACGCAGGCGATCTCGACGCCAACAGTTTCCAGCATCAGCCCTATCTCGACAGCCAGATAAAGCAGCGCGGCTACAAGATCGTCAGCGCGGGCCTGACCTATATCTCGCCGTTCGGCGTGTATTCGAAGAAGCTGAAGTCGTTGAAGGACTTGCCGCAGGGCGCGAAGGTGGCGGTGCCGAACGATCCGTCGAACGAAAACCGCGCGCTTCTGCTGTTGCAGACGCAGGGCGTGATCAAGTTGAAGGCGGGTGCCGGCACGAACGGCAACAACGCGACCGCGCTCGACGTGGCGGAGAATCCGAAGAAGATCAAGCTCGTCGAACTCGATGCGGCGCAGTTGCCGCGCACGCTCGCCGACGTCGATGCCGCCGCGATCAATACGAACTACGCGCTTGCCGCAGGCCTGCAGCCGACGAAGGACGCGATTGCGCTCGAAGACGTGCATAGCCCGTACGCGAACCTGATCGCCGTGCGCGCGAAGGACAAGGACCAGCCGTGGGTGAAGAAACTCGTGGCCGCCTACCAGTCCGACGACGTGCGCCAGTTCCTCAAGAGCGAGTTCAAAGGCTCGGTGGTGCCGTCGTTCTGAGGGCGTCCGAAGGGCTCGCGCCCTTGCCCGTCGTGACCAGCAACGGCGTCCCGCGGGACGCCGTTGTGCCTTTCATGCCGCACCGGTTCATTCGACGAACAACTGCTGCAATTCACGTTGCCAGATCAGGTTTGCCGAGTCGTCCAGCACGGGCGTGAAGCCCGTGTGCAGGAACAGTCCGCACAGGTCTTCCTGGGCCTCTTCGAGACGGCAGATCACCTGTCCATAGCCGGCGCCGTGCGCGAAGTGGGTGGCGGCCGCCAGCATCCGCTCACCGAGTCCACGACGGCGCGCACCCGGCTCGACGAACAACATGTCGATGCACGCCTGGGTTTGCGACGCCTCGGTCAGCATGACTGCGCCGATGCGCGTGGCATTGTCCTGTTCGGCCACCCAGCACGCGATGCGCGGCGTGTTCGCCTGCATCGCCGTCAGAAAGCGCGCGACCAGTTTTGCGGCGAACGCCTCGGTGTGCAACTTCGGCCGTCCGGCTGTGCACAGGTGAGCATGGCGCTCGATCATCCAGCCGAAATCGCCACCGCGCGGACCACGCAGACGCGTTTCGACATCGGGACGCGCCGGCGACAGCAGGCGTTCGACATCCGCCATGGCCGAACACAGCTGCTCGATCTCGGCGCACGTGAGCCTCTTCAGCAACATGGCGGTGTCGCCGGAAACATGCAGGTCGATCTCGTCGACCTTGGCCTTTGCTTCGGGCGTGATGGACAGCAGATGCGCGCGTCCGTCCGCCTCGTTCTTTCGGCGTGCGATCAGTCCGAGCTTCTGAAAGTTGCTGATCAACCGGCTGAGATAGCCAGTGTCCAGTCCGAGATTGCGCGACAGGTCCGCCGCCGTGCTGGCCTTGTGCTGCGCCAGCTCGTGAAGGATGCGAATCTCGGTAAGAGAAAGCGAACTCTTGTGAAGCCGCTCATGGAGCGCGCCGGTGTGGCGCGCATAGAAGCGGTTGAAGCGACGCACTGCTTCAACGGCCCGGCTCGGATCTGGATGGCCCATCGCGTAGTCTCTCAAAAATTTTTGATTGAATTTAGTTTTGAATCCGAATTAGCGTGAGCATTGTGCCAAGAAGGAATGGGCATGCGAATACGAAAATGCCCGAAAGTTGAATGAATTCAACATTGCAAACCACTTGTAAAAGTGGAATGCGGATACGGGTAAATCCTGATGTTCGTCAAAGTCGAAAAAACGCGAATAAGTTGAGATAAATATCTGATTTTAAATAATTAAAATGGACTTTGGCGAAGTGCTGGGCAGGCGTTGACTGGTATTATGTTGGTTATATAATGGGCTCCGTTCAAGGTTTTCGGGGTCGCGGATGGATGACGATTGGCAGGCATTGACGCCGGATGCGAAGAGCGCAACGCCGCTCTACTTGCAGCTTGCGTCGCGTCTGGCCAGCGCCATTCATGCGGGCACCTGGAGCGCGGGCGAGGCGTTGCCGGCCGAGCGCACGTTGTCGGAAGCGGTGGGTGTTTCGCGCATCACGGCGCGCAAGGCGCTGGCGCTGCTGGTCGAGCAAGGCTTGATCCGCCGCGCGCGCGGTGCCGGCAGTTTCATCACGCCACGTACGGAAGATCCACTGTCCCGTCTGACCGGCTTCACGCGAAAAATGGAGCAGCGCGGCTTCAAGTCCGATTCCGTCTGGCTGGATCGCAGACTTCGCGCAGCGAATCGGGAGGAAACGGTGCGTCTGGGTCTGTCTCCGGGTGCGTCCGTTGCGAGCCTGAAGCGTCTGCGTCGTGCGGACGGCATCGTGATGGCCGTGGAGCAATCGACCCTGCCGGTCGCGGTGGTGCCGGACCCGGACGCAATCGGGCTGTCGCTGTATCGCTATCTGGAGGAGCGCGGTCGGTCCGTGGTTCGCGCGTTGCAGCACTTTCGCGCGGTGAATGCGAGTGTGGACATCGCCCGTCTGATGGATGTCTCGCCGCGCGCCGCCTTGCTCGTGATCACGCGTATCGGCTACTCGGCGGATCAACGCGCAATCGAACTGACGGATACCTATTGCCGCGACGACTACTACGACTTCGTCGCGGAACTGCACCAATGAATGCCTGGTAGCGAAATCAGCAGCAAGCCCCGCAACACCCACAGTAAAGAACAGAACGAGAGGACCGAAGGAAGCCGTCCGCCTTTCCATCCGATGGAAGCCTGCTCGCAGCAGGGCGCGGACGACACTGAACCTCAATCAAGCATCGCGTACTTCCAGAGAACTTCATGCTGAAAGGAAACATCCTCACGACCGATGGCTGGATCCACGGCTCGGTGCGTTTCGAGAACGGCCGCGTGACGGCGCTCGAAGGGCACATCGTCGATCCGCTCGCGAATGACGCCCCATACATCCTGCCGGGTTTCATCGACCTGCACGTACATGGCGGCGGCGGGCGCGACATCATGGAAGGCGGCGACGCCGCCGACACCGTGACGCGTCAGCACGCGCAACATGGCACGACGAGCCTGCTCGCCACGACCATGACCGCGCCGCGCGACGAACTCATGCAGGTCGTGGCTGGCCTGGGTGAACAGGCGAAGCGACGCGCGTCGGGCGGCGCACGTGTGCTCGGCGTGCATCTCGAAGGGCCGTACATCAATCCCGGCAAGCTGGGCGCGCAACCGGACGCGGCCGCCGTCGCGGTGCGCAGCGAGGTGCTGAAGTACCTCGAACTCGCGCCGATTCGCGTGGTCACGATCGCGCCGGAAATCTCCGGCCATCTCGACATCATTTCCGACATGGCGGCGCGCGGCGTGCGCGTGCAGCTCGGCCATTCGCTCGGCACCTATGACGACGCCGTCAATGCGCTCAAGCACGGCGCGCGCGGCTTCACGCATCTGTTCAACGCCATGTCGCCGCTGCATCACCGCGATCCGGGCATGGTCGGCGCGGCGCTCGCGCATGCCGAATACGCCGAGCTCATTCCCGATCTGCTGCACGTGCATCCGGGCGCGATCCGCGCCGCGTTGCGTGCGATCCCGCGTCTGTATGTGGTCACCGACAGCACGTCGGCGGCCGGCATGCCCGACGGCGAATATCGCCTGGGCAGCCAGCACGTGACCAAGTGCATGGGCGGCGTGCGTCTCGCGGACGGCACGCTCGCCGGCAGCACGCTCACCATGGACCAGGCGCTGCGCAATCTCGTCTCGCTGGGCATCCCGCTCGCGGACGTCTCGAATCGCCTGTCGCGCTATCCCGCCGATTACCTCGGACTCGAAGATCGCGGCCGCATTGCGCGCGGCGCATGGGCCGACCTCGTCGTGCTCGACCGGGACCACGCGCTGACCGCCACGTATGTCGAAGGAGAATCCATTGTCGAATATGCTTAACGAAGCGCTGCAAGCCGCGGATGTCGTCGCGGCCCAGCTCGCTGATACCTCGCGCGTCGAGGCGCTCGCCGTCAAACTGGCGGAGCAGCCGCGTCACGTCGCGCTGACCGTGGCGCGCGGCAGTTCGGATCACGCCGCCAGTTATTTCGCAAGCCTGACGATGAGCCGCCTCGGCGTGCCGGTCGCCTCGCTGCCGATGTCGGTGGCCACGCTGCAACAGGCGCCGCTGCGCGTGTCGGGTCAATTGGCCGTCGCGTTCTCGCAATCGGGCAAGAGCCCGGATCTCGTCGGCACGATGCAGGCATTGCGCCAAGCGGGCGCATTTACGGTCGCGGCCGTCAACGTCGAAGGTTCGCCGCTCGAAAGCGCCTGCGAATATTTCCTGCCTTTGCTCGCGGGCCCCGAACTGTCGGTGGCCGCGACCAAGAGCTATATCGCGATGCTGTCGCTCTCGGCCATCGTGGTCGCCCACGTGCAACGCGATGCCGAACTACTGAAGGCGCTCGAATCGCTGCCGGACGCCCTGCGTGCCGCGGGCCGGCTCGACTGGACGCGCGCGGTGACGGAGCTGACGAACATCGACCGGATGATCGTGATCGGCCGAGGTCTCGGTCTCGCGATTGCGCAAGAAGCTGCGCTCAAGCTCAAGGAAACCTCGGGCATCCAGGCTGAAGCGTTCTCCAGCGCCGAAGTGCGTCATGGCCCGATGGAAATCATCGACCGCGACTATCCGCTGCTCGTGTTCGCGCCGCGCGGGCCCGAACAGGCGGGGCTGATCCAGCTTGCCGCCGACATGCGCGCACGCGGCGCGCGCGTGCTGCTTGCCGCGCCGGAAGACGTTGCCGAGGCGGAGCTGCCGCTCGTCGCGACGGATCATCCGGCGCTGGATCCGATCGCCGCGATCCTTTCGTTCTACGTGATGGCCGCGGGTCTGGCCGCCGCGCGCGGGCGCAATCCCGACGCGCCGCGCCACCTGAACAAGGTCACCGAAACCCATTGAGTGAGAAAGCCGATGCGCCGTGCCGAGGAGTCCCTGTTGAATCATTCCACCGATAACCCGAGCGACGTCGTGCTGCTCGCGCCGTTCACCGGCCCGATCGTCCCGCTCGCTGACGTGCCGGATCCCGTGTTCGCGCAGGGCATGTTCGGCGACGGCATCGGCATCGATCCGCTCGACAACGTGCTGGCCGCGCCCTGCGACGGCACCGTGACCCATCTCGCGCGCACCCATCACGCGGTGACGCTGCGCACGAAGGAGGGCGCGGAAATTCTCGTGCATATCGGCATCGACACGGTCGAGCTGGGTGGCGAGGGCTTCGCGCCGATGGTCGAGCAGGGCGCCGAAGTGCGCGCCGGCCAGCCGCTGATCGAGTTCAATGCGGATTTCGTCGCGCAACACGCGCCGAGCCTCGTGTCCGTGATCGCCATTGCCAACGGCGACGCGTTCGATGTCGTCGAGCGTGCCGGGCGCGGCGTGCTGAAGTCCGGTGCGCGCTTGCTGGTCTTGCGTGCAAAGGACGGCGAGCAGGCCGAGACGGCACGCTCGGGCGCGCTGATCATGGAAGAGGCACGCCGCCGCGTGACGCTGGCGAGCGCAGGCGGTCTGCATGCGCGTCCGGCGGCGCGGGCGCGCGAGGCCGCGCGCGGTTTCGACGCCAAGGTGGAAGTGCGCTACGAAGGCAAGAAGGCGCCGGTGGAAAGCGTGGTCGGCTTGCTGAGTCTCGGTGCGGGCGACGGTGCGACGGTCGAACTGGTCGGCATCGGCGCGCAGGCGCAGCAGGCGGTGGATGCCGTTGCCGCCGAGTTGCTGCGCGAGGCGCATGGCGAAGTCGAGGAAGCGCGGGCGCAAACGCATTCGCCGGCGCCTGTCGCGTCGACGGCGCGGACGGCTGACGCGGGTCAGCCGCTGCCGCCCAACACGCTCGCGGGCGTGTGTGCCGCGCCGGGCATCGCGGTCGGAAAACTGGTGCGATGGGACGATCAGGACCTCGTGCCGCCGGAGCAGGCGAGCGGTTCGTCGGCGGCGGAAAGCCGTGCGCTCGATCGCGCCATCGCCCAGGTCGATGCCGAACTCGGCGAGACCGTGCGCACCGCCTCGCAGCGCGGCGCGGTCGGTGAGGCAGGCATTTTCGCGGTGCATCGCGTGCTGCTGGAAGATCCGACCCTGGTCGATGCCGCGCGCGATCTCATCAGCCTCGGCAAGAGCGCGGGCTTTGCATGGCGTGAGGCGATCCAGACGCAGATCGGCTTGCTCTCGAACGTGCAGGACGAACTGCTCGCCGAGCGGGCCGCCGACCTGCGCGACATCGCCAAGCGCGTGCTGCGCGCGCTTGGACTGACCAACACGGTGGCGGCGGAACTGCCGCAGGAAGCCGTGCTGGCCGCGACCGAATTCACGCCCTCCGACCTGGCCTCGCTCGACCGCACGCGCGTCACGGCGCTCGTGATGTCGCGCGGCGGGGCAACTTCGCACGCGGCCATCATCGCGCGGCAGATCGGCATTCCGGCGCTGGTCGCCATCGGTGACGCGCTGCATGCCATTCCGGAAGGTACGCGGGTGGTCGTCGATGCCTCGTCGGGGCGTCTGGAGCATGCGCCCACCGACGTCGATGTCGAACGCGCCCGCGCCGAACGGGATCGTCTGGCCGGCGTGCGCGAAGCGAACCGCCGGTTGTCGCAGGAGGCGGTCTCGACGAAAGATGGCCGGGCGATCGAAGTCGCCGCCAACATCGCGACGCTCGATGACGCGAAGGCCGCCGTCGAGAACGGCGCCGACGCCATCGGCCTGCTGCGCACCGAACTGCTGTTCATCCATCGCCAGTCGGCGCCGACGGCCAAGGAGCATGCGGAGAGCTACCAGGGCATCGTCGATGCCTTGCAGGGCCGCACCGCGATCATCCGCACGCTGGATGTGGGCGCGGACAAGGAAGTCGATTACCTGACGCTGCCGCCGGAAGAGAATCCGGCGCTCGGCCTGCGCGGCATTCGTCTGGCGCAGGTGCGCCCCGATCTGCTCGACGACCAGTTGCGCGGCCTGCTGGCCGTCAAGCCGGCGAGCGCGGTGCGCATTCTCCTGCCGATGGTCACCGATTCCGGCGAGCTCCAGCGCCTGCGCGCGCGCATCGACGAACTGGCGCGCGAAGCGGGGCGTACGGAACCGGTGGAAGTGGGCGTGATGATCGAGGTGCCGTCGGCGGCGCTGCTCGCCGACCAGCTCGCGAAGTACGCGGATTTTCTGTCCATCGGCACCAACGATCTCACCCAGTACACGCTCGCGATGGACCGCTGCCAGCCCGATCTCGCCGCGCAGTCGGACGGTCTGCATCCGGCCGTTCTGCGCCTCATCAAGACGGCGGTGCAGGGCGCGGAGAAGCACGGCAAGTGGGTCGGCGTGTGTGGCGCGCTCGGCGGCGATCCGGTTGCGGCGCCCTTGCTCGTCGGACTTGGCGTGACCGAACTGTCGGTCGATCCGGTGTCCGTGCCCGGCATCAAGGCGCGGGTGCGCAATCTCGACTATCAGCTTTGCCGTCAGCGCGCCGAGGATTGCCTCGCGCTCGAATCGGCACAGGCAGTAAGAGCGGCGAGCCGCGAAATCTGGCCGCAGGACTGAACGTCCCCTGCGGTCCGTCGCGCGCGAGCCTTTTTGGCCATCCCCGAAGCAGTAACGACAAGACCGATATTTTTGGAGAACCCGATGGACGCCAACCCGTTTGCGAAAATGCAGCAACTAGGTCGCGCGCTGATGCTGCCGATCGCCGTGCTACCGGTGGCCGGACTGCTTCTGCGTCTCGGCCAGCCCGATGTCTTCAACATCAAGATGATCGCTGACGCCGGCGACGCCATCTTCACGAACCTGCCGCTGCTGTTCGCCATCGGCGTGGCGGTGGGTTTCGCGAAGGACAACAACGGCACGGCGGGTCTGGCCGGCGCGATCGGCTATCTGATCGAAGTCGCCGTGATGAAGGACATCAACGACAAGCTCAACATGGGCGTGTTGTCGGGGATCATCGCCGGGATGGTGGCCGGCTATCTGTACAACCGCTACAAGAACATCAAGCTGCCCGAATACCTTGCGTTCTTCGGCGGCAAGCGTTTCGTGCCGATTGTCACGGGCGTCGCCTGCCTGATACTCGGCATCGTGTTCGGCTATATCTGGCAGCCGGTGCAGCTGGCCATCGACGGCGCGGGCAACTGGCTTACCACGGCGGGTGCGCTCGGCACCTTCGTGTTCGGCGTGCTGAACCGGATCCTGCTCGTCACGGGCCTGCATCACATCCTCAATTCGCTGGCCTGGTTCGTGTTCGGCTCGTTCACGCCGCCCGACGGAGGGGCGATCGTGCACGGCGACCTGCATCGTTTCTTCGCCGGCGACAAGACCGCGGGCGGCTTCATGACCGGCTTCTTCCCGATCATGATGTTCGGCCTGCCGGCCGCGTGTCTCGCGATGTTTCACGAAGCGCCGAAGGAGCGCCGCGCGCTGGTCGGCGGCCTGCTGTTCTCGATGGCCCTGACCGCGTTCCTGACCGGCGTGACCGAGCCGATCGAGTACACCTTCATGTTCCTGGCGCCGGTGCTGTACGGCATTCACGCGGTGCTGACGGGGCTGTCGCTGGCGATCTGTTCCGCGCTCGGCATTCACCTGGGCTTCACGTTTTCGGCGGGCGCGATCGACTACGTGCTGAACTACGGCCTGTCGCAGCGCGGCTGGCTGGCGCTCGGGGTCGGCGCCGTGTACTTCGTCATCTACTACGGGCTGTTCCGCTTCTTCATCCGCCGCTTCAACATGGCGACGCCGGGCCGTGAACCGGTCACGACCGACGCCGAAACCGATGTCGCTCAAACCGTGGACGGCGGGCTGATTCCGCCGCTGCCGGGCACGGTGGCCGCGTCGGCCGCGAACTCGCGCGCTTCGAAGTACATCGCTGCGCTGGGCGGTGCGTCGAACCTGTCGAACGTCGATGCCTGCACGACGCGCCTGCGTCTCGCGGTCGTCAACTCGGAGAAGGTGTCGGAAGGACAGTTGAAGGCGATTGGCGCGCGTGGCGTGCTCAAGCGCGGCGCGACCAGCGTGCAGGTGATCATCGGGCCGGAAGCGGATCTCATCGCCGATGAAATTCGCGGTGAACTGGAGCATGCGTCGGTCGGTGGCGCGACGCCGGCCTCGTCAGCGCCGGCGCAACCGGCGGCGGCCGTTGCAGCGTCCGCTATGGCAATGGGCAGCGATCAAACCGCGGGCCCGCTCGATCCGGATCCGCTGCGCTGGCTCGCGGTGTTCGGCGGCGCGACCAACGTGACCTCGCTCGATGCCGTCGCCGCGACGCGCTTGCGGGTTGTCGTGCGCGATCCTTCGTCGGTGGATCGGCAGCGGCTGTCGACGCTGGATGTGGCGTGGGTGTCGGCGGATACGTTCCACATCGTCGTGGGCGCTGCGGCGCAGCGTTATGCGGCGCAGATGTCGACGCGTCTGTCGAACCATGGCGGCGGCGCGGCGCCCCTGCCGGCGTGATGCGGTGATGGACCTGTCGTAACGTAACGGCGCCTGCGGGCGCCGTTACTTTTGCCGCATGCCGCGCAAGGGAAAAAGAAAAGGCCGGCCGTCTTGCGACGGCCGGCCTTGCAGTTTCTGCTCAAGGCACAGTCAGGCGTTACGCGTAGTCGTGCAGCGCGGAACGCATCTTCTTCATGGCGCTGGCCTCGATCTGGCGAATGCGCTCGGCCGAGACGCCGAATTCGTCGGCCAGTTCATGCAGCGTCTTGCCGCCCGAGCCGTCGTCCTGCACGTCGAGCCAGCGCGCCTCGATGATGCGGCGGCTGCGCTCGTCGAGCGACTCCAGCGCGTCGGCCAGGCCGTCGCTTTGCAGCTTGTCGAACTGGCGCGCGGCGATGACATTGGTCGGCTCGTTGTGCGAGTCAGCCAGATAGGCGATGGGCGCGAAAGCTTCCTCGCCGTCGTCCACCTGGCCTTCGAGCGCGATGTCGCCGCCCGACAGACGCGTTTCCATCTCCGCGACTTCCTCGCGCTTCACGTTCAGTTCGCTTGCCAGGCCTTCGATTTCGTCCGGCGTGAATGCCGCATGGCTGGTCTTGTGGCTGCGCAGATTGAAGAACAGCTTGCGCTGCGCCTTCGTTGTCGCGACCTTGACCATGCGCCAGTTGCGGAGGATGTACTCGTGAATCTCGGCCTTGATCCAGTGCATGGCATACGAAACCAGGCGCACGTTTTGCTCTGGATCGAAACGCTTCACGGCTTTCATCAGACCGATGTTGCCTTCCTGGATCAGGTCCGCGTGCGGCAAGCCGTAGCCGAGATAGTTGCGGGCGATCGACACGACCAGCCGCAGGTGCGAAAGCACCAGCTGGCGCGCTGCGTTCAGGTTGCCCTGTTCGCGGAATTCGGTGGCGTACTGACGTTCCTCTGCTTGCGACAGCATCGGAATACGGTTCACTGCTTGTATGTAGGAATCGATGTTGCCGATCTGGCCGGTCAACATGGACGACTGTGCGTACGTCAGCGCGCCTGCCGATGCCTTGGCAGGTGCCGAGCTCAGTACATTCGGAAGGGTCATCGCATTGGACACGCTCATAAGCTCCTTATCAACAATTGCTGTATGCCGGGCCGTCGGTTGATTCTGGCCACGGCAAGTCAAGCACGATATTAGCACTCCGGTTCAACGAGTGCTAAGTGTTAGAGGGGCGGGGAATGTGTGAGTTCCCACAAATGCTATCGAATTTGCGGGTTTAATAGGACGCATTGTTGCAGCGAAGAAGGTCAGACTTACCGAGACGAGCTTCGGCGTCGAATGTATTTCCTGTTTAAAGCGATCAGACGAAAGAATATTCAACTAAAAGTGTAAGGTGGCAGCAAATCCTGCAATTGTTTTAAAACGTCTCTAGAATCCGCCAGACAACTGTCGTCTCGTGAACCCGCCTGTCATCGGAGCATATGGGGTGCCCATGCATAAAAAAAAGAGTTCCTGGCTGAGTCCGCTGTCCCGTCTGGTTGTCTGCGCCGCGTTCGGCCTCGCCTCGGCTGCCGCGCATGCTGACCGGTTCGGCGTGCAGGTTGCCGGCGGCGTCGCGGATCGCGACATCAAGAAAGCCGATCTCGGCCTGGTCTGGGATCCCGGCCTTACCTGGTGGGAAATCGGCGGTTTCCACTTCACGGTCGTCGGCGAGGGCCATGTGTCCTACTGGCACACCACTGAAGACAATGCCGTGCATCCGAACATCTGGGAGTTCGGCCTCACGCCGGTGCTGCGCTTCGTGAAGAGCTCGGGCTACTTCCGGCCGTTCATCGAGGCGGGCGTGGGGGTGCGGCTGCTGTCGCACACGCGCATCACGCAGGACTTCACCGTGTCGACCGCGTTCCAGTTCGCCGATATGGTCGGCGTCGGCATGATCTTCGGTGAGAAGCAGAACTATCAGGCCGGTTTCCGCTTCCAGCATCTCTCGAACGCCAGTATCAAAGAGCCGAATCCTGGTATAAATTTCAGCCAGCTCTATCTGCAATACAACTTCTGACGAGGCGCCGGCGCAGCGGTTCCTCGACACAAGGGGACCGACAGATGCCGGCAAAAACCATTGAGGCCATTCGCGACCTCGAGCGCGACCGCTTCCGGGCCATGGTCGAAGGCGACGGCCAGGCGCTCGACGCGCTGCTGGCCGAGAACGTCAGCTATGTCCACACCAACGGCAAGCGGGAAACGAAGCGCCAGTTCATCGACGCGATTACCGCGGGCCGGCGCCGGTATCGCCAGATCGAAATCCAGTCTCAGGATGTCTTTGCTGCAGGCCGCGATACTTGCCTGGTGTCGGGGCGGGCGTTGATCGAAATGGAATCGAAGAACGGTGCGCTGCTGTTTCCCATCGCCTATACCGCAGTTCATGTCCAGAGCGAAGGGCAGTGGCAGCTGCTGGCGCTGCAGGCGACGCGGGTTGCGCTCGAGTAGTGAAAAACGCTTGAAGAGCGCCGCGCACCGCCCTCATTTGCGACGGGAAGCAGAAGCTGCCGGCGCTTCAGGCGACGACGCGCGTGGCGCTCGACTAGCGACGCGCACCGCCCTCATTTGCGACGGGAAGTAGCAGCTGCCGGCGCTTCAGGCGACGCGCGTGGCGCTCGAGTAGTTCCGCGCACCGCCCTCATTTGCGACGGGAAGCAGAAGCTGCCGGCGCTTCAGGCGACGCGCGTGGCGCTCGAGTAGTTCCGCGCACCGCCCTCATTTGCGAAGGGAAGTAGCAGCTACCGGCGCTTCAGGCGACGCGCGTTGCGCTCGAATAGCACGGCGCGCCGCCACCCACCCCGGCGTTACGCCGTCTCCACCGTCTCGTCTTGCCGCTCCGCCTGCCTGATGCCTTTCGAGCGGTTCACCGCGCTCACGACCGCATCGGCGACCGCCAGCGCCGGATTCGCATGCACCGCGACGCCGAAGCGCATCTGCCCGTCGCCCACCCGGCAGCCAACGAACGCCGCCGTATCGCCGCCCGCCGTCACGGCCGTTTCGAACCAGTTGACGCTGGCCTCGATGCCCAGCGCGGACGCGACCGTCCGCGCCCATGCATCGCCGCTCGCCGCATTCGAGGCGCTCGCCGCGCCCGGCACCGTGACACGCTTGCCGAACACCGACAGCGTCGCCGCATCCACACGCGACACCGGCCCGCCCGCATCGAAATACTCGCGCTTGAAGAGTTCGCAGATCGCCTCGCCGCCGATTTCCGCGCCCGAGGCATCGGTGACCTGCTGCACGGCGTGGCTGAATTCGATCTGCACCCGGCGCGGCGGCGTGAAGCCGAGGCCGCGTTCGAGCAGATAGGTCGCGCCGCCCTTGCCCGACTGGCTATTCACGCGAATCACGGCGTCGTAGCTGCGGCCGAGATCGGCGGGATCGATCGGCAGATAGGGAATCTCCCACACGGTGCCCGCTTCGCGCTGCGCGAAGCCCTTGCGGATCGCGTCCTGATGCGAACCCGAAAACGCGGTGAACACGAGGTCGCCGGCGTACGGATGACGCGGATGCACCGGAATCTGGTTGCAGCGCTCGACCAGCCGTCGCACGGCATCGATGTCCGAGAAATCGAGGCCCGGATCGATGCCTTGCGTGTAGAGATTGAGCGCGAGGGTCACGAGATCGACGTTGCCTGTGCGCTCGCCGTTGCCGAACAGGCAGCCTTCGACGCGATCCGCGCCCGCCAGCACCGCGAGTTCCGCGGCCGCGACCGCCGTGCCGCGGTCGTTATGCGGATGCACCGACAACACGATGCTGTCGCGGAAGCCCATATTGCGGTCCATCCATTCGATCTGGTCGGCGAAGACGTTGGGCGTCGCGGCCTCGACCGTGGCGGGCAGGTTGACGATCATCTTGTGATCGGGCGTCGGCCGCCACATCTGCGCGACGGCATCGCACACTTCGCGCGCGAACGGCAGCTCGGTCATGCTGAAGGTTTCGGGCGAGTACTGATAGGTCCAGTGCGTGCCGGGCCGGGTGGCCGCGCATTCCTTGATCATGCGCGTACCGTCGACCGCCAGCGCCTTCACCTCGTCCTTCGACTGGTTGAACACGATCTTGCGGAACGACGGCGCGATCGCGTTATAGAGATGCACGATCACCTTGCTCGCGCCTTCGACGGCTTCGAACGTGCGTTCGATGAGTTCGCGCCGCGATTGCACCAGCACTTCGATGCTGACGTCCTCGGGAATGCGTTTTTCGTCGATCAGCTTGCGGACGAAATCGAAATCCGTCTGCGATGCCGAAGGGAACCCCACTTCGATTTCCTTGAACCCGATCTTCACCAGCATCTCGAAGAATTCGAGCTTGGCGGCGATGCTCATCGGCTCGATCAGCGACTGATTGCCGTCGCGCAGGTCGGTGCTCATCCAGATGGGTGCGCGTTCGATCGTGCGGTTGGGCCAGCGGCGGCCATTGAGGCGGACTTGCGGGAACGGGCGGTATTTCTCGGCGGGGCTCGGCATCATGATCGTCGACCTCTTTTCGGACGGTTTGCGTAGCGCCTGCGAGAGAGGCCGTGTCCGGCGGCTGGCCGGGCATGGCGGGATGCACGAGAAACCGGGCGGTGCGCGCGTTCGCACGGATCACCAGCGATGGTGACGCCTGCGACCAACGTGAACGTGCGCAAAGCAGCGTGCATGTGACCCTCGCGTTTCCGTTTCGCGGGATGCGCGAACGAAACACTGACGACTACAGGTGGTGAGAAAGGAACTTCGGGAACGGCGAAAAACGGGCGGAGGACCGGGCGCCTTGCGACGCACGGCGCTACGTCTGGCGACTTACGCTAGACGTAGCGATAGGGGCCGCGCTAGGCGGCCCGAAATAATTCGGAGGGAGGCTTGGGGGGTGAAGCTCATGCGCTCGACTTTAAACCACCGTTGAATACCGTGTCAAATGGGGAGTTCGATACCGGTCGGCGGTTCAGGCGGTCCTGCGCACCACGTCGCTGATCACTTCCACCTGCCGCGAGACCGCTGGCGGCACTGGAATATCGCCCCGCAACACGCATTCGGTCCAGCGCGCGGTGGTCGCCGCGTCCAGCGCTTCGGGCAGATCCACATGCGGCGCGTGCGCCTGCGAATGCTCCGGGGAGAGCAGCGTGTCGACGCGGCCGTCGTGAAACCAGTCCACCTGTACCTGGCGCCGTGTGTCCGCGACCGCCTCGCCTTCCGTGCCGCGCGCCAGCAGCGCGCCGCCCGCCGCAGCTTCCGGATGGGCGGTGAACAGGCCGGTGAGGCTGTCGCGATATTCCGGATGCGTGTAGTTGACGAGTCTCAGCCCCGGCTCCGCGAACGGCTGGAGAATCTTGACGAGGGTATGGGTCGAATTGCGCACGCCCATCCGGCGCCGCAGCGCCAGCATTCGCGCGAGCTTCGGCGCGAGCACGGTGATGGGCGCGAACGCCAGGCGGCGCGAGGCGAGGCTGTCTTCGATCTCGTCGTGCGAAGCGGCATGCGCGATGCCCAGTTCGGCGAAGATCTCGGCGCTGGTGATGCGGCCGGGATCGTCGCTGACGCCGTGCACCAGCACGGGCACGCCCTCGCGCGCCAGCAGGAGCGACAGCAGCGGCACGAGATTCGGGGTCTTGCGCGCGCCGTTGTAGCTCGGGATGGAGACCGGCCGCGCGTGTTCGCGGCCGTCCTGGACGTGCAAGGGCTCGAACGAGCGATGCGCGGCCGCCAGCATGGCGTTCAGTTCGGCGGATGTTTCGCCTTTCACGCGATACGCGAGCAGCACAGCGCCGAGTTCGAGCTCGGGTACGCGGTCGTCGAGCATCGCTTCGTAGAGTGCGTAGGTGTCGTCGTGCGAGAGGGCGCGTGCGCCGTTCGGTCCACGGCCGATTTCCTTGATGTAGCGTGCGCAGGGCAAGACGGGAAGAGCGGAGTCGGTCATCGGAGAGGGGCGCGGGCCGGGCGCTCACGTATATTCGGATGCGTCTTTGTGAGCGATGCCGCCGCGCATTTTCAGGGTGCAGGAATAACATTCAGTACCGCATTTGGCGGGCGTACGCAAGTTGCGACGGTCTTCGGTCAGGCGCGTCATTCGTCTGACGGCTTGGCGCCATCTTCCTCCGGCATGCTTCGCGCCAGCGCGCCGAAAGCTCTGAAAGCCGCGCCGCGCAAGGCGCACGGGCCTCGCCACGAGTTGCGCGCGCACGTTAAACTCCTCCTTCTCACGCAGCGTGCGGCCGAACCGCGCGTTCAAGCTTTGCCAATCCAGACATCAGCTACATCAGCTACAGGAGAGCGGGATGACTTATGTGTTTTCTCCGGCGCCGGCCGCGGCCGTGCCCGTCGACGGTTCGAACGAGCAGTTTCCCGTGCGCCGCATCTACTGCGTCGGGCGCAACTACGAGGCCCACGCGCGTGAAATGGGTCACGATCCGGACCGCGAGCCGCCGTTCTTCTTCGGCAAGCCGGCCGACGCCGTACTGAATGTCGCGCCCGGCGCCACCGGCGAGTTTCCGTATCCGTCGCAGACGAAGAACCTGCATTTCGAGATGGAGCTGGTCGCGGCGATCGGCAAGCAGGGCAAGGACATTCCCGCCGAACGCGGGCTCGAATACGTCTACGGCTACGCGCTCGGACTCGACATGACCCGCCGCGACCTGCAGGCCGAAGCCAAGAAACTCGGTCGTCCGTGGGACACCGCGAAGGGTTTCGACCACTCCGCGCCGATCGGTCCCATTCACCCCGTGTCGAAGGTCGGGCACCTGGAAAAGAGCGCGATCTGGCTGACCGTCAACGGCGAGGAAAAGCAGCGCTCGGACATCTCGCAGCTGATCTGGTCGGTGGGCGAGACGGTGGCCTATCTGTCCACGCTGTTCGAGCTGTTCCCCGGCGATCTCATCTTCACCGGCACGCCCGAAGGTGTCGGCGCGGTCGTGAAGGGCGATTTGCTGAAGGGCGGCGTGGACGGCATCGGCGAATTTTCGGTGCGTGTGGTCTGAGCCCGCGGCCATGAAGCTCTACAGCTATTTCCGCAGTTCGGCGGCGTATCGCGTGCGCATCGCGCTGAACCTCAAGGGGCTCGACTACGAGTACGCCGCCATCCACCTGCTGCGCGACGGCGGCGAACAGCTCAAGGCCGACTATCGCGCGGTGAATCCGGACGGCATCGTGCCGGCGCTCGTCGATGGCGACGACACGCTCACGCAGTCGCTCGCGATCATCGAATACCTCGAGGAAACGCATCCGGAGCCGCCGCTGCTGCCGAAGCAGCCGTCGGATCGCGCATTCGTGCGTTCGGTGGCGCTGCAGGTCGCGTGCGAAATCCATCCGCTCGACAATCTGCGCGTCCTCAAGTACCTGAAGCATCAGGTCAAGGTGCCCGACGAAGCGAAGGATGCGTGGTATCGGCACTGGGTGGAAGCCGGCTTCGATTCGCTCGAACAGCGGCTCGCCACGGACCGGCGCGTCGGCGCGCTAACGTTCGGCGACACGCCCACCGTCGCCGATCTGTGCCTCGTGCCGCAGGTGTTCAATGCGCGGCGTTTCGGCATCGATGTGGGCCGTTACCCGACCATCGAGCGCATCGCGGATCACGCGGGCGCGCTGGACGCCTTCGCCCGGGCCGCGCCGGGGCAACAGCCGGACGCGGAATGACAGCGGCGGTTTCGGCCGGTGCGCTGTCGGGTTTGCTGTCGGGCGCAGGGCTCGGCGCGAGTCTCATCATGGCGATCGGCGCGCAGAATGCCTTCGTGCTGCGGCAAGGGTTGAAGCGCAGGCATGTCGGCGTCGTCGTGTCGATCTGCGCGGCGATCGACGTGCTGTTGATCGCGCTGGGCGTCGGCGGCATGGGCGCGCTCATTTCGCGGGCGCCCGTGCTGCTCGACGTGATCCGCTGGGCGGGCGCGATCTTCGTGTTCCTGTACGGCGTGCGCGCGTTCCTCGCGGCCTGGCGCGGCGCCGGACATCTGCATGCGGCGGACGGCGAAACGCAGACGGCGCTCGGCGCGGCGTCGACGGTGCTGGCGCTCTCGCTGCTCAATCCCCACGTTTATCTCGACACGGTCGTGCTGCTGGGCGGCATCGGCGCGCAACGTGGCTGGCCCGGCAATACATGGTTCGCGGCGGGCGCGATGGCTTCGTCAGTCATCTGGTTCACCGCGCTCGGCTATGGCGCGCGCTTGCTGGAACCATGGTTCGAGAAGGACGTGTCGTGGCGCGTGCTGGATGTGATCGTGGGCTGCGTGATGTGGTGGATCGCGGCGTCATTGCTCCTCGCGCGATAAAAAAAGGGCGTTCGCCTTGAACGCCCTTTCTCTTTCGGCAGACCCCGCATTCAACCCAGCAATGCGTCCGCGAACTCTTCCGCGCTGAACGGCTGCAGATCCTCGACCTTCTCGCCCACGCCGATGAAATAGACCGGAATCGGCCGCTGCCGCGCGATGGCCGCGATGATGCCGCCCTTCGCCGTGCCATCCAGCTTCGTGACGATCAGGCCGGTGAGGCCGAGCGCGTCGTCGAACGCCTTCACTTGCGCAAGCGCGTTCTGGCCGGTGTTCGCATCGATCACGAGCAGCACTTCGTGGGGCGCATCGGGCATGGCCTTCGCGATCACGCGGCGCACCTTGCGCAACTCTTCCATCAAGTGCAATTGCGTGGGCAGGCGTCCGGCGGTGTCGGCCATCATGACGTCGATCTTGCGGGCGCGTGCCGCACCGACCGCGTCGAAGATCACCGCGGCGGCATCGCCGCTTTCCTGCGCGATGACCGTCACGTTGTTGCGTTCGCCCCAGACCATCAACTGTTCGCGCGCGGCGGCGCGGAAGGTGTCGCCGGCGGCCAGCAGCACGGACTGGTTGAAGCGCTGCAGATGCTTGGCGAGCTTGCCGATACTCGTCGTCTTGCCCGCCCCGTTCACGCCCGCGATCATCATCACCAGCGGCTGCGCGCGGCCGAGCATCAGCGACTTTTCGAGCGGGCGCAGCAGATCGATCAGCAGTTCACGCAGCGCGGCCTTGACCTGCGACGCCTCGGTCAGACGCTCCGAGCGCACTTTCTCGCGCAGCGATTCGAGCAGGAATTCGGTGGCATCGATGCCGGCGTCGGACATCAGCAGCGCGGTCTCGAGTTCTTCGTACAGATCTTCGTCGATCTTCGCGCTGACGAAGATGCCCGTCAGGTTGGAACTCGTCTTCGACAGGCCGTGACGCAGACGCGAGAGCCAGGACTTCCGGGCGGCCGGGTCGGCTTCGGGCGGCGGCACGATTTCCTCGCTGGCCTGATCGGTTTCCGGGCCGCGTGACCATTGCGACTGCGTGCGGCCTTGCCAGTATGGCTTCGCGTCTTCGGCGTGCGCTGACGGGACAGGTGCAGGAGTAGGCGTCGGCTTAGGTGTGGGCTCAGGCTCAGCAACAGGCGCCGGTGCCGCAGCAGGTTCATCCTGCAGCGCTTCTTCCGCCGCGAGCGCCTGCCGTTCGAGTTCGGCGTCGGACACTTCTTCCTCGCCGGACGCCTCGGGCAACGAGTCCTCGGGCGTATCGAGCGGCTCGTCAGCCGGCTTTTTGAATTTCTTGAAGAAGCTGAACATGGGTACGTGGCGATGATGCGCGCGTCATCCGTCGGCCTGTCGCGTGCGCCCGTCGGGCGCCTCGCCGGCAAGCCCGCGCGAAGGAATGGAAGCCGCGTATTTTATCAGGCGCGGAGAGCCCCTTCCGGGGCGCAAGCGCACGGTTCGCGGCACGGCGGGCCGCTGTGGTAACGTGGGCGCTCGATGCGCACGAAAACCGCATGAAAACAAACGCAAGCTTGACGAAGACTGCGCGCCCAGAATCGAATCCTGTTGCCTCATGCCTCGCTCCTCAACCACTCGTTCCGTCCTGCCCAGCCATACGCCTTCGCGCGGCGGCAAACCTCACACCATCCGCATCATCGGCGGCGACTGGAAGCGCACGCCGCTGCCGGTGCTCGATCTCGACGGCCTGCGTCCCACGCCCGACCGCGTGCGCGAGACGCTCTTCAACTGGCTGGGCCAGGACATGAGCGGGCAGCACTGTCTCGACCTGTTCGCCGGCAGCGGGGCGCTCGGTTTTGAAGCGGCGTCGCGCGGCGCCGCGCGCGTGCTGATGGTCGAGCGCAACACGAAAGCCGCCGCGCAGATGCGCGCGAACCAGGCGAAGCTCGGCGCGCGCAACATCGAGATCGCCGAAGCCGATGCGCTGCGCCTGGCCGCGAGTCTCGCGCCCGGCAGCTTCGACGTCGTCTTCCTGGATCCGCCATTCGGCGATCAGGCGTTGCTCTTGCGCGCGCTCGAACGGGCGGTGCCGCTCATCAACACAGACGGCGCGCTCTATGTCGAGTGCGGCGATGTGCTGGACGTGTCGCAGATCGACGCGCTAACCGGCTGGTCGGTCGTGCGCGATGGCAAGGCAGGTGCGGTTCGCTATCATTTGCTGCGCCGCCAAAATGAGGAATAATGCGCGTTCCCCAAACCGGCGCATCCGGCTGGGCGGGGAATGAAGCAGAACAGGTCGTCGCAACGACGCGGCCCAAGGTCAATTGGAAGAGGAGAAGCTCATGGTTGTCGCCGTGTATCCGGGAACGTTCGACCCGCTGACTCGCGGGCATGAGGACATCGTCCGGCGCGCATCGAGCATTTTTGATCAGCTCGTCGTGGGCGTGGCGGACAGCCGGGCGAAGAAGCCGTTTTTCTCGCTGCAGGAAAGGCTGGATATCGCACACGACGTGCTCGGGCACTATCCGAACGTGCAGGTGAGCAGCTTCACCGGGTTGCTGAAGGACTTCGTGCGCAAGAACAACGCGCGTGTCATCGTGCGCGGCCTGCGGGCCGTGTCGGACTTCGAATACGAATTCCAGATGGCCGGCATGAACCGCTATTTGCTGCCCGACGTCGAGACGATGTTCATGACGCCGTCCGATCAATACCAGTTCATCTCGGGGACGATCGTGCGCGAGATTGCGCAGCTGGGCGGCGATGTCAGCAAGTTCGTGTTCCCGTCGGTGGAAAAGCGGCTGACCGATAAAGTGGTTATCCTGTCGCAGAAGGATTCCGCGGCGCCCTGATGCGCCGGACCCGCCACCCGGACAACCGGGCGCGCGGGTTTCATGCCGGTGAGAGAACCGGCGCAAGAGAGTGAAGCATGTCTTTGATCATCACCGACGAGTGCATCAACTGCGACGTTTGCGAGCCCGAGTGCCCGAACGACGCCATTTCGATGGGTCCCGAGATCTACGTGATCGACCCGAACAAATGCACGGAGTGTGTCGGGCACTATGACGAGCCGCAGTGCCAGCAGGTGTGTCCCGTCGAATGCATTCCGCGCGATCCGGCGCACGTCGAAACGCCCGAACAGTTGCTCGTCAAATACCGCGCGTTGATGGCGGCGAAGGGCGAGTAAGCCCTTCCTCCGCTCAGCCGATCACTTCCTTCAAGGCTGCGATGAGCGCATCGCATTCGGCCGGCGTGCCGATCGAGATCCGCAGATGCTGGTCGATGCGCGGCAGCCTGAAGTGACGCACGAAGATCTCCCGAGTCTTGAGCGCGGCGGCGAGCGTCGCGGCGTCGTGCGCAGGATGCTTCGCGAACACGAAATTCGCAGCGGACGGCAGCACGTCGAAACCCAGTTCCTGTAGCTGCGCCACGAGCGTTTCGCGGCTCGCCACGACCTTCGCGCAGCACTGCTCGAACCACGACGGATCCTCATACGAAGCTTGCGCCGCGACCTGCGCCAGGCGGTCGAGCGGATAGGAGTTGAAGCTGTCCTTCACGCGCGTCAGCGCTTCGATCAACCCGGCATCGCCGAATGCGAAGCCCACGCGCATGCCGGCCAGCGAGCGCGCCTTCGACGTCGTCTGCACGACCAGCAGGTTCGGATAGGCGTCGATCAGACTCACGGCCGATTCCGCGCCGAAATCCACATACGCTTCATCGACGATCACCGGCACGTCCGGATTCGCCTTCAGCAGCACTTCGATCTCGGACAGCGGCAAGGCGCGGCCGGTCGGCGCGTTCGGATTCGGCAGCAGAACGCCGCCGCTCGGCGCACGGTAATCGTCGACATCGATGGCAAAGTCCGCGTTCAGCGGGATCGTCCGGTAGTCCACGCCGTACAGCTGCGCATAGACCGGATAGAAGCTGTAGGTGATGTCGGGGAAGGCGATCGGCCGCTCGTGCTTCAACAGCGCCTGGAATGCATGCGCCAGCACTTCGTCCGACCCGTTGCCGACGAACACCTGCTCGACGCGCAGGCCATGATGCCGCGCGACGGTTTCACGCAACGCGCGCGCGGTCGGGTCGGGATACTTGCGCAACGACGCGCCGTCCTCGCCAAGCTCGCTGCGAATCGCCTCGAGCACGCGCGGCGACGGCGGATAGGGATTCTCGTTGGTATTCAGCTTGACGGGATGCGCCAGCGCGGGCTGTTCGCCCGGCACATACGGCGTCAGTCGATGAACGATGTCGCTCCAGAAACGGCTCACGGTCGGCTCCAGTCAGGGGTTACGGTGCAGGTTCATCATCGCGCGCTCGGTTTCCCCGGCGACGACGAAGGGCATCACGGCAAGCGCGCGCTCGATCGACTGATCGATCACGTCCTGTTCTTCGCGACGCGGCGGCTTCAGCACGAAGTTCGCGACATCGGGCTTCGCGCCCGCCCGCGCGCCTTCCGGAATCAGATCGCGTGGATGCCCGATGCCGATACGCAGGCGCCAGTACTGTTGCGACGACAGATGCGCGGAGATGTCCTTGAGGCCGTTGTGACCGCCGCTGCCACCGCCGAGCTTCATCTTGACGGTGCCGGGCGGCAGGTCGAGTTCGTCGTGCGCAACGAGGATTTCGTCGGGCAGGATCTTGAAGAACTGCGCGAGCGCGACCACCGATTGCCCCGAGCGATTCATGAAGGTCTGCGGTTCCAGCAGATGCACTTCGTGGCCGTGCAGGCGTCCCTTGCCGTAGAAGCCGTGGAAACGGCGTTCGTCGCGCAGCGTGGCGCCGGCGTCGCGCGCCAGTTGGTCGACGAACCAGAAGCCCGCGTTATGCCGCGTCGCGGTGTACTCGGCGCCTGGATTGCCCAGGCCGACGATCAGCTTGATCATGTCGAATCAGCGCAAGCCCGAAGGCCCGCTTGGTCAATAGCCAAAAAAAGACCCGCCGGGCTTGCGCACCGGCGGGTCACGTCGACCGCCCTTGCGGACGGATCGAGAGGATAGCGATAAAGACGCTTATTCGGCAGCCGGCGTTTCGCCTTGGGCTGCTTCGCCAGACTCTTCCGACACGACGGCAGCCGGAATGGTCGCCGAAGCCACCACCGGGTTTTCTGCGTCGACGGCGATCGTCAGGCTCACGCCCTTCGGCAGCGTGATGTCCTTGGCGTGCATCGTCTGGCCGGCTTCGATCTTGGCCAGATCGATTTCCAGGAACTCAGGCAGGTCTGCCGGCAGGCATTCCACTTCCAGTTCCGTCACGACGTGGCTGATCACCGCGCCCGACAGCTTCACGGCCGGGTTGGTTTCCTGGTTCATGAAGTGCAGCGGTACCTTGGTGTGCAGCTTCTTGTTCGCGTCAACGCGCTGGAAATCCACGTGCAGCACGTACTGCTTGAACGGGTGGTATTGCACGTCGCGCAGGAGAACCTGTTGCGACTTGCCAGCCACTTCCAGTTCCAGGATCGACGAATGGAACACTTCTTTCTTCAGGGCATGCCACAGGGCGTTGTGATCGAGTTCGACCAGTTGAACGTCCGCAGCACCACCGTACACGATACCCGGGGTCTTGCCCGAGTTGCGCAGGCGGCGGCTCGCACCCGTACCTTGCTTGCTACGCTCGAAAGCGACGACTTTCATGTTTGACTCCTCTATCTGCCCGCGACCAGGCAGGGAAACCGGGATCATCGAAAAGGTGTGATCCCACAACAAGCGATGCGAACCTTCGTACGTCCGCACCGATCATGCAAAAAGACGCGAAGCTCGAGGGCTTCGCGTCTTTTCGCCAATTCTGCTTAACCTTCAGCGAACAGCGAGATCACCGAATCGCCGCGCCGGATGCGCGAGAACGTCTCCGCAAGCAGGCCCGCGCTCGACAGCGGGCGAATCTTTGCGCACGCCAGGGACTCGGCCGAGAGCGGAATGGTGTCCGTCACGACGAGTTCATCCAGTTCCGATGCCGTGATGCGCGCCGCCGCGCCGCCCGACAGGACCGGGTGGGTGGCGTAGGCGAAAACCTGCTTGGCGCCGCGCTGCTTCAGCACTTGCGCAGCCTTGCACAGCGTGCCGGCGGTGTCGACCATGTCGTCCATGATGACGCAGGTACGGCCGTCGACTTCACCGATGATGTTCATCACTTCGGCGACATTCGCTTTCGGACGACGTTTGTCGATGATCGCGAGGTCGGTGTTCAGTTGCTTCGCGAGCGCACGCGCCCGCACCACACCGCCGACGTCCGGCGACACGACCAGCAGATGGTCGTGATTCTGCTTGCGCAGATCACCGAGCAGGACGGGCGTGGCGTAGATGTTGTCGACGGGGATGTCGAAGAAGCCTTGAATCTGGTCGGCGTGAAGGTCCATGGTGATCACGCGATCGACGCCGGCAATTTCCAGCATGTTCGCGACGACCTTCGCCGAGATGGCCACACGCGCGGAACGCGGACGGCGGTCCTGGCGTGCATAGCCGAAGTAGGGGATGGCTGCGGTGATCCGGCCAGCGGATGCGCGCTTGAGCGCATCGACCATGATCATCAGTTCCATCAGATTGTCGTTCGTGGGAGCGCAGGTGGACTGCAGCACGAATACGTCTTTGCCTCGAACGTTTTCCTGAATCTCGACCATGATCTCGCCGTCGGAGAAACGGCTGACCATCGCTTTGCCAAGTGGGATTCCAAGGATTTTGACGACTTCCTGTGCAAGCGCGGGATTGGCGTTGCCAGTAAAAACCATCAGGCCGTCACTGCTCATCGTGCACCTGTCTGCGGCTGGGGGCGAGAGGAAAAACGCGAGAAAAAGAATGGCAGGGGAGGAAGGACTCGAACCCTCGCATGCCGGAATCAAAATCCGGTGCCTTGACCAACTTGGCGACTCCCCTACACTAACTTTGAGCTTCGCCGGGAAGTGTAGGACAGTCCCGGCAAAACAAAACCTTATGACGCGAAAGCGAAGAGAGGATGAGAATCCAGACTTGCCGTTACCACGCTCTTCCAGCTTGCCGGCAGTTTGACTTGCGCCATTTCTGCTTCGGCTCGACTGGGGAAAGCGGCAAACACGCTTGCTCCAGATCCGGTCATTCGCGCTGGCGCGAGATTGGAAAACCACTCGAGCACTTGCGCAACTTCCGCGTACTTTCCCGCAACTACAGCCTGCATGTCGTTCCGACCGAAGCTGTCTGGCCAGTTAGTGTCTGACCTTTGCTGTGCAAGAAAGTCCATCATTGTGGCGACTTTCGTATCCCGTGTCAAGCTTTTTTCGGAGAAAATCGCCGCGGTTGGGACGTGGACAGCAGGATTCACCACCAGGAAGAAACGTTGCGGCAGTTTTACTGCTTGCAGCGCCTCGCCCACTCCTTCTGCGAAAGCATTTTGCCCGAAGACAAAAAACGGCACGTCCGCGCCGAGTTGCAGGCCGAGATTCTGCAGAATCTCACGCGAAAGATCAACACCCCAGAGACGATTCAACGCCAAAAGAGTCGTGGCCGCGTCGGAACTCCCTCCGCCGAGGCCCGCGCCCATCGGCAGGCGCTTGTCGATCTCGATATCTACGCCATGCCTCACGCCCGTGTACTGCTGAAGCAGGCGGGCAGCGCGCACCACGAGGTCGTCGGATTCGGCGACGCCGGGCACGTCGGTCTTGCGGTGGATGACGCCGTCGTCGCGCCGCGTGAAGTGCAGGCGGTCGCCCCAGTCGAGCAACTGGAAGACCGTCTGCAACGAGTGA
This sequence comes from Caballeronia sp. LZ035, assembly GCF_031451175.1. NCBI lineage: Bacteria > Pseudomonadati > Pseudomonadota > Betaproteobacteria > Burkholderiales > Burkholderiaceae > Caballeronia > Caballeronia sp. LZ035. The sequence continues at coordinate 570,649 of NZ_JARUXS010000001.1, forward strand.
TAGCCGTCCGGACGGCGTCCCGTGATGTGCAGGAAGAGGTTCAGCTTCGCAGGCGCGAGACAGTCACGGAGCGAATCGTGGGTTACGGACATGCGGAGTGTCGGACGAGGTGCGAAAACGTTACTGGTCGAGCACCAGCTTGATGTCGAGCGGCGGTTCGCTGCGCGAGAGATTCACGCGCTTGACGCCGCTTGCGGGCGCGTCGGCATAGGCGAGATAGTCGATCGTCCAGCCGTCCTGCTTGATCTCCTTCGGCCGGCCATTGTTAGCTTCGGGATCGAGCGTGGTCTGCGCGCGTGAAGTGGGCGCGGCCGAGGGCTGCAGCCAGTAGCGCAGACCTTCCACCGGCAGCGCGAAGCCCAGCGTGTTCTGCATCAACTGCGACACGTTGTCGGCGGTGGCGGGCTGCCGGTTCGGCAGTTCGAGCGTGGCCAGCGACGGCGACGAAGTCACGATCGCCATCGTCTGGCCGAGCGGATTGCGCAATTGCAGCGTGACGGTGTCGCCGGTTTCCTGCCAGTCGAAGTTGCCGTACGCGTTGCGCTGCACGCCGTTCTGGTCGTTGTACTGCACCGCGAAGCGGCCGTGGTAGTCACGGCTCGTCTGCGTCGAAAGGGACGTGCTGGCGCTGGACGTCGTCGGAAGCCGCGGCTGGAGCGCGCAACCGGACATCGCGAGTACGGTTGCGAGGCCAAGCGCACCGCGTCGAAGGGATGCGCCGGCGAGAAAGTCGAATGCCATCAAAGATCGTTTACCTGAAGTCGTTTGAGCGTTTTGACGAGCGTGTCGTTGTCCGGTTCGAGCTTTTGCGCCTGGCGCCACGTGGCGCGCGCCTCGTCTTGCTGGCCGGATTTCCACTGGACTTCGCCCAGATGCGCGCCGATCTCTGCATTCGGCTGAATCTTGTAGGCGCTCGACAGAATCTTCTCCGCTTCCGCCGCGTTGCCCTGACGGAAGCGCGCCCAGCCGAGGCTGTCCATGATGAAGGCGTCGTTGGGCGCGAGCGCGACCGCTTTCTCGATCAGCTTCACGGCTTCGTCGAGCCGCTGATTACGATCGACCAGCGAATAACCCAGCGCGTTGTAGGCCTGCGGATTGTTCGGCTGGGTGCGCATCAACGTGCGCAACTGCGTTTCCATCACGTCGAAATGGCCGTTCTTCTCGGCGGCCATTGCGTAGTCGTAGATGAGATCGGGATCGTCGGGAAAGGCCGCGACGGCCTTCGCGAGATTCGCTTCCGCTTCCGGATAGCGATGCGCCTCGAACAGAATGGCCGAGTCCGTGCGCGCGAGCAATGCGAGGTCGCGCGGGTCGGAGCTTTGCAGATTGCCGAGCAGCGCGCGAGCTTCGTCGACCTTGCCTTGCTTCGCGAGGATCTGCGCGCGCGTGATCTGCGCGGGCAGGTATTGCGGGCTCGTGCGCGGAATGCGGTCGAGCCACTGGCTCGCCACGTCGTCGTTCTTCTGCTCCAGCGCCATCTGCGCCAGATAGATATACGCCTGTCCCGGGTCCGCGCCGGGCGTGTTCTCCGCGGCTTTCGCGTACTGGTTCAGGTAATCCTGCGCCTTGTCGAACTGCTTCTTCTGAATGTTGATGAGCGCGAGCGCCATCAGGGGCGTCAGGTCTTTCGCATCGTTCTTGCGCATGATCTCGAACTGCTTCTGCGCGTCGTCGAGCCGGTCGGCCGACAGATACAACTGCGCCAGCGCAAGCCGTGCATCATGCGATTTGGGATTCTTGTCGACATACTTCTCGAACGAAGCGATCCCTTCCTGACGTTCCTGCGGACCCATGCGTGCAAGCGTCAGCGCGGCCGGCAGATAGTCCGGCTTGAGTTGCAGCGCCTTTTCGAGCGAGGCTTTCGCGCCCGGCTGATCGTCGGCGAGCAGTTGCTGGCGGGCGAGCGCGAGTTGCGCTTCGGGTCGGTCCTGGTCGTTGGCGGTCAGGTCCTTCAATACATTCAGTCCGCCGACGCGATTCGGTCCGCGCGCCAGCAGCGCCTGCAACGACAACAGCGCTTCGCCGCGCTGTGCGGGCGCCACTTTCGCAAGTTCGCGCTCGAGCGTGGGCTTCGCGTCCTCCGGCTTGCCGGCGACGATCTGCAGCGACGCGCTCAGTTGCGACGCGCGCTCCGAATGCGGCGCGAACTGCTGCCAGAGTTGTGCCGAGGTGAGTGCGTCGTTCGGGCTTTGCGCGGCGATGGCGATCTCGGTCGCGCGCTGCGCGAAACGTGGATCGTGGGTGTCGCGGGCAAGCGCGAGATAGGTCTGGAATGCGGGTGCGGGCTGACCGCGCTGCAGGGCGACTTCCGCGGCCAGAACCTGGAACACGATCTGGCTGGACATCGATACGTTCGGCAGGTCCTGCGCTTCGTTGCCGCTGACGGGCGCGGTGAGCAGCTCGGCGGCGTTCTGCGCGTCGGCCTGATCGTCGGGACCTGGAGCGGAGGTTGCGCCCGGAACGGGTGAAGCATTGGGTTCTTGAGCGTGTACGGGCGTGAACGCAAGCGCTGACATCGCGAGCGCGACGGCGCCGGCGATGCGCGACATAGGCATGGCGAACGATTGCGCCAAGCCGGCCTGACGCTTCGCAAACAGCTTCATGACGAACGAGTTCATGGAATTCCAGACGATGTTTCGGTCGATTGTAACGCGGTCGCTAAAATACCGGCACATCGCTCCAGCAAGTCTCACTCCACACAAATGCCCGAACTGCCCGAAGTCGAAGTCACCCGCCGGGGAATCGAACCGTATGTCGCCGGAAGGCGCGTCGAGCATGTCGAAGTCCGCACTCCGACGTTGCGCTGGCCGATCCCGGCGCACCTGCCGAAGACGCTCGATCGTCTGAAGATCGAGCGGGTAGAACGGCGCGGCAAGTACCTGTTGTTCGAAACCGTGGAGGGCTGGCTGATCGTTCATCTCGGCATGACCGGCACGCTGCGCGTCCTGCGCCACACGCCGCGTCCGCCTGACGCCGCGAAGCACGATCACGTCGATATCGTGTTCGACGAATTCATCCTGCGCTTTCGCGATCCGCGTCGTTTCGGCGCGATTCTCTGGCATCCGCGCGCCGATGGCGACGTGGTCGATCATCCGCTGCTCGCGAGTCTCGGCGTCGAGCCGTTCTCGCCGGAATTTTCGGGCGCGCTGCTGTTCCGGGAGACGCGCGGGCGCAAGGTGTCGGTGAAGCAGGCGCTGCTGGCGGGCGGGATCGTCGTGGGCGTGGGCAACATCTACGCATCCGAAAGCCTGTTTCGCGCCGGCATTCGCCCGACGACCGCGGCCGGACGCATCTCGCTCGTGCGCTACGATCTGCTCGCCGACGCGGTGCGCGTGACGCTCGCCGCCGCCATCGAGAAGGGCGGCAGCACCTTGCGCGATTTCGTCGGCAGCAATGGCGAATCGGGCTATTTCCAGCTCGACTACTTCGTCTATGATCGCGCGGGCCTGCCGTGTCACGTCTGCGCCACGTCGATCCGACAAATCGTCCAGGGGCAACGCTCCACCTACTTCTGCCCGCGCTGCCAACGCTGATTCCGATGCTCGCTCTCACCGATTTCTCCACGCGCCTGATCGCGTGGCAACGCATTCACGGCCGCCACGACCTGCCGTGGCAAAACACGCGCGACGCGTATCGCATCTGGCTGTCGGAGATCATGCTGCAGCAGACGCAGGTGTCCACCGTGATCCCGTACTACGCGCGCTTTCTCGAACGGTTTCCTTCGGTGACGGCGCTCGCCGATGCCCCGCTCGACGACGTCATGGCGCTCTGGGCGGGCCTCGGCTACTACTCGCGGGCGCGCAACCTGCATCGGTGCGCGCAGGCGGTTGCGTACGAGCACGGCGGCGCGTTTCCCCAAACGGTGGACGAACTGGCCGAACTGCCGGGCATCGGCCGTTCGACGGCGGCCGCCATTGCGTCGTTTGCGTTCAGCGCGCGCGCGACGATTCTCGACGGCAATGTGAAGCGCGTGCTGGCGCGGGTATTCGGCGTCGAAGGATTTACGGGCGAAAAGCGCGTGGAAGACGCGCTATGGACACTTGCCGAATCGCTGTTGCCGGATGCGGCGAAACCGGATGAAGTCACCGCGTACACGCAAGGTCTGATGGATCTCGGCGCGACGCTGTGCGTGCGCGGCAAGCCCGATTGCGCGCGTTGTCCGTTCATGGCGGATTGCGTCGCGAAGGTCGAGGGGCGTCAGCGGGAGTTGCCCACCGCTCGCCCGAAGAAGACCGTGCCGACGCGCAAGACCTGGATGCTGGTACTGAAGGACGGCGACGCGGTGCTGCTGGAGAAGCGTCCGCCCACGGGTGTCTGGGGCGGCCTGTGGAGCCTGCCCGAAGCGGCCGACGAGACGGCGCTCGCGACGCTTGCGCAGCGCTTCGGCGGCGCTGAGCAGTTACAACGTCTGGCACCGATGACGCACACGTTCACCCATTTCAAGCTCGATATCGAGCCGCGTATCGGCGTCGCGCGTGGTGCGCCGCTCGAGGCGATGAACGTCGAAACCGTATGGGCGCCGCTTGCACGGATCGATGCGTACGGCGTGCCCGCGCCCGTGCGCAAGCTGCTCGACGCGTTGAGCGGCTCGCTGCTCTGAGGCGTAGCCAAGCGTCAGAGCAACTGATGGTGCTGCATGTAGTGATGCACGACGTCGATGCGGGCGCCGGCATCCATCAGTTCCATGAGCTTCTGGCGGGCGCGCATCGGGATCGGCAGGATTTCGGAGAGGCGATTGGACACCCACGTGGGATCGTCGAACAGGAAGGGTTCGACGAACGGCAGGTTCTGCGGCTCGCGCTCCCTGATCGTGTCGATGATGCGCTCCAGCACTTCCGCGCACGCGCCGAACTTGGCGAGCGTTTCCGCGCCCTGCAACGGCCGGTCATCTTCCAGCAACTGCACGGTGCCGACCAGCAGGTTGCTCGGCTCGACCCGATGATCGATCAGCTTGAAACGCGCCGTGCCGCGCGCCTGCACGAGCAAAAGGCCGAAGGTATCGACATCGCATTCGGCGATCTCGGCAAGACAGCCGACCGGTTCCGGCACCGACGGATCGCCCGGTGAAGCGACTTCATGTCCGCTTTTCAGCAGGCAGACGCCGAACGGCGATTGCTCGCGCAGACAGGCGCGCGCCATGTCCAGGTAACGCGCCTCGAAGATCTTGAGCGGCAGCAGGCCGCCGGGAAACAGCACGGTGTGAAGCGGAAACAGCGGCAGATCGTCCAAAACCGGATTCGCGGGAATCGAAGACATCGCGTCCCTCCAGGGTGGATCGCCGATGCGGCGATCAGGTTCGCGCGTGAACCGCGTCGCCATCCACCGGGATGGGCGCGTCACGATGCCGCACGATCACATTGGCCTGGTCGCGAAAACGCGCGGCAAGCGCCTCCGCGATGAACACCGAACGATGCTGGCCGCCCGTGCAGCCGATCGCAACCGTCAGATAGCTGCGGTTGTCGTCGCGAAAACGCGGCAGCCACTTGCCGACGAACGCCCCGATGTCCTCGATCATCTCGCCGACCAGCGGTTGCGCCGAGAGAAAGTCGATGATGGGTTTGTCGCGGCCGGTGAAGGGACGCAGTTCGCGGTCGTAGTACGGGTTGGGCAGCGTGCGGACATCGAACACGAGATCGGCGTCGAGCGGCACGCCGCGTTTGAAGCCGAACGATTCGAACATCAGCGTGAGGTCGGCCGCATCGGTTTCGACGAAGCGCTTGACCCACGCGCGCAGCACGTTCGCGCGCAGGTTGCTGGTGTCGATCTGATGCCCGTACTCTGCAAGGCCGGCGACCAGTTCGCGTTCGCGCTCGATGGCTTCGGCCAGCGAGTTCAGCAAGCCGACGTCGGCTTCGCGCATCGGCGGACCAGACAGCGGATGACGCCGGCGCGTTTCGGAAAAGCGCTGGATCAGGGACTGCGTGCTCGCGTTCAGAAAGAGCACGCGCAGGTCGTATTCGGCCGAGAGCGCGTTGATGATGCTCGGGACTTCATCGAGCGAAAGGCTGGAGCGCGCGTCGATGGCGACAGCCAGTCGGCTCTGTCCTTCCTTCGCGAGATGGGCGGCGAGTTCGGGCAGGAAACGCGGCGGCAGGTTGTCGACGCAGTAGTAGCCGCCGTCTTCCAGCGCGTTCAGCGCAACGGACTTGCCGGAACCGGAGATGCCGGTAATCAGGATGATACGCATGGGAATCGACTCGTTCGCTTAATCTTAGCACCTGCTCTTGATTCGAATCCGGGCGCGAAATGATCGCCGCGGTTGCTGCGATCTTCGCTTCGCGACGGCTTCAGATCAGCTTGCCGGGAAACTGGCTGTCGGGATCCTGCATGGCGAGCCGCTGACGATCCATGAAATCGCGCAAGGTGTCGATGCCGCGCAGTTGCAGGATCGTGTTGCGTACCGCGGCTTCCACCAGCACGGCGAGGTTGCGGCCCGCGGCCACTTGAATGGTCACCTTGCTGATCGGCAGGCCCAGGACGTCGACACTCTGGCTTTCCAGCGGCAGGCGCTGGAACTCGCCGTCGGGACGGCGCACCAACTGCACGATCAGCTTCAGTTTCATCTTCCGGCGCACGGCGGTTTCGCCGAAGATGGTCTTGATGTCGAGCAGGCCCAGGCCGCGCACTTCGAGCAGATTCTGCAGCAGCGGCGGGCAGCGGCCTTCCACGAAGTCCGGGCCGAGCCGCACGAAATCGACGGCGTCATCCGCCACCAGCCCGTGCCCCCGGCTGATGAGTTCCAGGCCCAGTTCGCTCTTGCCGAGACCGGAGTCGCCGGTGAGCAGCACGCCCATCCCGAGGATGTCGATGAACACGCCGTGCAAGGTTGCGCGCGGTGCGAGGATGCGCGACATGTAGGCGCGCAGGCTGTCGATGACCGCCGCCGCCGACATGCGGGTCGTGAACAGCGGCGTCGACGAGCGCGTGCAGCGCAGGACCAGTTCCGGCGGCGCACCGACTTCGCCCGCGACGACCAGGAACGGCGGTTCGAGCGCGATCAGTTCGGCCATGTGGCGCGAACGGTCTTCGTCGGATTGGCGCTGGTAGTAGTTGATCTCGGCGTCGCCGAGCACCTGGATGCGGTTCGGGTGGATCAGGTTCAAGTGGCCGACCAGGTCGGCGCTCGACGTCGCGTTCGCCACGGTTTCGCTCGAGAAACCGCGCTCCCAGCCTTCATGCCCCGTGAGCCAGCTGAGCTTCAGAGTGGCGGCGTTGTCGTCGAAAATACTTTGGGCGTTGATGCTGGACGTATCCATGAGGCCGGAACTCCGTTGGAAGCCGGGAGCAGCCTTCGCTTGACGACGAAGCGGGTCGCTTCGATACGCTGCATGGCGCTGCTTTTGACCGATTGTGCCCCAGAAGCCTGACGCAAGCGAGGCGCGTCCCATGCGAAAGCAGGACGGACGCGCTCTGGACGCGGCTCCTTCAGGTTCGTGCGGCTATTACGGTTGCCACTGCGTGAGCACTTGATAGAGCGCCTCACGATCTTCTTCCTTGTGCAGACGCTCGCGCGCCTCGCTGTCGGAGAGCAGTTGCGCGATCTCCGAGAGAATTTCCAGATGTTGCTGGGTCGCCTGCTCGGGCACGAGCAGGAAGATCAGGAGGGAGACCGGCTGGCCGTCGGGGGACTCGAACGCGACGGGTTCGGACAGTCGCACGAAAGCGGCGAGCGGCTGCTTGAGTCCCTTGATGCGGCCATGAGGAATGGCGACGCCTTCGCCGAGGCCGGTCGAGCCGAGTCTTTCACGAGCGAAGAGGTTGTCGGTGACGATACTGCGGGCGATACCGTTCTGATTTTCGAAGATCAGGCCCGCTTGCTCGAATACACGTTTCTTGCTGGTAACGGACAGTCCGAGAACGACGTTCTCGATGGGAAGAAATTTGGCTAGGCGATTCATGTTGGCAGGCTGATGCGTGGCCTGATAGCTCCTCATCGTGGCTGCTGTCTGAAAGCGCTCACGGCGATGTGAAACGGAAAGTGCGCTGACGGCGGTTCCCTGCAGCGTGCCGGTCGTGTGGCCCCGAAAATTACCGGACCATTATAGAACAGGCCTTACCGCGATGGTGCGCCGCGCAAACGTACGGTTGGCGATCCAATGTGCAGTACAAAACACTGAAAATCAATGGCTTGGGTGAATCACAGCCAAAATGCAACAAAAAAGCCGCCCGGCAAGGCGGCTTCTGTTCGGTACCACTCCGTCAGGCGCGTGTCAGACGATTCGAGGTTTTCCTCCAAATGTACCCGCCGTCATTCGGGCGGCGGGCCTGCCGGAGTTTGGCCGATGCGTTCATCAGTATTACGGCGACGGCGCTTCGATGCTCTGCGGCTCCGCGTGGTACTTCACTGATTCGTGTGCGTGGCCCTGGATCTTGTCCTTGTGCTTGATGACCTGGCGGTCGAGCTTGTCGACCATCAGGTCGATTGCCGCGTACATATCAGCGTCACAACTCTCGATGAAAATATCCTTGCCCTTCAGGTGCAGGTTGATTTCCGCCTTTTGGCGCTTGTCCTTTTCCCTATGATTGTCGACCGAGAGGACAACGTTGCCGTCGATAACTTGATCGAAATGACGGAGCACCCTGTCCAGCTTCGTGATCACGTACTCGCGCAACGCAGGCGTCAATTCGAGGTGATGTCCGCTGATCTTCAGATTCATAGTTGCTCTCCAAGCTAGTGGCCGTGTGCCACGAAGCTCGTCCGATGCCGGTCGCGGTGCGATCCCTCAGCGCTTCAGTGGAATGCGCTAGGAAAACGGGTCGCATCGGCCGGCTCGTACGCGCGTTCGCGGGACGGCCGGTCAACGCCCATCGCAATATGCAATGGACTACAGAGACGGGTCATAGAGACTTGCGCAGATTCACTGCCGGAATTCGGAGCGCTTCGCGGTATTTGGCTACGGTGCGGCGCGCAACCACGAATCCTTGTTCCGCCAGCAATTCGGCGATGCGGCTGTCTGAAAGAGGAGTTTTGGGTTCTTCCGCTCCTATCAGTTGCTTGATGAGGGCCCGGATCGCCGTGGACGATGCCGCGCCTCCTGTGTCGGTCGAGACGTGTGAGCCGAAGAAGAACTTGAACTCCAGCGTCCCGAACGGGGTGAGCATGTATTTCCCGGTGGTCACACGAGAAACCGTCGACTCGTGTAAACCCAGCGTATCAGCAATCTCCCGCAAAACCAAGGGGCGCATGGCGATTTCGCCATGTGCAAAAAAGTTCTTCTGACGCTCGACGATAGCCTGTGCAACACGCAGGATCGTCTCGAATCTTTGCTGAATATTCTTGATCAGCCAGCGTGCTTCCTGAAGCTGTTGGCGGAGCGAACCGCTGCCCGGATCGCCACGGTTGTTGCGCAAGATATTCGCGTACAGATGGTTGATGCGCAGCTTCGGCACGATCTCTGGATTCAGTTCGGCGGTCCAGCCGCCGGTGGTCTTCCTGACCAGGATATCCGGCACCACGAAGTCCGCCTCGCTCTTGCCATACGCCGCGCCCGGAAACGGCTCCAACGACTTGATCAGCACGTGCGCGTCCCGCAGCGCGTCGTCGCTGGCCTTGAGCTGCTTGCGCAGCCGCGTGAAGTCGCGCGCGGCGAGCAGTTCGAGATGGTTCGTGACGATGTCCAGCGCCAGCGTGCGCGTAGGCGACGCGTCCAGCCGCAGCAATTGCAGCTTCAGACATTCCGACGCCGACCGTCCGCCGACGCCCGACGGATCGAAACTCTGCAGCAACGCGAGTGCCGCGCTCAATTCGTCGACTTCGACTTCGAGCTCGTCGGGCAGGTCGGCCTGGATTTCATCGAGCGACGAAGTCAGATAACCGTCTTCGTCGAGCGACTCGATCAGAAACGTGATCAACGCGCGATCCCGCTGATTCGCCGACGTCATGCGCAACTGCGCAGTCAGGTGATCGCGCAGCGTGGTGGTGGATTCGTGGATCTGCAGCGGCGGAAGGTCGTCGTCGTCCGAGGCGTTGCTCGAGCGGCCGTAGTCTTCCAGATTCCACGAGCTCGTGTCCGAGTTGCTGTCCGAGCCCATGCCGTTGTACTCGTCGACACCCTGAGGCTCGCTGTTCTCCGAGCGTTCGGAACTGGACGTGCTGGAGGACGAGCCGTTGCTCATCATCGAGTCGCCCGGAGTGCTGGACGACGCCGGAGCCGCGATGAGCGAACCGTCCGCCGCCACCCGCAGCGGGCTGGCGATCCAGTCGTCTTCGTTCTCGAGGAGCGGATTCTGGGAGATCGCCATGGCGACCTCCTGCTGCAATTCGAGCGTTGACAACTGCAGCAGCCGGATCGACTGCTGCAGTTGCGGGGTCAGCGCAAGATGCTGCGAGAGGCGGAGTTGGAGGCTGGCTTTCATGGCAAGGTTTTCTTCATTGTAGAGAGTTTGCCACGCGCGCGAAACCTCGCGGCGAATCCAGAAAGACACGTGCCGCCCGAGGGGCGGCACGTAAGTTTTGCTGCTTGCACTTCACGCTGCGCGTGTCATGCGCGGTAAAGCGGTCACATGCGGAAGTGTTCGCCGAGATAGACGCGCCGCACGTTCTCATTCTCGATGATCTCGCCCGGCGCACCGGCCGCGAGCACGCTGCCGTCGCTGATGATATACGCGTGATCGCAAATGCCGAGCGTTTCGCGGACGTTATGGTCCGTAATCAGCACGCCGATGTTGCGCTGTTTCAGGAACTTCACGATCTTCTGGATTTCCAGCACGGCGATCGGATCGACGCCCGCAAACGGTTCATCGAGCAGAATGAAGCTCGGATTGGTTGCGAGCGCGCGCGCAATTTCCACGCGCCGGCGTTCGCCGCCCGACAGCGACAGCGCCGGGTTCTCGCGCAAATGCGCGATCTGCAGTTCGTCGAGCAGTGCTTCGGCGCGCTGCGTGATGGCGTCCCGGGACAGGCGCTTGCCGGTCTCGTCGGTCTGCAACTCGAGCACCGCACGAATGTTCTGCTCGACCGTGAGCTTGCGGAACACCGACGCTTCCTGAGGCAGATACGACAGGCCAAGATGGGCGCGCTGATGAATCGGAAGCAGGCTGATCGAGTTGCCGTCGAGTTGGATTTCGCCGGCGTCGAGCGGCACCAGGCCGACGATCATGTAGAACGAAGTCGTCTTGCCCGCGCCGTTCGGCCCCAGCAGGCCGACCACTTCGCCGCTTTTGACGTCGAGCGAGACGTCCTTCACGACCGTGCGCGAGCCGTAACGCTTCTTCAGATTGCGGACGACGAGCGAGCTCGACTGGCCTTCCGGCTGACGGTGGGGCATGGCGGGCGCGTTCACTGCTGCGGCGTTCCTTGAATGGTGTTCGACGGCGTCAGCGTGGCCGGCGGGCCGTTCAGCGGCGCGGCGCCGCCAGAACGCGGCGCAAGCATGGCGCGCACGCGGCCGCCCGGATTGCCGGGACCCGCGACGTCCTTGCCGGCGCTCGCCGTGTAGAAGTCTTTCTGACCGTCGTAGGTGATGACGCTGCCGTGCACTTCGTCCTGTACGTTCGTCAGGCCTTGCAGGCGGCGCACGGTGGCGCGCGTCGTGAGTTTCGTGAAATCGTTCTTGCCGTCGTAATCGATGCGCACCGCGTTGCCGTCGATGTACTCGTTGACACCGTCGCGCTTCTGGCGGAAGTACGAAAGATTGTTGCCGGTGGAGGTGCCGGTTGCGTACTGATAGCCTTGCGGATCCTGGGTGACCTCGACGCGGTCGGCCTTGATGACGATCGTCCCTTTGGTCGCGACGACGTGGCCGGTGAAGATGTTCTTCTGGTTGAGGTCGTCATACGACATGTTGTCCGCTTCGATGTTGAGCGGCTTGTCCTGGTCGGCCTTTTCCGCATGCGCGGGCGCTGCCGTCAACGCGACGAAGGCCGCGAGGGCGGCGCACAGCACGGCTCCCGGGAGTCGCGGGAAGCGCGCAATGAAGCGCGCGTGCGTGGCGCGCGCGGGGCCGCCATCGGGACGGGGGAACCTTTCGTTCATGCAGTCACAATTCGGATGGGAGTGCCGGGTCACTTGGATGCGCCGCCCTTGATGTCCGATGCGGCGATCGAGCCGCGCACGTTACCGAAGAGCTTCATTTCCCGGGTCACATTGTTGTAGTTCATGCCATCGGCCGTCATTACGGACGGGCCGCGCTGAAGTCTAACCGGTTTTTCCGTTTCGATGACATCATCGTTCACCAGCACGCGAAAATGCTGCGAATCCGCCTGCATCTGCGGATCTCCGTAACCGGCGGCACGCAGGATCCGGGCGTTGTCATAGAGATTGACGACCGAGACGTCGCCGTTGACCGTGCCGCGCTGCGCGGTGGCCGTGACCGTCGGTTTCTGCGGCTGGAACATGCGCAGCGCAGGCAGCGTCAGGTCGCTGATTTCATCGTCTTCATAGTGAACCATCGACTTCGCCGTCAGACGATATTGCGTCGAGCCGGTTGCGTCGAGTTCAGACACCGAGAAGTTGTTCGCGAAATAGTCGGGTGTATGGCGCTTCGGCTGCTCCGGCGCCTGCGCCGCCGGCGGCAGCGTGGCCTGCAACAGCCAGTAGGTGACGCCCGCGAGCGCGGCCATCGCGAGGAGCGGCAGCAGTGAGGCGACTTTTCCGGGACGCTGCATGGCGTCAGCCCCCGAGCGCCGCGGCGAGCAGGTCGTCGTAGCGGTGTTGCGCGCGCAGGATCGCGTCGCAGACCTCGCGCACCGCGCCGTGGCCGCCGCGCGACTGCGCCACCCAGTGCACGCGCTGGATCACGTCTGGATGCGCGTTCGCCGGCGCGGCCGCGAAGCCGCAGCGGCGCATCACGGCCAGATCCGGCCAGTCGTCGCCCATGTAGCCGCAGTCGCCGGCCGCGATGCCGGTCTTCTCGAGCAGTTCAGCCAGCGCGACTGTCTTGTCCGCCACGCCCTGATACAGATGCGTGATGCCCAGTTCCTTCGCGCGCGCCGCGACGATGCCGGACTGGCGGCCCGTGATGATCGCCGTCTGCACGCCGCACGACTGCAGCATCTTCACACCGTGGCCGTCGAGCGAATTGAACGACTTCATCGCGTCGCCCTCGGCGGTGAAGTAAAGACTGCCGTCGGTGAAGACGCCGTCGACGTCGAACACCATCAGACGGAGACGGCTTGCGCGCTCGGCGGCGCTTGCGCCGGCCGACGGCATGGAGGACGGCTGCTGCGCCATCAGATCACCTTCTTGGAAAAGAGGTCATGCATGTTCAGTGCGCCGATCAGCGTCGCGTCGGCGTCCACGACCAGCATCTGATTGATGCGATAACGCTCCATCAGTTCCACGGCCTCGACCGCGAGATGATCCGGCGCGATGGTCTGCGGATGACGGGTCATGACATCCGCGATGCGCAGCGAGCGAAAATCGCCATCGCGTTGCAGGATCCGGCGCAGGTCGCCATCGGTGAAGATGCCATGCACGCGCTGCTCGCCGTCGATCACGGCGGTCATGCCCATGCGCTTGTCCGTGATCTGGAACAGTGCGTCCGAAACGGTTGCATCGAGTGAGACACGCGGCACTTCGTCGCCGGTGCGCATGACGTCGCGCACGTAGGTCAGCAGGCGCCGGCCGAGTGCGCCGCCCGGATGCGAACGCGCGAAGTCTTCGGGGCCGAAGCCGCGCGCGTCGAGCACGGCGACGGCGAGCGCGTCGCCGAGCGCCATCGCGGCGGTGGTGCTGGCGGTGGGCGCGAGATTCATCGGGCACGCTTCCTTGTCGACGCGTGCGTTGAGATGCATGTCCGCCAGTTGCGCGAGACTCGATTCGGGACGCCCGGTAATGGCGATCAGTTTTGCGCCAAGACGCTTGATGAGCGGCAAAATGGCAACGAGTTCTTCCGTTTCGCCGGAGTTAGACAGCGCGATGAAAATGTCGTCAGCGGTGACCATGCCGAGGTCGCCGTGGCTGGCTTCGGCAGGATGCACGAAGAAGGCGGGCGTGCCGGTGCTGGCGAGCGTCGCAGCGAACTTGCGCGCGACATGTCCCGACTTGCCGATGCCCGACACGACCACGCGGCCGCGGCAGCCGAGCAGGACTTCGACCGCGTTGATGAAGTTTTCGTCGAGAAGAGGAGAGAGGCCGCGAACGGCGTCGGCTTCGATCTGAATTACATCGCGAGCCAGCGCCAGCGCCCGGTCGCCATTGATTTTCGCTATCATGCGCGGAGTATAGCAAAGGCGATTCTCTGCCGCGCCGCCCGGCGCGTGGCGCGCCGCCGCCTATCCGCCCCCGCGAGCCCCGCCGTCCCGGGCTCTTCCAAGACGCCGCAGCGCAAGGTCGCACGCGCTGCCGCACACTGCCGAACGAGGACGCTAGACGGATGATTTCTCCGCTCGAAATGACGTTGCTGCTGCTGCTGTGTTCAGTGGCGGGCGTCGTGGTATTTCGCTATTTCAATCTGCCGCCGATGCTCGGCTATCTGACGGTCGGCATCATCGTGGGCCCGCACGCGGCGGGCATCGCGCCGGATACGGACCGCGCGCAGCACCTCGCCGAATTCGGCGTCGTGTTCCTGATGTTCTCCATCGGCCTCGAGTTTTCGCTGTCGAAACTGCGCTCGATGCGGCGCATCGTGTTCGGCCTCGGCGCGAGCCAGGTCGGAGCCACCATCGCGCTGGCCATGATCTTCGGCTGGATCGCGCATTTCTGGATCGAGATGTCGTGGGAGGCGAGCTTCGCGCTGGGCGGCGCGCTGTCGATGTCGTCCACGGCGATCGTCAGCAAGCTGCTCGCCGAGCGGCTCGAGCTCGAATCGGAGCACGGCCGCAACATCTTCGGCGTGCTGCTGTTCCAGGATCTGGCCGTGGTGCCGCTGCTCATCATCATCGCGGCGCTCGGCAACGGCAACTCGTCGCAACTGGCGATGTGGCTCGGCATCGCGGCGGTGAAGATCGTCGTCGCGCTGACGGTGCTGCTGTTCATCGGCCAGAAGTTCATGACGCGCTGGTTCGACCTGGTCGCGCGGCGCCGCTCGCAAGAACTGTTCATGCTGAACCTCTTGCTGGTGACGCTCGGCGCGGCCTTCATCACGGATAAATTTGGCCTCTCGCTCGCGCTGGGCGCGTTCATCGCCGGGATGCTGATTGCCGAGACGCCTTACCGGCATCAGGTGGAAGAAGACATCAAGCCGTTCCGCGACGTGCTGCTCGGCCTGTTCTTCGTGACCACGGGCATGCTGCTGAACCCGCGCGTGATCTGGGAGCATCCGTTCCTGGTGCTCGGTTTCTTCATCGTGCCGATCCTGCTCAAGGCCGTGATGATCACCGCGCTGTCACGCGCGTTCGGCGCGCCGCAGGGCGTCGCGATGCGCACCGGTCTCGGCCTGGCGCAGGCGGGCGAGTTCGGCTTCGTGCTGTTGAACCTGATCCTGGATTCGCATCTGGTCGACTCCACCATCCTCCAGGCAATCCTCGCCGCGATGTTGCTGTCCATGCTCGCCGCGCCGTTCATCATCCAGAACGCGGACCGGATCGTGCTGCGGCTGTCATCGACGGAATGGATGCTGCAATCGTTGCAGATGACCAAGATCGCGACGCAGAGCCTCAAGCAGAGCGGCCACGTGATCATCTGCGGTTACGGCCGGGCCGGGCAGAACCTCGCGCGCATGCTGGAGCAGGAAGGCATCTCGTACGTGGCGCTGGACCTGGATCCGGACCGCGTCGCGGCGGCCGCGGCGGCGGGCGAATCCGTGGTGTTCGGCGACGCCGGGCGGCGCGAGTCGCTGCTGGCGGCGGGCCTGCATCGTGCCGCGACGGTGGCGATCACCTATGCGAACACGCCGTCGGCGATGCGCGTGCTGCACAACATCCACGAACTTGCCCCGACCTTGCCGGTGATCGTGCGCACCGTCGACGACGCCGATCTGGAAAAGCTCACGGCCGCGGGCGCGACCGAGGTGATCCCGGAGATCGTGGAAGGGAGTTTGATGCTGGCGTCGCACACGCTGGTGCTGATGGGCGTGCCGATGCGGCGCGTGGTGCGGCGCGTCGAGGAAATGCGCGATGCGCGCTACAGCCTGCTGCGCGGCTACTTCCACGGCGCCGACGATGACGACGACGACGATAGTCACGAGCAGGTCCGGCTACAATCCGTACCGATCGACGCGAACTCGGAGGCGGTCGGCCATTCGCTCGACGAACTGGGGCTGGTCGGCCGCGGGGTCGAGGTGACGGCGATCCGGCGTCACGGTATCCGGGGTGTCGCGCCTGATCCTGAAACCAAGTTGCGCGCCAACGACATCGTCGTGCTGCGTGGCCTGCCCGAAAAGCTGGCACAGGCCGAGGAACGGCTCTCGCGACATCGTCGGGCGGCGTAATTTCCTCTTGTTCTTCCTTTCTGTCACGGGCGAGCGCGGCCTCACGGCGCGAACACCGGAGAAATCATGTCCATTTCCTCTTCGAACGCCGGGCGCGATGCTGCGCGTTTCATCAAGGAGCGCGTGCGCACCGTCGAGAACTGGCCGCAGGCCGGCGTGCAGTTCCGGGACATCACGCCCGTGCTGCAGGACCGCCGCGCGCTGCGCACGCTGATCGACCTGTTCGTGCAGCGCTATATCGACGAGGACATCAATGTCATTGCCGGCATGGACGCGCGGGGTTTCATCATCGGGCCGATTCTGGCGTATGAGCTGAGCCTCGGCTTCGTGCCGATCCGCAAGCAGGGCAAGCTGCCGTACCGGACGCTGTCGCAGTCGTACGAGCTCGAATACGGCCACGCGACCGTCGAGATTCACGAGGACGCCTGCAAGCCGGGCGACCGCGTCGTGATCGTCGACGATCTGGTCGCGACCGGCGGCACGATGATGGCCGGCAAGATCCTGCTCGAACGGCTCGGCGCCGAAGTGGTCGAGGCGGCGGCGATCATCGACCTGCCGGACCTCGGCGGCTCGAAGCTCCTGCGCGACAACGGCGTGCCGCTCTACACCGTGTGCGAGTTCGGGGGACATTGAGATGCCCCACTTCCTGCTGTTTCTCGCGGCGTCGGTGGCGATCACCGTCGCGCCCGGACCGGACAACCTGCAAGTGCTCGCGCGCGGCATTTCGCAGGGACGGCTCGCCGGACTCGTCGCCGCGCTGGGCTTCGCCTGCGGCGTGCTGTTCCACACGACGCTCGCAGCGCTCGGCGTGGCTGCACTGCTGCGCTCGTCGCCGCTCGCGTTCCAGGCCGTGAAGCTCGCGGGCGCGGCCTATCTGGTGTGGATCGGCATCAAGGCTTTGCGCAGCCACGGGCTCGCCAACGCGCATCAACGTCCACGTCAGCCGCTCGCGACAGTGTTCCGCCAGAGCGTGATCGGCAATCTGCTGAATCCCAAGGTCACGCTGTTCTTCATCGTGTTCCTGCCGCAGTTCGTCGATCCGCATGGCGCGCAAAGCGTGATGCTGCAAATGTTCGAACTCGGCGGCGTGTTCATGCTGCAGACAGTGGTCGTGTTCTCGCTGTTCGGCATCGGCGCGGGCATGATCGGCGCGTGGCTTGCGCGCCGGCCGCGCGTCGGCGTCTGGCTCGACCGCCTCGCGGGCGTGACCTTCATTGCGCTCGGCATTCGCGTCGCGTTGCGCGACTGACCCGCTTATTCTTCGCTCATGACTCTGCCCGCCATCCACGCGGCGCGCCGTTTCGACGCCGCCGCGCACGCTCCATTCCTTATCGGTGATGAACGAGTCGGCTGGATCCGCCATGCCGATGTCGCCGCACTGCGCCGCTGGCCCGAAGTGTTCCAGTTCGACGCCGCCGCGATACGCCTGCAACCCACGCTCGCCGATGTGAACACACGCAGCGCGGCGCTCGGCGCGGTGATCGGCGCGCTGTACGCCGAAGGCCGGATTCCCGGCTGGCGCGACGAAACCTACGCGATCCGCAATGACTTCGACGCCGCGCCGCTCGCGTTCATCGAACGGGCGGCGTCGCGCTTCTTCGGCACGATGACCTACGCGGTGCATCTGAACGGCATCGTAAAATACGCGGACCGCGCGCCGGAACTGTGGATCGCGCGCCGCAGCGACACCAAGGCGACCGACCCCGGCATGCTCGACAACGTCGTTGCGGGCGGTATCGGCTGGGGACTCGGCCTGATGCCGACGCTCGTGAAGGAATGCTGGGAAGAGGCCGGCATGAGCGCCGGACTTGCCCAGACCGCCGAGCCTGGCCGCACCTTGCATGTGCTGCAATCGCTGCCCGAAGGCACGCAGGCCGAACAGATCTTCGTCTACGACCTTCTTCTGCCGCCCGATTTCGCGCCGCGCAACCAGGACGGCGAAGTCGGCGAACACCGGCTCGCGCGCATCGCGGACGTCGCACGCTGGATAGAAGAGGGTGCGTTCACGGTCGATGCCAGTCTCGCCACGCTGGATTGCATGCTGCGCCGCCAGTGGATCGACGAAGACGCGTGCGAGGGCATCGACGCGCTGTTCGCGCCGCTCGCCGTGGACCGGGCGCGGTGAACATCAAGAATCCAATGAACGAGGACAGGTCATGTCGACCGAACATAGCTTTTATCTGAAACTGTCGTGCCCGGATCGTCCGGGAATCGTCCATGCCGTGTCGGGCTTCCTGTTCAATCTCGGCGCCAATATCCTCGACTCCGCGCAGTTCGGCGACAGCCGCACCGGCGAATTCTTCATGCGCGTGCATTTCCAGGAAGTCGGCGGCGACCCGGGCATCGACGCGCTGCGCACGTCCTTCAGCACACTCGCCGACGAGTTCGGCATGCGCTGGGAGTTGCACGACGCATCGGTGAAGCCGCGCGTGGTCATCATGGTGTCGAAGATCGGCCACTGCCTGAACGACCTGCTGTTCCGCTATCGCACCGGCCAGTTGCAGATCGAGATTCCGGCGATCGTGTCCAATCACAAGGATTTCTACCAGCTCGCGGCGAGCTACGACATTCCGTTCCATCACTTGCCGCTGCTGAAGTCCACGCCCGAAGGCAAGGCCGCGCAGGAAAAGCGCGTGCTGGAAATCGTCGAGCAGCACGACACCGATCTCGTCGTGCTCGCGCGTTACATGCAGATTCTTTCGCCCGAACTGTGCGACCAGCTCGCCGGCCGCGCAATCAACATCCATCACTCGTTCCTGCCGAGCTTCAAGGGCGCGAAGCCGTATTACCAGGCGTTCGACCGCGGCGTGAAACTGATTGGCGCGACCGCGCACTATGTCACGTCGGATCTCGATGAAGGCCCGATCATCGAACAGGAAGTGGAGCGCGTGGACCACAACATGACGCCGGAGCAACTGACGGCGATCGGCCGCGACGTCGAATGCGTGACGCTCGCGCGCGCGGTGAAGTGGCATGCGGAGCATCGCATCCTGCTCAACGGACACAAGACGGTCGTGTTCCGCTGATTCGCCGGCTGCCTCCAGAAAGCACAACGCCCGCAAGGTATGTCTTGCGGGCGTTTTCTTTTCGGGCTCCAGGATTACACGAGCCGCAAGTAGATCAGCTCGCGCTTGATGTAGCCGTAAAAGATCGGCGCGGCGATGACGCCCGGAATGCCGAAGGCAGCTTCCATCGCGAGCATGGCCAGCAGCAGTTCCCAGGCGCGCGCCTCGATCTGGCCGCCGATGATGCGTGCATTCAGGAAGTATTCGAGCTTGTGGATCAGGATCAGGAACGCGAGCGACGCCACCGCCGTACCGAACGATACCGATAGCGAAATCCCGACGATAATCGTGTTCGAGATCAGATTGCCGATCACTGGCATCAGGCCGACGATGAAGGTGAGCAGAACCAGCGTTTTCGACAGCGGCAGCCGTTCGTGGAACAGCGGCAGCGCGACCAGCAAATAAAGCGCGGTGAACACGGCGTTGATCGCCGAGATCTTGATCTGCGCGAACACGATGCGGCGGAAGGCGTCGGAGAAGCGCGACACGCGGGCGACGAGCGCAGTGGACAGCGGCAGCCGATGATGCGCGGTGCGCGGCGCGCTGACCGCAATGATCGCCCCGACGATCATGCCGATCACGATATGCCCGAAGCCGCGCGCCATTTCCTTGCCGCCTTGCTGGAGCATTTCGGCGTGCTTGTGCATCAGCTCGGTAGCTTTGTCCTTCATCTGCCCGGCATCGACCGGAAGATAGTTCGCGAGCCAGTCCGGCACCGAAAGGCGCGCGCTCGACGTGATGCTCATCAACTGGTCGAGCAGTTTTTGCAAACTCGGAAAATCGTGCTCGAGATGCTGAATGGTGGCCATGGTCGCGCCGGTCAGCGCGCCGACGATGATCGCCGAGATCAGCCCGACCGCGATCAGGCGCGCGCCGCGGCTGACGACGTGGCGCTCGATCACCGGCGCGATCATGTGGACCAGCTGGAACACGAGCATGCCCGCGAGCAGCCCGCCGAGCAGTTGCAGCCTGAGTGTGAAAAAGAGTGCTGCGAGCGCCAGCAGGTAGCTGCCGATCTCGACCGCCGACAGCTTCGGCAAACTCATGTCGCTCGTCAGCCTGACGTGGCGCGTGGGCAGGTCCCGCACTCGCGCTTCCTCGTTGGCCGCTTCGTTGCGCTTCGCCATGACTGCGTTCCTTATCCCCTGCTGCTTAACGACGGTTGTCCGCGCCGCGGCGTGCGCGGCTGATTCGACGGCCTGTTGCGCGAGCGGCGCGGCCCCCGGCGCCGTGGCCCGGGGGCGAAACTCACGCCGCCGACTTGGGCCGTTGCAGCAAAGGTGCCAGGTACCTGCCGGTGAAACTCGCCTTCGACTTCGCGACCTGCTCGGGCGTCCCCTGGGCGATGATCTGCCCGCCGCCCGCGCCGCCTTCCGGACCGAGGTCGATGACCCAGTCGGCGGTTTTGATCACGTCCAGATTATGCTCGATGATGACCACCGTGTTGCCCTGATCTCGCAAGCGATGGATGACTTCGAGCAGCAGCGCGATGTCATGAAAGTGCAATCCGGTCGTGGGCTCGTCCAGGATATACAGCGTCCGACCCGTGTCGCGCTTGCTCAGTTCCAGCGAAAGCTTGACGCGCTGGGCTTCGCCGCCCGACAGCGTGGTCGCCGACTGGCCCAGCCGGATGTAGCCGAGACCGACATCGAGCAGCGTCTTCAGCTTGCGCGCGACCACCGGCACCGCCTTGAAGAACTCGTGCGCCGCTTCCACTGTCAGGTCCAGCACCTCGTGGATGTTCTTGCCCTTGTACTGCACTTCCAGCGTTTCGCGGTTGTAGCGCTTGCCGTGACAGACGTCGCAGGGCACGTAGACATCGGGTAGAAAGTGCATTTCCACCTTCAGCACGCCGTCGCCCTGGCAGGATTCGCAGCGTCCGCCCTTGACGTTGAACGAGAAGCGGCCGGGATCGTAGCCGCGCTCCTTGGCCGCCGGCACGCTTGCGAAGAGTTCGCGGATCGGCGTGAACAGGCCCGTGTAGGTGGCCGGATTCGAGCGCGGCGTGCGGCCGATCGGGGATTGATCGACGGCAATCACCTTGTCGAAGTGTTCGAGACCTTCGATCGATTCGTACGGCGCCGGCTCCGTCGCCGAGCCGTACAGATGCTGCGCCACGGCATGCTGGAGCGTGTCGTTGATGAGCGTGGACTTGCCCGATCCCGATACGCCGGTCACGCAGGTCAACAGTCCGACCGGCAGATCCAGCGTGACGCGTTTCAGGTTGTTGCCGTGCGCCTCGACGATGCGCAGCCGCCGTTCGTCCGGCGCGGCGCGCTCGGCCGGATAGCCGATCGTCCGCTTGCCGGAGAGATACTGGCCGGTGATCGAGTTCGGATCCTTCTGCACTTGGACGGGCGTGCCCTGCGCGACCACCACGCCGCCATGCACGCCGGCGCCCGGTCCCATGTCGACCACGTAGTCCGCCATGCGGATCATGTCTTCGTCGTGCTCGACGACGATCACCGAATTACCGATGTCGCGCAGGTGCTTGAGCGTATGGATGAGCCGGTCGTTGTCGCGCTGATGCAGGCCGATGGACGGCTCGTCGAGCACGTACATGACGCCGGTCAGCCCGGAGCCGATCTGCGAGGCCAGCCGGATGCGCTGGGCCTCGCCGCCGGACAGCGTCTCGGCGCTGCGTTCCAGCGACAGGTAATCCAGCCCGACGTTGTTCAGGAACGAGAGCCGCGCGACGATCTCCTTGACGACCTTGTCCGCGATCTCGCCCTTCGCGCCTTCGAGGCGCAGCGTCTGGAAATAGCCGAGCGTGTCGCGCAGCGGCCAGCCGCTGATTTCGTAGATGCCGCGCGCCTGGTCTTCCGTGCCGACCTTGACGAAGCGCGCCTCGCGACGCAGCCGGGTGCCGTCGCAGGCCGGGCAGGGCTGATTGTTCTGGTACTTCGCGAGTTCCTCGCGCACGGCGGCCGAATCGGTCTCGCGGTAACGCCGCTCGAGGTTCGGGATGATGCCCTCGAACGCATGCTCGCGCACCGAGGCGCGCCCGCGCTCGTTGATGTACGAGAACGGAATCGACTGCTTGCCCGAGCCGTACAACAGGATCTTGCGCACTTTCTCGGGCAGATCCTCGAACGGCGCGTCGATCTCGAACTCATAGAACGCCGCGAGACTCTGCAGCATCTGGAAGTAGAACTGGTTGCGCCGGTCCCAGCCCTTCACGGCGCCCGCCGCCAGCGACAGCGACGGATGGGCGACCACCCGCTTCGGATCGAAGAAGGTGATCTGGCCGAGGCCGTCGCATTCGGGACACGCGCCCATCGGGTTGTTGAAGGAGAAGAGGCGCGGCTCGAGTTCCGGCAGCGAGTACGAGCAGATCGGGCACGCGAACTTCGAGCTGAAGAGCTTTTCCTTCTCGGTGTCCATTTCGAGCGCGATGGCGCGGCCATCGGCCAGGCGCAGTGCGGTCTCGAACGATTCCGCGAGCCGCTGCTTCATGTCCGGCCGCACCTTCAGGCGGTCGATGACGACGTCGATCGTGTGCTTGTCGGTCTTCTTGAGCTTCGGCAGCGAATCGACTTCGTAGATCTTCGCGACGCCTTCGTTCGCGGTGCCGCCGCCGGAGCGGATCCGGAAACGGATGAAACCCTGCGCCTGCATTTCTTCGAACAGCTCGACGTGCTCGCCCTTGCGATCCGCCACGACGGGCGCGAGGATCATCAGCTTGGTTTCCTCGGGCAGGGCGAGCGCGGCGTCGACCATTTGCGACACGCTTTGCGCTTCGAGCGGAATCAGGTGATCCGGGCAATACGGCGTGCCGACCCGCGCGTAGAGCAGACGCAGGTAGTCGTGGATTTCCGTGACCGTGCCGACCGTGGAGCGGGGATTGTGCGACGTTGCCTTCTGTTCGATGGAAATGGCGGGCGAGAGCCCTTCGATCAGATCGACGTCCGGCTTTTCCATCAGCTGCAGGAATTGCCGGGCGTACGCCGACAGGCTTTCCACGTAGCGCCGCTGGCCTTCTGCGTAGAGCGTGTCGAACGCCAGCGACGACTTGCCCGACCCGGACAGCCCGGTGATCACGATCAGCTTGTGGCGCGGCAAGTCGAGACTGACATTCTTCAAATTGTGGGTGCGGGCCCCACGAATGCGAATTTCTTCCACGAGTTTGTTCCGGGGTTCTTCGAGTGATCCAGCAGCGGGTTCAGCGTTCTCCGGCGGCTCGGGGCGGGCATGCGGGCAAGCCTCGCAAACCTCATCAGGCAAGCTGCGCTGACGGCGCCGGGCGTAAAGAGAGGGGGGCCAAACCTGCTACTATAACGACTTTTAACGGGCGCGGCCCGGGCTCCCGGAGTGCCAAACTCGTGGAGAACCCGTCGGACGCCCATCAGCAGGCTGGCGCGGGGACTTGCCGGACTGCAGCGCTGTTCAGAGCCAGCGGCGCGGCCGGATCGCGAGGCTTTTCATCCAGCGACGGCAAGCAAAGCAAGCAATGCGTTCCATATAGTGCCGTTTCAAGCAAGAACAAGGCGGCCGTGCCTGGCTGCGCCCCGGGCCAGGCCAGACCCGACTCCTCACCTTTTCCGTTCCTGATGTCCAATCCGTCTGCCACGTCCACACGTCTGTCCGCGCCGGAGCTGCGCGCGACCGTGTCGCTCGCCGCCATTTTCGCGCTGCGCATGCTCGGGCTCTTCATGATCATGCCGGTGTTTTCGATCTACGCGAAAACGCTCCCCGGCGGCGATAACGTGCTGCTCGTCGGCATCGCGCTCGGCGCCTACGGCGTCACCCAGTCGATGCTCTATATCTTCTACGGCTGGGTCTCCGACAAGCTCGGCCGCAAGCCGGTCATCGCCTTCGGGCTGCTGGTGTTCGCGCTCGGCAGCTTCGTCGCGGCAGTGGGGCATTCGATGGCGTGGATCATCGCGGGACGGGTGATCCAGGGCATGGGCGCAGTGTCCTCCGCGGTGATCGCTTTCATCGCGGACCTGACGCACGAAGAGAACCGCACCAAGGCCATGGCGATCGTCGGCGGCAGCATTGGCGTGTCGTTCGCGGTGGCCATCGTCGGCGCGCCGATCGTGTTCCAGTGGGTCGGCATGAGCGGACTGTTCACGGTGATCGGCGCGCTGTCGATCGTCGCGGTCGGCGTGGTGCTGTGGATCGTGCCCGATCCGCCCGCGCATCCCGTCCACGTCAAGGCGCCGTTCGCGGAAGTGCTGCATAACGTCGAACTGTTGCGCCTCAACTTCGGCGTGCTGGTGCTGCACGCCACGCAGACGGCGCTGTTTCTCGTGGTGCCGCGCATTCTCGAAGCCGGCGGGCTGCCGGTGGCGTCGCACTGGAAAATCTACCTGCCGGTGATGGGGCTCGCCTTCGTCATGATGGTTCCGGCCATCATCGTCGCCGAGAAACGTGGAAAAATGAAAGCCGTGATGCTGAGCGC
Source organism: Caballeronia sp. LZ035 (assembly GCF_031451175.1). Classification (NCBI taxonomy): domain Bacteria; kingdom Pseudomonadati; phylum Pseudomonadota; class Betaproteobacteria; order Burkholderiales; family Burkholderiaceae; genus Caballeronia; species Caballeronia sp. LZ035. The sequence goes on from NZ_JARUXS010000001.1 coordinate 595,428, forward strand.
GATTGGTCTTATCCTGATCGGCCAATTGTTATTGGGCGTGGCTCCGCATACGCTGTGGTCGGTGGCCGCCATTCTGTTCGTGTACTTCCTCGGCTTCAACGTACTGGAGGCCTCGCAGCCGTCGCTGGTGTCGAAGCTCGCGCCGGGCACGAGGAAGGGCGCGGCGGCCGGCGTGTACAACACGACACAGTCCATCGGGCTCGCGCTGGGCGGCGTCGTCGGCGGCTGGCTGCTGAAGCTGGACGGGCCGAGCGCGGTGTTCTTCGCGTGTTCAGCGCTGGTGTGCGCCTGGCTGCTGGTCGCGGCCTGGATGAAGCCGCCGCCGCGCCGGAGCCCGCGGGCGGCCTGAGCGCAGTACCGTATTGAATTGAATCAGCGAATCATCGAATCTGGCCGGCGCGCCGCAACCGGATCCGCCCGAGGCGGAATCGCCCGGAGCAGTGCGCGGCCGACAGCAAGCAAGGTATCTACCGGAGAAATCATGGCATCAGTCAACAAGGTCATTCTCGTGGGCAATCTGGGCGCCGACCCCGAAACCCGCTACCTCCCGAGCGGCGACGCCGTGGCCAACATCCGTCTCGCCACCACGGACCGCTACAAGGACAAGGCATCCAACGAGTTCAAGGAATTGACGGAGTGGCATCGCGTTGCGTTCTTCGGCCGGCTGGCGGAAATCGTCAACGAGTACCTGAAGAAGGGCTCGTCGGTGTATATCGAGGGGCGCATCCGCACGCGCAAGTGGACCGATCAGGCGGGACAGGAGCGCTACTCGACCGAGATCGTCGCCGACCAGATGCAGATGCTCGGTGGACGCGGCGGTGCGGGCGGCGGCGATGACGGCGGCTATAGCCGCAGTGCGCCGGCAGAACGCTCCGGTGGTGGCGGCGGCGGCGGGCGGGCGCCTGCGGGTGGGCGCGCGGGCGGTGCCGGCGGTGGCGGTGGTGGCTCGGGCCGCCCGAGCGCGCCGGCCGGCGGCGGCTTCGACGACATGGACGACGATATCCCCTTCTGACATCGCATCGTCGATATGTAGCAATGAACCCCGCCCCGGTGCGGGGTTTTCTTTTTTTAGCGGCGGGTCAAATGACCGGCAAAGCGTCGCAGATGCACGCGATAAGGCCGTTACCTCGCGAATCCGCTTGAGAAATGGCAAGTCGCAGGAACACGGTTTTTTTTATTTTTGCGCCGTCTTCTGAATTTGGGCGTGACTTCTCCCTTTTTTTACCGCGCCGTATTAATCTGTAAACTCATCGGCGACGAAGCGACGCACATTTTTCCATTAGCGGAAAGTAAATGCGGTCAATCGGAATAATCTGATGGTCGTTGGCATACCCGCGCTCTATCTTGAAAGCTAATACCTCGAAATCATCGAAGGAACGGGCATGTCAGCTTTCAAAGTGGCGATACAGCGCTGTTTGGTCAAATGAGCGACGGCTTATAGTTTTTTTAACAGGCAATGATTTCGGATTGATTCCGAATTTCGGGTAAGGCATTGACTTTGATGCAATTCAAAAGCTCGTTCTGACAAGAGCAGTTAATCAGATAAACAGTATGAGGGCCCTTTGAAACTTCGCGTAATGCTGGCCGACGATCATCCCTTCGTCCTTGTCGGGATGAAAGCGTTGCTTGATTCAGACGAGGCAATCGAAGTCGTCGGTCAGGCGAATAACGCGAGCACCTTATTGGCTGAACTCAAGCGTGTCGCTTGCGACGTGCTCGTCACCGACTTCGCCATGCCGGAACACGGCGCGGACGCCAAGGACGGGCTTCGTCTCATCCGCACCGTGCGGGACGATTTCCCGCAAGTCAATGTCGTCGTGCTGACGAGCGTCACGAACGTCGCCATCCTGCGTTCCATTCTGAACGCCGGTGCAATGGGCCTCGTGAACAAGGCCGAGCCTATCGAGTACGTGGCGAGCGCCGTGCGTCATGCCAGCGTCGAACGGCGTTACGTGAGCGCCTCGTTCGCGGCGTCGCTGGCTGAAGCGGGGGCCGAAACCGACTTTCCTTCCGAAACCTTGCCGCTTTCACCGCGGGAGATCGAAGTCGTGCGCCTGTTCGCGCAAGGTCATTCGATCACCGAGATCGCCCGGGAACTCGACCGCGACGTCCGCACCATCAGCCGGCAGAAGCGCGACGCCATGAACAAGCTCGGCGTGCGCAACGATCCCGGCCTGTTCGCCTTCGTGCGCGCACGCGGTTTGAACTGACCGCATGGCTTTTCTGTTCGGCTTTTGCCTGGAGGTTCAGATGCACTACTCCCATCACCATGCTTCGGCATCTGATGCAGGAATCCCGGCGCGTGCAGCGGAGGCGGACATGCACGATGCAAAAACGTCGGTCGTGACGCATCTTGCGGACGAAGCGCTGGTGTTCGCGCACGCCGGCCGCATCCGCCTCGCGATCGCGGACGACCATCCGCTCGTCATTCTCGCCGTCGAGCGGCTCGCCGGGCAATTCCCCAACGTCGAAGTGATGAGCCGCAACGCGAATTCCACCCAGCTCGACGAGTCGCTCGCGCGAACCCGCTGCGACGTGGCGATCGTCGACTTCTACATGCCGGGGGGACGCTTTGGCGAAGGCGTCGAGATGATCCGCCATCTGGCGCAGCGCTATCCCGCGGTGCATCTCGTCGTCCTGTCGCGCAACGGCGACGCTGCGCTCGTCAAGCAGGCGCTGGAAGCTGGCGCACACGCCTTTCTCAGCAAGGAAGACCGGCTCGATCTCATCTACCTGGCCATCGTGTCGGTCCTGGCCAACGAAACCTATCTCGGCCCCACGATCCGCCGCATGCTGACGCTTGCCGATACCGAAAAGCAGGCGCGCTTCATCCGGCAGCGCCTGACGAACCGCGAGCTCGACGTGATCGAACGGTATGCGCGCGGCGCGAACATCACCGAGATCGCACGAGATCTGGAGCGCAGCGTGAAGACGATCAGTGCGCAGAAATGCGCGGCCATGCGCAAGCTGGATCTGTCCTCCGACGCGGCGCTGTTCCGCTTCATCGCGGACAGCGGCTTGATCTGAACGTCAGCGCGAAATGACGGCGCGAAATGACGTCGCTGAATTACGGCCCTGAATTACGGCGCTGAATCACGGCGTGCCCGAGACGCACGCCGTCACAGGGACACGCGTTCGTCCTCGCGGCGCGCGCCGGAGATCCTCAACACATCGCTGGAAGCTATGGGAATCACCACGCCGATCCGCGCGATCGTTGCGGACGACCATCCGGTCGTCGTGAAGGGCGTTCAGGCATTTCTCGAACGGGACGGGCAGATCGAGGTCGTCGCAACCGCACAGGACACGCAGGAACTGGCGGAACGACTGGACGCGACCCCATGCGACTACGTGCTCTCGGACATCGGCATGCGCGGCATCGCGGGGGAGAGCAGTTCCATCGGCTTTCTGAAGCATCTCTTCTGGCAGAAGTCACGTCCGAAAGTCATCGTGATGACCATGATTTCGCAACCGCGCATGCTGACGGGGCTCATTCAGCTCGGCGTGGACGGCGTGATCGACAAACGCGACGGGCTGCCGTGCCTGAGTCAGGCCATCGCGATGGCCGCAACGGGCAACTGCTTTCTTTCGCCCGGCATCGAAGCCGCGCTGCGCGGCGTGCCGGTAGCCGTGCCCGCCCGCGCGGGCGTGTTGAGCCGGCGCGAATGGGAGGTCTTCCAGCTGTATGCGCGCGGCCTGCTGGTCCACGAAATCGCCGCGTATTTCGGGCGCAGCCGCAAGACGATCGCGACGCAGAAGCGCAGCGGCATGCGCAAGCTGGGGCTCGAATCCGAAGCGGACCTCATCGCGTTTCTCCGGCAAGTAGGACTGGTCTGAATTTCCTGAGCCATGCCTGCGCGGCGCCTGTCGCACATCCATGCAGCGTGTCATTTGGGAGGGTTCTGATTCGGCGCACAGCGAATACCCGTCAGACTAGAACGGCATTATTCCGACGCCACGCCAACATCGAGCATCGGCGGGAAAGGTGCTTGGCCGGAGCATGAACAAGCCGGCTTGCTTGAGAGAGGATCGAATTGAGAGTGCCGTCAGTGTCGTTTGCCCGTTGTCTGGTGCTCCTGTGTTCATTGACGCCGCTGGCCGGCCATGCCGCGGAGGGTGGCCTGAGCATCACCGACCTGCGTCTGTTGCCTATGCTCATTGGCGTCGTGGCGGTGTTTTTTGTGACTTTGCGTGCGCTCATTCTCCTGCAACGGGAAATGGCAAAGCGCATCGAAACCGAGCAGCGGCTCGGCACCCAGCTCAGCTTCCAGCAAACCATGATGGAAGTCGTGCCGTATCCGCTCGTCGTGAAGGACATGGAGAACCGCTACATCGCGGTAAATCGCGCCTTCGAGCAGGCGCTGGGCGTGCGGCGCGGAGACATTCTCGGGCACACCAGCCTCGAAGTGGCGGCCTGGGGGCATGAACAAAGCCAGGTACTGCACGAACTCACCAGCACCACGCTCGCCACCGGCCAGCGTCAGGAACTGGAGGCGGAGTTTTGCGATAACTCGAATAATCCGCGCTGCGGCCTGTTCTGGACGGGGGCGTTCGCGGCGTCGAACGGCGAATGGGCCGGCGTGATCGGCACCATGATCGACATCACGGACATCCGCAATGCCGAAACGCGCGCGCGCCAGACCGAACGTCGCCTGCATGACGTCACGCGTTCGCTGCCGGCCGTCGTGTTTCAGCTGCGCCGTGCGAGCCGGGGCAAGTACAGTCTTCCGTACATCGACGGCGACACGCGGCAACTCTTAGGTCTGGACGTCGCGGTGCTGGCCGACGAGCCCATTCACGCACTGACCCACGTGCATGCGGAAGACAGTGCGCGTCTGCTCGAAGAGATCGAGATGTCGGCGCGTACGCTCGAACCATTGCATACCGAGTTCCGCTCCACCGTGCAGGGCGTCACGCGCTGGATTCGCGCCGACCTCGTCGCGCACCGCGAGGAAGACGGCGCGGTGGTGTGGAGCGGCTATTGGGCCGATGCCAGCGTGGAGCATGCGCGAGCCGAGGAGCTGGCGCGGGCGCGTGATATCGCCGAGGCCGCCTCGCGTGCCAAGGACGACTTCCTGGCCATGATGAGCCACGAAATCCGCACGCCGATGAACGGCGTGCTGGGGCTCGTCGAGGTGCTGGAAAATACGCCGCTGAATTCAGACCAGTCGCAGATGCTTGGCATGATCCAGGACTCGGCGAGCGCGCTCCTGCACATTCTCGACGACCTGCTCGACTACTCGAAGATCGAGGCGGGACGTCTGTCGATCGAATCCACGCCTATTGATTTGCGCGAGCTCGTGGACAGCGCAGTCGGCCTGCTCGCGACCCGCGCGCATGAGAAAGGCCTGCGGGTGCGCGTGGACGTCGCGCCAGAAGTAGCCGCCGTCCTGCGCGGCGACAGCGTGCGTCTGCGGCAGATTCTCTTCAACCTGATGAGCAACGCCATCAAGTTCACGATCAAGGGCGATGTCTCGCTGCATGTGTACACGGTCGAGCAGAGCGAGACGGAGCAGGTGATCGAGTTGTGCGTGAAGGACACGGGCATCGGCATCGCAGCCGAGGCCCAGGAAAGCCTGTTCGAGCCCTTCGTTCAGGCCGAGACTTCCACCACGCGGCGCTTCGGCGGAACCGGGCTCGGGCTCACCATCTGTAACCGCCTGGTCGAACTGATGGGCGGCACGATGACGCTCAAGAGTGCGGTCGGTGTCGGCACTGCCATGACGGTGCGCCTCACCATGCCGCTCGACACCTTGCGGTATCAGGTCGGAGGGCTGCGCGGCAAGCGTGCGATCGTCGCCATTGACGACGACCGGCTGGCGCAGGCGCTCCTCAACTATGGCGAGGCGCTCGGTCTGCAACTGCAACGCCGCGCGCCGGCGGAGCTCGTGTCGTCCGGGTTCGAAGCATGCAGGAACACGGACATCGTCTTCCTCAGCGACGCGCACAGGACGGCCATGCCCCTGGGCGCCTGCGTGATCCACCTCACCGAGAAACCCAAACCCACCGGCTATCGCATCCTCGACGACGACATTCGTGTGAGTGTGAACCCCCTCTCCTGGCACGGACTCGGCGCGGCATGCGTGGCGGCCTGCACGGGCATGCCGCAAGTCGCTGCGCGTGCCCAGGCGCACGCCGCCCACGCGGTGTTCGGCGGCGTGTCGAAGATGGCGGCGCCAGACCGCGCGGATGCGTTGCGCAGCGGCAAGCTCGTGCTGGTGGCCGAGGATCATCCGGTCAACCAGGAATTGATCCGGCATCAGCTGGCGCTGCTGGGTTTCGCCTGCGACGTCGTGCATGACGGGGTGGAGGCCTGTGCGGCGCTCGCGGACACGCGCTACGGCTTCCTCATCACGGATTGCCACATGCCGAACATGACCGGTTACGAACTGGCGCGCCGGGTGCGGTCGGCGGAGCACGAGACGGTGCACCGCCTGCCGATCCTCGGCATCACGGCCAGCACCGCACCCGACGAGTTGCGACGCTGTCGTGAAGCGGGCATGGACGACTGCCTCGTGAAACCAACGCGGCTGGCCACGCTGCGTGAGCATCTGAATCGCTGGCGTGTTTCGGGAGCCGTGATCACCGAGACACAGATGCTCGCGCCACCGAGCCGCGGCGTCTCGCAGGAAGACAGGGATGAACTGGATCTTGCCGCCATGGCTCAGGTATGGGGCAGTGAAGTCACCGTGCGGGCGCTGCTCGATGCTTTCGCTTCCTCATTCCGCGAAGACCTGCTCGCGCTGCGCAAGCTGCTGTTTCACGGCACGGTCGACGAACTGCGCGACTGGCATCATCGGGTCGTCGGCGCGGCCAGTGTGTTGCAGTATCGGCCGTTGCTCGATGCGCTCGAAGTGTTTCGTCGCGACCTGCCCGCCCAGTCGGCCGAAATCCGGCAACGGGAAGGCCTTGCGCTGATCGAACGATGCGAGCAACTCGTCGAGCGCATTCATACGCAGGGCGCAGCGCTGATCTGATAGCCCCTGTCTGCAACACGGACTGATGCCTCACGGCCACCTCAGGTAGCGGATGGCAACACGCTGTCGCGCTCTTCACCCGATGGCTCATGGCTTCGAAAATAGTCCAGCGCGAAATCGACGAAGGAACGCGTCTTGGCTGAAACGTGACGACGCCCTGGATACACAATCGACACTTCCTTGTCGGCGTCCCTGATTGCGTAGTCCGGCAACAGGCGCAGCAGCGAACCGTCCCGCAAGTCCTGCATGACATGGCTCTCCGGCAGCACGGCGATGCCCATGCCGCACAGCGCCGCCTGTCGCAGCATGTGCATGCTGTTCACCGTGTAAGTCGGATCGAGCGCGAGACTTTCCACGGCGCCGGAGGGACCGGAAAACGACCAGTTCGAACCATGAATGTCCGCGGACGGCGCAAGGAACGCGTGCCGGCTCAGTGCGGCGGGCCGGTCCGGAACGCCGCTCGTGTTCAGATAAGCGGGCGAGGCCACCAGCGTTGCCCCGATCCTGAACAACGGCCGGTTGATCAGCATGCCGCTGTTGACCTGATGTGCGGTGACGATGCCGACGTCGAAACCCTCGGCGACGAGATCCACCGGACGATGCAGCAGCGTGAGCCGAAGCTTGACGCCTGGAAAACGCTTGTGGAAAAGCCCGAGCATCGGCGTGAGACCGAGCAGGGCGAACGAGGCCGATGCCACGAGCTTGAGCGTGCCTGACGGATCGACGGAACTGCTCGTCACCGAAGCCTCGACACCCTCTACTTGCTCGATGACCGCGCGGCATCCTTCTGCGTAGAGACGGCCAGCCTCGGTCAGGGACACGCTGCGCGTGGTCCGGTTCAACAGACGCGTATTCAGATGCGTTTCCAGTAACGAAACATAACGGGTGACCACGGCATTGGAGAGATCCAGCGCGGCGGCGGCGCGTCCGAACGATTCGGTTTCCGCGACCTTCGAGAAAACGCGCATGGCGTGAAGAAGATTCATGACAGGAAGAACAGGCGGTCGAATGCGGAGGGAACGCGGAATCAACGCAAAACAAACGCGATGATGGATGCGGCTCCGCGCGTACCGGCGTGATAAGCGTGCGCGATGTTAAGAGCGTGATTCAGCGCAAGGCAATCGGATCAATCCGAAGCTATGACGGTGTCTCCATACAACCACTGCGCGACCACTGTCGCATGCGCGCAACTTCAAACCCTCGGACTGCCGTGGCGTTTCAGACCACGCCTTGGATAAGTGCGCGCAACCCAAGGGTTTTCCCATATCGAAAATAAGTTATTCGAATTATTCAAAAAGCCTTTTGCGATTCCTTTGCCGGCTTCTCAAAAAAAGCGGGCCATAAACTTTGCCGTGCCGAATTTCGGACAGAGGCTAAGCGAGCAAGGTGTTGGTCCGCTCGACCAGCGTTCAGCCGAAGCAACCCATCGGGTCCGCAGGACTCACTCAAAGGAACACGCATGAAAAAGAATCTCATCGGAGCGGCCGTGGCGGCCATCGCTGCATCTTTTGCGACGGCAGCGAGCGCGCAAAGCAGCGTCACGCTGTACGGTGTGCTCGACGTGGGCATGACCTTCGTGAACAACGTTGCCACCGGCTCGCCGGCCGGCCAGCCGCAGAAGGGAAGCTTCCGCGGTCTCACCAGCGGCAACCTGCAGGAAAGCCGTTGGGGTCTGCGCGGTTCTGAAGATCTGGGCGGCGGCATGAAGGCCATCTTCACGGTGGAAAGCGGCTTCAGCGTCAACAACGGCCAGTCCAACGACAGCGGTGCAACGTTCGGCCGCCAGGCATGGGTCGGGATGCAGTCGGGCTTCGGTACCGTCACGTTCGGCAAGCAGTTCGACTCCGTCGTCGACTACCTCGGACCGCTGAGCGCGGCAGGCACGTGGGGCGGTACGTATTTCGGTCACGTCGGCGGCAACGACAACCTGAACAGCGACTTCAGCATCGCCAACTCCATCAAGTACCAGAGCCTGAACTACGCGGGCCTGACGTTCAGCGGTCTCTATGGCTTCTCGAACAACGCCAACGGCTTCGCCGACAACCGGGCCTACAGCTTCGGCGCCGGCTACACGAATGGTCCGCTGAAGCTCGGCGCGGCCTACATGCAGGCCAACGGCGTGAACTCCACGACCAACGGCGCGGTGACGGGCGAACAGTTCACCAACACGTTCGGCTTCGGTCCTGCCACGGGTCAGCGTCAGCGCACGTTCGGCGCGGGCGCTGCGTACTCGATCGAGGCCATGACCTTCGGCGGCCTGTGGACGCAAAGCCGTCTGGACAACACGGCGCTGGAAAGCGGTTCGGTGGTCATCAACAACTACGAAGTGAACGGCCGCTATCTGCTGACGCCGGCGCTCGCGCTCGGCGCGGCCTATACGTTCTCGACGGCCAAGGCCAGCGGCTACGGCAAGAGCACGGACACGGTCAAGTACCATCAGTTCGGCATCCAGCTCGACTACGCGCTGTCCAAGCGTACGGACTTCCACGTCGAAGGCGTGGCGCAGATCGGCTCGGGCGGCGGGGAAGGCTTCTACCCGACGGCGTCGATCGCCAACTACAACAACGCGTTCGGCGCGTCGTCGAGCAGCCGTCAGGTGCTCGTGAACACGGGCATCCGCCATCGCTTCTGATAACCGCACGAAGTAACGCGGCGCGCTGCGAGCGCAGCGCATGATCAAAGGGCACCTCGGGTGCCTTTTGTTTTGCTTGTGCGCTGCTCCGCGTGGCCACCTGCGCCGTCAAGCGGAATTGCACTACCATGGCATGCACCGGGCGCAGGACCGCGGGTCATCGATGCGCCTCTCGGGTCGTCACCAGGAGCGCAAACATGATTTCGACATGCCGATCCCCTCTCCGCTGGACCGCCGCATGGGCGCTGATGTTCCTGGCATCGGGCGCGGCCCATGCCGATGCTGTCGCGCTGAAAGCCAACCTGCAACCCTCGAGCGAAGTTCCGCCGCGCGTGAGCAAGGGCCATGGCACGCTCGACGCGACCTTCGACACCGACACGCACGTCCTCGCCTGGACCGCGACCTATGCGGAGCTGTCCGGCCCCGCAACGATGGCGCATTTTCATGGTCCGGCGCCCGTCGGCCAGAACGCCAAGGTGCAGGTGCCGGTCGACAAGAAATCGCTTGCCAGTCCCATGAAGGGCCAGGCGACGCTCAACGAGCAACAGGTCGCGGACCTGATGTCCGGCCAGTGGTACTTCAACATTCACACGCAGGAGAATCCGACCGGCGAGATACGCGGTCAGGTCATGCCGTCGAACTGAGCGCGCGCCGATGAGCTGGCAGCGCGCGCTGGCCTGCTGGGCGTTGCGCACGCGTATCCGTCCGCATACCGCGCAGCCGGAACTCGACGTCGAACGGGCCCGGGCCTATGCGTCGCGTCGAGTGTGGACGCCGCGTGTGCCGAAGGGCTGGCGGCTCATGGTTCGCGCGTCCGGTGACGAATGGCTCACGAACGAGACGCACCCGCCGCGGACCATCCTCTATCTTCACGGCGGCGGTTATTACTTCTGCTCGCCGCGCAGTCATCGTGCGATTACCTTCAGGCTGGCGGCGCAGGCACACGCCAGTGTCCTGTCGCTCGACTACCGGCTGGCGCCTGAGCATTGCTTTCCTGCCGCCGTGGACGACAGCGTCGCGGCGTATCGGCGCTTGCTCGACGATGGCACGCCCCCGCATTCGATTGCCCTCGCCGGCGACTCGGCGGGCGGCGGCCTGGCGCTCGCGACCTTGCTCGCGTTGCGTGACGCCGGCACGCCGCTTCCGGCAGCGGCGGTGCTGTTTTCTCCGTGGACGGATCTGACCTGCGGCGGTGCGTCGATGCAGACAAACGAAGGCCGCGATCCGATGTATCACGCGGCGGTGTTTCCGCGCGTGGCCGCGCAGTATCTCGGCGGCGCCGATGCGCGCCATCCGTATGCGTCGCCGCTGTTCGGCGAGTTCGCGGGCCTGCCGCCGCTGCTGCTTCAGGTCGGCGACACGGAACTGCTGCTGGATGACTCGACGCGCGTCGCCGGGCGGGCGCGCGCTGCAGGCGTCGAAGTCCGACTGGATGTCTGGCGCAACGTGCCGCACATCTTTCAGATCTGGGCGCCGTTCATGCCCGAGGCCAGCGAGGCGCTGGCCCGCGCGGCGGCGTTCATCGAAGAGATGACGTCCTCACGCGCCGCTCATCGGCTGCCGATCACCTCGATGGTCTGATATGCGCGCTCGACAGCCGACCCGCCATATCGGCGTTCCAGCCTGCGCACGGTGAAATGCCCGTGCGCCATCTGCTGGAAGTGATCGATGAACACGGTATTGACCATGGCGCCGAGCACCGCCCCGATCGCCGGGATCGACTTGGCGGCCACTTGCTCGCTGACCTGCACCGAAAACCGCGACGCGATGGTCTGCAGGAACTTGAGGAGCGCCGTGGAGCCGTGGCTGCCCAGGCCCTTCGCCGCAATCTCGCTGGTCGCGCGCGACACCGACTGCGCCAGCGCGCTGCGCACGATGAAGTAGCCGAGATCGGCGTTGTCGTCGCTGGCTTTCGTGCCGCCCATGCCCAGCACCATCAGACATTGCAGTTGCGTTTCGACGCGTTGCAGGTCTTCGCCCTCGCTGCGCGCGATGTCGCAGATCGAGCGGAACATCAACGTCGTCGTGACCGGCAGTTCCACGGGCAGCGCAAACAGGCCGAACGCGCCGCCCGCGGCACCGGTCGTCGCGACGGCGAGCTTGTGCATCAGGTTGTGCGGCTTGTCGGGCGGCGGCGCGAGTAGCGAGCCGGAGGGCGCGCTCTTGCTGATCGTCCGCAGCGCCAGTTGCAGGCACTTCCGGAGCGCGAGCTGGGTCGCTTCGTCGACTTTTTCCTGCGCGGCCCCCGGCAGGCGTCCGAGCAGCTTCTCGATCGGCGCGCCGACGACGCTCGCCAGTTTCATGGTCAGTGACGGACTCTCCAGCAGCTCCTTGGCGCGGGACAGGGCAGCGAAATCGTCGGTGGAGAGCGGGGAGGTGATGATCGGCGTCGGTTCCATTGGGATGTGTTCGGTACGTAGCGTAAGCCGTAGAGTGCCACGCGAATGAGCAGATCACAGCGTGCTATGATTGCCTTTCCATTGACTAGTCAATCGTTGCGCTCTCAAAGATGGCCGTACATACCGCCGCGCATCACTCCAGCGGACAGGTTCTGCCTTTCCGCGAATCGCTCATGGCGATGCTGGGCGTCTCTTTCGTCACCATGCTGGTGGCGCTCGATCAAACCGTGGTGGGCACCGCGCTGCCGACCATCGTCGCCGAACTCAAGGGCTTCGACCTCTACGCCTGGGTTGCCACCTCCTACTTGCTGACCTCCGTCATCACGGTGCCGATCTTCGGACGGCTCGGTGACTATTACGGGCGCAAGCCGTTCGTGATTGCATCGATCGTGGTGTTCACCATCGCCTCGGTGCTGTGCGGGCTCGCCAACAGCATGATGTTCCTGGTGCTCGCGCGCGGCTTGCAGGGGATAGGCGGCGGCATGCTGGTGGGCACCGCGTTCGCCTGTATCGCCGATCTGTTTCCGGACAACGTCGTGCGCCTGCGCTGGCAGGTGCTGATGAGCTCGGCGTTCGGCATCGCCAATGCGGTCGGGCCGTCGCTCGGCGGCTTCCTCACGCAGTACTACGGCTGGCGCTCGGTGTTCTACGTCAATCTGCCGGTGGGCGTGATCTCGCTGTTCTTCGTGTGGCGCTTTCTGCCGCATCTGCGTCACGTCGCTCACCAGGGCAAGATGCGGCTCGACTGGCCCGGTGCGCTGCTGATCGCCGCGTCGCTGGGTGCGCTGCAACTGTTCGTCGAGATGTTGCCCAAACACGGCTTCGGCGTCGTAACGGCGGGCTTGCTCGTCGTCAGCATCGCGGCGGGCTTCGGCTTGTGGCGCTGGGAAAAGCGCTGCGACTACGCGATCCTGCCGGTCGACATGTTCCGCAACCCGGCGCTCGCCGCGCTCTTCACGCTGGCGATTCTCGGCGGCTTCACGATGTTCTCGCTGCTGTTCTACGCGCCGCTGCTGTTCCAGGGCGGCTTCGGCATGTCGCCGAAGGACGCGGGCGTGATGATCACGCCGCTCGTGGTGTTCATCACGATAGGCAGCATTGTGAACGGACGCATCGTGACGCGGCTGAAGAACGCCAACCTGATGCTGTATGCCGGCTTCTCGCTGCTGGCGCTGTCGTGTCTGGGCGTCGTCGTGGCGACGCACAACATGCCGCGTTCGATGTTGCTGGTGGTCATGCTGCTCGGCGGCCTGGGCCTCGGCTTCGTAATGCCGAACCTCACCGTGTTCGCCCAGCAGACGGCCGGGCGCGCGCATCTCGGCATCGCGACCGCGCTGCTGCAATCACTGCGCATGATCGGCGGGATGATCGGCACGGCGCTCACCGGTACGCTCGTGAGCCAGCTGTACGCGAGCGGCGTGAACCTCGCGCTCGACAAGGCACACGCGCTGCGCTGGGCCAGCGATCTCTCGGATCCGCAGATCCTCATCAATCAGGACGGGCAACAGGCGCTGCTCGCGCAACTGGCCGCCGCAGGCCACGACGGCGCGATGCTGCTCGAGTCCGCGCGCGAGTCGCTGGTGGCGGCGATTCACATCGGGCTGGCGCTGGCGGCGCTGATCGCGGTGGTGTCGGTATGGCAGTCCCGGCGCGTTCCTCCGGTGCGCCTGAAAGGGCCGCAGGAACCGGTCATCCTCGCCGAGTGAGCAAGGAATCCCAGCATGAACGAACAAGACCGTATTGCCGTGATTCAACAGTTCGGACGCACCTATCGGGCGTTCATGTCGGCGTTCGAGACGGCCGTCGGTCAGCCGATGCCCCGCTGGCGCATCCTGCTCGCACTGCACGAGCATGCGGGCGTGCTGTCGCAGAAGAAGCTCGTCGAGCACCTCAAGGTGGATCCCGGCGCATTGACGCGGCAGCTGAAAACCCTCGAAGGCCTCGGCTGGATCATGCGCAGCGTCGATGCGCGCGACAATCGCGTGTCGAATGTCGCGTTGACGGCGCAAGGCCGTGCGATCGCGAAAGAAGGTCTGCCGCGCCGCAACGCGTTCCTGCATGACACGATGGCGTCGCTGCCCGACGAGGCCATCGAGGCGCTGTCGAGCGCGCTGCACATGTTCGAGGGACGCATCCAGGACGTGGCGGCCGCCAGTGCGTTGCAGGCGGCCGCGCTCGAGGCAAAGGCCTAAAAGAACGTCTCGATCACTTCGGTGACGCGATACTTCGGATCGACGACGAGAATCTGACGCCACTTGTCGAAGGTCAGACAGGGGTGCGAGATGTCGAACGCGATCATGTCGCCGACTTTCAGATCGTCGCCCGGACGGATACGCAGATACGCGTGCTGGTCCATCAAGCCAAAAATCTCCCCGCCTTCGTCGGCCGCGATGTCACGCGGCGCGTCGTTGCCCGGACGATAGTGCTTTGCCGGTTCCGGCATGCCCGCGTCGAAAGCGGAATCGCGCTTGCCGAGCCCGATGATCGCGCGGTCCGGCTCCGGAATCGACTGCACATACGCCCACAGTTGCAGCGCCGGCTTCAATCCCTGGCCCATTTTTTTGGCGATCGGATTGCGCGCGAAAATCTCGTTCTGGGCCTTCTTGTAGATGCCGACATCGTGCGTCAGATAGCAGCCCGGACGCAGCACGACTTCGATGGCATCGCTATGGGCCTTGGCGAATTCATCGGCGACCACGTCGTACCATGCGGATCCTGCGCCGGAGAGGATCGCCGGCTGGCGCGCGATCTTGCCATCGGCGATCAAGGCGCGCGTGACATCGACGGCACTCTTCAGGAACTCGCGCACCCGTTCTTCGTCCTGCAGCACGCCTTCATACAACTCGATGCCCGCCAGTTCGATCGTGCCCGGCCAGCGCGCGATGGCGGCGAGCACGGCGTCGCGCTGGGCGTCGTCGCGCACGCCGGTGCGCCCGCCCGGCACGCCGAGTTCGATCAGCACATTGAGCTTCTTGCGCACCGAGCTGAAGAATTCGCCGAGCTGATCGACGCCGTCGGCTGAATCCACCAGGCAGAAGAATTCGAAGTTCGGATCGGTGAGCAACTCGGCGATCATGCCCATGTTGCGTTTTCCGACGAGCTGGTTCGCCATCAGCACGCGATGCACGCCGCCGCGGTACGCCGCGCGCACCTGATGCGCAGTGGCCAGCGTGATGCCCCACGCGCCGGTTTCAAGCTGACGGCGGAAGAGTTGCGGCGCCATGGTCGTCTTGCCGTGCGGCGCGAGCTTCACGCCGTATTCGCCGACAAACGCCTGCATCCACTTCAGGTTGTGTTCGATGCGATCCGCATACAGCACGGCGGCGGGCAGGCTGACATCTTCCTCGAGCAGGTTCCATTGCAGACGCGCCGCGTCCTGCAACTGGATGCCCGTGCCCGGCACCATGCCGAGACCCTTGCCGAACGGATCGATCGCCGGGCTTTGATAGTTTGTAACTTTCATGTGCTGCTGCTCCATCGTCCGTTTAAATGGAATCGGGCGCCGTCTCTCGCGCTCCGAGGTTGACGCTAGGATGGTAACCAAAGTAGCATCCGGGATGGAAATGTTATTTAGTAACATCATCGCGGGTCAGCCGCATACGTCATGAACGGTCCGTCCCATTCCATCGATATCGACATCGTCGCACGCATTGCGGAGCGCGCGCCCGAACTGCGTGACGCGGAACGCAAGGTGGCGGCGCTGATTCTCGACGACATCGTGACCGCGTCGCGCGCGAGCATTGGCGCGCTGGCGGACAAGGCGGCGGTGAGCATCGCGACTGTCACGCGTTTCGCGAAGGCGGTCGGCTGCGAGGACGTGCGCGAATTGAAGCTGCGGCTCGCGCAGGCGGCGGGTGTCGGCCAGCGCTTCCTGACGCGCGACGCCGACGCCGTGCCCGCTTCGCTGGCGGCGCGCATTTTCGAGGAAGTGCAGAGCACGCTCGCGCAAAACCAGGGCGCGCTCGCGGCCGCGCCGGTGGCCGAGGCGGCGGACGCGCTCGCCCATGCCGCGATGATCTACGTGTTCGGCATGGGCGGCGGCTCGACCGCGCTCGCCGATGAAATGCGCTTTCGTCTCGTGCGGCTCGGCCGGCCGGTGGCGTCGTATCAGGACGGCCTGCTGCAACGGATGGTGGCGTCGACCTTGTCGAAGGAACACGTCGTGGTCGCGCTCTCGGTGACCGGGCAGACGCCGGAGATGGTCGAAAGCTGCCGGCTCGCGAAGCAGTACGGCGCGCGCGTGATCGCGCTGACCGCGCCGGCATCGCCGCTGGGCGTGCTGGCCGACTGGCTGATCCCGGTCATCGCGATGGAAAGCGACTTCATCTACAAGCCGTCGTCGTCGCGCTACGCGATGATGATGGCGCTGGACCTGCTCGTCACCGAACTGGCCGTCAAGCAGGCCGACACCAGCCGCGAACTGCTGCGCCGCATGAAGCATGCGCTCGACGCGCATCGCGGCGGCGGCGAGCGTCAACCCTTGGGAGACTGATCATGGAACAGGCCGATACGCTGATCGTCGGCGCGCGCGTGATCGACGGCACGGGTGCGCCCGCCGTGGCGCGCGATGTCGCGGTGCGCGACGGTCGCATCGTCGCGATCACGGCGCCTGGCGGCTTGTCCGGCAGGCGTGCCGACGACACTTTCGATGCCGAGGGCAAGGTGCTTGCGCCCGGCTTCATCGACGTTCATACGCACGACGACACTCACGTGATCCGGGCGCCGCAGATGATGCCGAAGATCACCCAGGGCGTGACGACGGTGATCGTCGGCAATTGCGGGATCAGCGCGTCGCCGGTGACGCTGAAGGGCGCGCCGCCCGATCCGATGAATTTGCTCGGCGATGCCGCCGCGTTCCAGTATCCGACCTTTGCGGATTACGTTTCGGCCGTGAACGAGGCGCGCCCGGCGGTGAACGTCGGCGCGCTGATCGGCCATACGGCGCTGCGCAGCAATCACATGGACCGGCTCGATCGCGCCGCCACCGGCGACGAAATCGCCGGCATGCGCGCGCAACTCGAAGAGGCGCTGGCGCACGGCGCGCTCGGTCTGTCGAGCGGTCTGGCCTACGGTTCGGCGTTCAGCGCGCCGCCCGAGGAAGTGCAGGCGCTCGCCGAGCCGCTGGCGCAAGCAGGCGCGCTCTACACGACGCACATGCGCACCGAGTTCGACGCGATTCTCGATGCAATGGACGAGGCTTATCGGGTCGGGCGTCATGCGCGCGTGCCGGTGGTGATTTCGCATCTGAAGTGCGCGGGGCCGTCGAACTGGGGGCGCAGCACGGAAGTGCTGAAGTCGATCGACACCACGCGCGCGGGACAGCCGGTGGCGTGCGATTGCTATCCGTACAACCGCAGTTCGTCGACGCTGGACCTCAAGCAGGTCACGGGCGACATCGACATCACGATCACCTGGTCCACGCCGCATCCGGAGATGGCGGGCAAGCTGATCCGGGAAGTGGCCGACGCGTGGCAGGTGACGCAGCAGGAAGCCGCGAAGCGTTTGCAGCCGGCGGGCGCGGTGTATCACAACATGTTGGAAGACGACGTGCGGCGCATCCTGTCGCATCCCGCGACGATGGTCGGCTCGGACGGCTTGCCGAACGATCCGTTGCCGCATCCGCGTCTGTGGGGCGCGTTTCCGCGTGTGCTCGGGCACTATGCGCGCGACACGGCGCTGATGCCGCTCGAGGAAGCGGTGCGCAAGATGACGAGTCTTACGGCGCGGCGCTTCGGCCTGACGGAGCGCGGTGAAGTGAAGGTCGGCCATCACGCGGATCTGGTGGTGTTCGATGCCGAGCGCGTGCGCGATGCCGCGACTTTTGCGCAGCCGCAGCAGGCTGCGGACGGCATCGACGCGGTGTGGGTGAATGGGGTGCTGACGTATCGCGAGCGGGCCGTGACCGGCGCGCGCGCGGGACATTTCGTTGCGCGCGGCTCGGCATCGAAGCTCGATGCGCACGGTGCGTTCTAAGACTGTTTTTGAATCAAGGAGTGAAGCGATGAAGCGTTATGGCGTGGAAGGCGGCAAGGGACAAGGCGGCGCGCATATGCCGTTCGCACGCGCGGTGGAGGCCGATGGCTGGCTGTTCGTGTCGGGCCAGACGCCGATGGAAAACGGCGAGGTGATCAACGGCGGTATCGTCGAGCAAACGCACAAGGCGATTCAGAACGTGCTCGCGATCCTGCAGGAAGCGGGCTACGGCACGGAGCACGTGGTGCGTTGCGGCGTGTGGCTGGATGATCCGCGCGATTTCGCGTCGTTCAACAAGGTGTTCAAGGAGTATTTCGGCGCGAACCCGCCGGCGCGGGCGTGTGTCGTGTCGTCGATGGTGATCGACTGCAAGGTCGAGGTGGATTGCGTGGCTTATAAGAAGGCGTAAGACCCGCGCAGCTCTGGTTCATGTGAAGCAGAGCTGCCTGCAAGCTTCACTGCCGCGCCAACCGCGCATTATCCGGCATCGGCAGATTGAAATTCGTGCGAAACGGGTTGATATCCAGCCCCCCACGCCGTGTATAACGCGCATACACCGCGAGCCGTTCCGGCTTGCACTCCCGCATGATGTCCATGAAGATGCGTTCGACGCATTGCTCATGAAACCCCGTATGCTCGCGATACGACACGATGTAGCGCAGCAATCCCGCGTGATCGATCTGCGAGCCGTAATAGCGGATCTGCACGCTGCCCCAGTCCGGCTGGCCCGTGACCGGACAATTCGATTTCAACAAATTCGAAAACAGCGTCTCGTCGACGGGCGTCTCACCCTGCGCCGCGCTCAGCAATGACGGGTCAGGCGAGTACACGTTGCAATCGAGATCGAGCCGATCAAGCGACAGCCCTTCGAACTCTTCCATCACGAGCTTGCCGAAATCCGCGGGCGCGGCAAGCTGCACGGACACGGTCGCGCCGCAGATCGCGGACACGTCGCGCTTGATGGCGGCGCGCACGTCGTCGATGGAATCGAACGGCGTCTGCGAGAACGATCCCAGATACAGCTTGAACGACTTCGACTCCACGATGTTCGGCGAATCCGCCGGCACGAAGAACGTCGCGACCGCGATCTGCGGCTTGCCGTTCCGGTTCAGCCACGAGAGCTCGTAGGCGTTCCAGATATCGGTGCCGAAGAACGGCAGCCGTGCAGGCACGCCGATCCCATCGCGCGCACGCTTGCGGTCGATCGCGAACAGCAGCGACGCATCGTACTGTTCGGTGTAGTGGACGGGCTTGCCGAGCGGAGATTGTTCGGGTGTCATGTGGCGTTCGCTATGCCGCTGAGAACGTGCCCTGTCGCCGTGACGACGCGGGCCGATTCGCAATGGCGAATTTGATCGTCGAAGAAAAAGTCGGGCTCGAATTCACGCAGGAACTCGCCCTTGTCGAGGCCGCCCAGGAACATCGCTTCGTCGATTTCGATGTCCCAGGCCATCAGCGTCCGGATCGCGCGCTCGTGTGCAGGCGCGGAGCGGGCGGTGACGAGCGCGGTGCGGATGTGCATCGGCCCGCTGCCGTGCTCGTCCGCGATGTGCTGCAGTTTGTTGAGCGCCGCCAGCAGCGGCTTTAGCGGGCCGCCGGGCAGCGGTTGTTCGCGCTTGGTGGTTTCATGCCCGACGAACGCCGTGAGGCCGTCGCTCTGGAAAACGCGCTCGGCTTCGTCGGAGAACAGCACGGCGTCGCCGTCGAAGGCAATGCGGATCTCGTCGGCATAACGGCTCGCGGCGCTCGGCGTTTCCGGCAGCACGCGCGCGGCCGGAAAACCGGCGGCCAACGCGGCGCGCACGTCATCCGGATTCGCCGACAGAAACAGCGACGCCCGCAACGGCTTCAGGTACGCAAATGGCGATCGCCCGCGCGTGAAGACGCCGCGCTCGATCGCCAGGCCATGCTCCTTGCACGAGCGAAACGCGCGCAGGCCGCTGATGGGATCGCTACGAGACAGGATCACCACCTCGACACGTTGTTCCTGTGTATTGAGCGCGAGCAGCTTGCGAATCAGGCTGAATGCGACACCGGGTTTCGCGGGCGTATCGAGCCGCGAGCGCTGCAAGGCCTCATAACGCGCGAGCTCGCCGGTTTCGAACACGCGGTTCTCCTCCTCGAAATCGAACAGCGCGCGCGACGAAATCGCGACGACGAGCTTGTCTTCGAGCGTGAAGGCGATGTTGTCAGCCAAGGAACAGCCGGTACACCGGATTCGCGCCTTCGTCCCACCACGGATAGCCGAGCGTCGCGAGGAAGCGCTCGAACTCCGCGTTGTCCGTCTGCGGCACCTGGATGCCGACCAGAATCGAGCTGGTGTCCGCGCCCTGGTTACGGTAATGGAACAGGCTGATGTTCCAGTCCGGCGCCATCGACGACAGGAATTTCATCAGCGCGCCCGGCCGTTCCGGGAATTCGAAGCGCAACAGGCGTTCGTCGCGCGCGAGCGGCGAGCGGCCACCCACCATGTAGCGGATGTGCTGCTTCGAGAGTTCATCGTGCGAAAGATCCACCGTCGCGAAACCATGTTCGACGAAGGCGGTCATCATCTGCGCCGTTTCCTTGCGCGACTTGATCTGCACGCCGACGAAGATATGCGCAGCTTTCTCATCCGCGATGCGATAGTTGAACTCGGTCACGCTGCGGGTGCCGACCAGTTCGCAGAAGCGCCGGAAGCTGCCGCGCTCCTCGGGAATCGTCACGGCGAACACCGCTTCGCGCGCTTCGCCCACTTCCGCGCGTTCCGCGACGAAGCGCATGCGGTCGAAGTTCATGTTCGCGCCCGAGGTCACCGCGATCAGCGTCTTGCCCTCGATGCCTTCGCGCTCCGCATACAGCTTCGCGCCCGCCACCGCGAGCGAGCCCGCCGGTTCGAGCACCGAGCGCGTGTCCTGGAACACGTCCTTGATGGCGGCGCAGAGAGCGTCGGTGTCGACGGTGATGATGTCATCGAGCAGTTCCCGGCACAGCCGGAAGGTTTCCTCGCCGACCAGCTTTACCGCAGTGCCGTCCGAGAACAGCCCGACTTCGTTCAACGTGATGCGCTCGCCGGCCTTGACCGATTTCGCCATCGCGCAGGAATCCTCGGTCTGCACGCCGATCACCTTGATCTCCGGACGCACCGCCTTGACGTAGGCCGCCACGCCCGCCGCCAGCCCGCCGCCGCCGATCGGGCAGAAGATCGCGTGAATCGGCCCCTGATGCTGGCGCAGGATTTCCATCGCGACGGTGCCTTGCCCGGCGATCACGTCCGGATCGTCGAACGGATGCACGAAGGTCAGGCCGCGTTCTTCCTGAAGCTGCACGGCGCGCGTGTAGGCGTCGCTGTACGATTCGCCCGCCAGCACGACTTCGACCGTCGGGCCGCCATGCGTGCGGATCGCGTCGATCTTGACCTGCGGCGTCGTGGTCGGCACCGCGATCAGCGCGCGGCAGCCGAGCCGCGCCGCCGAAAGCGCCACGCCCTGCGCGTGATTGCCCGCCGAGGCCGTAATCACGCCGCGCGCGAGTTCGTCGGCCGACAGGTTCGCCATCTTGTTATAGGCGCCGCGAATCTTGAAGGAGAACACCGGCTGGTTGTCCTCGCGCTTCAGGAACACGGAGTTGCGCAGGCGCGCCGACAGATTGCGCGCCGGTTCGAGCTCGCTTTCCCGCGCAACGTCGTACACGCGCGCGGTCAGCACTTTCTTCAGGTAGTCGGGATGTGTCATGCGGAGAATCGTCACGCGGCACGCATGCGCGCGGGTTTTGAGGGCGAAAGCATCCATGATAGCGCCTGTCTTGCCTCTCGCTGCCCCCACCTGTGTTTCAACCGTCCGGACGGTCGTGCAAAAAAGCGTCGAAAATGCCATGAACGCGTCGCGAATGTACTAGCAAAAAGCCCTTCCGCCTGCTAGCGCCCGGCAACGCGGGTCATCATGATGGGTTAGAATTTCCTTTTACGTATCAGCAATCAGGATCGGCAGATGCACCGGCAGCTTCGGATCGATTTTCTGGCGCATGTCCCCCGCGCGTCGCACGCGGCGGCCGAGCGGCATGCGCGTCACGCGCGATCGTGGCGTTGATCCCGGGCACACCGAAGGCGTCGTGATGACGTCCGCTTCGCAGCATGTTGCGCAGGGCGGTTCCGGCGGCCTTCGCCAAGATAAGTCTCACTCGAAAATTTGCGCCCCCACGCGCATCGTCGGCGTTTCCGCTTTGAAGAGCGCGCCCGCCGGCACACCGAACCGTCGAACATGAACGCACCTCAAGCCTTCGATCCGAACGGCGCCCATGCCGCCTTGGCGCTCGATACTGAACCCCGTCTGCGCGAAATTCCCTATAACTACACGTCGTTTTCCGATCGTGAAATCGTCATGCGGCTCCTGGGCGACGAAGCCTGGGCCGTCCTCGACGAACTCCGTAACGAGCGCCGCACCGGCCGCTCGGCGCGCATGCTCTACGAAGTGCTCGGCGATATCTGGGTCGTGCGCCGCAATCCGTACCTTCAGGACGACCTGCTCGACAACCCGAAGCGCCGCGGCATGCTGGTCGACGCGCTGAATCACCGTCTCGCCGAAATCGAGAAGCGCCGCAGCGCGGACCTGTCCGCTCACCATGACGAAGCCGGCAGCCAGGAACGCGCCGGGCGCGTGCAGTTGCTCGTGGCGGCAGCGCGCCGCGCCGTCGATGATTTCGCCGCCGAATTCGCCCGCATGGCCGACCTGCGCCGCCGCGCGTCGCGCGTGCTGGGCCGGCAGACGCAGAAGGACAACATCAAGTTCGACGGTCTGTCGCGCGTCGCGCACGTCACCGACGCCACCGACTGGCGCGTCGAGTATCCGTTCGTCGTGCTCACGCCGGACACCGAAGCCGAGATCGCCGGGCTCATCAAGGCGTGCTTCGAACTCGGGCTCACGGTGATTCCGCGCGGCGGCGGCACCGGCTACACCGGCGGCGCGATTCCGCTGACGCCGTTCTCGGCCGTCATCAACACGGAGAAGCTCGAACAGCTCGGGCCGGTCGAGATGACGAGCCTGCCGGGCGTCGAGCACAAGGTCGCGACCATCTTCTCGGGCGCGGGCGTGGTCACGCGGCGCGTGACCGAAGCGGCGGAACAGGCGGGCTTCGTGTTCGCGGTCGATCCCACTTCGCTCGACGCGTCCTGCGTCGGCGGCAATGTGGCGATGAACGCGGGCGGCAAGAAGGCCGTGTTGTGGGGCACGGCACTGGACAACCTCGCGTGGTGGCGCATGGTCGATCCGGAAGGCAACTGGCTCGAAGTCACGCGCCTGGATCACAACTGCGGCAAGATCCACGACATCGAAGTGGCGCGTTTCCGGCTCGACTGGTTCGACGGCAACCGCGCGCCGGGCGAGAAGCTGATCCGCACGGAGAACCTCGACATCGCCGGCCGCACGTTCCGCAAGGAAGGACTCGGCAAGGACGTCACGGATAAATTCCTGGCCGGCCTGCCCGGCGTGCAGAAGGAAGGCTGCGACGGTCTCATCACGTCGGCGCGCTGGATCCTGCACAAGATGCCCGCGCACACGCGCACCGTCTGCCTCGAATTCTTCGGTCAGGCGCGCGATGCGATTCCGAGCATCGTCGAGATCAAGGACTATCTGTTCGAAACGTCGAAGCAGGGCGGCGCGATCCTCGCCGGCCTCGAGCATCTGGATGAACGGTATCTGCGCGCGGTCGGCTATGCCACCAAGAGCAAGCGCAACGCGTTCCCGAAGATGGTGCTGATCGGCGACATCGTCGGCGACGACGCCGATGCCGTAGCCGCCGCCACGTCGGAAGTCGTGCGCATGGCGAACGGCAAGAGCGGCGAAGGCTTCGTTGCGGTCAACGCCGAGGCGCGCAAGCGCTTCTGGCTGGACCGCTCGCGCACGGCCGCCATCGCCAAGCATACGAACGCGTTCAAGATCAACGAAGACGTCGTGATTCCGCTCAATCGCATGGGCGAGTACACGGACGGCATCGAGCGCATCAACATCGAGCTGTCGATCAAGAACAAGCTGCAACTCGTCGATGCGCTCGAAGCGTTCTTCCGCACCGGCAAGCTGCCGCTCGGCAAGACCGACGACGCCAACGAGATCCCCAGCGCCGAGTTGCTGGAAGACCGCGTGCAGCAGGCGCTGGATCTGCTCAAGCGCGTGCGCGAGCGCTGGACTTTCGTCGGCGCGCAGCTCGACATGCCGCTGCGCGAGGCCCAGCACCACTTGCTTCAGGTCGGCTACGAGGCGCTCGCGGAGAAGTTCGCGGATCGCGTCGATGTGCAGCCGGACGCCAACGTGTTCCACGTCGCGCAGGACCGCACGGTGCGCATCTCGTGGAAGCAGGAGATCCGGGCGGAACTGCGCCAGATCTTCAACGGCGGCGAATTCAAGCCGATCCTCGACGAAGCGCAGGCCATCCACAAGCAAGTGCTGCGCGGCCGCGTGTTCGTCGCGCTGCACATGCACGCCGGCGACGGCAACGTGCACACCAATATTCCGGTCAACTCCGACAACTACGCGATGCTGCAGGACGCGCATCACGCGGTGGCGCGCATCATGAAGCTGGCGCGTTCGCTCGATGGTGTGATCTCCGGTGAGCACGGTATCGGCATTACGAAGCTGGAGTTTCTGACGGAAGAGGAAATCGGCGATTTTCGCGCCTACAAGCAGCGCGTCGATCCGCATGGCCGCTTCAACAAGGGCAAGCTGTTCGACGGCGCCGATCTGCGCAACGCCTACACGCCGTCGTTCGGGCTGATGGGTTATGAGTCGCTCATCATGCAGCAGTCGGATATCGGCGCGATTTCCGAGTCCATCAAGGACTGCCTGCGCTGCGGCAAGTGCAAGCCGGTCTGCGCGACCCACGTGCCGCGCGCGAACCTGCTCTACAGCCCGCGCAACAAGATTCTCGCTACCTCGCTGCTGGTCGAGGCGTTCCTGTATGAAGAGCAGACGCGCCGCGGCGTGTCGATCAAGCACTGGGACGAGTTCAACGACGTCGCCGATCACTGCACCGTCTGCCACAAGTGCGTGACGCCGTGCCCGGTGAAGATCGACTTCGGCGACGTGACCATGAACATGCGCAACCTGCTGCGCAAGATGGGCAAGAAGAAGTTCAACGCGGGCAATGCGGCGGGCATGTTCTTCCTGAACGCGACCAATCCGCAGACCATCAATCTCGCGCGCACCGCGATGATGGGCGTCGGCTACAAGGCGCAGCGTCTCGGCAACGACGTGCTGAAGAAGTTCGTCAGGAAGCAGACGGCGAAGCCGCCGGCAACCGTCGGCAAGCCGCCGGTCGTCACGCAGGTGATCCACTTCGTCAACAAGAAGATGCCGGGCAACCTGCCGAAGAAGACCGCGCGCGCGTTGCTGGATATCGAGGACAACAAGATCGTTCCGATCATCCGCAATCCGCAGACAACGACCGTCGATACGGAAGCGGTGTTCTACTTCCCGGGTTGCGGCTCGGAGCGGCTGTTTTCACAGGTCGGGCTCGCCACGCAGGCCATGTTGTGGGAAGCGGGCGTGCAGACCGTGCTGCCGCCGGGCTATCTGTGCTGCGGCTATCCGCAGCGCGGTTCCGGCCAATTCGACAAGGCCGAGAAGATCGTCACCGACAACCGCGTGCTGTTCCACCGCGTCGCGAATACGCTGAACTATCTCGACATCAAGACCGTGGTGGTGTCGTGCGGCACCTGCTACGACCAGCTCGCGGGCTATGAATTCGAGAAGATCTTCCCGGGCTGCCGGATCATCGACATTCACGAGTTCCTGCTCGAGAAGAACATCAGGCTCGATGGCGTCAGCGGCACGCGCTACATGTATCACGACCCGTGTCACTCGCCGATCAAGACCATGGATCCCGTCAAGCTGGTCAATCAGCTGATGGGTTCGGAGAAGGACGGCTACAAGATCGAGAAGAACGACCGCTGCTGCGGCGAGTCGGGCACGCTCGCGGTGACGCGGCCGGACATCTCCACGCAGGTGCGCTTCCGCAAGGAAGAGGAAATCCGCAAGGGCGCGGCCAAGCTGCGCGGCATTCCGCTCGTCGCGGAAGCGGGCGCGAACGCGATCAACATCGCGAATGCGTCAGCGGGGTCCGCCGGCGCGCAGCCCGGCTCCGTGCTCAAGGCCGGTGACGGCCCGCAGCCGGTCAACGGCGCTGTGCCGCAGGACGTCAAGATCCTGACGAGCTGCCCGTCGTGCCTGCAAGGTTTGTCGCGCTACAACGAGGACGCCAACGTCGAGGCGGACTATATCGTCGTGGAAATCGCACGCAAGGTGCTCGGCGAGAACTGGATGGAGCAGTACGTCGAACGCGCGAACAATGGCGGTATCGAGCGCGTGCTGGTGTAATAGCGACATCGAGGACGATTCGCTAGAGGTTCGAGATGGACTGTGTGTTTTGCCGTGAAGACGGCGGCGAAGTACTGTGGCAGGACGGCGCGTTGCGCGTCGTCCTCGCCGATGAGCCCGACTGGCCCGGCCTGTGCCGCGTGATCTGGGGGGCGCATGTCGCCGAGATGTCCGATTTGCCGGACCCGGATCGCGTGCGCGTGATGGCCGCCGTGAATGGCGTCGAACGCGCGATGCGCCGCGTGCTGGTGCCCGAGAAGATCAATCTCGCGAGCCTCGGCAACCAGGTGCCGCATGTTCACTGGCACGTCATCCCGCGCTTCTCCAACGACTCCCGCTTTCCGCTGCCGATCTGGGCGCCGCGTCAGCGCACGGTATCCGAATCGCAACTGTCGAAACGGCGCGCCCAGGCAACGCTCCTGCGCGAGCAGGTGCGCAACGAACTGAACCAGCAGTTTGGTCATCCATAAGACAAGATCATGAGCGGACTCACTTCAACGACGCCGATTCCCACCGGCGTCGTCGTGCATTCGAAATCACACGTGCTGGAACTGCAATACGGCGAGGAATCGTATCGTGTGCCGTTCGAGCTGTTGCGGGTGTATTCGCCGTCGGCCGAAGTGCAGGGACATGGGCCGGGACAGGAAACGCTGCAGACCGGCAAGCGCGACGTGACGATCATCGGCATCGATCCGGTCGGACACTACGCGCTGCAACTCAATTTTTCAGACGGCCACAATACCGGCATCTACTCCTGGGACATCCTTCACGATCTCGCGTCGCGCCAGGACGAACACTGGCGTGACTATCTGGCGAGACTGGAGGCGGCGGGCGTCGACCGCGACACGCCGATGGCCGTCAAGACGTCCGGCGGCGGTCATTGCCACTGATTCAGTCAATATGCGGCTGCGGCATATCGCCGCGCACCCGGCGCGGCAATTGCGCGGCTTGGAAAGAACAACAGGTAAGGAAAGAGCGCGATGAGCAAGACCCACTTCGGATACGAAACGGTCGACGAGCAGGACAAGGCGAAGAAAGTGGCGGGCGTGTTTCATTCCGTCGCGAGCAACTATGACTTGATGAACGACCTGATGTCCGGCGGACTGCATCGGATCTGGAAGCATTTCACGATCGGCCAAGCCAAGGTGCGGCCGGGCTACAAAGTGCTGGACATCGCGGGCGGGACCGGCGATCTGGCGATGGCCTTCGCCCGGCAGGCCGGCGAGACGGGTGAAGTCTGGCACACGGATATCAACGAATCGATGCTGCGCGTGGGCCGGGATCGCCTGGTGGATAAGGGCGTCATGACCCCGACCCTGTTGTGCGACGCCGAGAAGATCCCGTTTCGGGACAATTATTTCAATATCATTACGGTTGCCTTCGGTCTTCGTAACATGACGCACAAGGACCGTGCGCTCGCCGAAATGACGCGCGTGCTCAAGCCGGGCGGGCGGCTGCTGGTGCTGGAATTCTCAAAGGTGTGGGATCCGCTCAAGAAGCCGTACGATATCTACAGTTTCAAGATTTTGCCGTGGCTGGGCGAGAAAGTGGCCAAGGATGCGGAGAGTTACCGGTACCTGGCGGAGTCCATCCGGATGCATCCCGACCAGGAAACTTTGAAAACAATGATGGAACAAGCAGGACTGGATCGAGTCGAATATTACAATTTGTCAGGTGGCGTGGTAGCGTTACACGTCGGGACCAAATTTTAGTGTTCCACTTATCAAAGGATTCGAAATGTCCGATTCGCGCATACCCCAACCCCGGGGTTTCCTGAACGTCTTCTTCAGGAAGGCCGGAATACTGGCGCTGGCTGGCGTTATTGCGGCCGGCGCACTCTTCGCAGAAACGGCGGACGCCAAGCGCATGGGTGGCGGCCGCAGCATGGGCCGGCAGTCGACCACTGCCACGCAGCAACATCAGGCGACGCCGCCGTCGCAATCCATGCAGCAAGGCCAGGCAGCGCAGGCACAGCGGGCGCAACCCGCGCCCGCCACGCCGGCCGCCGCCGCGCAACCCGCGCGCAACCGCTGGCTCGGGCCCATCGCCGGTCTGGCGGCCGGTCTCGGCATCGCGGCGCTCCTGTCGCACTTTGGTCTCGGCGAGGCCTTCGCCGGCGCCATGGCGAACATGATCATCATCGCGCTCATCGTGCTTGCCGCGGTCATGCTGTTCCGCTTCATCATGCGCAAGCGTCAAGGTGCTCAGGGCGGCAATACGCCGGCCTACGCCGGTGCGGCCTCGTCCTCGGGTTCGCCGTACGGCGCAAGCGCGCGCACGGGTCTGGACCCGGCGCCGGCGCAAGTGCCGCAGCAGTCGGGCGGTTACGGCGCGACGTACATCGAGTCGGCGCCGCAGCAGCAAGTGGTCAATCCGAACGTGCCGGCCGGCTTCGATACCGAAGCGTTCGTGCGTAACGCGAAGGTTTACTTCGTGCGTTTGCAGGACGCCTGGGATCGCGGCAACACGAACGACATCCGCGAGTTCACCACGCCCGAAATGTTCGCGGAAGTGAAGCTGGACGTCGAAGCGCGCGGCAGTGCGCCGAACCGTACCGATGTCGTGCAGCTCAACGCCGACGTCCTCGGCGTGGAAGACCGTCCGCAGGAATATCTGGCGAGCGTGCGCTTCCATGGTCTGATTCGCGAGTCGGAAGGATCCGCGGCCGAGCCGTTCGTCGAGGTCTGGAACCTGTCCAAGCAGAAGTCCGGCAACGAAGGCTGGCTGCTGGCCGGCATCCAGCAGGTCAGCTGAGCGCCACCGCGCGCCGGACGCGTCCAGCGCGTCGCGGCGCCGGCGCACCCGCCGGAAACCGGCAAGCGTCAGTGTGATCGCCGGTGGCGGCGGTAGAATATGAACCCGCGCGAGAAGCGTCTCGCGCGGGTTTTTTCATCTCACAGCCGATGACGAACGCAGACGAATTCGCCCGTCCCGCAGCAAACCCCGCCTTGAAGACCGCCTCCGGCGCATTCGCGGCCGCCGTGAATCATCTGCTCGTGCGCGAGGCGTGGGCGCTGGAGCGCCTGAAACCCTATGCCGCCCGACGCGTGAAACTGTCCTGCGCGCCGGTGTCCATCGCCCTCATGGTGCAACCGGACGGCCTCTTCGCTGCGACAACCGAAGCCGAAGCAGCCCAGTTCGACGTCACCATCGCCGTGCCGCTCGACGCGCTTCCCGCCTTCGTTCAGGGCGGTCAGGCGGCCGTGATGAAGCATGTCCGGATCGAGGGCGATGCCGAGTTCGCAACCACGCTGGCGAAACTTGCCGAACATCTGCGCTGGGATCCGGAAGAAGACCTGGCGCGCGTGATCGGCGACGCGCCCGCGCATCGGCTGGGCATTATTGCGCGGTCCGTGCAGGAGCAGGCGCAGCGCACCGGGCGCAATCTGCTGGACACCTTCAGCGAATTTTTCCTCGACGAACGTCCGCAGCTCGTGCGTCGCAGTGCACTCGCGGCCTTCGACGCCGAGTTGTCGAAAGCGCGCGATGCGCTGGCACGCGTGGAGAAGCGCATCGAAAGAATCGAACGTGCCGGCGTGACAGCAGGCCAACCCAAGCATCCGGCAAGCGGCGCCTCAGCGCGACCCGGCGGCGAGTCAGTGCGCGACTCGCACGAATAACGAGCTGAAGCGAATCCGAACCATGCGTTTTCTGCGTTTTCTCAAGATATTTTTCACGATCGTCCGCTTCGGGCTCGATGAGCTCGTCATGAGCGGCATCAACGATCGTCGCGTGCGCTACCTGATGCGCATCACGACATTCGGCCGCCGTTTCGATATCGAGCGCGGCATCCGCCTGCGTCTCGCGCTGGAAAGTCTCGGGCCGATCTTCGTGAAGTTCGGCCAGGTGCTCTCGACGCGCCGCGATCTGCTGCCCGTCGACGTCGCCGACGAACTGGCGAAGCTCCAGGATCAGGTCCCGCCGTTCGATTCCGAGGTCGCGGTGTCGATCATCGAGAAATCGCTCGGCGCGTCCATCGACCAGTTGTTCGACGATTTCGAGCGCGTGCCCGTGGCGAGCGCGTCGATTGCGCAGGTGCATTTCGCCAAGATCAAGAATGGCGAGCACGCGGGCAAGGCGGTGGCGGTGAAGGTGCTGCGGCCGGGCATGTTGCCGGTGATCGATTCGGACCTCGCGTTGCTGCGCGACGTCGCGATCTGGGCCGAACGCCTGTGGCCGGACGGCCGGCGCCTGAAGCCGCGCGAAGTGGTGGCCGAGTTCGACAAATACCTGCACGACGAGCTCGACCTGATGCGCGAGGCCGCCAACGGCAGCCAGTTGCGCCGGAATTTCCAGGGCCTCGATCTGCTGCTGGTGCCGGAAATGTACTGGGACCTGTCCGCGCCGACCGTGCTCGTCATGGAGCGCATGGTCGGCGTGCCGATCAGCCAGGTCGAGACGCTGCGCGCAGCGGGCGTGGACATTCCGAAGCTGGCGCGCGAAGGCGTCGAGATCTTCTTCACGCAGGTGTTCCGCGACGGCTTCTTTCACGCCGACATGCATCCGGGCAACATCCAGGTCAGTCTCGATCCCGCTACGTTCGGCCGGTATATCGCGCTGGATTTCGGCATCGTCGGGGCGCTGTCGGACTTCGACAAGAACTATCTCGCGCAGAACTTCCTCGCGTTCTTCAAGCGCGATTACCATCGCGTCGCCACGCTCCATCTCGAGTCCGGCTGGGTGCCGCCGAGTACGCGCGTCGAGGAACTGGAGAGCGCGATCCGCGCCGTCTGCGAACCGTATTTCGATCGCGCGCTGAAGGACATCTCGCTCGGCCAGGTGCTGATGCGCCTGTTCTCCACATCGCGCCGCTTCAACGTCGAGATCCAGCCGCAACTCGTGCTGCTGCAAAAGACGATGCTGAACGTCGAAGGGCTCGGGCGCTCGCTCGACCCGGAACTCGACTTGTGGAAAACCGCCAAGCCGTATCTTGAACGCTGGATGAACGAGCAGATCGGCTGGCGCGGCTGGTATGAGCGTCTGCAGATGGAGGCGCCGCAGTGGAGCAAGACGATTCCGCAGCTGCCCCGCCTGATTCATCATCTGCTGGCCGAGCATCACGACGCGCCCAGGAGCGGCAATGAAGACACGATGCGCCAGCTGCTGGCCGAGCAGAAGCGCACCAATCGACTGCTGATGACGCTCCTGGGCGTCGGACTGATCGCGATGGCGGGTGCGGGCATCGTGATCGCGCAAATGTGGCTCGGCCATCTCTGATCGATTCTTCCGGCGCACCCTTTTCAGCGAGCCTCCATCATGAGCGATCCGACCCAGCCCGCCGTTCCCGACTTCGACCACCGCGATCCGAACTCGCCCCGTTTCTGGGACGAGCGTTTCGCCGAGCGCTTCATGCCGTGGGACCAGTCCGGCGTGCCCGAGGCGTTCAAGACCTTCGTCGCGGCGCGCGATGCGCAGAATGTGCTGATTCCCGGCTGCGGCAGCGCGTATGAGGTGCTGTATCTCGCAGAACGCGGCTGGCCGGTCCGGGCGATCGATTTCGCACCGGGCGCGGTCGACGCCGCGCGCCAGCAACTCGGCGCGCATGCGTCAGTGGTGGAACAGGCGGACTTCTTCGCGTATCAGCCGCCATTTGCCATCGACTGGATGTACGAGCGCGCCTTTCTCTGTGCCTTGCCGCGCGATCGCTGGCGGGATTACGCCGAACGGATGGCCGCACTGCTGACGCCTGGCGCGCTGCTCGCCGGCTTCTTCTTCATCGGCGCGACGCCGAAAGGGCCGCCGTTCGGCATCGAGCGAGGCGAACTGGACGCGCTGCTCTCGCCGTACTTCGAGCTGATCGAGGAGCGCGAGGTCGGCGACTCGATTCCCGTGTTCGCGGGCCGCGAGCGCTGGATGACCTGGCGGCGTTCGTGATCGTCACCTCTTGAATTTGCCGTATCGGCCCAGACCTATCAGCCGGTTCACGTCGCGTCCCGGCTTCCTGAAAATCGCGGGGCAATATTGGTTTGCGGCTATAATTCAAGGCTTTGCAAGCGTCGAAAGATCATTGTAGGAAGAGTGCCATGCCGATTTACGCCTACCGCTGCGCAGACTGCGGCCACGAAAAAGATGTGTTGCGCAAACTGAGCGATCCGCTGCTCACGCAATGTCCCGCGTGCGGAAAGGACTCGTTTTCGAAGCAAGTGACCGCCGCCGGTTTCCAGCTGAAGGGCTCGGGCTGGTACGTCACCGATTTCCGCGGCGGAAACAGCAACGGCAACGGTAAGGCCAACAACGGAAAGGGCGACAACGCCGAATCGAACGCCGCCGGTGCGAACGGATCGGATGCTTCGGCGTCGAAAGCGGAGGGCGGGACGGTGTCCGGCGGCGGCACGACCGCTCCGGCAAGCGCTGCTTCTTCCGCTTCGTCATCGGAAGCGGCCAAACCCGCGACGGGCACGTCCGGCACGTCCGCGACGTCGGGCAGCGCCGCCTGAGTACGCCGCCTGAGTGCGCCACCGAGCGGCCCGAACCCGAACGGCCGCCAGGACTGACAGACGAGCAGGCCCGCCGCGCAGTCCGAAGCCAAGCAGTGACCTCGCCGAGCGCGCTCCACCGGGCGCGGCTCGCCCGCCAAGCCGAATCTCCCCTGTTTTCGAGAGCCGGCGCAGCTTTCGCCCCGTGTAAATGACGACGAAAAAGACTACGCTGAAATCCGTGTTCCTCACCGGCCTCCTGGTGCTGGTTCCGCTCGCGATCACGCTCTGGGTGCTGGGCCTCGTCATCGGCACCATGGACCAGACGCTGTTGCTGCTGCCGCAGGCCTGGCAGCCGGAACGCGTCGTCGGGTTCCATCTGCCTGGCGTCGGCGCGGTGCTGACGCTGGCTTTTATTTTCATCGTCGGGCTGCTGACGCAGAACTTCGTCGGGCAGAAGCTCGTCGGATGGTGGGACGCGGTCCTGCGGCACATTCCCGTGGTCGGTCCGCTGTACACCAGCGTGAAGCAGGTGTCGGACACGCTGCTGTCGTCGAGCGGCAATGCCTTCCGCAAGGCGCTGCTGATCGAATATCCGCGCAAGGGCTCGTACACCATCGGCTTTCTCACCGGGATTCCGGGCGGCGACGTGCTGAATCACCTCGATGAAGAACACGTGAGCGTCTATGTCCCGACCACGCCGAACCCGACATCCGGCTTCTTCCTGATGATGCCGAAAAGCGAGGTCGTCGAACTGGACATGACTGTCGACGCCGCACTGAAGTACATCGTCTCGATGGGCGTAGTGGCCCCCGCGCCGAGCGCGCCGGCGCAGGTAGCGCCTGCCCGCCGCCCCACCGAGCCGCCGATGTAATGCCGGCGCGCGCGCACCGTGAGTCCGCCGAGCGAAAGAGCGAGACCCGAACGCGCGAGCCGTTGATCAACGAACAACGAAAGACACAACATCATGTCGATGCGATCTGAATACTGCGGTCTGGTGACCGAGGCCCGCCTGGGTCAAACCGTCTCGCTGTGCGGCTGGGTGCATCGCCGTCGCGATCACGGCGGCGTTATCTTCATCGACTTGCGCGATCGTGAAGGACTCGTCCAGGTCGTCTGCGACCCGGATCGCGCCGACATGTTCAAGGTCGCCGAAGGCGTGCGCAACGAGTTCTGCGTGCAGGTCAAGGGCGTCGTGCGCAACCGTCCCGAAGGCACGGTCAACGCGAACCTGACGAGCGGCAAGATCGAAGTGCTGTGTCATGAACTGACCGTGCTGAACGCGTCGGTGACGCCGCCGTTCCAGCTCGATGACGACAATTTGTCGGAAACCACGCGCCTCACGCATCGCGTGCTCGACCTGCGCCGTCCGCAGATGCAGAAGAACCTGCGCCTGCGTTATCGCGTCGCGATGGAAGTGCGCAAGTACCTGGACGAGCAAGGCTTCATCGACATCGAAACGCCGATGCTCACCAAGAGCACGCCGGAAGGCGCACGCGATTACCTGGTGCCGTCGCGCGTGAACGCGGGTCAGTTCTTCGCGCTGCCGCAGTCGCCGCAGCTGTTCAAGCAGCTGCTGATGGTCGCGAACTTCGACCGTTACTACCAGATCACCAAGTGCTTCCGCGACGAAGACCTGCGCGCTGACCGTCAGCCGGAATTCACGCAGATCGACTGCGAAACGTCGTTCCTGACGGAACAGGAAATTCGCGACCTGTTCGAGAACATGATCCGCCACGTCTTCAAGGAGACGATGGACGTCGCGCTGCCGGAGCAGTTCCCGGTCATGCTGTACTCGGAAGCGATGCGCCGCTTCGGCTCGGACAAGCCCGACCTGCGCGTGAAGCTCGAATTCGCCGACCTCACGGACGCCGTGAAGGACGTGGATTTCAAGGTGTTCAGCATGCCGGCCAACTCGAAGGACGGCCGCGTTGCGGCGCTGCGCGTGCCGAAGGGCGGCGAGCTGTCGCGTGGCGATATCGACGGTTACACGGAGTTCGTGCGCATCTACGGCGCGAAGGGTCTCGCGTGGATCAAGGTCAACGACACGACGCGCGGCCGCGACGGCCTGCAAAGCCCGATCGTCAAGAACCTGCATGACGCGGCGCTGGCCGCCATCATGGAGCGCACGGGCGCGCAGAACGGCGACATCATTTTCTTCGCGGCGGATCGTGCGAAGGTCGTGAACGACAGCCTGGGTGCGTTGCGCCTGAAGATCGGCCATTCGGAATTCGGCCGCACGACCGGCCTGCTTGAAACCGGCTGGAAGCCGCTGTGGGTCATCGACTTCCCGATGTTCGAATACGACGAGGAAGAGAACCGCTACGTGGCCGCGCATCACCCGTTCACGAGCCCGAAGGACGAGCATCTCGAGTATCTGGAAACGGACCCGGGCCGCTGTCTCGCGAAGGCCTACGACATGGTGCTGAACGGCTGGGAAATCGGCGGCGGTTCGGTGCGGATCTTCCAGGAAGACGTGCAGAGCAAGGTGTTCCGCGCGCTCAAGATCAGCGCCGAGGAAGCGCGCCTGAAGTTCGGCTTCCTGCTCGACGCGCTGCAGTACGGCGCGCCGCCGCATGGCGGTATCGCGTTCGGTCTGGACCGCGTCGTCACGCTGATGTCCGGCGCCGATTCGATCCGCGACACCATCGCCTTCCCGAAGACGCAGCGCGCGCAGGATCTGCTCACGCAGGCGCCGAGCGAAGTCGACGAGCGCCAGTTGCGTGAGTTGCACATCCGTCTGCGTCAGCCGGAACAGAAGACGCACTAAACACATTGGCTTGTCGATGTGATGAAAAAGGCGCTCAATGCGCCTTTTTCGCTTTTTGCGTTACAGTCTTTGGGCCAAAGACAAAACAGAGCAACGCGTTCACACCGACATGCAGAAGCCGCCCAAAATCCCCGAATCCGTGTTGGTCGTCATTCATACACCGGAGCTCGATGTGCTCGTCATCGAGCGCGCGGATCACAAGGGTTTCTGGCAATCGGTGACGGGCTCGAAGGATCGCATCGACGAGCCGTTTGCTGAAACCGCCGCACGCGAGGTGGAGGAAGAGACGGGTATCGTGATTGGCGGAAGTCTCGTGCCGGAGCGGGCGCTGCTCGACTGGCATCACAGCATCCAGTACGACATTTATCCGCAGTGGCGGCATCGCTACGCAGAAGGCGTCACGCGCAACACCGAGCAT
The DNA here is from genome assembly GCF_031451175.1 of Caballeronia sp. LZ035. NCBI lineage: Bacteria > Pseudomonadati > Pseudomonadota > Betaproteobacteria > Burkholderiales > Burkholderiaceae > Caballeronia > Caballeronia sp. LZ035. Next base: position 631,355 of record NZ_JARUXS010000001.1, read on the forward strand.
CAGTTCAGCCTGCTTGTGCCGCATTGTCTCGAAGTGATACTCGCCCCGCGCGAACACACCGCGCACCGCTGGCTGCCATTGCGCGAGGCCGCCGACGCCTGCTTCTCGTGGTCGAACCGCGAAGCGATCCTGCAATTGCCCGAACGCCTCGCGGCGCATAACCGATGATCGGCGTGCGTCCCACGCGCAGTTTCAAGCGGCTGCGCCAAGCCATGTTTTCCGGACGCCGTCCGCCGCGCTTCTGCTTTACCGCCGGCAACCACGTGCGCATCTTCAAGGGCGGCGTGCAGTTCTTTCCGGCGCTGATCGAACGCATCGACGCGGCGCGCCAGTCGGTCTCGCTCGAAACCTACATCTTCGCCAATGACGACATCGGCCGCGCCGTGTCCGACGCGCTCATCCGCGCCGCGGACCGCGGCGTCAAGGTGCGCGTGATCACGGACGGCATCGGCACCGAAAGCAAGCTGCCGATGTTCACGCTGTGGCAGGAACGGAGCGTCGAGCATCGCGTCTACAACCCGCATCTGCTGTTCGGACCGCAGGGCTGGTCGCGCACGCATCGCAAGCTCGCGCTGATCGACGACACCTACGCGTATTGCGGCGGCATCAACATCGTCGACGATTACGACCAGAACGGCACGCAGCTGGAACGTCCGCGCTGGGACTTCGCAATGGAAGCGCAAGGGCCGGTGGTGAAGGACGTGCGCGAGGCGTTCGAGACGCAATGGCAGCGCATCCGGCTCGGCGTGAAGCCGCCGCAAAAGGAAACGGCGCCGGGCTGCGAACCCGAGGCACAGCCGAGCCGCTGGGGCGCGAAGCGCGCGATGGTGGCGCGCCGGCGGGCGCGTCTCGGTGAAATTCATGCAGTGGACCGGCCATGCGTGGCGTTCGTCGCGCGCGACAACCTGCTGAACCGACGCGCCATCGAAAAGGCCTACCTGCGCGCCATCGCTCACGCTGAACGCGAAGTGTTGCTTGCGAATCCTTATTTCATGCCGGGACGCCGGCTGCGCCGCGCGCTCGTCTATGCAGCGAAGCGAGGCGTGCGCGTGTCGCTGGTGATCGGGCGCAAGGAATTCGTCGCGCTGGACTACGCGACGCCGTTTCTCTACGGCAATCTGCTGAAGCACGGCGTGCGGATCGCAGAATACGAGAAGACCATGCTGCACGGCAAGGTGGCCGTGGTCGATGCCGACTGGGCGACGATCGGCTCATCCAATCTCGACGCGCTCTCGCTCGTGCTCAACAACGAGGCCAACATGGTGCTCGTCAATCACCCCGAAATTGCAGGATTGCACGACGCGATTCTTAAAGCCTTCGACGAAGGCCGGCCCATCGACGAAAAGCATTATGTGGCGCGTCCCGTTACGGAGCGGGTGCTTAATTGGTTTGCCTATAACACGTATCGTCTGATGATGAAGGTGATCACGATTGGGCAGTACGATTAATCTGCCATTTCACAACGATTGCGCAAGAATATCTATTTTAGAAACGCGCACGTGGCTCCCACGAACTGGGAACTCGGGCAGTCACTTACAGGCAGTCCGTATTTAAAACGCGACAATGTGCGCGGGCAATGTTGAGACTTATCCTAAAGAAGTCGCCCGGCTATTTTAGATACGCGTTTCTAAAAAATTGCTTGTTTCACCTCGGTCCGGCCATAATAATAGAACGGCCGTTCGATTTCACGGGTCACATAAGAACGGTAGGGACATCATGCGAAAAGGCGAACAGACGCGGGCCGCGATTCTCGACGCAGCGCTGGACTTGGCGAGTCGGGACGGTCTGGAAGGGCTGACCATCGGCCTTCTGGCCGAGCGGATGCAGATGAGCAAGAGCGGTGTGTTTGCGCATTTCGGGTCGCGCGAGGATTTGCAGGTGGAGGTGGTGCGTGAGTACCACCGGCGCTTCGAAGACGAAGTGTTCTTTCCGAGCCTGCGCGAAGCACGCGGCCTGCCGCGCTTGCGCGCGATGATGAATCGCTGGATGGAGAAGCGCATCCAGGAAGTGACCACGGGTTGTATCTATATCAGCGGGGCGGTCGAGTACGACGACCGTGCCGCGAGCGCGGTGCGCGAGCAGTTGGTGCACAGCGTGAGCATGTGGCGCGAGGCGTTGTTGCGCGCGATCCGCCAGTCGAAGGACGAGGGGCATCTGAAAGCGGAGACCGATCCGCAATTGATGCTTTTCGAGTTGTACAGCTTCACGCTCGGCCTGCATCACGACGCACGCTTCCTGCATCTTCCGGAAGCCGTGCAACTGACGCGGGACGCGCTGGAAAAAACGATCGTCTCGTATCAGTTGCCGCGTACGCCCGCCGAAGTCGGCATGCTGCCCGGCGCGAACGTGACGGTCAATCTGACTTCGCAACACCCCGACACGCGTTAGCGGCGCCGCACGGAAACACAGGCTTGAGCGGTTCGGCGGCGCGCAACGAGAAGCCTGGAAAACTGGAGAGACTCATGGGACAGTACGCCGCCCCCCTTCGCGACATGCAATTCGTGCTGCACGAAGTGCTGAACGTCGAAGCCGAACTGAAAAGCATGCCCAGCCATGCGGACCTCGACGCCGACACCATCAACCAGGTGCTCGAGGAAGCCGGCAAGTTCTGCACCGAAGTGGTGTTTCCGCTCAACCAGAGCGGCGATCGCGAAGGCTGTACCTACGAAGGGGACGGCGTCGTGAAGACGCCGGCGGGTTTCAAGGAGGCGTACCGGCAGTACGTGGAGGCCGGCTGGCCGGCACTGGGCTGCGATCCCGAGTATGGCGGCCAGGGCTTGCCCGCGTTCGTCAACAACGCGCTCTACGAGATGCTCAACTCCGCGAATCAGGCCTGGACGATGTACCCCGGCCTGTCGCACGGCGCGTACGAATGCCTGCATGCGCACGGCACGCCGGAGCAGAAATCTGTGTATCTGGCGAAGCTCGTCTCGGGCGTGTGGACCGGCACGATGTGCCTGACCGAACCGCAATGCGGAACGGACCTCGGCATTCTGCGCACGAAGGCCGAACCAAACGCCGACGGCTCCTACGCCCTCACCGGCACGAAGATCTTCATTTCGAGCGGCGAGCACGACATGGCCGAGAACATCGTCCATCTGGTGCTGGCGCGTCTGCCGGGCGCGCCGACAGGCACGAAGGGCATTTCGCTCTTCATCGTGCCGAAGTTCGTGCCGGACGCGAATGGCGCGCCGGGCGCACGCAATGGCATCAAGTGCGGCTCGATCGAGCACAAGATGGGCATTCACGGCAACGCGACCTGCGTGATGAATCTCGACGGCGCGCAGGGTTGGCTCGTCGGAGAAGAAAACAAAGGCTTGAACGCGATGTTCGTGATGATGAACGCCGCGCGCCTGGGCGTCGGCATGCAGGGGCTGGGCCTTACTGAAGTCGCGTATCAGAATTCGCTCGTGTACGCGAAGGAGCGTCTGCAAATGCGCTCGCTGACCGGCCCGAAGGCGCCGGACAAGCCCGCCGATCCGATCATCGTGCATCCCGACGTGCGCCGCATGCTGCTCACCCAGAAGGCCTATGCCGAAGCGGGCCGCGCATTCAGCTACTGGGCGGCGCTGAACATCGACAAGGAGCTCTCCCATTCGGACGAAGCCGTGCGCCGCGAGGCCGCGGATTTCGTCGCGCTGCTGACGCCGGTCATCAAGGCCTTCCTGACCGACAACGCTTTCGAAGGCACCAACCTGGGCATGCAGATCTACGGCGGCCATGGCTTCATTTCCGAATGGGGCATGGAGCAGTACGTGCGGGACGCGCGCATCAACATGATCTACGAGGGCACGAATTCCATTCAGGCGCTCGACTTGCTCGGCCGCAAGATCCTCGGCGACATGGGCGCGAAGTTGAAGCGCTTCGGCAAGCTGGTGACGGATTTCGTCGAACAGGAAGGCGTGAAGCCGGAGATGCAGGAGTTCATCAACCCGCTCGCGGATATCGGCGAGAAGGTGCAGAAGCTCACGATGGAAATCGGCATGAAGGCGATGCAGAACCCCGATGAAGTAGGCGCGGCAGCGGTGCCGTATCTGCGCACGGTCGGGCATCTGGTGTTCTCGTACTTCTGGGCGCGCATGGCGCGCGTCGCGCTGGACAACGCCGCATCGGGCGATGCCTTCTACAAGGCCAAGCTCGCCACCGCGCGTTTCTACTTCGCCAAACTCCTGCCGGAAACGGCGTCGACCATCCGCGCCGCGCGCGCCGGCGCCAAGCCGATGATGGACTACGACGAAGCGCTGTTCTAAGCGACTCTCACGCACGCCGCGCCTTCCCCGATGGAACGCGGCGTGCGCCACGCCTTTCATTTCGAAGCAAACCGAAGCTAACCGAAGCAAACCCGTAATCCCGGAGGCTTACCCGTGAGCACCCTCAACATTCGCAAAGTCGCCGTGCTCGGCGCGGGCGTGATGGGCGCGCAGATTGCCGCGCACCTGATCAACGCGCGCGTGCCCGTCCTGCTCTTCGATCTTCCCGCGAAGGAAGGCCCGAAGAACGCCATTGCGCTGAAGGCCATCGAGAACCTGAAGAAGCTGTCGCCCGCGCCGTTCGGCATCAAGGAAGACGCGCACTACATCGATCCGGCGAACTACGACGACGACATCGCGAAGCTCGCCGAATGCGATCTCGTGATCGAGGCGATTGCCGAGCGCATGGACTGGAAGCACGATCTCTACAAGAAGGTGTCGCCGCACCTCGCGCCGCACGCGATCTTCGCGAGCAACACCTCGGGCCTGTCGATCACGGCACTGTCAGAGGGCTTTTCGGACGAGCTGAAGGCACGCTTTTGCGGCGTGCACTTCTTCAATCCGCCGCGCTACATGCATCTGGTCGAACTGATCCCGACCGCGGCGACGCAACCGGCCATTCTCGACCAGCTCGAAACCTTCCTGACGAGCGTGATCGGCAAGGGTGTCGTTCGCGCGAAGGACACGCCGAATTTCATCGCGAATCGCGTTGGCGTGTTTTCGATTCTCGCGGTGATCGCGGAAGCGGAGAAGTTCGGCCTGCGTTTCGACGAAGTCGACGACCTCACCGGTGCGCGCCTGGGCCGCGCCAAGTCGGCGACGTTCCGCACGGCGGATGTCGTCGGCCTGGACACGATGGCGCACGTCATCAAGACGATGCAGGACAACCTGCCCGACGACCCGTTCTTCCCGGTGTACAAGACGCCACCCGTGCTGGAAGCGCTCGTGAAGAACGGCGCGCTCGGCCAGAAGACGGGCGCGGGCTTCTATCGCAAGGAAGGCAAGTCGATCAAGGTGCTCGACCCGAAGACAGCGCAATACGTCGAGGGCGGCGCGAAGGCCGACGAGCTGATCGGCCGCATTCTGAAGCGTCCGCCCGCCGAGCGCTTCAAGCTGCTGCGCGAGACCGACAACAAGCAGGCGCAATTCCTGTGGGCGATCTTCCGCGACGTGTTCCACTACATCGCAGTGCATCTGGAATCGATCGCGGACAACGCGCGCGACGTCGATCTCGCGATCCGCTGGGGCTTCGGCTGGAACCAGGGGCCGTTCGAAAGCTGGCAGGCGGCAGGCTGGCAGCAGGTCGCGCGGTGGGTGCAGGAAGACATCGACGCAGGCCGTGCGCTCTCGAACGCGCCGCTGCCGGCGTGGGTGCTCGACGGCCCCGTCGCGGAGAAGGGCGTGCACTCGGACGAAGGATCGTGGTCGCCGTCTGAACGCCGCTTCGTGCCGCGCTCGACGCTGCCGGTCTACGAGAAGCAGGTGTTCCGCGCGCCGCTGGTCGGCGAAACCGGCGCCGATCCGAAGACCTACGGCAAGACGCTGTTCGAGACCGAGAACGTGCGCGCATGGCTCGACGGCGAGCAGGGCGACATCGTGATCGTCTCGTTCAAGACGAAGATGAACACGATCGGACCGGGTGTGATCGACGGCCTCACGCAAGCTATCGAACTCGCCGAGAAGGACTATCGCGGCGTGGTGATCTGGCAGCCGACCTCGCTGCAGCTCGGCACGCCTGGCGGGCCGTTCTCGGCAGGCGCGAATCTTGAAGAGGCGATGCCCGCGTTCATGATGGGCGGCGCCAAGGGTATCGAGCCGTTCGTCGCGAAGTTTCAGCAAGGCATGCAGCGCGTGAAGTACGCGAACGTGCCGGTGGTGGCGGCGGTGTCCGGCCTCGCGCTGGGCGGTGGCTGCGAGCTGCTGTTGCAGTCGGCGAAGCGTGTGGCGCACGTCGAGAGCTATATCGGGCTGGTTGAAGTGGGCGTCGGTCTGGTGCCGGCGGGCGGCGGCCTGAAGGAAGCGGCGTTGCGCGCGGCGGAGGCGGCCGCCGCCGTCAACGCCACCAGCGACCTGCTCAAGTTCCTGCAAAAGCCGTTCGAAAACGCCGCGATGGCGAAAGTCTCGTCCTCCGCCTTCGATGCCCGCGCGATGGGCTATCTGAAGCCCACCGACACCATCGTCTTCAACGTGCACGAGTTGCTCGACATCGCGAAGAAGGAAGCGCGCGCGTTGAGCGATGCCGGCTACCGGCCGCCGCTGCGCGTGAAGCAGGTGCCGGTGGCGGGCCGCTCGGCGATCGCGACGATCAAGGCGTCGCTCGTCAATATGCGCGACGGCCGTTTCATCAGCGACCACGACTATCTGATCGCGAGCCGCATCGCGGAAGCAGTGTGTGGCGGGGACGTGGAGGCGGGCAGTCTCGTCGACGAGGAATGGCTCCTCGCGCTGGAGCGCCGCGCTTTCGTCGACCTGCTCGGCACGCAGAAGACGCAGGAGCGGATCATGGGCATGTTGCAGACCGGCAAGCCGGTTCGTAACTGAGGCGCGCGACATAGCGACATACAGGAGCTGCACACAATGAGCAAACAACTGCAAGACGCATACATCGTCGCCGCGAGCCGCACGCCGATCGGCAAGGCCCCGCGTGGCGTGTTCAGGAACACGCGCCCGGACGAATTGCTGGTCCACGCGATCAGGAACGCCGTCGCCCAAGTGCCCGGACTCGATACGAGCGTGATCGAGGACGCCATCGTCGGTTGCGCGATTCCGGAGGCCGAACAAGGTCTCAACGTGGCGCGCATGGGCGCGTTGCTGTCGGGCCTGCCGAATACGGTCGGCGGCGTCACGGTGAACCGCTTCTGCGCGTCCGGCCTGACGGCGCTCGCCATGGCGGCCGACCGCATCCGTGTCGGCGAGGCCGATGCGATGATCGCGGGCGGCTGCGAGTCGATGAGCATGGTGCCGATGATGGGCAACAAGCCTTCGTTGTCACCGCATATCTTCGAGCGCAATGAGGACGTGGGTATCGCGTACGGCATGGGGCTGACGGCGGAGAAGGTCGCGGAGCGCTGGAAGGTGAGCCGCGAGGCACAGGACGTGTTCGCGGCGGAGTCGCATCGGCGCGCGCTGGCTGCACAGCAGGCAGGCGAATTCGCCGACGAGATCGCCGCCTATACGCTCAACGAACGCTTTCCGGATCTCGCCTCGGGCCAGGTGCGCATCAACACGCGCGAGATCGCACTCGACGAAGGTCCGCGCGCCGAGACCTCGGTGGAAGGACTCGGCAAGCTGCGTCCCGTGTTCGCGAATAAAGGCTCGGTCACGGCCGGCAACAGTTCGCAGACGTCGGACGGCGCGGGCGCGCTGATCGTCGTGTCGGAGAAGATCCTGAAGCAGTTCAACCTGACGCCGCTCGCGCGCTTCGTCAGCTTCGCGGTGCGCGGCGTGCCGCCGGAGATCATGGGCATCGGGCCGAAGGAAGCGATTCCGGCCGCGCTGAAGGCAGCCGGCCTGAAGCAGGACGATCTCGACTGGATCGAACTGAACGAGGCCTTCGCCGCTCAGGCGCTCGCGGTGATCGGCGATCTGGGTCTCGATACCTCGAAGGTCAATCCGCTCGGCGGCGCGATTGCGCTGGGCCATCCGCTCGGCGCGACCGGCGCGATTCGCGCAGCGACCGTCGTCCACGGCCTGCGCCGGCGCAACCTGAAGTACGGCATGGTGACGATGTGTGTCGGCACCGGCATGGGCGCGGCGGGGATCATCGAACGGCTTTGACGCGAACGGTGCGCGAGCCGGCGTTCTGCCAAGGCTCGCGCGCCGGCACAAGGAGGCAGCGCATGGAGATTCAGATCGAACGCGCGGACGGCGTGCTGAGCATCGTGCTCAATCGTCCGGACAAGAAGAACGCGATCACCGCGCCGATGTATCAGGAAATGGCCGACGGCCTGTATGAAGCCGAGATGGACCCGACCGTGCGCGCGGCGCTGCTGCGCGCGAACGGCGGCATCTTCAGCGCGGGCAATGATCTCGACGACTTCCTGAACGATCCGCCCAAGGGCCTCGACGCGCCCGTGTTCCAGTTCCTGCGGCGCCTGAGCGCCTTTCCCAAGCCGCTGGTTGCGGCGGTAGGCGGCACGGCGGTGGGCATCGGCACGACGATGCTCCTGCATTGCGACCTCGTCTACGCCAGCCCGAACGCGAAGTTCTCGCTGCCGTTCGCGCAGCTTGGCTTGTGTCCGGAAGCGGCATCGAGTCTGTTGCTGCCGCGCGTGGCGGGCTATCAGCGCGCGGCGGAAAAGCTGCTGCTGGGCGAGGCGTTCGACGTGAACGAGGCGATCGCGATGGGCTTCGTGAACGGCGCGATCGATGCCGCGCAACTCGACGCCTATGCCTTCGAAAAAGCGAGGCGGCTCGCACTGCTGCCGGCGTCGTCGCTGCGCGTGACCAAGTCGTTGATGAAGGGTGCGCAGTCCGTCGAAGTGACCGCGCGCATGGCCGACGAAGCCGCGCATTTCTCTCGCATGCTGGCCGCGCCCGAGGCACGCGAGGCGTTCCAGGCGTTCTTCGAGAAGCGCAAGCCGGACTTCAGCCAGTTCGAATGAGCCGCTTCAAGCCGCTTCACTCGACGTCGTATTCGACGAAGCTGTTTTCGCGCGCGAAGCTGACGAGCCGCAAGCCCGCCTGTTTCGCGATCGCGATAGCCAGTGACGTAGGCGCGGAGATGGTCGCGATCATCGGCACGCCGACGCGCGCCGACTTGCGCACGAGCTCGTAGCTCGCGCGGCTCGACAGGAACACAAAGCCTTGCGTCGTGTCCTGCCGCTGCAGGACCAGATGACCGATGAGCTTGTCGAGCGCATTGTGACGCCCGACGTCCTCGAACGCGCAGCGGATCGCGCCGCTTTCATCGCACCACGCGGCGGCGTGCAGGCCACCCGTCAGCTTCGACAGCACCTGATGCGCGGACAGTTCGCGTGCCGCGCGTTCGATGGCATCGGGCGCGAGACGCGCGAGGAAACCAGTGTCGGGCACGCGTTCGGGTTGCAGGTCCAGCAACTCGATGCTCTCGATCCCGCACACGCCGCAGCCGGTCCGGCCGGCCATGGCGCGACGCTTGTCCTTCAGCGCGATGAACGACTGCTGCACAACCTGCAGTTGCACTTCGGCATGCGGCAGCGCGTCGCCGTGATCGTGAAACGTGACTTCGATGTCATGGATGTCGCTGCCGCGTTCGATGATGCCCTCGGTCAACGAGAAGCCCACGACGAACGCTTCAAGGTCGCGCGGCGTACCCATCATGACCGCGTGCGAGATGCCGTTGTACACCAGCGCGACCGGCCATTCCTGGCCGACCTGGTCGGCCGCCACCGAGCTTGCGCCCGCGCGATGCCGGCGCACCGGACGCTCGACGAAGCCGGGTTGATCGTCGCCGGGTTGATCGTCGATTTCGAGTTGGCTCACTTTTACTGCTCCTGACCGCTTCTTCGAGTAAAGTCGGGTATGCGACTTGCTGCCTGTGCGTGCTGTTCGCGCGTTTTTCAAGGTGCGCCCAGCGGCTTGTTTGCAACGGTTCCAGCCAGATCCAAGGCCCTACAATAACTTAAGGCGGCACTGCGCGTCGCGCACGCCCTCAATCCAACGAGGCTTGTTATGGGACTTTATGACGCCGCGCGACTCTTTGGATTCGAAGTCGAATCTTCGGAGAATCTGCGCTTCATTCCGCTTGCCGTGCGCTTCAATCTCGATCGCTTCGGCATGCGCATCACGCTCGACGAGTGGCAGCAGCTTCCGTATGACGATCGCGTGCTGCTGGCGCGTTTTCCCATCGAAGACGAAGCCGAAGTCGAGAAGAATTTCGACCTCGCGCTCGAAGAGATGATGAAGACGCATGCGAACACCGCGCCTGAAAAGATCGAGCGCGATCCTGAACCCGTCTGGGCTCACGCCGATGCCGTGCCCGAGACCGTCATTCGTCAAAGCAGCCTGTGCGGCGTGAGCGCGCCGAGTCTGTCGCACTGGGGCCGGCTCGACCGCTTCCAGCGTTATGCGCTGGCCAAACTCTCCCGCAATACCGACAAGGTCAATCACGACTTCCTGCCGGCCATGCACGAGTTCGGCCTCGTGGAATGACGAAGCGCACTCGCAAACGTTTTGCTGCTGCATTGATCATATTATTCGGCAAGAAGCCCTAAATACGAGGCCGTTGCTGCCGATATTGGGCGTTATCCAATAGTCGCGATGTGAGCGTTTCTCACAACGCGCAACCGCGTGGGCGCGTCTCTTCGAGGCGCGTTCGACGCGCACCAAAGGGATACGCCCGCCGCATGACTCGTTTGCTCTCCAGGGGTTTGCTCGTCAACATCGCCGTCGTGCTGGCCGCGCTCGGCGCAAACGCTTTCGTCGCCTGCGAACGCATTGGCGGACTGCGCGAAAGCGATGCCCACACCCTGCGCTCGATGAGCCTCATGCGCGATCTTGGCGCCTATCGCAGCACGCTCGGCGAGGCGCTGCCCGAACTGAGCCGCTTCGAGGCCACCGGCGTGGCTGAAACCGAAGCACGGCATCTGGAGCGCGAAGCTCACCTCGACGCACTCGAAAGCGGCCTGCGCGCGCAGATCTCGGCGGAGCCCGGCATGAGCGGCGCGTTCGAGGCGCTCGCCACGCGCGCTTCCGTGCTGCGGCACGACGCCAATCAGGCATTCGAGCATGCCCGTCATGCTTCTCCCGATGCGTCCCGCGCCTGGGCCGACGCCGCCTTCGTCACGCTCGGCGAAGACCAGCAGGCGGTCGATGAAGAACTGTCGGCGGTGCGCACGAGAATCGACAATGCGACCATCGCGGCGCTCGACGAATCCGCCCAGGCATCGAGCGGCGCGATGCTGCTGCTGATCTTCACGATGCTCGCCGGCAGCGCGGTGCTGATCTATCTGTTCGCCAACAACGAGCGCCAGTCGCGCGAGAAGCTCGGCATCGAGCGGGCGCGGCAGCGCAGCAACGAGCGCTTTCGCAGCATGTTCGAGGTGCATCCGGTGCCGATGTGGATCGTCGATCGCGAGACCATGCGTTTCATCGCGGTGAATCCGGCGGCGCTCGAACACTTCGGGTTCGATGAACCGGCGTTCCTGAGCATGACGCTGCGCGACCTGCATCACGCCGACGACTTCGACAGCTTCGCCGCCCGGCTCGCGCGCAGCGCGGGCGAGAGCGGCGAGCGGGCGAATGCGGGACAGGCGTCGGCGGGCGTGTGGCGCTATCGGTGCAGGGACGGTGCGATCGTCGCCGCCGACGTGTCGCATCACTCGCTCGTGTATTCGAACCGGCCGGGCATCTTCATGCTGGCCAACGACGTGACCGACCGCATCAATGCGGAAGCCGAGGCGCGCCGTTCGAACGAGATGCTCGAAGCCGTCATCGACAACATTCCGCAACGCGTGTTCTGGAAGGATCGCGACCTGCGCTATCTCGGCTGCAACAACGCCTTCGCGCGCGACGCGGGTCTCGCGTACAACGAGCAGGTCATCGGCAAGACGGATTACGAATTGCCGTGGGGCGCGCTTGCGGATCTCGTGCGTGCCGACGACGAAGAAGTCATCGTCACGACCGTGCCGAAGATGCACTTCGAGCGCGACATCGTGATCGGCGAGCAGCTGCGCACGCTCGTCACCAGCAAGCTGCCGCTGCTCGACGGCGAAGGGCAGACCATCGGCGTGCTCGGCTCGTATCACGACGTCACCGACCACAAACGCGCCGAACTGGCGCTGCGCCTGCAAAGCCGCGCGCTCGACGCCAGCGTCAATGCCATCCTGATCACGGGCGTGATCGACGGCGCGAATGTCATCGAGTATGCGAATCCGGCATTCAAGCGCATCACCGGCTATGACCCGAGCGAAGTGATCGGCCAGGATTGCCGCTTCCTGCATGGACCGGATGGCGAGCAGGACGGCCTCACGGCGATCCGTCGCGCGCTCGACGTCAATCTCGAAGCGAGCGTCGTGGTGCGCAACTATCGCAAGGACGGCGCGCTGTTCTGGAACCAGCTGTTCGTCGCACCCGTGCCGAACGCGCAGGGACTGACGACGCATCACATCGGCATCATCAACGACGTGACCGACCTGATGCGCTATCAGGAAGAGCTCGAATACCAGGCGAACTACGACACGCTCACGCGCCTGCCGAATCGCAACCTGCTGAAGGACCGCTTGCAGCACGCCATCGAAGCGGCGCGGCGGCGCGAGACGAAGATCGCGGTCGTGTTCATGGACCTCGACGGCTTCAAGAACGTCAACGACAGCCTGGGCCACAGCGTCGGCGACCGCTTGCTTGCGGTGATCGCGGAACGGCTCGCACGCACGGCGCGCACGAGCGACACCGTTGCGCGCCACGGCGGCGACGAGTTCGTGATCGTGCTGCCCGACCTGACCGACGAAGCCGGCCTGATTGCATGGATGGAGCGCACGCGCGCGGCGATCTCGGAGCCGGTGTGGATCGACGACACCGAGCTGTACGTGGGTTGCAGCATGGGCGCGAGTCTCTATCCGCAGGACGGCGACGACGCCGAGACCGTGATGAAGAAGGCCGACCTCGCGATGTACCGCGCGAAGGACATGGGCCGCAATAACTATCAGTTCTACCAGCCGGAGATGAATGCGAGCGTCGGCGCGCGCATGAACCTCGAGCGCCGTCTGCGGCGAGCGCTGCGCGACGGCGAGTTCCTGCTGCACTATCAGCCGCAGGTGGACATGACGACGCGGCAGATTGTCGGCATCGAGGCGCTCGTGCGCTGGCTCGACCCGGACCAAGGGCTGGTGTCGCCGGCGTCGTTCATTCCGGTCGCGGAAGAGAGCGGCTTGATCGGGCCGTTGTCGGAGTGGGTGCTGCGCGAGGCGTGCCGTCAGAACAAGGCCTGGCAGGACGCCGGCCTGCCGGCCGCGCGGGTGTCGGTGAATCTGTCGGCGCGCCATTTCCAGCAACGCGATATCGCGCGGCTGGTCACCTCCGTGCTGGACGAAACCGGACTGGAGCCGCGCTTTCTCGAACTCGAACTCACCGAAAGCGCGATCATGCGCAACGCCGAGGAAGCGATCACGATGCTGTCCGAGCTGTCGGCGCTGGGCATCGGCATTGCCATCGACGACTTCGGCACCGGCTATTCGAGCCTGTCCTATCTGAAGCGCTTTCCGGTGCATCGACTGAAGATCGACCGCTCGTTCGTCGCGGACATCGGCGCGTCGAGCGATGACGAAACCATCACCTCGGCGATCATCGCGCTCGCGCATTCGCTGGAGTTGCAGGTGATCGCGGAAGGCGTCGAAACCTCCGCGCAACACGAATTCCTGCGCGCACGCGACTGCGACGAAATGCAGGGCTACTTCTTCTCGCGCCCGATGCCGCACGAGGCCATTCCCGGCCTCTTGCAACAGGGCGTGCTGCCGAACTGACGCGTGTCAGTCGAGCGGCGGCAGCACGCGCGGACGGCGGTCGCGGTCGGTCGCGACGTAGGTGAGCATGGCTTCCGTCACCTTGACGACTTCTTCAGCGAGGCTCATGCGCTGCGCATAAACCTCGACCGACACGGTGACCGACGTGTTGCCGGTCTTCACGATGTCGGCATAGAAGCTCAGCAGGTCGCCGACGAACACCGGATGCTTGAAGAGAAACGAATTCACCGCCACGGTCGCGACGCGTCCGTTGGCGCGGCGGCTTGCGGGAATGGAGCCGGCGATGTCCACCTGCGCCATGATCCAGCCGCCGAAGACGTCGCCGTGGACGTTGGCGTCGGCGGGTTGCGGCACGACGCGCAGCGCGACCTGCTTCTGGGGAAGATTGGATTGGTCGGTCATGACAGGGTATCCGGTTGGCGAGGGAGGAGCGGGCGGCCGGCGCAAGCGGCCCCTTGGGCCTTCTGCGACAATGCCGATTGATGGATGCGCTTCCGGCCGCGCGGCAACCTGCAGCGGCGCCGGGCGCTTGCCGTAAATTGTACGGGAAAGCCTGCGCGAGACCGGCTCCCGCCCCGACGACCGATGCCTTACCCGGCGCCGCCTTCCGGCTGGAAGCGGCGCGCTTGCCCCACGATACTCATGCGCCGCACGTCCAACCGAGAGCCCGGGCCCGTGCCCCAGGGCCCGCGCAACGACTGGCAGACGATCCGCTCGCTGCTGCCTTATCTCACCACGTATAGATGGCGCGTCGCGTTCGCGCTGACCTGCCTGATCGGCGCGAAGGTCGCGAACCTGGGCGTGCCGATCGTGATGAAGAAGATCGTCGATGGCCTGTCTTCCGTGCAGCATCTGACCGCGCTCGGCCGCGCGACGGATGCGCCGGGTGTCGTGCTGATCGGCGGGATCGGGCTGTTGGTGGTGGCTTATGCGGCCGCGCGCCTCTCTACCTCGCTGTTCACCGAACTGCGCGAACTGCTGTTCGCCAAGGTCACCGAAAGCGCCGTACGGCAACTCGCGCTGCGCGTGTTCCGGCATCTGCATGCGCTGTCGCTGCGCTTTCATCTGGAGCGGCAGACGGGCGGCATGTCGCGCGACATCGAACGCGGCACGCGCGGCATCCAGCAACTCGTGTCCTACTCGCTGTACAGCATCCTGCCGACGCTCGTCGAAGTCGGGCTCGTGCTGGCGTTCTTCGTGACCAAATACGAGGCGTATTACGCGATCGTCACGGGGGCCGCGCTGGTGACGTACATCGTCTTCACCGTGAAGGTCACCGAGTGGCGCACGCATTACCGTCGCACGATGAACGACCTCGATTCGAAGGCCAATTCGCGCGCGATCGATTCTCTCCTCAACTACGAGACGGTCAAGTACTTCGGCAACGAAGAATGGGAAACGCGCCGCTACGACGAGAATTTGCAGCGCTATCGCGCGGCCGCGATCAAGTCGCAGCGCTCCCTGTCGATGCTCAACTTCGGCCAGCAGACGATCATCGGCGTCGGGCTCGTGTTCATCCTGTGGCGCGCGACGCAGGGCGTGATGGCGGGACGCCTGACCCTCGGCGACCTCGTGCTGATCAACACCTTCATGTTGCAGCTCTATATCCCGCTCAATTTCCTGGGCGTCGTGTATCGCGAGCTCAAGCAGGCGCTGACCGACATGGACCGCATGTTCACGCTGCTCGGCGCGGGTCGCGAAGTGCCCGACGCGCCGGATGCGCAGCCGCTCGCCGTGCGCGGCGGCGAAGTGCGCTTCGAGCACGTGAGCTTCGCCTACGAACGCGCGCGGACCATCCTGCATGACGTCGACTTCACGATTCTCGCCGGCACCACGACTGCCGTGGTCGGGCACAGCGGCTCGGGTAAGTCGACGCTCGGACGCCTGCTGTTCCGCTTCTACGATCTCGACCGCGAGCAGGGCGGCGCCATCCGCATCGACGGACAGGACATTCGCGACGTCACGCAGGATTCGCTGCGCGCGGCGATCGGCATCGTGCCGCAGGACACCGTGCTGTTCAACGATTCGATCTATTACAACATCGCGTATGGCCGTCCTTCCGCGAGTCGCGACGAAGTGATCGCGGCGGCGCGCGCGGCGCATATTCACGATTTCGTCGAGGCTTTGCCAGCGGGTTACGACACGCCGGTCGGCGAGCGCGGGCTGAAGCTGTCGGGCGGCGAAAAGCAGCGCGTCGCGATTGCGCGCACGCTGCTCAAGAACCCGCCCATCCTGATCTTCGATGAAGCCACGTCCGCGCTCGATTCGAAATCCGAGCGCGCCATTCAGCGCGAACTGGATTCGATCGCGCGGGAGCGGACCACGCTGATCATCGCGCATCGGCTCTCGACGGTCGTGCATGCGCAGCAGATCATCGTGATGGATCACGGGCGCATCGTGGAACGCGGCACCTTTGCCGAATTGCTCGATGCAGGCGGACTCTTCGCGCAGATGTGGGCGTTGCAGCAGCAGAAGGCGGGAGAAGCGGCGGATCAGCGGGATACGGCGAGGGTCTGAAGACCGCGTCGCCGCCAGAGTGCAGGCGTGTCGATAAAATGCGTGTTTTGCTGCCACAGGCGCATTGCGCACACGACGAAGCATGGAACTCAAATGGCTCGAAGACTTCGTTTCACTCGCGGAGACGCGCAGCTTCAGCCGCTCCGCTGAATTACGGCACATCACGCAACCCGCGTTCTCACGCCGCATCCAGGCGCTCGAAGCGTGGCTCGGCACCGAACTGATCGACCGTTCCGTCTATCCGACCCGGCTCACGCAAGCCGGCCAGGTCTTCTACGAGCAGGCGCTCGCGATGCTCTCGCAGTTCCACGAGGCGCGCACGCTGTTGCGCGGCCAGGGCGGCGTGCCGGCGGCGACCATCGAGTTCGCCGTGCCGCATACGCTGTCGCTGACGTATTTTCCCCGCTGGCTGGAACATATCGAGGCGCGGCTCGGCCGTATCCGCACCCGCCTGCGCGCGCTCAACGTGCACGACGCAGTGCTGTCGCTGGTGGAAGGCGGCTGCGATCTGGTGATGGGTTATCACCATCCGAGTCATCCGGTGGCGCTCGATCCCGCGCGCTACGACATGCTCACGCTCGGCACCGAACCGATCAGCCCGTTCTCCGCGGTGACGAAAGGCGGCCGCGCGCGCTTCACGCTGCCCGCGTCCGCCGAGTCGCCGGTGCCCTATCTGTCGTACACGCCGAACGCGTACCTCGGACGCATGACCGAGACGATCATCGCGACCTCACCCGTACGCCTCTATCTCGACAAGGTCTATGAAACGGACATGGCCGAAGGACTCAAGGCCATGGCGATCGCGGGCCATGGCATCGCCTTCCTGCCGCACAGCGCCGTGGAGGATGCGGTGGAGGAGGGCCGGCTCATCCGCCTCGACCGGGGCACGCGCGGCACGCCCGCGGGCCAGTTCACGCTGACCATGGACATCCGGCTGTATCGCGACAAGCTGGCGTTGCCGGGCGAGGAGCCGCGCCAGGCCTTGATGCGCGCGCTCTGGGACGCGGTCAACGAAGAGCTGCTCAAGGCGGCTGAAACCGCCGCCACGTAAGGCTTGCAGACGTTATGCGCGAAACGCATGACGGGATAAAAAACCGGCATTGGATTTGCAGACCCCGTTTTTCCACAATGGCTGCATTCCTTCACCGCTGGAGCCTCAATGTCTTCGTCGAACGCGCAAACGCCGGACGCCAAACATGCCATCCCGTCGTACCTCAATGCCGATGATCTCGGTCCTTGGGGCAACTATCTGAAGCAGGTCGATCGCGTCGCTCCCTATCTCGGTTCTCTCTCGCGCTGGCTCGAAACCCTCAAGCGCCCCAAGCGCATCCTCGTCGTCGACTGCCCGATCGAACTCGATAACGGCACCGTCGCGCACTTCGAAGGCTATCGCGTGCAACACAACACGTCGCGCGGCCCCGGCAAGGGTGGCGTGCGTTACCACCAGGACGTGACGCTGTCGGAAGTCATGGCGCTGTCCGCGTGGATGTCGGTGAAGAACGCCGCCGTGAACGTGCCGTACGGCGGCGCGAAGGGCGGCATCCGCGTGGATCCGCGCACGCTGTCGCGCGGCGAACTCGAACGGCTGACGCGTCGCTACACCAGCGAGATCGGCATCATCATCGGGCCGAACACGGACATCCCCGCGCCGGACGTGAACACGAACGAGCAGATCATGGCGTGGATGATGGACACCTACTCCATGAACCAGGGGCAGACGGCCACCGGCGTCGTCACCGGCAAGCCGATCTCGCTCGGCGGTTCACTCGGCCGCAAGGAAGCCACCGGACGCGGCGTGTTCGTGGTCGGCAGCGAGGCGGCGCGGCGCATCGGCATGGAGATCGAAGGCGCGCGCATCGCGGTGCAGGGCTTCGGCAACGTGGGCGGCATCGCGGCCAAGCTGTTCCAGGAAGCGGGCGCGCGCGTGATCGCCGTGCAGGATCACACCGGCACGCTGCATAACTCGAAGGGCATCGATACCGTCGCGCTTCTGGAGCACGTTGCGCAGAACGGCGGCGTGGGCGGCTTCGCGGGCGCGGATCCGGTACAGGCGGATGAATTCTGGATGATCGAAAGCGACATCCTGATCCCGGCGGCGCTCGAAAACCAGATCACCGAGAAGAACGCCGGCAAGATCCGCACGAAGATCGTGGTGGAAGGCGCGAACGGCCCGACGACCACGGCGGCGGACGACATCCTGACCGACAAGGGCGTCCTCGTGATTCCCGACGTGATCGCCAATGCGGGCGGCGTGACCGTGTCGTACTTCGAGTGGGTGCAGGACTTCTCGAGCTTCTTCTGGACCGAGGACGAGATCAACCAGCGTCTGGAACGCGTGATGCGCGAAGCCTTCGCTGGCGTCTGGCAGGTGGCGAGCGAGCATCAGGTGTCGGTGCGCACGGCGGCGTTCATCGTTGCGTGCTCGCGGATCCTCCAGGCGCGCGAGATGCGCGGCCTGTATCCCTGATTCGGTACGCGGAAGCGGTCAGCACGTGAGCGGTCCGCAGGAGGCGGACCCGCGCTTCGCTCACTGATTCATGCGTGCGGCTTTTGACCGAATGCCGCACGCATTTGCATGAAAACTACAGGCGGGCGCGGCAGATGTAACACGCCATGCGTTAGTCAAAAAACGCCAGTAACATGCGCCGTCGCAATCGGGCGGCCATCCGTCTTAAAAATAAGACGGAGTGGGTTAACAATCATTCTTTCAGAATAATTACCCTGCTAAACTTGGCCCGGTTTTTCGCCACAGGAGATCGAACACATGAAGATTAAAAAGGCTGCGCTGCTGGTTGCCGCGCTCGGTTTCATCGCAACGGGCGCCTACGCGCAAGACGCCGGCACGCTGAAGAAGATCAAGGACACGGGTGTCATCTCGCTGGGGCATCGCGAATCGTCCATTCCTTTCTCGTACTATGACGACAAGCAACAGGTCGTCGGCTATTCCCACGAATTCGCAATGAAGGTGGTCGAGGCCGTCAAGACGAAGCTCGGCATGTCCGACCTGAAGGTCAAGCTGACGCCGATCACCTCGCAGAACCGCATTCCGCTCGTGCAGAACGGCACGGTGGACATCGAGTGCGGCTCGACCACGAACAACGCCGAACGCCAGCAGCAAGTGGCCTTCTCGAACACGATCTTCGTGATCGGCACGCGTCTCATGACCAAGAAGGAGTCGGGCGTGAAGGACTGGGCCGACCTGAAGGGCAAGACGGTCGTGACGACCGCCGGCACCACGTCCGAACGCCTGCTTCGCAAGATGAACCAGGACAAGAACATGGGCATGAACATCATCAGCGCGAAGGATCACGGCGAGTCGTTCCTGACGCTGTCGACCGGCCGCGCGGTGGCCTTCATGATGGACGATGCGCTGCTTGCCGGCGAACGCGCCAAGTCGAACAACCCGGGCGATTTCGTGATCGTCGGTGCGCCGCAGTCGCATGAAGCGTACGGCTGCATGATCCGCAAGAACGATCCGGAGTTCAAGAAGGTCGTGGACGACGCGATTGCCAAGGTCGAAACCTCGGGCGACGCCGACAAGATCTACAAGAAGTGGTTCGAAAGCCCGATCCCGCCGAAGGGTCTCAACCTCAACTTCCCGGAAAGTGATGACATCAAGGCTCTCTACAAGAGCCCGAATGACAAGGCCATCGACTAACCGCTTCGAGTATCGAACGAACGAAACGGAAGGAGCTTGCTTCTTCCGTTTCTTTTTGGAGTGAGTCCATGTCTTATCACTGGAACTGGGGCGTTCTGCTGAGTCCCGTTTCGACCGGCGAGCCCACGACCTATCTCGGCTGGCTGATCTCCGGCTTCTGGGTGACGATCACCGTGTCGCTCGCCGCCTGGGTGATCGCGTTGGTGGTCGGCTCGCTGTTCGGCATTCTGCGCACGGTCCCGAACCGCAAGCTGGCGGCCATCGGCACCGTCTATGTCGCGATCTTTCGCAATATTCCGCTGATCGTGCAGTTCTTCGTCTGGTACCTCGTGATTCCGGAACTGCTGCCCGTGTCCTGGGGCAACTGGTTCAAGCAACTGCCGCCGTCGGCGCAGTTCTTTTCATCGTCGATCATCTGTCTCGGGCTGTTCACCGGCGCGCGCGTGTGCGAACAGGTGCGCTCGGGCATCAACGCACTGCCGCGCGGCCAGCGCAATGCGGGCCTCGCGATGGGCTTCACCGAATGGCAGACCTACCGCTACGTGCTGATGCCGGTCGCGTACCGCATCATCGTGCCGCCGCTCACGTCGGAGTTCCTCAACGTGTTCAAGAACTCGGCGGTGGCGTCGACCATCGGTCTGCTCGATCTGTCTGCACAAGCCCGCCAGCTCGTCGACTACACGGCGCAGACCTATGAGTCGTTCATCGCGGTGACGATCGCCTACATGATCATCAATCTCGTCGTGATGCAGCTGATGCGCCTGCTCGAGGCGAAAACCCGCCTGCCCGGCTACATCGGAGGCAAGTAATGCATTTCAACTGGAATGACATCCTCGCGTCCTGGCCGACGCTGATGACCGGCGCGAAGATCACGCTGCAAATCACGGTGCTGGCCATCGTGATCGGGATCATCTGGGGCACCGTGCTCGCGCTGTTCCGGCTCTCGGGCGTCAAGCCGCTGCAATGGTTCGCGAGCACCTACGTCACGCTGTTCCGCTCGATTCCGCTCGTGATGGTGCTGCTGTGGTTCTTCCTGATCGTGCCGCAGTTGCTGCAGAACGTGCTTGGGTTGTCGGCGGACATCGACATCCGCCTCGCTTCGGCGATGGTCGCGTTCTCGCTGTTCGAAGCCGCGTACTATTCGGAAATCATCCGCGCCGGCATTCAGGCCGTGCCGCGCGGCCAGGTGAACGCCGCGTTCGCGCTCGGCATGACCTACAGCCAGGCCATGAAGCTGGTGGTGCTGCCGCAGGCCTTCCGCGCGATGGTGCCGCTGCTGCTTACCCAGGCCATCGTTTTGTTCCAGGATACGTCGCTCGTGTACGTCATCAGCCTCGCGGACTTCTTCCGCACGGCAACGAACATCGGGGACCGCGACGGCACGTCCGTCGAAATGATCCTGTTC
Organism: Caballeronia sp. LZ035; assembly: GCF_031451175.1. Classification (NCBI taxonomy): domain Bacteria; kingdom Pseudomonadati; phylum Pseudomonadota; class Betaproteobacteria; order Burkholderiales; family Burkholderiaceae; genus Caballeronia; species Caballeronia sp. LZ035. The sequence continues at coordinate 652,625 of NZ_JARUXS010000001.1, forward strand.
GCGGGCGCCTGCTACTTCGTGATTTGCGTGGTGGCGTCGGCCCTCGTCAAAAGTCTTCAGAAAAAGGTCGCAAGATGATCTCTATCAAGAATGTTTCCAAGTGGTACGGGCAGTTCCAGGTGCTGACGGACTGCACGACCGAAGTGAAGAAGGGCGAGGTGGTCGTGGTGTGCGGTCCGTCGGGCTCGGGCAAGTCGACGCTCATCAAGACGGTGAACGGTCTCGAACCGTTCCAGAAGGGCGAGATCACGATCAACGGCCAGTCGCTCACCGACAAGAAGACCAATCTCTCGAAGCTGCGCTCGAAGGTCGGCATGGTGTTCCAGCATTTCGAGCTGTTCCCGCATCTGACGATCACGCAGAACCTGACGCTCGCGCAGGTCAAGGTGCTCGGCCGCTCGAACGACGAAGCGACGCAAAAGGGGCTGAAGCTGCTGGACCGCGTGGGTCTGCGCGCGCATGCGGACAAGTTCCCGGGCCAGTTGTCGGGCGGTCAGCAGCAGCGCGTGGCGATTGCGCGCGCGCTCTCGATGGACCCGATCGCGATGCTCTTCGACGAACCCACCTCCGCGCTCGATCCGGAGATGATCAACGAGGTGCTCGACGTGATGGTCGAACTCGCGCAGGAAGGCATGACCATGATGTGCGTGACGCACGAAATGGGCTTTGCGAAGAAGGTGGCGAACCGCGTGATCTTCATGGATCGCGGGCTGATCGTCGAGGACGATCAGAAGGAAGCGTTCTTCGCGAATCCGAAGTCGGACCGCGCGAAGGACTTCCTCGCGAAGATCCTGCACTGAGCTTGACCGCGTAATGCGAAATGAAAACGGCGCTTTCGAAGCGCCGTTTTTTTATCTCACTCGATCCCGAGTTCCGATTCGACCGTGGCCGTGCTGCGCATGGCCTCGATCTGCAGCGCCGAGCCGACGCAGGCTTTCGCAAGCGGCTCGGCCGCTTTCTTCGCGACCGCCTCCGGCACCGGCACGTTCACCGTGCGCGCCAGCGCGCCGCACTGGAACATCGCGAGATCGCCCGGGGCGAAGCGGGTCCAGATTTCGTCGTCCGTGAGCGGCGACGTGGCGATCACCGCCACGCGATCTTCGGGCGTCGTGTATTTGGCGAAGTCGATGGACATGTCGGCGTCGATCAGATGCGCCGTCGAGAACGGCCAGCTGCGCACCAGATAGTACAAATGGGTGGAGCAGTGCGAGAACAGCGCCTGGCCGTTCGACATCAGGAAGTTGAACACGCCGTATTGCGTGATGTCGCGCGTGAGTTCGGCGAGGGCGTCGAACAGTTCGTCCAGCGGCGGCTGCGAGCAGGGGAACTGGCGACGCAGGCCTTGCAGCAGCGCGCAGAAAGCCAGTTCGCTATCCGTGGTGCCGACCGGCTGATAGACGCCGGTCAGTTCCGGCGCATGGCCTTTCAGGTCGCCGTTGTGCGCGAAGATCCAGTGGCGGCCCCACAGTTCGCGCATGAACGGATGGCAGTTCTCCAGCAGGATGTGCCCTTGCGTCGCCTTGCGAATGTGGGCGATGGTGTTCTTGGACTTGATCGGATAGCGCTTGACCATGTCCGCCAAAGGCGAACTGGCCGAGGACTGATGGTCGATGAACAGCCGGCAGGCCTTGTCCTCGAAGAATGCGATGCCCCAGCCGTCGGCGTGATGATCGGTTACGCCGCCGCGCGCTGCAAACCCGGTGAACGAGAACGTCACGTCCGTGGGTTCGGCGCAATTCATTCCGAGAAGTTGGCACATGTCGCTGAGGCAGGCGGGCTGTCGCCCTGAACGGGTTGTTACAATACGTCCGACAAGCATATCACCGAGGCAAGCGCGAAAAAATCGCGCAACCGCTCATAACGGCACGCGTTGTGCAATTTCCACGGCGGATTTTCCCTGTGCTCGCGTGGCTTGCCCTATTCCAACGTTCCCCGTCATCTCGCCATGTCCGCACCTTCATCCTCGATTCAGTCGCTCACCCTCGCGCGCCCCGACGACTGGCATTTGCACGTGCGCGACGGCGCCACCCTCGCGGCCGTGCTGCCGCACACGGCGCGCCAGTTCGGCCGCGCGATCATCATGCCGAACCTCAAGCCGCCGGTCACCACGACCGAATTGGCCGGCGCTTACCGCGAACGCATCCTGGCGGCGCTGCCGAAAGACGGCGCCGGCGCGCGTTTCGAGCCGCTGATGACGCTCTATCTCACCGACAACACACCGCCCGACGAAATCCGTCGCGCGAAGGCGAGTGGCTTCGTGCATGGCGTGAAGCTGTATCCGGCGGGCGCGACGACCAATTCGGACGCGGGCGTCACGGATCTCGGGAAATGCGCAAAGACGCTCGAGGCGATGCAGGAAAGCGGCATGCCGCTGCTGATCCACGGCGAAGTCACGGATGGCGACATCGACGTGTTCGATCGCGAAAAGGTGTTCATTGACCGGGTGATGACGCCGCTGCGCCGCGATTTTCCGGCGCTCAAGGTCGTGTTCGAACACATCACGACGAAGGACGCCGCCGACTACGTGCGCGAGGCCGAAGGGCCCGATGGCACCATTGGCGCGACCATCACCGCGCATCACCTGCTTTACAACCGCAATATCATGCTGGTCGGCGGCATGCGGCCGCATTACTTCTGCCTGCCGGTGCTCAAGCGCGAGACGCATCGCGTCGCGCTGGTCGAGGCGGCGACGTCGGGCAATCCGCGTTTCTTCCTCGGCACGGACAGCGCGCCGCATCCGAAGGGACTGAAGGAGCATGCCTGCGGCTGCGCGGGCTGCTACACGGCGTTGCACGCGCTGGAACTGTATGCCGAGAGCTTCGACAAGGCTGGCGCGCTCGATAAACTCGAAGGTTTTGCGAGCTTCCACGGCGCGGACTTCTACGGCCTGCCCCGCAGCAAGGAAACCGTGACGCTGGAACGCGGCGCGTGGACGCTGCCCGCGGAATTCACCGCCGGCGACGCGACCATCGTGCCGTTGCGCGGCGGCGAGACCATCGGCTGGCGTTTCGCGGACGCAAGCTGAAACGTCGGGCGTGAGCGCGGGTTTCGCTGACATCGACTGGACGCGGCCGTGGCTCGCGTCCATCGAGGCGCGCGGCAGGCGCTGGCAAGCGGCGGCACTGGACGGCCATGCCGACTATCTCGCGGTGCTGAATGCGGACGCGTTGGATACCGCGCACGTAACGGGACGCGGCGCACGGCTCGCGTTCATCGGGCAGGACGCTCTGCCGGCCGGTGCGTCCTACGAAGGGCACATTGCCGAGACCGGCTGCGTGCCCACACGCCACAACCTGCACGATTTCTTCAACGCGTCGATGTGGTTCGCGTATCCGCGCATCAAGGCGGCGCTGAACGCGCGCCAGGCGGAGCAGATTGCGGCGCTCGGCATCGGTCCCACGCGCGGCGCCGTGCGGGATGCCCTCACGCTCTTCGACGAAAACGCCGTATTTTTCGTCTCCGCCGATGCCGCGCTCACCGATGCCCTGCGCGCCTTCGACTGGCGCGCGCTGTTCGTCGGCGGGCGCGCGGCGTGGGGCACGCGTTGCGAGGTGCGCATCTTCGGCCATGCCTTGCTGGAGAAGCTCGTCGCGCCGTACAAGGCGTGCACGGGGCACGCGTGGATTGTCGAGGTGCCCTTGTGTTATTTCTCCCTGGACGATGACGGCCGCCGCGCGCTCATCGATGAAAGTGTCGCGACGCGCATCGCCGCTGGTCCGTTCGACAGCCGCGCCTTCGCGCCGTTGCCGGTGATGGGCGTGCCGGGCTGGTGCGACGCAAATGCGGGCGCCGCCTTCTACGACGATGCCACGGTGTTTCGGTCGGGACGCCGGACGGTCGGGCGCTAGGCGGATGTTAGAATCGATGCCGCAAAGCGGGCCAGGCAATCGCGGCCTCGATGGTTTCGACCGAAGAGGGCGAGGAAAGTCCGGACTCCACAGGGCAGGGTGATGGCTAACGGCCATCCGTGGCAACACGCGGAACAGGGCAACAGAAAGCAAACCGCCGATGGCTTCGGGCGCAAGTCCGGAGATCAGGTAAGGGTGAAACGGTGCGGTAAGAGCGCACCGCGAACGTCGCGAGGCGTTTCGGCACGGTAACCTCCACCCGGAGCAATTCCAAATAGGCAGGCAAGCATCTTCGCGATGCAGGACGGTGCCCCCGTTCGTCTGCGGGTAGGAAGCTTGAGCGCGTCAGCAATGGCGCGTCTAGAGGAATGATTGCCACGTGCGCCGGTTTCGGCCGGTGCGTGCACAGAATCCGGCTTATCGGCCCGCTTTGTCGTTATTCGAAAAAAGAGCCGGCGTCTTGCGACGTCGGCTCTTTTTGTTTTTAGGCGCGCTGTGATTACGCTTCGACGATGTCGAACGAATGCGTCAGTTCCGTGCCGCTCTTCGCCAGCATGATCGACGCCGAGCAGTATTTGTCGTGCGACAGGTTGATGGCACGTTCGACTGTCGCCGGGTTTAGGTTCTTGCCGGTCACTGTGAAGTGGAAGTGGATCTTCGTGAAGACCTTCGGATCTTCGCTCGCGCGGTCGGCCTTAAGGGTGACCGAGCAGTCCTGGATTTCCTGGCGGCTCTTCTTGAGGATCATCACCACGTCATAGGCGGTACAGCCGCCGGTGCCGAGCAGCACCATTTCCATCGGCCGCGGCGCGAGGTTGCGGCCGCCGCCTTCCGGCGCGCCGTCCATGTTCACGAGGTGGCCGCTGCCCGTTTCGGCAGCGAAGGCCATGCCGTCTTGTCCCATCCAGCTCACTTTGCATTCCATGCTCAGGCTCCAGCTGCTCAACGCTTCGTTACAGAGGGAATCATTGTAACGGGTCGTCGCATTCGGCCTGCGAGCGGCTTACGCACATTTCCGGGTTGACGGGCGGGAAAGGGCGCTCTTGAGCGTGCAAGGCCCGGGTAAAAAACAAGTCGAGGGCAAGCTATAGACGCAGAAATTGGCGCTTGGTCGGGATGAAAAATTCGTCAAATAGCTGAATCAAAAGAGAAAAATAGAATGGATACAATCCATTCCTCCATTTCGAATAATGAAATGAAATTTCATGATGCAAATCTTCTTGCTTCGCAGCATGACCGTGCCTATACTCGACTTTGTCTCCTCCACCTCCTCCTTTGGTGGATTAAGCCCGAGCCTCAGTTGCCCGGGCTTTTTTTCGTCCTTCGGTTTTGCGCCTCGCCCGTTTCCTAGCTTTCCATGAGCGATGCGACCTGGTCCAGACCGCCCCCTTTGACGCAGTGCTTGATTTCCCTATATAATTCAAAGTTCTCTTCGCCACACGCCCGCGGAGAGAGGCTTGTGAGAGCCTGCAAGCGTCGTGGGAAGGCATCAATGTCCTGCGAACGCACCCAATAAGCAGGGCCGAACAACGCCAAGTTCAAGGGCAATTCAATTTTTTGGATCGATCATGAAGACGTTTTCCGCAAAAGCCGAAGAGGTGACGCGCGAATGGTACGTGATTGACGCGACGGATAAGGTTCTCGGCCGTGTCGCCAGCGAAGTGGCACGCCGTCTTCGCGGCAAGCACAAGCCTGAATTTACCCCGCACGTCGACACCGGTGATTTCATCATCATCGTCAATGCCGGCAAGCTGAAGGTCACCGGCAACAAGACCACGGACAAGAAGTACTATCGTCACTCGGGCTACCCGGGCGGCATCTACGAAACGACGTTCGGCAAGATGCAAGAGCGCTTCCCGGGCCGTGCGCTCGAGAAGGCTGTCAAGGGCATGCTTCCGAAGGGTCCGCTCGGCTACGCGATGATCAAGAAGCTGAAGGTCTACGCCGAAGCAACGCATCCGCATACGGCTCAACAGCCTAAAGCGCTCGAGATCTAAGGGGAGCCCACATGATCGGTAACTGGAACTACGGTACGGGCCGCCGCAAGAGCGCCGTCGCTCGCGTCTTCATCAAGTCGGGCAAGGGCGAGATCATCGTCAATGGCAAGCCCATCGCCGACTACTTCTCGCGTGAAACCTCGCTGATGATCGTGCGCCAGCCGCTCGAACTCACGAACCACGGCACCACGTTCGACATCAAGGTCAACGTGAATGGCGGCGGTGAGACGGGTCAAGCGGGTGCGGTTCGCCACGGCATCACGCGCGCGCTGATGGACTACGACGCTACGCTGAAGTCACAACTGTCGAACGCTGGCTTCGTCACCCGTGACGCGCGTGAAGTGGAACGTAAGAAGGTCGGTTTCCACAAGGCACGTCGCCGGAAGCAATTCTCGAAGCGTTAAGCGCTTGGGGTTGCGGGTTTCGCATTGGGGGCTGGTTTCGGCCTCACTGCGAAGCTGCTGCAAAGGCCGCCCGCACTACTGTGCCGGCGGCTTTTTTGTGTTCCGACGCACGCCGGTCCGGGCTGTCGAAATTTATACCAGCCCATTGATTCCATGGACTTTCGGCACGATATCGAGATCAGCCCTACAATAGCGGCTAGAAGCTTAATTGGAGAGTTCGAATGAGCGCTGTCAGCGACACCCCCACGATCGAAATGCCGTTGCCATTCGTCTTCACCGACGCAGCGGCGGACAAGGTCAAGCAATTGATCGACGAAGAAGGCAATCCCGACCTGAAACTGCGCGTGTTCGTGCAGGGCGGCGGATGCTCCGGTTTCCAGTACGGTTTCACGTTCGATGAAACCGTGAACGAAGACGACACCGTGACAGAGAAGGGCGGTGTGCAGTTGCTGATCGACTCGATGAGCTATCAGTATCTGGTCGGCGCGGAGATCGACTACAAGGACGATATCAACGGCGCACAGTTCGTCATCAAGAACCCGAACGCCTCGACCACCTGCGGTTGCGGATCGTCGTTCTCGGTTTGAGAGCACATCGCACGTAAGCGTGCGTGAAAAAACGGAGCCTGCGGGCTCCGTTTTTTATGGGTCCTATGTCGCGTTCAAAGCGCCTTCAATGCGGATAGATCGCGCCGAGCACCCGCTCACCCGCTGCGCCCGTCACCGCCGGAAGATTGCCCGGTTCACGCGCGACGCAACGCATCGCGAGCCAGGCGAAGGCCAGCGCCTCGACCTGCTGCGGCGGCACGCCAAGCGCATCGGTCGTCATCACCGGCACGCCGTTCACGCCGCCATCCTCCAGCGCCTGCTGCAGCATCTTCAGCAAGACCGGATTGCGCGCGCCGCCGCCGCATACATAAACCGCGCGCGTGTCCGATGCGTGCCGGGCAATCTCGCGCGCAACCGTCGTCGCGGTGAGCGCGGTGAGGGTCGCCTGGACATCGGCGGGAGCGAGCTGCGCGAACGCGCCCAACTTCGCGTCCATCCACGCGGGATTGAACAGATCGCGCCCGGTGCTCTTGGGCGGCGGAAGATCGAAGAACGGTTCGTCGAGCAGCGCGTTCAGCAATGGCGCATTCACCTGTCCCTGTGCCGCGAATTGTCCGCCTTCGTCGTAGGGCTTTTGCAAATGACGCAGCGTCCACTCGTCGATCAGCGCGTTTGCCGGCCCGCAATCGAAGCCGCGCACTTCGCCGCTGGCCGAGAGGATCGTGATATTGCTGATGCCGCCCAGGTTGCCCACCACCCGCGTCTCGTTTCTTGCGCCAAACACCGTCGCGTGGAAGGCGGGCACGAGCGGCGCACCCTGGCCACCCGCCGCGACATCGCGGCTCCGGAAGTCCGCGACAACATCGATGCTGGTCATCTCCGCCAGCAACGCCGCGTTGTTGATCTGCCGCGTGTAACCCTTTTCCGGCCGATGCCGCACCGTCTGCCCATGCACGCCAATGGCGCGCACCTTCGCCGCTGAATACCCGCTCATGCTCTGCAATTCATGGCAGCACACCGCATAGCGCGTGGCGAGCGCGTTGGCGGCGAGGGCTTCGCGCTCGATTTCGTTCTCGCCCGGCGATTGCAGCGCGAAGAGTGCGTCCCGCAAGCCTTTCGAAAACGACACGTGCGCCTCGCCGAGCACGACGGGCGGCTTGCCGGCCGCGAACTGCACTGCCACGCCGTCCACGCCGTCCATGCTGGTGCCGGACATCAAGCCGAAGTACACGCCATCTGCCTTGCCGGTTTCGATTGCTTCGGCTTTCTTTCCCACGCTGCTCTCCTCGTCGATGCGATGCCCGCTGCCGCTGGATTCCTCGATCCAGCGGCGATTATCCGGGTTAAGGACCGAATCGTTAAGATGCGTCTGAATCGATCCGTCTCGTGCGCCACATCCGAGCGTGCGGCAGGCCGCCCCCGAACGGTGCAAATCGATACGAAACGGCACGAATAGCCGTCTGATCGCGTAAAATTGCCGGTTTGAAGCATTCAATGCGCGCGATTCCGTCATTCGCCGCGCGCGCCGCGGACCGACGCGGCGACCCATCCGGCCAGCCCGGACCGTGGCCAAGGCGCCGCACGAGCCGCCGCCAACGCCAGCCATCGAACCTTTTGACTTCACAAGCCGCAAGCATGACCACAGACTCCAACGCCTCTTCCGCGCCTGCCGCCCAGCGCTTTCCGATTACCGACGAAGTGAAGAGCGCGCTTGCCATCGCGAAGCGTGGCTGCGACGAACTGCTGATCGAAGACGAATTCGCGCAGAAGCTCGCGAGGAGCGCCGCGACGGGCAAGCCGCTGCGCATCAAGCTTGGCCTCGATCCGACGGCGCCGGACATCCACATCGGCCATACGGTCGTGCTGAACAAGATGCGTCAGCTGCAGGATCTCGGCCATCAGGTGATTTTCCTGATCGGCGATTTCACCTCGCTGATCGGCGACCCGTCCGGCCGCAACGCCACGCGCCCGCCGCTCACGCGCGAACAGATCGAGACCAACGCGAAGACCTATTTCGAACAGGCGGCGCTTGTCCTGGACCGCGACAAGACCGAGATCCGCTACAACAGCGAATGGTCGATGCCGCTCGGCGCCGACGGCATGATCAAGCTGGCCTCGCGCTACACGGTCGCGCGCATTCTGGAGCGCGAAGACTTCACCAAGCGGTTCCAGGGCGGCGTGCCCATCTCGATCCACGAATTCCTCTACCCGCTGATGCAGGGCTACGACTCCGTCGCGCTGAATGCGGATCTCGAACTCGGCGGCACGGACCAGAAGTTCAACTTGCTCGTCGGCCGTGAACTGCAGAAGCAATATGGCCAGGAACAGCAGTGCATCCTGACCATGCCGCTTCTCGAAGGGCTCGACGGCGTCGAGAAGATGTCGAAGTCGAAGCACAACTACATCGGCATCAGCGAGAAGCCCACCGACATGTTCGGCAAGCTGATGAGCATCTCGGACGTGCTGATGTGGCGTTACTTCGAGCTGCTGTCGTTCCGGCCGATGAGCGAGATCGAAGGCTACAAGCGCGAAGCCGAAGGCGGGCGCAATCCGCGCGACTTCAAGGTGATGCTGGCGCAGGAAATCGTCGCGCGCTTCCATTCGCAAGCGGATGCCGAGCGTGCGCTCGACGACTTCAATCATCGCGCGAAGGGCGGCGTGCCGGACGACATTCCGAGCGTCACGCTTGCGGGCGCGCCGCTGGCCATTGGCCAGTTGCTCAAGCAGGCGGGCCTCGTGCCTTCGACCAGCGAAGCCCTGCGCAATATCGAGCAGGGCGGCGTGAAGATCGACGGCGCTACCGTCTCCGACAAGGCCCTGAAGATCGAAGCGGGCGAGTTTATCGTCCAGGTGGGCAAGCGCCGTTTTGCGCGCATCACGCTGACCGCCTGAGCGATGATCGCGCTGATTCAGCGGGTCAGGCGCGCCGACGTGCGCGTGAACGAACGCGTGACGGGCGCGATCGAAGCGGGCCTGCTGGCGCTGGTCTGCGCCGAGCGCGGCGACAACGAAGCCGCCGCGGACAAACTGCTCGCGAAGATGCTGGCGTATCGCGTGTTCAGCGACGCCGCCGGCAAGATGAATCTGCCGGTCGCCAACATGGATGGCGCGGGGCGCGCGGGCGGCGTGCTGCTGGTGTCGCAATTCACGCTGGCCGCCGATACCTCGAGCGGCTTGCGCCCGAGCTTCACGCCGGCCGCGCCCCCGGACGAAGGCAAGCGGCTCTTCGATTACTTCGTGACGCAGGCGCGCGCGAAGCATCCCATCGTCGAGACGGGCGAATTCGGCGCCGAGATGCAGGTGTCGCTCGTCAACGACGGTCCGGTCACCTTCTGGCTGCAAGTGCGGCCCTGAAAACAGGAAGCATATGACGACGCAGGTCCTCTTCATTCGACACGGCGAAACCGACTGGAATCGCCTCAAACGCATTCAGGGACACGTCGATATTCCGCTGTCGGCGCACGGTGTGCAGCAGGCGGAGCAACTGAGTGCGCGGCTTGCCCGCGAGGGGCGCATCGATGCGGTTTATTCGAGCGATCTTCAACGCGCGCGACTGACGGCGCAGCCTTTTGCCGATGCACTGGGACTTGAGATACGGTTGTCAGAGGGACTGCGCGAGCGTTTCTTCGGCGCTTTCCAGGCGCACGACAGCGACGAGATCAACGAGAAGTTTCCCGCCGAATATGTCGAATGGCAGACGCGTGATCCAGGCTTCTCGCCGCCCGGCGACGGCGAATCGCAGCGCGTGTTCTATCACCGCGTGGTGCATGCAATGGAGCCGATCGTGGCCGCGCATGCGGGCGGGCGAATCGCGGTCGTGGCGCACGGCGGCGTGCTGGACTGCGTCTACCGGTTCGCGATGAAACTGCCGTTGCAGGAGCCGCGCAACTGGCCGCTGCTCAATTGCAGCATCAACATCGTGGATTACAGCGTGGACGGCGCCACCGTGGTGTCGTGGGGTGACGTCGCGCACCTTTCCACCGATACCGACGACGACAATTTCCGCAAACGCGCCTAGCCGTTATTGGCGTTCCACATGTCGCGCACTGGACCGGCGTCGGGCGCGACGAGCCCGAAGTGGCGGTACGTGAGCATCGTGGCCACGCGCCCGCGCGGTGTGCGTTGCAGGAAGCCTTGCTGGATCAGATACGGCTCCAGCACGTCCTCGATGGTGTCGCGCTCTTCGCCGATGGCCGCCGCCAGATTGTCCACGCCGACCGGACCGCCGTCGAACTTGTGCAGGATCGCTTCGAGCAGCTTGCGGTCCATCAGGTCGAAGCCGACCGGATCGACGTCAAGCATTTTCAGCGCTTTGTCGGCGACGTCGGCGGTGATCATGCCGTCCGCTTTCACTTCGGCGTAGTCGCGCACGCGCCGCAGCAGGCGGTTGGCAATCCGCGGCGTGCCGCGCGAACGCTTGGCGATTTCAAGCGCGCCTTCATTGACGATATCTGCCTTCAGCAGCGACGCCGAACGTGCGACGATGCGCGCCAGTTCGCTGGCGTTATAAAACTCCAGCCGCGACACGATGCCGAACCGGTCGCGCAGCGGATTCGTCAGCATGCCTGCGCGCGTAGTTGCGCCGACCAGCGTGAACGGCTGCAAGTCCAGCTTCACGCTGCGCGCGGCCGGACCTTCGCCGATCATGATGTCGATCTGATAATCCTCCAGCGCCGGGTACAGGATTTCCTCGACCACCGGCGACAGCCGGTGAATCTCGTCGATGAACAGCACGTCGTTGGCTTCGAGATTCGTGAGCAGCGCCGCGAGGTCGCCTGCACGCTCCAGGACCGGCCCCGAGGTCTGCCGCAGATTCACACCCATTTCCCGCGCGATGATGTGCGCGAGCGTGGTCTTCCCGAGGCCCGGCGGCCCGAACAGCAGCACGTGATCGAGCGCTTCGGAACGCCGCTTGGCGGCTTCGATGAAGATTTCGAGCTGCCCGCGCGCCTTTTCCTGCCCGATGTATTCGTCCAGCTTGTGCGGGCGCAACGCGCGCTCGAACGCTTCCTCGTTGGGCGAGACGGGCGAGGCCGAGATGACGCGTTCGGCGGCGAGTTTGTCGGTTTCGATCATGGTCCGATTGTACAGCGAGCTTTTGCGCGGCGAAGCTGGCCGGATGGCCTAGGCCGAATCCCTGCGCTTACGCTTTCGAGAGCGCCTTCAACGCCAGCTTGATGCCTTCCGACACACCCGTTCCGGCCGGCACGTTCTTGATGGCAGCGAGCGCTTCCTTCTCGGAATAACCGAGCGCGAGCAGCGCATTGAGAATGTCCGACGCGTGGTCCGACTGCGAAGCGGCGCTCGCCATCGCGCCGAGATCGGCACCGAGCTTGCCTTTCAGTTCGAGCAGCAGGCGCTCGGCGGTTTTCTTGCCGATGCCCGGCACGCGCGTCAGCCGCGCGGCGTCCTGCGTCGTCACGGTTTGCGAGAGCTCGTGCACGCTCATGCCGGACAGCACCGCCAGCGCCATGCGTGCGCCAATGCCGCTGATCTTCAGCAATTCGCGGAAGGTCGAGCGCTCCTGCGCGGTGAGAAAGCCGTAGAGCAGATGCGCGTCTTCACGGACGATCATCTGCGTGAGCAGCACGACCTTGTCGCCGGTGTTCGGCAGGTTGTAGAACGTGCTCATCGGCACGTCGATTTCATAGCCGACGCCATTGCAGTCGACGAGCAGATGCGGCGGATTTTTTTCCAGCAGAACGCCGGCGATGCGACCGATCATAAAGTGATGTGCCTGGTAGTGTTCTAGCCGATAAGCCGTCCGCGCCGCACGCGCAAGCCCTTCTTCGCGAGTCCCGGCGCAATCTCGCCCAGCGTCGCGAGCCCGCCGCCGCCGTGCGCGTGGCAGATGGCCATGCCGAGCGCGTCGGCGGCGTCGGTGCTCGGCACGCCCGTGAGGCTCAACAGGCGGACGACCATCTGCTGCATTTGTTCCTTGGTCGCGCGGCCATAGCCGACCACGGCCTGTTTCAGTTGCAGCGCGGTGTATTCGGCGACCGGCACGCCGCCCGCCACCAGCCCGCAGATCGCGGCGCCGCGCGCCTGGCCCAGCAGCAAGGTGGATTGCGGATTGACGTTGACGAAGACCTTTTCGACGGCCGCCTGATCCGGATTGTGCTGCGCGATGAGCGTCGAGATGCCGCTGAAAATGGTGTTCAGACGTGAGGGCAAGTCGGCATCGGCGGTCTTGATGACGCCGCTCGTCACATAGCTGAGCGTGTGTCCGTGCTTCTCGATGATGCCGAAGCCGGTCACGCGCAAGCCGGGGTCGATGCCTAGGATTCTCATTCGTTCGCGGTGCGGGTCGTCGACCGGGTAGTCGATATCAAAAAGGCCTGTTTGCGCGATGTGCTGCGCAAACAGGCCCATCTTAATGGAAGCGTCTGAATTTAATGACGGAAATGACGCGTGCCGGTGAGGATCATCGCGATGTTGTGCTCGTCGGCGGCAGCGATCACTTCGTCGTCGCGCATCGAGCCGCCCGGCTGGATCACGCAGGTCGCGCCCGCGTTCACGACCACGTCGAGGCCGTCGCGGAACGGGAAGAACGCATCCGACGCCACGGCCGAGCCGTTCAGCGTCAGGCCCGCGTTCTGCGCCTTGATGCCCGCGATGCGCGCCGAGTCCACGCGGCTCATCTGGCCCGCGCCGACGCCCATGGTCATGCCGTTCGCGCAGAACACGATGGCGTTCGACTTGACGAACTTCGCGACGCGCCACGCAAACATCAGGTCGTCCATTTCCTTCGGCGTCGGGTGGCGCTTGGTCACCACGCGCAGTTCATGCGGCTGCACGTTCTTCGCGTCCAGCGACTGCACCAGCAGGCCGCCGCCGACACGCTTCAGATCGAACGTGTTGTGACCGTCGCCGAGTGCGATCTGCAACAGGCGCACGTTCTGTTTCGCGGCGAACACGGCGCGCGCCGCGTCGCTGAACGACGGCGCGATCAGCACTTCGACGAACTGCTTCGCGACTGCCTGGGCCGTCGCTTCGTCGACTTCGCGATTGAACGCGATGATGCCGCCGAATGCCGACGTGGGATCCGTCTGGAACGCCTTCGCATACGCTTCGTTCGCGTCCGCGCCGAGCGCCACGCCGCACGGGTTCGCGTGCTTGATGATCACGCAGGCGGGCGCGTCGAAGGTCTTCACGCATTCCCACGCCGCGTCCGAATCCGCGATGTTGTTGTACGACAGTTCCTTGCCCTGCAACTGCGTGTAGTTGGCGAGCGCGCCGGCCGGAACCGACAGATCGCGGTAGAACGCGGCGCTCTGGTGCGGGTTCTCGCCGTAGCGCAGGTCCTGCACCTTCTCGAATGCGAGGTTGAAGGTGGCCGGGTAGGTATTGCGGCTCGAATGCTTCAGTTCTTCAGTCAGGCTCGTCAGGTAGTTCGTGATGGCGCCGTCATACTGCGCGGTGTGCGCGAAGACCTTGGTCGCGAGACGGAAGTTGGTCGTGTAGCCGACGCTGTTGCCGTGCGCGCGCATTTCGTCGAGCACGGTGGCGTAGTCCGCCGGATCGACCACGACCGTCACATCGCGATGATTCTTCGCCGCCGAGCGCAGCATGGTCGGCCCGCCGATGTCGATGTTCTCGATCGCGTCTTCCAGCGAGCACTCTTCCTTCGAGACCGTCTGCACGAACGGATACAGATTGACGACCAGCAGGTCGATGGTCGGAATCTCGTGCTGCTCCAGCGCGGCCATGTGCTCGGGCAGGTCGCGGCGGGCGAGGATGCCGCCATGCACTTTCGGATGCAGCGTCTTCACGCGTCCGTCGAGCATTTCCGGGAAGCCGGTGTAGTCGGCGACCTCGGTGACGGGCAGGCCCGCGTCGGCGAGCAGTTTCGCCGTGCCGCCGGTCGAGAGGAGCTTGACGCCGAGCGCCGACAGCGATTTCGCGAAATCGACGATGCCGGATTTGTCGGAGACGGAAAGGAGCGCTTGCTTGATCATGATGAACACTGAAACCGAGAAAAAAGAACCAGGCCGAACCGAGGCGGCGCCTCGGTCCGAAGAATCAAATCAATCCGTGCTGCTGCAGTTTCTTGCGGAGCGTGTTGCGGTTGATGCCGAGATATTCAGCCGCCAGCGACTGGTTTCCCCCGGCCTGCTCGAGCACCACTTCCAGCATCGGTTTTTCCACGCACGAGATCACCATGTCGTAGACGTCGTGCGGATTGGAGCCGTCCAGGTCCTGAAAGTAGTTGTCGAGGCTCTGGCGGACGCATTGTTCGATGTTATGTCTGCTCATGCGGCAATCAGTCGGTCTGTCGTGTTGTTGAGCCCGCCGCACGATTCTTCTTCGGCTGCGCCGTCCGCTTCCCCGGCCTCGTCCACATACACGAGACGGTCGGACAACGCCTTTTGTGCGTCGAAGAATTCGTTGACTGCGAGCAATTGTTCTTTGGTCGTGTCCAGCGTATTCATCCGGTGCCGGAAGGTGCTGGCGCCGGAAAGGCCGCGAGTGTACCAGCCGATATGCTTGCGCGCAGTCCGAACGCCCGTGAATTCCCCATAAAAGGCGTAGTGATCTTCGAGGTGCTCGTTCATCACCTGCTGGATCTCGACGATGCGCGGCGGCGGCATGTGCTCACCGGTCTTCAGGAAATGTTCGATTTCGCGAAACAGCCACGGGCGGCCTTGCGCGGCGCGACCGATCATGATGGCGTCGGCGCCGGTGAGGGCGAGCACGTCGCGGGCTTTTTCGGGTGTGGCGATGTCGCCGTTCGCGACCACCGGGATCTTCACCGCGGCCTTCACGGCGGCGATGGTTTCATATTCCGCATCGCCCTTGTAGAGATCGGCGCGGGTGCGGCCGTGCACGGTGAGCATGGCAATGCCCGCGTCCTGCGCGATTTGCGCAATGGTCAGCGCGTTCTTGTTGTCGCGATTCCAGCCGGTGCGGATCTTGAGCGTGACGGGCACAGCGTCGGGCCCCACGCCGACCGCCTGCACCACGGCTTCGACGATGCGCGCGACCAGCGGTTCGTTCTGCAGCAGCGCGGAGCCCGCGGCTACGTTGCAGACCTTCTTGGCCGGGCAGCCCATGTTGATGTCGATGATCTGCGCGCCGTTCGCGACATTGTGTCGCGCGGCTTCGGCGAGCATCTGCGGATCGGCGCCCGCAATCTGCACGGAGATGGGTTCGACTTCGCCCGCGTGATTGGCGCGACGCAGGGTCTTCTCGCTTTTCCATAGCTGCGCGTTCGACGCGACCATCTCCGACACCGCGTAGCCCGCGCCCATGCGCTTGCAGAGCTGGCGGAACGGGCGGTCGGTGACGCCTGCCATCGGGGCGACGAACAGGTTGTTGCGCAGAACGTGTGAACCAATGGTGGGCATGAAGGCTCGGGCATCCGCATGGCAGAGTCCGGCCGATGGCGGCCGCAAACGCATCTGGCGGAGGCAATGTCACAGATGGGGAAACGCGTATTTTAACGCGAAGCGCGTGCTGAAATTAAGGGCAATCGCGTGCAAGTCATTAAATCTTCTATGAAAGAACGCGCGTTCATAGAGGATAAGTCGATCGGATGACGTAGGCGATTGCCTTCAGACAGACTAGCGGCGCTGCCCGAACATCATCTGGCGGGCGAGCGCAGTTTTTACCGGCGGCAGGAATTCGAGCGCAGTGAGCGCGAGCCCGCGTATCGCCGCGAGCGGCGGGAAGTCGGACGTGAAGAGGCGCGCGAGGGTGTCGGTGGCGCCGATGGTCAGGCGCCGGTCGAGCGCGCGGCGCTGGGCGAAGCGGGCGAGGGCGAGCGGGCGTGGGCCGTCGGCGGAGAGCGCGTCGGTGAGCGCGAGCGCGTCGCGCAGGCCGAGATTCAGCCCTTGCCCCGCGACCGGATGCAGCGTCTGCGCAGCATTGCCGATGGCGACGGTGCGCTGGTCGACCAGCACCTCCAGTGCTGAGAGACCGAGCGGAAACGCGGCACGGCCCGCGATGCGCGTGAACCGTCCCATACGCGTGCCGAATGCTGCGCCGAGTTCCGTGAGGAAGCTGGCTTCGTCGAGTTGCGTGCGCCGCGCGGCTTCCTCGGGCGTGCTGCACCAGACCAGCGAGTAGTCCGCATGGCGCGGGCCGCCGCACGGCAGCAGCGCGATGGGGCCTTCGTTCGTGAAGCGTTCCCACGCGACGTTCGGGCGCGGATCCGACACGGTTACCGTGCCGACGATGGCTGTCTGGCCATAGTCGCGCGCGCGGCGCTCGCCGGGCGTGCTGATTTCGCTCGTGCTCTCGCTCGCTTTCTCGCCCTTCTGGTAAAGCCCGCCTTCGGCGTTGACCAGCACTTTCACGCGGATCGTGCGTTCGCCGTTCGCCGCTTGCAACGGCAGGGTGATGCCGTCGTTGTCCTGCAGCGGCGCGAGCGCGGTGGTGTCGGTGAGCCAGTGGACGGGCGTGGCGCGCACCGCGGCGGCGAGCGCGCCGACCAGCGAACCGTAGCGCACCACGTAACCAAGTTCGGGAAGCTCGTGCTCGTCATGCTCGATCAGCGTGCGGCCGAAATGCCCGCGCTGCGACACATGAATGCGGCGGATGGGTGTGGCGTCGCCGGGGAAGCCGAGCGGCTGGAGCATGACACGGCTGCCGTGCGACAGCGCGAGCGAGCGCGGATCCTGAACGGCGGCTTCGGGCGTGCGCGCGTCGATCAGCGCGATCGACAGCCGAGAGGTAGCGCTGCGCCGCGCGAGCCAGCCCGCGAGCGCGAGCCCGACCGGCCCCGCGCCGACGATGGCGATGTCGTAGTCGTAGTCGACATGCGCTGTGGTGGCTTGAACGTCGCTCATGGCCGGTCTGTGTCGGATGCGCGCATCAGCGCTTCGATTTCATCGGCGGCGACCGGCACTTCGCGCGTGATCAGCTCGCAGCCGGTGTTCGTCACGATGGCGTCGTCCTCGATCCGGATGCCGATGTTCCAGTAGCGCTCGGGCACGTCGCCGGACGCGCGCACGTAGAGTCCCGGCTCGATCGTGAGCGCCATGCCCGGCACCAGCGTGCGCCAGGGCCGCGCGCCTTGCTCGTCGAGCGGACCGTCGGCTTCGCGATACTCGCCCGCATCATGCACGTCCATGCCGATCCAGTGCCCGGTGCGGTGCATGTAGCAGGGCGCATAGGCGCGCTGAGCGAGGACGTCGTCGAGTGTGCCGACCTTCGTCTTGTCGAGAATGCCGGTGTCGAGCAGCCCTTGCGACAGTATCTTGAGCGCGGCCTGATGCGGCGTGTCGAAGCTCACACCGGGACGCGTGGCCTCGACGGCGGCGGCTTGCGCGGCCAGGACGATGTCGTAGAGCTCGCGCTGCGCCGGCGTGAAGCGGCCGCTGGCGGGAAAGGTGCGCGTGATGTCGGAGGCGTAGCCGTCGAGTTCGCACGCTGCGTCGATCAGGATCAGGTCGCCTTCGCGCGCGATGGCATTGCCCGCCGGGTAATGCAGCACGCAGGCGTTCGCGCCCGCCGCGACGATCGAGCCATACGCCGGCGCCTGCGCGCCATGACGGCGGAACGTGTAAAGCAGTTCGGCCTCGATTTCAAATTCGCGCATGCCGGGACGGCACGCCTGCATGGCGCGGCGATGCGCTTCTGCGGAGATGGACGCGGCGCGGCGCATGATGCCGATTTCATGCGCGTCCTTGACGAGGCGCATTTGGTCGAGCAGCGGCAGCAGATGGTGCACGGTGGCGGGCGCGCGCACGCCGCTGCGGCCCTGCGCGCGGACCGCCGCGAGCCAGCCGCGCACTTGCGCGTCCAGTTCCGCCGAGGTGCCGAGCGCGTAATGCAGCGCGGGTGCGTCGGCGATCAGGCGCGGCATTTCGTCGTTCAGCGCGGCGACCGGCAGCGCGGCGTCCAGGCCGAACGCTTCGCGCGCGCCTTCGGGGCCGAAGCGGAAGCCTTCCCAGGTTTCCCGCTCGGCGTTCTTCTCGCGGCAGAACAGGATGGATGCGGGCTCGCCGTCCTGCGCGTCAGCGTCGAGCACGAGGACGGCCTCGGGTTCGTTGAAGCCGGTCAGATAGTAGAGGTAGCTGTCGTGACGGAACGGATAGTCCGTGTCGCGATTGCGCATGACTTCCGGCGCCGTGGGCAGGATGGCGACGCCACCGCCTTGCGCGCGCAGCGCGGCGAGCACGCGCTCGCGACGGGCGCGGTACACGCCGACGGCGATGGGTTGGACGAGTTCGGTGAGTGAGTTCATGCGCCGATTGTAGCGCCGGCTTCGCGCCGGCGTGACTCGGCCATTCGGCCTATTGCGCCGTCGCGAAGCGGCAGGGCATGCTTACTCGTCAGCGGGCCGGTTGCGCACGCTTCCGGCAATCAGGTCGAAACGGAACAGGCGGCATTCGAGCGCGCCGTTGAAGAGCGGCGTCTTGGTCGATTCGCGCAGGCGCAGCAGGCCGGGCAGCTTGCGGTCGGACGTGAGCACGTAGGCGCGCCAGCCGGGAAAGCGCTGCTTGAGCGCGTTGCCGAAGTTGATGAAGAACTCGGTGTCCGCGGGATCCGGCTGGGCCCGCGCGAAAGTGTCTTCCTCGTCGCGGCGGTTGCGCGGCGTCTCGCGAATCTCGCCGCGCGGACCGCGGCCGCGCACTTCGATACGCTCGCCGTACGGCGGGTTGGCGAGCAGAATGCCGGGCGCATCGGTCGGCGGCACCATGTTGCGGGCATCCACCTGCTTGAGCGACAGGTTGGAGACGCCCGCGCGGCTCAGGTTGGCGCGCGCCTTCTCGAGCATGTCGCCGGAAATGTCGCTGCCGAAGATGGTCAGTTCGCTCTGCGAGGCGCGCGCGGCGCGGCGTTGTTCGGTTGCGGCCTGCTTGAGCTTCTGCCACATGCCCGGGTGGAAGGGCTTGAGCTTCTCGAAGCCGAAGCGCCGCTCGCTGCCCGGCGCAATGCCGAGCGCGGTTTGCGCCGCTTCCGCGAGGAACGTGCCGCTGCCGCACATCGGATCGAAGAGCGGTGTGCCCGGCGTCCAGCCGGTCAGGCGCAGGATGCCCGCCGCGAGGTTTTCACGCAGCGGCGCCGCGCCCTTGTCGAGCCGCCAGCCGCGTTTGAAGAGCGGTTCGCCGGAGGTGTCGAGATACAGCGTGCATTCGTTCAGCGTGAGGAACGCGAACACGCGCACGTCCGGCTGCGCGGTATCGATGCTGGGGCGCGCGCCCGCCACGTCGCGCAGGCGGTCGCAGACGGCGTCCTTCACACGTAGCGTGGTGAATTCCAGGCTCTTCACCGGCGACTTGATGGCGGTAAGATCCACACGCATGGTCTGGCTCGGCGTGAACCAGTTCTCCCAGCGCTGCCGGTGCGTCAGCTCGTAGATGTCGTGTTCGTTGCGATACGGGCCTTGTGCGACCTTCAGCAGCACGCGGCTGGCAATGCGCGAGTGCAGGTTCGCGGCCATGCCGGCAACCCAGCCGCCGCGAAAATGCACGCCGCCCGGCACCTGAGCGCCGACGATCAACTCGCCGCCGCCCGAAAGCGGCGCAGCGGAGACATGCCGTTCCCCGATCTCCGTGAGCTCGGCGGCAAGCGGTGCTTCAAGACCGCGCGGGCAGGGGACGAACCAGTCGAAGAGAGGGGAGGACATGAGGGGCGGGTCGGACGTTCAAAGGCGGTATTGTACGCGGGGCGTGGGAACAGCGGCCTCGGCGTGCGGTCTGCCCGAGCAATGCGCTGTTTTGTCATTTTTGAATTTTGATGGCCGAAGCCAAACGGGCATCGGCTAAAACTCAAACGAACATGCAACGTGTCGACCGCATCATCCTCAAGGCGCACGCGCCACGGGGCAAGGCGGACGACGGTTGCCATGCATCGGGCTCGCGGCCCCAATGGACTCGCTTATCGGATCTGAATAACAGGACACTTCGTGCTCAACCATAATGCTCTTCGTCAGTTGGATTTGCAGGATGTCATGGTATTTCTGTGCCTGCACAAGCACAGAAGCGCGCGTCGGTCCGCGGAGGTATTGAGCATCAGTCAGCCGACCGTCAGTTATTGCCTCAAGAGACTTCGCACCTGCTTTCAGGATTCGCTGTTCGTGCTGGATCACGGGAGCCTGATCGCAACACAGAAGGCTGATGCGATCGAGCCTTATCTGCACACCGTGATCGACGCAGTGAATCGTTGCGCGGACATGGCCAAGGAACAGCCGGAGCCAGTCGGGCGCCGTGCGTTGCGCATGTGCGCCCCTGAATACTTCGAATTGCTCATCCTGCCGGGCGTGCTGGAATATCTCGGGCGCACAGGCCGCGAAACGACGCTGACCGTCGATCGCCTCGGCCGCGACCTTCCTGTCGAGCAGTTGTTGGCTGGCGAGGTCGACTTTGCGATTGGCTTCGGTCCGGGCTATCACCGGATGCATCCGGACTTGCGATGGGAGTCGATCCTGTCGGACACCTTCGTGTGCGTCACTTCGGAGGCCAGGGGGGCATGCTCGTCGCGGATGTTGCTGGACGAATTCTGCGACATGGAGCACGTATTTCCCACGCCCTGGTTATCCGAGCACAACATGATCGACGCCTGGCTCGGCAAGCTCGGCCGCTCGCGTGAAATGGTCGTGCGTGCGAATACCTATCAGGCCTGCCTCAATATCGTCGCCAGGCTGCCGCTGGCGCTGGCCTTGCCCAAACGTCTTGTCTCGTACCTGTCCATTCCGTCATCTGCACGGATCAGGGACGTTCCGCTCGGCTTTCCAGCCTTTACGCTCGACGTCGTCTGGGCGGCCGAGATGGAAAATCATCCCGATACGTACACCATGCGAGCCCTATTCAAGGATCTGGCGAGCAAAAGCGACAAAGACAGCGACAGCGACAGCGGCACGAGCGGAGCGCGTCCGCCCACCGCGCCGTCATGATTTTGCGCCTGGGTCCGTGCGAGAATAAAAGATAAAAGTTTTGAAAAAATTCAGTAAGCAGGATGACAAATCAAATTTAGAAGTCGCATGTGAATTATTAAAATCGCCTGTGTAACTGCCTTGATAGATTGAATGTGTTCACGACATTGAACATTTCCTGAAAATCCAATCTGAGGCACACGCGATGCAAATCGATACCGCGCACATGCAGGTCCAGCACCGGCCATTGCCGCGCTTTGGCTTCGAGCTGATCGAAAGTCTTGAAGACGCGCAGAAGGTGGTCGACGTTTTCGATACCGCGAAAATCTACGAGCAGCTTGCGCATTCGGGCGCCGTGATCTTCCGCCACTTCACGGATACGCTGGATGATTTCGACCAGCTCGTCAAAGTCCACTCGTCGCACGTGACGTTTGATCCTGCCCGCAAGGCGTCGACCGAAAACACGGCCGAGATCGATGCCGGTGTTTTTGAAATGGGTTTGCATCGAGAGAACGGCAATCTCCCGTTCATTCCGGATCTTCAATGGTTTCATTGTCTTGAAGCGGCGAGTTCCGGCTGCGAGACCACGCTGTGCGACGGGCAGCGGGTATTGCACGAACTGTCGCCGAAAGTCCGCATGCTGTTCGAGCAACGCAAGATCAAGTACACGCGCCGGATTCCGTGGCCCAACGTGCGGCGTTTTCTCAGCATCGAGTTTCAGTTGCCACTGGACGAGATAGACGACTCGCATCTGGAGCTCGTCAATCTGCGCGTGCCCGGCCAGACCTATCGAAGGCTCGATCCCTTCCTCATCTCGTCCGAGCGCATCACCGACGCGATCACGACGAGTTGCTTCTCAGGCAAGCGCGCATTCTGCAATTCGCTGCTTGGTCCCAGCGTCAACTACGAGCCACCGGTTATTTCGTGGGCGGACGGCACCGACATCGATCTGGTCGTGTGGGACGAAATCAAGGAAGTGACGAGGCGTCACACCTATGACCTGTTCTGGAGCAGAGGCGACATCGTCGTGGTCGATAACAGCCGCGTCATGCATGGTCGCCGGGAGCTGACCGATCCTTCGCGGCGCATCTTCGGTGCGCAGAGCTATCGGAAGGAGGTGTCGGCATGATCAGCGCACGACTCGAACGTCATTTCACTGAAGCACCGGACCGGATCGTCGCGCGTGAAATGGGCGGCGCCAGCTATACCCTGGCCGAGCTGGATGCGGAGGCGGCGCGCATCGCAGATCTGCTGCGCGAAGGGTACGGTGATTGCCGCGGCCTGGTGTTCGGCATTGCCGCCCGCTCGAGTTTCCTGTGGGTCGCGACGATGCTGGCGATCCTTCGCGTCAAGGCTGTGTTGTTGCCCGTGCCTCTCGAGTTTTCCGATGAACAGATCGGCAGTCTGCTGGGCAAGGCTGCGGCGATCTTCACGGAGAGCGCGCGTACGGCGAGCCGGATCAAGGCCATACTGCCGGCCGCGACGTGCCTCGATCCCGCGAGTCCGCGCACCGCGTGGCCGACTTGCGCCGGACCGGGGGGCGTGCGGATCGAACCGGGCGTGTGCGCCATCATCCACACCTCGGGCACCACGTCCCATCCGAAAGGCGTGAAGATCCGCGACGAGGCGCTTGGCCTGCTCGTCGACAACATCATGGCGCGGGTGCCGCAGGCACCGCTTCACTATCTGTCGATCGTACCGATGAGTCTGCTGATCGAGCAGGTCCTCGGCGTGTTCCTGCCGATCCTGTCCGGCGGATCGGTGACGTTCATGCCGAAGCACTTCAGGGAGTACGGCGCGCGCAGCGGCAATGCACGCGACTATCTGGAGTTGATTTCCTGCGTCGAGCCGAACTTTCTGTATCTGCCGCCCAAGCTGCTCGAAGAGGCCAATGTGCTGCTGGAGTCGTGCAGCGCGGCCTCGCTGTTTGGCCGTCACAACCCGCATATCATCACGGGCGGAGCCAGGATCGCCCGTACCGTACTCGAAGCACTCGATGAACGAGGGGTTCAGGTCTTCGAAGCGTATGGTCTCAGCGAGAACAGCTCCATCATTTCGCTCAATTATCCGGGGCACCGCCGCATAGGTTCGGCCGGCATGTTGCTCGACGGCATCGCGGCCGTCGTTGTGGATGGCGAGCTACGCGTGCGTTCGCCCACGCTCTGCGCCGGCTATTACAACGCGGACGACACCTCGTGCGAGCTCACCGACGGCTATCTGCATACCGGCGACATGGCCACGATCATCGACGGCTATCTGTACATCACCGGTCGCAAGAAGCACGTGATCATTTTGTCGACGGCACGGAACATCTCGCCGGAATGGGTTGAATCCGTCTACAAGGAGAGCCCGCTGATCGATGACATCGTCGTGCTCGGAGACGGCCGGGATGAACCCGGGGCGATCGTCCTGTCGCAACACGACGAACTGTCCATCCGCGTCGAGATGGCGCGACTCGAATCGCGGCTTGCAAGCTTCGCGTGTGTGCGGCGGATGCGCGTCGTGTCGGATATCGACCGCTTCCGCCGAACCTACTACACGGTGACCGGCCGCCCGCGCAGGCAATTGATCGAGCGTGATCTGGCAGCGTCCCTGTACGCTTAGGAGGTGAACGATGTATATCGTACGAAACGTCCATCCAGGGCAGCCAGCATACCGCGAGGTGCAGCAGGCGGTGTCACAGCACTACTACCGGTTCTACGGCGCGCGTCCGGAACCGACTCCCGACCAGTTTCTCTGCCTGACCGAGCTGAAGGAGTCGCCTCCGGTTCATGCCTCGACGGTTCATGCCTGTGTTGGACTGAGCTGGGGCGACAGTTCAAAGCTTTTTTCCGAGTATTACATCGACACGAACCTGACCCAGCAGTATGGACTGTCACGCAGGGAACTCGTGGAGTTCGGCCAGTTTTCTTCGTTCGGCGCGAAGGGTGCGGGACGTTACCTGATGGTCAATGCGTTCCGCATGCTTTCGCAGCATCACTACCGTTATGTGTTGATGACCGCCACCGAACGGGTGCGGGGCATCATGCAGGCGCTGCAAATCGACTATGACGATCTGGGTTGCGCGCGCCCGAGCCGGGTGCGCGATGAGCATACCGAGTGGGGCAGCTATTACAACAACTCACCCCGGGTGGTGATGGCGCATCTCGACGGCATCGCGGCGCAAGAGGCGCTTCCGCCGTGGCAGCCTCAGAAGGGCAAGGGTGCTCACCGTTGCAAGCGCGATGCGATCCGGCTCGCCTTGCCTGCTGCCTGAACCCGCTTGAACCCGCTTGAACCCGCTGAGCCGCCGCACGGCGGCTTTTTTTCGGCTAACCCATGGAAAAACAACGCTCATGTCCGCTTCGAGACGATATGAAAACTTCCTCATGTTTCTGGCGCCGCTGATCAATAGCGTGGGTGGCATCGCGATCGATCTCTATGCACCCAGCATTCCGGATATCGGCCGGGAGCTGGGCGCGAGTCCCGGCACGATGCAGAACACGCTCACCATCACGCTGGTGTTCTACGCCATGGGGCAGCTTGCATTCGGCATATTGGCCGATTGGCGGGGCCGCCGATCAACCGTCCTGTCGGGACTCAGCCTGTTCATGTTCGGCAGCGCGCTTGCCGTGACCGCAACAACGGTCGAAGGCCTGATGGTCGCGCGCGCACTGCAAGGCTTCGCCATCGGATCGTGCCAGGTGGGGGCGCGGGCGGTGCTGGTCGATACGCTGAAGGGTGATCGCTTCAGGATAGCGATCGTCTATCTGAGCATCGCATTCGGGCTGGGACCGGTTGTCGCGCCTTTCGTGGGCGGCCTGGTCCAGGAATGGGCGGGATGGCGCTGGAACTTCGTGCTGTATTGCGGCTACGGGCTCGTCGTACTTTCGTTTGTGACGATGGGCCTGCGCGAGTCGCTGCCGCCCGGGATGCGTCGGCAGCCTGCCCGGATCATCGCCGGATATCGGGAGATCCTCGGCGACACGGATTTTCTTCTAGCCGTCGCCATGCTGGGAGCGAGCTTTTCCGCGTTTCTGTTGTGGAACGTGATCGGCCCTTATATCGTGCAGTCCCGCCTCGGCAAGAGCCCGTCTTTTTTCGGCACGACCGCCTTATTCGTCGGGTTGTCCTATCTGGTGGGCACGATCCTGAACCGCAGCCTGATCAAACACTGGCGTAGCGAACAATTGATGCGTGGCGGCATCGCGCTGTATGCATGCGGACTCGTCCTGATCGCGTCGGGGGGGAAAGGTCTCGTGCTCGGCACGGCGGTCGGGGGAATCATGCTGATTGCCTTCGCACAGGGCTTCATCTTCCCTAATGCAACCGCGCGTTCAGCGGCGCTTTTTCCGCGGAGCGCGGGTGCCGCGGCCAGTCTGCAAGGATGTCTGATGCTCGCAGTCGGATCGACGGCATCGGCGCTCGCAAGCCAATTGCCCATCGCGACAAACGGGATGATCGCGGTCGTGTACGCCGTGCTGTTCGCCGTGACCTACGTGACATTCCGACTGTCGTATCGACGGACCGCGCAGACGGCGTAACGGGTCCACGAGGGCGGGGTCGCGCGTGCCGCGAGCGCGGGGTCTTTCAGCGTCGCCACGGAAGAACGCGTCCGGGCGACGCCCGATCCCGGCCGGTGCCGGGCATCGCAACAGTGGCAGTGTTACTCCACCGCCTTCATCATGTCCTCCACCACCTTCTTCGCATCGCCGAACACCATCATCGTCTTGTCCATATAGAACAGCTCGTTATCGAGACCGGCATAACCCGCCGCCATCGAGCGCTTGTTCACGATGATCGTCCGCGCCTTGTACGCTTCCAGAATCGGCATTCCTGCGATCACGGATTTCGGATCGGTCTTCGCGGCGGGGTTCACCACGTCGTTGGCCCCGAGCACGAGC
Organism: Caballeronia sp. LZ035; assembly: GCF_031451175.1. Taxonomy (NCBI): domain Bacteria; kingdom Pseudomonadati; phylum Pseudomonadota; class Betaproteobacteria; order Burkholderiales; family Burkholderiaceae; genus Caballeronia; species Caballeronia sp. LZ035. The sequence goes on from NZ_JARUXS010000001.1 coordinate 679,126, forward strand.
ACCACGTCCGTCTGACCAAACTCGCTGTTGATGTCCTCCATCTCGTGGACCATCTCGTAAGGCACCTCGGCTTCGGCCAGCAGCACGTTCATGTGCCCCGGCATGCGCCCGGCGACCGGATGAATCGCGTAGCGCACGTCGATGCCTTTCTCGACCAGCTTGTCCGTTAGTTCCTTCAACGCATGCTGCGCCCGCGCCACCGCCAGACCGTAGCCCGGCACGATCACCACGCTTTCCGCGTTGCCGAGCATGAACGCGGCGTCATCGGCGGAACCGGATTTCACCGGCCGCTGCTCCTGCGCCCCGCCCACCGTGGCTCCGCCGGCCTCGCCGCCGAAGCCGCCCAGGATCACGTTGAAGAACGAACGGTTCATCGCGCGGCACATGATGTACGACAGGATCGCGCCCGACGAGCCCACCAGCGAGCCCGCGATGATCAGCATCGGATTGTTCAGCGAGAAGCCGATGCCCGCCGCCGCCCAGCCCGAGTAGGAGTTGAGCATCGACACCACCACCGGCATGTCCGCGCCGCCGATCGGGATGATGATCAGCACGCCCAGCGCGAACGCGATGATCGTCATGATGATGAACGGCAGCCACGATTCGGTGAGCATGAAGATCACGCCGAAGCCGACCATCGCGATGGCCAGCAGCAGGTTGATCAGATGCTGCCCCGAGTACACCACCGGCGCGCCTTGAAACAACCGGAACTTGTACTTGCCGGAAAGCTTGCCGAACGCGATGACCGAACCCGAGAACGTGATCGCGCCGACGAAGGTGCCGATGAACAATTCGACGCGATTGCCATACGGAATCGGCTCCCCAAGCGGCGCGAGGCCGAACGCGGCGGGCTCGGCCACCACGCCGTAGGCAATGCACACCGCCGCGAGACCGATCAGCGAGTGCATGGCCGCGACGAGTTCGGGCATCTTCGTCATCTCGACTTTCGCCGCGATGTACGCGCCCGCGCCGCCGCCCACGATCAGCGCGACGAACAGCAGCGACAGCCCCAGCGCGAGATTCGCTTCGAGATAGGCGGCCTGTTTCACGATCAGCGCGAGCGTCGTGAGAATGGCGATCGCCATGCCCGCCATGCCGAACGTGTTGCCGATGCGCGCGGTCTTCGGATTGGACAAGCCTTTGAGCGCCTGGATGAAACACACCGAGGCGACGAGATACAGGAGGGTGACGACGTTCAAGCTCATTTACGCGCCCTCCTTGTGAGCGATCTTCTTCGGCTCCTTCTTCTTGAACATTTCGAGCATTCGCCGCGTGACGAGGAAGCCGCCGAACACGTTCACCGCCGCGAGCAGCACCGCCAGCGTGCCGAAGAACTTGCCGGCCACGCCGACCGTCAGGCCCACCGCGAGCATCGCGCCGACGATGACGATCGCCGAGATCGCGTTGGTCACGGCCATCAGCGGCGTGTGCAGCGCGGGCGTGACGTTCCACACCACGTGATAGCCCACGTAGATGGCCAGCACGAAGATGATGAGATTGATCACCGTGTGATTGATGACGTCCATGTTCGTCTCCGTGTCAGGCCGGGGCGCGGGTGGGCTGACCATCGCGGCACTGGAGCGTGGCCGCGACGATGTCGTCCGCGAGGTCGATGTTGAGCGTGCCTTCCTTGGTCAGGATCAGCTTCAGGAAGTCGAGAAGATTGCGGGCGTAGAGCGCGGAGGCATCGGCGGCGACCATCGACGCGAGGTTCGTATGGCCGACGATATGCACGCCGTGTTTCATCACCACCTGATCGACTTCGGTGAGCGGGCAGTTGCCGCCTTTCCGGCCTTCGAACTCGGGTCCGCGTCCGGCGGCGAGGTCGACGATCACCGAGCCCGGCTTCATGTGCTTGACCGTTTCGACGGACAGCAAAGTGGGCGCGGGGCGGCCCGGAATCAGCGCCGTCGAGATGACGATGTCCGCCGCCTTGGCGCGCTCGTGCACCTGCGCCGACTGCCGCGCGAGCCAGCTTGGCGGCATCGGGCGCGCGTAGCCGCCGACGCCGACCGCCGCCTCGCGTTCCTCGTCGGTTTCGAACGGCACGTCGACGAACTTCGCGCCCAGCGATTCGATCTGCTCCTTCACGGCCGGCCGCACGTCCGACGCCTCGACGACCGCGCCCAGCCGCTTGGCGGTCGCGATGGCCTGCAGGCCCGCGACGCCCGCGCCCAGCACGAGCACGCGCGCGGCCTTCACGGTGCCGGCGGCGGTCATCAGCATCGGCATGAAGCGCTGGTAGTACTGACAGGCCATCAGCACGGCCTTGTACCCGGCGATGTTCGCCTGCGACGACAGCACGTCGAGACTCTGCGCGCGCGTCGTGCGCGGCGCGGCTTCCAGTGCGAAAGCTGTCACGCCCGATGCCGCGAGCCGCGCGGTGTTGTCGGTATTGAAGGGATCGAGCATGCCGATGAGCACGGCGCCCGGTTTCAGCATCGCCAGCTCGCTTTCGGACGGCGACTGAACCTTGAGGACGATCTCGGCGGAAAAGGCGGCAGCGGCATCGACGAGATCGGCGCCCGCCTGGGCGAAGGCGTCGTCGATATAGCTTGCCTGCAAGCCCGCGCCGCTCTGCACCGAGATCCGGTGCCCCTGCGTGACGAGCTTCTTGACCGTTTCGGGCGTGGCGGCGACGCGCGCCTCGTTCGCCCGCGTTTCAGCGGGTACTCCGATATGCATCTTTGAATCCTCCTGTCTTTGTGTCGTCGTGGCCCTTGGGCAGGGCGCGAACAACCAAGGCCGAGTCTTGTTTCAAATGCTGGAATGTACGGCTCTCGCCACTGTAACCGAAGAAAGCCCGTGCAAATATCCGATCCGGCACTTGTTACTGATAATGGTCATCAGCGCTTACCCTTAGGCGCTCAGGGCCGTCTGCCCGGCGCGGCAGGCGTAAACGATCGCGTGACGGTAAAATAACGGACCATGAAATCAGACACTTGGGCGCCTCACGTGACAGTGGCGGCGATCGTCGAGCGCGACGGACGCTTTCTCGTCATCGAGGAGCACACGTCGGCAGGGCTGCGAATCAACCAACCGGCCGGTCATCTCGAAGCGGGCGAAACACTGGTTCAGGCGGTCATCCGCGAAACCTTTGAGGAAACCGCGCATCGCTTCGAACCCGAGGCGCTGGTCGGCGCGTACATGACGCACTTTCAGCGGCCCGAAGGCGACGTCACCTATCTGCGCTTCACGTTCTGCGGCAAGTCGGCGGGCGAAGAGGCCGGACGCACGCTCGACGACGGCATCGTGCGCGCCATGTGGCTCACCGCCGACGAGTTGCGCGCGTCCGTTGAGCGGCATCGCACGCCCATCGTTCTGACGTGTCTCGAGGATTACCTCGCCGGGCGGCGCGTGCCGCTCGATTTCATTCATACACATTCGGTCGCGCCGGCGCTGCGGGCTTGACGCCTTTCGCAGCGGCGCCAGATTCAGAACCGCCTCGGGCGGTGCACTTCCCGCACTTCTTCGGCGCTGTGCGGGGCAACGCGGTATCCCTATGAGCAAGCAAAAAGTCGTGGTGGGCATGTCGGGCGGCGTGGATTCGTCGGTGACGGCGTGGCTCCTGAAAGAACAAGGCTACGAGGTCGTCGGCCTGTTCATGAAGAACTGGGAAGACGACGACGACGGCGAATACTGTTCGACCCGGCAGGACTGGATCGACGTGGTGTCGGTCGCGGATCTGATCGGCATCGACGTGGAAGCGGTCAACTTCGCCGCCGAGTACAAGGACCGCGTGTTCGCGGAGTTCCTGCGCGAGTATTCGGCGGGCCGCACGCCCAATCCGGACGTGCTGTGCAACGCCGAGATCAAGTTCAAGGCGTTCCTCGATCACGCGATGTCGCTCGGCGCGGAGTCCATCGCGACCGGCCACTATGCGCGCGTGCGTGAGCGCGACGGCTTGTTCCAGCTGCTCAAGGCCACCGATTCGACCAAGGATCAGTCGTACTTCCTGCATCGGCTGAATCAGGCGCAGCTGTCGAAGACGCTGTTCCCGCTCGGCGAGATACCGAAGACCCAGGTGCGCGAGATCGCGGCTCAAATCGGTTTGCCGAACGCGAAGAAGAAGGATTCGACCGGCATCTGCTTCATCGGCGAACGGCCGTTCCGCGACTTCCTGAACCGCTATCTGCCGACCAAACCGGGCCCGATGAAGACGGCCGAAGGCAAGCTCGTCGGCGAACATATCGGGCTGGCGTTCTATACGTTCGGCCAACGCAAGGGCATTGGCATTGGCGGCGCGAAGGACGGCAGCGGCGAGCCGTGGTTCGTCGCCGGCAAGGATATGGCGAGCAATACGCTGTATGTCGTGCAGGGTCACGATCACCCTTGGCTGCTGTCGCCGGCCTTGGTCGCGGGCAACACGAGCTGGGTTGCCGGCTTTGCACCGGATGAAGGCACGGCGTGCGGCGCCAAGACGCGCTACCGGCAGCAGGACGCCGCATGTCATTTCTCGCGCGCGGACGACGGGCATTTCGAGCTCCGTTTCGACGAAGCGCAATGGGCCGTCACGCCGGGCCAGTCCGCCGTGCTCTATCAGGGCGATGTTTGTCTGGGCGGCGGCATCATCGAACAGGCGGCGATGGGGCATGAAGCATCGCAGGCGGCTGCCGTTGCTGCGGCTGCGCGTTAGAGCTTTTGGCAGCAATCCAGCAGCAATTCAGCAGCAATTCAGCAGCAATTCAGCAGCAAGCCCTGACTCCGGTCAGGGCTTTGTTATTTCAGAAATTGACACTTCGCCGTGTTACGTTTCAGAAAAACTTTTTTTGATACAAGTGCTTGACCGTCTATCTAGTGATAGATAAGTTAAACGTCTCGATGCCAAGCTCATTCCCGGAAATGGACAAGAACACGGTACGCGAAGCGCTTTTGGAACACGCTCAGACCTTGCTGATGACGCGCGGCTATAACGCGTTCAGCTATCGCGACCTGGCCGAATTGGTCGGCGTGAAGACGTCGAGCATCCACTACTACTTTCCAGCGAAGGAAGATCTGGCGCTCGAAGCGGTGAACGCTTACAGCGCGGACCTGATGTCGTCCGTATACGCCATCGACAGCTCCGCGCCTGCCGACAAGAAACTCGACCGCTACGCCAAGATGTTCGGGCGGATTCTTGGCGGCGGCAATCAGATTTGCCTGTGCGGCATGCTGGCGGCGGATATCGAATCCTTGCCGGACAAGGTGCGGCAGGCGGTGCAGGCGTACTTCAAGGCGAACGAGAACTGGCTGGCAAAGGTGCTGGCCGAAGGCGAGGCGCAGGATACGCTCGATGCCGGTGGAAAACCCGAGGCCGCCGCGCGGACGCTTTACGCGGCGTTCCAGGGAGGCTTGCTGGCAAGCCGTCTGTTTCAGGTGCGAGCGCGGCTGGAGGAGATCGCCGATTCGGTGCGGCGGTAGATAAGCCTGTGGATAACCCTGTGAAAAACACAGTAATCGGGCTGAATCTATCTATCTTTGGATAGATAGATTTTGGCGAGCCAGCACGCGTTGAAGGTTTTTCGAAAGTGCCTGGTGTGCTTCACGCGCGATTTGCGCTCATTCGGCATACCGGGATGTCGAACTGATGTCTGACATGCCGGCCGACAGAAGCTTACGTCTATCTAGTAGTAGATTTAAATTGAAACGCGTCCGCACGTGCGCGAGGGCGCGGTCTCATCCGAACCGCTCACACCGGCACGGTGTCGATGAACGATTGCCGTTGCGACAAACGCGCGTAGTACTTGTCGAGACTCGGATGAGCGTCGCGCCAGTTCAAGTCGGGCAAGCGCAGGTCGAGATAGCCGAGCGCGCAGCCGCACGCGATATCCGCCAGCGTGAAGCGATTCGCCGAACACCACTGCTTCGAACCGAGGCCGCGCGACATTGCGCGCAGTCCGTCGTCCACCTTGTGCCGCTGACGCGCGACCCAAGTTTCACTGCGATGTTCTTCCTCGCGCAGCACGCCTTCGAGTCGGATCAGCACGGTGGCGTCGAGCATGCCGTCGGCGAGGGCTTCCCAGCAACGCACTTCGGTGCGCTCGCGCCGCTCCTGCGGCAGCAATTTGCCGACGGGCGTCAGCGTGTCGACGAATTCGCAGATCACGCGCGAATCGAACACGGCGTCGCCGTCGTCGAGGAGAAGGCAGGGCACTTTGCCGAGCGGATTGAAGTCGTGGATTTTCGTGCCGGCGGCCCAGACATCTTCGAGAACCAGTTCGCAATCGATCTTTTTCTCTGCCATGACGATTCGTACCTTGCGGACGAACGGGCTGGTGTGCGAACCGATTAGTTTCATCATCTTGTCTTCGGGTGGCGGGGTGTTTCGGGCGTCGATGATCTTAACCGGGCGACCCCACGCCTTATGCCAGATTCGGCGCGCGTGTCGTCTGCGGACAACACGACGCGCCGCGGCTCACGACGCGCTGGCCGTGGCCGGCGCGCCCGACGAAGGACACGGCAACAGCGGCGCCTTGGCGGGCCTGGCGGTGACAGCCGCCTTGCCTTTCGCGGGCGTGCCTGAAGAAGCTGACGCAGCTGTCGCAGCGGAAGCGTCCACCGGCAACGAAGCGACGCTGCGCATCCCGGCCGAGATGGCCGAAGCCAGTTCGTCGACGGCCTTGCGATGCCCGTCCACCAGCGCGTCGTAACCGGATCCCACGGGCTCCTGCGCGACGGTCCGGCACGTCAGCACCGTCGACGACCCCGCGGCGCGCACGCTCCAGACGGCGTCGAGCACCGCGCGCTCGCCGGGCCACGACTCGAAACGCTGCACGTTGACCTTCACGCGATACACCGGCACCGATTCCGGATGCGGCGTGTTGTAGACGTCGATGGCGCCGAGTTGCTGGGTGAGATCGGCGGACAGCGCGCGGCGCACTTCATCGGACGGCAGCGAGGACCAGCGGTCCTGCTCGAGCACCTGGACCTGCGCCGGGCTCGTCTGCACGACCAGCTGGTTGCGCGTGACCTGTTGCGGCATGTCGACCGGCGCGAGTTCGAAATAGAACGCAGCAGGCGACGAAGGCACGGGCCGCGCCTCGCCGCCGGCGAGCGTATAGAAACGGCTCGTCGGCGAGGCGCAGGCGGCGAGCATGCCGGCCGCGGCCAGGGTCAACATCAACGGGCCGAACTTCATGGTTTGTCTCCCGATTTACCGCGCAACAGCGATTCCGGATGGCGTTCCAGATAATCCGCGAGCGCATTGAGCGATTGAAGCGTGCGCGTGAGTTCCTGCATGGCCTGGCGCGTGTCCGATTGAATCGGCGAATCGGATTGCAGCGTGGCCTGCGCGGCGCTGAAGGTCTTCTTCGCCTCGTTGAGCGTGCCCTGCATGTCCGGCAGGACTTCCTTGTCGAGCTTGTCGAACAGCGCGTTGGCGTTCTTCAGCGAGCCGTTCAGATTGTTGCCGATCTGGTCGAACGGAATCTTGTCGATCTTGCGCGCGATGTCGGCAATCTGCAGTTGCAGTTCGTCGAGCGTGTTCGGCACGGTCGGCAGTTCGATCGGATCGTTGTTGGCGGACACTTGCGCCGGTGCTGCCTTCGGGAAGAAATCGAGCGCGACGTACAGCTGGCTCGTCAGCAGGTTGCCGGTGCGCAACTGGCCGCGCAAGCCGCGTTTCACCAGCAGTTGCAGCATGTCCTGGCTCGCCGACGATCCCTGTTCCGGCAGCGCCTGCTTGGCGCGCTTGCCGAGCCGGTCCGGATACAGGTCGATGGTGACCGGCATCATGAACGCATGCGTTTTCTGGTCGTATTGCACGCCGATGCCCGTGACCTGGCCCAGCACGATGCCGCGGAAATCGACCGGCGCGCCCACCGCCAGACCGCGCAGCGACTGGTTGAAGTTCATCACGACGTGCACGGCCTGCCCGTCCGGATCGCGCATGGCGTCGGACTGGTCGGAGGCGAGGCGGAAGGTGGCGTTGTTCTGCGCCTGCGGCCCGGACTGCTGGTTGGTCGGCGTCTGGAAGGCAATGCCGCCGAGCACGACCGTCGCGAGCGACTGCGTGTTGAGCGTGAAGCCGCTGGAGTCGAGGCGCAGGTCCACGCCGCTCGCATGCCACCAGCGTGAATTCGTGCCGACATACTGGTCGTACGGCGCGTTGACGAATACCTGCAGGGTGACGCCGGTGCCGTCCTTGTCGAGCGAGAACGCGGCGACCTGACCCACCTGTACGCGCCGGTAATAGACCGGAGAACCGATGTCGAGCGAGCCAAGCGATTCGCCGTGAAGCGTGAAGGTGTGGCCCTTCTGGTCGCCGGTGACGGCGGGCGGCGTTTCCAGCCCGACGAAATAGCTCTGGTCTTCGGTCGACTTGCCCGCATCGACGCCGATGAACGCGCCGGACAGCAAAGTGGACAAGCCCGTCACGCCGCTCGCGGCCACGCGCGGGCGCACGATCCAGAAGCGCGTGTCCTTCACGGCGAAATCGGTGGCTTCCTTGGTGAGCTGCACGTCGACGAGCACGCGCGAATGATCTTTCGACAACGTGATGCTCTTGACTGTGCCGATATCCACGTCCTTGAACTTCACCTTGGTCTTGCCGGTTTCGAGGCCTTCGGCGCTGGCGAAGCTGATGGTGACCGTGGGCCCGCGGCTCGACACCGTCTTCACGACCAGGATCACGCCGATCAATGCCGCGACGAGCGGAATCACCCACACGAGCGAGGGCAGCCAGCGGCTGCGCGGTTCGATCACGGGTTCCGGAAGATTCGGCGGCAGGCCGCCACCTTTATTGCCACCTGCGTTGCCACCTGCGCCGGCGCCGGTGTCGGCGGGCGGCGCGGGCTGCTTCGGGTCGTTCGGACCTTGGGCACTAGTCATGTTTCTTTCCTGACGGTTCGATGTTGTCCCACATGAGGCGCGGGTCGAATTGCATGGACGCGATCATCGTCAGCACGACGACCGACGCGAACGCAAGCGCGCCCGGTCCCGGCGTGATGACGGCGAGCGACTTGAAGCGCACCAGCGCGATGGTGAGGGTGATGACGAAGACATCGAGCATCGACCAGCGTCCGATGCCTTCGACGATGCGGAACAGGGTCGTGCGCTGCCGTGGCCGCCAGGTGGAGCGGCGCTGCACGCTGATGACGAGAAAGCTGAGGGTCGCGAGCTTGAGCATCGGCACGAGAATGCTGGCGATGAAAATCACCGCCGCCAGCGGATAGTCGCCGTCGTTCCAGAAGAGCGCGACGCCGCTCATGATGGTGTCGTCCTGCGAGCCGAGAATCGACGACGTGTGCATGATCGGGAACAGGTTCGCCGGGATATAGAGGATCGCGGCGCTGATGAGCAGCGCCCACGTGCGCGCGATGCTGTCCGGATGACGCCGGTGCACGACGGCGTCGCAACGGGTGCAGCGCTGTTTCTCGATGGTGTGCGCGAGCGGCTGCACGAGTCCGCAGGCGTGGCACGCCACGACCTGCGCGCGCGATGCCGTGGTGTAGTGCAGCGCGGGCGGATCGGGTTGCTCGGGCTGATCGGGTTGCTCGGCCGCTTGCTCGATGGCGTCGCTCATGATTTTTGCCTCTTGGTGGGCACCGGCCTGGCTTGACGCCGACGCCTGGCCGGACGCGGTTCGAGCCGGCTCGCGATGTCCCACAGCGCGCGCGGATCGAAGCTCACCACGACGGCGAACATCAGCGTCAGCGCGCCGAAAGCGAACAGCGCGGCTTCGGGAATCACGCGCGCGATGCTCACCATCTTCACGAGCGTGACCAGCACGCCGAGCATGAACACTTCGATCATGCCCCACGGCCGCACGAACTGAATGCCGCGCAGCACCGTGTTGAAGCCCGGCGGGATATAACCCGAGCGCAGCGGCAGCAGCACATAAAGCAGCGCGAGCAATTCGCACAGCGGGAACAGGACGGTGGAGCAGAAGACCAGCACCGCCATGATCTCCATCTGCTCGCTCCACAGCGCGACGATCGCGCCGATCAGCGTGGTCTCCGACGTAAGCCCGTTGGTCTCCAGTTCGACGATGGGAAAGCCCTGCGCGATCAGGAACGTGACCAGCGCCGCGAGCGTCATTGCGCAGATCTTGTCGAGGTTCGACGAAATGCTGCGATAAAGCAGCGAGCCACAGCGCGGACACTTCGCCGACGCATGCTGGGGCAGGTCACATTTTCGGGAGAGCGCGTCGCATTCGTGACACGCGATCAGGTCGTCCGGTTGATTGGCGTTCATGGTCGAAGCCCGAGCCGTGTCGAGCATTGTTGGCGGGCGCTGCGGGGACCGCGGGGACCGGCTCCGGTGGAGCATAGCAAGCAGTGGGCCAGCGCAAACGCAATCCGCATGGTATCAAATGGCGCCTCGATGGCGGATGAAGCAGTACGCTTCTTCACAACGGGGAATGAAATGGCCCGTTCATTCGTTAAGTCTTCGAGGCGACATCGAGCCCGGAATGCGCGGCGGTTGATGCCGCAAGGTCGCGCGGACATCGACCGTTGCATGCATGGAATAGTTCGTTGCACGGGTGGAGCGAGACTCGTCAGAGCGGCCTTCCACCGGCCGCAAACCCGCGTCGAATATGACTTTCGGCTATCCTGCACGGACTTTTGGCCGGCGCTGGCGGTTAAGCTACGTTGCGGTAGCATGGCGGCCTTGTGTTCCGTCGTTGGATGCCTTCGCATGAAGGCGGGCCGCATCACCCGCTACACCTGCACCGTTACACACAGCACTCTCTGGATGAAAGCACTATGGAAAGTACCGCACATGTCGCGACCGCCGCGTCGCAACCGCGTTACAGCGCCACGGCGATCGGCCTGCACTGGATCATTGCGTTGCTGATCGTGGGCGGCTTCTACCTTGGCTGGATCATGACGGACATTCCCGGATTCACGCCGACCAAGCTCAAGTATTTCTCGTGGCACAAGTGGATCGGCGTGACGGTGTTCGCGCTCGCCGTGCTGCGCCTGCTGTGGCGCGCGACGCATCCGGCGCCGCCGCTGCCCGGCGGCATGCCGCGCTGGCAGCAGGGCGCCGCGCATCTCGGCCACCTCGCGCTCTATGTGCTGATGCTCGTGATCCCGGCTTCCGGCTATCTGTACAGCTCGGCGGCGGGCCTGCAAGTGGTGTATCTCGGCGTGCTGCCGCTGCCGACCATCATCGGTCCGGACAAGGCGCTGAAAGCCACGCTGCGGCTCGTGCATATCGCGCTGAACTACACGTTGCTGTTCTTCGTCGTCACGCACGTGCTGGCCGCGCTGAAGCATCATTTCGTCGATCGTGACGGACTGCTCGCTCGCATGCTGCCGTTCCTGCGCTGAGCGCGCATTGTTTCCTCGCCGTTGGCAGGGCGTTTCCCGGCGGCTGATTGTTATCGCGTTCTTTTGATTTCCAATACCGGTTTTGTTCCGGAACCGCCGTTCGCACGGAGGGTTCAGGTTCGTACCGTCTGAACAGGACACACATGAAAGTGAAACTGAATCGCTGGATGATGGCAACGGGCGCCGCGTTCGCGCTGGTCGCGGCGGCGCATGCGCAGGTCGACCTGGGCAAGAGCTCGGTGGTGGCGACGTCAAAGCAGATGAACGTACCCACCGACGGCAAGTTCAACAAGTTCAGCGCGCAGATCGCGTTCGATCCGGCGAAGCCGACGGCGGGCACGGCGAACATCACGATCGACACCGGCAGCTACGACCTCGGTGACGACGACTACAACAAGCAGGTGCGTGGCGCCGAATGGTTCGACGCCGGCAAGTATCCGACCGCGACCTTCGTGTCGAGCGCGATTGCGCCGGCCGGCGGCAACAAGTACAACGTGACCGGCAAGATCACGATCAAGGGCAAGTCGCAGACGGTCACCATCCCGGTCACGGTCACGCAGCAGGGCGCGACCGAAACCTTCGACGGTGCGTTGCCGATCAAGCGCACCCAGTTCGATGTCGGCACGGGTGAGTGGAAGGATACGTCGGTCGTGGCGGACGACGTCGTCATCAAGTTTCATATCGTCGCCGCGAAGAAGTAAGCGGCGCGTCAACCTTTTTGCACACGCTTTGTATCTAGTCAGGAGAAGAACTTGAAAAAGCTTTCGATCATCGCTGCGGGCGCACTCGCACTCGGCACGCTCGGCATGTCCTTCGGCGCGCTCGCCGCCGACACCTACAAGCTCGACCCGAACCACACCTATCCGAGCTTCGAGGCGGACCACTTCGGCGGCGTGTCGACGTGGCGCGGCAAGTTCAACAAGAGCAGCGGCGAAGTCACGCTGGACCGCGCGGCGAAGACCGGCACGGTGAACGTGACGATCGACATCGCGTCGATCGACACCGGCAACGACAAGCTCAACGAGCATCTGCAGAAGGCCGAGTTCTTCGACGCGTCGAAGTATCCGACGGCGGAGTACAAGGGCACGTCGATGAAGTTCGACGGCGATGCGCCGAGCGAAGTGATGGGCACGCTGACGATGCACGGCGTCACCAAGCCGCTGAACCTGAAGGTCGAGCACTTCAAGTGCTTCGTGAACCCGATGATGAAGAAGGAAGTGTGCGGCGTGGAAGCGACGGCGACGTTCGATCGCGGCGACTTCGGCATGGACTACGGCAAGTCGTATGGCTTCAGCCTGAAGACGGTGCTGCATATCCAGGCGGAAGGCGTGAAGCAGTAAGCGTTTCAGCGCTCAAAAGCAAAGCGGCCGGTCTGTGAAGACCGGCCGCCTTTTTTACGCCTTCTGAACTCCAGAAGCGTCAGACCTGAGCGCCCGCGTTCGGGTCGTTCGGATCGAACTTGTCCTTCTTGTCCTTCACGAGGTCTTCACGCTTCACGCCGAACCACATGGCAAGCGCCGCGGCGACGAACACCGACGAATAGATACCGAACAGGATACCCACGGTCAGCGCCAGCGCGAAGTAATGCAGCGTCGGGCCGCCGAAGAAGAACATCGACAGCACCATCATTTCCGTACAGCCGTGGGTGATGATGGTGCGCGACATGGTGCTGGTGATGGCGTGATCGATCACTTCCATGACGGTCATCTTGCGCTGCTTGCGGAAGGTTTCGCGGATCCGGTCGAAGATGACCACGGATTCGTTCACCGAATAGCCGAGCACCGCGAGAATCGCCGCCAGCACGGAGAGCGAGAACTCCCATTGGAAGAACGCGAAGAAGCCAAGGATGATGATCACGTCGTGCAGGTTGGCGATGACGCCCGCCACCGCGTACTTCCACTCGAAACGGAAGGACAGGTAGACCACGATGCCGATCACCACGCACGCCAGCGCGAGCAGGCCGTTGGTCACGAGTTCCTTGCCGACCTGCGGGCCGACGAACTCGACGCGCTGCAGGCTCACCTGCGGATTGTCGGCCTTGAGCGCGCTCATCACCTGGTCGCTCTGCTGCGCCGAGGTGAGGCCCTGCTTGATCGGCAGGCGGATCAGCACGTCGCGCGAGGTGCCGAAGTTCTGCACCTGGGCGTCGGCATAGCCGAGCTTGGTCATGGTCGCGCGCACGGGTTCGGGCGACACGGCCTGCGGATACTGCACCTCGACGACGGTCCCGCCGGTGAACTCCACCGACAGATGCAGCCCGCGATGCACGAGGAAAAACACGGCCGCGAGGAAGGTCACGAGCGAAATCACGTTGAAGATCAACGCGCGCTCCATGAACGGAATGTCGCGGCGGATGCGGAAGAATTCCATGATCTAGTTCTCCGGGTTCAGCGGGACTGGCCCGGTTTCTGTTGATCGACGCCCGGGCCCGAACGGCGGCGCACCGTCGGCTTGCCGCTGCGTGCCTGCGTCTGGACGGGCGCCTGGGCCGGCGCGCGCGGCGCGGCGGTTTTGGTCTTGCCCTTCGCGGTTTTCACGATTTCATCCACCGGCGAGTCGTCGCCGCGCTGCGCTGCCAGATAGGCCGCCGCGGCGGCTTCGGCGTTGCCGCCTTCCGGACGCCACACCTGACCGATCGCCAGCGACTTCAGCTTCTTCTTGCCGCCGTACCACAGGTTCACGAGGCCGCGCGAGAAGAACACGGCCGAGAACATCGACGTCAGAATGCCGATACAGTGCACGACCGCGAAGCCGCGCACCGGACCCGAACCGAACGCAAGCAGCGCGAGGCCGGCGATCAGCGTGGTGACGTTCGAGTCGAGAATCGTTGCCCACGCGTGCTTGAAGCCTTCCTGGATCGCGGTCTGCGGCGGCGCGCCGTTGCGCAGTTCCTCGCGGATGCGTTCGTTGATCAGCACGTTCGCGTCGATCGCCATACCGAGCGCCAGCGCGATAGCCGCGATGCCCGGCAAGGTCAGCGTGGCCTGCAGCAGCGACAGGATGGCGACCAGCAGCAACAGGTTGACCGACAGCGACAGCATCGAGAACAGGCCGAACAGCAGGTAGTACGCGATCATGAAGACGGCGATCGCGGCGAAACCGTACTGCACCGAGTCGAAGCCCTTCTTGATGTTGTCCGCGCCGAGGCTCGGGCCAACCGTGCGTTCCTCGATGATGTCCATCGGCGCCGCGAGCGAGCCCGCGCGCAGCAGCAGCGCGAGGTCGGCGGCGGCTTGCGGCGTCGGCTGGCCGGTGATCTGGAAGCGGTCGCCCAGTTCCGACTGGATGGTCGCGACTGTCAGCACTTCGCCCTTGCCCTTCTCGAACAACACCATGGCCATCGGCTTGCCGATGTTGTCGCGCGACACCGCCGACACCGCGCGGCCACCGGCCGAATCCAGACGGATGTTCACGGACGGGCGCTGATGTTCGTCGAAGCCCGCCGACGCGTCGATGATGCGGTCGCCGGTGAAGATCACCTGCTTGCGCAGCAGCACGTTGCGGTCGCCTTGCTTGAAGGCTTCGTCGCCGGGCGGCACCGGATCGTTCAGGCCGATGTAGGTGTTGACCGGGTCGGCGAGACGCGCTTCGAGCGTCGCCGTACGGCCGATGATGTCCTTCGCCTTCGCCGTGTCCTGCACGCCCGGCAGCTCGACCACGATACGGTCGGAACCCTGCTGCTGGATCACCGGCTCGGCGACGCCCAGTTCGTTGACGCGGTTATGCAGCGTCGTGATGTTCTGCTTGAGCGCGCCGTCTTCCACGGTGGTCTGCGTCGCCGCCGAAAACGTGCCGACCACCTGATAGCCGTCGCCGCCCTGGCGCGTGCTCCATTGCAGTTCGTTGACGCCGGTCTGGAGCAGGGTGCGCGCGTTGTCCGCCGCGCTCTGGTCCGAGAAGTTCACGACCACCGATTGCCCGACACGGTTCACACCGCCGTCGCGGACGTTGCGGTCGCGCAGGTACGTGCGCGCATCGGCGGCGTCGGAATCGAGCTTCTTGTTGAGCGCGCCGGCCATGTCCACTTGCAGCAGGAAGTGGACGCCGCCGCGCAGGTCGAGACCGAGATACATCGGCAATGCGTGCAGGGCCGTCAGCCAGCGCGGCGAGGCGCTCTGCAGGTTCAGCGCGACGATGTACTGGGGATCGCTCGGGTCGCTGTTGAGCGCGTGGCTCAACAGGTCCTTCACGCGCAATTGCGTGTCGGTGTCCTTCAGGCGCACGCGAATGTTCGCGTTTAGCTGGGAGTTGTCGAAGGTGACTTCATCGGCGGTGACGTGGTTCGCGGCGAGCGCGCTCTCGACGTTCGCGAGCGTGGCCGAGTCGAGCTTGACCGTTGCCTTGCCGCTCGAAATCTGCACGGCCGGTGCTTCGCCGAAGAAGTTGGGGAGCGTGTACACGAGGCCGATGACAAGCGCCATCAGCATCACGACATACTTCCAGAGGGGATAACGATTCATGGGGATGGCCGACCGTCAAGTTGGCTTCGGGGGAGAGGGCGTCCGGCAGTGTGCGCGGAGGGGCGTCGGGAGATCCGACGCCCGGTGGCGAGGCCGCGCCGGACGCGGCGGAACAGGTGGCCTTACAGCGACTTGATCGTGCCCTTCGGGAGGATGGTGGTCACAGATGCCTTCTGGACGGTGATTTCCGTGCCTTCGGCGATTTCCACGCCCACATAGGCGTCCGTCACCTTCGTGATCTTGCCGACGATGCCGCCGTTCGTCACCACTTCATCGCCCTTGGCCATGGCGGAGAGCATGTTGCGATGCTCCTTCTGACGCTTCATCTGCGGGCGGATCATGATGAAATACAGCACCGCGAACATCAGGATGAGCGGCAGGAAGCTCATCAGGCTCGATTCCGCGCTGCTCGCGGTGGTGCCTTGTGCAAAGGCATTGGAAATGAACGACACGTTGGTCTCTCCGTTATGACGCAAAAAAAGCGTTCGATGAATACGTTCGATAATCTCGAATGAAATTAGCCGGCTATTCTACCACCCGCACTTGTCGCGAGACTTTAGGAATGCGCTTTGTCTTCAAGCTGTTATCAGGCTATGAAGAGGCTGATTCCGTGGCCTCCGCGACACGCGCTGCAAGCAGTAGAAAGGCGATTGTAATGCTTGGGCGTGGGTTTCCGGTCCGTGTCAGTCCACGCCGCGCGCCCGATTCTCCGCGAAAGTCTTGCGGAACGCCTCGAACGTGTGATTTTCAATCGATTCGCGCACTTCGCTCATCAATTCGAGGTAGTAGTGCAGGTTGTGAATCGTGTTGAGCTGCGCGCCGAGAATCTCGCCCACGCGATGCAGGTGATGCAGATAGCCGCGCGTGAAATTGCGGCATGTGTAGCAGGCGCAGCTTTCGTCGAGCGGTTTCATCGAGTTCTTGTGGCTCGCGTTCTTGATCTTCAGATCGCCGAAGCGGGTGAACAGCCAGCCGTTGCGCGCGTTGCGGGTGGGCATCACGCAATCGAACATGTCAACGCCGGCCGCCACGCCCGCCACCAGGTCTTCCGGCGTGCCGACGCCCATCAGGTAGTGCGGCTTCTCGGCGGGCAGCTTCGGACCGATATGATTCAGCACGCGCATCATGTCTTCCTTCGGCTCGCCCACTGACAGCCCGCCGATCGCGAGCCCATGGAAGCCGATCTCCGACAGTCCCGCAAGCGACTCGTCGCGCAGATCCTCGAACATGCCGCCCTGCACGATGCCGAACAGCGCGTTCGGATTGCCGAGCCGGTTGAATTCGTCGATCGAGCGTTTCGCCCAGCGCATCGACATGCGCATGGAATCGGCGGCGTCCTGATGTGAAGTGGGCACGCCCTGGGTGGCGTAGGGCGTGCATTCGTCGAACTGCATGACGATGTCCGAGTTCAGCACCTTCTGGATCTGCATCGACACTTCGGGCGACAGGAACAGCTTGTCTCCGTTGATCGGCGACGCGAAGGTGACGCCGTCCTCGGTGATCTTGCGCAGGTCGCCGAGCGAGAACACCTGGAAGCCGCCCGAGTCCGTCAGGATCGGGCGATTCCAGCCCATGAATCGGTGCAGGCCGCCATGCGCGCCGATGACCTCCAGCCCTGGCCGCAGCCAGAGGTGAAACGTATTGCCGAGGATGATCTGCGCGCGAATCTCTTCGAGCTCGCGTGGCTGGATCGCCTTGACCGTGCCGTAGGTGCCGACCGGCATGAAGATCGGCGTTTCGACCACGCCGTGATTCAGCGTGAGACGGCCGCGGCGCGCCTGGCCGTCGGTGGTGAGCAATTCGAACTTGAGCCCGTTGTCGGGCGGGGTGACGTGACCGTCGGTCATCGATGAAACTCCGCTGCAACCGGAGAACAGTCCGGCGCAAAGTGTGGTTGAGGAATTCAGCTTTGCCGCGTCAGCAGCATGGCGTCGCCGTAGCTGAAGAAGCGGTAGCGCTGCTCGATCGCGTGACGATACGCGTCGCGGATCGTGTCCATGCCCGCGAACGCCGAGACCAGCATCATCAGCGTCGACTTCGGCAGGTGGAAGTTCGTCACGAGCCGGTCGACCACGCGGAACGCGTAGCCCGGCGTGATGAAGATGTCGGTTTCCGCCTGGGTGGCCGCGAGCGGGCGGCCGGCCTCGGCGGCGTCGCGGGCGGCGGCCTCCAGCGCGCGCATCGAGGTCGTGCCGACCGCGATCACGCGATTGCCGCGCGCCTTGACGGCTGCGATCCGGTCCACGAGCGTCTGCGGCAGGTCGTACCACTCGCTGTGCATCGTGTGCTCGGCGATATTCTCCACGCGCACCGGCTGGAACGTGCCCGCGCCGACGTGCAGCGTGAGCGTCGCGCGCTCGACGCCGCGCGCGTCGAGTTCGGCGAACAGCGCCTCGTCGAAGTGCAAGCCCGCGGTCGGCGCGGCCACGGCGCCTGGATTGGCTGCATAGACGGTCTGGTAGCGGGTTTCGTCGTAGGCGTCGGCATCGTGCTCGATGTACGGCGGCAGCGGCAGACGGCCGTATTGCTCGATGAGCGTCAGGCAGTCGGCGGGGAAGTGCAGCGTGTAGAACGGCTCGACACGCTCGCCCACGGTGACGTCGAACGCGTCCGCCAGACGGATCGTGCTGCCTTCCGGCGGGCTCTTGCTGGCGCGGATCTGCGCCAGCGCCGTGGTCGCGCCCGTCAGCCGTTCGACCAGCACCTCGACGCGACCGCCGCTGGCCTTCTGGCCGAAGAAGCGCGCCTTGAGCACTTTGGTATCGTTGAAGACGAGCAGGTCGCCGGCGTCGAGCAGGGCCGGCAGTTCGGCGAAACGGCGGTCGGTGAAGCGGGCGGGCGCGGCGTGGTTGTCAACGTCGAGCAGACGGCTCGCACTGCGCTCGGTGAGCGCGCTCTGCGCGATCAGCTCGGGCGGCAGATTAAAATCGAAATCGGAAAGCGTGAACATGGGCGTGAAGAAAGGCACGAACGCGGCAAACGCGCGCCGAACAAACCTCATATTGTACTTGCGAAGAGATTAGATGCCCTTGTCCGACCGCCGCGTCACCTCGACCGATCCGCTGTCCGTGGAGGACGGCGAAGCGCCGCCCGCCGTCGCGCCTGCGCGCAAGCGGGCGAAAGCGGAGGCGAAGACCAAGGCCGACGAGAAGCCGAAGGCCATCGTCAAGACCGCGGACAAGCTTGCCAAGCTCGGCCTGAAGTCCGACATCGACCTCGTGCTGCACCTGCCGATGCGCTACGAGGACGAAACTTCGCTGACGCCCGTCGGCGAACTGATTCCCGGTGACAACGCGCAGACCGAAGGCGTCGTGTTCGACAACGAGATTGCCTACCGTCCGCGTCGCCAGTTGCTGGTGAAGATTCACGACGACGCCGGCGACGAACTCACACTGCGCTTCCTCAACTTCTACGGCTCGCAAGTCAAGCAGATGGCCATCGGCGTGCGCCTGCGGGTGCGCGGCGACGTGCGCGGCGGTTTCTTCGGCATGGAGATGGTGCATCCCACGGTGCGCCCGGTGGACGAAGACACGCCGCTGCCGCAGGCGCTGACACCGGTGTATCCGTCGACGGCGGGCATCTCGCAAGGCTATTTGCGCAAGGCCATCGATTCCGCGATCGCGCGCGTGTCGCTGCCGGAACTGCTGCCGGAGCCGATCGCGCGCGCGCATCTCGCGCCGCTGAACGTGCCCGGCCTGCTCGACGCGGTCAAGACGCTGCATCACCCGCGCGCGGATTCCGACGAGACCGCGCTGATCGACGGCACGCATCCCGCCTGGACCCGCATCAAGTTCGAGGAACTGCTTGCGCAGCAGCTGTCGCTCAAGCGCGCGCACGAGGAACGCCGGCGCCGCTCCGCGCCCGCGATGCCGCGCCGCGCGCCGGCCGACGAAGCGTCCCTCGTCACACGTTTATTGCAGGCGCTGCCGTTCGCGCTGACCGGCGCGCAGCAGCGCGTGGTCGCGGAAATCGCCGCGGAGCTGACCTTGCCGCACCCGATGCAGCGTCTCCTGCAGGGCGATGTCGGCAGCGGCAAGACGATCGTCGCGGCGCTCGCGGCGGCGCAGGCCATCGACGCCGGTTATCAGGCCGCGCTCATGGCGCCCACCGAAATCCTCGCAGAGCAGCACGCGCGCAAGCTGCGCGGCTGGCTGGAGCCGCTCGGCGTGTCGGTCGCGTGGCTCGCCGGCAGTCTTAAGGCGAAGGAGAAGCGCGCGGCGCTCGAAGCGGCTGCGCTCGGCACGGCGCAACTGGTGATCGGCACGCACGCGATCATCCAGGACGCGGTGGAATTCGCGCGGCTCGGGCTCGTGATCGTCGACGAACAGCATCGCTTCGGCGTGGCGCAGCGGCTCGCGTTGCGCGCCAAGGCGCAAAACGCGGCGGACGGCGCGCGCGACTTCCAGCCGCATCAGCTGATGATGTCCGCCACGCCGATCCCGCGCACGCTCGCCATGACCTATTACGCGGACCTCGACGTCTCGACCATCGACGAACTGCCGCCCGGCCGTACGCCGATCCTGACCAAGATCGTCTCCGATGGCCGTCGCGACGAGATCATCGGCCGCGTGCACGAGGCGGCATTGACCGGCAGGCAGGTGTACTGGGTCTGCCCGCTGATCGAGGAAAGCGAGACGCTGCAGCTTCAGACCGCCGTCGAAACCTTCGAGACGCTGGTGGCCGCGCTGCCGGAATTGCGCGTGGGACTCGTGCATGGCCGGCTCGCGCCCGCCGAGAAAGCCGCGGTCATGGACGCGTTCGCCCGCAATGAAGTGCAGTTGCTGGTCGCGACGACGGTGATCGAAGTGGGCGTCGACGTGCCGAATGCCTCGCTGATGGTGATCGAGCATGCCGAGCGCTTCGGGCTTGCGCAGTTGCATCAACTGCGCGGGCGCGTCGGCCGGGGCAGCACCGCGTCCGTGTGCGTGCTGATGTACGCCAATCCGCTGTCGCAGACCGCCCGCGCGCGCCTCGCGACGATGCGCGAAACCACCGACGGCTTCGAGATCGCGCGGCGCGATCTCGAAATTCGCGGGCCCGGCGAGTTCCTGGGCGCGCGGCAATCGGGCGAGGCGATGCTGCGCTTCGCGAGCCTGGAGAACGACGGCTGGCTGATCGAACCCGCCCGCCAGGCCGCCGACGCCATGCTCGCCACGTTCCCCGATGCCGTCACGCGCCATCTCGCCCGCTGGCTCGGCGTGCGCGAACAGTATCTGAAGGCGTGATTTTGCAGACATGAACGTGAACTCGCCGGCGCCACGTCGGTCCCTATTTAGCCGTGTCGGCAGGGCGAGGCGCGAAAGGTTGTCGAATCGCCGCCGGCAGGTGTATAACTCAAACCTATTGAATCAATGTCTTCCATTGGCCCCCAATGACGCTCACTGAACTGAAGTACATCGTCGCGGTCGCGCGCGAACGGCATTTTGGCCGCGCGGCGGAGGCGTGCTTCGTCAGCCAGCCGACGCTGTCGGTGGCAATCAAGAAACTCGAAGACGAACTGAACGTGCAGATCTTCGAGCGCGGCACGAGCGAAGTCAGCGTGACGCCCATCGGCGAGCAGATCGTGACGCAGGCGCAGCGCGTGCTCGAACAGACGCTCGCCATCAAGGAAATTGCCAAGCAGGGCAAGGATCCGCTGGTCGGGCCGCTGCGCCTGGGCGTGATCTACACCATCGGGCCGTATCTGCTGCCGACACTGGTCAAGCAGATGATCAAGGCGGTGCCGCAAATGCCGCTGATGCTCCAGGAAAACTACACGCTCAAGCTGATCGAGCTCCTGAAGCAAGGCGAGATCGATGTCGCGATCATGGCGCTGCCGTTCCCCGAAACCGGGCTCATGGTGCGCGCGCTGTACGACGAGCCGTTTGTCGTCGCCATGCCGTCCGGTCACGCGTGGGAAAACCGCGCGAAGATCGATCCCGACGATCTCAAGCAGGAAACCATGCTGCTGCTGGGCAGCGGCCACTGTTTCCGCGATCACGTGCTCGGCGTGTGTCCGGAGCTGATGCGCTTCTCGCAGAACGCCGACGGCATCCAGAAGACCTTCGAGGGTTCATCGCTCGAAACCATCCGCCATATGGTCGCGAGCGGCGTGGGCATCACGGTGCTGCCGCGTATGTCGGTGAGCGAGGTCAAGCCGCATGCGCCGGGCATCGACGCGGGCCTGCTCAGTTACGTGGCGTTCGACGAACCCGTGCCTGACCGTCGCGTGGTGCTGGCCTGGCGCAAGAGCTTCACGCGCTTGCCGGCCATCGATGCCATCTCCGACGCCATCGCGGCGTGCGACCTGCCCGGCGTGAGGAAGCTCGACATGCCCGTAGCTGTTAACTAGGCCGCGAGCGCCCGCTGCAACCGACGCGCCGCGTTCCCGTCAGGGACGCGGCGCGTTGTCATTTGGCCGTCCGTCATTCGCCTATCAGATAGATAAAATTAATTAAATTATAAATATCGATAGCATTAGATAAGCTTCTTCCATCGGTCCCCAACAACGGCGGACGTCCGAACCGGAGGAAGTCGATGAACCGCACCTTCTTGGCGACCGCGCGCCTCGAGACCTGGCGTCGCGTCGCAATCAGCGTACTCGCCGACTTCGCCCGCACCGCTGTTTGAGTGAACAGCCCGAGCAGCCGATTCCATACAAACCACAACAAGGACCACCACGATGACGACCCAACGACTCACGACCGCCGCAGGCGCGCCCGTCGGCGACAACCAGAATGCGCAGACCGCTGGCCCGCGCGGTCCGGTGACGCTGCAGGATTTCTGGCTCGTCGAGAAGCTCGCGCACTTCGACCGCGAAGTGATTCCCGAGCGTCGCGTGCACGCGAAGGGTTCGGGCGCGTTCGGCACGTTCCGCGTGACGCATGACATCTCGCGCTACACGAAGGCGAAAGTGTTCTCGGAAGTCGGCAAGGAAACACCGATCTTCATGCGCTTCTCGACGGTTGCCGGCGAACGCGGCGCGGCGGATGCCGAACGCGACGTGCGCGGTTTCTCGATCAAGTTCTACACCGAGGAAGGCAACTGGGACGTGGTCGGCAACAACACGCCGGTGTTCTTCATCCGCGATCCGCTCAAATTCCCCGACTTCATCCATACGCAGAAGCGCGACCCGTACACCAACATGCGCAGCAACGTGGCCGCGTGGGACTTCTGGTCGCGTCATCCGGAATCGCTGCATCAGGTGACGATCCTGATGAGCGACCGCGGCATTCCGAAGAACTATCGGCAGATGCATGGCTTCGGTTCGCACACGTTCTCGTTCATCAACGCGGACGGCGAGCGCTTCTACGTCAAGTTTCACTTCAAGTCGCAGCAGGCGATCGAGAACTACACTGACGCGCAAGCCGCGGCCGTGATCGCGCAGGATCGCGAGAGCGCGCAACGTGATCTGGTGCAGAACATCGAAAGCGGCAATGTGCCGCGCTGGAATTTCCGCATCCAGGTGATGACGGAACAGCAGGCCGCCGAGTCGCGCATGAACCCGTTCGACATCACCAAGGTCTGGCCGCACAAGGACTATCCGCTGATCGATGTCGGCACGCTCGAGCTGAACCGCAACGCGCAGAACTATTTCGCGGACGTGGAGCAGGCCGCCTTCACGCCGGCCAATGTGGTGCCGGGCATCGGCTTCTCACCCGACCGGCTGTTGCAGGGGCGTCTGTTCTCCTATGGCGATGCGCAGCGTTATCGCCTCGGCATCAACCATCACCAGGTGCCGGTGAATGCGCCGCGCGCGCCGGTGGGCCAGTCGTTTCATCGCGATGGCGCGATGCGCACAGACGGCAATCTCGGCGGCCGCGTGAACTACGAGCCGAACCGCTACGGCGAATTCGCGCAGGATGCCGCGGCGAACGAGCCGCCGCTCGCGGGCGGTACGGTGTACCGCTACGACCATCGGCAGGACGACGACTACTACAGCCAGCCGGCGGCGCTGTTCGCGCTCTTCGATGACGCGCAGCGCGAACGCTTCTTCGGCAATATCGCGCGGCACATTCACGGCGTGCCGAACGAAATCGTCGCGCGGCAGATCGAGCATTTTCGCCGTATCGATCCGGCGTACGCGGAGGGGGTCGTCGCGGCGCTGGCGCAACTCGGCCAGACGGTCGATGTCACGGACGAAGCCGCTGTCTGACAGCGGCGCTGAAAAAAAACCGGGAGAACTCATCATGTCTCAAGCCTTGAACCATATCGCCCAGGCGGTCGATCACATCGAAGCCGTCAGCGTGAACGCCTCGCGCGGCGTGCGTGTCGCGCTGGCGTTCGGGATGGTCGCGGCGGCGTATGGGGTCGTCGTGGCAAGCGGGATCGTCGCGGCCTGAGAAGATGGGAAGCGCGTCATGCGTCATGAAGCGCTCCCCATTTCTAAGATAAACTGTCGAGCGCTCGAGACGCCGCATATTCAGGCCGATGCAGGCCGATGCAAGCCGATGCCCGGCGTCCGCACCGTTCGAATCACGCACCCACGGAGTCATCATGGCGAAGAAAGGCACTGCACCTGCCGTCAACATCGGCATCAGCGACAAGGACCGCAAGAAGATTGCCGACGGCCTGTCCCGTCTGCTGGCCGACACCTACACGCTGTACCTGAAGACCCATAACTTCCACTGGAACGTCACGGGTCCGATGTTCAACACGCTGCATCTGATGTTCGAGACGCAATACACGGAACTCGCGCTGGCCGTCGATTCGATCGCGGAACGCATCCGTGCGCTGGGCGTGCATGCGCCGGGCAGCTACAAGGAGTTCGCGAAGCTGTCGTCGATTCCGGAAGCGGACGGCGTGCCGGCTGCGGAAGACATGATCCGTCAACTGGTGGAAGGTCAGGAAGCCGTGGTGCGCACGGCGCGCGAGATCTTCCCGGCAACGGAAGCCGCCAACGACGAGCCGACCGCCGACCTGCTCACGCAGCGCATGCAGACGCATGAGAAGACCGCGTGGATGCTGCGCGCGATGCTCGCCTGAAGCTTCGCGGTTTCCCGTTCGCCAGGCGACGAAACCCCGCTCTCGTGGCGGGGTTTCTGTTTGTGCGCCCTGCGTGGCGCATCCTGCGGGTGCAAATCCCGCCGTAAGCTGGTCACAGCGCATGAAGTGAAGCGCAGTCGTGAGAAGGCGACCGATCGTTGGGAGCAAGCTTGGATCGAAAATCGCGAGCCAACGAACAAGGAACCGCACAGGAGGCGCTGCCGGGTAGACTCGGCTCAGCAAATTTAACGCATCGCCACTCGATAAGACGAACGTGCCCGCAACTACCTCGTCTACGGTTCCATTACGTCAGCCTTCGAATTGCTCGTAAATCTGAATACGGGCTAGCGAGTCATATTGCGCGAGAATCGATTTTGTCGGCATTGCTCAGGATTCGTCGACTGGTTTTTGAACGCCGCCAGTAATCAATTCTCGCCTATGACAACAAACATGATGCGCTGAAACGCCCCGTTTTGCTCGCTAAGTCAAACGTCCCTCAACGACTCAGCAACACGATCGGCTTGTTGGGCAGCCCCTTCCAGACCATTGGTGTGCTGATGAGTTCCACCTTGGAAATGGCTACTTCCCCCGGAACGTTGACTGTCCATAATTTAAAGCTGCTTGTATTGGTTGGATCGATCGACGGGCCGCTTGGCGGGTCCGTCGGTTTGACCCATGGACGAAAACCTCCTTGCAGTAATCGGATGATCTGCGAATTATCCGAGTAGGTTACTCGAACACTGTAGTCACATCCTGACGCTATACAGTACCAAGGATATTCACCGATATCAGGTGTTACAGCAGCGAGATCGCTAGCATTAGTCGGATCAAAAGTACGAATCAAGTTCCCCGTATATCGCAGCGGCGGATAGATTTGCGAAACGTTCGGCGTACCGGGAAGGCTGAACGTAATACTTATTGAGTAAACAGGGACATTAGTTCGAATTGGAAGGTTGTTATTTATTCCATACAAGCCATTATTATCTGTTTCTGGAGAATAGGGCAAACGCGTTTCAGTATTTGTATCCCATTTGCTATAACCTGTTCGCGAGCCCTGGTCGATGATGATTTTATTTTTGAACCACTTCTGTACTTCTCCGGCAGTGTAATCCGAAAGCATTGTGAATTTATACCCGGACGATTGGTCTCCATCACCGCCTTGCATCGGATCTTGCTTGATACAAAATCCTTCCGAATCTGTTTGGTGAGTGCTTCTACATGTGGGTCGATCGACTGCGGTTTCCGGTATGCGTATATCAAGAAACTGCTTTCTCGTTCGATCATACCCCCAAACAGAACCGGTGAGACTCCCATCCATATAGGGATATTTGCCGGCTGCATAATCACTTCCCGCATGTGATATACCGAACCCATGAACCAACTCATGAATGAAAACTCCAGAAAAGTTTTCATCTCCAACGCTCGCTCCGTCGGTAGCCAATCCACCACCAATTTCGACGGGTGTTTTTGTTATCGGATTAATGGCAATGATAGGAGAATAGTATTGATTATTTGTTGCATCATCACCATTTGCTGTTCGGATATCTTTTGCATAGCTTAGGACTGAATCCATTATCGCATACGAGTCTTTTTGTTTTTCGAAGGAATCTGCAACATACGCGCTCTGCGGAATGCCTGACTCATCGGCGCGTGGACCAACAACTATACTCGATAATGAAATTTTTCCGATTGGATGATTTTCTGCTATCAATCTTGAAACGGGAAGCTCAGAATAAATCTCATTCGTTGTCATTAAATCAGGTTTTTTTGTTTTATCGAGCGGTGATGAGTTGGAATCATCTGCGCCATATAAATAAAATGGCAATATACGCAAAAATAGCTGGGCATCGGTGCTTGCAAAAATCGGGGTTTGACTTGCGCTTGCCGTGTAGTTGGGGGCTGAGACCGAAAATGATGCACCTGATGTCATCCATTCAGGAGGAATTCTGGCGCTCCAGATATCTGTTCCATATCGACGGCCTTTTGACTCGGTACCCGGTAAGCTTGATGGAGGGATCAGAGTCATAGATCCCAGTAACTTATCATTTTTCCGTACTTCGATCTGCGCTTGTTGAACATTACTCTGTGCAAGCGTAACAAGAACCAGCGCTTCGCGCCCGCTGGTTAAATTAAATGAGCCCGAGGCATTCGGAAGATTCCAGCTGAGACCGCTTGCAGGTAGCACATGCGTCTGAGCGAACTCAATTTTTTTTATTATGATCGCCTCTGCCTTTGCCAAAGACGGCAACATCAATACGAAAGATAGCGAAATGATCTGCTTCTTCATTTTCGACCCTTTCATTTTGGTTTTGCCAAAATTACTAAAAATCTTCATGCTTGCACCTTTGCGATATATGAGATATTTCGAACAAGAACATTTGTATTCGACGACCTTACAGCACCTCCTTATCGCTAGGGCGGCGGGCGAAATGTGTTTTATGACTGAACGAACCGCGAAAATGACGTCGTAGCTGCGGAGAACGGTAAAAAAACATCAGGTCGTTGGATCTCCCGACTCGGTGATCAGCGAGCGCGATACATGGCTGAACGACACGTGTCCGAAGATTGCTTGCCGCGCCAAGGCTGAAGGAGCGAAGTGCCAGTGGGGCAACGAAGCCGGGTTACGTTCCAAAGGTGTGCGCGGTCGTTCCTATGTGCGGATTGGCGGGGCACCCGAGTGATGAGTGATAAGCAAGCGCGGAGGGCTGTCGACCATGGCAAATCACGACCAGGTTTGCTGCAAAGTGTTCGAAGGTGCAATGGACGCGGATGACCTGATCGACTTCTGAATCGAGAAATCAAAGGCGCCCAAAGCAAAATGGTATTTCTGGCCCTTGACAACCCGACAGTTCATCTCGCCAGTCTGGTCAAGACGTGGCTGGCCGATTATATCGACGTGATCGGGGCGTTCTTGCCCTCGCACGGCCCGGGACTTCAACCCGATGAGAGGCTCAACCTCTATCTGAGCATCACGCGCCAGACTCCGAGGAGCAGCAAGAGCCAACTCAAAGAAGCCATAGGTTATCTGCCATAGTTTCAGGCATCGCCATAACGAGTCGTTTACTTTCATACATAGACCTATCCGTTACGCGGCTTGATTCAAGATGAATGGTCGCGCGTGCCGTAGTGCTGTTGAATCGGGCGCTTCTGGCGCTCCGTATATCAGTACGCGATTAATTAGAAAGTATGGAGTTGGTCCAAGCTAAATGAGGGTATACCCTTGTATTACTAGTGGGACGTTTCTAAACAAAATTCCTTGACGCTAGCGAGCATGTCGTCGACCGATTTGGTCCAGTCGAAAAGTTTCGGATCCGTGTGGTTGAACTGGATGCATTGGCGAATCGTCTGCTCCAGTTGCCGGGTAAAGCGATGAGTACCACGGTGGATGTATGTCCCGCTGAGCTTGGCAAACCACCGATCGACCTGATTAATCCACGAAGCAGACGTAGGGCGGGAAGTGCACATGGAAGCGCGGATGGCGAGCCAACCGAGTTGGCCTCGATGTGAGAAGGGATCGGTCAGACGCTGTGGCCGCCCCAATCCCGATCGAGGCCCTTGCACGCGCTGCTCTAAAATAGCCGGATCGCGTTTTCCTGCTTCGACCTCCGCCATGTTCGCCCGACTTCCGCTCTTCATGCGCCTCGTGCGCCTCGACAAGCCCATCGGCAGCCTGCTGCTGCTGTGGCCGACGCTCAACGCGCTGTGGATCGCGTCCGATGGCCGGCCGCAGCCGATGCTCCTCGTCATCTTCATCGTCGGCACGATCCTGATGCGCTCTGCGGGCTGCGCGATCAACGACTACGCCGACCGCGACTTCGACCGCCACGTGAAGCGCACTGCCGAGCGTCCGCTCACGTCGGGCAAGGTCAAGGCGTGGGAGGCGGTGGCGCTGGCGGCGGCACTCGCGCTCGTCGCGTTCCTGCTGATCCTGCCGCTCAACACGCTCACCAAGGAACTGTCCGTGTTCGCGTTGTTCGTCGCGGGCAGCTATCCGTTCACCAAGCGGTTCTTCGCGATTCCGCAGGCGTATCTCGGCATTGCGTTCGGCTTCGGCATTCCGATGGCCTTCGCCGCCGTGCAGAATCACGTGCCGATGCTCGCGTGGATCATGCTCGCCGCCAACGTGTTCTGGTCGGTGGCCTACGACACCGAATACGCGATGGTCGATCGCGACGACGACATCAAGATCGGCATCCGCACTTCAGCGCTCACCTTCGGCCGCTTCGACGTGGCCGCCGTCATGCTGTGCTACGCGGCTACGCTGGCCATCTATGTCGGCATCGGCGTGACACTTGGCTTCGGCTGGCTCTACTGGCTCGGCTGGCTGGCGGCGGCGGTCTGTGCCGTCTATCACTACGGCCTGATCCGCAACCGTGAGCGCATGGCGTGCTTCGCGGCGTTCAAGCACAACAACTGGCTCGGCGGGATGTTGTTCGCGGGCATCGCGCTGCACTACGCGATGACGTAAATGAAAAACGGCAGCCTCGGCTGCCGTTGTCGTCTCCAGCGCATTGAGGCTGAAAACTCAGGCCGCGCCCAGTTCGTCGCCCATTTCCTTTGCACGCGCCTCGGCGGCCAACGCGCCGCGCACGATCGCTTCCTTCACGCCTTGCGCGTCGAACGAAGCGAGCGCCGCCGCCGTCGTGCCGCCCTTCGAGGTCACGCGTTCGCGCAATACGCTTGCTGGTTCCCCCGATTGCGCCGCCAGTTGCGCCGCGCCCGTGAAGGTGGCGACGGCGAGCGCGCGGCCTTGTTCATCGTCGAGGCCGAGGCGGCGTGCCGCTTCCTGCATCGCTTCGATGAAATAGAACACGTAGGCCGGGCCGCTGCCCGAGATCGCGGTGACGGCGTCGAGTTGCGCTTCGTCGTCGAACCAGACGGCCGTCCCGACGGCTTCGAGCACCTGCGACGCCAGCGCCTTCGCAGCCTCGCTCACGCCCGGCAGCGCGGCGAGACCCGTGACACCCATGCCGATCAGCGCCGGCGTGTTCGGCATCGTGCGCACGATCTGCGCATAACCGTTGAGCCAGCGCGACAGGTCGGTTGCCCGGATGCCCGCGGCAATGCTGATGACGGTCTGCTTCGACAGATGCGGCGCGAGCGCTTCGCCCACGCTCTTGAGGACTTGCGGCTTCACGGCGAGCACGATGGCGTCGAAGCCGGCGAGTTGCCCGTCGATGGCGGCGCCGGTCGCCACGCCGAACTGCTTCGCGGTGCGCGCGCGGGCTTCGTCGTTGATGTCGATGGCGAAGATGTCGGCGGGCGCCGTGCCGCGCTTGATAAGTCCGCCGATGAGCGCCGCGGCCATGTTGCCGCCGCCGATGAATGCGATTTTCATGATGAGAGAAGAGTCAGTGAGGGGTAGTGCGCCTGCCGAAGATCGCGGTGCCGATGCGCACCATCGTCGCGCCTTCGAGCACGGCGGCTTCGAGATCGGCGGACATGCCCATCGAGAGCGTGTCGAGCGCGAGGCCGTCGGCACGCAGCGCGGCCATCAGTTCGCGCAGGCGCGCGTGCGGCTGGCGTTGGGCGTCGAGCGTGTCGGCGGGTTCGGGAATCGCCATCAGGCCGCGCAGCCGCAGGCCGGGCAGCGCCGCGACCGCATGCGCGAGCGCGGCGGCCTCGTGCGGCTCGACGCCGCTCTTCGAGGCCTCGCCGCTCACGTTCACCTGAAGGCAGACGTTGAGCGCCGGCGTACCTTCGGGACGTTGCGCGGAGAGCCGCTCGGCAATCTTCAGGCGGTCGATGGAATGCACCCAGTCGAACTGCTCGGCGACCACGCGCGTCTTGTTCGATTGCAGCGGCCCGATGAAATGCCATTCGATGTCGCGGCGCAGATCCGCGAGTTCGGCGATCTTGCCGATGCCTTCCTGCACGTAGTTTTCGCCGAAGGCGCGCTGGCCGGCTTCGAAGGCGGCGCGCACGTCGGCGGCGGGGAAGGTCTTGGTGACGGCGAGCAGCGCGACCGACGACGCATCGCGCGATGCGTCATGCGCGGCCTGGGCGATGCGCTGCCGGACTTCTTCGAGATGTTGATCAATGGACATGCTTGAAAACGGCCTTGAGAGGGCTTGACGAGCGACGCGTCATTATACGAACGGCTCATCCGTAGATCAGGTGCTCGACGAGCTGGATCCAGTGCGTGACGGGCGTGGACGTGCCGCTTTGCAGATGCGCAATGCAGCCCACATTCGCCGATACGATCAACTGCGGCTCGACTTTCTCGAGCCGGTCGAGTTTCTGGTTGCGCAGCGTATAGGAGAGCTTCGGCTGCAGCACCGAGTAGGTTCCCGCCGAACCGCAGCACAGGTGAGCGTCGGCGGGCAGGCGCACGTCGAGGCCGAGGGCGGTCAGCAACTGCTCGACGTGTCCGCGAATCTGCTGGCCGTGCTGCAACGTGCAGGGCGGATGAAACGCCACCGTATGCACGCTGCGCCGCCGCGCCAGCGCGACGAGCTCTTCTTCGTAGATCGGCAGGATCTCGGCCAGGTCGCGCGTGATGTCGACGATGCGCTGCGCCTTCTCCGCGTACTTCGGATCGTGGCGCAGCAGGTGTGCATATTCCTTCACCGTCGCACCGCAGCCGGAGGCATTCATGATGATCGCCTCGATGCCGTCTTCCACGTACGGCCACCACGCGTCGATGTTGTTGCGCACGTCGTCGAGCGCGTCGTCGTTGTAGCCCAGGTGCAGGCGAATCGCGCCGCAGCAGCCCGCATCCGGCGCGGTCACCATCTCGATGCCGAGCGCATCGAACACGCGCGCCGTGGCCGTGTTCACGTTCGGCATCATCGCGGGCTGCACGCAGCCGGCCAGCATCAGCATCTTGCGTTCGTGCTTGCGCGTGGGCGCGGCGAGCGGGCGCTCGGCCAACGGAATCTTCGCGCGCAGCGAGCGCGGCAGCAGGCCGCGGAACTGCTGGCCGAGCTTCATGGCCGGCGTGAACAGCGTGCTGTTGGGCAGGAAGCTCGCAAGCAGACGACGCTGCAAGCGCTGCCGCACAGGCCGCTCGACTTTCTCTTCCACCACCTTGCGGCCGATCTCGACCAGCCGCCCATACTGCACGCCCGAAGGACAGGTGCTTTCGCAGTTGCGGCACGTGAGGCAGCGGTCCAGATGCAATTGCGTGCTGCGCGTGACCGGCGCGCCTTCGAACATCTGCTTCATCAGGTAGATGCGCCCGCGGGGGCCGTCGAGTTCGTCGCCGAGCAGTTGATAGGTCGGGCAGGTCGCCGTGCAGAAGCCGCAATGCACGCATTTGCGCAGGATGGCGTCGGCTTCGTCGCCGTCAGCGGTGCCGCGGATGAAGTCGGCGAGATTCGTTTGCATCGTTCAGTTCCGGTTCGGCCAGCGATGCGTCTAGAAATCGGGATACAGCCGCGCGCGATTGAAGATGCGCGCCGGATCGAAAGCCGTCTTCAGCCCGCGATGAATCTTCATCAGCGGCGCGGGCAGCGGCGTGAACACACCCGCATTGCGGTCATAAGCGGAGCCCGCGCGGAAAATGGTCGCGTGGCCGCCGGCCTGCTTGGCGCTGATGCGCACGGTCTGCGGATCGGTGTCGGTGATCCACCAGCGCTGTGCGCCGCCCCATTCCATCAATTGCGCGCCGGGCAGATGCAGCGGCTCCGCGATCGACGGCAGCGCGAGCCGCCACAGCGCCGAACGCGGCTCGATCACCGCGAAGAACGGATCCGTCTGCTCCCGCATGCCGATCCAGAAGCGGTCCGCTTCGACCGCGTCCACCACTTCGCCGCCGAGCGCGGTGCGGGCCGTCTTCACGGCCGCTTCCGCGCCGGCGAGACGCAGCGCGAGCGTGCCGTCGCGCCATGCGCTGCCGCAGATCGGCAGCGCATGGCCGCCCCATTCGTTGAGCTTGCGCACGCCGTCGGTGGCGTGCATGTCGAACTTGAGCGTGGCTTCGGCGACGGGACGCGGCAGCACCTTGATGGAGAGTTCGAGGATCAGACCGAGCGTGCCGAGCGAACCGGCGAGAAGCCGCGCGACGTCGTAGCCCGCGACGTTCTTGACCACCTGACCGCCGAAGCGCAGCACCTGGCCCTGGCCGTTCATGACGACGGCGCCCAGCACGAAGTCGCGCGGTGCGCCGGTCCAGGCGCGGCGCGGGCCGGCGAGTCCCGCGGCGATGCAGCCGCCGAGCGTTGCATTGCGGCCGAAGTGGGGTGGTTCGAACGGCAGCATCTGGCCGTGTTCGCGCAGCGCCGTTTCGATCTCGACGAGCGGCGTCCCGGCGCGGGCGGTGATGACGAGTTCAGCGGGATCGTAGGCGATGATGCCGCGATACGCGCGCGCGTCGAGAATCTCTCCCTGGAGCGTCTGGCCGTACCAGTCCTTCGTGCCGCCGCCGCGGATGCGCAGCGGCGTGCCGTTGCCGGTGGCCCGGGCGATCCGTTCCGACCAGCCGGCGACGATGTCGTCCTGTTCCATGAGTGTTCCGTCTGAGCGTCGATGTCGTGATTCGACTTGTCTGATTCAGTGTGCTGACTTCTGACGGCTGTCCGGTCGATTGTACCGGCCGCTTAACGCCGCCGCACTCGGAGAAACATGGATAGCGGAACGCGCGCCGCCCGCGCGGCGCTTGAGATTGCGCTTCAGAAGCGCTCGAGTTCGGGATGCGGCAGCAAGCCGCCGCGCACGTGCATCTTGCCGTACTCGGCGCAGCGGCTGCGCGTCGGGATGCCCTTGTCGGGATTGAGCAGGCCGGGCGGGTCGAAGGCGCGCTTCACGGCGAAGAACGCGTCGCGCTCTTCCGGCGAGAACTGCACGCACATCGAATTGATCTTTTCGATGCCCACGCCATGTTCGCCCGTCACCGTGCCGCCCAGCTCGACGCAGCATTCGAGAATGTCGGAGCCGAATGCTTCGGCGCGATGCCATTCGTCCAGATCGTTGCCGTTGAAGAGAATCAGCGGATGCATGTTGCCGTCGCCGGCATGGAACACGTTGATGCAGCGCAACGCGTACTTCTTTTCCATCTCCTCGATGCGTCTCAGCAAGGGCCCGATGGCGCGGCGCGGCACGGTGCCGTCCATGCAGTAGTAGTCGGGCGAGATGCGGCCCGCGGCGGGAAACGCGTTCTTGCGGCCGGACCAGAACTTGAGCCGTTCGGCTTCGGAGCGCGAGATCTGGATGCGCGAGGCGCCGTGTTCGCGCAGCACGGCCGTCATGCGGACGATTTCCTCGGCGACTTCGTCGTGCGTGCCGTCGGACTCGCACAGCAGGATGGCGGCGGCGTCGAGGTCGTAGCCCGCGTTGACGAATTGTTCGACGGCGCGCGTCGCGGGCTTGTCCATCATTTCGAGGCCGGCCGGGATGATGCCTGCGGCGATGATCGCCGCGACCGCATCGCCGCCTTTCACGACGTCGTCGAAGCTGGCCATGATGACCTGCGCGGTCTGCGGCTTCGGAATCAGCTTGACCGTGATTTCGGTGACGATCGCGAACATGCCTTCGCTGCCGATCAGCACCGCGAGCAGATCGAGGCCGGGCGCGTCCGGCCCGAGCGAGCCGAACTCGACGACATCGCCATCCATGGTCACGGCGCGCACACGCAGCACGTTGTGCACGGTCAGGCCGTACTTCAGGCAATGCACGCCGCCGGAATTCTCGGACACATTGCCGCCGATGGTGCATGCGATCTGCGACGACGGATCCGGCGCGTAGTAGAGCCCGTAAGGTGCGGCGGCTTCGGAGATGGCGAGATTGCGCACGCCTGGCTGGACGGTGGCGGTGCGCGCATAGGGATCCACTTCGACGATCTTGCGAAAGCGCGCCAGCGACAGCACGATGCCGTGCCGGATCGGCATGGCGCCGCCGGAGAGGCCGGTGCCCGCGCCGCGCGGCACGATGGGAATGGCAAGACGGTTGCAGATCTGCACTACGCGCTGCACCTGCGCTTCGGTTTCCGGCAGCGCGACGGCGAGCGGCAGGCGCCGGTAGGCGGCGAGACCGTCGCATTCGTACGCGGCGGTGTCTTCTTCACGGAACAGCAGGCAATGCGTGGGGAGCACGGCCATCAGGGCCTGCACCACTTCACGCTGACGCGCGGCGAGTTGGTCTTCGGTGAGCGCGGGCGCGTCTTCGTGCGGCAGATTCGGCGCCATGTGCTCGGGCTTGAGCTCGTCGGGTGCGTTCATGTCTCCTCCTTGTGATGCCTGCGCTGTGAGTGCGCTTTCGTGAGCGCGCCGTGTTTGCGTGCGCTCAGGTCATCCTTGCATCTTGCGCGACTTCGTCAGCCTTCGAAAGCGAAGATTTTTCCCGGATTCATCAGGTTTTTGGGATCGAGCGCCTGTTTGATCGCACGCATCACGCCGATGGCGTCCGCGCCATGTTCTTCCACCATGAAGCCCATCTTGTGCAGCCCGACGCCGTGCTCGCCAGTGCAGGTGCCGCCCATCTTCAGGGCCCGGCTGACGATCCGGTGGTTGATGCGCTCCGCTTCCTCCAGTTCCTCGGGCTTGTCCGGGTCGAGCAGCATCGCGACGTGGAAATTGCCGTCGCCGACGTGGCCGACGATCGGGCACGGCAAGGTCGAGGCGATCAGGTCCTGTTCGGTTTCAGCGACGCATTCGGCGAGACGGGAGATCGGCACGCAGACGTCGGTGGTGACGGCGCGGCAGCCCGGCTTGAGTTGCAGCATCGCGAAGTAGGCGCTGTGGCGGGCGTTCCAGAGCCGGCTGCGGTCCTCGGGGCGGGTCGCCCATTCGAAGTCTGCGCCGTCGTGTTCCGCGACGATGTCCTGCACCGTGCGCGCCTGTTCCTGCACGCCGGATTCGGTGCCGTGGAACTCGAAGAACAGCATCGGGGCTTCGCGCAAGGTCAGGTTCGAGTGACGGTTGATGGCGCGCACGGCGAGCGTGTCGACAAACTCGACGCGTGCGATCGGCACACCCATCTGGATAGTTTCGATGACTGCGCGCACGGCATTGCCGATCGACGGAAACGCGCACAC
Source organism: Caballeronia sp. LZ035 (assembly GCF_031451175.1). Classification (NCBI taxonomy): domain Bacteria; kingdom Pseudomonadati; phylum Pseudomonadota; class Betaproteobacteria; order Burkholderiales; family Burkholderiaceae; genus Caballeronia; species Caballeronia sp. LZ035. Next base: position 714,777 of record NZ_JARUXS010000001.1, read on the forward strand.
GGCGGCCGAGATGGCTTCGGGTTGCGGATAGAGCCGCACGGTGATTTCAGTAATCACGCCGAGCGTGCCTTCCGAGCCGACGAAGAGCCGCGTGAGGTCGTATCCCGCAGACGATTTGCGGGCGCGCGTGCCGGTCTTGACGACGCGGCCGTCCGAGGTGACGACCGTGAGGCCGAGGACGTTCTCGCGCATCGTGCCGTAGCGGACGGCGTTGGTGCCGGAGGCGCGCGTCGCGGTCATGCCGCCGATGCTGGCGTCCGCGCCGGGGTCGATCGGGAAGAACAGGCCGGTGTCGCGCAGCGCTTCGTTCAGCTGCTTGCGCGAGATGCCCGGCTGGACCGTGACGGTGAGGTCTTCGGCGTTGATGGAGACGACCTGGTTCATTTCGGACAGGTCGATCGTGACACCGCCCTGGACCGCGAGCAGATGGCCTTCGAGCGACGAGCCGTTGCCGTAGGGAATGATCGGCACATCGTGCTGCGCGCACAGTCGGACGATGGCCTGCACTTCCTCCGTACTGCGCGCGAAGACGACGGCATCGGGAAGTTGCGGGTCGAACGGCGATTCGTCGCGGCCGTGATGTTCGCGCACGGCCTGGGCGATGGAGACGCGCTCGGCGAATTGCTGTTGCAGGGCTTCGAGGAGCGCGGCGGGGAAGGGGCGCTTGTGGAAGACGTGAGGTTCGTTGGGATGGTTCACGGGCGGGTCTCCGGGCGGCGCGAGTTGTCGTGCGGCGGTTCGGTGTGTCTGCGGCACGCTGGGTACGGACGTTGCGAAGTTCGCATTTTCGCTCGACGGTCCGCTGCGGCCGGTTGAGGTCAGCGTGGACGGCTGTGCTTTTCGGCTGCGGCCGTGCGCTGTGTCTGTTTCATTTTACGCGTTTAGGGCGGGGCTCGACGGGGCGGGATGGGCGCCTGGGGGCGTGTTCATGCGTGCCTATAATGGGCCAGCAGATTTTTTGGACTTCGGGAGCGGATGATGGGACATCGATTGAGCAAGATCGCGACGCGCACCGGCGACGACGGCACCACCGGTCTGGGCGATGGTCGCCGCGTGCCGAAGGACGATGCGCGCATCGCGGCGATTGGCGACGTCGATGAACTGAATTCGACGCTTGGCGTCCTGCTGTGTGAGCCCATGCCCACCGACGTGCGCGAAGCGCTGACACGGATTCAGAACCATTTGTTCGATCTCGGGGGTGAGCTGTCCATTCCGGGGCACTCGATGATCGAGGAGTCGCATCTGGCACAGCTCGATGAATGGCTCGCCGAGTACAACGCGACGCTGCCGCCGTTGAAGGAATTCATTCTGCCGGGCGGGTCGCGGGCGGCGGCCGTGGCGCACGTCGCGCGGACGGTGTGCAGGCGGGCGGAGCGGGCGATCGTGGCGCTGGGAAGGGTGGAAAGCGCCGGTGTGAATGACGCGCCGAGGCGGTATGTGAACCGGTTGTCGGATTTGATGTTCGTGCTGGCGAGGGTGTTGAATCGGGTCGATGGGGGGACGGATGTGTTGTGGCGGCGGTAGTCTCTCGCTCGGCACTCGTCCGTCGATCATTGAACCCCGACTGCACGGACGCTGAATTTGGCGTTTCCTCCGCCCAATTGCGACCTATATTGAAAGCTTCGTAGGGTTCGGTGCGGGGAGGCGACATGGGTTCCAGAAAAGGGAATGTCGTGCAGCCGCCGCGCCCGGCGTCACGTCGCGCACGCGTCTGGACCTGGCTTGGAGAACCAGCCAATCAGAAAACCCTGCGCTTCCTTGGCGCGGGCATTGCCGCCGCGATTGCGCTGCTGGCCAGCGCGGGGTTCATCGGGCGCAACGATCATGCGTCGGTGCGCGAAGACGCTCCTGCCGCCGTTGCACCCGCTGCTCCCGCAGCGCCCGTTCAGCACGCTTCATCCGAACGTCAGGCGGCGCCGAGCCAGAACGCGATGGCGGGAAGCAATGGCGTCGCGGCCAACGTACAGGGAACGAGCAATCAGGTCACGATAGGCGGCACACGGCCATGAAGCTGCTTGGGTCATTGCTCGTGCTGGGCAGCCTCGGAGGGTTCGCAGGACTTGCGGAAGACGCCCGTGCCGCGGAAGAGCAGACTTCCCCCGAACAGGTCGCCCGTGCGGGGCCAGGGGGCGTGGCCCTGAACATTCTCGGCGACCGCAACACGGTCACCATCAATCCCGCCGATCCACAAGTGAGAGTGATCGTCGCGCGCCTCGTGACGTCCAGTGCGCAGATCAGGAAACGGCAGCGCGGCCAGGACGACGCCATCGCGGAACTGGGACGCCAGGTCGACGACGTCCGGCAAGCCGTCGCCGCTGTGGTGGCGGCCGCGCGTCAGCCGGCCGCCGACAAGGCCAGCCGCGATGCGGCCGATCTGCTCGCCGTCGGCGACACCGGACCGGCTCAGGCGTTGCTGCGCCAGCAGGAGTTTGCCGCGTTGAAAGCGGCGGAACTCGACGGCGCCGACAGCGCGGCGCAGCGCGAGCGCGCGGCGACACTGGCTATCGACCAGGGTGCGCTGGCGTCGCTGTCGGACACCCAGACGGCGATTGCGGCCTACGAGCGCGCGGCGCGCTACGAACCGGACAATCCGTGGAATCTGCTCAGGCTCGGCGATCTGCTGATGATCTCCGGCCATACCCAGGAGGCGCTGGCGACCTTCGAGAAGGCGCGAACCCTCGCCGGACAGCAGCGTGCGTCGAGGGGCCGTCCAGGCGGCTACGAACATGCGATGGCGGCGAGCTTGCTGCGTTCCGGCGATGCGCTCGTCGTGCTTGGAAAGCCCGATGCTGCGCTGGTCCGTTATCGGGAAGGACTGGATGTGTCGAGTCCGTATGCCGATGCCGGCGCCGACATGACCGGGATCCTGCGCGCCCGCGCGGCGCTGTATCAACGCGTGGGCGACCTGCATGTTCTGAGGCGGGAATGGGCCAAGGCGCTGCGCGAATATCAGAATTCGGTCGAAGTCAGGGAGCGGCTGCTGAGAGGTCGGCCGGCGGATGCGGTCATCGCGCTGGGTTTGTCGTCGACCTGGCAAAAGATTGGCGATGCGTACGTTCAGCAACTCGACTATGAAAAAGCGCTGACGGCATTCGAGCAGGCGCGGCGTGTCGCGCTTCCTCCGTCCGACGCCGACAGGCCGCTCTGGAGCAGCAACGAAGCCAAGATTCTGCAGCGGATGGGCAACGCCCAGATTGGGCAGAGAAAGCGTGTGGAGGCGCAGGAAAACTATGCACAGGCATTGACGATTCGCCGGGCGCTCGTCGCGCAAGACCCGAAGAATCTCGAATGGAAGGACGATCTCGCGTACACCTGCATGCGCATGGGCAATCTCCAGTTCGGCAACCGGAACTTCAAAAGTGCGCTGTCGAGCTATCAGGAGGCGCTCGCCCTCTCGCTTGAACTCGTCAAGCAGGATGAATCGAATCTGGAATGGAAACGCGCTGCCGCGCTCAGTCAGAGAAAAGTGGGATTCGCGCACGAAGCGAGCGGTGACAGCGCACTCGCACAGGTGTCGTTGACCGATTCGATGCATGGCTCCGAGGCACTCCTTCGAAGCGATCCGACCAATGCCGAATGGCGCACCGACCTCGCCATCACACTGTTACGGCTCGGTACGGTCACCGGTCAGACTGCGGAGCAACGGGCTGTCTGGCTGCGCCGGAGCCAGGACATCTTCGAAGGATTGCGCTCGAAGGGCGAACTCGCGGGCGAGGACGAGCAGTATGCCGCTGCAGCCGCGCGTGAGCTCGACCAGGTCCGCGATAAACGCTGAACTTCAGCGCCTAGTTCCCCCCACCCCGCGCCACCCGCCGCAACTTGACCGATTCCGCCAGCCCCTCGAGCACCCCGACGCTCTCGTCCCATCCGATGCACGCATCGGTGACGCTCTGCCCATAAGCCAGCTCGCAGCCTTCCTTCAGGTCCTGTCGTCCAGCGATCAGATGCGACTCGACCATCACGCCGACAATCCGTTCATCGCCCGCAGCCAGCTGACGCCCGATATCCGCGCACACCGGAATCTGGTTCTCATGCTTTTTCGAACTGTTCGCGTGGCTTGCATCGATCATCAGACGCGCCGCCAGACCGGCCTTGCCGATGTCGCTGCATGCAGCATCGACGCTCGCCGCGTCGTAGTTCGGCGTCTTGCCGCCGCGCAGGATGATGTGGCAGTCCTCGTTGCCGGCGGTGGAGACGATCGCCGAATGACCGCCCTTCGTCACCGACAGGAAATGGTGCGGCTGCGAGGCCGCCTTGATCGCATCGACGGCGATCTTCACATTGCCGTCCGTGCCGTTCTTGAAGCCAACCGGACACGACAGCCCCGAAGCCAGCTCGCGATGCACTTGCGACTCCGTCGTTCGCGCGCCGATCGCACCCCAGGAGATCAGGTCCGCGATGTACTGCGGGCTGATCATGTCGAGGTACTCCGTGCCGGCAGGCAGCCCGAGTTCGTTGATGTGCATCAGCAGCTCGCGCGCGGCGCGCAGGCCGTCGTTGATCTTGAAGCTGTTGTCCATGTACGGATCGTTGATGAGCCCTTTCCAGCCCACCGTCGTGCGCGGTTTCTCGAAATACACGCGCATGACGATTTCCAGCTCGCCCGCGAAGCGCTTGCGCTGCTCGATGAGGCGTCCGGCGTACTCGATCGCCGCCTTCGGATCATGAATGGAGCACGGCCCGATGATGACGATCAGCCGGTCGTCCATGCCGTGGAGAATGCGGTGCATCGACTGCCGCGCGTTGTAGATGAGTTCGGAAACCGGTTCGGCACAGGGGAATTCGCGAATCAGATGCGCGGGCGGGGTCAGCTCTTTCAATTCACGGATGCGGACGTCATCGGTATTGTGCGGGGGCATTTCATCTCTCCAACAGGGCAGGTCCAGCGATATTCGGCAGGGCGGCAAGGCGAAAAAAAACCGCCAGACTCGCTGGCGGTTTTTCGGGAATTTGGTTTGTTCAACCGGTACTCACCCCTCTCCATCCGCCAGCGGCTTGAGATGCCAAAAGAAATAAAAATAAAACTTGGCGGACATGGCGGAATCAGGACGGGCGAAAAAGTGGTGTCTGCGTTTATAACCTCTGGGACGCGAAGCTGGCAAGCCTGTGGAGCGAAGAACGCGGAAATTCCGCATCGTTTTTAATCGAAACGCACGTTTCGAGCTTGGGCGACGCGGAAAATCCGCACGTTCTTCGCATAATCAGACGGTGCCGCCCACGGTCATCTTCTCGATGCGAAGCGTCGGCTGGCCGACGCCCACCGGCACGCTCTGGCCTTCCTTGCCGCACACGCCGACGCCGCTGTCGAGCGACATGTCGTTGCCGATCATCGTCACATACTTGAGCGACTCCGGGCCGCTGCCGATCAGCGTCGCGCCCTTCACCGGATACGTGACCTTGCCGTTCTCGATCATGTACGCCTCGGAGGCCGAGAACACGAACTTGCCGTTGGTGATGTCGACCTGACCGCCGCCGAAGTTCACCGCGTACAAGCCGTTCTTCACGGACGCGATGATCTCCTGCGGATCCTTGTCGCCATTGAGCATGTAGGTGTTGGTCATGCGCGGCATCGGCAGCGCGGCGTAGGATTCGCGGCGCGCATTGCCGGTCACGGGCATCTTCATCAGACGCGCGTTGAGCGAGTCCTGGATGTAGCCCTTGAGGATGCCGTCCTCGATCAGCGTCGTGCACTGGGTCGGATTGCCTTCGTCGTCGATGTTGAGCGAGCCGCGCCGGTTCGGCAGCGTGCCGTCGTCGACCACGGTGACGCCCTTCGCCGCGACCTGTTCGCCGATCCGTCCAGCAAATGCCGACGAGCCCTTGCGGTTGAAGTCGCCTTCCAGACCATGGCCGATCGCCTCGTGCAGCAGCACGCCCGGCCAGCCCGGCCCGAGCACGACGGTCATCGCGCCGGCCGGCGCGGGGCGTGCTTCGAGATTTACGAGCGCGGCATGCACGGCGTCATCGACGTATTTTTGCAGCACCGTGTCCGTGAAATAGCCGTAGTCGAAACGTCCGCCGCCGCCGCCCGTGCCGATCTCGCGACGGCCGTTCTGTTCGGCGATCACCGTCACCGAGACGCGCACCAGCGGACGCACGTCGGCGGCGAGCGCGCCGTCGCTGCGCGCGACCAGCACGACATCGTACTCGCCGGCCATGCCCGCCATCACCTGCGTGATGCGCGGGTCCTTGCCGCGCGCCATCTGTTCGACGCGTTCCAGCAGCTTGACCTTGGCCTGCGCATCGAGCGAATGCAGCGGATCGGCGGGCAGGTACAGGTCGCGGCCGGAGACGCCCGTGAGCGTGCTGGCCGACTTGATCTTGTGCTTGCCGCCGCCGGCTTTCGCAATCGCGCGGGTCGCGATGGCCGCCTGGCGGATGGAGTCGGCCGAGAGATCGTCCGAGTAGGCGAAGGCGGTGCGTTCGCCAGAGACGGCGCGCACGCCGACCCCCTGATCGATGCTGAAACTGCCGGATTTGACGATCCCTTCCTCCAGGCTCCACGCTTCGCTGCGCGTGGACTGGAAATAGAGGTCGGCGTAGTCGATGCGATGCTCGAAAATTTCCGCGAGCGTGCGGGTGATCAGCCCTTCGTCGAGGCCGTACGGCGTGAGCAAAACGTCTTTTGCCGTGACCAGGTTGCGAATGCCGGGTTCGATGATGTTCATGCGGTGCCTGTTCGGTGCCTGTTGCGTCGATTGCAACGCGGTCGGTGTTAATTCAGACGAATCCAAGACTATTCTACGGTCTGATTCTGTCAGTTCATGTGCGGGGAGAAACCCGCATCTTCAAGTCTTCTACGCGACTTCTACGCAAGTACGCGGTGCCGATACGCCGGCAGACTCTGCCGCACGGCGGCGATGCGCTGCGCATCGATGCCGCCGAGCACGACGCCTGGGCCCTCGTCCTTCACATCGACGATTTCGCCCCATGGGTCGATCAGCATGCTGTGACCCCAGGTGCGGCGTCCGTTCTCGTGCGTGCCGCCTTGCGCCGCGGCCAGCACATAGCACTGGTTCTCGACGGCACGTGCCTTGAGCAGCGTTTCCCAGTGCGCCTTGCCGGTGGTCCAGGTAAAGGCCGAGGGCACGACCATCAGCGCGCAGTCGCCGAGCTGGCGGTACAGCTCCGGAAAGCGCAGGTCGTAACACACCGACAAACCGACACGGCCGAACGGCGCCTCGAACGTGCGCACGTCGCTGCCGGGACAGATGGTGCGCGCTTCGTCGAACGATTCCTCGCCCTTTTCGAAATTGAACAGATGAATCTTGTCGTAGCGCGCGACCTGCTTGCCGTGCGGATCGAAGACGAGCGTCGTGTTGAGCACGCGCTCCGCTTCCGGCGATTGCAGCGGCAGCGTCCCGCCGATGATCCACACGCGATGCTCGCGCGCCGCGTCTGCCAGAAACTGCTGCACGGGACCGTTGCCCGGCTCCTCGCGGATCGCGAGCTTGTCCGTATCCTTGAAGCCCATGAAGCAGAAATACTCGGGCAGGAGAACCAATTGCGCGCCGCGGCGGGCGGCTTCTGTGATGAGTTGTCCGGCTGCGGCCAGATTGCGCTCGCGGTCCGGCGTGCTGACCATCTGCAGCGCGGCGACCTGGAACGGGGCCGCGCCTTCGCTCGATGTTTCGCTCATGTCCTGGGTGCGCTGATGAAAAAAGGGGACGAGTTGAAAAGGACGAATTCAGCGCCGCCGTGACGGGCGCACATCCGTTTTCTCACTGGACGGCGCTCGGCGCAGCGGCGGCCGCGGGTGTTTCGATCTTACCCTGATCGCCCTTGAGTCGCTGGACGACCGGTTTGGTCCAGGAGCCGGTGATGGCGTAGTCGACGGCGAAGGCCTTGCGGATCGACGCCGACAGCGCGATATCCGCCGCCAGCACGCCGAGTCCGAGAAGCGGGTTGATGACCGCGGCAGGAATCGCGGCCACGCCTGCGCCGACAGTCGGAATCACCTTCACATGGAGGTCTTGCGTCTGCTTCGGCAGATCGACCAGACCTTGCATCTGCACGCGCGCGGGCGACGTGACCATCAGGAAATCGTCCGTGCGGCCGATGCCGTCGGCGATGTGCGCGTTGCCCGTGATCTTCTCGAACGGCAGCCCCTTGCCGACGACGTCCTCGAAATGCAGCGTCAGCAGGTTCGCGAGGCTGCGAAGGCTGAAGATGCCGAGCCATTTCGCCGCGCCCGGCGCCCGCAGTATCTGGCCGTGATGCAGATCCACGGCGAGCTTGCCTTCGAGCGTGTTCGGATCGGGCGTGGTCGGGCCGCCGTTCCAGGCTGCCTCGCCGGACACCGTGCCGTTGCCCGCGTTCACCACATGCGGCACGCCAAAGCGGTCGATCAACTGGCCGCCGTTCCTGACATCGAGACGGAAGTCGAGCGAGGTGCGGCGCGGGATGCCGTCGTCAGTGTCGTAGGGCAGGGTGTCAGGCTGCGCGGTCGTCGTCGCGGCGCCCGGCAGCGTGCGCCATGTTGCGCGGGCGGTGAGGGTGGCGTCGGGGTTGTCGAGTTCGAGCTTGTCGAGCATCCAGATCGGTTCGTCGACGGCAACTTCGTTGTGCGCATCCACTTCGAGCCGCCCGAGGTTGTGACCGCGAAACACCAGTTCGTTGACGATGAGATCGATTGTCGGCATGTTGCGCGGCGGCTTGCGGATTACCCGGCCAACGAGATCGTTCTCGGTCTTCTCCGGAATCACGACCTTGGCGAAGCGCGCCTGCAAGGTGCCAGGGCTCGCGCGGGTCGCGCCCGGCGTCCAGGCAAGATAGCCCGACACCTGATTCGACGCCACGTTCGCCTGCCACTTGCGATCCGTCTCGCTCGCGCCGATCACGACGTTCTCCCATTTCCGGTCGAGCAGTCTGAGCGTCGTGAAGTGAATGGCGGCGCGCGTCGGGATGAACTGCCGCACGTTCTCGCTCAAGGGCGGACGCGGCGCGTCGGCGTCCGCATTGGCGGCGACAGCGGGTGCCGGCGTTGCCGCGCTGATTTCCGCGAAGGTCTTCCGCCAGGCGTCGGCGTCGAGCTCGTCGAGATCCACGACGGCGCTCACGCCCTCGGCCGGCAGATCCGCCGGCTTGTTCACGGCAATCGCGCCGCGTGCCACCTTCAGTTGCGCGCGCATGTTCATCGGTTCGGCGGCGTTCTGCGGATCGATCTTCACCTGCGCGCGGCCGATCTGTTGCAGAACATAGTGCGCGCGCACCGGGCCCAGGGTGAACTCTGCGTCGTGCAGGTCGGACGGACCGCCAGGCGTGGGCTCGAAGCTGAACGAGAACGGCATCGGCGTGCCTTGCGCCTTGCCGAACGGCGCGGGCAGATCGATCGAGAGGCCCGTGAGATCCGAACTTGCCTGCACGTTCGGCAGCGCGTTCTTCGTGCCGCGCACGTGCATCTCGTAGGGCGCGGTGCCGTTGATGCGCTTCATGAACTGCACCACCTGCGGGCTGATGTGCGTATTCAGCCGTTCCGCCGCGTCCGCGCCGAGGCGGCCATTCACGTCGATCGCATAACTGCCGTCCGGCTGCACGCCGCCTTTCGCGCGCACGTCGCCGCCGAGCAGTTGCGCGGTCAGTCCATCGAGCGTGACGGTCTTGGCGCCGAAATCGGCACGGCCGCGCAGATGCGTGAGCGGCGGCAGTTTGCCGTAGGCCACTTCGTTGTCGGCGAAAGTGAGCGAGCCCTTGTAGTCGGTCTTGAGCGGCGGCTGCGGCGCGGGCGGACGGTAGCGCGGAATGCCGAGCGTCAGGTCGAGCAGGGCGTCGCCCTTTGCCGCGATGTTGCGCGTGCGGTGCTTCGCCATCAGGCCGAGCGAGCTGTCATCCACGTATTGCAGCATGTCGGCAAGCGGTCCGCGCGCTTTCCCGTCGATCCACAGCTTGGTCTCGCGATTGCCGGTGTCGTCGATATGCCCGATCACCTTCGACACCTTCACGCCACGGTAATGGCCGCGGTCGATGTCGAAGCCGAGCTTGTTCTGCGCGAGCGTAAAGGTGCCGTCGATGCCCTCGAACGCCGGCCAGAAGTTCGGCAGGCCGTTGGCCATCGTGCGCGGCGGGAACGGCGTGGGATCGAACTTGCCGCCGGTGAAGGGCGCGTTGATCCTGAACACGCCGTCATTCGGAAACTTGGCGTATGGGAAGCGCGTGAGGTCGCCGTGCACTTCGATCGTGCCGTTCTTCGCGGTGCCCGCCTGCAATGCGTGGCCGAGATACACGCGCACGCGCTCGTTCAGGCTGGTCGGCAGATAGCGCACCAGACGCGTGACCTTCAGATGCGCAACCTTCGCCTTCAGGTCCAGGTTGCCGCGACCGTGCCCCTGGTTCCAGTAGTCGGCGGTGGCTTCAGCCTCGGCGTCGGCATTGCGGATGCGCAGCGTATCGACATGGATCTTGAACGCGCGACGCTGCTCGCCGGGCGCAATCGCATCGGCGACGCTCCAGTTCACCTTGCCTTGCAGCGTATCGAAGGTGAGGCGCGGGTCGTCGAACGCGCCGGGAATGATGATCGCCGCGTTCTTCGTGTCGAGGGTGATGCGGCCTTCCTTCTCGTTGGCGTCGACCGCGCCCCACAGGTTCTCGACACCCGGAATGCCCGCGCGCGGATGGTTGTTCACCGTGAGACCCGGCGGCGGTTCCTGGGCCTGCACGCTCAGTCCCTGGAGATCGCCCTTGAAGGCGTAATGCAGCAGCGGGGCGTCACCCTTCTTGTGCTGCTGGGCCGCTTCCTCTTCGGTTTTCGGCGCGGTCCGTTCCGTGTAGATCGTGTAGTTGGACACCTGGCCGCGCGGATTGAAGCGCACCAGCTCGTTGAGGACCTTCGCCGGCACCGGCAGCGCGCGCACGAATTCCGCCAGGATGCCGATGTCGACGGTATCGCCCGTCAGCCGCAACAGTTGTCCCTTGCCGACGCTCGGCGGCCGGTAGGTGGCCGTGAGCAGACGCGACACCAGCAGGCGCGACACCGGCGTGCCATCGTCGAGCGGCAACTGGCCGAGTTCGGCGTGCAGGTTGCGCAGTCCGAGCGTGTAGGCGGTGTCGTCCTTGTCGACCGTCCAGCCGAAGCGCGCGATCGGCAGGTCGAGGCGCGGCTGTGTCGGGTGTACGCGCAAGCTGATCTTCGAGCCGGTCAGTTCGCCGGTCGCGTTCTGCAACTGACCGCCCGCGAAGTTGAGCCAGATCTCGTTGTTGATCTGGCCGCCGAACATCTGGAAGGGCAGTTTCACGTAGCGCGCGAGCGTCGGCAGATCGACCGGCCCGGTGGACGCGTAGAGCCGGCCGCTCCAGTTCGCGGGCGCGCCCATCGCGGAGAACGGCTGATGGCGGAAGTCGGCGCGCAGGTCGAGCGGCCCGTGCAGCACGTCGCCGTCGGCGGGCGCCTGGAGCGCGGCGCGATGGCGCGTGCCCTGGTTGACGATCACGAATTGCAGGCGCTTGAACGCAATCTCGGGCGCGGCGCGCTGCGCGTCGCGCCAGCGCAGCGTGCCGTCGCGCAGAAGAATGCGGTCCTGGCCGAGCAGCCAGGTCGTGAATGCGTTCGAACCGGTGCGGTGCGTGGGAAGCGGCACGCCGGCGACGCTCAGCGCGCCGTCCGGATTGCGCGCGATGATCACGTCCGGCCCGTCGACGATCAGGTCGGCGAGCTTGGGCCGCAGCCGCACCAGCGAACTCCACGCGATGCTCGCGCTGGCGTGCGGCACGGCGAGTCCGGGCGAACCGTCGGCGGCGTCGATGCGCAGGTTGTCGATGTCGAGTGTCGGCGAGAGGCCCGACCAGCGCGCGGAAATCCGTCCGATATGCAACTGCGCATGAATCTTCGACGAGACCATCTGCTCGATGCGCGGCCGGAACGAATCGACCTGCGGCAGCACGATGTAACGCAAGCCGATGTAGAGGGCCGCCACCGCGAAATAGAGGACCGCCGCGATGACCAGAACGATTCTGAAGACGCGCGAAAGCACGCGCTCGGCGTTGCCGCTGGGCTGGGCTTGTCCAACTTCGGTCGGGTCGACGGATCGTCTGCTGTCGGACATGCTGCGGCTAATCGGCGATATGGTAGTTTTGCGTGTTTGACGCTGAAATGTAACACGGGCATGGCGTTGACCGCCGCCGTCCGTGCGCTCGTGAAAGCGCGCAGAGCCGCGCCCGGCAAGACTCGGACGGCATTGCGCGGGGTCCGGGACATTTCAGAAAGTAAAGAGCAGAAGCAATGAGCGAACCCAACCTTTCATGACCGACGCCACTCTCCGCAGTTCCGACTATTCCAACTATGCAGCGCGCGCCTATGCCGCGCGTCCCGAACTGGCGTCCAGCGTGGCGGAGTGGCGGCAGGCGCCCGTCACGCGGCAATGGATCGAAGCACGGCTCGACGCGCACTGCGCGTCGCGCGCCGCACACGGCGCGCTCGACGAAGCCGCGCTCAAGACCGCGCTGCGACGCGTAAGGACGGACGTGTTCTGCACGGTGATGGAACGCGATCTCGCGGGCGCGGCGGATGTCGCCGAAGTCACCGGCGCCATGACCGATCTCGCCGAAGTGACCGTGCAGCGCGCGCTCGCCGTGCTTTCGGCGGATCTCGAAGCGTTGTTCGGCGAGCCGCGCGGACCGGAAGGCGAGCGGCTGACGCTTGGCGTGGTCGGCATGGGCAAGCTTGGCGGGCGCGAACTGAATGCGTCGTCGGACATCGACCTGATCTTTGTGTATGAGGAAGACGGCGAGACCGCCGGCGGCACGCGCGCGGCGCTCACGACCCAGGAATTCTTCACACGGCTCGGCCGGCGGCTGATCGGCGCGCTCGCGGAAATCACCGCGGACGGCTATGTGTTCCGCGTGGACATGCGGCTGCGTCCCAACGGCGACTCCGGACCGCTCGTGTGCAGCCTCGGCATGCTCGAAGAGTATTTTTACGTGCAGGGCCGCGAGTGGGAACGCTATGCGTGGATCAAGGGACGGCTCGTCTCGGAGACGGAGAGCGAATCGGGACAGCGCCTCGTCAGGCAGCTCGAAGCCATCGCGACGCCGTTCATCTACCGCCGCTATCTCGATTACGGCGTGATCGCGGCGATCCGCGCGCTGCATCAGCAGATCCGGCAGGAAGCGCGGCGCCGCGCCTCGATGCGCCCCGACAAGGCCGACGACATCAAGCTCGGGCGCGGCGGCATCCGCGAGATCGAATTCAGTGCCCAGGTGTTCCAGTTGATTCGCGGCGGGCAGGCCGCGGATTTTCGGATTCGTCCGACGCTGGCCGTGCTCGAACGAGCCGCCGCGCATGGCCTGCTCGCGCCGGCGGTGTGCGAGGCGCTGTCGGACGCGTATCTCTTTTTGCGCACGGTCGAGCATCGGCTGCAATATCGCAACGATGCACAGACGCACGCAATGCCCGTCGACGACGACGAACGCGCGCGTCTCGGGGCATCGCTCGGCTTCGCGGATTACGCGGCATTGATGGAGACGCTCGACGCGCATCGCGAGTTCGTCGAACAGCAGTTCGACGCGATCTTCGCCGACAAGGTGAGCGGCGAGGGCGGCTGCGGCGTGTCGGACGATTCGGCGGCGTCGTGGATCTGGAGCAGCGCGCTCGCCGACGATTCCGCGCAGGAAGAACTGGCCGCGCGGCTCGTCGAGCTCGGTTTCGCGGACGCGGCGCCGGTGCTGTCGCGCCTGACCGCCGTGTGGAACTCGACGCGCTACGCGAGCTTGCCGCCGCAAAGCCGCGAGCGTTTCGACATCGTCGCGCAGCGGGCGCTCGAAGCCGTGCAGTCGATCGATGCGCCCCGCCGCGCTGATACCATCGCGCGCCTGTTCGACCTGCTCGAAGGCATCGGCCGGCGCGGCGCCTATCTGGCGCTGCTGACCGAGTATCCGGCGGCACTGGAGCGTGTGCTTTCGGTGCTGTCCGGCTCGCGCTGGGCGGCGGGCTACCTGATCCGCCATCCGCAGCTGCTCGATGAACTGCTCGACGACGAAGCCATCGCGAGCCCGTTCGACTGGACGCAGTTCAAGCGCTCGCTGACGTCCCGCTTGCAGGCCGCCGAGGACGCCGAGCATCAGATGGATCTGCTGCGCCACGCGCATCAGGCCGAAGTGTTCCGCATCCTGCTGATCGATCTCGCCGGGCGCCTGACGGTGGAGCACGTGAGCGACCGTCTGTCCGAGCTTGCCGACGCCGTGCTCGACGTCACCGTGCAGACCGTCTGGCAGCAGTTCCCGAAGCGGCATCGCGAGACGCCGCTGTTTTCGGTCATCGCCTACGGCAAGTTGGGCGGCAAGGAACTGGGCTATGCGTCGGACCTGGATCTCATCTTCCTGTACGACGATCCGGATGACGCCGCGGCCGAGATCTACGCGATGTTCACCCGCCGCCTGATCACCTGGCTTACGTCGGCGACGGGCGCGGGCACGCTGTTCGATGTCGATCTGCGGCTGCGTCCGAACGGCGAGTCGGGCTTGCTGGTGACCGACCTGGATACCTTCCGCCGTTATCAGATCCGCGAGGGCGACGCCGCCAACACGGCGTGGGTGTGGGAACATCAGGCGCTGTCGCGTGCGCGTTTCAGCGCGGGCGATGCGGGTATCGGCGCGCAGTTCGAGGCGATCCGCGCGGACGTGATGGTGACGGAGCGCGATGCGGCGGCGCTGGCGCGGGAGATTGCGTCGATGCGTCAGCGTGTCGCCGACGGGCATCCGAACCGGAGCGCGCTGTTCGACCTGAAGCACGATCGCGGCGGCATGGTGGATATCGAGTTCGTCGTGCAGTACTGGGTGTTGTTGCATGCGCGCGAGCATCGCGAGTTCGTGCGCAACGCGGGCAATATCTCGCTGCTCAGGATTGCCGCGCAGAGCGGTCTGATTTCCGCTGATGAAGCAGACGCGATTGGCGCCATCTACCGGCACTATCGCAAGCTGCAACACCGGATGCGGCTCGATGGCATGGAAAAGGCGCGCGTGGCGCCGGATGAAGTGCAGGGCGAGCGCGAGGCGGTGACGGCGTTGTGGGAGCGGGTGTTTGCTGTGGGGTCTTGAGGGGGTCTTGAGGGGGTCTTGAGGGGGGCTTGTTGAGGGGGCCTTGTTGAGGGGGCTTCTGGGTTGGCCTTCTGATCGTGTTTTCTGAATGGGCCTTCTAAGCGGGCTCTCTGAGTCGGCGCTCTCAGTTCGCGATCTGATTTGGCAATTGGAACGCGCGGCTTCAGAGCCGCGCCGTTCGCTCAGGCCGCGAGCTTTTCCTTCGCATGCCTGCGCGTGTCGCGGTGACGGGCCTACCGAG
>NZ_JARUXS010000001.1:730144-979998 GCF_031451175.1 Caballeronia sp. LZ035
GTGGCCTTCTGATCGGGCTTTTTGAATTGGCCTTCCAAGCGGGCTTTTTGAGTCGGCTCTCTGAGTTAGCGATCGGATTTGGCAATCTGAACGCGCGGCGTCAGAGCCGCGCCGTTGGCTCAGGCCGCGAGCTTTTCCTTCGCATGCTTGCGCGTGTCGCGGTGACGGGCCTACCGAGGTGGCCTTCTGATCGGGCTTTTTGAATTGGCCTTCCAAGCGGGCTTTTTGAGTCGGCTCTCTGAGTTAGCGATCGGATTTGGCAATCTGAACGCGCGGCATCAGAGCCGCGCCGTTGGCTCAGGCCGCGAGCATTTCCTTCGCATGCTTGCGCGTGGTCGCGGTGACGGGCCCCCGGAGGTGGCCTTCTGAGCGAGATTCTGAATTGGCTCTCTGAGTTGGCGATCTGAGCCAGCAATCTGAACGCGCGGCTTCAGAGTCGCGTCGCCCGCTCAGGCCGCGAGCTTGTCCTTCGCATGCTTGCGCGTGTCGCGGTGACGTGCCTACCGAGGTGGCCTTCTGAGCGGGCTTTCTGAATTGGGTTTCCGAGCGAGATTTCTGAATTGGCTCTCTGAGTTGGCAATCTGAGCCCGCGATCTGAACGCGCGGCGTCAGAGCCGCGCCGTTGGCTCAGGCCGCGAGCATTTCCTTCGCATGCTTGCGCGTGGTCGCGGTGATCTCCAGACCGCCGAGCATGCGCGCCACTTCCTCGATGCGCTTCGGCTTGTCCAGCGGCGTCACCGTGCTGACGGTGCCGCCGGTGTCGTCGGCAGCCTTGGCCACCTGGAAATGCTGGTCGCCACGCGCCGCGACTTGCGGCAGGTGCGTGACGCACAACACCTGACGGTGTTGTCCGAGCTGATGCAGCAGACGCCCGACCACTTCCGCCACGCCGCCGCCGATGCCGGTGTCCACTTCGTCGAAGATGAGCGTGGGCGTCGGGCTCGCGGTACTGGCGATGACGGCCAGCGCGAGGCTGATGCGCGCAAGCTCGCCGCCCGATGCCACCTTCGCAAGCGGCCTGAGCGCGACCCCCGCATGACCCGCGACACGAAACTCGATTTGCTCCAGACCGTTGGCGCCGCCTTCCGCGAGCGGGACGAGCGTCACCTCGAAGCTGCCGCCTGCCATCGACAGTTCCTGCATGCCCTCGGTGACCGCTTTCGACAGGTTCTTTGCCGCCTTCGTGCGCGCCTTCGACAACGCCTTCGCCTGTTCGAGATAGACGCCGCGCGCCTTCTCGGCGGCGGCGGCGAGCGCGTCGAGGTCACCCGCCGCGTCGAGGTCGGCCAGCTGGCGGCGGCGCGCTTCATGCTCTTCAGGCAGGTTCTCCGGCTGAAGACGGAACTTGCGCGCGGTGGAGTGCAGCTGATCCATGCGCCGATCCACTTGCGCCAGCCGCTCGGGATCGAGTTCGAGCCGCTGCGCATAATGCGACAGCGAATAAGCCGCCTCCTGCAACTGGATCTCGGCCGGTTCGAGCGACGCGAGCACGTCGCTCAGCGCCGGATCGATATCCGCGAGGCCGCGCAGCTTCGACGTGATCGCGCCGAGTTGAGAGATCATCGCTTCGTCAGACTCGGACAGCGCGCCGAGCGCACCCTGCACGCCGTCGATGAGACTCGCCGAATGCGACAGCCGGTGCTGTTCCGCGCTCACTTCTTCCCATTCGCCCGGCTGCGGCGCGAGCTTGTCGAATTCGCTCAACTGCCACGCAAGGCGTTCGCGTTCCAGTTGCAGTTCGCGATCGCGGCTTTGCGCGCTCTCCAGCGCCTGCTGGGCGTCGCGCCAGGCACGCCACGCGCGATTCACCGCGCCGGCCGTTTCCAGCAACTGCGCGTGGGTGTCGAAGAGTTCGCGTTGCGCGTCGGGACGCATCAGCAATTGATGCGCGTGCTGGCCGTGGATATCGACCAGCATTTCGCCCACTTCGCGCAGTTGCGCGAGCGTCGCGGGCGTGCCGTTGATGAACGCGCGCGAGCGGCCGTTCGAATCGATCACCCGCCGCAACATGACCGTGTCGGCACCCGTTTCGCCGAGCGCGTGCTCCTCCAGCCAGGTGACGACCAGCGCATGCGTGGAGAACTCGGCGGTGATGTCGGCGCGCGCCTGCCCGGTGCGCACGACGCCCGCGTCGCCGCGCGCGCCGAGCGTGAGCGCGAGGGCGTCGATCAGGATGGATTTGCCGGCGCCGGTTTCGCCCGAAAAGACCGTGAAGCCGGAGTCGAACTCGATGTCGAGCGCGGCGACGATGACGAAGTCTCGAATGGAGAGGTGTCGGAGCATGGATGCTTCGCGGAAGAGAGTCTGGCGAATGAGGGGCTGGCGAATGAGGGTCGGGCGAAGCGGCTCAGAGCGTGGATGCGTCCTGTGACGGATGCTCGTTCCAGTGCAGCTTCTTGCGCAGCGTCGCGTAGGTACTGTAGCCGACCGGATGCAGCACCGGCACCGTATGCTTCGAGCGGCGGACCTCGATGGCGTCGTTCAGCTCGACAGCGGTGAAGGACTGCATGTCGAAGTTCACGTTCACGTCCCGACCGCCGATGATCTGGATGGTGACCTTGGAGTCGTCAGGCAGCACGATCGGACGGTTCGACAGCGAATGCGGCGCGATCGGCACGAGCACGAAGCCTTGCAACTGCGGGTGCAGGATCGGTCCCGCCGACGACAGCGCGTAGGCGGTCGAGCCGGTAGGCGTTGCGACGATCAGGCCGTCCGAGCGCTGGTTATACATGAAGTGCCCGTCCACCGAGACGCGCAACTCGGCCATGCCGGAGAAGCCGCTGCGGTTCACGACGACGTCATTGAAGGCGAGCGCGTGATAGATGGGCTTGTCGTTTCGCACGATGCGCGCTTCGAGCAGCGTGCGTTCCTCGCGCTCGAACTGCCCGGCAAGCATTTGCGGGATGATCTCGCTCATTTCCTTGAGCGGAATGTCCGTGATGAAGCCGAGCCGCCCGTGATTCACGCCGATGAGCGGTGTCCGGTACGGCGCGAGCTGGCGGCCGATGCCGAGCATCGTGCCGTCGCCGCCGAGCACGATGGCGACGTCCGCACGGGCGCCCATCTCGGCGATGGAGAGCGCCGGGAATTCCGTCACGCCGACTTCCTTCGCGGTGCCCGCCTCGAACACGACTTCGAAGCCTTGCTGCGCAAGGACGTCGGCGAGCGCTCTCAGCGGCGGCTCGATGCCTGGCGTATTGGGGCGCCCGACGAGGGCGACCGTCTTGAATTGACCGATTTCCATGCCGGCATTACACCATAGTCAGTGAGCGAAAAGAACCGCAGGACCCGCGCCGCAAGCGCTCGCACGAGCCTGGGCGAAGCTGGCGCGAGCACGCCCGTTGTTTCTCGCTAGAATGGAGCGGACGTTGAAGGCGATGCAACGCGATGCAACGTGACGTTCGTGACGTTCGTGACGTTCGTGGAACGCCGACACCACCCCCAACGCTACCCATGAGCCGCGGCGCGCCGCCACCCGCCTCGTTGAGCTAAAATCCGGCCATGCTAGACCCACGTGCACAAACCCTCCTCAAGACGCTGATCGAGCGCTACATCGCCGAAGGTCAGCCGGTCGGTTCGCGCACGTTATCACGGCACTCCGGCCTGGAGCTGAGCCCCGCCACAATTCGCAATGTGATGTCCGACCTCGAGGACCTGGGCCTCGTGGCGAGTCCGCATACCTCGGCGGGACGCATTCCCACACCGCGCGGCTACCGCCTGTTCGTCGACACGATGCTGACTGTGGAAGCCCCGCAAGACGAAGCGATGACAACCGCGGTGAAGACCCGCTTGCAAGGCGAGGAACCGCAGAAGATCGTCGCGGCCGCGGCGAGCGTGCTGTCCAGCCTGTCTTCGTTCGCAGGCGTCGTGCTGACGCCGCGCCGCAGCCACATGTTCAAGCAGATCGAGTTCATGCGGCTGTCGGACAAACGCATTCTGCTCATCATCGTGACGCCGGAAGGCGACGTGCAGAATCGCATGATGGCGACCCAGCGCGATTACTCGCCGTCCCAGCTCACCGAAGCCTCCAACTACATCAACGCGCATTTCGCGGGCCTGTCCTTCGACGAAGTGCGCCGCCGGCTGCGCGAGGAAATCGACCAGCTGCGCGGCGACATGGCCTCGCTGATGCAGGCGGCCGTGGTGGCGAGCACCGCCGAGACGGATCCCATGGACACCGTGCTCATTTCCGGCGAGCGCAACTTGCTGGAGGTGGCCGACCTCTCCTCCGACATGGCGCGGATGCGCAAGCTCTTCGACCTGTTCGACCAGAAGACCTCGCTGCTGCAACTGCTCGATGTGTCCAGCCACGCCCAGGGCGTGCAGATCTTCATTGGCGGCGAGTCGACTCTCGTGCCGATCGAGGAAATGAGCGTGGTCACCGCGCCGTATGAAGTGAACGGGAAAATTGTGGGCACCCTCGGCGTGATTGGTCCGACGCGCATGGCCTACAACCGCGTGATCCCGATCGTGGATATCACCGCGCGGCTGCTCTCGATGTCGCTCAGTCATCAGTGACGTTCTCATTGCGCTCATCTTGACGGGTGTCGACGGGCGGCGCCACTCGGCCATTCGGCCAATGTTGGGGCCGAAAACACGCCGCTATAATGGTCCTCACCTTTTAGACACCGTTTCCGGCCTGCCTCCACTATGCGTTTCGACCTCGAGTTGCCCTCGCAGCCCAGCGCTTCACATCGCGTCGCGGTGCTGCTGATCAATCTCGGCACGCCGGACGCGCCCACGCCGCGGGCCGTGCGCAAGTATCTGGCGCAGTTCCTCTCGGACCCGCGCGTGGTGGAGATTCCATCGCTGATCTGGCAAATCATCCTGCGTGTGTTGATCCTGCCGCTGCGCGGGCGCGCCTCGGCCCGCAAGTATGCGCAGGTGTGGATGCCGGAAGGTTCGCCGCTGCGGGTGCATACCGAGAAGCAGGTGGAAGGATTGCGGCGGCTGTTCGCGGCGAACGACTATCGCGTGATCGTCGACTATGCGATGCGCTACGGAACTCCGGGTATCGGCGCCATGCTGAATCAGCTCAAGCTCGAAGGCGCGGAGCGCATCCTGCTCCTGCCCATGTATCCGCAATATTCGTCCTCCACCACGGCCACCGCTTTCGACGACGCCTTTGCCGCCCTGAAGCGCGTGCGCAATCAGCCCGAGATCCGCACGGTGCGCCACTACGCGGATCATCCCGCGTATATCGCGGCGCTGGCCGAGCAGGTGCGCGACTACTGGCGGCATCACGGCGCGCCGGATTTCGCGGCCGGCGACAAACTGGTGCTGAGCTTCCACGGCGTGCCGAAGCGCACCATGGACCTCGGCGATCCGTATCACGATCAATGCCAGCAGACCGGCTCGCTGCTCACCGCCGCGCTCGGGCTCACGCCGGTCGAGTGTCGCGTGACCTTCCAGTCGCGCTTCGGCCGCGCGGAGTGGCTGCAGCCCTACACCGCGCCCACGCTCGCGGAACTGGGCGCGGGCGGCGTGACGCGTGTCGACGTGTTTTGCCCCGGTTTCACGGCGGATTGTCTGGAGACCGTGGAGGAAATCGGCATCGAGGTGCGCGACGAGTTCCTGAAGGCCGGCGGCAAGCACTTTCACCGGATTCCTTGCCTGAACGCGTCGCCCGCGTGGATCAAGGGCATCGGCGAAATCGCGGCGCAGCATCTGCAAGGATGGCCCGTGCAGGCCGCGCAGCCGCTCAGCGCGGTCGCGTGAACCCGGCTTCAACCAGCAGGCAGCGATGAACTACACCATTTCGACGGAACCCGGCGCACGGCTGCGCATCGACAAATGGCTATGGGCGGCGCGCTTTTTCAAGACGCGTTCGCTCGCGAGCGATGCGGTGGAGAAGGGCCGCGTGAAGATCGGCGGCGCGGGCGTGAAGCCGTCGAAGGAAGTGCGTGTAGGCGATCTCGTCGAGATCGACATCGAACGCATCGTCTGGCAGGTCGAGGTGCTGGGCGTGTGCGACGTGCGGGGCCCGGCCAGCGTGGCGCAGCGGCTCTATGCCGAGACGGAGGACGGACGCGCGCAACGCATGGCCGAAGCCGAACGGCGCCGGACCTTCCGCGAGCCGGCCGCCCAGCTGCAGGGCAGGCCGACGAAACGCGACCGGCGCGTCATCGACAAACTTTCTGGTTCGGATTGAAGTAGCGTTCCATGGTGGCGTGAACGCCGCCGTATTCGGTGGTGCGGTCAGTGACCGCGCCTGACATGCAGATGGTGGTGGTGCCCGCGACGAGTACCAGGGCGACCACCGCGATAGCAAAGGTCAGTTTCATGGTACCCCCGGTAATGGGTTTTCCCAGCCGCGAGGCGCGTGCAGGCGCTACGGGGCAGGGTCAGGAAACGGGCAAAGGCCGAAAGCGATTTGAAGCAAGCGATCTGAAGCAAGCGATCTGAAACAGCGGTTTGAAGCATTCGTAGGATTAGGGTTAACGTGCTTCCTGCGGTGCTCCTCTGGAGTGTAGGAGACTGAGGGCTTTCCCTCAATCTCATTCTGCGCAGTGCGGCAAAACGCGCATTACCGCTCGTTTCAGTCGTCAGCGCATCGTCTACGCGCTGAAATTCGTCCGAAAAGTTCGTGGCCGTGGCTTGAAAATGTCCCTGACGCCCCAACTTCCGCGACTAGTGCGGAAAACAGCGCCAATGCGCCGTTTTCCTATCCGATTCAACTCACAGCAATACACATTCAGCGACATGGAAAACACGCAAGAGAATTCAGCGAGCCAGAACCCCACGCCCGCCGACGAAACCGCGCGCCAGTCCGCCGATGCCAATCCTGGCCAGCCGGCAGCCGAAACGGCGCAGCCTGCACAGCCCAACGCAACGGCTGCCGCGCAGCCCGCGCCGGATGCGTCCGACAACGCGCTTGCCGAGGCGCAGGCCACCATCGTCGCGCTGAAGGAAGACTTCCTGCGCGCGAAGGCGGAAACGGAAAACGTCCGTCGCCGCAGCCAGGACGATGTGTCGAAGGCGCATAAATTCGCGATCGAAAGCTTCGCGGAGAACCTGCTGCCGGTGCTGGACAGTCTGGAAGCCGCGCTGGCCGACCAGTCGAGCGACTTGGCCAAGGTGCGCGAGGGCGTCGAACTGACGCTCAAGCAACTCACGGGCGCGCTCGAAAAGGGCCGTGTCGTGGCGTTGAATCCGGTTGGCGAGAAGTTCGATCCGCATCGACATCAGGCTATTTCGATGGTGCCCGCCGAGCAGGAGGCCAATACGGTCGTTTCGGTGCTGCAGAAGGGCTATGTGATCGCGGACCGCGTGCTGCGTCCGGCGCTCGTGACCGTCGCGGCCCCCAAGTAAGCCGCGCTCGATCGGTCGGCGTGCGGCATGGATGGACGGTTTGCTCCGGCCAGTTGCCGTGCAAACAAGGAGCCGCCTGCCGCTTCGCAAAAAAACTATAGACCGCATCGGTTCCAGGGTCTTGAAATCGAAACTGGCGCTCTTATCTTGCGTACAGGTATGAATTTTGGGCGTTCGGCCCGGTAACTCGGCGAATCAGCCAGCGAATCCGCCGGCATCAGGCGATCCACCCGGCCGCCGCAACGCCACTGCGATCAAAGCTAGGAGAGTATAAAAAATGGGCAAAATCATCGGCATCGACCTCGGCACCACGAATTCGTGCGTGGCGCTGATGGAAGGCAATCAGGTCAAGGTCATCGAGAACTCGGAAGGCGCGCGCACCACGCCGTCGATCATCGCGTATCTCGACGACAACGAAATCCTCGTCGGCGCGCCGGCGAAGCGTCAGTCGGTCACCAATCCGCGCAACACGCTGTATGCGGTCAAGCGCCTGATCGGCCGCCGTTTCGAAGAGAAGGAAGTGCAGAAGGACATCAACCTGATGCCCTACAAGATCGTCAAGCACGACAACGGCGACGCCTGGGTCGAAGCGCACGGCAAGAATCTCGCGCCGTCGCAGGTGTCGGCGGAAGTGCTGCGCAAGATGAAAAAGACCGCTGAAGACTACCTCGGCGAGCCGGTGACGGAAGCCGTCATCACGGTTCCGGCGTACTTCAACGACAGCCAGCGCCAGGCCACCAAGGACGCGGGCCGCATCGCCGGCCTGGAAGTCAAGCGCATCATCAACGAACCGACGGCAGCCGCGCTCGCCTTCGGTCTCGACAAGGCCGAAAAGGGCGACCGCAAGATCGCCGTGTTCGACCTGGGCGGCGGCACGTTCGACATTTCCATCATTGAAATCGCGGACGTGGACGGCGAGAAGCAGTTCGAAGTGCTCTCCACCAACGGCGACACGTTCCTCGGCGGTGAAGACTTCGACCAGCGCATCATCGACTACATCATCGGCGAGTTCAAGAAAGAGCAGGGCGTCGACCTCTCGAAGGACGTGCTCGCGCTGCAACGCCTGAAGGAAGCGGCTGAAAAGGCCAAGATCGAACTGTCGTCCACGGCGCAGACCGACATCAACCTGCCGTACATCACGGCGGATGCGTCGGGTCCGAAGCACTTGAACCTCAAGTTCACCCGCGCCAAGCTCGAAGCGCTCGTCGAAGAGCTGATCGAGCGCACGATCGAACCGTGCCGCATCGCCATCAAGGACGCGGGCGTGAAGGTCGGCGAAATCGACGACGTGATTCTCGTCGGCGGCATGACGCGCATGCCGAAGGTGCAGGAAAAGGTGAAGGAGTTCTTCGGCAAGGATCCGCGCCGTGACGTGAACCCGGACGAAGCCGTGGCGGTTGGCGCGGCCATTCAAGGCCAGGTTCTGTCGGGCGACCGCAAGGACGTGCTGCTGCTCGACGTCACGCCGCTTTCGCTGGGCATCGAAACGCTCGGCGGCGTCATGACGAAGATGATCAACAAGAACACCACGATCCCGACGAAGCACGCGCAAGTGTATTCGACGGCGGATGACAACCAGGGCGCCGTGACCATCAAGGTGTTCCAGGGCGAGCGTGAAATGGCCGCGGGCAACAAGCTGCTCGGCGAATTCAATCTCGAAGGCATCCCGCCGGCGCCGCGCGGGACGCCGCAGATCGAAGTGACCTTCGACATCGACGCGAACGGCATCCTGCACGTCGGCGCGAAAGACAAGGCAACCGGCAAGGAAAACAAGGTCACCATCAAGGCGAACTCAGGCCTGACAGACGCCGAGATCGACCATATGGTGAAGGACGCCGAAGCCAACGCCGACGAAGACCGCAAGCTGCGTGAACTGGCCGACGTGCGCAATCAGGGCGACGCGCTGGTTCACAGCACGAAGAAGGCTGTCGCCGAGTACGGCGACAAGGTGGACGCGTCGGAGAAGGAAAAAATCGAAGCCGCGTTGAAGGATCTTGAAGACGCGTTGAAGGACAACGCCGCCGACAAGACCGCGCTCGAAGCGAAGGTCGAGGCGCTGGCTACGGCATCGCAGAAGCTCGGCGAAAAGATGTACGCCGACATGCAGGCGCAGCAAGGCGCCGCGGCTGCGGCAGCCGGTGCGGCGGGTGCAGCGGGCGCGTCGGCGGATGCGGGCGCGAGCCAGCAGCACGACGACGTCGTCGACGCCGACTTCAAGGAAGTGAAGAAGGACTAAGCCGCAAGGGCGCGAGGATGGCAACGTCCCGCGCCCGCGGTGGTTTGACCGGGACGCGGGACGCGTCTGACGTGTAACGCGCCTGGCGGGCCTTGCGGCTCCCCGGGCACGTTGTTTTTTCAGCGTGTCATGCTCGAGGCCTCATTCGGCGCGTTCGAGCACGGCGCGAAAGTTTCAAAGCGCGGGCCTGGCGGTCCGGGCATCTGACAGGAACTGCCGCTTCAGCGCGGCGGCATTGAACCGATATGGCGAAACGGGATTACTACGAGGTTCTGGGCGTCGCGAAAAACGCGAGCGACGACGAGATCAAGAAGGCATATCGCAAGCTCGCGATGAAGTATCACCCTGACCGCAATCCGGACAACAAGAAGTCGGAAGAGAGTTTCAAGGAGGTCAAAGAGGCCTACGAAATGCTCTCCGACCAGCAGAAGCGCGCCGCCTATGACCAGTACGGTCATGCGGGCGTGGATCCGAACATGGCGGGTGCGGGTGCGCAGGGCTTCGGCGGTTTCGCGGACGCCTTCGGCGACATCTTCGGCGACATCTTCGGTCAGGCCGCGGGCGGCGGCGCAGGCGGCGCCCGTGGGCGCGCCGGCCCGCAGGTGTATCGCGGCGCGGACTTGCGCTACAGCATGGAAATCACGCTGGAGCAGGCGGCGCACGGCTACGACACGCAGATTCGCGTGCCGAGTTGGGCCAACTGCAACGTTTGCCACGGCTCGGGCGCGAAGCCGGGCACCAAGCCCGAAACCTGCCCGACGTGTCATGGTCAGGGCCAGGTGCGCATGTCGCAGGGCTTTTTCAGCATCCAGCAGACGTGCCCGAAGTGCCATGGCACCGGCACGTACGTCCCCGAGCCGTGCACGAACTGTCACGGTCAGGGCAAGGTGAAGGAAACCAAGACGCTGGAAGTGAAGATTCCGGCGGGCATCGACGACGGCATGCGCATCCGGTCGGCGGGCAACGGCGAGCCGGGCATCAACGGCGGTCCGAGCGGCGACCTGTATGTGGAAATCCACATCAAGCAGCACTCGGTGTTCGAGCGCGACGGTGACGACCTCCATTGCCAGATGCCCATTCCGTTCACCACGGCGGCATTGGGCGGCGAGATCGAAGTGCCGACGCTCGCCGGGCGCGCCAGCTTCACGGTGCCGGAAGGTACGCAGTCGGGCAAGACGTTCCGTCTGCGCGGCAAGGGCATCAAGGGTTTGCGTTCGAGCATCGCGGGCGATCTGTATGTGCATGTGCAGGTGGAAACGCCGGTCAAGCTCACGGAGCAGCAACGCGATCTGCTGAAGCAGTTCGAGAAGTCGCTGGTGGAAGGCGGCGCGCGGCATAGTCCGCAAAGCAAGAGCTGGTTCGACCGCGTGAAGAGCTTCTTTGACTGACGCGATCGACGCAAGCGCGAGCACTGTCATGAAGACCGAGGAGCGCAGCGCGATATTCGCGCTGCTCGACGATCACGACTCGACCGCCCAACGGCGGTCGAGTCGTCTGTACACCGATTTCGCGCATGAGCGCACGTGTGTGGACCCGCATGCGCTCGACGCCGTGTGCGGCGAAATCGAACGCGACCTGCAAGCGGGACTGCATGCAGTGGTGGTCGCGGATTACGAGTTCGGTCGCAATCTGCAGTTCAAACGCAGCGCCCGTCGCGAAGACCAGGCGTTGCGGGTGCTGATGTTCCACGCCTGTCAGCCGCTCTCGCGCGATGAAGCGAGCGCGTGGCTCGCGTCGCAGGACGCCGGGAACGCGCAGCCTTCGGTGGCGGGTATCGCGGAAATCGAGCCGAGCGTCACGCGCGCCGAATTCGACACCGCCATCGCCGCCGTGCAGCAGGCGTTGCGCGAAGGCGAGTCCTATCAGATCAACTACACGTTTCGCCTGAATTTCGCTGTGTTTGGCTCACCGCTCGCGCTGTATCGGCGTTTGCGGGAGCGCCAGGCCGTGCACTACGGCGCGTTGATCGCGCTGCCCGACGGCAGGTCAGTGGTGTCGTGTTCGCCGGAACTGTTTTTCGAGAAGCAGGGCGAACAGCTGCGTACGCGGCCGATGAAAGGCACCGCGCCGCGGGACACCCCTCCGGACGCACTCAGCAACGACCCGAAGAACCGCGCCGAGAACGTGATGATCGTCGACCTGCTGCGCAACGACATGTCGCGCGTCGCGGTTACGGGTTCGGTGCACGTGCCGGCGTTGTTTTCCGTCGAGCCCTATGGGTCCTTGTGGCAGATGACCTCGACCGTCGAGGCCCGCGCGATTCCCGGCACGACCTTCGCCGGCCTGATGCGCGCGCTGTTCCCGTGCGGCTCGATCACCGGGGCGCCGAAGTATCGGACGATGCAGTTGATCGACGAGATCGAGACTTCGCCGCGCGGTCTTTACACCGGCGCGATCGGCTGGCTGGATGCGAACGGCGACTGCCGTCTGTCGGTCGCGATCCGCACGCTCGTCGTCGATGCCGCGCAACAGCGCGGTGTAATGGGGATCGGCGCGGGCATTGTGCTCGACAGCGTCGCCGCCGACGAATACCAGGAGTGTCTATTGAAAGCGCACTTCCTGACCGGCGCCGATCCGGGTTTCGAGCTCTTCGAAACCACGTATGCGACCCGCGCCGAAGGCGTACGTCATGTCGCCCGGCACATCGCGCGGTTGAAGGGCAGTGCTGCCAGCCTGGGCTTCCCGTTCGACGAGGCCGCGCTGACCGCGCACGTCACGCAACACTGCGCCGGCTTCGAGGAAGACACGCCGTACCGCTTGCGGATCGCACTCGACAAGCGCGGGCAGTTTGCGCTCACGAGCGCGCCGCTCGGCGGCCTGCCGACGCCCGGCGTCACCGTGCTGCTCGCGTCCGAGCGTGGTTTTGCGCCGCGTGCATCGGCCGATCCGCTATTGCGCCACAAGACCACGCACCGGGCCGACTACGACCGCGCGTGGAAGGCCGCCGAAGCGGAAGGCGCGTTCGACATGCTGTTCTGCAACGAACGCGGCGAACTGACCGAAGGCGGCCGGACCAGCGTGTTCGTCCGTCTGGACGGCGCATGGTGGACGCCGCCCATCGACGCAGGCGTATTGCCCGGCGTGATGCGCGCGGTGTTGATGGAAGAACTCGGCGCGGCTGAACGCACGCTGACGCCAGCCGACCTGAAGCGCGCCGAAGCTTTGCTCATCAGTAACGCGCTGCGCGGCGCGTTAGAGGCGACGCTCAAACACTGACGCCGCCCGCTTACAGCAAAAAGATTACCACTCGGCCACACTGCCATCCGCGTGACGCCACACCGGATTGCGCCAGCGATGGCCAACCTTCGCCATCTCGCGCACCTTCTCCTCGTTCACCTCGATCCCGAGGCCCGGTCCCTGCGGAATCGACACCATGCCGTCGTCGTACTTGAAGACTTCAGGATTCTTGATGTAGTCGAGCAGGTCGTTGCCCTTGTTGTAGTGAATGCCGAGGCTCTGTTCCTGGATGAACGCGTTATAGCTGACGGCGTCGATTTGCAGGCAGGTCGCGAGCGCAATCGGCCCGAGCGGGCAATGAAGCGCGAGCGCGACATCGTAGGCTTCGGCCATGGTCGCGATCTTGCGGCATTCGCTGAGACCGCCCGCATGCGACGCGTCCGGCTGGATGATGTCCACGTAACCGCCCGCCAGGATGTGCTTGAAGTCCCAGCGCGAATAGAGCCGCTCGCCGAGCGCGATCGGCGTGCTGGTCTGGTTGACGATGTCGCGCAGCGCCTCGACGTTCTCCGACAGCACCGGCTCCTCGATGAACATCAGCTTGAAAGGGTCGAGTTCCTTCGCGAGCACCTTGGCCATCGGCTTGTGCACGCGGCCGTGGAAGTCCACGCCGATGCCCACGTTCGGACCCACCGCCTCACGCACCGCGCGCACGTTGTCGATGACGCCCTGCACCTTGTCGAAGGTGTCGATGATCTGCAGCTCTTCCGAGCCGTTCATCTTCACTGCCTTGAAGCCGCGTTCGACCACGGCGCGCGCGTTGTTCGCGACATCGCTCGGACGGTCGCCGCCAATCCACGAGTACACCTTGATCCTGTCGCGCACCTGGCCACCGAGCAGCGCATGCACCGGCACGCCGTGAAACTTGCCCAGGATGTCCCACAGCGCCTGATCCACGCCTGCGATCGCACTCATCCCGATCGGCCCGCCGCGATAGAAGCCCGAGCGGTACATCACCTGCCACAAGTCCTCGATATGGCGTGGATCACGGCCGACCAGATAGTCCGACAGTTCGTCCACGGCGGCGGCCACTGTATGCGCGCGGCCTTCGACGACGGGTTCACCCCAGCCAGTGATGCCTTCGTCGGTTTCGATCTTGAGGAAGCACCAGCGCGGCGGAACGATGAAGGTCTCGAGTTTCGTGATTTTCATAGAGCGTCTCCAGAGGGATGTCGCATGGTAGCAAAAACCGGCTCACTGAGCATATTAATAGTATTATTTAGCGGCAGCGCAAAGCAGTTGGCACATCAGACAAATACTGGATAATCCTGCCAGAACTCAATTGGAGGCCGTCATTCATCGAGATCTGCATGGCCGCGTCGCCCATGAACTGGGCCTGGCAATTCTGCGCGGCGACATCGCGCCCGGGGCAGCCTTGCCGCGCGAGGCGGAATTGATGGAGCGTTTCGATGTCAGCCGCACCGTGCTGCGCGAAGCGCTGCGCACGCTGACATCGAAAGGGCTGGTCGAGTCGCGACCGAAGGTAGGCACGCGCGTGCGCGCACGGCATGCGTGGAACCTGCTCGATACGGACATGCTCGACTGGTACTCGCGCGTGGCGCCGCCGTTCCAGTTCGCGCTCAAGTTGCAGGAAATGCGCGAGATGATCGAGCCGTACGCGGCCGCGCTCGCCGCCGACAATCACGACGACGGCACCCTCGCGTGTCTCACTCGGGCGCACCAGGCCATGGTCGACGCGCAGAACATGGACGAGTGGGTCCGTGCCGACCTCGAGTTTCACCTGTGCGTGCTGGCTGCGTGCAGCAACGAACTGCTGATTCCCCTCGGCGCGCTGATCGAGCGGACACTCGAAGGTCAGTTGCGCCTCAATGCAAAGCGGGCGGAGGTGTTCAACGCGTCGCTCGCGGAACACACCGCCGTGTTCGATGCAATCGTCGCCCGGGATGCCGCCGCTGCCCGCCGCGCGATGGCGGATCTGCTCGGCGTGACGCGCGGGCGGATCGAGGCATAAGGCGCCCTCAAAGTGTATTGAGCGGAATCTTCAGATAGGTCGTGCCATTGCCGGACGGATCCGGAAACCGCCCAGCACGTATGTTGACCTGAATCGCGGGAAGGAAGAGCGTCGGCATGCCGAGCGTCGCATCGCGGGCCTCGCGCATGGCGACGAACTCGGCTTCGCCCTTGCCCCCACCCACATGAATATTGCGTTCACGCTGTTCGCGCACGGTCGCCTGCCATTGGGCGGCGCGCGAATCGGGCGGATAGTCGTGGCAGACGAACAGCGATGTGTCGGGCGGCAGCGCCAGCAGGCGTCCGATCGAGCCATACAGCGTGCGCGCGTCGCCGCCCGGAAAGTCGCAGCGTGCCGTGCCGGCGTCCGGCATGAAGAGCGTATCGCCGACGAACACCGCATCGCCTATCCGGTACGCCATGTCGGCGGGCGTGTGGCCGGGCACGAAGAGCGCGTCAGCGGCAAGCGCGCCGATGGCGAAACGCTCGCCATCGGTGAAGAGATGGTCGAACTGGGAGCCGTCGAGCCGGAAGGCCGGCTCGAGATCGAAGATCTTCCTGAACACGTGCTGCACCGTCCGGATGGACTCGCCGATGCCGATCTTGCCGCCAAGCCGCCGCTTCAGATAAGGCGCAGCCGACAGATGATCCGCGTGCGCGTGGGTTTCGAGAATCCACTCGATTGCGAGCCGCTGCGCGCGTACGAAAGCGATGACGGCATCGGCCGAGCGTGTGGAGGTGCGCGCGGCCTTCGGGTCGTAGTCGAGCACGGAATCGATGATCGCCGCGGCCGAACCTGGCCGCTCGAACACGACGTAGGTCATCGTGCCCGTGGCGGCGTCGTGGAAGGGCTGGATGGTCGGTTGCATGTCGATGCTCCCTGTTCCCTTGCCTGGCGTCTCTTCGCCCGCATATAGAGAGATCTGCCGATGCCGGACGGACCCATTGGGCGGGTTTGCCGGGATCGAGATAAAGTGTAACCCTTTGCGCCGGTACCGCTCATCGCGTTACTTGTCGCGCAAGAAGAAGCTTTTTCGAGAAACCAACATGCCGCACGTCCCGACCTCGCTTGCAACGTCGTGGGGCGCGTGGGCCGTCTTCGTCAGCGTCCTCGCGACGCAACTCGGCGTGCCGGTCCCCGCCGCGCCGATGCTCATCCTCGCAGGCACGCTCGTCGCCTCCGGCGCGGCGTCGTTCTGGCAAATGCTGCTGGCCGCGGTGCTCGCCGTGCTGATCGCCGATTCCTTGTGGTTCGCCGCCGGCCGTCTGTATGGCCGGCGCTTCCTCAACTCGCTGGTGCGCTTCTCCCTGTCGATCGACTCGACGCTGCGCACCGCGCGCCGCTGGTTCGAGCGCTTCGGTGTGCCGCTGCTGGCGCTGTCGAAGTTCGTGCCGGGGCTCGGGCTCGTGTCCGCGCCACTGCTCGGCACCACGCAGATCGAGATTCGGGTCTTCGTGCTGTGGGATCTGATCGGCGCGACCGCGTGGGCGAGTTTCTGGATGCTTGGCGGCGCGGCGCTTCAGGAGCAGATCGGCCGGCTCATTCTGCTGGTGCGCGCCAACGGCACCACGGTCATCGACATCCTGGCGATGCTGGCGCTCGGCTTTTTGCTGTATCGCTGGATCCGGCGCGTGCAGTTCCGCCAGTGGCTCGAGAAGTATCACATCACGCCCGGCCAGCTCGACGAGATGATGCGCTCCGCCTTGCCGCCCGTGATCTACGACGCGCGCCCGCCGGAAGTGCGTCGCAAGGAGCCGTACCGGATTGCCGGGGCGGTCGCGCTGGACCTCGATTCACCGGATCGCGCCGATCAGCTCTATGCGGAGCACGAGGTGGTCGTGTACTGCGTGTGTCCGAACGAGGCGACGGCGAAGATCATCGCCCGGCAGTTGCGCGACAAGGGCTTCCGGCATGTGCGGCCCTTGAAGGGCGGGCTGGACGCGTGGGAGAAACACGGCTATCCGGTCGAGCCGATCCCGGCTGAACACCTGCACCTTCCCGTCACTCACGATGAAATCGATCACGACATGGTGACGATCCGCGCCACCGCGCCCGAGTGAGTGCGCGCTTCGTCAGGCGCGCCGCCGCGCCGGCCGGTTCACCAGCGCGATGCCTGCGAGCACCATCGCGGCGGCGGTCATGAACCGCACGCTGACGTGCTCGCCCAGCAGCAGCACGGCAAAGCCCACGCCGAAGATCGGCGTGAGAAACGAAAACACGGACAAGCGCGACGCCAGATAGCGTGTCAGCAGCCAGAACCACGTCAGATAGCTGATGAACGAGACGATCACCGCCTGATACGCGAGACTCGCGAGAGCAAGCGGCGACACCGTGCCCACTTGCGTCTGTCCCGCGCCGACTGCCAGCGCGAGCAACAGCACCGCCGACACCGCCAGCTGATAGAACAGCGTCTTGCTCGCGCTCGCGTGCGACAGCGAGGACGCGCGAATGAGCACCGTCGTCGCGGCCCACAGGATGCCGCCGAGCACGCCGAGCGCATCGCCCGCGACGCCTTGCATGACGGACCCGCCTGGCGGATGACCATGCAGGAAGCCGTCCGCGAAGGCGAGCGCAATGCCGCAAAACGCCAGGAAGATGCCGCACCACTGCGCACGCGCGAGCCGCTCGCCCGCGACGAACCAGTGCAGGCCGAGCGCAGTGAAGCACGGCGCGGTGTACAGGAACACGGCCATGCGCGTGGCATTGGTGAGACTCAAACCGAAGAAGATGCAGACGAACTCGCCGCCGAACAGCAGGCCGGCGAGCAGGCCGGCGGTCAGGGTGTCGTCGCGCTTGAACAGCGGCACGCCGCGTGTGCGGGTCCAGATCCAGAGCAACACGGTGGCGATCAGCGAACGGATCCCGGCTTGCAACAGCGGCGGAATCGACGCGTTCGCCTCCTTGATCGCGACCTGCTGGAAACCCCACGCGCCGCACAGCACGATCATCGTGATGACGGCGGTGGCGTCCAGCGGGCGACGCGCGGTGAAGGAAGGGGTGCTCATCGGCTGGCTCGTTGACGGTGGGGCACACGGCCGGCGCAACACGCGCAACGGTCATGCACTGATTTGGAGCGTCGATTGTGCCAGCGAACGGGCGAGACCACTGAAAGGCCGGGACGTGCCCGTGGAAATAGGCGAGGGAGGCAAGGGAGGCGAGGGAGCCGCGCCGCAGCGAACCTGCGGCGCGTGGGGTCATGCCTGCATCAGGAATGCTTTTCGATCAACTCGACCTTGTAGCCGTCCGGATCTTCGACGAACGCAATCACGGTCGTGCCGCCCTTGACGGGACCGGCTTCGCGCGTGACCTTGCCGCCCGCCTGGCGGATGCGTTCGCAGGCATCGGCGGCACTGTCGACTTCGAGCGCGATATGGCCATACGCCGTGCCCAGGTCGTATTTCTCGGTGCCCCAGTTGTAGGTCAGTTCGAGCACGCTGTGTTCGCTCTCGGGACCGTAGCCGACGAAGGCGAGCGTGTACTTGTACTCGGTGTTTTCGCTTTGACGCAGCACATGCATGCCGAGAATGCGCGTGTAGAAATCGATCGAACGCTGCAGGTCGCCGACGCGCAGCATCGTGTGAAGGAGTCGCATGATGGGGTCCTGTTGTGGGGGAGATGCCCGCGCGGCGCGATTGTGTTCGGGCGAGGCCCGGTGCGCCTGCGGCGGGATGCGGATGAAATTGTACCGTCGGCGCCGCAGCCGTGCCTGAGCCCTCAAAGCGCCGGCAGCAAGTCCGGCGGATGATGCTTGAGTGTGTGCCGCGCTTCGCGGAACTCCGGGAAGATCGACTCGACCGTCTGCCAGAAACGCGGGCTATGGTTCATCTCGCGCAGATGCGCGAGTTCGTGCGCGACCACGTAGTCGATGATCGACAGCGGAAAGTGAATCAGCCGCCAGTTGAGTCGGATCTTGCCGTCGCTCGAACAACTGCCCCAGCGCGTCGCCGCCGAGGACAGCGCATACGCCCGATACTCGACGCCGAGCTTCGCCGCGTACACCAGGAGCCGCTCGCCGAAGATGCGCTTCGCTTCCGATTGCAGCCAGCCCTGCACGCGGTCCTTGATCTGCTGCGCATCCGCGTTCGCGGGCAGCGGCAGCGAGAGCAGGTTGGTCGCGTCATTGAAGGACAGCGACGCGGCCGCGCCAAGCGCCACGCGAATGGTCTTGCCGAGATACGGAAACTCCGCGCCGTCCTTCCATTCGATGCGCGGCAGCGCGCGCTGTTCGACCCGCGTCTGCCATTCGGTGATCTTGTTGACGATCCAGGTCTGCTTGTCGAGGATCGCGGTTTCGATATCGGCGATCGTCACCCAGCGCGGCGCGGTGATGGCGAGGCCGGTGCCGTCGATGCAGAACCCGATCGTGCGCCGCGACGAGCGCTTCAGCCGGTAATCGAGCGTGCCCGCCTTGAGCGTGATGCGTCGCAGGCGCACGCCTTCCGGCAGCGGTGCAGGCGGTGCGGTGGGTGTAAGGACGGGCGCGGGTTCGGCATGCGGAATGTCGCCACGCAACGGCGCGGGACCGCCTGCGGACGGCGCGCCCGAATAGGCGGGCGCATGCTCGAACGGCAGATCGAGTTGCAGGGTATCGAGCGCGACAGCGGGACGCTGCCGCGATGGGGGCTTCTGCATCGGTTCGGCTTTGCGCTCGCGGCGCAGGAATGACGAGAAGAACGAATAAGGCACGCCGCGGCTCGACCTGATGCCCGGCCGCTCAGCGGCCCGCGCCCGCGGCGCCGGTTCGACCCGACGGTGCGGTCGGCGCGGTGTACGCGTGCGGATCGATACGGCGCATTTCAGTTTCGATCCAGCTTTCGACACGCACGTTGACTTCCTCGGGCGTGAGACCGGCAGTGTCGATCGGCTTGCCAATCGACACTGTGACTATACCCGGATATTTGATGAACGAATGGCGCGGCCAGACGCGCCCGGCGTTATGCGCGATCGGCACGACCGGTGCGCCCGTTGCAACCGCGAAGCGCGCGCCGCCGGTCTTGTACTTGCCCTGGCTGCCCGTGGGCGTGCGCGTGCCTTCGGGAAACATGATCACCCACGCGCCTTCGTCCATGCGCGCGCGGCCCTGGCGCGTCACGGACGTGAACGCATCGCGGCCCTGCTTGCGGTCGATATGCACCATCTTCAACAGTCCCAGCGCCCAGCCGAAGAACGGCACGAAGAGCAACTCGCGCTTGAAGACATAGCAGAGCGGACGCGGCATCAGCGCGGGGAACGCGAGCGTCTCCCAGGCCGACTGGTGTTTCGAGAGCAGCACGGCCGGACCGTCCGGCAGATGTTCCATGCCTTCGATCCGGTAGCGGATGCCGACCAGATAACGGAGCACGACGATGGTCGACTTGCACCATCCGGCCGCCATCCAGTAGCGCCGGTCGGCGCGCATGAACGGAAACGCGATGAAACAGGCGGTCGCGTACGGCACCGTGTACACGATGAAATAGATCAACAGCAACAACGAACGGATGAAGCGCATGGAGTCTCGGCGATACGAACGGCGGGTCAGTCCTGATGCTGTGCAATCAGGTCGAGCGCGAAGGCGCGCAGATCCTTGTGAACCACGGTGCCTTCCGGCAGATTGCCTTCCTTGAGCGTTTTTTCGCCCTTGCCGGTTAGCACGAGATGGAGACGAAAGCCGAGCGTCTCGCCGGCCTGGAGATCACGCAGCGAATCGCCGACGAGGGGCGTGTCGTCCGCGTCGATCTCGAACCGGTCGATGATCTGCTGCAGCATGCCGGGCTTCGGCTTGCGGCAGTCGCACTGGTCTTCGGCGGTGTGCGGGCAGAAGAACACGGCGTCGATCCGGCCGCCCACGGACGCCGCCGCGCGGTTCATCTTCTGATGCATCGCGTTGAGCGCCGCCATGTCGAACAGGCCGCGTCCGATGCCCGACTGATTCGACGCGATCGCCACGCGGTAGCCCGCCTGGTTCAGCCGCGCAATGGCTTCGAGGCTGCCGGGAATGGCCACCCATTCGTCCGGCGACTTGATGTATGCGTCCGAGTCGACGTTGATGACGCCGTCGCGATCGAGCACGACCAGTTTCTTGTTCACGCCCATGGTGCTTCCTTTATGCCCTCTTCAGGCCGCGAGCTTGGAGATGTCCGCGACGCAGTTCATCTGCTGATGCAACGCGTTGAGCAACGCCAGGCGATTGTTGCGCAAGGCCGGATCTTCCGCGTTCACCATGACGTCGTTGAAGAAGGTGTCCACTGCCTCGCGCAGCGCGGCGAGCGCCGTCAGCGCTTCGGTGTAGTTGCGCGCGGCCAGCGTGCTCTGAACGCGCGGCGTCACCTGTTCGATCTGCGCGTAGAGATTCTTTTCCGCCGCTTCGACCAGCAAGGCCGGGTTCACCGAAGCAGGCGCGCCCTGTTCCGACTTCTTCAGGATGTTCGAGATCCGCTTGTTGGCCGCTGCGAGCGACGCGGCTTCCGGCAGCGTGGCGAACTCGCGCACGGCGTCGAGGCGCGCGACGATGTCGTCGAGACGCGTCGGGTTCAGGCTCAGCACTGCTTCGATGTCGTTGGCCTCGAAACCGCGTTCGCGCAAGAGGCCGCGCAGCCGGTCGAGGAAGAACGCATACACGGCTTCCTGCGAATCCGCGACGTGCGGTACGTTGGCGAACTGGCGCTGTGCGGCGGCGACGAGCTCGCGCAGGTCGACGGGCAGCTTCTTCTCCAGCAGGATACGCAGCACGCCCAGCGCGTGACGGCGCAACGCGAACGGATCCTTCTCGCCGGTCGGCGCGAGGCCGATGCCCCAGATGCCGACGATCGTCTCCAGCTTGTCCGCGAGCGCGACCGCGGCGCCGACGCCGGTGGACGGCGTGTCGTCGCCGGAGAAGCGCGGCTGATAGTGCTCGGAGCACGCGAGCGCAACTTCTTCCGGCTCGCCGTCGTGGCGCGCGTAGTACGTGCCCATCGTGCCCTGCAGTTCGGGGAACTCGCCGACCATGTCGGTCAGCAGGTCGGCCTTCGCGAGCCGCGCGGCGCGGCGCGTCAGCGCGGCATCGACGCCGACCATCGGCGCGATCTCGCCAGCCAGCGACTCGAGGCGCTCGACACGTTGCAATGTGGAACCGAGCTTGTTGTGATAAACGACGTTCGCCAGCAGCGGCACGCGGTCTTCGAGACGCTTCTTCTTGTCCTGCGTGAAGAAGAACTTCGCGTCGGCGAGACGGGGGCGCACGACGCGCTGGTTGCCTTCGACGATCTCGCCCGGCGTCTTCGTATCGATGTTCGACACGATCAGGAAGCGCGAGCGCAGGCGGCCGTTCTGGTCGGTGAGGGCGAAGTACTTCTGGTTCGTCTGCATCGTGAGGATCAGGCATTCCTGCGGCACCTGAAGGAATTCCTCGTCGAAGCGGCATTCGTAGACCACCGGCCATTCGACCAGCGCGTTCACTTCGTCGAGCAGCGCTTCGGGCATCACGACCCGGTCTTCGCCCGCGAACGCCTGCAGTTGCGTGCGGATGGATTCGCGGCGGTCGTCGAAGTTCGCGACCACGCGGCCCTTCGTGCGCAGCGTGTCGGCGTAGTCGTCGGCGTGGCTGATCGCAACCAGACCTTCCGACATGAAGCGATGCCCCAGGGTCGTGTCGCCGGCATCGATGCCGAGCGCGCTGACCGGCACCACCTCGCGGCCGTGCAGCGCGATCAGGCGCTGCACCGGACGCACGAACTGCACGCTGGTGCCGTCCGGGCGCTGGTAGGTCATGAGCTTCGGAATCGGCAGCTTGCCCAGGGTTTCGTCGAGCGCGGCCTGCAGGCCTTCGCTCAAGGTCGCGCCCGGTGCCGCATAACGCAGGAAGAAGGCTTCGGCCTTGCCGTCCTGCGCGCGTTCGAGATCGGCGAGCGGGAAGTGGGGGAAACCGAGCGCCGCGAGCTTCTTCGCGAGCGGCGGCGTGGGATTGCCTTCCTTGTCGAGCGCCACCGTCACCGGCAGCACCTTCTCGCGCACCTGTCTTTCCGGCGCGACGTCGCGCACGTTGCGGATCAGCACCGCGAGACGACGCGGCGTTGCGTATTTCTCGAATTCAGGCGCGCCGTCGATCAGGTCGCGCGCGGCGAGCCGCTCCACGATGCCATCGGCGAAAGCGGTGCCGAGACGCGCGAGCGCCTTCGGCGGGAGTTCCTCGGTCAGCAGTTCGACGAGCAGGGAAGCGTGATGGGATTGCGTCATTGTTCTGTCGAGCCTCGTCAAACCTGTTCGTTGTTGCTGCGTTCGCCCGGCGGCGTGCTTTCGGGCTTCAGCGGCGGCGTCCAGGCGGGACGCTGCGCTTCCTGTTCGTCGGTGACGAGGTCGCGGTCGACCTTCACCGGATTGCCGAGCATCGGGAAGCCGAGCGCCTCGCGCGACTCGTAATAAGCCTGCGCGACGAGACGCGACA
This sequence comes from Caballeronia sp. LZ035, assembly GCF_031451175.1. Taxonomy (NCBI): domain Bacteria; kingdom Pseudomonadati; phylum Pseudomonadota; class Betaproteobacteria; order Burkholderiales; family Burkholderiaceae; genus Caballeronia; species Caballeronia sp. LZ035. The sequence continues at coordinate 753,302 of NZ_JARUXS010000001.1, forward strand.
GCGCACGAATCCGGCCGATGTACGCCGCGCGTTCCGTCACGGAGATCGCGCTGCGCGCGTCGAGCAGATTGAAGGTGTGCCCGGCCTTCAGCACGAGTTCATAGGCCGGCAGCGCGAGCTTCGCCTCGATCATCTTCTTCGCTTCTTCCTCATAGCTCTTGAAGAAGGTGAAGAGCAGGTCGACGTTCGCGTGCTCGAAGTTATAGGTGGACTGTTCGACTTCGTTCTGGTGATACACGTCGCCGTAGGTCAGGCGGCGCAGCACCTTGCCGTTGGGGCCGTCTTCTTCCCACTCGGTCCAGACCAGGTCGTACACGTTCTCGACCTTCTGCAGGTACATGGCGAGACGTTCGAGACCGTAGGTGATCTCGCCCAGCACGGGCTTGCAGTCGATGCCGCCCGCCTGCTGGAAATAGGTGAACTGCGTCACCTCCATGCCGTTGAGCCATACTTCCCAGCCGAGGCCCCACGCGCCGAGGGTCGGGTTCTCCCAGTCATCCTCGACGAAGCGCACGTCGTTCTGCTTCAGGTCGAAGCCGAGCGCTTCGAGCGAGCCGAGGTAAAGATCGAGGATGTCTTCCGGCGCGGGCTTGAGCACCACCTGATACTGGTAGTAGTGCTGCAGGCGGTTGGGGTTCTCGCCGTAGCGGCCGTCCTTCGGGCGGCGCGACGGCTGGACATAGGCCGCGCGCCACGGTTCGGGACCGATCGCGCGCAGGAACGTGTGGACGTGCGAGGTGCCCGCGCCGACTTCCATGTCGATCGGCTGGAGCAGCGCGCAACCCTTCTCGTTCCAGTAGGACTGCAGCGTCAGAATGATTTGCTGGAAAGTGAGCATGATTGCCTTGTGCGGGGCGCGGCCATCGTCGTGAGGACGCGATTCAGTGAACCGGCCGAAGCGCTAAACATTGAATTTTATCCGAACGGGGAACGGGTGCGGTTTTTGGCCGGCCTGTGTCCCCGGGAAGCAAGTGTGCCGGCCGCGCGGGGCGGCCTTCGGGCGAAAGCGCTACGGACGCTTGCGGCTCGGCGCGAACGCGAAGCCGAACGCGAGCAGGATCAGCGAGATGGCGATCACCGTCATGTTGCCGCTCGTCACGTAGGGCGTGCTGCCGGAGGTGCCCTGCACGGTCGCTTCGAGCACGCCGGTGGTGAAGACCGGCAGCTTCGCGACGACATCGCCATTGGCCGCGATCGCCGCCGTCATGCCGGTGTTGGTGGCGCGCAGCATCGGCCGGCCGGTTTCGATCGAGCGCATGCGGGCAATCTGCAAATGCTGGTCGAGCGCGATGGTGTTGCCGAACCAGGCAAGGTTCGTCGAGTTGACAAGAATGCCCGCGGGCGTTTCCTGCTCGCGGATCGTGCGCGCGATTTCCTCGCCGAAGATGTCCTCGTAGCAGATGTCGACGGCGACCGGTTGGTTGTGCACGATGAACGCCTTCTGCGCGATCGGGCCGCGCGCGAGATCGCCGAGCGGAATGCCCATCAGGCGCACGAACCAGTGGAAGCCGTAGGGCACGAATTCGCCGAAGGGCACGAGGTGATGCTTGTCGTAGCGATAGACGCCGTTCACGCGCGGCGTGACGCCGAACAGGCTGTTGGTGTAGTCGGTTGCGCGGCCGTCGGGCAGGATCGTGACGCCGATCGCGCCGAACAGGATCGACGAGTGGGTGGTGTCGGCGAAGTTGCGGATGGCGACGGCGAAGTCCTGCGGAATCTGCACCGATAGCACCGGCAGCGCGGTCTCCGGCGTGACGATCAGATCGGCGGGCTTCTCGGTGATGAGACGCTGGTAGAGCGCGAGCGATTCATCGACGCCGGCCTGCTCGAACTTCATTTCCTGCTTCACGTTGCCTTGCAACAGGCGGACGTTGAGCGGCGCGTTGGCGGGCGTGGTCCATTGCACGAGCGACAGCAGCATGCCCGCCGCCAGCAGCGCGACGGCCACGGCCGCCGGAATCAGCGCACGCGCTGCGAGACCCGTGCGGCGCCAGTGGTGAACCGCCTGCACGACCAGCGCGGCAACCAGCGCGAGCACCCATCCGACGCCGTACACACCGACCACCGAGCCGAAACCCTTCAACGGACCATCGACCTGCGCATAGCCGCTCGCGAGCCACGGAAAGCCGGTGAACACGAGGCCGCGCAGCCATTCGCCCAGCGCCCAGGCGCTCGCGAAAGCAAACGCGCCGTGCCAGGTCGGCGCGTGGCGCGGCGAGGCGTCGATGTCGCGCGCGGTGGCGGCGTCTTCATCGCCGAAGCGGGCCCGGCCCGCGACCAGCGACCAGACCACGCTCGACAGCGCCGGATACACGGCGAGATACAGCGAGAACAGCGCGACGGCCGCTGCGGCGAGCGGCGCGGCCATGCCGCCATAGACGTGCATGCTGACATACAGCCACCACACGCCCGTGACGAAGTTGCCGAAGCCGAAGGCCCAGCCGGTCATGGCGGCGCCGCGCCAGCCGCGGGTGCGCGTGAGCCACGCGAAGAACAGCGCAAAGATGACGAGTTCGAGCCAGCCGCCATGCGGAGTCGGCGCGAACGAGAGCGTGTTCGCTGCGCCGAGCACGGCGGCGACAAGGTAGTGCCAGAAGGGCAGGGCGCGGGGCGATTCGGCAGCTGCTGGGGTCACGGATGCGGTGCGCTTGCGGGAGAAGAGGCGGGACGATGAATCGGCCATTGATGACGGTCGAGATGAAACGGAAGCGGGGTCACGGATGAGGGCGGGCGCGGCGTGGCGTACTGCGATGCCCCGCCGCTCGCTCGGCGATCGCGGCGATCAGTCGCGCAGTTCGTCTTCGTCGTCACCCGCGTGATGATGCGGCTGCGTGAGATTCGGCACGCGCCGCACCAGCAGGACGTGAATCTGCCGGGCATCGCCGCGCAGGATCTCGAAGGCGAAGTCGTCGATGCGCACCTTTTCGCCACGATGCGGCACGCGTCCGAAACGATGCGTGACCAGACCGCCGATGGTGTCGACTTCTTCATCGGAGAAATCGGTGCCGAATGCCTCGTTGAACTGCTCGATGCCGGTGAGCGCGCGCACGCGATGGCGGCCGTCGGGCGTGGCGATGATGTTGCCGGCTTCTTCGTCGAAGTCGTATTCGTCCTCGATGTCACCGACGATCTGCTCCAGCACGTCCTCGATCGTGATGAGGCCCGCGACACCGCCGTATTCATCGACGACGAGCGCGATGTGATTGCGGTTCACGCGGAAGTCGTGCAGCAGCACGTTCAGGCGTTTCGATTCGGGGATGAAGACGGCGGGGCGCAGCATGCCGCGCACGTCGAATTCTTCCTCGGCGTAGTAACGCAGCAAATCTTTCGCGAGCAGCACGCCGATGACGTTGTCGCGATTGCCTTCGTAGACCGGATAGCGCGAGTGCGCCTTGTCGAGCACGAAGGGAATGAATTCGGCGGGCGTGTCGGAGATGTTGATGGCGTCCATCTGCGCACGCGGAATCATGATGTCGCGCGCGCAGAGATCGGAGACCTGGAAAACGCCTTCGATCATCGACAGCGAATCGGCGTCGAGCAGGTTGCGCTCGTGCGCGTCCTGCAGCACTTCGAGAAGTTCGTCGCGCGACTCGGGTTCGTGCGAGATGAAATCGGTCAGGCGTTCGAGCAGCGAGCGCTTTTCCGGCGGTTTGTCGGAATGGCGTCGACTGGGATAGGGTTCGTTCATAGTGAAGCGCCCAGGTGTTCCCGGGCGCAATTTAGCGGAAAGTTAAGCATACACCAAGGTAAAACGCCGCTCGGGCAGCGCGGCGCGCGCAATGGAAACCATGCTAGCGGAAAATTATGCGACGAGTGTGTCCGCCGGCCGGCGCTGGCCGAACGGCATAGGTAAGCGGCCTTCATACGGTAACGGGCGCGGAGGTCACCCGGCGCCCTGTTGCGACCGGCAGCGTTTCAGCAAGGCTTCGAGCGCGCGATCCGGCATGCCGCTCTCCCGCAGGGCCTCGACGGTCCGGCTCACGTAGTCGAGCGTCGTGCCGTAGCGCCCGCTGGCGCAGCCGAGCACGGTGCGCACGATGGGATCGGGAAGCTTGCCGGTGTAGGAACTGGCTTCGCGCCGCATCACGAACGCGAGCGCTTCGACGCGCCGTCCGTCGGCGAGCGTGCAGGGCAGCCACGCCGGCCGGTAGGAGCCCATCGCCATTTCGCGGCGCCACAGGACTTCGAGGTGCTCGGCGGCGTCGGCGCCCGCGAGCCGGAACGCCATGCCGGAGCACGATCCGCCGCGGTCGAGCGCGAGCACGAGGCCGGGCTGTTCCGGCGTGCCACGATTCACGCGCGACCACAGATACAGCCCGCGATGGTAGCCGTGCACGCGGGCGCGCACCGCTTCGAGCGTCGGCAGGCCGGGGTTCCAGATCAGCGAGCCATAGCCGAACAGCCACAGGTCGGAGCGTCCGTCCCAACTCGTCAGCGCCGCTTCACGCGACGCGGCGAGTTGCGCGTCGGTCCAGAGCGCCGAGTCTCCGAGCATGGGCGGATAGTCAGCGGCGATGGCGGGCATGGCAGGCGGGAACTGCGCGGGATCGGGTGTCTTGTCGTTCACGGTGCGTGAGAGGGCATCGGACCGGCTTCAGGTCAGCGGCACGTAAGGATCGGGAAAACCCAGAGATTGCATGATATCCGTCTCGATGGATTCCATCTCCTGCGCCTCGCTTTCGACCTCGTGATCGTAGCCCTGCGCATGCAGCGTGCCGTGGACGATCAGATGCGCGTAGTGTGCGGCGAGCGGCTTGCCCTGTTCGGTCGCCTCGCGCTCGACGACCGGACAGCACAGGATCAGATCGCCCGTCACCGGATCGTCTTCGGATTCCGCGTAGGCGAAGGTCAGCACGTTGGTGGCGTAGTCCTTCTGCCGGTACGTGCGATTGAGCACGCGTCCTTCATCTTCATCGACGAAACGCACGGTGAGTTCGGCGTCCGCGAACAATGCTGCCTTGATCCAGCGCGCGACCGTCGCACGCGGCAGCGCGGCCTTGTGCGACGGATACGTCTTGGCGGCGGGGAACTGCACCGACAGGGTGAGGCGCGGACTCATTCGGGCTTGTTGGCGTGTTGTGCCTGACGGGCTGCTTCGGCGAGCGCGGCGTCCTTCTGCGACTGCGCGTCGTACGCCTCGACGATGCGCGCGACCAGCGGATGCCGCACCACGTCCGCCGAGGTGAAATGCGTGATGGCGATGCCGCGCACTTCCGACAACACATGCTGCGCCTCGATCAGCCCGCTCTTGTGGCCGCGCGGCAGGTCGACCTGGGTGGTGTCGCCGGTGACGACCGCCTTCGAGCCGAAGCCGATCCGCGTCAGGAACATCTTCATCTGTTCGGGCGTGGTGTTCTGCGCCTCGTCGAGAATGATGAATGCGTGATTCAGCGTGCGGCCGCGCATGTACGCGAGCGGCGCGATCTCGATCATCTGGCGCTCGAACATTTTCGCGGTCTTGTCGAAGCCGAGCAGGTCGTAGAGCGCGTCGTACAGCGGGCGCAGATACGGATCCACCTTTTGTGCGAGATCGCCCGGCAGGAAGCCGAGCCGTTCGCCCGCTTCGACGGCCGGACGCGTCAGCACGATGCGCTTGACCTGGTCGCGTTCGAGCGCGTCGACCGCGCAGGCCACCGCGAGATAGGTCTTGCCGGTGCCCGCCGGACCGATGCCGAAGGTCACGTCGTGCGACAGGATCTGCTTCAGATAGTCGCGCTGCGCGGGCGTGCGGCCGCGCAGGTCGGCGCGACGCGTATAGAGCTTCGGGCCGTGGTCTTCGTCGTCGCCGAGATCGAGCGTTGCGCTGGGTTCGTCGAACGGATGATCCGGGTCGCCCCGGAAACGCGGATCGGCTTCGCCTTCCTCGCCGCCGGCCGCGCGCGCTTCCTTGGCGCGGCGCGTGGCGTGCCGCGCCTCGACCAGCGCGAGCTGGATGTCGTCGACGGAAATCGGATCGCGCGCGCGGTTATAGAAGTTTTCGAGCGCCGCGAGCGCGACCTTGGCGCCGCGTCCGCGAATCGAAATCTTGTGGCCGCGCCGGGACAGCGTGACGTCGAGCGCCTGCTCGATCTGCCGCAGGTTTTCGTCGAGCGGGCCGCAGAGGTTGGCGAGCCGCGCGTTGTCCTCGCGCGGGGCGGTGAATTCCAGATGCTGCGTGGGAGCGTTCTTCAAAGTGAACCAGGTGTCCTTTATTAAGCCATCCCGTGAGCCAGCGCGGGCGCGTCCGCCACCATCACCAGTTCGCCGCGCAACGAGTGCGGGTACGCGTGCACGATCTTCACGTCGATCATCTGGCCGATCAGCCGTGCATGCGATTCCAGCGGCGCGGGAAAGTTGACGACGCGATTGTTCTCGGTGCGGCCCGCGAGCTCGTTCGGATCCTTGCGCGCCGGGCGTTCGACGAGAATGCGTTCGATCTTGCCGACCATCGACGCGCTGATGCGCTGCACGTTTTCCTCGATAGTCGCCTGCAGATGTTGCAGGCGTTTGAGCTTGACTTCGCGCGGCGTGTCGTCGTGCAGGTTCGCGGCGGGCGTGCCGGGACGCGGGCTATAGATGAACGAGAAGCTCGTGTCGTAGCGCATCTCGTCGACGAGCGCCATCATCCTGTCGAAATCGTCCTCGGTCTCGCCGGGGAAGCCGACGATGAAGTCGGTGGACAGCGACAGGTCCGGGCGGATCGCGCGCAGCTTGCGGATGACCGACTTGTATTCGAGCACGGTGTAGCCGCGTTTCATTGCCATCAGGATGCGGTCCGAGCCGTGCTGCACGGGCAGATGCAGGTGCGAGACGAGCTTGGGCACCTTCGCGTAGGTGTCGATGAGACGCTGCGTGAATTCCTTCGGATGCGACGTGGTGTAGCGGATGCGTTCGATGCCGGGCACGTCGGCCACGTATTCGATCAGCGTCGCGAAGTCGGCGATTTCGCTCGAACCGAGCGTCAGCGCGCCGCGGTAAGCGTTCACGTTCTGGCCGAGCAGCGTGACTTCACGCACGCCCTGGTCGGCCAGGCCGGCGATTTCGGTGAGGACGTCGTCGAGCGGGCGGGACACTTCCTCGCCGCGCGTGTACGGCACCACGCAGTAGCTGCAATATTTCGAGCAGCCTTCCATGATCGACACGAATGCGCTCGGACCGTCGACGCGGGCGGGCGGCAAATGGTCAAACTTCTCGATTTCCGGGAACGAGATGTCGACCTGGGCGCGGCCCGTGGCGCGGCGCTGGTCGATCATGGCGGGCAGGCGGTGCAGCGTCTGCGGGCCGAACACGAGATCGACGTACGGCGCGCGCGCGACGATCGACGCGCCTTCCTGGCTCGCGACACAGCCGCCGACGCCGATCAGCAGATTGGGATTGGCTTCCTTGAGCTCGCGGACGCGGCCGAGATCGGAGAAGACTTTCTCCTGGGCCTTTTCGCGCACCGAGCAGGTGTTGAACAGAATGACGTCCGCGTCTTCGGGCGTGTCCGTCTTGACGAGTCCTTCCGCTGCGCCGAGCACGTCGACCATCTTGTCGGAGTCGTACTCGTTCATCTGGCAGCCAAAGGTCTTTACATAAACTTTCTTGGTCATGAATCGTCGCCGGTCGCAGTGGTTGATCTGGGGGCGCTGGTTAGGAGTTGAAAGGGGGTTTCGCGGATGTTGTGTTTTGCGTGGCGTTTCTATTTCGATCTGCCCGCTTTTTACCGCATTTGAGGGCGATATTATAGCGCCGCGGGCCCATCCTGACCTTCAACCGCCCGGCGCGGCGGAAAGGCGAGATCGCCGAGCAGCGCGGCCGTGGTGTCGTCGAAGCGCGCCACCAGGAAATCCAGCACGGCCCGCACGCGCGGCGCCATGTAGCGGTTCGCGTGAAACAGCGCGTGCACGGGCGCCTCGTGCGTGCACCAGTCGGGCAGCACCATGCGCAGTCTGCCGGCGCGGACGTCGGCGGCGATATCCCAGATCGATTTATGCGCGATGCCATGTCCCGCCAGCGCCCACGCGTGGACCAGCGCGCCGTCGTTGGCTTCCCAGGAATCGGCGACCGGCATCGAAAACGTGTAGCGCTCCTCGCCGCGCGTGAAGTCGAGTTCGCTGAGCGGCCCGTTCGACGTGACGACCACCACGAAATCGTGACCGACCAGTCCGGCCGGCGTGAGCGGCGTGCCGCGCCGCGCCAGATAGTCCGGCGCGGCGCACAGCACGCGGCGGTTCGGCGCCAGCACGCGGGCCGCGAGGCCGCTGTCGGGCGGCGCGTCGAAGCGGATGGCGAGGTCGATCTCCTCGTGCAGCAGATTCGACACCGAATCTGACAGCGTCAGCGCGAAGCTGACTTCGGGATGCAGTGCGCGGAAGTCGTCGAGCCAGCCGCGCAGCAGGTTGCGCCCGAAATCCGAGGTCGCCGACATACGCACCTTGCCGCGCACGACGTTTTGACCCGCCTGCAACGCGGCCTCGGCGTCGTCGATGGCCTGCAACGCGATCCGGCAGTGTTGCAGATAGACGCGCCCTTCATCGGTCAGGCGCAACTGGCGCGTGGTGCGCTCGAACAGCCGCGCCTGTAGCGCCTTCTCCAGCTTGATGAGCCGCGCGCTCGCCGCCGCCGGCGACAGCCCGAGTTTCCGGCCCGCTGCCGAGAGGCTGCCCACTGTTGCCGTTTCCACGAACAGGCGCATGTCGCCCAGCCGATCCATCGCCATCTTCAAATTCCGTTTGAGAATGATTCAAAGACTAGCCCAATTCTCAAACGAATGCGCGAGCCGGAGAATGCGGCTTTCTGTGGTCACAGAGGTTCAGATCATGCAGCTGGATCACGTCACGGTCGTCGCGCCGCATTGCGATGCGTTGATGCGCTTCTTCGTCGACATCGCCGGCATGGAGGTGGGACCGCGGCCGCCGTTCGGCGTCGGCGGTTACTGGCTTTATCTCAGCGGGCGACCGGTGGTGCATCTGATCGCGGGAGGCATGGATGCGCCGGCGCAGCGTCCATGCGCGACGCGTATCGACCACGTTGCATTGCGAATCGATGACGCCGACGAGTGGCGCTCGCTGCTCCAGCGCCTCGACAGTCACGGCTATGCCTATCAGCTCGCCGACGTTCCGCTGTCCCGCGAACGGCAACTGTTCGTGCGGCTCGCGCCGGCCGTCGTCGTGGAATTCGTGACCACTCAATCCTGAACCGGAGCCATCATGCCCCTGCCTCTTCTCGCGCTGGCCATCAGCGCTTTCGCCATCGGCACGACGGAGTTCGTCATCATGGGCCTGCTGCCCAACGTCGCGCACGATCTCTCGGTGTCGATCCCCTCGGCCGGCCTGCTCGTCACCGGCTACGCGCTGGGCGTCGCGGTCGGCGCGCCGCTGCTCGCCGTGCTGACGGCACGCATGCCGCGCAAGCTTGCCTTGCAGTTGCTGATGGCCGTGTTCATCGTCGGCAACGTGTTGTGCGCGGTCGCGCCGGATTACGGCCTGTTGATGGTCGCGCGCGTCGTCACCTCGTTCGCGCACGGCTCGTTCTTCGGTATCGGGGCAGTGGTGGCGGCATCGCTCGTGCCGGCAGAGAAGCGCGCGAGCGCGATTGCGTTGATGTTCACCGGCCTCACGCTCGCCAACGTGCTGGGCGTGCCGTTCGGCACGTTCGTCGGGCAAGAGCTGGGCTGGCGCGCGACGTTCTGGATCGTCGCGGGGCTCGGCGTGCTGTCCGCGCTGGGCGTGACGGCGCTGGTGCCGAACCGTCACGACGCCGCGCCGAGCGGTCTGGGTCGCGAAGTGCGCGTGTTGCGCGACCCGCAAGTGTGGCTCGCGCTGACGATGACCGTGCTCGGCTTCGGCGGCGTGTTCATCGTGTTCACCTATATCGCGCCGATTCTCGAGCAAGTGGGCGGCTTTTCGCCGCGCGCGGTCACGCTGATCCTGGTGCTGTTCGGCGTGGGGCTGACAATCGGCAATACGATCGGCGGCCGGCTCGCCGACTGTGCGCTGATGCGCTCGCTGATGGGCATTCTGATTGCGCTGGCCATCGTGATGGCGGTGTTCGCGAAGACGAGTCACAGCCAGACGGGTGCGATCCTGACGATCTTCGTGTGGGGCATCGCGGCGTTCGCGACTGTGCCGCCTTTGCAGACGCGCGTCGTGGAAAAAGCGAAGGACGCGCCGAACCTGGCTTCGACGCTGAACATCGGCGCGTTCAACGTGGGCAATGCGGGTGGCGCGTGGCTGGGCGGAGCGGTGCTGACGCATGGCCACGGTCTGGATGCGCTGCCGTGGGCTGCCGCCGTGGTTGCGCTGGTTGCACTCGGCGTGACGTGGTTCGCGGCGCGCCTGGATGCGCCCCGCCGCGCTTCCAATCGTTCTGACATAAACGCTGCCGACGCCTGCTGAACGCTTATCATGTTGGCTTAACGTAATTCGAGCCAACATGATCGATCATCTCATCTGCGATTGCGACGGCGTGCTCGTCGATAGCGAAATCATCGCGGATCGCGTGATGCTGGACGTGCTCACCGAGACGTTTCCCGGCATCGACTTCAAACCGGTCGTCAAGACGGCCTTCGGCCAGCAGACCTCCCGTTTCCTGGCGCAGCTCGAAAGCCGCTTCGGTATCCTGATGCCGGCCGGTTTCGTCGATACGATAGAAGCGCGGGTGGCCGTGGAACTCGCACGATCGGTCGGTCCGATCGCGGGGGTACGCGCGGCGCTTGAGGGCTGTGGGCTGCCGGTCGCGGTGGTGTCGAACAGCCGCCTGGAGCGCGTGCGCGCCTCTGTGCGGCGCGCGGGGCTGGAGGAGATTGTTGGCCCCCGCGTGTTCAGCGCCCAGCAGGTCGAGCGTCCGAAGCCCTATCCGGATGTCTATCTGCTGGCGGCGCGTACGCTCGATGTCGATCCGGCGCGCTGTCTCGTCGTGGAGGACAGCGTGGCCGGCCTGACGGCGGCGCGCGCGGCGGGCATGAAGACTATTGCGTTCGTGGGCGCGAGTCACATTCCTTCCGGATATGCTCAAGTGCTGCGCGAGACGGGCATCACGCGGATCATGGAGCATATGGACGAGCTGCCCGCGCTGGTTGCTGCCGGGGTGCGTGGGGACTTCGGGGACGTGCTTTCCTGATTTTGCATTGCGGTTTTGCTGGCAGGGCGGGGGCGAGCGCGCGGCCGGGCGCGGCACGTGGCGCTTGCCGAGGCTTATGCGCTCGGTCGCACGCGGTCGCGTGAAGGGGCACGTTACCGCGCAATACGGCACGTCGCCGCATCTCAGTGCACGTCACGCCTTCGCAGGTGGTGGCACGTGACTGCCGTCACCGTGGTCAACGCACGTCGCTGCAGCCACCGCAACCATTGCAGCCACTGCAACCACTGCAACCACTGCAACCACTGCAACCACTGCAACCACTGCAACCACTGCAACCACTGCAACCACTGCAACCACCGCAACCACCGCAACCACCGCAACCACCGCAACCACCGCAACCACCGCACGTCACTTTTTCGCACGTGACAGCCGGTGGCGGCACGTCACCACACCTGACCGCACCGCACGCGGCGCGTAAGAGTTCACCCATACCCACGCGGCTTGAAGTCACCCGTCCGCCCAGGCCTTCGCCGCCCCGACCGCCCGTTGCCAGCCCGCGAGACGAGATGCGACTTCCTCCGCCTGCATGGACGGCGTGAAGCGCCGTTCGAGTTGCCATTGCGCCTTGAGTTCGCCGACATCCTTCCAGTACCCGACAGCCAGCCCGGCCAGATACGCCGTGCCGAGCGCCGTGGTCTCCGCGATGCGCGGCCGGGCGACCTCCACGCCGAGGAGGTCAGCCTGGAACTGCATTAACAGGTCATTGGCGCACGCGCCGCCATCGACACGCAGTTCCGCGATGCGCAGGCCCGAGTCTGCTTCCATGGCCTTCAGCACGTCGACAGACTGATAAGCGATGGAGTCGAGCGCCGCGCGCGCAATGTGACTCGCTGCCGTGCCGCGCGTCACGCCGAACAGCGTACCGCGTGCGCGCGGGGTCCAGTGCGGCGCACCGAGCCCGGCGAAAGCCGGCACGAGATATACGCCGTCGCTGTGCGGCACCTGGCGCGCGAGCGCCTCGATCTCGCGTGCGTGGCGGATCAGACCCAGGCCGTCGCGCAGCCATTGCACGACCGCGCCTGCAATGAAGATGCTGCCTTCGAGCGCGTAGTTGACCTGGTCGCCGATCTGCCACGCAATAGTGGTCACGAGATTGTTGCGCGATTCGATTGGCTGTTCGCCGGTGTTCATGACAAGAAAGCAGCCTGTGCCGTAAGTGTTCTTGACCATGCCTGACTCTGTACACATCTGACCGAACAGTGCCGCATGCTGGTCGCCGGCAATCGCGGCAAGCGGCAGATCCTGCGCGAACACGGTGCCGCGCGTGGTGCCGTACACCTCCGATGAACTGCGCACTTCGGGCAACATGCTGCGCGGGATGTCGAGCGCGTCGAGCAGTTCGTCGTCCCAACGCCGTTCGTGAATGTTGAAGAGCATCGTGCGCGAGGCGTTCGTGATGTCCGTGACATGCAGGCCACGCGTGAAATTCCACATGAGCCAGCTGTCCACCGTGCCGAAGGCGAGGCGCCCCTGGCGCGCCTTGTCTTGCGCGCCCTCTACGTTGTCCAGGATCCAGCGGATCTTCGTGGCCGAGAAATACGCGTCGACGGGCAGGCCCGTCTTGGCGCGCACCATGGCCTCGAGACCACGGTTCTTGAGTTCGTCGCAGAACGCCGCCGTGCGACGGTCCTGCCAGACGATTGCGTTGTAGAGCGGCGTGCCGGTCTCGCGATCCCAGACAATGGTGGTCTCGCGCTGATTCGTGATGCCCACGGCGGCAATGGAAGACGCGCTCACGCCCGCGCGCGTGACGGCTTCAGCGGCCACGCCGGCCTGCGTGGACCAGATCTCGCGCGGGTCATGCTCCACCCAGCCCGACTGCGGATATATCTGCTGAAATTCCTTCTGCGCGACCGAGACGATGTTGCCGCGGCGGTCGAACAGCATGGCGCGCGAACTGGTGGTTCCCTGGTCGAGCGCGAGAATGGTCTGATCCTGCATGGTCATCTCCGGGTTCGGGCGTACATCGTGCCGTGAATGTCGTCTGGGCAAATCTAACGGAGCCGGCCGGCGCGGACAACTCGGCCGAACGGCATAGGACGTGCGGACATTGCGGAGAGAAAGTCGCAAACCGCACGATGCCTATGCCATTCGGCCGAGTGGCGCGCCGGTGCGCTTGGACCGATACTGGCGTCAGTCAATCGGAAAGAGGTGAGGGCAATGCGAGTGCGGGTAGCTTCAGGTGTGCTGGGTGCGGCGCTGCTGGCGGGATGCGTGAGCACGCCAAGTCTCGACGGATCGCTGGGCGCGCCGTCCTTCAGCGCGCTGCAGGGAATGTGCGGCGCTTCGCCGGCCGACTACGGCGGCGACGCCCAGTCAGTCTACTCGGCGTTTTTCGACGCTTACGTGGCCGAGCGTCGCGGGGGGCTTTCCAGGGAGCGCTTCTGCGCGTTCCAGGCTGACATTGGAGAACAGTATCGCGCGTGGAAGGCCCATCCCGGGCCGGAATCGCAAAGTGCGTGGGCGAATTTCTTCCTGGATCAGCGCGCTCGCGCATTGAGCTGGCGAGCGGCTGTCGATCCAACCTTGCGCGCCGGATGACGCGTCGGAAGTATCGGGAATTCCTGGAGGGGGAACGTCAGACGGACGCGGCTACGGGCCGCGTCCGGAGTCCTGCCGCGCGTGCTACGAGTAGCGCTTGAAAGCCTTGACGGTGGAGTCGCCAGTTGCGGTGAGACGCCATTGTTGACGTCCCGAGGCGAGACTTTCGAGTTGAACGAGTTGGCGTTCGAGCAGGGCGTCGAGTTCCTGACGCTCCATGTCCACCTGATTGGGTGCTTCCTGAACCAGTAGCAGCGTGGCAAATTCGTGCGGACTCAGCATTGTGTTCTCCATGACGACCGAACGGCATAACCAGCCGGCTTTGTAAGCCAGATCTTTTTGCTTCGAAACGTTTTAAGGGGAAAACTGAACAAGCGCCGGGACGCGCTGTGGTTGTGCCGCGGGTTCCGGGAATTGGGATTGTAGGCAAGTGTCAGACGAGTGCCAAACTCGCAGTGAAAAATTTTGGCTTTGACTTTTGTTGTCGCTGGAGGCGGTCCGTTGCCGGGCCGAATTTGAAGAATCTACTTGAAGTTCTTGTCGCGTTGCACCATGCGTATTGGCCGCAGCTTCGTTCGGTGACGCCGCGAGTATCGTTCGTTTCATGAATCGACATCATGAATGAGAGCGACAAACGAATTTGCTTGGGATTAAGTGCGCAATGCAAACTTGACCCTTTGTATGACCCACCACGCGACTTTCGCTCATCACCGAAAGCGCAGGTATTCCGGATTCAACTCAATGACTCGCTTCAACTGGCAAAACCCCTATCCCACACCGCGTCTGCCGGTGTTCGCCCGCAATATCGTGTCCACTTCCCACCCGCTGGCCGCGCAGGCCGGGCTGCGCATGCTGTGGAAGGGCGGTAACGCCGTCGATGCCGCCATCGCGGCGGCGGCGGCCATCACGGTGGTGGAACCCGTGTCGTGCGGCCTGGGCGGCGACGCGTTCGCACTGGTCTGGGACGGCGGGAAACTGCACGGCCTCAACGCGTCGGGCGTGTCGCCGGCGGCATGGAACGTCGACTACTTTCGCCGCAAGTACGGCGAGGACAACGGCCTGGCGCGGCGGCCCAAGCGCGGCTGGGACGCGGTCACGGTGCCGGGCGTCATCGCCGGATGGGAAGCGCTGCATGCGAAGTTCGGCACGTTGCCGTTCGCGGATCTGATGGAGCCTGCCATCGAGATCGCCGAGCGCGGTCATGCCGTGGCGAGCGTCGTGGCCTACAAGTGGGCGGCGGCGGTGCCCGAACTCAAGGATCAGCCGGGCTTCGCGGAGGTTTTCATGCCGCACGGCCGCGCCCCGGAAGTGAGCGAACTCGTGCGCTTTCCCGGTCACGCGAAGACCCTGCGCATGCTCGCCGAACAAGGCCCGCGCGCGTACTACGAAGGCGAGATCGCCGAGCGTATCGCAGCCTTCGCCCGCGAGGGAGAAGCGGCGCTGACCATGGAGGATCTCCGCAACTATCGCGCGGACTGGGTCGAGCCGATCAGCAAGGACTATCGCGGCTACACGGTTCACGAGATCCCGCCGAACGGACAGGGCATCGCGGCGCTCATCGCGCTCGGGATTCTCGACAAGTTCGATGTCGGCGCACTGAGCGTCGATCGCATCGAGTCGCAGCACTTGCAGATCGAAGCGATGAAGCTGGCTTTCGCGGACGTCTATCGTTACGTCGCGGACCCGCGGGCGATGGAAGTGACGCCGGAACAGATGCTCGACGACGCTTATCTCACCGAGCGCGCCAAACTTATCGATCCGTCGCGCGCGACGCATTTCGACTTTGGCATGCCGAAGTCAGGCGGCACCATCTACATGTCCGTAGCGGATGAACGCGGCATGATGGTCAGTTTCATACAGTCGAATTACATGGGCTTCGGCTCGGGCGTCGTGGTGCCCGGCATGGGCATCTCGCTGCAGAATCGTGGTTGCGGTTTCTCGATGGACCCGAAGTCGGCGAATGTCGTCGCGGGCGGCAAGCGCCCGTTCCATACGATCATTCCCGCGTTCCTGACGCAACAGGTCGAAGGCCGGCAGGAAGCCGTCATGAGCTTCGGCGTCATGGGCGGCGACATGCAGCCGCAAGGGCATCTGCAATCCATCGTACGCATGCTCGACTACGGCCAGCAGCCGCAGGCCGCGTGCGATGCGCCGCGCTGGAAGGTCAACCACGACTTCACCATCGACATCGAGTCCACACTGGACCCCGACACGGCGCGGGCGCTCGAAGGGCTCGGCCATCGGATCAAGTCGGTGGATGATCCGTACATGGATTTCGGTTCCGGACAATACATCTGGAAGCTCGATCGGAACGATCCGGAACGCGGCTACGTCGCGGCAAGCGACAGCCGTCGCGACGGGCTCGCTGCCGGTTTCTAAGCACGAGGGAAGCCGCGTTGTTGCGGCTTCCCTATCAAGCGGAACGCCGCTCTCTCTTGCAGCGAGGGCCCGGCGCGTCACGCCCTGCGTGGCTGTGCGCGATCTGACGGCCGCCGAATTCCTGATGCGCTCTCTGCATCTATAACTCAACCACGCGTTCCGGCACGCTTCATGCTGCATGGCAGCGACGCGCGCCCGCGTTCGAGTCGTGGAAATTCTGCACATGCGGAACCGACGTGGCTGCGCGCGAGTCTGTCCCCCATGCCTGCAAACTCGTGGCAGGGCGGCTAAGATGCAAAAACAAGCTGCTAACACATGAAGTTGAAGATGCCATGACGCAACCGGTCATGGTGTCGCCTGAAACCTCGGCCGTCTTTTGTTGGCCGAAGGCGCGTTCAGTCCAGCCAGGAGCGCGACACATGCACACTGAAACGAGCCACGTCATGCCGTGGCGCATCGAAGACATCGATCTGTCCCGGATCGACCTTCAAAAAGCGCAGTCCAACGAGCATCTTCTCTTGTTGCTGTGCGCTTGCTCGTTCATCGAGAGCGGCACTGATCTCTATACGAGCAACCTCAGCAAGTACTTCCATGACGATCCTGAAATCTCCGCCTGGCTCAACACCGAGTGGGAGCCCGAGGAGATGCAGCATGGCAGGGCGCTCAAGACCTATATCAATTACGTCTGGCCGGAATTCGACTGGGACCGGGCGTTCAAGAGTTTCTTCGATGAATATTCGCTGACCTGCTCTTACGAAGCCTTCGAAAAAAAGCGCGCGCTGGAAATGGTCGCGCGCTGTGTCGTTGAAACCGGCACGGCGACGCTTTATCGAGCGATCAACGATTGCTCGAATGAGCCGGTGTTGAAGGAAATCACCGACAACATCCGCACGGACGAAGTGCGCCACTACAAGCACTTTTTCCGCTTCTTCAAGAAGTGGAACAAGATCGAGGGAAATGGCCGCATCGCCGTGCTCGGCGCGTTGATCCGGCGCGTTGCCGAACTGAAAAGCGAGGATTCCGAAATCGCGCTGCGGCACGTGTTCGCCGTCCGTTATCCGGAACACGCACAGGATTCGAACTACAACCGGGAACTGTCCGCGCGGGTGAACGCGCTGGTGAGGCGCAACCTGTCGGCGGATCAGGCCATCAAGATGCTGCTCAAGCCGCTGGACTTGCCTGCGCGCATCCAGCCCGGCGTTCACTATCCGCTTTCCAAGATGACGCAGTTATTCTTCCGCTAGACCGCTACGCAACCCATGATGCCGGCCTCAAGCCGGCATTTTCTTATGTCCGCCTCCAACTCATTGAAACCTGTCCTGTCGGCGCATGCCGTGTTCGACGCCTGGCCGCCGGCCCTGCGCGCGTGCTTCGATGGCACGCATGTCGGGGCGGCCGACCGTTTCACGGCGTCGCTGTGCGTTGCGGATGCCGAGGCCCGCTGCGTGCGGACCGCGCTCCTCAGCACCGGCGAACTGTTCGCTCCCGACGAGCGCACGCTCGCCTTCGCGCTATGGCCGTCGTCGCGTACGGCGCGGGCCATCGGCGGCAGCGGACGCGCGACGATCACCTTCGTGTTCGACGAAGCGTTCCATCAGGTCCATCTGGAAGTGCGGCAAGTGCCGCTCGACAGCGTGCCGCTCGCGTGCTTCGTGGGGACGATCGAGAGCGGCGAAACGCAGCGTGTGCCCTATGCGCGACTCACGCATGGCATGGCATTCGAGCTTGAGGACGAGGCCACGGTGCTCGCGCGCTGGCGCGAGCAGATCGAGTGGCTGAAGCGGGCGGCGAGCGCCGCCGCGTCATGAAGGGCTGACCCAGGAGCCCGGGCCAGCAAGAGCCTTAGCGGCTGCGATCGCCCGAACGCTGCGGGTCGCGGCGGCCGTTGAGCAGCGCGCCCGGATTGCCGCCGGGCTTGCGCCGGTTGTCGGCGTGACCGGCCGCAGCCGTTGCCGATTCGGCGCGACGCGGTGCCGAACCATTGCCCGTGTTCGGCTTGGCAGCGGGCTTGCCGTTGCCGTGATTGCGTCCATCGCGCGCGGGTTGGCCGCCGTTGGCGCCATTGGCCGGCCGCGCCGCACGCGGCGCATCACCGCCCGGACGGCCGCCGTCGCGACGAGGTTGCTCGGCGGAACTCCGCCGCGCTTCGCTCTTCGGACGGGCTTCACCGCCACGCGGCGCCTGTCCTTGTCGGCCCTGACCTTGTCCCTGACCGCGCCCGCCACCACCCTGGCTGCGACGCTGGATCGGCTCGGCCTTCGCATTCGGATCCGGCTCGAAGCCGGCAATCACTTCCTGCGGAATGGGCCGCTTGATGAGGCGTTCGATATCGCGCAGAAGCTGATGCTCGTCGACGCACACCAAGGACACCGCCTCGCCTTCCGCACCCGCGCGTCCGGTGCGGCCGATGCGGTGCACGTAATCTTCCGGCACGTTCGGCAGATCGAAATTGACGACGTGCGGCAGTTGATCGATGTCGATGCCACGCGCCGCGATATCGGTCGCGACCAGCACCTGCAGCGTCTGGTCCTTGAACTCCGCGAGCGCGCGCGTGCGGGCCGACTGGCTCTTGTTGCCGTGAATGGCGAGCGCGCTGATGCCGTCCTTGCCGAGTTGCTCGGCGAGCCGGTTGGCGCCGTGCTTCGTGCGCGTGAACACCAGCACCTGGAACCAGTTGTGCGTGCGGATGAGGTGCGTCAGCATCTCGCGCTTGCGATCGCGATCGACCGGATGGATCTTCTGCTCGACCGTTTCGGCAGTCGTATTGCGGCGCGCCACTTCGATGAGCGCGGGCGAAGCAAGCAGACTGTCGGCCAGAGCCTTGATCTCGTCGGAGAAGGTGGCCGAGAACAGCAGGTTCTGGCGCTTCGCCGGCAGACGCGCCAGCACGCGCTTGATGTCGTGGATGAAACCCATGTCGAGCATGCGATCAGCTTCGTCGAGCACGAGGATCTCGAGCTGCGACAGGTCGATCGTCTTCTGCTGCATGTGATCGAGCAGCCGTCCCGGCGTCGCGACGACGATGTCCACGCCACGGCGCAGCGCGTCGATCTGCGGATTGATGCCGACGCCGCCGAACATCACGGTCGAGCGCAGTTTCAGATATTTGCCATAGGCACGCACGCTTTCCTCGACCTGAGCGGCGAGTTCGCGCGTCGGAGTGAGAATTAGCGCACGCACCGGGCGCTTGGCGCCGCCCGCGGCCGGCGCAAGCTGTGACAGACGTTGCAGGATCGGCAGCGTGAAGCCGGCGGTCTTGCCCGTGCCGGTTTGCGCGCCCGCGAGCAGGTCGCCGCCTTTCAGGACGGCGGGAATCGCCTGGAGCTGAATGGGGGTGGGGATGGAGTAGCCGAGTTCGTTGACGGCGCGAAGCAGGGGTTCGGACAGGCCGAGTGAATCAAAAGACATGGATGGCGTTCACTTCATTGTGTCGAACGGCGCGCATGCGAACGAGGCTGCGGCGAACCGGAGTCCGGCCGGCAGAGCGCATGCGTGACGCTCGGAGAAAATCGGGCGGCGGGCCGATTGGCGGTCAGTGACTGCCCGGCAATACCGCAAGGTAAGACGTGCTATCAAGACACGTCATCTGGCGCTAAGTTGCATCGACGATATTGCGATGCCGCGGCATCCGTCCAGCCGGAGCTCACGCGACATAGCGCGCGACGCTCACGAACTGGCACAGGCTGCCTGCCAGCACGAACAGATGCCAGATGCCATGTCCGTGCCGGATGCGCTCGTCGTTGATGAAAAACCAGATGCCGGCGGTGTACACCAGACCGCCCGCCACCAGCCACGCGAGTCCCGCGGGCGGCAGCGCCGTCACGAGCGGATGAACGGCTACGAGCGCGAGCCAGCCCATCAGCACATAGAGCACCATCGAGACGCTGCGGGTTCGGCGCCCGAGCGTCAGTTCCTGCGTAATGCCGAACACCGCAAGCCCCCAGCTCACGCCGAACAGCGACCAACCCCATGGCCCACGCAAGGTCACCAGTGTATAGGGCGTGTAGCTGCCGGCGATCAGCAAGTAGATCGCCGAGTGATCGCACTTCTGGAGTATGGCCTTGACGCGCGGCGTGCGCGCCCAGTGATACAGCGTGGAGATGACATACAGCGCGCAGAGCATGGCGCCGTAGATCGCAAAGCTCACGACCTTGTAGGGATCGCCCTCTAGCGCGCCGAGCGTGACAAGCGTCGCCAAACCCGCCACCGACAGCAAGGCGCCGATCAGATGGCTGATGCTGTTGAAACGCTCACCGACATGCATAGGAATTCCACGCGACAGGGCCGCACACGCGGCAACCGTAAAACGGCCCAGCCAAAAAGCAAGGGGCGCGGCCCCAACTACGAAGGCTGCGCCCCATGGCGTATTGTACGCTGTCTCGGCGGAGGACCGCCGGACATGTCAGTCGAGCATCAGTCGAGCGGCGCCGAACGCAGGTTGCTGACCTGTTGCGGCGACACCGGCGTACCGTGGTTGCCCCACGACATACGGATGTACGTCACGACCGAGGCCACTTCCGTATCCGACAGCGCCTGTGCGAACGGCGGCATGCCGTGCGGCATCGGGTTGCCTTCCGTACTCGGCGGATAGCCGCCATTCAGCGTCATGCGGATCGGGTTGACGGCCGACGGCATCTGGATGGACTGGTTGTTGGCGAGCGGCGGGTAAGCCGGCGGCTTGCCGAGACCGTTTTCCGCGTGGCACTTCGCGCAGTTCTCGGTGTACACCTTCTTGCCCAGCGTCAGCAGTTCACCGCCGAACTTCTCGGAGGTTTCGAGCTGCATGACTTCCGGCGCTTCCTTCTTCTGCGGGATCGACTTGAGATACGTCGAGATCGCGTTGATGTCGCCGTCGGTCATGTACTGCAGGCTGTTGTGGACCACTTCGGCCATCGGGCCGAACACCGCGCCGCGTTGCGACACGCCGGTCTTCAGCAGGTCGTTGATGTCCTTCAGGTCCCAGTCGCCGAGGCCGGCTTCCTTGTTCGACGTCAGCGACGGCGCATACCAGTTCTGCAGCGGGATCAGGCCGCCGGCAAAGGCCGCCGAGCTCACCGGGCCGCCCATCGCGTTGATCGACGTGTGGCACATGCCGCAGTGACCCAGGCCTTCGACCAGATACGCGCCGCGGTTCCATTCAACCGACTTGGTGGGATCCGGCTTGTACTCGCCTTCCGAGAAGAACAGCGTGCGCCAGCCGATCAGCAGGTTGCGGTTGTTGAACGGGAAGCGCAGTTCGTGCGGACGACTCGGCTCGTTGATCGGCGCGACCGAGCGCAGATAGGCGTAGATCGCGTCCGAATCGGCGCGCGTGACCTTCGTGTAGCTCGTGAACGGGAAGCCCGGGTAGAGCAGGCTGCCGTCCTTCGAACGGCCCGTGTGCATCGCGCGATAGAAGTCGTCCGACGTCCACTTGCCGATGCCGTATTGATCGTCCGGCGTGATGTTCGGCGTGAACATGGTGCCGAACGGCGTGGCCATCGGCAGGCCGCCGCCGAACTGCTTGCCGCCGCGCACCGTGTGGCAGGCGATACAGTCGCCGGCACGGGCCAGATATTCGCCTTGCTTGATGAGGGCGGCCTTGTCGGCCGGCGTCGCCGCGATGGCGCCGCCCGAATGCAGGTTGTCGCCGCCCGACCAGAGGACGGCGCCGGCTGCGACGGCTGCCACCACGACAGCCGAGGAAAGTGCGAACAGGGACTTGCGTTTCATGTTGTTGTCGCTCCAGACGCCTTATTGCGGTTCGCTGCCGCAGGTGAGCGGCATCTTCAACGAGCCAGCGGGCGCGGGCACCGGGTTGGCGGGTGCTTGTTGCGTGGAGAGCCAGGCGGCGACGGCAGTGACGTCGTCGTCCGTCAGGCGCGAGGCGATCTGCTGCATGCAGTCAGGAGCTTTCGCGTGACGCGTGCCCGACTTCCATGCGCCGACCTGCGCGCTGATGTAATCCGAATGCAGGCCGACGAGACCCGGAATGGCCGGCTGCATGCCGGTCAGACCCTTGCCGTGGCAGGCCGCGCACGCGGGAATGTTCTTCGAGGGATCGCCGTTCAGCACGATCTGCTGGCCGCGTGCGAGCGTGCTGCTCGAGACGTTCGACTTGGCAGGCGGCGGATACGGAGGACGCTGGTTCGAGAAGTACGTGGCGATCTGATGAAGGTAGTCGTCCGAGAGATACGTGACGAGGTAGTTCATCGGCGGATACCGGCGCCGGCCTTCGCGGAAATTCTGGAGCTGGTTGTACAGATAGTCGGCAGGCTTGCCGGCCAGACGCGGGAAGTAGTCGTTGTCCGTGCCTTCGCCGTGAACGCCGTGGCACGCGGTGCAGCCTTGCACGCGAGCGGCCATGCTGTCGGTCGCCGGCTGATTGGCCGTCTGGGCTTGCGCTTGTGCGCCGAAAATGCCGGCGCTGCTGATCAGAGCCAAGGCAAGCAGCGGACGGAAGATGCGTCTTGAAAACACGCGACACTCCATGAAATTCGGGGACCTGCCGAGCTTCGTGCGGCTCGGTGCGAAGGTGGCGAACCACGGCCACGCAGGGGGCTGACAGTGGCGACAGGTGGCGGACCACGGCCACAGCGGCTCGACGAGCCTCTGATGCGACGCGGCATTCTATCATCGATGCATGATGATGACTATTTGACACAATCGCGCCGTGAGTCCTGTTGCAGCGCATTCGCGACAATTTGCCGCGCAGCAGCGAAAGGCTCGAAAAGCGTCTTTCGTCATTCGACAAAGACTCGACCCGGACGCACGGTCGGGCTCATGCGATCCATGCAGTTTCGGAAGTGGAGGGGCAAATTGCAAGGCGTTTTGCAGGCAATCGATGCTGTGCCGCACCGTGACCTGTCCGATCGAGTTGTCCGGCTTGGTTTAGACTCGCCCCGATTTCTCTCCGCGATCATCCTTTCGGCCATGCGGCTTGCCCTTGCTATCGCTATTGCATTTCACCTCGCACGATGAGTGACGATTTCCTCTGGTTCGCACAGACCGCGTTCGCGGCGGTGGCGGATATCGCTTTTGCCTGCGCGCTCGGCGCCTCGATGTTCAGAATCTGGCTGTCCCGCGAACAGGCCTTTGCGCCGCTGTCACCGGCGCTGGCCGGCTGGCGCCGGGCCGCGCGCATCGGGGCGATCGCCGCGAGCGTGCTCGTGCTGTGCAGCATCGCGTCGCTCTGGCTCGAAGCGGCCGCAATGAGCGGCGCGCCGGTTCTCGAAGCCGGCGCCTCGCTGTGGCTCGTGGCGACGGACACGCATGCGGGCATCGGCGGATCGGTGGGGCTGGCGGGCAGCGTGCTGTTGTGGCTCGCCGTGGTGTCGGGCCGGCCGGCATCGGCAGCGCGGCTTGGACTGGGAGCGTGCGCGGCGCTGATCGTGGCGGCGGGCAAGTCGGCGGTCGGCCATGCGGCCGACGCCGGCGCGTTTTCCTCAGCCGAAGCCGTGCAGGCGCTGCATCTGCTCGCCACGGCTGGATGGGGCGGTCTGGTCATCGCGGGCGCGTGGGTCTTGCCGGCGCTGGATACATCGACGGCACGGGCAACGCTGATTCGCCTCACGACGCGCATGTCGCGCGCGGCGATGGTCGCGGTGGCGCTGGTCATCGCGACGGGCGCGTTCAACGCGTGGCGTGGCACCGGCGGCTCGCCGGGCGTGCTCATGTCGAGCGCATGGGGTCACGCGCTGCTCGTCAAACTTGGCTTGATCGCGGCGGCGCTGCTGCTCGGCGCGCTGAACCGCTGGTCGGGATTGCCGCGTTTGCAGCGCAGCGCGGCGACAGCGGATGCGCACACGGTCATCAACGTCCTGCGCTTCGAAGCATTGCTGATGGCCGGCGTGTTCGTCGCCGCGGCCGTGCTGTCTCACAGCGTGCCGGGGGCGTCGCTCGCGGGTTGAGCGTGGCCGCGCCTATTCGTACCCGAGCCGGTGACTGACGATAGGCGCGCAGAATAGCGCCACCGCGCAGCCAATGACCTTCCCCTGCAATTCGACGAAGGCGAGGTGCGAGTCGCTATAAAAAATGACTTCGAGCAGTTGCGGCAAGCAGAACACCGCCGCCGCGCCGATGAAACAGCGCGTTACCCGCGAGATGCGCCATCCGCGCTGGGCGCCGATGCCCGCCGCCACCACGCGCGCCACCCCGAGCGCGACGAGTGAACCGACTGCCAGCTGGGCCCGAACGTATTCGTCGGGAAGAACTTGCCACATGGTCGTTCTCGCTGTTTTTTTAGTGACTGTTGTCGAGCATAGCCGCAAGAAGCTCGCCAGTATGTACGAGAAAACGCAATTCGTGGGCAGGATATGCGCGGCTGGAGCGTTCGGCCTGCGCTGCGTCAGAAGGTGTGTTCCGGACCAGGGAAGCTGCCGTCCTTGACCGCGCGGACATAGGCCTCGACGCCAGCGAAGATGTTCGGCTGCCCCTGCATGAAATCCTTGACGAAGCGCGGGCGCTTGCCATGAAAGATGCCGAGCATGTCGTGCAGCACGAGCACCTGGCCCGAACAGTCGATACCCGCGCCGATGCCGATCGTCGGAATGGCGAGGCCCTGGGTCACGTCGCGGGCGAGCAAAGTAGGCACGGCTTCGATCACGAGCAACTGCGCGCCCGCCTCCTGGAGTGCAAGGGCGTCGCGCTTCATGCGTTCGGCCGCGGCGTCGGTTTTGCCCTGCACCTTGAAGCCGCCGAACGCATGCACCGATTGCGGCGTCAGCCCGACGTGCCCGCACACCGGAATGGACCGTTCGACGAGAAAATGCGCCGTCTCCGCCAGCCATTCGCCGCCTTCGATCTTCACCATCTGCGCGCCCGCGCGCATCAGCTTCACGGCGTGCCCGTAGGCGTCTTCCTTCGAGCCGAGCGTGCCGAACGGCATGTCGGCGACGATCAGCGCGCTCTTGTTGCCGCGCGCCACCGAGGCCGTGTGATACGCGATGTCGTCCACACTCACCGGCAGCGTCGTGCCGTGACCTTGCAGCACGTTGCCGAGCGAGTCGCCGATCAGCAGCACATCGACGCCCGCGCGGTCGAGCAGCGCGGCGAAGCTTGCGTCGTAGCAGGTCAGCATCGCGATGCGTTCGCCTGCCTCGCGCATGGCCTGGAGCTTGGGGACGGTGATCGTCGAGCGATTCGTTTCCTGCAGGTACGTCATGATGGTTTCACTGGAGAGAGAAAAGGGCGCCGTTGCGTCACCACGCCGTCACGCGCTCACGCCGACACGCCCTTGACAAAGAATTCCTTGCGCCCGCGCATGCTGTCGATGCGCTCCAGAAGCAAGACGAGATCTTCATCCGACGCGAGCGGGTTCAGATGCTCCGCGTTCACGGTGAGCAGCGGCGTCGCGTCGTAGTGATAGAAGAAGTCGTTGTAGGCATCGCAGAGCGCGCGCAGATAGGCGTCGGAGATCTGCAGTTCCATCGGCAGCGCGCGTTTTTGAATGCGCGAGAACAGCACTTCGGGACTGGCCTGCAGATAGATGACGAGATCGGGCGAGGGACCGCTGGCGTGAAGGCGGCCCGCGATGTCCTTGTACAGCTGGAACTCGTCGTCGCTCAGCGTGAGGCGCGCGAACAGCTCGCTCTTCTGCGTGACGAAGTCGGCCATCAGCGGCGTGCCGCTCGCGACGATGTCGGCAGCTTCCGCCGCCTGCGTCGTGCGCTGCAACGCGAAGCTCAGCTGCGTGGCGAGCGCATGGCGTGTCGTGTCGCGATAGAAGCGCTCGAGAAAAGGATTGTCCTGCGGACGCTCGAACAGCGTGCGCATCGACCAGCGTTCGGCGAGCAGCGTGGCGAGCGTGGTCTTGCCGACGCCAATCGGCCCTTCGATCGCGATGTAGCGATGCGGCGGCTTGAGTTGCGGCGCGGTGACGGTGAGAGGCGGAACGCTCATCGGCAATCGGTCTTGTTGGAGGCGGCGGGATTCGCGCCGCGTGCGGGTGAGCCGGCCATGCACTGGCAGGCGGCGACTTTCTCGATGCGCTGCTCGGCGACGGCCGCCATGAAGGCATCCGCGCGGCCGCGCTGGGGCAGGATGAGATCGGGTTCGAGTTCGATGAGCGGCACCAGCACGAAGGCGCGCTCGGTCATGCGCGGATGCGGCACGACGAGATCCGGTTCGTCGATGCTCGACGCGCCGTACAGCAGGATATCGAGATCGAGTGTGCGCGGCGCGTTGCGATACGGCCGCTCGCGTCCGAACTGTTCTTCGATGCCGTGGCACAGGCGCAGCAGCGCGCGGGCGGGCAGGCTGGTTTCGAGCTTGACGACGCAATTGAAGTAGTCGTCGCCGGTGGCGTCGATGGGCGCCGTCCGGTAGAGGCTCGATTTCGCGAGCACGGTGATCGTGTGCTGCTGGGCGAGACACACGACGGCGTCTTTCAGGGTCTGGCGCGCATCGCCGAGATTCGCCCCCAGGCCGAGATAAGCAATCGTCATGGCAGAAGTCCTACGCGTGGGTCTCAGCAAAAGCAGAAGCGTACAAGCGACACACTCAGGCGATGCCGCTCTGCGCTACTGTAACCAAAACCGGCGTCATGCGTTGTCCGCGTCTTCGCGCCTGCTTGCGGTGTCCGGTGCGGTGCCGTCAACGCTGCCCGCATTCATTTCGGTTTGCGGACCGATTGCGGCATCGCCCGAGCGGCGCTTCGCGTTGCTGCGGCGGCGCCGCTTCTTCGGGCCGCTGGATTCCTTGCCGCCTTGCGTGAGCAAGCCTTCACGCGCGACGTGATCACTCTCGATGAAGTCGGTCCACCATTGACCGGTCTCCGCATCGAGCTCGCCCGACTCGCAACGCAGCAGCAGGAAATCATACCCCGCCCGGAAGCGCGGGTGTTCCAGCAGCTTCAGCGCACTGCGGCCGCGCTTTTCCAGCCGGTGCTGAAGACCCCAGATCTCGCGCATGTCGGACGAGAAACGCTTGTGGATCGCAAGCTTCTCGGTCTGCATGTCGAGCACGTCGTCCATCGCGCGATGCAGCGCCGGCACCGGATACTCGCCGTTCGCCGTGTTCTGCTGCCAGCGGGTCTGCACGTCGTGCCACAACAGCGTGGCGAAAAGGAAGCCCGGCGACACCGACTTGCCCGCGCGCACGCGCTCGTCCGTGCTGGTGAGCGCGAGCGTGACGAATTTCTCGCCGTGCGGCTGCTCCAGCACCACGTCGAGCAAGGGCAGCACGCCGTGATGCAAACCTTCCTGGCGCAATCGCGTGAGACAGGCGAGCGCGTGGCCGGACAGCAGCAGCTTGAGCATTTCATCGAACAGACGCGCGGCCGGCACGTTGTTCATCAGGTCGGCGAGTTCCGTGATGGGCGCGCGCGTGGCTTCGTCGATCTCGAAGCCGAGTTTCGCCGCGAAGCGCACCACGCGCAGCATGCGCACCGGGTCTTCGCGATAACGCGTGGCCGGGTCGCCGATCATGCGCAGCAGGCGCGCGCGGATGTCGGCCATCCCGTCGTGATAGTCCAGCACGGTCTGCGTGGCCGGATCGTAGTACATCGCGTTGATGGTGAAGTCGCGGCGCGTGGCGTCCTCGTGCTGCTCGCCCCAGACGTTGTCGCGCAGCACGCGGCCGCTCGCATCCACCGCGTGCGTGCGGCTGTCGAGTTCGCCGCGCTTCAGGCGGCGCGGCGGTTCGGCCGCGGGCTCGGGCGGCGCGTCCATCAGCGCGCGGAAGGTCGAGGTCTCGATGATGTCCTGGCCGAACTGCACGTGCACGATCTGAAAGCGCCGGCCGATGATGCGCGCGCGGCGGAACAGCTTCTGCACCTGGTCGGGCGTGGCGTCGGTGGCGACGTCGAAGTCCTTGGGCGCGACGCCCAGCAGCAGGTCGCGCACCGCGCCGCCGACGATGAACGCGCGATGCCCCGCATGCTGCAGGCCGTCGGTGACGCGCACCGCGTTCTTCGAGATCAGCGACGGATCGATGCCGTGGATGTCGGAAGACAGGATGACCGGCACGCTCGGATCGCGCCTGGGCGGCGCGGCGGCTTTCTTGCGCGGGCTCTTGCTGGCGGGGCGGGCGGGTCGGGCGTCGGGCGAAGCTGTCGGCGTGTCGGTGGGCGCGGTCCCGGTGGGTTCGGCGCTGTCTTGCCCGAACAGCTTGCGGATGAGTTTTTTAATCACGTGTGTCGAAGAGATTCAGAATGCGCCAGCCTCGGGCTTGCGCATGCGCGCGCAGGGTGTCGTCGGGATTGGTGGCGACGGGGTCGGTGACGCGCTCGAGGAGCGGGATGTCGTTATGCGAGTCGCTGTAGAAGAAGCTGTGCTTGAAGTCGTCGAGCGACTTGCCGAGCGTGGCGAGCCACTGCTCCACGCGCACGATCTTGCCCTCGCGATAGCTCGGCGTGCCCGTGGGCTTGCCGGTCAGCGCGCCGTGCGGATGATCGTCGACGGTTTCGACTTCGCAGGCGATCAGCGTTTCGATGCCGAAGGCCTCGGCGATCGGCGCGGTGATGAACGCGTTGGTCGCGGTGACGAGACAGCAGAGGTCGCCGTTGTCCTGATGCTCGCGCACCAGCGTGACGGCGGACGGCACGATGCGCGGGTTGATCACTTCCTGCATGAACTGCGCGTGCCAGTCGGTGAGTTGCTCGCGTGAATATTTCGCGAGCGGCGCGAGCATGGCATGCAGATAGGCGTTGATGTCGAGCACGCCCGCCTTGTAGTCGGCGTAGAAGGCGTCGTTCTGGCGCGCGAAGGAATCCGCGTCGACGATGCCGAGCTTCACCATGAAGCGGCCCCATTCGTGGTCGCTGTCGGTGGGGATGAGCGTGTGGTCGAGATCAAAGAGGGCGAGGTTCATGGGTGCGCATTTTACTTGAAGCGGGTCGGATCGTTGTCCGTGGCGACAGGCGGCGCATCCGGACCGGACGGCTCGCCGGAGAAGTCCGCCGGCGCGCCGCGTCCGCCCTGTTGCAGCATGGCGCGCAACAGCGGGCGCGTGACGGCGCGTTTCTGTTCGAGCGAGAAGCGGTCGAGTTCGTCGAGCAGCGCCATCAGGCTCGGCATGTCGCGGCGGAAATGCGTGAGCAGGTAGCCTGGCACGTCGTCCGCCAGCACGATGCCGCGCTCGCGGGCCGCGTGCTTCAGCACCGCGGCCTTGGCGTCGTCGGAGAGCGGCTGGAGATGGAATACGAGGCCCCAGCCGAGCCGCGTGCGCAGGTCTTCGCGCACCATGAGCGCGAGCGGCGCGTCATTGCCGGTGGCGACCAGCGCGCTCACCGGGTGCGCGCGCACTTCGTTGAACAGGTTGAAGAGCGCGATTTGCTGGGCGGGTGAAAGGAGATCGCAATCGTCGACGGCATAGAGCGTCACGCGCGGATCGAAGTTGAACGCGTTGAGGGCGCTTTGCGGGCTCAGATAACGCGCGTGGCCGCTGGCTTCGTGGATCAGCGCCTGCAGCAAGTGACTGCGGCCGCTGCCCGGCTCGCCCCAGATATAGAACGTGCGGTCGGCGACGGGCCCGGCCGCGAGCGCGCCTTCGAGTTCGCGCAGGCGCGAAATCAGTTCGTGATTGCCGGCAGCAAAGAAGTTGGCGAAGGTGGCGGGCGGCGGCGTGCCGAGATCGAGCGTCAGTTGGCGTTGCACGGGAATCGGAGTCGTCGGGCCTGGGGTCGGGCAGGTTTCGAAACGTGCGGCCGGGCCGCGCGGGGGCGCGACGCCGAGTGTTCGGTACCACGTCCGTCAGTCATGCGTGCGCCGTAACGGGCGCATGGCTGATGGCCGCGCCGGAGTCCGGGGCGCCGTTGCCGCAGCGAGGCTCGCGCGTTTGAACAGCGTGAGAATCGGTCGGCGGGTCATCATCGGGTAAAATCGCATTTTACCGACCTTCTCGCACTCCCCCCATGAATCAGCCGAAATCCACCCCGGAAACCCAAGGTTTGTCTTACCGCGACGCGGGCGTGGACATCGACGCAGGCGACGCGCTCGTCGACCGCATCAAGCCGTTTGCCAAGAAGACGTTGCGTGACGGCGTGCTGGGCGGCATCGGCGGGTTCGGCGCGCTGTTCGAGGTGCCGAAGAAGTACAAGGAGCCGGTGCTCGTTTCGGGCACGGACGGCGTCGGCACCAAGCTGCGTCTCGCGTTCACGCTGAACCGCCACGACACCGTGGGTCAGGATCTCGTCGCAATGAGCGTCAACGACATCCTCGTGCAAGGCGCCGAGCCGCTGTTCTTCCTCGATTATTTCGCCTGCGGCAAGCTGGACGTGGACACTGCGGCGGACGTCGTGAAGGGCATCGCGCAGGGCTGCGAGCTGGCGGGCTGCGCGCTGATCGGCGGCGAGACGGCGGAAATGCCGGGCATGTATCCCGACGGCGAATATGACCTCGCGGGTTTCGCGGTGGGCGCGGTCGAGAAGAGCAAGATCATCGACGGCAGCACGATCAAGCCGGGCGATGTCGTGCTGGGGCTGGCGTCGAGCGGCATTCATTCGAACGGCTTTTCGCTGGTGCGCAAGATCATCGAGCGCGCGAATCCGGACCTCGACGCCGACTTCGACGGCCGCACGCTCGCCGATGCGCTGATGGCGCCCACGCGCATCTACGTGAAGCCGCTGTTGCAGGCCATGCAGAGCATCACGGTC
Organism: Caballeronia sp. LZ035; assembly: GCF_031451175.1. Classification (NCBI taxonomy): domain Bacteria; kingdom Pseudomonadati; phylum Pseudomonadota; class Betaproteobacteria; order Burkholderiales; family Burkholderiaceae; genus Caballeronia; species Caballeronia sp. LZ035. The sequence continues at coordinate 783,897 of NZ_JARUXS010000001.1, forward strand.
AAAGGCATGGCGCACATCACCGGCGGCGGACTGGTGGAGAACATTCCGCGCGTGCTGCGTGACGGGCTGACGGCGGAGCTGGATCACCGCGCGTGGCCGTTGCCGCCGCTGTTCGCGTGGCTGCAGAAGCATGGCGGCGTCGCGGATGCGGAAATGCATCGGGTGTTCAACTGCGGTATCGGCATGGCGGTGATCGTTGCGGCGGAAGACGCGGAAGCCGCCATCGGTCTGTTGTCGGGCGCGGGCGAGCAGGTCTGGAAGATCGGCGTGGTGCGCGAGAGCCAGGCGGGCGAGGCGCAGACGGTGGTGGTTTGAGGCTGGTTGTTCAGTCTGAATGAGAGAAACCCTCGCGCTTTGCGAGGGTTTTTTGTTTGTGCGTTGCCGTTTCAGATACCTCGCACTATTCGAGCGGCTGAGCCAAGCGGCGCTCCAGATCGGGCAAGGCTGTCTGCACCGTTTCCCAGACGATGTCCAGGTTAGTGTCGAAGTAACCATGCGTCATGCGGTTGCGCATACCGCGCAACTTCTTCCACGGAACCGCAGCATTGGCCTGCGCGAATTCCGGGAATTCTGTTTCGATCTGAACCGCCGCCTCTCCGATCACGATGAGATTCAAGATGACGGCTTGCTGGATCATGCGCGTTTCCATGAACTCGGCCTTGTCGATGCGCGCGATGTACTCGCGTGCCGTTCGAGAGGCGTCGAGCATGTGCGCAACGTAGTCGCCGAGACGCAATTGCCGCTGTTTCGCGTTCATAAAGACAGCGCCTCGTCGAGCACGTCGCGGCGGAATGTCGGCGGCAAGTCCTGGGGCGTCACAACGTCTACCGACACGCCGAGCAAGTCCTCCAGCTCAACCTGAATGGCGCCAAGATCAAGCAGTGTGGCGCCTGGCAGCGCATCGACGAGCAGGTCGAGATCGCTTTCGTCGTTGTCGTCGCCGTGCAGTACCGAGCCGAATACGCGAGCATTGGCGGCGTGATTCGTCGTGACGATGCGCAGAATGTCCTGTCGATGTGCGAGCAAGGCTTCGGAGGGTCGGGTCATGTCCGGAGTCGGTTACGAATACGGGTCGGGTTCGCCAATCATAGCGCGGCGCCTCAAGACCAAGTCAAGCGGATCAGAGTGCCGCCGCCCGCTCCATCGCCTCCATCGCCCGCTCTGTCGCATCTGCCGCGCAGCAATCCACCACGACCCGCTCCGGCATCCCGCGCAGCCAGGTCAACTGCCGCTTGCACAGCTGACGCGTCGCGAACACGCCCTTGTCGCGCATCTCGTCGTAGGGCGTCGCGCCATCCAGGTATTCCCACGCCTGCCGATACCCGACGCAGCGCATCGACGGCATCGACAGATCGAGATCGCCGCGCGCGCGCAGGCGCTTCACTTCGTCGATGAAACCGTGCGCCAGCATCGCATCGAAGCGCGCTTCGATGCGCCCGTGCAGCACCGCCCGGTCCGACGGTTCCAGCGCCACCGGCACGAAGCGCCAGCGCGTGTCCTGCTCGACCACGCGCGGCGCGGCGAGCAACGCGGACATCGGCTGGCCGGTGAGCATGAAAATCTCGAGAGCGCGCTGGATGCGCTGCGAATCGTTCGGCGCGAGCCGCGCCGCCGTGTCCGGATCGAGCGCCGCGAGACGCGCATGCAGCGCGGGCCAGCCGTCGCGTTCGGCGTCGGCATCGAGCGCGGCGCGCACCGCCGGATCGGCGCCCGGCAGATCGTTGAGGCCCTGCGTGAGCGCCTTGTAGTAGAGCATCGTGCCGCCGACCAGCAACGGCAACTTGCCGCGTGCGACGATCTCCTCGACCAGCCGCAGCGACTCCGCACGAAACTGCGCGGCGGAATAGGACTCGGCCGGATCGATGATGTCGATCAGATGATGCGGCGCCGCCGCGCGCTCTTCCAGGCTGGGCTTCGCCGTACCGATATCCATCTCGCGGTACACCAGCGCCGAATCGACACTGATGATCTCGACCGGATGCCGCGCCGCGAACGCGAGTGCGGCGGCGGTCTTGCCGGACGCCGTCGGTCCGAGCAGACAGGCCACCGGCAGGGCGGCAGCGCTCATTGTCCGCGCATGAACAGGCGGTCGAGATCCGCGAGCGTCAGCTGGAACCAGGTCGGCCGCCCGTGATTGCACTGATCCGCGCGTTCCGTTGCTTCCATCTGGCGCAGCAGCGCGTTCATCTCGTCGAGCGTGAGGCGGCGGTTCGCGCGCACCGCGTTGTGGCACGCGAGCGTGCCGAGCAGTTCGTGCTGCCGTTCGGTCAGCACGCGCGAGCCGCCGTACGCGTGCAGGTCGGCGAGCACGGCGCGCGCGAGCGCTTGCAGATCCGCATCCTTCAGCAGGGCAGGCACGGCACGGATGGCGATGGAAGTCGGCGAAAGCACCGCGAGATCGAAACCGAGCGCATCGAGCGTCTCCTTCTCTTCCTCGACGATGCCGATTTCCACCGGTTCCGCCGTCATCGACACCGGAATCAGCAGCGGCTGCACGGCGATGGTGTGATCGGCGAGGGCGAGCTTGAACTGCTCATAGAGAATGCGTTCGTGCGCCGCGTGCATGTCGACGAGGACGAGCCCGCGCGCGTTCTGCGCCAGCACATAGATGCCATGTATTTGCCCGACCGCGAAGCCGAGCGGCTGGTCGTCGGCATGCGCCGAAGCGGCTTGGCCGTAGGTGGCAGGCGCGGCGCTGTCGCTGGCCCAGACGGGCGGTTGGGTGGAGGTCGGGTAGGACGTCTCACGCGATTCGGGCGGCGTCATCGCGCTCGATACGCCCGTGTCCTTGCGTCCGAACAGCGCGTCGTACAGCGCCAACGGCTGCGCGACCGGCAGCGTGCCCTGCGTCATGCGCGACTGACGCAGCCAGTTCGTGCCGTTCTCGCTCGTGCCGCTCATGCCGCGCGCGGCCAGCGGATCCTGGCCGGCGAACGGCTTCGCGCTGAACGACGCCGGGCCGGTTGCCTGCAACTGCGCCGCGTGTCCGCCCGAGGTCGTTTCCGGCGACGCCCCCGCGTGCCGCGCCAGCGCCCGCTGCACGGCATGGAACACGTATTGGTGAATCGAGCGTGAATCGCGGAAGCGAACCTCGATCTTCGACGGATGCACGTTCACATCGACGGATTCGGGCGGCAGGTCGAGAAACAGCACGTAGGCCGGGTAACGGTTGCCGTGCAGCACGTCTTCGTAGGCGGCGCGCACGGCATGGGTCAGCAGCTTGTCGCGCACGAAGCGGCCGTTGACGAAGAAGTATTGCTGGTCGGCGCGGCCGCGGCTGGCGGTGGGCAGGCCCGCGCAGCCATACACGGCGAGCGGTCCGGCGCGTTCGTCCAGCGGCAGGTGCGCGGTTTCGAAGACTTCGCCCAGGATCTTCGCGACGCGGGTCTGCGGATCGCTCGCGTTCCAGTGCTCGACGGCACGGCCGTTGTGCATCACCGAGATCGCGACGTCCGGACGCGCCAGCGCCGTGCGGCGGATCACTTCCAGACAATGGCCGAGTTCGGTCTGCTCGCTTTTCAGAAACTTGCGGCGCGCGGGCGTGTTGAAATACAACTCGCGCACTTCCATGGTCGTGCCGGTCGTGCCCGCCGCGGGCGACAGCGCGCCCGTCTGGGCGTCGATGCGGGTGGCGTGCGGACAGGCGTCGGTGCGGCTCGTGATGAACAACTCGGCCACCGATGCAATCGACGCTATGGCTTCGCCGCGAAACCCGAGGGTGGCAACCGCTTCGAGATCGGCGAGCGAGCGAATCTTGCTGGTTGCATGGCGCAGCAGCGCGAGCGGCAACTCGCCGGGCGGCATGCCGTAGCCGTCATCGGCGACGACGATGCGCTTGACGCCACCTTCGTCGAGCGTGATGCGCAGCGTCCGGGCGCCGGCATCGAGGGCGTTTTCGAGCAGTTCCTTGACCACCGAGGCCGGCCGTTCCACCACCTCGCCCGCGGCGATCTGGCTGATGAGCTGGTCGGGCAGCGGCGCAATGCCGCGCGAACGGTGCGGGTCATCCGCGGTCAAAGCGGCGGCGGAGGGTTCGTTGAGGTCGGCCATGGCGAATTATAGCGATTCGCCCGCGGCCGTCCCGGCACTGACGTTCCGCCCAGGCGCCTCGGGAAGTGCCCCACTGCGTGCTTTTTAACTGACGCGACGCGGCACTTCGGTATCATGGCGCGACTCCCTTTCTGACCCCCGGATGCGCCGCTCGCCGCGGCCGCCGGACTTCTTTCGAGGAACGCTTTTGGACACGCTGCTGCAATTTCTGGGACTCATCCTGCATATCGACAAGTCGCTGGGGGTCTTCATCCAGAGCTACGGCGCCTGGGTCTACGCGGTGTTGTTCCTGATCGTGTTTTGCGAGACCGGGCTTGTCGTGTTCCCGTTCCTGCCGGGCGATTCCCTGCTGTTCATCGGCGGCGCGTTCGCGGCGTCCCACGAGATGAATCTGCTGGCGCTGATCGCGCTGCTGCTGATCGCCGCCATCACCGGCAACACGCTGAATTACTGGATCGGCCGCGCCATCGGGCCGAAGGTCTTCGACACCCATATTCCCGTGCTCGAACGGTTTCTCGACCGCGCCGCGCTGCAGAAGACGCACAACTTCTACGAACGTCACGGCGGCAAGACCATCGTGATTGCGCGTTTCGTGCCGATCGTGCGGACCTTCGCGCCGTTCGTCGCGGGCGTGTCCGGCATGAGCCACGCGCGCTTCCAGTTGTTCAATGTGCTCGGCGCGCTGTTCTGGGTGCTGCTCCTCGTGCTGCTCGGCTACTTCTTCGGCAACATTCCGTTCATCAAGCAGTATCTGAATGTGATCGTGCTGGTGGGGATCGGCGCGGCGATCGTGCCGGTGCTGCTCGGTGCGCTGTGGAAAATGAGCCGACGCAACTCCAAGGCCTGAGGGCCTGTCGTGCTGTGCGCGCGGAGGCGTCGTCACCCGCTCGCGAAGCCGGCCGATGGGTATCGTTTGCGTCATTTGAACGAATTCCTTCTGCCAATGTTTTATGCTGGCGGAGTTTGTGCTGTTCCAGCAATCGGGATCCGCGCGGCGCAGGCGGCATGAGCGGCGCACGGAAGGAAGCCGCGTGCCGACGCGGACGCAAAGTCAGAAAAAGTTCAAGACGAAAAGCATGAGAAAGCAGGTGGTGATGCACATGGAAGCGTTTGAGGTGCAGGCGGCGCGGGGATCGGACATGCATCGTTCGATCGTGAGAACGCTACTCGCAGCGGGGATGGCGGCCGGTCTGGCCGCGTGTTCGTCGACGCCGCGCACGCCGGCGCCGATTGTCGAAAGTTCGGTGAGCAGTGCGCCGCCGGTCGTGCAGAGTGCGGGGGCGGGCGTGACGAGCGCGCCAGCCGTGCCGCTCACGGCGCCGGCCGCCGCACCGCTGGCGTCGCTCGCGCCGGTCGAAGCGGGTTTCTACCGGGTCAAGCCGGGCGACACGCTCTACGGCATCTCGCGCAACTTCAAGCAGCAGCCCGCCGACCTGATCGCGTGGAACCATCTGCCCGAGAGCAAGCAGGTCAACATCGGACAGGTCTTGCGTGTTGCGCCGCCGGGCTCGGCCATGGCTGCGGCTTCGAGTACTGCGTCTTCATCGACGGCGAAGTCGGCGCAGCCGCCGCTCCTGCCCACGCCCGACAAGGCGGCGGCCGCGAAGCCTGCCCCGTCGCCGGCCCCGGCCACGGAGCACGCGAGCACCAACAGCGCACCCGTAGGCAAGGGCACCTTCGCGTGGCCCGCGCACGGCGATGTCGTCCGCAAGTTCGGGGCGAGCGGCAACAAGGGCATCGACATCGAAGGCAAGGTCGGCCAGCCCGTCAAGGCGGCGGCGGCCGGCAAGGTCGTGTATGCGGGCAGCGGCTTGCGCTCGTACGGCCGCATGATCATCGTCAAGCACGGCAACGACTATCTCACCGCCTACGCCTACAACGAGAAGCTGCTCGTGAAGGAAGGCGACACCGTCAAGCAGGGCGCGACCATCGCCGACATGGGCACCGGCCCGAGCGGCACGCCGGCGCTGCATTTCGAAGTGAGAAAGGCGGGCGCCGCCATCGATCCGATGCCGCTGTTGGGCTCGGCCGGCGGCTGATTCCGCGCGTGGACGCGCAGGCGAGGGGAGCGGAGATGAGAAAGATCGTGTGCAGCGCGTTGGTCGCGGTATCGGCCGTGGCGCTGCTGTCGGGCTGCGATCAGCAACCAGGCGAGGATGCATTGAACAAGCTCAAGGCGTTCTTCAATGCGGTGAAGCCGGACACGCTGCTGCTCAAGAATCTGCAGCCGGGCGTTACGACCGAGGCGCAGATCCGCGACCAGATGGGCGAGCCCGAGACCGAACGGAACTTCACTGACGGCAGCAAGCGTCTCGAATATCCGCGCGGCCCGGCCGGCACGAATACTTATATGGTCGATCTCGATGCCAACGGCCGCTTCGTCTCCGTCACGCAGGTCCTGACTGCCGCGAACTTCGCGAAAGTGCGCCCCGGCATGACCATGGACGAAGCCCGCAGGCTGCTGGGCAAGCCGACGACCATCGCCGAATATCCGCTCAAGAAGGAGCGTGTGTGGAGCTGGCACTGGCTGGAGGACGGCGTGAATCAGGACGCGATGTTCAACGCGCACTTCGGCCCGGACGGCACGGTCGTGACGACCTCGCGCTCCGAGTCGATCCGCGGCGGTCAGCACTGACCCCTTCCTTCCACCCGATGGCACGCCCGGACAAGCGCAACGCGTATCGTCAGTCGATGGCGGCAGCGGCGCGCTATCGGGAACGCGCGGCGAGTGGCGGGAACCCGGACGCGTCCATGCTGTGGACGTGCGCGTGCGGACATGCATGGGATGCGTCGCTCGAAGCATCGCAGAACGTGCGGTGCATGAACTGCGCGTTGCAGCGTCGCGATGCGGCGACGCGGCGCCTGCGCGACATGGCACAGGCACGCGGCGGCTTGCTGCTCTCGCCGGGCTATCTCGACGACGCCACGCCGCTCCAATGGCAGTGCGCGTACGGTCATGTCTGGAGCGCCCGGGCAGAGCTTGCGCCGCGCGTCTGGTGCGTGGAGTGTGCGCGGCGGGTCTTTTCGCGGTATCGCTGAATGTGTTTTTGTCGTTCAGCGTTGGACTTCAGCGGGTCACCAAAGAAAAAGCCGGCGCAAGCCGGCTTTTGAACATCGTGTTGTCGGAGCGTCGGCTTGTTTGCCTGCGACTCACAGGGCCGTTGTCAAAAGCATGCGCGTGTTGTTGTTGTGATCCGGCTTGTGCGCTCTGCTTCCATCAACGAACCGTTCGAGTGCCGCCCATCCTGTTTCTCGGTCTCTCAGCGCGCCGTGCTGCTTCCCCCCGTGCGCTAAGGACAAGTATCGTGAGCGTTCATTCGTCTTAATGTACGTTTGCAAACACTTGTTCCCGTTGCTGCACGCTTTGCGGGAAAGTACGGATGTCATGTGTTGCGAACACGCCACCCATCACCCGGCATCACGCAATTTGAGCGCGCTTGAGACTCGAACGCATGTTCGCGGCGAGCAGCGATTGCGTGACCATCCGCGCTTCCGCTTGGGCGATATGTTCGAGCGTCGCTTCCTCCAGTTGCTGACCGAAGAGCGCGAGCGCCGTGCAGAGTTGAGCGTGCGCGTCGGCATCGAGGATCCACGCGCCATCGGCGGAATGTCGGTTATCCAGTGCGACGAGCGCTTCGTGCGCGACCGTGATGTCGTCGGCGCAATCGGCTGCGTGGCCGAGCTGACACAGTTCCTCGGCGACCAGAAGGTGACGGCACAGCGTCATGAAGAGCGTCTGCGAGCCGTGCCCGCGATCGAATGCGTCGAGCGCGGCGTAGCACTGCAACAGCATGCCGTCGATCATCGGCTCGCGCGCCGCGCGGCTGTACGTCAGCGAGCGGAGCAACGGCGACATGGCCGGACGGCTGGATTTCATGCTGTTCGATTTCTTCTTCACAGAAGCACTCCCGATTGAGTTTCTCGCGTGGGCCGACGTGCTGCGCGACGCCGGGACGCGGGTGGCGCGGATGCATTCGACATGGAAGACATCTTCGCACCGGAAAATTAGGCTTGTCTTAAGCGCCGTGTTTTTCGTGTCAGGCGGGCGTCAAGGTTTCGCCCGACACGCGCACCTTCTGGCCGACCGCGACGCCTGGCGCAGCGTCGTAGTTGAAGCTGCGCACATTGCCGTCGTTCATGCGGACCTGCACTTGATAGGTGGTCGTCTTGTGAACGACGTGCTCGATCTGGTTGCCCGCGAAGCCCCCGCCGATCGCGCCGAGAATCGTCGCCGCCGTGCGGCCGCGTCCCTGGCCGATCTGCGTGCCCGCGAGACCGCCCACCACCGCGCCGCCGATTGCGCCGATGCCGGTCGTCGGCTGCGCGCTTTGCACGGCGTTGACGGCGGTCACCTGGCCTCCGTAGGGATCGTAGGCAGGGACGGGATTCTGCGCGGGCTGGACCGTTTCGCGAACCGGTTCGACGGGGCGGGCGGGGTTGATGTGATGTCCGCGTACTGCGCGGGGCAACGGGTTGTTCTTCTGGCTCGCTGACGGCGCGGGAGACGAAGTCGCTTTGGCCACCTCCGCATCGACGAGCGGCGAGGCGGTGACGGTGTTGGCGGTGGCCTTCGACGACGGCAACAGCCCGGTCATCGCCGCTACGCCGGTGCCGCATGCAAGGATCACCGATACGGCCGCAGCCGCGACCAAAGGATGAATGCGCGAGGCTTTCGTCGGGACGTCGGACGGGATCTGGGGAAGGGCGTTCATGGCGGTGACTCCGGTTGTCGGCATGCGAAGCGCGGGTGCCTGTCTGCCATAAACGCGATGCGAAGCGCGCGGTGGACGTGGGAGGTGTGACATTTGTAAGCAAACGTCGCGGGGGAGGTCGTACGGATTGCGTTCGCAAACGTGGGGGCCGGGCGGTTCCGTGCGGTCAGCGCAGAGCGGTCCCGATTGGGCGCGTCGCAAAGAGGCGGCTGACATGTGAAGGCAGGCTTGCGGGGGCGAGGTCACGCGCCTTGAGCAAAGTGTCGTACCTCGAGAAGCCGTGCAGCGCTGGCTGTATTCGTATGCTGGAGAATGCGCAGCGGGTCGCGGCATCCGACCTACGCGGAGGCGGTCGGAGAAAGGACGCCCTCGCTCGAATCACGACCGCTTACGGCGCGGCGGCTTCACCTCAGGCTCCTCATCGGCATCCTGCGAGCCCACCGTGCTGAGAATCTTGGTGATGCGCAGGGCCGCTGCCTGCATCATCGGCACGAGGAGCGTGATTTCCTCGAGCGACTTCCGGGCCTTCGGCGCCGAAATGCTCAGGCAGGCGATGACGCGTCCGTTGGGACCGGAGATCGGAATCGCGGCGCCCACTACGCCGATCGCGAATTCGGAGTCGTTCGTCGCGTAACCCTGCTTGCGAACCTGCTCGATTTCCAGCCGGAGACGGTCAGGGTCGACGAGCGTGTACGGGGTAATCGGCTCCCACGGCCCGCTCAGCATGTAGGCATCGAGCTGCTTCTTTTCCATGTTCGCGAGGAACACGCGGCCGGACGATGTGCAGTGCACCGGCGCACGATGTCCCTTCTGGAAGTTCAGCGTAAGCGGCGAATTGCCGATGGCACTGTCGATGTAGACCACCTCGGAGCCACGCATCACGCCCAGGCTGACTGTCTCGGCGGTCCGGCGGGACAGTTCCATCAGCAGCGCGTGGATGGGTCCGTGCGTGGTCGAAGCGGCGAGGATGTTGGTCGCGAGTTCAAGCAGACGGGGACCGACCTGATAACGTCCGCGCTCGATCCCGTGCTCCAGGAAGCCGAAGTCTTCCAGGTTGCTCACCAGCCGGTGAGCCGTGGTCTTGGGAATGCCGAGCGCGGTCACCAAATCCGATGTCGTCACGCGGCCAAGCTGCGCCGTCATCTCGATGATGTGGAAAGCGCGCTCGGTCGGGGAGACTTCGGGTTCGGGTGCGTCGGGGATCGGGATGTCAACCTTGTGCATGACTTTCGTCGTCTCGCGCGCTGTGGACGAGCCAGCGCGCTGACTCCAGGCGAGTTGTACGGTACGTGGTCGCATAAGAATACCCGATTGCCTGCGTGCCCGAGCGCCCCGGAGGGTCGCCCGGCATGGATGGTCGATCTACTGAACCGGGCGCGGAACGGGCAGCACCGCGCCTTCGCCCGGCTCGCAACTGACCGGAATTTCCGGCGTGAGCAGGTACGAACGAGGCTGGTTTTCCGGAACGGTCAGCGCCAGCGGGTCCAGGATCCGGTCGAGATCCGCCTTCGACAGCAGGCCGCTCGACAAAACCAGCTCATAAACCGGCGCACCTGTTTCCAGCGCTTCGCGTGCAATCCGGGTCGCGTTCGCGTAACCGATATACGGGTTCAGCGCCGTGACCACGCCAATCGAGCGCTCCACGCTGGCGCGAAGCTGCTCCTGATTCGCGACAATGCCGCGCACGCACCGGTCTGCAAGGGTCCTGGCGCCGGCCGCGAGGTGCTGGATGCTCTTGAACAGGCTGAACGCAATGATGGGCTCGAAGGCATTCAGCTGAAGCTGACCGGCTTCGGCGGCCATTGTCACCGTGAGGTCATTGCCGATGACCTCGAACGCGATCTGGTTGACCACTTCCGGGATCACCGGGTTGACCTTGCCCGGCATGATGCTGGAGCCCGCTTGCATCGGCGGCAGCTGGATCTCACCGAACCCGCAGCGTGGGCCCGACGACAGCAGTCGTAAATCGTTGCAGGTCTTGGAGAGCTTCACGGCGATCCGCTTCAACACCCCGGATACCTGCACGAACGCGCCACAGTCCTGGGTTGCTTCGACGAGATTGCCGGCCGTGAGGAACGCATATCCCGTGTTGTCGCGCAGATGGCGGCACACCGCGGCGGCATAGTCGGGGTGAGCGGTGATGCCGGTACCGATGGCCGTGGCGCCGAGATTGATTTCGAGCAGGAGCAAGCGAGCTTCGGCAAGACGCGACTCGTCTTCCTGCAACATGACTGCGTAGGTGCTGAACTCCTGACCGAGCGTCATGGGCACGGCGTCCTGCAACTGCGTGCGGCCCATCTTCAGCACGCCGCGGAATGCTTCCGCTTTGAGCTCGAAGGCTTCACGAAGGTAGGCCATCGCGACGAGCAATTCGTCGATATAAAACTGCAGCGCCAGCTTGATCGCGGACGGGTACACGTCGTTGGTGCTTTGGCCGATGTTGACGTGTTCGTTCGGGTGCAGCCGCTGATAGTCGCCGCGCGCCGCACCGAGTATTTCCAGCGCGCGATTCGCCACGACTTCGTTGACATTCATGTTGCTCGACGTGCCCGCGCCACCCTGGATGACGTCTACCACGAAATGTTCGTGATGCTTGCCGTCGATGATTTCGCGGCACGCGGACTCGATGGCTTGAGTTCGTTCGGCATCGATGAGGCCCAGCTCTGCGTTCGCCTGAACCGCAGCACGCTTGATCTCCGCCAACGCCCGGACCAGACCACCGTACTGGCTGATGGGAATGCCGCTGATCGGAAAGTTCTCGACTGCCCGAAGCGTGTGAACGCCGTACAGGGCCTCATTGGGAACGTGGCGGTCGCCGAGCAGGTCGTGCTCGAGCCGGGTGCTTTGGGTCGTCATCGCAATGTCTCTCAACAGTAAAGGGGCGAAATCGCTCGGTCCTGCATCCATGAAAGGCAGTATATGAGCAAACCCGTTTAATGGAATCTAGGAGTTCCACTTAATAGAATTTATCGTAGGTGTTATCCCTCGCGAACGAGTGGACGGAAACCTGGACGACGTGCGTCATTCCCCTGATGCGTGGCCCTTTCGTGCTTTGGTGAGACGTATCGATCTCCTATCAGGAGCGCGATAAGTCCTTGACAGTGGAATTTGGTGAACCAAAAATTGGAACAAGTCAGAAAACTGCTGACATCGATAGCCGGTTTTGCTTTCACCAGAGAGGGTCCAATGGACGGAACAGCGGCACTTGCATCAACTCGATGGGCTCGCCATGACGCCACGCACCGCATCGAGAAACACGGTGGGGCCGGCCCCGACATCCTGATCGACCAGGGCGATGCAGATGAATTTCTTGAATCTCAACTGAAGCGGGCCCCGCTGGTCGCAGCGGCGGCCCGAGGCGATGTTCAGCTACGCCTTCGCCGCCGCGCCGATTACGGACACAGCACCTTTTTTATTTCGACATTCATTGCATCGCATCTCGAACACCACGCGCGCCATCTGCTCGCGTGTTGACGATGTGTTGCTGAAACCAGGACTGAGAACAGTCTGGTCGCTGGTCCTTCGGAGGAGACACCCATGAAGCGCATTCGACTTTCCACGTGGATTCTGATCGCTCTCGTCGCTGGCATAGCGGTTGGCGGCGTCATTCACAGCACCACGGGCTCGGCGGAGCTCAACAAGCAGATTGCCGGATATCTGTCGACGCTGACCGACATCTTCCTGCGTCTCATCAAGATGATCATCGCGCCGCTCGTCTTCACGGGCGTCGTCGCGGGAATGAGTCATTGTGAGCATCCCGGCGACGTCGGACGCGTCGGTATCCGCGCCATGCTCTGGTTTGTGGCCGCGTCCGTTCTTTCGCTGGTGCTCGGCCTGGCGCTGTCGAACCACATGGCCCTGGGCGTCGGCGTGACACCGCCTCACACCGGTGCGGCGGGCGAGGTCAGCACCGCTGCGTTCAGCCTGAAGAACTTCATCTCGCACATGGTGCCGCAGAGCATCTTCCTCGCGATGGCGCAGAACGACGTGGTGGCGATTCTCGTGTTCGCGCTGTTCTTCGGCTTTGCGGTGTCGGCGTATGGCGGCAAGGAGCCGGCCATCCGGCGCTTGAATCACTCGATCGAAGGCGCATTCAAGGTCATGTTGCGGGTGACCGATTTCGTGATGCGCTTTGCGCCCATCGGCGTGTTTGCCGCCGTGGCTTCGACGGTCACGGTACAGGGCTTGGGCGTCCTCGGCACCTATGGAAAATTCATTGGCGGCGTGTACACCGGCATGACCTTGCTCTGCGCCGTCATGATCGCCATCGGTTTCCTGTTCCTCGGCAAGCCCGTGTTCCGCCTGCTTGGTCTCGTGAAGGAGCCGATGCTGATCGCGTTCTCGACGTCTTCGAGCGAAGCGACGTTTCCGAAGATGCTCGAACAGCTTGAGAAGTTCGGCATCTCGAATCGCATCACGTCGTTCGTGTTGCCGCTGGCCTACTCGTTCAACGCCGACGGCTCGATGATGTACCAGGCGTTCGCTTCGGTCTTCCTGTTGCAGGTCTACGGCATCCACATGTCGTTCGAGCAGCAACTCGGCATGTTGCTGGTGATGCTGGTGTCGAGCAAAGGCATTGCCGGCGTTCCTCGTGCGTCGATTGTCGTGGTTGCCGCGACGCTGCCGCTCTTCGGCATCCCGGCTGACGGTATCGCGCTGCTGCTCGCCGCCGACACCTTCATCGACATGGGCCGCACGGTCACCAACGTGGTCGGCAATTCGATCGCCTGCGCGGTCATCGCCAGGTTCGAAGCGAAGCGTGCGGCGAAGCAGGCGCTTCGCGTATCGACCGCTCACGACATCAGTGACCACGGCGACCCGGCACACGTTCTGAGCGAGGCGCACTCCGGCTCGCGTTTCTGAAATCCCCATTGCATCGACGGCGTGCCTCACGCGGCTCGCGCCACCTACACCTTGAAGTGAGAGAGAAAATGATTGCCACCGAAAAGCTTGCATCGATTCGCGAACAGTTCCCGGTCACCAAGCGCCAGCTTTACCTCGATTCGGGTCACCAGACGCCGCTGTCGTTGCCGGTGCGCGACGCGCTCTATTCGTTCCTGACGGAAGGCTATGAAATGGCCGGACCGAAGCCCGTCTGGATTCGCCGTGTCGAAGAAATTCGCGGCAACGTGGCGCGCTTCTTCAACGCATCGGCATCCGAGATCGCCTTCACAAAAAACACGTCGGAAGGTCTCAACATTGCAGCGAACGCCGTGCCGCTCGAAGCGGGCGACAACGTGGTTCTGATTGAAGGCGACCATCCCAACAACGCCTACGCGTGGCTGAATCTGAAGCGCAAGGGTGTGGAGGTGCGGTTCGCGCCGCTGAAGGACAATGAAATCGCGACGGCGAAGACCTTCGAACCGTTCATCGACGGGCGCACGAAAGTCATCACGCTTTCGCATGTCACCTTCCACGCGGGTCAGGTGCACGACCTGCTGAGCATCGGCAAGCTGTGCAAGGACCGTGGAATCTACCTGGTCGTCGACGCGATGCAGTCGGTCGGTGTCGTTCCTGTCGATGTCAAGGCGTTCAACATCTCGATGCTTGCTGCGGGCACGCACAAGGGCCTGCTCGTGCCGCAAGGCCTGGGTTTGCTGTACGTCGCGGATGGCCTCGATGAATTGCGCCCGGCGTATCTCGCGATGTCGAGTATGCTGAATCCGCCGGCCGACTACATCGCGCGTCCCGACGATATGGCTGTCCGCAAGGATGCGCTGCGCTTTGAATTCGGCAATATCAATCTGCCGGACCTGCACGCACTCGATGCGGCGATCAAGCTCATCGAAAGCGTCGGCGTTGCCAACATTCAAAAGCACGTGTCCGAACTGGGCGACCAGCTGATCAGCCAGCTCGATGAGCTCGACGTCGCCGTGGTCGGTCCGCGCGACCGGGGTCAGCGTAACCACATCTATGTGCTCGACTTGCCCGTGCAGCAATGGGCGGATTACTTTGCGCGCAATGATGTCCGCGTGTCGCCGGAACGCGGCGGCATCCGTATTTCACTGGCCATGTTCAACACGCCGGACGACATCAGGCGGCTCGTCGACGTGATTCGCAAAGGTCTGCGCGAGACGACTGCGGCTGCGGTGGCACAGGTGGATTGATGGAAGTGTCGAAAGGCTGAGCGCGGCATGGACTACGCTGTCGCTGGAAACACGAGCGTGAGGCGATGTCGTGGGCCGGCATCGCTTCTCGCGTGTGCAATGAATGCAGTCAAAACCGCTTCGAGGCCGTGCAATGCCGAATGCCTATCCTGTGCCCCGAGATTTCCGGGTGCGCTTCGAAGACCTGGGCCGTGTGGCGATCGGCGTGAAGCGGCCAGAATGCGTGCTCTCGCTCGCAGACGGAAGTCTCGTATGCAGTCACGGGGCGGGCGGCTACTCGCTGGTGAGCCCGTCGGGCGGGCTGCAACACATCGTCAAGCGTGCGGATGATGAGCGAACGTTTCTTCCGAACGGTATCGCGGTCCATCCTGATGGCAGAATCCTGTTTGCCCATCTCGGCGTGAGGGACGGCGGCATTCATGCCATCGACCGCGAGGGAAGCGTTCGTCACGTCGTTGATCATGTGGACGGAAAGCCGTTGCCGCCGACGAACTACGTCTCGGTCACGGATACGGGCGGCATCTGGTTCACGGTCAGCACGCGGCAGATACCCCGTAGTCTGGCGTGGAACAGGACGGTGGCCGACGGATTCATCGGCTTCCACGATTCGAGCGGTACGCGAATCGTGGCCGATGGCCTGGGCTACACCAACGAGATTGCGTTTTCCCCCGATGGCCGATGGGTGTATGTCAACGAGACATACGCTCAGCGGGTGAGCCGCTTCAGGATGAACGCGAACGGTTCGCTCAGCGACAAGGAAGTCGTGGCGCAGTTCGGCGGAGCCGACCTGCCGGACGGGCTCACTTTCGATGAGCATGGTGGAGTGTGGGTCACGTGCATCGGCAGTAACCGCATTCTCCTCATTCGACCGGACGGCGAGGTGCAAGTCGTTCTCGACGAACCGGACGATCGCTTTGCGGCGAAAGTCGCGGCCGGGATCCAGAATGGCACCCTGACGTGGGAAGACATGCAGGGTCCGCCGGGGAATGCCCCGCTGGGTAACGTATCGAGCCTGGCATTCGGCGGATTGAACCAGCGGACCGCTTGTCTTGGCAGCCTCACGAGCGACTGCATCTGGACGTTTCCAAGCCCGGTGACCGGTGCGGAACCCGGGCATTTTCGTCGTCGCGTGATGTGATGTTCGTGCGAGGATGTCGTTCTCGGTAATCGGCTGGGTACGAGCGGCTACGCGCTGCTTATGGCAGGTTCAGGCCCGAGCCCGTGCGTCATGAAGTCGGAATGAGAGAACAGCACCATGAACATCACAGTCGACGTCATCATCTATCCGGGCTTCAAGGCACTGGAAGCGGTCGGCGCACTCAGCGTCTTCAAATATGCCAACGCGCACTTGAGAAAGCGTGAGCGTTCTGGCGCGTATGACGTCAAGTTGACTTCGATGGCCATCGGACCCGTCATGTCCGAGACAGAGATCCCCTTGTACGCGGAGAAGAAGCTTTCCTCGCTGAACATCCCTCATACCGCGGTCATCGTTGGCGCATGGGACATCGAGGGCGCGGTGAACAACGTGCCCGACATCGTCGAATGGTTCAAGGCTTGCGCGTCTCAGCTGCAACGCACGATCGCGCTGTGCTCGGGCGCATTCTTTCTCGCCCAGGCCGGCGTGCTGAACGGAAAGCGGGCGACGACGCACTGGGCAGTCGCTGACATGTTGCAGGCAAGCTATCCCACTGTCGAACTGGACTCGGACTGCATCTTCATCCAGCAGGGAAAAGTGTGGACGTCGGCCGGCGTGACGGCGGGTCTTGATCTGGCGCTTGCTGTCGTCGAGCAGGACTTCGGCGCGGACATCGCGCTCGATGTGGCAAGAGACCTGGTGGTCTTTCTGAGGCGACAAGGCGGACAATCCCAGTTCAGTGCCCATCTCGACTGCAACGCGACGCAAAACGTCAGCGTGCGTGACCTGCAGAACTGGATGCTCGAACACCTCGACCAGGACCTCGCAACGCCGGACATGGCGTCTCGCGCTGCGATGAGCGTGCGCAGCTTCAATCGATGCTTCAGGAAAGAAACGGGCACGACGCCTACGGCCTTTCTGATGCGAGCGCGGATCGAAGCGGCCAGGCGCATGCTGGAGGAAGGAAACCTGCCAGCGAAGACGATCGCAGCGGACTCCGGCTTCAAGACGTATGACGCCATGCGTAAAGCGTTTCAGACGACCCTTGGCATCACGCCGCTCGTCTATCGGGAGCGTTTCGGCGCTGCTGCGGAGAGCAGCGCCGAAACGTGACGCAGCGCGAGGCTGCACGAAGCCTTGCTCGCTTATTCCGGCTTGAAGCAGTACACCGCGAGCTTGTTGCCGTCGAGGTCGCGGGCATAGGCGGCGTAGGCGTGCGGTGCCCAGCCGCGCGGGCCGGCAACGCCTTCGCACGTGCCGCCTTGAGCCAGGGCCGTCTTGTGGAACGCGTCGACCGACGCGCGGTCCGGAGCCTCGAACGAAACGGTGACGCCATTGCCGACGGTTGCCGGGTGGCCATTGGCTGGCTTCAGCACGAAGAACGACGGCGCGCTTTCGCCCCAGATCGAACCGTTGTTGTCGAGATCGGCGATGCGCTTCAGGCCGAGCTCGCCCAGGACGGTGTCGTAAAAGGAGCGGGCTTTCGCGAGGTCGTTCGTGCCAACGGTGACATGGGTGTAGACAGTCATGGTGTTCCTTTGAAGGTAAGAGAAGCGGGTGAAGCAAAGCCGTAGGCGAGAGGACGGACGGCATGCCTAGTAGATGACGACGGACCGGATGGATTCGCCCTTCTTCATGAGGTCGAAGCCTTCGTTGATCTGGTCGAGCTTGAGATGGTGCGTGATGAGATCGTCGATGTTGATCTTGCCTTCCATGTACCAGTCGACGATGGTGGGCACGTCGGTGCGGCCGCGTGCGCCGCCGAACGCGGAGCCTTTCCATTCGCGGCCCGTCACGAGCTGGAACGGGCGCGTGCTGATTTCCTGGCCGGCCGCGGCGACCCCGATGATGAACGACTGTCCCCAGCCTTTATGGGTGCATTCGAGCGCCTGGCGCATCAGCTGCGTATTGCCGACGCACTCGAACGAGTAGTCCGCACCGCCGTCAGTCAGCTGCACGATATGGTCGACGACGTTCTCGACTTCCTTCGGATTGACGAAGTGGGTCATGCCGAATTTCTTCGCCAGTTCGACACGGCCGGGGTTGATGTCGACGCCGATGATCTTGTCGGCGCCGACCATCTTCGCGCCCTGGATGACGTTCAATCCGATGCCGCCGAGGCCAAACACGACGACATTCGCGCCGGCTTCGACTTTCGCTGAATACACGACCGCGCCGATGCCCGTGGTCACGCCGCAGCCGATGTAGCAGATCTTGTCGAAGGGCGCGTCTTCACGCACCTTTGCGACGGCAATCTCCGGGACCACGATGAAGTTCGAGAATGTCGACGTGCCCATGTAGTGAAACAGCGGCTTGCCATCGAGGGAGAAGCGCGAAGTCGCATCGGGCATCAGGCCCTTGCCCTGCGTCGAGCGAATGGCCTGGCACAGGTTCGTTTTGCGCGAGAGACAGAACTTGCACTGGCGACATTCGGGCGTGTACAGGGGAATGACGTGATCGCCTTTCTTCAGCGTGCCGACGCCCGGGCCGACGTCCACGACGACACCCGCGCCCTCGTGACCGAGCACTGCGGGGAAGATGCCTTCCGGGTCGGCGCCCGAGAGGGTGTAGTAGTCGGTGTGACAAATACCGGTGGCCTTGATCTCGATCAGGACTTCGCCTGCGCGAGGGCCTTCTAGGTCGACTTCCTCGATCGTGAGCGGAGCGCCCGCTTTCCATGCAACGGCTGCTTTGGTCTTCATGGTTCCTCGTCCCGGATTGGTTACGAGAATGATGGGACAGCCGGATTAGCCGATGGGCTCACGGAAGTGAATCTGGCTTAAAAGCAGTGGAGGTTGGCCAAGTGGTCCGCGCTCGTGGCCGCCTCCACAGGGCTGGAAGGCCTGGATGCTTTCCGGCGTCGCAGACGCAAAAAAGCCGCTGTCCTTTTGGAACAGCGGCTTTTTCTTGAAGCTTGGTGGCGAATCAGGGATTCGAACCCCGGACCTGCGGATTATGATTCCGTCGCTCTAACCGGCTGAGCTAATTCGCCGAAAGACGAGATTATGCAGAGGGCGGTTCGGGCTGTCAAGCCTCTCCCGGCGATTTCTTAAAACCCGCCCGTTACAAGCCCCTCAATCCTCGTGATACACGTTCGACTTGCGCGTGTCCTTCACGAACAGCATACCGATCACGAACGTGGCCAGCGCAATCACGATCGGATACCACAGCCCCGAGTAGATATCGCCCTTGGCTGCGACGATCGCGAAGGCCGTCGCCGGCAGGAAGCCGCCGAACCAGCCATTGCCGATGTGATACGGCAGCGACATCGACGTATAGCGGATCCGCGCCGGGAACATCTCGACCAGCATCGCCGCGATCGGCCCGTACACCATCGTCACGAAGATCACGAGGATGGTCAGCACCACGATCGCCATCGGCCAGTTGATCAGCGCCGGATCGGCCTTCGGCGGATAGCCCGCGCTCTTCAGCGTGCCGGCGAGCGTCTTGTCGAACGCGGCACCCTGGGCCTTGGCGTCGGCGCCCTTGCCGTCATAGGTGTTGACGACCGTTTCGCCCACCTTGATCTGCGCCATCGTGCCCGCCGGCGCCGCCACGTTCTCGTAGTTCAGGCCGGCCTTCGACAACGCGCCCTTCGCGACGTCGCACGACGACGTGAATTTCGCCGTGCCCACCGGATTGAACTGGAACGAGCACTCGTCCGGATTGGCGATCACGACGATCGGGGACTTTTGCGTCGCGGCCTCGAGCGTCGGATTGGTGTAGTGCGCAAGCGCCTTGAACAGCGGGAAGAACGAGAGCGCGGCAATCAGGCAGCCGGCCATGATGATCGGCTTGCGTCCGATGCGATCCGACAGCGAGCCGAAGAACACGAAGAACGGCGTGCCGATCAGGAGCGCCACGGCGACCATGATGTTCGCGCTGGTGCCGTCCACCTTGAGCGTCTGCGTGAGGAAGAACAGCGAATAGAACTGGCCCGTGTACCACACGACCGCCTGGCCCGCCGTCAGGCCGAACAGCGCCAGCAGCACGATCTTCAGGTTCTTCCACTCGCCGAACGCTTCGGTGAGCGGCGCCTTCGAGGTCTTGCCTTCGGCCTTGATGCGCTCGAACACCGGCGATTCATGCAGCTTCATCCGGATCCACACCGAAATGGCCAGCAGCAGGATCGACACGAGGAACGGGATGCGCCACGCCCACGCGCCGAACTGTTCTTCCCCAACGGCCGTGCGCACCGCGAGAATCACGATCAGCGAGATGAACAGGCCGAGCGTCGCGGTGGTCTGGATCCACGCCGTCCACGCGCCGCGCTTGTTCGAAGGCGCGTGCTCCGCGACGTAGGTCGCCGCGCCGCCGTACTCGCCGCCGAGCGCCAGGCCTTGCAACAGACGCATCGCGATGAAGATCACC
Organism: Caballeronia sp. LZ035; assembly: GCF_031451175.1. Taxonomy (NCBI): domain Bacteria; kingdom Pseudomonadati; phylum Pseudomonadota; class Betaproteobacteria; order Burkholderiales; family Burkholderiaceae; genus Caballeronia; species Caballeronia sp. LZ035. The sequence goes on from NZ_JARUXS010000001.1 coordinate 804,272, forward strand.
GGCGCTGCGATGCCGATCGTCGCGTAACCGGGCAGGAAGCCGATCAGGAACGTCGACAGGCCCATGATCACGATCGTCACGAGAAACGTGTACTTGCGCCCGACCATGTCGCCGAGTCGTCCGAACACGATCGCGCCGAACGGACGCACTGCGAAGCCCGCCGCGAAGCCGAGGAGGGTGAAGATGAAGCCGGCCGTCGGGTTCACGCCCGAGAAGAAGGTCTTGCTGATGTAGACGGCGAGCGAGCCCGCCAGATAGAAGTCGTACCACTCGAACACCGTCCCGAGCGACGAAGCGAAGATGACCTTCTTTTCCTCCGCCGTCATCGGTGCGTGCGAAACGCGCCCCTCAACCGTAGCCATGTACCGCCTCCTGTCCTGATTTGAATTTTTCGGATACGTCGGTCCGCGACCTGGCGGCTCCGGTGCAACGATTATTGGAACGAAAACTTACGGCGTTCTGACGCGGGCTCGTCAGGCCCGAAGTGGGCTCGTGTGGATCGCATGCGACGATCTGACAGGATCACGACTCGAACGCCAGTTTAACTGCGCTCTATTTCACGCTTTGCACGTTTGAATACGGGAATTCCGAAACCGACTTTCAGGGTTTGTCCCGGGCAGGATAAACCCGCTGAAGACTGACCCGCACGAGGGTTCCGGCCAGCCGGGGGCTGTCCTGGTACACATGGTCCTCGATAGTGAGCGTGCCGCCATGCATCGTCGCGATCTCCTTGACGATCGCAAGCCCCAGCCCGCTGCCGTCGCCTTCACGCCCGAGAATCCGGTAGAAGCGCTCCACCACGCGCCCGCGCTCCGCTGCCGGAATGCCCAGCCCCGAGTCTTCCACTTCGAGATGCACGAGGTCGAGGTCGTCGTCGGCGGTCCGCACGCGCACGGTGATGCGCCCGCCCGCGGGCGTGTAGCGGATCGCGTTGTCGATCAGGTTCGAGAGCATCTCCCGCAGCATCACGACGTTGCCTTCCACCTCCACCGGATGAGGCGGCTCCTCGAAGCCCAGGTCCATCTGCTTGGCGAGCGCGGGCTGCACCCAGTCGCGCACCGCGAGCCGCGCGAGCGTCGTCAGCTCGATGCGCGAGAAAATGCCGCCCGCCGCGCGATTCTCGGCGCGCGCCAGCGCCAGCAGTTGCGTCACGAGGCGGGCGGCATGTTCGGAGCTCGTCGCGATCTGTTCCAGCGAGCGCTGCACTTCCGCCGACACCTCCTGCCGCATCGCGAATTCGGCCTGCATGCGCAAGCCCGCGAGCGGCGTCTTCATCTGATGCGCGGCATCGGCGATGAAACGCTTCTGGAACTCCATGTTCTGTTCGAGCCGCGTGAGCAGGTCGTTGAACGAGGCGACCAGCGGCGCGATTTCCGGCGGGGCGCGGTCCGCGTCCAGCGGCGAGAGATCGTCCGGACGGCGCGCCCGGATGTTCGATTGCAGCGCATGCAGCGGCGCGAGCCCGCGCGACAGTCCGAACCACACCAGGATGATCGCGAGCGGCAGGATCACGAACTGCGGCAGGATCACGCCCTTGATGATGTCGTTGGCGAGCTGGCTGCGCTTGTCGAGCGTCTCGGCGACCTGCACGAGCACCGGCTGGGTGCTGGCCGGATCGCGTCCGGGCGCGAGTCCGGGCAGATCGACCGTCGTGTAGGCGACGCGGATGTCGTTGCCGCGCAGCACGTCGTCGCGGAATTCGACGATGCCGGGCTGCGGCCGGTCGTCGTCGTGCGGCAGCGGCATGTCCCGGTCGCCGCCGACCAGCTCGCCGCGCGTGCCGAGCACCTGGAAGAACACGCTGTCGACGTTGTCGGCGCGCAGGAAATCGCGAGTGGCGTCGGGCAGGCGCAGCTCCGCGACGCCGTTGACCGGCTGGATCTGCCGCGCCAGCACGTAGGCGTCGGCTTCGAGCGCGCGGTCGAAGGGCCCGTTGGCGATCGATTTGGCGACGAGATAGGTCACCGCGATGCTCATCGGCCAGAGCAGCAGCAGCGGCGCCAGCATCCAGTCGAGAATTTCGCCGAAGAGGGAGCGCGGATGCGCGTGCGTATCGGGCTCGAGTTCGTCGGGCGGCGCGAACGGGTTGGCGTAGCGCGCGTCGCGCAGGGTGTCGGAGTCGGCGGAGGCGTCAGCGGAAGACTTCGGCGCGCGCGATTCAGTGGAAGCCGACGACGCCATGCCGCCTACTTGTAGTGATGGCTGGCGGGCAGCGGGTCGGCCGGCGGCTGCGGGCCCGCGCCATTCGACGACGCGCCCGCTTTCTCCAGCGTGTAACCGAGCCCGCGTACCGTGATGATCTTTGCGCCGCTCGGCTCGATCTTCTTGCGCAGCCGGTGCACGTAGACTTCGATGGCGTTGTTGCTGACTTCCTCGCCCCACTCGCACAGGTGATTGACGAGCTGTTCCTTCGACACGAGCCGGCCACTTCGCTGCAACAGCACTTCGAGCACGCCGAGTTCGCGCGCGGACAAGTCGATGACCTGCTCGCCGATCGTCGCGATGCGTCCGACCTGGTCGAAGCAGAGCGAGCCGTGCTTCACGACCGTCGGGCCGCCGCCCGCGCCGCGCCGCGTCAGCGCCCGCACGCGCGCTTCGAGCTCGTTGAGCGCGAAGGGCTTGGCCATATAGTCATCCGCGCCGAGGTCGAGTCCCTTCACGCGTTCGTCGACGCTGTCGGCGGCGGTGAGGATCAGCACGGGCATCTGCGAATTGCGTGCGCGCAGGCGGCGCAGCACCTCCAGGCCGGACATCAGCGGTAGTCCGAGATCGAGGATCAGGAGGTCGAAAGTCTGTAGCGAAAGGGCCGTATCCGCCTCGACGCCGTGCTTCACATGGTCGACGGCGTAGCCCGATTGGCGGAGTGATCGGACGAGACCGTCCGCGAGTATGCTGTCGTCTTCGGCAATGAGGATTCGCATCGTCGTGTGCGCCTTGGTACGCCCCATGCGCGGCGAAGCGCAGCGGCATTGCCGGCACCGAATGTCGCCCGGCGCGGCGGTCTCCAGGTGGTTCGCGGTTCTTGCGCAGGGGTGTGCAACTTGCATGACGCGGAAAAAAAGCTGCGTCGCGCTGCTACCCGCTTGCAAAAACTACTGTTTTTTTATACAGTGTCTGCGTGCGTGTGAAAAGGCCTTTCGAGAAGCTCGTTCGAGCAGCGGGAAGGCCCATGAACACTGCCTCAGACGCCGTTCATCATAGCAAAGGACGATTCATGGAAGAAAGCAAGAAAGGCCCGGCTGGAATGACTGCGGAGAAGAGCAAGGCCCTGGCCGCCGCGCTCTCGCAGATCGAAAAGCAATTCGGCAAAGGGTCGATCATGCGGCTCGGCGCAGGTGAGGCGGTCGAAGACATTCAGGTAGTGTCCACCGGTTCGCTCGGTCTGGACATCGCGCTCGGCGTCGGCGGTTTGCCGCGTGGCCGTGTGGTGGAAATCTACGGTCCGGAGTCGTCGGGCAAGACCACGCTCACGCTGCAGGTCGTTGCCGAAATGCAGAAGCTCGGCGGCACGGCGGCCTTCATCGACGCGGAACACGCGCTCGACGTGCAATACGCAGGCAAGCTCGGCGTGAACGTGCCGGAACTGCTGATCTCGCAGCCGGACACGGGCGAGCAGGCGCTCGAAATCGCGGACGCGCTGGTGCGCTCGGGTTCCATCGACATGATCGTCATCGACTCCGTGGCGGCGCTCGTGCCGAAGGCGGAAATCGAAGGCGAAATGGGCGACTCGCTGCCGGGCCTCCAGGCGCGTCTGATGTCGCAGGCGCTACGCAAGCTCACCGGCACCATCAAGCGCACGAACTGCCTCGTCATCTTCATCAACCAGATCCGCATGAAGATCGGCGTGATGTTCGGCAATCCGGAAACCACCACCGGCGGCAATGCGCTGAAGTTCTACTCGTCGGTGCGTCTGGATATCCGCCGCATTGGCTCGATCAAGAAGAACGACGAAGTCATCGGTAATGAAACGCGCGTGAAGGTCGTGAAGAACAAGGTCGCGCCGCCGTTCCGCGAAGCCATCTTCGACATCCTGTACGGCGAAGGCATCTCGCGTCAGGGCGAAATCATCGATCTTGGCGTGCAGGCCAAGCTGGTCGACAAGGCCGGCGCCTGGTACAGCTACAACGGCGACCGCATTGGCCAGGGCAAGGACAACGCGCGTGAATTCCTGCGCGAGAATCCGGACATCGCGCGCGAGATCGAGAACAAGATCCGCGAATCGCTGGGCGTGGCCGCGATGGGTGAAGCGGTCGTCGCCAAGGCCGTAGTGGCCGACGAAGAATAAGCGTCGAGCCTGAAGGACGATGCTCAGGCGCCGGCCCGGTTCGAAGACGAATTCGAAGGCGGATTCGAAGGCTGATCCAGAGGCTGATTCAGAGGCTGATTCGCAGCCCGGTCCGGCGGATGAGGCAACCGAAGAGGGTTGCGCATTCGTCGATCGCTACGAAAGAAGCAGCGAACGAAGCAGCGAGCGGCGCGGAGGCACGTCCAAAGGCGCATTCCCACGCGGTGACAAGAAACGCGCCGACGCGAAGAAGTCTTTCGCGTCGGCGCGTCGCGTTTCCGGGGCAAGCTTCGGCGGTCGGGCGGACGAGCCAGCTCCGGCGTCGGATATGGCGCGTGCATCGTCCGCATCGCCCGCTTCCGACGCTCAATCCGATGCAACCAGCGCAAGCCCTCGCTCAACGCGTCTTGCACATGCTCGCGCCCTGCTGAAGCACGCTACCGAGCAGCCCCAAGCCCCGCGCGCCGAACGTACATCGGCCTCCGCCGAGCCCACGTCCGCGCCTGCGTTCCGGGTCGCTCAGCCAGCCCCTCCATCATTCGCAGATCCCTTCGACGACGCCGACCCATTCGAGCCATTCGAGCAATGCGCGCCGGGTGAAGCACCTTTGGCGGTGGCGGAAGAAGCGGTGTTCACCCGCACGAGCCAGCGCACACGCAAGACTTCGGTTGCCGAGGCGAACGACCCGAGGCGTCCACAGCGCTCCTTGAAGGGGCGGGCGCTCGCGGCGCTGTCGCGTCGCGAATATAGCCGGGCCGAATTGTCGCGAAAATTGAGTCCCTACGTCGGCGAAGCCGATTCCCTCGACGCCGTGCTGGACGAACTGGAGCGCGACGGCTGGCTGTCGAACGAACGCTTCGTGGAGAGCGTCGTGCATCGGCGGGCCGCGCGCATGGGCGGCAGCCGGATCATCGGCGAGTTGAAGCGCCATGCGGTCGGCGAGTCGCTCATCAGCGCGACCGCCGACAAACTCGCGCAAACCGAGACCACTCGCGCTCGGGACGTCTGGGAGAAGAAGTACGGCACGTTGCCGGAGACGCCCGCCGAACGCGCCAAACAAGCGCGCTTCCTGGCGGCGCGAGGTTTCTCCGGCGGCACGATCGGCAAGATCCTGAAGGGCGGCGACGAGGACTGGAGCGAAGAGATCGTCGACGACTGAGCACAGTCGCCCGAACGTGCATCACGCGACGTGCTCCAGCGCTTGACCCAGCGCCTGACCCAGCGCATGCCTCAGCGCCTGACCTAGCGCACGCCTCAGCGCCTGCCCCAGCGCCTGACCCAGCGCATGCCTCAGCGCCTGACCTAGCGCACGCCTCAGCGCCTGACCCAGCGCATGCCTCAGCGCCTGCCCCAGCGCATGCCTCAGCGCCTGACCCGGCCCATGCCCCAGCGCCTGACCCAGCGCACGCCTCAGCGCCTGACCCAGCGCATGCCTCAGCGCCTGACCCGGCCCATGCCCTAGCGCCCGACCCAGCCCATGCCCCAGCCCATGACCCAGCCCATGACCCAGCCCATGACCCAGCCCATGCCCCAGCCCATGCCCCAGCCCATGCCCCAGCCCATGCCCCAGCCCATGCCCCAGCCCATGCCCCAGCCCATGCCCCAGCCCATGCCCCAGCGCACGTCAGCCGCATGTGCCAACCCCTGGAGGCATGTCCGGCTGGAAATACCCAATATGCTAAAATCGCACGGTTTTCTCCGTACCGGCTCACTTCCAGCATGCCTCTCTCGCCTCCCGTTTCCCGACACTTGCGCCATCGACGCGCAATTCGGCTGGAAGCCTTCGAGCGCGAAGACGGTCTGTGGGATATCGAAGCCTGTCTAACCGATGAGAAACCGCGCGACTTCAAACTCGCGACGGGCGTCCGGCCGCTCGGCCTGCCGATCCATGAACTCTGGCTGCGCATCACCATCGACCGCAATTGCACCATCGTCGGCGCGGAAGCATCGTCCGACTGGTCGCCCTATGGCGAACTGTGCGCCGAGTCCAACACGGCTTATCGCAAGCTCATCGGCCTCAACCTCCTGCAGAATTTTCGCCGCGAAGCCAATCAGGCACTGCGCGGCACGGCTGGCTGCACGCATCTCACCGAACTGTGCGGCGTGCTGCCGACCGCGGCCGTCCAGGCTTTCGCGGGCGACGTCTGGAAGATCGAGAACGGCAACCCCTTCAAGCGGTCCGACGCCAGCCATGCCGACCGCGCCACGCCCGAAGAACCGCCGTTCCAGCTCGGCCGCTGTCACGCGTTGCGCTTCGACGGCCCCGCGGTCAAGGAACACTACCCGCGCTGGTTCGGGTACACGCCGGCAGAAAAAGAACCCACGGTCACCACGCAAGAAGCAAGCGCGCACACCAGCGAGCGAGCAGACCCGAAAGACAGGCGGGAGACATAGTTCGCCTCGTGCAGCGCACGCGCTCACGCGGACGCACGGCATTCAAACAAGAATCGAAGAATCAGCGGTTCAAACACTAAGAAGTTCACTCCAACTCTCAGACTGAAGGAATCACGCATGAAGATTCACGAGTACCAGGGTAAGGAAATCCTGCGGAAATTCGGCGTCGCGGTCCCGCGCGGCACACCCGTGTTCTCGGTGGATGATGCGGTCAAGGCCGCGGAAGAGCTGGGCGGCCCGGTTTGGGTCGTCAAGGCGCAGATCCACGCTGGCGGCCGCGGCAAGGGCGGCGGCGTGAAGGTCGCGAAGTCGATCGAACAGGTCCGCGAGTACGCGAACCAGATCCTCGGCATGCAGCTCGTCACGCACCAGACCGGCCCGGAAGGCCAGAAGGTGAACCGCCTGCTGATCGAAGAAGGCGCGGACATCAAGAAGGAACTGTACGTCGGCCTCGTGCTGGATCGCGTGACGCAGAAGGTCGTCGTGATGGCGTCGAGCGAAGGCGGCATGGACATCGAGGAAGTCGCGGAAAAGACGCCGGAACTGCTGCACAAGTTCGCCGTCGAGCCGTCGACCGGCCTGCAGGACAAGGACGCGGACGACCTGGCCCGCAAGATCGGCATTCCGGACGCATCGATCCCGCAAGCGCGCGCGATCCTGCAAGGTCTGTACAAGGCGTTCTACGAAACCGACGCATCGCTCGCGGAAATCAACCCGCTGATCGTGACCGGCAACGGCAAGGTCATCGCGCTCGACGCCAAGTTCAACTTCGACGCGAACGCGCTGTTCCGTCATCCGGAAATCGTCGCGTACCGCGATCTGGACGAAGAAGATCCGGCTGAAGTCGAAGCGTCGAAGTTCGACCTCGCGTACATCTCGCTCGACGGCAACATCGGCTGTCTGGTGAACGGCGCAGGCCTCGCGATGGCCACGATGGACACCATCAAGCTGTTCGGCGGCGAGCCGGCCAACTTCCTCGACGTCGGCGGCGGCGCCACGACCGAGAAGGTCACGGAAGCCTTCAAGCTGATGCTGAAGAACCCGAACCTGAAGGCGATCCTCGTGAACATCTTCGGCGGCATCATGCGCTGCGACGTGATCGCGGAAGGCGTGATGGTCGCGTCGAAGGCGGTGGACCTGAAGGTGCCGCTGGTCGTGCGCATGAAGGGCACGAACGAGGACCTCGGCAAGAAGATGCTGGCGGACTCGGGCCTGCCGATCATTTCGGCCGACAGCATGGAAGAAGCTGCGCAGAAGGTCGTCGCGGCTGCCGAAGGCAAGTAAGCGCACGCGCTGTCTGCCTTAGAAGAGCGTTCCACCAGATACGAATGGCGGCGCGGGGCCCAGGCCTTGGCGACGCCAAACGAACAGAGGTCACTACATGTCGATTCTGATCAACAAAGACACGAAGGTCATCACGCAGGGCATCACCGGCAAGACCGGTCAGTTCCATACGCGCGCCTGCCGCGAATACGCGAACGGCCGTGAAGCCTACGTCGCAGGTGTGAACCCGAAGCGCGCGGGCGAAGATTTCGAAGGCATCCCCATTTACGCGTCCGTCAAGGAAGCAAAGTCTGAAACCGGCGCCACGGTTTCGGTGATCTACGTGCCGCCCGCGGGCGCTGCCGCGGCGATCTGGGAAGCCGTCGAAGCCGATCTCGATCTCGCGATCTGCATCACGGAAGGCATTCCGGTTCGCGACATGCTGGAAATCAAGGACCGCATGCGCCGCGAAAATCGCAAGACGCTGCTGCTCGGACCGAACTGCCCCGGCACGATCACGCCGGACGAGCTGAAGATCGGCATCATGCCGGGTCACATCCACAAGAAGGGCCGCATTGGCGTGGTGTCGCGCTCGGGCACGCTGACGTATGAAGCCGTCGGTCAGCTGACGGCGCTGGGTCTTGGCCAGTCGTCGGCGGTCGGTATCGGCGGCGATCCGATCAACGGTCTGAAGCACATCGACGTGATGAAGATGTTCAACGACGATCCGGATACGGACGCCGTCATCATGATCGGCGAGATCGGCGGTCCGGACGAAGCCAACGCGGCTTACTGGATCAAGGACAACATGAAGAAGCCGGTGGTTGGCTTCATCGCGGGCGTCACGGCGCCTCCGGGCAAGCGCATGGGCCACGCAGGCGCGCTGATCTCGGGCGGTGCGGACACGGCGGACGCCAAGCTCGAAATCATGGACGCGTGCGGCATCAAGGTCACGAAGAATCCGTCGGAAATGGGCCGTCTGCTGAAGTCGGTCATCTAAGACCGATGCGGACAAACTACGCGAGGGTTTGGTACTCTTACTGATTCCTTTCGTATGAGCCGATACCAAGCGAGGGAGCGTTGCTTCCTCGCTTTTTTTTCGGCCTCTGTCTTCGCTCTGCACCATGCTCGAATTCTTCTCTACGCTTCACTGGGGGGCGGTCGTCCAGATCATCGTGATCGACATCCTCCTTGGCGGCGACAACGCCGTCGTCATCGCGCTCGCGTGCCGCAATCTGCCGGACCGCCAGCGCACGCGCGGCATCGTGCTGGGCACGCTCGGCGCCATCATCCTGCGCGTCGTGCTGATCGCCTTCGCGGTGCTGCTGCTGGACATTCCGTTCCTCAAGTTCGTCGGCGGCCTGCTGCTGCTGTGGATCGGCGTGAAACTGCTCCAGCCGGAGCACGGCGAGCACGAGATCAATGCATCCGATCGTCTCTGGGCCGCGGTGAAGACCATCATCGTCGCGGATGCCGTGATGAGCCTCGACAACGTGATCGCCATCGCGGGCGCGGCGGAGGCGGCGGATCCGCGTCATCGGCTGACGCTGGTGATCTTCGGGCTGGTTGTCAGCATTCCGCTGATCGTGTGGGGCAGCACGCTGGTGCTTAAGCTGATCGACCGCTTTCCGATGGTCGTGCTGCTCGGCGCGGGGCTGCTGGGCTGGATTGCGGGCGGCCTGATCATCGACGATCCGTTCATCGACCGCTGGCCCGCGCTCAACACCGATTTCGCCATTTACGCGGGGCGGGTGGCCGGCGCGGTGCTGGTTGTCGCCCTTGGATGGTTGCTCAAGCGCCGGGCGCTCGAAGCGGGGAGACGTGCGGCGGGCTGAGGCCGTGTTGGACTTTGGCCATTCGGACGACTGTCGCCTGCGGCTTGCTCTGAATACGATCGAAGCGTCCTGTCCGCATTGCGCGGCGGGGCGCTTTTTTCGTTTTCCGGGAGCAGAGATGACAACGTTGGTGCTGGGTGTGATGCACGCGCCGCGCGAGCCGCGCGTGTGGTGGTTGGGACGGGCAAGGGACATGCTGGTGCGGGGCTTTACGCTCATCGAACTGATGATCGTGCTGGCGATCGTGGGCGTGGTCGCGGCCTACGCGATTCCTGCCTATCAGGATTATCTGGCGCGCAGCCGGGTGGGCGAGGGCATCGCGCTGGCGGCATCGGCACGGCTGGCGGTGGCCGAGAACGCGGCCAGCGGCGCCGACTTCGCGGGCGGCTACGCGTCGCCACCGGGTACGCGCAATGTCGAGTCCATTCACGTCGATAGCGACACGGGGCAGATCACCATCGCGTATTCGACCCGTGTCGCGCCGGCGGGCTCGAATACGCTCGTGCTGGTGCCGTCCACGCCGGACAACGCCGAGACGCCCACCGCACGCGTGACGCTGAGTCGTGGCGTGGTGCAGGCGGGGTCGGTCACGTGGGAATGCTTTGCGGCGGCGAAGACGGTTTCGTCCTTGCCGGCGCCGGGCTCGGGACCGTTGCCGGTCGATCCGCCCACCTTGGCGGCCAATCTCGCGCCGCCGGAGTGCCGCGCTTGATGGGCACGTGACAGGCGCATGAGTCGAGCGGCGCGAAGCGGGACACGGTTGTGGAGCAAGCATCGAAGTGCGGCGGCAGCAATTACGGGGCCGCCGCGCCCTGCGGGTCGTTTTTGCGGCAAAGGCGGGCTTTTCGTCGTAATTCCGTTGGTTCGACGGACAGCGGGGGCAAAGTTTTGTATAGTGCGCCGGTTCCCGACGTTCCCAGTTCCTCATGCCTTCCCAATTCGCGCGTTACCTTTGTTTTGCGGTCCTGTGTCTGGCGCTGACGATCCCGTTCGCCGTCGTCAACCACACGTATCCGATCCCGACTTTCTACGCCGAATACAGCGCGCTTGCGCTCTACCTGGCGCTCGGCGCGACAGTGGCGCTGCTGGTGCGCGTGGCGGAGCCGAAGGTGTCGTTCGCCTCGCCCGTCGTCGCACTGATGCCGCTCGCTTTTGGCGTGCTGCTGGTGGCCCAGACCGTTTTGCTGCCGATCGCGCAGCCTTCCATGAACTGGCTGGGCGGCGCTTATCTGCTGGCGTCGTTCGTCGCCGTGCATACGGGCTTCGGGCTGGTGCGCGCAGGGCTCGGCGAGAAGACGCTGCGCGTCGGCGCGGCGGCGCTGATGCTCGGCGGACTGTTTGCGGTGTTTTGCCAGGTCGTGCAGCTGTTTCATCTCGAGGTGAAGTTCACGCCCTTCGTGGTGGCCTACAACGTCATGATCGAGCGGCGTCCGTTCGGCAACATGGCGCAGGCGAATCACCTGGCCACGGTCATTGCCTTCGCCATGGCGGGCGCGCTGTTCTTCGTGCAGACGCGTCGGCTGCCGCTGGTGGTGTGGGTGGCGGTGTCGGTGGTGTATTCGCTCGGGCTGGCGTTGACCGTGTCGCGCGGGCCGTGGCTGCAGACGGCGGTGATCGTCGTCGGCGGCTTGTGGATGGCGTTCGTGCAGGGAAGGCCGCGCGCCTCGGACGGTTTCGACGGACCGGGCAAGCGCGACCTGCGGGCGTGGCTCGTGCCGCTGGTGCTCGCTGTTTTGTTCTTCGTGGTCAATGCGGCGGTGCGCTGGGCGAATACCCGTTACGACTTCGGCCTGGCGCAGTCGGCGGCGGAACGCATGCAGGACGCGAACCAGATCGCGCCGCGTCTTGCGCTGTGGAAGTACGGCTGGACGATGTTCAGGACGCATCCGCTGCTGGGCGTCGGCTGGGGGGAATTTCCGCGCTATCAGTTCGACCTCGTGCGCGATCTCGGCGGCGTCGAGATCGCCAACAACGCGCACGACATCTTCATCGACCTGCTCGCGAAGACGGGCGTCCTCGGCATGGCGATCCTCGTGGCGGGCGTCGCGTTCTGGCTGATTCGCGTGCTGCGGGCGCCGCATACGCCGGCGCGCATTTTCGGGCTGTCGCTGCTTGGCGTGCTGATGATGCATGCGCTCGTCGAATATCCGCAGCAGTACATGTTCTTCCTGATGCCGGCGATGCTCGTCATCGGCCTGCTGGACACGCGGCCCTTACGGCTCGTCGCGCGGCCGGTGTCGTACGGCGTGTATGTCGTGCTGGTGCTGGGCGGGCTGGCCGCGCTGTATCCGACACTGCGCGACTATAACCGCGCCGAGGTGCTGTATTACGGATCGCGGCCGGCGGAGCAATATCGTGACGCGCCGTCGTTCCTGTTCACGGCGTGGGGCGAGTACGGGGCGGCGACGCTCTTGCCCATCAACGCGCAAAACGTGCAGGCGAAGCTTGCGGCGCACCGGAAGGCGATCGCGCTGTTGCCGGGCGAGACGGTGCTGCGCCGTTATGCGGTGCTTCAGGCGCTCGCCGGACAGAAGGCCGAGGCGCTCGATACGATGGCGCGACTCAAGATCTTCGCTACCGAGTTGCATGACTGGCCCAAGCAACTGGCGGCGGTGTATGGATTGATCGATGAGGTCGGTACGCCGCTTACGGCGTTCAAGGCGGATCTGGTCAGGTTGTATGGGACGCCGAAGGAGGAGCCGCCTTCGGCAGATGATGAGGACAGTGAATGAGGCCCGGAAATTGATGCGGGCAAGGCTGCGTTTTCACAGCGCGTAGACGGCGGTGCGTCCGGCGCGCTCGCGGCCTGCACCGCTGCGGCACGGAATGGGCGAGCAGGTCAGCGACAGTTGATGAGCAAAGCGGCCGCTTTGCTCATGCCGGTTTGACGCGAGCGGCGTCGGATCCCGGAACAGGCACGATCAATCCGCCACCCAATCCCCCGACTTCCCTCCATGCTTCTCCATGACCCGCACGTTGTTGATGGTCATGCCGCGATCGACCGCTTTACACATGTCATAAATCGTCAGCAATCCGACCTGCACGGCGGTCAGCGCTTCCATCTCCACGCCGGTCCGTCCCACCGTCTCCACGCGCACTTCGCAATGCACGCCGGGAAGCGTCTCGTCGATCGAAAAATCTACCGCAACCCGCGTAAGCGCCAGCGGATGGCATAACGGGATCAGGTCGGCGGTGCGCTTCGCGCCCTGGATTGCGGCGATGCGCGCGACGCCCAGCACATCGCCTTTCTTCGCGCGGCCTTCGCGAATCAGCGTGAGCGTGGCGTCGAGCATCACAATCGACCCGCGCGCAACCGCGATACGGCGCGTCTCGTCTTTCGCGCCGACGTCGACCATGTGCGCCTCGCCGGCGGCATCGAAATGGGTGAGTCCGGACATGGCGTCTCCTTCGAAATGGGCGCCTATCATAACAGCGTGAAGAGGCGCGGTTTCCGCCCGCTGACCTCGGTTGCATCAACACTCAGGCGGCAAGTTCGGCCGCCGCGCGCTCTACACTTGATACGATAAGCCCGTTCCTTTTTTCCATCCGATCGCCGGTTCCGCATCGCCTTCGCGTCATGCCCTCGACACGTCCGAGCCGCGTGCTCGTCTTCCTGCTGTGTCTGGCCCTCGCCACGCCGCCCGCCGCGCTGGCGCAATCCGCCGTGCCTGTCGGGAGCGCGAACGGCGCGAACGCCACGAGCGCCATGAACGCCACGAACGCCACGAACGCCACGAACGTCACGAACGTCACGAACGCCACGAACGCCACGAACGGCGCAAACCGCGCGAATGCCACGAACGTCGCGCCCACCACGCCCACCACGAATACGATCGGCGGCACCGGGACGCTGGCCGCGTCGCAACTGCGCTCGACGCAGGAAGGCAGCAACCCCGGCGACTTACCCGGCAACGTCGCGGAGGGCGTCTTCGGCGTCTATGGCGGCGCGGAAAGCCGCTTCGCCAACCGGCCGGGCACGATGTCCGGCCTGCGCGCGCCGCTCTCATCGGTGCAACTCCCCGATCTCGGCGACGGCTCCGGCGGCTCGCTGACACCGCAAGCCGAGCGCCGCGTCGGCGAACGGGCAATGCGCGAAGTTCGCGCCGACCCCGACTATCTCGACGACTGGCTGATCCGCGACTACCTCGACTCCGTTTCCTCCAAGCTGTCCGCCGCAGCCGCGACGCAGTATCTCGGCGGCTATCGGCCGGACTTCGACCTGTTTGCCGTACGCGACGCCCAGATCAACGCGTTTTCCATGCCTGGCGGTTTCATCGGCGTGAATACGGGGCTGATCGCGGCGACCCAGACCGAATCGGAGCTGGCATCGGTCATCGGTCATGAAATGGGGCATGTGCTCCAGCGCCACATCGCGCGCATGCTCGGTGCGCAGGAAAAGAACACGTACACCGCGCTCGCCGGCATGCTGGCCGGCCTGCTCGCGGGCCTGCTCGCGCACAGCGGCGACCTCGGCATGGGCCTCGCGATGGGCGGCCAGGCGCTGGCCGTCGACAACCAGCTGCGCTTCTCGCGCGCGGCCGAGCACGAGGCCGATCGCGTCGGTTTCCAGATGCTGGCGGCGGCCGGCTACGATCCCTACGCAATGGCCGCGTTCTTCGAACGCCTCGACCGCTCGTCGATGGCCGACAACGGCGTGCCGCCCTATGTGCGCACGCATCCGCTCACGACCGAGCGCATCGCGGACATGGAAGGCCGCGCGCGGCGTGTGCCGTACCGGCAGCCGCGTCAATCGACCGAATACGCGTTCGTGCGTGCCCGCGCGCGGGTGCTGCAAGTGAATTTCACGAGCGACTATCGCGAGGTGGCCAGCCGCCTCAAGGCCGAAATCGACGATCAGACCGCGCTGAATCCTGCCGCGAACTGGTATGGGATTGGGTTGGCGCAATCGCTGACCGGCGATTACCCCGCCGCCGACGAAGCGCTCGCCCGGGCGCGCAAGCTGTTCGAAGGTGAGGAAGCGAGCAGCGCGGCGGCGTCGGCGCAGGTTCGGCAGGAAGTCGCGAAGGGGACGGGCACGGCGGCATCGGGTGCGAGGCCCATGACGCCGCCGCGCACTGCAACCCCGACCGCCACCGTCGCCGATGCGAGCCCGTCGCTGCGCAATGCAGATTCGCTGATGATCGCGACACCGCTCGACCGCGCGCACGCGTCGCTCGACCTCGGCCGCGTTCCCGCGCAGCCGAAGCCTGCGTCGGTGCCTCAGGCGCGCTCCGTAGGCGATATTGCGTTGGCGCCGGTGCGTATCGAGGGAGGCGCCGCACCCGTGCCGAAACCGCCGGCCGCTCCGGCGCTCGTTCGCAGTTCGCCAAGCCTCGACGTACTCGCCGCCGACATCGCCCGGCGCGCCGGCCGGCTGGACGATGCCATCCGGCTAGCAGCGAACGCCCGAAAACGCTGGCCCGAGTCCCATGCCGCGCTGGATGTGCAGTTGCAATCGCTGCTGGCCGCGCACCGCTACGGCGAAGCGCAGACGTTGGCGCGCGAGGAAACCCACGCGGAACCGGCGCGCCCCGATTGGTGGCTCTATCTCGCGCAGGCGAGCAAGGGGCTCAACGACCCGTTGCAACAGCATCAGGCCATGGCGGAAAAGCTCGCGCTGGACGGCGCGTGGCCGTCCGCGATCCGTCAGCTGAAGGAGGCGCGCGACGTGAAGAACGCGAGCTTCTACGATCTGTCCGCCATCTCGGCGCGTCTGCACGACTTCGAGACACGCTACAAGGAAGAGCGCGAACAGGAGAAAAACGGCTAATCAGGCCGCCGCCGCGGCCCGCCCCGCAGGACTCGCGACGAAGTCAAAGCGTTCCGCGACCTGCGCGCGCGCGATCGGGCAGACGGGGAGATCGGCGCCGTCGCGCCAGTGGAACACGCCGCTCGCGCCGGCTTCGTCGAGCGAAGCATGGTTCGCGAAGAGTTCGAGATCATGGTCGTGCAGCGCGGCGATGCGCGCGGGCGCGGCGTCGTCCGAGAACAGGATGTTGCCTTCGTCATCCAGCCACGCGCGCGCCGGTTCGAAGTCGGCGCCCGCCTGGTCCGTCAGGCGCACACTCCCGTCCACCTCCAGCAGACGCACGATCCACGGGGTATAGCCCAGTTCGACATACACGCGCTGCGGCCCGTTCTGAAAGAACCACTGACCTTCGGCGTCACGTTCGTAGTTGCGGTTGATGAAGCCGAGCAGCGCCTCGTGGCGAATCGGCGTGCCAAGTTCTCCGGCGGCCTGCGCGGCGTCGTCGCGCATGCGCCACTGGCCGCGCCGGTCCAGCATGAGCCAGCCCGTGCAATGCGGCACGTTGGGCCATTTGGCGAGTGCCTGCCTGACGATGTCATCCATGATCGATCACGAAACGAAGTGCTCCAGATAGCCGAACACGCGCTGCGACAGCCAGTCGATCCGGCCCGGAAACGGCCCGGTCATAAAGCCGACGTGTCCGCCGTGATTCGGCTGGTCGAGCGTGACGCGCGCCGAGACTTCCGCTTGCGACGGCAGCGCGAATTCCGGCAGGAAAGGGTCGTTGCGCGCGTTCAGCAGCAACGCGGGCACCTCCACATGCTTCAGATGAGCGCGCACGGTAGCAGTCGACCAATAGTGGTTGGTGTCGCGGAAACCGTGCACGGGCGCGGTGACCACGTTGTCGAACTCGTACAGCGTGCGGGCGGCGATCACGGCCTCGCGGTCGTAGAGGCCGGGATACTGGCCGAGCTTCGCCAGCGCTTTCTTCTTCAGCGACTTGAGGAAGCTGCGCGTGTACACCATGCCGAAACCGCTCGAAATTGCTTCGCCGCCCGCGTGGACATCGAGCGGCGCGGAGATCGCGGCCGCCGCACGGATGATCGACGCGTCGCTGCCGCGTTCGCACAGCCAGTGCAACAGCACGTTGCCGCCGAGCGAGACCCCCGCCGCGACGATCGGCCCGCGATGCCGCTGCGCGAGCCGCCGCAGGATCCAGTCGGCCTCGGCGCCGTCGGCGAGATGATAGAAGCGCGGCAACAGGTTCAACGGCCCGCTGCAACTGCGGAAATGCGGAACCACGCCGTGCCAGCCGCG
Source organism: Caballeronia sp. LZ035 (assembly GCF_031451175.1). Taxonomy (NCBI): domain Bacteria; kingdom Pseudomonadati; phylum Pseudomonadota; class Betaproteobacteria; order Burkholderiales; family Burkholderiaceae; genus Caballeronia; species Caballeronia sp. LZ035. The sequence continues at coordinate 821,115 of NZ_JARUXS010000001.1, forward strand.
CGCCTGGGCGGCGGCCATCATCGTGCGGGCGTAGTGGGAGTCGGAGTTGCCTTCGAGGCCGTGGAACAGCACGAAGAGCGGGGCGGTCGCGGCGGGTGCGGAAGCCGGGTCGTGCGCGAGGAAGTCGAGGTCGACGAAATCGCCGTCCGGCGTGTCCCAGCGCTCGCGCCGGTACTGCACGACGGGCTTGCGGCCGAACAGCGCGGGCACGATGGTTTGCGCATGGCTCGTCGGCAGCCAGCGCGGCGCACTGTAGAGCCAGTCCGCCGCGCCCGGCGTGAGGGCCCGCGCGGCGTCGCGCAGTGCGATGGCAGGCGCTTTATCCACGAACGACGAATCGTGTGTCAACAACGGATCGCGCTTCATGGCCCCTCCCCGACGAACGTCTTGTTCAGCGCTTCATTATTCTTAATGCAGCGGTCCCTGACCGTGCCGCATCTTGGCGGCGAACTGTCCCGCTGTTTCCATCGGCATGGCGCTCGCGTGGATGTGCGCGATACGCCATTCGCCACGCTCGTGAACCATCACGTAGGTCGTGTAGACCATGCGCGGCACGCCGTTCGACGCCGCCGCCGGCTGATGCGCCTCCGCAATCGCGTAGACGACCGTACCGAGGCTGTCGTACACGCGGATGTCGAGCGGCTCGATGGTCCCCGGCTGCGCTTCGAATTGCTTGCCGAGACCCGCGCGGATGCTCTCCAGCCCGTGCAGATGCGTACCGTCCGGGCAGACGCACGTGGCGAATTCCTCGTCGAGCCACAGCGACATGACCGCGTCGATGCTGTTGTCCGCGACGGCCTGATAGTAGGCATTGAGAGTATCGGCGGCGGCTTCGAAGAGGCGGGCGAAACGTGGCATGGCTCGTGGGTCTCTGGCTTTCGACGCGGGCGCCGCCGGTGACGATTGGCTGCCGCGGGTGGCGGCAGGGCGGCGCGCTGCATCAGTCATTGGTCAAAGCATGCCCCCGTTCGGAGACATTCGCGTGTCCGCGCCCGCACACACGGCGGCTAACCGCCCGAAACCGGCTGAAACTTCCGTACCGGGAGGATTTCAGCGATGCGCGAGCAGCATGCCGCGCAAGTCGCCGAAAACCTGTTCGGCGGTGAGTTCGCGAAGGCAGTTCAGATGGCCGAGCGGGCACTCGCGGGCAAAGCACGGACTGCATTCAAGATGCAGCCATTGTACCTTTGCGAGATCGGACAAGGGCGGCGTATGGCGCGGGTCGGTCGAGCCGTAGACCGCGACCAGCGGCCGTCGCGACGCCGCCGCGACATGCATCAGGCCGGAATCGTTGGTGACGACCGCGCTCGCCCGTGAAATCAGCGCGCAGGCTTCGCCGAGCGAAGTCTGGCCGCACAGGTTGCGCACGTTGGGCGCGCGGTCCGCGATGGCCTGCGCGATCGGCGCGTCCTTCTTCGAACCCAGCGCGACGATCCGCGCATACGGGAACGACTGCGCGATGAACTGCGCAAGCGACGCAAAGTGCTCGGGCGGCCAGCGCTTGGCCGGGCCGTACTCCGCGCCCGGGCAGAACACGACGAGCGGCGTGCGCGTATCCAGATTGAAGCGCGCCGAGACGCGCGCGGCTTCGTTCGGATCGGATTCGAGGCGCGGCACCGGCAGCGTCTGCGCGTCGGGACGGGCGGCGGCCTCGGGCTGCGCGAAGCGGTCGACGAACGGCAGCTTCGCGCCGGGCGCGTAGGCGAGCGCCGCGTAATGCGCGGTCATCGGCGGGCGCTCGGACTTCGGCGGATTCGCGTGCCGCACGTTCAGCAAGCCGTAGCGGCTTTCGCCCTTGTAGCCGATACGCAGGTTGATGCCCGCCATCCACGGAATCAGCGCGGACTTCACGGAGTTGGGCAGCACGTAGGCGGCGTCGTAGCCGACATCGCGCAGGTCGCTCGCCAGCTGCCAGCGGCGCAGCAATTGCAGCTTGCCGTGCGCCAGGTCCGTGGCGTAGACGTCGCGAATCTCGGGCATGCGCTCGAGCACGGGCGCGACCCAGGAAGGCGCGACGGCATCGATCGCGATGCGCGGATGCAGCTTGCGCAGAAGCGTGAAAAGCGGCTGCGCCATCAATGCGTCACCGATCCAGTTCGGTGCTATAACCAGCGCGCGGCGCATCTGTCTTTATCCGATCTCAAAAAAGAAACGCGGCCCGTCGTCTTGGGGCGGGTCGTCGGGTGTCGTGGGTCGTGTGAAGCCGCGGGCACGTGCCCGGCGGGTGAGCGCCGGGGGCTGCCCGCGCGGAGGTCGGAAGGCGTCAGTGGCCGCCCTTGATCACTTCGCCGTCTTTCAGCTTGTAGCGCGTGCCGCAGTAGGGACAGCGCGCTTCGCCGTGCGTCACGTCGATGAACACGCGCGGGTGCGTGCTCCAGCGCTGCATCTTCGGGTTCGGGCAGAAAGCGGGCAGGTCCTTGGCGGTCAGTTCCACCAGCGGCATTTCCTTCAGGTCGCTCATTGCTATCTCGTATCAGGTGTCGTGCGTTGCGTTGCGTTGCGTTGCGTTGCGGGCCGGAGCGGGCGGAACAAGGCGGACGCGCGCGCCCGCCGTGTCGAAGGAAGCCTCGCTCAGACCTTCGAGAGCCAGCTCGCGTACTTCTCGTTCTTGCCGCCGACCACGTCGAAGAAGGCGCTTTGCAGCTTCTCGGTGATCGGGCCGCGCTTGCCGGCGCCGATGGTGCGGTTGTCCAGTTCGCGGATGGGCGTCACTTCGGCGGCGGTGCCGGTGAAGAAGGCTTCGTCGCAGGTGTAGACCTCGTCGCGCGTGATGCGCTTCTCGATCACCGGAATGCCGAAGTCGCGCGCCAGCGTGATGACCGTGTCGCGCGTGATGCCGTCCAGGCACGAGGCCAGATCGGGCGTGTAGATCTTGCCGTTGTTCACGAGGAAGAAGTTTTCGCCCGAACCTTCCGAGACGTAGCCGTCGACGTCGAGCAGCAGCGCTTCGTCATAACCGTCCGTGACGGCTTCCTGGTTGGCGAGAATCGAATTCACGTACCAGCCGGATGCCTTGGCGCGCACCATCGACACGTTGACATGATGGCGCGTGAACGATGACGTTTTCACGCGAATGCCCTGGTTCAGGCCGTCTTCGCCGAGATACGCGCCCCACGGCCACGCCGCGATGGCCACGTGGATGGTGTTGCCCTTGGCCGAGACGCCCAGCTTTTCTGAACCCACCCAGATGATCGGGCGCAGGTAGCACGTTTCCAGATTGTTTTCCTTCACGACTTCGAGCTGCGCTGCTTCGAGCGTGGCCTGGTCGAACGGCACGTCCATCTGGAAGATCTTGGCCGAGTTGAGCAGGCGCTTCGTGTGTTCCTTCAGGCGGAAAATGGCGGTGCCCTGCGCGGTCTTGTACGCGCGCACGCCTTCGAATACGCCCATGCCGTAGTGCAACGTGTGCGTCAGGACGTGGATCTTGGCATCACGCCAGTCGATCAGCTTGCCATCCATCCAGATCTTGCCGTCGCGGTCGGCCATTGACATACGGTTCTCCTAGCTCTCGTTCAAGTGGGGTCGGGCGGGCCGCCCGGCGGTGAGGGACGGCGCTCGTGCGCGGGTTTGCGTGCGGGTTTTCGTGCGGTTCCTGCGGCGCAGACTGGGACATGCCAGCGGGAGGAACGCGCGCCCGAGGCGCAAAGGCGGCGAAAGAGCGTCATTTTAGCGTCTTTTCGCAACGAAACCGATCTGGGCGCGTCTTTCACGACGCTATAATTTGCCTTTCGCCGCGGCTTGCCTGCTTCGTCGATCGCCGCAGCCGAACCGCGCGGTCGAAAACTTCCGGCGGCTTGTCCGGGCAGACGCTCAAACGGGTGAGCCTTGGGCTCCGAAGCCCACCGCCCGGCTTTTCCTCCTGGCCTTGCCCGAATCCATGTTCGACCGGCTGTCCGACACCAATCGCCGCGCCTTTTTCGAGGGCGTGCGCACGTTTTCTCCCGCCGTCCTGGCCACGCTCTCCTGGGGCCTCGTCACCGGCATCGCGATGACCAAGTCCGTCCTGACGATGCCCCAGGCGCTCGGCATGACCGTCATGGTGTACGCGGGCTCCTCGCAACTGGCCGTGCTGCCGCTCTTCGCCGCCAAGCTGCCGCTCTGGACCATTCTGCTGACCGCCGGGATGGTCAATCTGCGCTTCGTGATCTTCAGCGCCGGCCTCGCGCCGCATTTCTCCTATCTGCCGCTGAAGCGCCGCCTGATGCTCGGTTATTTCAACGGCGACATCGTCTACCTGATGTTCTCGAAGCGAAACTTCGCGACGGGCTGGCAACCCGGCAAGGAAGCGTTCTTCTGGGGGCTCGTCGCGTGCAGCTGGGGTTCCTGGCAGATTTCCTCGGTGCTCGGCATCCTGCTGGCGAGCCTGATTCCCGACAACTGGGGCCTGGAACTCGCCGGCACGCTGGCGCTGCTGCCGCTGATCGTCTCGGCGATCGCCACGCGCTCGACCTTCGCGGCGGTGGCGGTGGCGAGCGTCGTCGCGCTGCTGTCGTTCGACCTGCCGTACCGGCTGGGCCTGCCACTGGCGGTGTTCGCCGCGCTGATCGCCGGCACGCTGGCGGACCTGATCGCCGACCGCGCCCGTCCGAAAGCGCCAAAAGCGGAAAGCGCGAGGACCGTCCGATGAGCGCGCTGCAAATCTGGCTGGCGATCATCGCGATGTGCCTCGTCACCGCGCTGACGCGCACGCTGTTCCTGATCGGCGGCGAGCGCATGGTGCTGCCGCCCGCCGTGCAGCGCGCGCTGCGCTACGCGCCCGCCGCCGCGCTGACCGGCGTGGTCGTGCCGGATCTGCTGGAAACGTCCACGGGCATTTCGCTGGCGCTGTCGAATCATGCGCTGTGGGCGTCGGTGGCCGCGCTCGCGTACTACCTGTGGCGGCGCGGCATGATGGGCACGATCGCCGTCGGCATGCTGGTGTTCACGCTGCTGCGGCTCGTCGCCTGAGGCGAACGGGCCTCGCCAAATACGGGTCATCATCGATTGCCAGCTAAAAGCATTCAGGGTGATCGGTTAAAATGTGCGTCTTTTCCGAGTGAGCGAGGTCGAAAGTGTGTCCGGCAGTCACCCCGCCACGGTTGTCCACCACACCGCGCACGCCCCGGCCGCACCGGCTGCCGTGCCCGCATGACGGTGGCCCGCGCCGGATGCCGCTGTCCGACTCCTTCCTCCCGCCCATGGTCCGCGCCTTCGCTTTCGACGCGCGGCCCTCGCCGCCAGCCTGATCCGCGCGCGGACCGTCCTGCCCGGCGGCCCGTGCGCGGCGACTCCACGAACCGGCCGGTTCCCCACCGGTCTTCTCGCCCGAACCGCTTTTCTACCTACGTTGACTCCCATGACGAAAGTACTGCGTTTCACCGATCTGATCGCCGAAGGCAAAGTCTCCGGCAAGCGTGTCTTCATTCGCGCGGATCTCAACGTGCCGCAAGACGATGCCGGCAACATCACCGAAGATACGCGCGTGCGCGCGTCGGTCCCGGCGATCCGCGCGGCGCTCGACGCCGGCGCGGCCGTGATGGTCACGTCACACCTCGGCCGTCCGACCGAAGGCCAGTTCAAGCCTGAAGATTCGCTGGCGCCGGTGGCGCAGCGCCTGTCGGAACTGCTGGGCGCGGACGTGCCGCTGGTCGCCGACTGGGTCGACGGCGTGCAGGTGCAACCCGGCCAGGTCGTGCTGCTGGAAAACTGCCGCTGCAACAAGGGCGAGAAAAAGAACGACGACGGCCTTGCGCAGAAGATGGCGAAGCTCTGCGACATCTACGTCAACGACGCCTTCGGCACCGCGCACCGCGCCGAAGCCACCACGCACGGCATCGCGAAGTACGCGGCCGTGGCGTGCGCGGGTCCGCTGCTGGCCGCCGAACTCGACGCGCTCGGCCGTGCGCTCGGCAACCCGAAGCGCCCGCTGGTGGCGATCGTCGCCGGCTCGAAGGTCTCCACCAAGCTCACCATCCTGAAGTCGCTGGCGGAGAAAGTGGATCAGCTGATCGTCGGCGGCGGCATCGCCAATACGTTCATGGTCGCGTCGGGCCTCAACATCGGCAAGTCGCTCGCGGAGAAGGATCTGGTCGGCGAGGCGAAGGAGATCATCGAGCAGGCGCGCACGCGCGGCGCCTCGGTGCCCATTCCGAGCGACGTCGTCACCGCGAAGGAATTCGCGCCCACCGCGAAGGCTGAAACCAAGCCGGTCGCTGCCGTCAGCGACGACGACATGATCCTCGACATCGGCCCGGACACGGCCAAGGCGCTCGCGGCGCAGCTGGAAACGGCGGGCACGATCGTCTGGAACGGCCCGGTCGGCGTGTTCGAGTTCGACCAGTTCGGCAACGGCACGAAGACGCTCGCGCAGGCCATCGCCAGCTCGTCGGCGTTTTCGATCGCGGGCGGCGGCGACACGCTCGCGGCCATCGCGAAGTACGACATCGCCGACAAGGTGAGCTACATCTCGACGGGCGGCGGCGCATTCCTCGAATTCCTGGAAGGCAAGACGCTGCCGGCAGTGGAAGTGCTCGAATCGCGCGCCGGAGCCTGAGGCGTTGGCGGCCCGCAATAGTCCGGCGAAGGCAGGCAAGAAGGGCGCGCAGGAAGCCGGCGGCGCGCAGGCAGACGTGAAGTCAGACGTACAGGCAGACATACAGGAAGCGGGCGGCACCAGCGACGCCGCCGCGGAGGCCGCTCAGGTGATCGCCGAAGCGGCCCGGCCGGAGCAGGCGGAAGCCAGCGGCGAGGGCGTCATTCCCGCGACGCCGCCGGTCATCATCGGCGGCGTGCCGGCCCACGCATTGAAGGACATCGACAAAGCGACGCCGGCACGAACCGGCGCGCGCGCGCAACCGGTGAGCAACACCTCATCGCAAGCGCAACGTGCTCGCAGCCTCAACACAGGCGTTCCTACAGAGACGAGGAAAGACATGCATCGCGCCACCAAGATTGTTGCCACCATCGGTCCGGCTTCGACGAGCCCGGACATCCTGCTGCAAATGCTGCAGGCCGGCCTCGACGTCGTTCGTTTCAACTTCTCCCACGGCACCGCCGACGACCATCGCCAGCGCGCCGAGATCGTGCGCGACGCGGCGCGCCAGATTGGCCGCGAAGTCGCGATCATGGCGGACCTGCAAGGCCCGAAGATCCGCGTCGGCAAGTTCGAGAACGGCAAGATCATGCTGGTCGCGGGCGAGCCGTTCATCCTCGACGCCAACTGCCCGCTCGGCAGCAACGAGCGCGTTGGCCTCGACTACAAGGATCTGCCGCGCGACCTGCGTGCCGGCGACACGCTATTGCTGAACGACGGCCTGATCGTGCTCGACGTAACGCGCGTGATCGGTGAGGAAATCCATACGGTCGTGAAAGTGGGCGGCGAGCTGTCCAACAACAAGGGCATCAACCGCCAGGGCGGCGGCCTCACGGCGCCCGCGCTGACCGAGAAGGACATGGAGGACATCAAGACGGCGATGTCGCTCGGCGCGGACTTCGTCGCGGTGTCGTTCCCGAAGAACGCGACCGACATGGAAATGGCCCGGCAACTCGCGAACATCGCGGGCGCGCCGTACGGCATCAAGCCGAAGATGATCGCGAAGATCGAGCGCGCCGAAGCCATTCCGGCGCTGCAGGGCATTCTCGACGCGTCCGACGGCATCATGGTCGCGCGCGGCGATCTGGCCGTGGAAGTCGGCAACGCGGCGGTGCCGGCACTGCAGAAGCGCATGATCCGCATGGCGCGCGAGTCGAACAAGCTCGTGATCACCGCCACGCAGATGATGGAGTCGATGATCCACGCGCCCGTGCCGACGCGCGCCGAAGTGTCCGACGTGGCGAACGCCGTGCTCGACGGCACCGACGCCGTGATGCTGTCCGCCGAAACCGCGGCCGGCAAGTATCCGGTGACGACCATCGAGACGATGGCGGCCGTGTGTATCGAGGCGGAGAAGTCGGAGGAGTCGCAGCTGGACCGCGATTTCCTGGACCGCACGTTCACGCGCATCGACCAGTCCATTGCGATGGGCGCGCTGTTCACCGCGTTCCACCTGGGCGCCAAGGCGGTCGTGGCGCTGACGGAATCGGGCTCCACGGCGCTGTGGATGTCGCGTCACTGGACCCATGTGCCGATCTTCGCGCTGACGCCGCGCGTTTCCAGCGAACGCACGATGGCGCTGTACCGCAACGTGACCTCGCTGCACGTCGACACCAACATGGACCGCGATGCCGCGCTGAATCAGGCGCTGGAAGTGGTGGTGTCGAAGGGCTATGCGGCGCGCGGCGACATGGTCGTGCTGACGGTCGGCGAGCCGATGGGCGCGGCGGGCGGCACCAACACGCTGAAGATCGTACGCGTGGGCGATCACATCTAGGCAACATGCGCAGGAAATAAGCGCGCAAGACAGACGGAGGCATCTGCCTCCGTCTGTCGTTCAAAAAACCGAAAACGCCCCAGAGCGGAATCGTGCGCGTCAAGAAATTCGTTTCACCTTTGGAGTCTCACCACAATGCCTCTCGTATCAATGCGTCAATTGCTGGATCACGCGGCCGAAAACGGCTACGGACTCCCGGCGTTCAACGTCAACAATCTGGAGCAGGTCCAGGCCATCATGGCGGCCGCCAGCGAAGTGAACGCGCCCGTCATCATGCAGGCGTCGGCCGGCGCGCGGAAGTATGCGGGCGAAGCGTTCCTGCGCCATCTGATCGAAGCGGCCGTCGAGTCGTATCCGCATATTCCGGTCGTGATGCACCAGGATCACGGGCAGTCGCCGGCGGTATGCATGGCCGCGATCCGCTCCGGTTTCACCAGCGTCATGATGGATGGCTCGCTCGAAGCCGACGGCAAGAGCGTCGCGTCCTATGAGTACAACGTCGCAGTCTCGAAGCAGGTCGTGGACTTTTCGCACGCGATCGGCGTCACCGTCGAAGCCGAGCTGGGCGTGCTGGGCTCGCTCGAAACCATGAAGGGCGACAAGGAAGACGGCCACGGCGCCGAAGGCACGATGACGCGCGAGCAACTGCTCACCGACGTCGAGCAGGCCGCCGACTTCGTCAAGCAGACCCAGTGCGATGCGCTGGCGATCGCCATCGGCACGTCGCACGGCGCGTACAAGTTCTCCAAGAAGCCGACGGGCGACATTCTCGCCATCGACCGCATCAAGGAAATCCATCAGCGCATCCCGAACACGCACCTGGTGATGCACGGATCGTCGTCGGTGCCGCAGGAACTGCTCGCGCAGATCCGCGAATTCGGCGGCGACATGAAGGAAACCTATGGCGTGCCGGTCGAGGAAATCCAGGAAGGGATCAAGCACGGCGTGCGCAAGGTGAACATCGACACCGACCTGCGTCTCGCGATCACCGGCGCGATCCGCCGCTTCCTGATCGAGAATCCGTCGAAGTTCGATCCGCGCGACTACCTGAAGCCGGCCCGCGAGGCGACCAGGGAAATCGTTCGCCAGCGCTACATGCAGTTCGGCTGCGAGGGCATGGCGGGCAAGATCAAGCCGGTGCCGCTCGAGAAGATCGCCGAGAAGTACAAGTCCGGCGAGCTCGCGCAGATCGTCAAGTGAGCGCGAATTGAGCGCCCGCTGAGCGTCGCGGTCTTTGTAAAGTAAAATCAACGGGTTCCGGCGACGGGACCCGTTCGCTTTGCCCCGCCGTCCCGGCTTGCCGCCAGGGACGGTCCGAGGCGGCAGCCCACCTTTCCAGCACTCTTCGGTACACGACGATGTCCACGCTATACGAATCCACGATCAAATCGCTGCCGCTGCTCGGCCGCGGCAAGGTCCGCGACAACTACGCCGTCGGTCAGGACAAGCTCCTGATCGTCACGACCGACCGCCTCTCCGCATTCGACGTCGTGATGGGCGAGCCGATCCCGAACAAGGGCCGCGTGCTGAACACGATGGCCGATTTCTGGTTCGAGAAGCTCGGCCATATCGTGCCGAACCACAACACGGGCATCGACCCCGCGACGGTCGTGACGGCGGACGAAGCCGCACAGCTCGAAGGCCGTGCGGTCGTGGTGAAGCGCCTGGAGCCGATCCTCGTCGAGGCGGTGGTGCGCGGCTATCTCGCCGGCAGCGGCTGGAAGGACTATCAGGCGACGGGCGCGGTATGCGGCGTCGAACTGCCGCCGGGACTGCAGAACGCGCAGAAGCTGCCCGAGCCCATCTTCACGCCCGCCGCGAAGGCCGAAATGGGCCATCACGACGAAAACATCACCTATGACGAGATGGAACGGCGCATCGGCACCGAACTCTCGGCGACCATCCGGCGCATTTCCATCCAGCTGTACAAGGAAGCGGCGGAATACGCGGCGACCCGCGGCATCATCATCGCGGACACCAAGTTCGAGTTCGGCCTCGACAACAAGGGCGAGCTGTTCCTGATGGACGAAGTGCTGACCGCCGATTCGTCCCGCTTCTGGCCCGCCGACGGCTATCAGGTCGGCACCAACCCGCCGTCCTTCGACAAGCAGTTCGTGCGCGACTGGCTCGAAACGCAGCCGTGGAAGAAGGAACCGCCCGCGCCGAAGCTGCCGGACGACGTGATCGCGAAGACCTCCGAGAAGTATCAGGAAGCGTTGCAGCGCCTGACTGGCCAGACGCTCTCCTGAGGTCGCCGGGTACAGGTCGAGTTTGACTGGCGCCGCTTGCCGAACTGTCTCAGGCGGCGCATGCATTTCAAGGGAAACGGAATGAGCGAAGTACAGACCGGCGCGCATGTGCATGACGCGCCGCTCGTCGGGGTGTTGATGGGTTCCAGTTCCGACTGGGACGTGATGAAGCACGCCGTGGCGATCCTGCAGGAATTCGGCGTGCCCTACGAGGCAAAGGTCGTGTCCGCGCACCGCATGCCGGACGAGATGTTCGCCTACGCGGAGCAGGCGCGCGAACGCGGGCTGCGCGCCATCATCGCGGGCGCGGGCGGCGCGGCGCATCTGCCGGGCATGCTGGCGGCCAAGACCACGCTGCCGGTGCTGGGTGTGCCGGTGGCAAGCAAGTATCTGAAGGGCGTGGACTCGCTGCACTCGATCGTGCAGATGCCGAAGGGCGTGCCGGTCGCGACCTTCGCCATCGGCGAGGCAGGCGCGGCGAACGCGGCGCTGTTCGCGGTATCGATCCTGAGCGCCACCGAGGCGAAATTCGCCGAGGCGCTCGCGGCGTTCCGCGTGAAGCAGAATCAGGCGGCACGGGACATGGCGTTGCCGCCGCTCTAAGGACTGCGCGCGCGGCCCGCGTGTCGAAAACGGGCCGCGCTCCCACTTTTCATCCCGAGTACGCTTTCCTCAACCGCCCGCCAGCCCTCCAGCCCCCACGATGAACCCACATAACTCCCCGATCTCCCCCATCCTGCCGGGCGCCTGGCTAGGCATGGTGGGCGGCGGCCAGCTCGGCCGCATGTTCTGCTTCGCCGCGCAGTCGATGGGCTATCGCGTCGCCGTCCTCGATCCGGACGCGACGAGCCCCGCCGGCGCCGTCGCGGATCGTCACATTCGCGCCGCCTACGACGACCCGACCGCGCTCACCGAGCTCGGCCGACTGTGCGCGGCGGTCTCGACGGAATTCGAGAACGTGCCGTCCGCGAGCCTCGAATTTCTCGCGTCGCGCACCTTCGTGAGCCCGGCCGCGAGCTGCGTGGCGATCGCGCAGGATCGCGTGGCGGAAAAGCGCTTCATCGCGCAGGCGGGCGTGCCGGTGGCGCCGCATGTGGTGATCGAATCGACCGAAGCGCTCGCCGCGCTGCCCGACGAGAAGCTCGCCGCCGTGCTGCCGGGCATCCTCAAGACCGCGCGCCTGGGCTACGACGGCAAGGGGCAGGTGAACGTGCGCAACGTGCAGGAAGTGCGCGAGGCGCATGCGTCGCTGGCGGGCGTGCCGTGCGTGCTGGAAAAGCGCATGCCGCTGAAGTACGAAGTGTCCGTGCTGATCGCGCGTGGCGGCGACGGCAAGTCGGCCGTGTTTCCGCTTGCGCAGAACGTGCACGTCAACGGCATTCTCGCGAAGACGGTCGTGCCCGCGCCCGATGCGTCCAACACGCTGGTCGCGCAGGCGCAGGACGCGGCGCTGACCATCGCGGCGAAGCTCGGCTATGTGGGCGTGCTGTGCGTCGAGTTCTTCGTGCTGGAAGACGGCTCGCTGATCGCCAATGAAATGGCGCCGCGTCCGCACAATTCCGGGCACTACACGGTCGATGCCTGCGCGACGAGCCAGTTCGAGCAGCAGGTCCGCGCGATGACCGGCATGCCGCTCGGCGACACGCGCCAGCATTCGCCGGCTGCGATGCTGAACCTGCTCGGCGACGTCTGGTTCGACGGCGACAAGTCTCGTCCGCCGGCCTGGACGGAGGTCGCGGCGATGCCGGCGGCGCGGCTGCATCTGTACGGCAAGGAAGAGGCGCGGCGCGGGCGCAAGATGGGGCACATCAACTTCACGGCGGCGACGCTCGAGGAAGCGCGCACGGCGGCGCGCGACTGCGCGCGCATGCTGCATATCCCGCTCGACTGAGCCTCACCGAAGCAGCAGGCCATGACCCTCCACTTTCCGAGCGCCGCGCAGATCGACGAGGCAGCCGCCTTGCTCGATGCCGGCGAGCTCGTCGCGTTCCCGACCGAAACGGTCTATGGCCTTGGCGGTGACGCCGAGAATCCGGACGCCATCGCGCGCATTTATGCGGCGAAGGGCCGTCCGGCGAATCATCCGGTGATCGTGCATCTGGCGCCCGAGGCCGATCCGGGCTACTGGGTGCGCGAGCTTCCCGCCGATGCCCGCAAGCTCATCGATGCGTTCTGGCCCGGCCCGCTGACGCTGATTCTCAAGCGCGCGGCGCATATTCCGGCTGCGGTGAGCGGCGGACAGGATTCGGTGGGCGTGCGTTGTCCGTCGCATCCGGTGGCGCAGCAGCTGTTGTCGGCGTTTCACCGGCGGCGCCTCGGCACCGGGCGGCAGGGCGGCGTGGCGGGGCCTTCTGCGAACCGCTTCGGACACGTCAGCCCGACTACCGCGCAGCACGTGTGGGAGGAATTCGGCAGCGCGGTGCATGTGGTCGACGGCGGCGCGGCGGATGTCGGCATCGAATCGACGATTCTGGATCTGTCGCGCGGCTTTGCGGCGCTGTTGCGGCCGGGGCACGTGAGTCCGCAGCAGATTGCGGACGTGCTGGGCGTGGCGCCGCGCCTGCCCGACGGTTCGGATGCAACCGCTCCGCGTGCTTCCGGCACGTTGAAGGCGCACTACGCGCCGCGCACGCCGCTCGCGCTGTTGCCGTTCGCGGCGCTCGCGCCCTTGCTCGCCGCGCAGGACCGGTCGAGCGGAAGGAAGATCGCGCTGGTCGCGCGGGCGTCGAGCGCGGGCGAGTGGGCCCATGCGCCGAACGTGCATTTTGTCGCCGCACCCGAGGACCCGCAAAGCTATGCGCGCGATCTGTACGGTCTGCTGCGCGCGCTCGATCGGGCCAACGTGGAACGCATCCTGATCGAGAAACTGCCTGAATCGATGGAATGGATCGCGGTGAACGACCGGCTGGGGCGGGCGGCCGCCGCCTTCGAAGCGGACGCCTGACCTGATCCGAGGCTTCAAACAATACCGCCCGGTCGAAATCGACCGGGCGGTTTGTCTTTCAGCGTGGCGCTACAAGCGCGCTTACTTCCCGAGTTACTTCCCGAGTTACTTCCCGAGCCCCGATGCCGCGACCGTCTGCTCGGCCTGTTGCGCATAGAGCGCGTGCAGGTGCGTGGTCGGATGCACGGTGTCGGCGTACATATAGGTCTGGTCTGCGCCAGCCTCGGTCAGCACCTGCGGCGAGCAGAACAGCGAAGTCGCGAAGTCCTGCGGGTCAGGCTCGCCGAATTTCGCGGCGGCCGCGGCCATCGCCTGCAGGTTGCACGCGGTGCCCGTGTTCGACACCTTGAAGCCGAGTTGCTGATAGTTCGCGGTGATCTGCGCGAGCTTCGGCGGCACGTCCAGATAGATGACCTTCGACTTGATCTGCAGCCCTTGGAGCGTCAGGTCGAGCGCGTTGTTGAAGCCCGCCGAAGCGCTCGAGAGCGCGCCGCGCGTGATGGCATCGCTCATCGCGCCCTGCGGCGTGGTGCCGATATCCGGCACGTTCGACACCAGCACGTGGGTCGCGCCATGACTCAGGATCGACGCGACGATGCCGCCGAGCTGCTGCGCGGCCAGTCCGATCGCGGCGAAGGCGTCGGCCTGGCTGATCGCGCCGGCCTTGAGCGCCTGCAGGTTGTACAGGATGTCGTTCGCGCCGCCGTTGATGATGACGAGCTGGTTGGCGTTGAAGCTGCCGTGCGCGGCCAGGTAGTTCTGCACCTGCGTCGAGACGGGCACGGTCAGCGTGCCGGCGTAGCTGTTCGGATCCGTGGCGTGGCCGATGCCCATCGGGTTGGTCACGCGCGAGCCGCCCTGCGCGTAGCCCAGGCCCTTCTGAGTGACCGGCGGGACGCCGAAGCCGCCGGTCATGGCCGGGGTCAGCGTGTCGCCGTAATACTGCGCGACGTTCTGAACCCAGACCTGGCCCGGATTCGTCGTGAAGCGTCCGCCGCCGAAATTGGCCGTCGCGACCGGCGCGTAGGTACCGACGTCCGACAGGCTGTCGCCGAACGACACGACCTGCAGCTTGACGCCGCCCGCGGGTGTGGCGTTGTTGTTGTCGTCACCGCCGCCGCCGCACGCGGCGAGTACGGCAATCGCGGCGCAGACCGTTGCGGTCTGGGCCAGGCGCGTCAGGGCGGCGCGCGTCGAGCGTTGCTTCTTCATGGACCTCGTCTCCGTCTTCTGGTGTTTATAGTTCGATCGCGGCGTCCGGCCGTTTTCGGTCCTCGCGCCTCGCCTCGCTATCGCGAGTTTAAGTGATGCGGCGTATCCGGCCCAAGCGGCCGGGCGCCGTGCACGACAGCGTACACGCCGCGCGCAGTGTTACGGATTCGACTTCGTAGAAGAAATCTTCGGTCACCCGTGCTTTTTCGTGCCTGCCGCCGTGCCCGCGCGTCGCGTGCCCGGCAGCGTTCAGTCCTCGACGCCGGCCTTGCGCGCCCCTTCGTAGACCCATTCGAGCAGCGCGTCGTGCGCGGCGCGCGCGGCCTCGGCGCGCGGGTCGTTGATGAAGCTCACGACCACGTAGCTCTCGCCATTCTCCGCGCCGACATAGCCCGCGATGGCCCGCACGTCGCGCAGCGTGCCGGTCTTGATGTGGGCATTGCCGAGTGCGCCCGCGTTGGTGAGGCGATTGCGCATCGTGCCGTCGACACCCGCGATCGGCAGCGACTCGATGTACACCTGCGCCACCGGGCTTGCATTGGCGGCCAGCAGCAGGTCGGCGAGCGAGATTGCGCTGATGTGCTCGTCGCGCGACAGCCCCGAGCCGTTGTCGAGTACGAGGCCGTTCATCGGCAGGGCGCTGCGGCGCAGGAACGCCTGGATGGCTTGCGAGGATTTCGCCGTGGTCGCGGGCGGCTTGAGCTGCGTCGCGCCGATCGTCAGGAACAGGTTGCGCGCCATCACGTTGTTGCTGAACTTGTTGATGTCACGCACCACGTCCGACAGCACCGGACTGCGATGTGTGCCGACCAGCCGCGCGTTCGACGGCGTCGGGCCTTCGCGCGTCGTGCCCTGGAAGGTGCCGCCCGCCTGCTTCCACAACGCGAGGAAACCGCCTGCGAAGAAGGTCGAGTGATCGAGCGCCGCGACGTTGACGGTGCGCGGGCCGCAGCGCAGCGGATAGTCGCCGACGAACGACGCCTGCACGAAGCCGCCCTGAACCTGCGCCACCGAAGGCGACGCCGCCTGCAACGAGCCGACGCACGCGCCGCGCGTGACGCGCAGTTCGTTGTCGATCTGCAGTTGCGCGAGTTGCGGCAGCACGTCGATGGCCACCTGTCCGTCCGTGCCCGGCGTGAGCGTGAAGGACAGCGACTTGAACGCGTACAGCAGCGGGTCCGGGCCGACGTTATACGGCGCGGAATCCTCGTTGTCGAAGGCGGGCAGGTCGCGCGTGGAGACGTCGAAGTAACGCTTGTCGAGCACCAGCGCGCCGTCGATGCCGGTGATGCCGCTCTTGCGGATCTGCTCGACGAGATCGATCAATTCTTCCGGCACGAGCTTCGGATCGCCCGTGCCCTGAATATAGAGATTGCCGTGCAGCACGCCTTGCGCATCGAGTTCGCCGTCGGCGTAGGCGGTGGTCTTCCAGCGGTAGTCGGGGCCCAGGATCGAGAGGCCCGAAAAGGTCGTGACGAGCTTCATCGTCGAGGCGGGCAGCATCGGCTCGTTCGCGTTGATCGCCACGAGCGGCACTGGCGCGCCGACCCGCTGCACGACGACGCTCATCGACGACAGCGGCACATGCGCGCGTGCAAGCGCGGTCATCACCGAAGCGGGCAGCGGGCCGGCGGGCACGCTGATCTTCGCCGCGCGGCCGGCCTTTGCTGCCTGCTTCGAAGGCGTGACGCCCTTCGCGCCCTTGCCGCCCCTGGCCGCCCGTTCCGGCGCATGCGCCTGGGCTTCGGCTTTCGTGCCGCCGCGCGCGTGCGCTTCGGGCATCGCGCCGAGGGCCACGGCGCCGGCCATGACAGCGAAAGTGAACGGGGCAAGACGGCGGTACACGGAGCGGAAAGCGAGCGGCATGGACGAACGGTCGATTCGAAGCGGTTGGCGGGCAGCGGCTATTGTAGACAAGCTGGCTTGCGAAAATCGTACGAATCGGCTTGAGTTGCCGCGCGTTGCGGCATGCATGCGACAGGTAGCAGCGCCGGGCCGTAGCACATGCATGGCGCGCCGTTAAGACCCGCTTAAGCCTGAGCCGGAGCCGCGCGGCTACAATGGACCGCGGTCGAAAGGGCCGCTTCACGTAACCATCGGTAGACATGTGCCATGCGAATCCTGCTTGTCGAAGATGACCGGATGATCGCCGAAGGCGTGCGCAAGGCGCTGCGCGCGGACGGCTTTGCAGTCGACTGGGTGCAGGACGGCGAGGCCGCGCTCACGGCGGTCGCGGGCGAGCCCTACGACATGATGCTGCTCGACCTCGGCCTGCCGCGGCGCGACGGCCTCGACGTGCTGAAGACGCTGCGCGCGCGCGGCAACGGCTTGCCGGTGCTGGTCGTGACGGCGCGCGACGCCATCGCGGACCGCGTCAAGGGGCTCGACGCCGGTGCGGACGACTACCTCGTCAAGCCCTTCGATCTCGACGAACTGGGCGCCCGCATGCGTGCGCTGATCCGGCGTCACGCGGGCCGCGGCGAGTCGCTCGTGCGGCACGGCGACCTGGCGCTCGATCCCGTCGGCCACCAGGTGACGCTGGCGGGCAATCCGGTGGCGCTGTCGGCGCGCGAATTCGCGCTGCTCGAAGCCTTGATGGTCCGTCCCGGCGCGGTGCTCTCCAAGAGCCAGCTCGAAGAAAAGATCTACGGCTGGGGCGAGGAGATCGGCAGCAATACGGTCGAGGTGTACATCCATTCGCTGCGCAAGAAGCTCGGCGCCGATCTGATCCGCAACGTTCGCGGCCTGGGCTACATGGTCGCGAAGGACGCCTGATGCGGTCGATCCGCCGCACGCTGCTCATCTGGCTGCTCGCGCTGGTGATCTTCGGCGTCGGCTTCGCGGGCTGGCTGATCTACCGGCAGGCGCTCGCCGAAGCCAACGAACTCTTCGACTACCAGTTGCAGCAGATCGCGGCGGCGTTGCCGTCGGAACCGTTTTCGTCGGTGCTGAGTTCACGCAGCGAAAGCGACGAAGGCGTCGTGATCCAGATCTGGAATCGCAATGGCGTGCTGATGTATTACTCACATCCGCGCGTGCCGCTCGCGCCGCATGCCGAACTCGGCTTCTCCACCGAAACCACGCCGCGCGGCGAATGGCGCGTGTACAGCGCGATCGTCGGCGACAACGTGGTGCAGCTCGCGCAGCCGCTGTCGATCCGCAACCGCGTCGCGGCCGGCGTCGCGTGGCGCACGTTGTGGCCGCTGGTGCTGCTGTTGCCGCTGCTGGGTGTGGCCATCTGGGTCATCGTCGGACGCGGGCTCGCGCCGCTGCGACGCGTGACGCACGCGCTCGACACACGTCATCCCGAGGCGCTCGACCCGCTCTCCGACCGGCGTCTCCCTCAGGAAGTGCGGCCGGTCGTGCGGGCGCTCAATGCGCTGCTGTCGCGTCTGGCGGCGGCGCTGGACACCCAGAAGGCTTTCGTCGCCGACGCCGCGCACGAGTTGCGCACGCCGCTCGCGGCGGTGCAGATCCAGGCGCAGCTGGTCGGGCGTGCCCAGGACGATGACGCGCGGCGCGAGGCGCTCGCGGACCTGAACGAAGGCATTGCGCGCGCGACGCGGCTCGCCGAGCAACTGCTTGCATTGGCGCGCTCGGAGCCGGATGGCCAGGGCGCCGGCGTGACGGTCGACCTGTGTGCCCTGCTGGAAAGCTGCGTGCGCGGTTATGTCCTGGTGGCGCAGGAGCGCGGCGTCGATCTGGGCATCGAGGCGAGCGAGCCGGCGAGCGTCGAGGGCAACCCGGATGCGCTGCGCGTGATGTTCAACAATCTTATCGACAACGCGACCAAATACACGCCGCGCGGCGGCCGCGTGGATGTCTGCCTGAAGGTGCGGGAAGGCCGGCCGCTGGTCGAGATTTCGGATACCGGACCCGGCATCCCTCAAGCAGAACGAGAAAGGGTGTTCGACCGCTTCTATCGCGTCGGCGAAGGCGCGGACCGGGCGCGGACGGATGTGTCGGGCAGCGGGCTCGGCCTCGCGATCGTGCGCAGGATTGCCGCGCAGCACGGCACGCGCGTGGAGCTCGGGGAATCGCAAGCCGGCGGGTTGAAGGTATCGATCCGGTTTTGAACATCGGATGGACCGAGTCTGCTCGACAGCGGTTCTATTGCTGGCCGGCAATCGGCGTGCTTTATCTCCTGACCGTCAGCGCTTGAATGATTTCTTCTGGCAGCGTTATGAATGCTGCTTCCATCAGAGAAAGACGAAATTCATACTTCACCGGCAACTTTGAGACTTTACTCATACGCCGCCGGCATCCCAATTCCTAGAATTTCAAAAGCGGCAATCGACGGATTCCTAAAGATTCACGGGAATTCCTGACACCGCTCCCGTCTGTTCCAGAGAAGGTCGTCCGACGAGTGATCGGCGTGGACGAGCGCGCGCTCGTCTGTCCGCCGGGCTTCATTTCGAATCTCCCCTCTGTTTCAACAGTGCGCGTGTCGCCGATTCATGCCGCCGAGGCGCCTCGGAGAGGCCGGGGTGTTCATACAATAAAGATCCTTGGGAATAAAAATGAATTCGAAGTTTGGAGCGTGGTGGGAAAGCACCTTTCGGGGCGCCGTGCAGGCATGTGTCGAGGCATGTATCGAGGCGCGTGGCGAGGACAAGCCGGGGCGCGTCAGGCGGGTCACGTGTGGAGCGGGGGCGGTGACGTTCCTGCTGTCGGGAAGCGCGTGGGCGGATATCTGTGCGAACAACGGAGCGGCCAACTTCAACTATACGTCGGGGAACGTCGTGTCGAACTGCGGATTCTGGGCGGCCGGGGACATCATCGGCGACCTGCCTGCCGTCGGCATCTGGAACGCGATGGGCAGCGGCACCACGCAAATCGTCGCTTCGACGACGCAGAAAAAGCTGGCGTTCTCGCCGAGTATGTATATCGCCACGATGACTGACAGCGTGAACGGCGGCGTTTTGCTGTCGGGTATCGCGGCGGGTCTGAGCGGACGGGACGCCATCAACGTCGGTCAATTCAGTCCGGTGGTGGCAGTGCTCGGAGGCGGCGCTTCGCTCAATGCAACGACGGGTGCTGTCACCGGGCCTTCCTATGCGCTCGCCACGACCAACCTGATTGCCGGCACGAACGGCGCGGCGAACACGGTCGGCACGGGTTTCGACAAGCTCGATGCGGCGCTGGGCGTACTCAACACGTCCGTGGCGAGCAACACGACGTCCGTCGCCAACATGACCAACCAGATCAACACCGGGGCCATCGGACTGGTGCAGCTGGATACGGTTTTGGGCACCGTGACAGTCGCTAAAAACTCGGCTGGCGCGACCGTCGATGTGTCGGGCATCGCGGGCACCCGGACGCTGACGGGAGTGACCAAGGGCGTGGTGAACGGCGCGAGCACGCAGGCGGTGAACGGCGCGCAGTTGTTTGCGCTGTCGGGTTCGGCTGCTGCGGCGCTAGGCGGGGGCGCGACGGTGGCCATCGACGGAACGATCGTGCCGCCTACCTTTACGGTTGTCGGTCTTTCGGTCAACAACGTCGGCGCGGCCCTGTCGAACATCGATGCACGCACGACGCAGAACATGCTGGACATCGGCGACATCAGCGCGCAAATCAGCCTGGGCGGAATCGGACTGGTGGGGCAGGATCTGCTGACGCGCAACATCACGGTTGCAAAGGGCACCGATGGTTCGGCGATCGACTTCACTGGCCTCACGGGCACGCGCACGCTGAAGGGCGTGACCGAGGGCGCAGTGAACGGCGCCAGCAATGAAGCCGTGAACGGGTCGCAGTTGTTTGCGGTTTCAAGTTCGGCTGCGGCTGCGCTGGGCGGCGGTTCGTCCGTGGATGCTAACGGGCTGGTGACGGCGCCGACCTACACGCTCGACGGTCAACCTGTGCAGGGCGTGGAGGCGGCGTTGACGAACATCGACGGCCGTACCACGCAAAACACCGGCGACATCACGAACAACACGGCCGCGATCAACGACATTACCAATCAGATCAACAACGGTACGGTGGGTCTGGTTCAACAAGAGCCGACCACGCGCATGATCACGGTTGGCAAGAACGCGGACGGTTCGGTGGTCGATTTCACTGGGTCGGGAGGTGCGCGCACGTTGACGGGTGTGGCGAGCGGCGCGGTGAACGCAACGAGCAACGAAGCCGTGAACGGCTCGCAGCTTTACGGGCTCGCCAACTCCACGGCTACAGCGTTGGGCGGTGGTTCATCCGTGGACACGATCGGTCTGGTCACAGTGCCGACCTACACGCTCGACGGTCAACCTGTGCAAGGCGTGGAGGCGGCGTTCACGAACATCGACGGCCGTACCACGCAAAACACCGGCGACATCACGAACAACACGGCCGCGATCAACGACATTACGAATCAGATCAACAACGGTATGGTGGGCCTGGTTCAACAAGACCCGGCCACGCGCATGATCACGGTTGGCAAGAACGCGGACGGCTCGGCGGTCGATTTCACTGGATCGGGAGGTGCGCGTACGTTGACGGGTGTGGCGAACGGTACAGTGAGCGGCGGAAGTATGGAAGCCGTGAATGGCTCCCAACTCTTTGCGGTTTCAGCGTCGGCCGCGGCAGCGCTGGGCGGCGGTTCTTCCGTAGACGCGAATGGCCTTGTCACGACGCCGACCTATTCGCTCAACAGTCAACCCGTGCAAGGCGTGGAAGCCGCATTCACCAACCTCGACGGACGCACGACGCAGAACACCACGGACATCAGCACGATCAACACGCAGATCAGCAACGGGACGATTGGGCTGGTGCAGCAGGACGCTGTTTCGCGCGTCATTACGGTGGCGAAGGACACTGACGGTATGGTGGTCGATGTCACGGGATCGGCAGGCTCGCGCACGCTGACGGGCTTGGCGAACGGCGCAGTGAACAGCACGAGCAACGAAGCCGTGAATGGCTCGCAGCTTCACGGGCTCGCGAATTCCACGGCCACAGCGTTGGGCGGTGGTTCATCCGTGGACATGAACGGTCTGGTCACGACGCCGACCTACACCCTCAACGGTCAGTCCGTGCAGGGCGTGGAAGCTGCATTCACGAACCTCGACGGACGCACGATGCAAAACGCCGGTGACATCACGAACAACACGGCCGCAATCAACGGCATCACCAATCAGCTCAACAACGGGACGGTGGGCCTGGTTCAACAAGACCCGGCGACGCGCACGATTACGGTTGGCAAGGACACAGACGGTTCGGCGATCGATTTCACGGGCACGGGAGGTGCGCGCACGTTGACGGGCGTAGCGAACGGTACAGTGAGCGGCGGAAGCATGGAAGCCGTGAATGGCTCGCAACTCTTTGCGGCTTCAGCCTCGGCCGCAGCCGCGCTGGGCGGCGGTGCTTCCGTAGACGCGAATGGCCTTGTCACGACGCCGACCTACACCCTCAACGGTCAACCCGTGCAAGGCGTGGAGGCGGCATTCACGAACCTCGACGGACGCACGACGCAGAACACCACGGACATCAGCACGATCAACACGCAGATCAGCAACGGGACGATCGGGCTGGTGCAACAGGACGCTGTCTCGCGCGTCATTTCGGTGGCGAGAAACACCGATGGTGCGGTGATCGACTTCACGGGTTCGGGAGGCTCGCGCAGGTTGATTGGTGTAGCCAACGGCGCGGTGAACGCAACGAGCAACGAAGCCGTAAACGGCTCGCAACTCCACGGACTCGCGAACTCCACAGCCGCAGCGCTCGGCGGCGGTTCCTCCATGGACGCGAATGGTCTGGTTACCCAACCAACCTACGCCCTCAACGGTCAAAGCGTGCAGGGCGTAGAAGCCGCATTCACGAATCTCGACGGCCGCACGTCCCAAAACACGTCGAACATTTCGAACCTGCAAGTGAACGTCGCGAACAACACCGCCGCCATCGAGAAGAACACAACCGATATCGCCGACATCACCACTCAGATCAACAGCGGCACCGTGGGTCTCGTCCAGCAGGATCCGGCTTCGCGCAAGATCACGGTGGGGCAGAACGCCAACGGCACGGTCGTCGACGTGACAGGCAGCGAAGGCACGCGCATGGTGACGGGCGTGTCGGCAGGCACGCTCTCCGCCGACAGCACGGACGCCGTGAACGGCTCCCAGTTGTGGACGACGAACCAGCAGATCGCCGATATCACATCGCGGGTGCAGAACTTCGCGGGCGGCGGCAGCACCGTGATTGCCGCCCAGACCAACGACACGCCCGCCATCGCCAGCGGCACGGATGCCACCGCGATCGGCAACGGCGCCAATGCTTCCGGCAACAATGCGGTCGCACTGGGCAGCGGTTCGCTTGCCGATCAGGACAACACCGTGTCGATCGGCGCAAAGGGCAAGGAACGCCGTCTGACCAACGTGGCGCCAGGCGTCAACGGTACCGATGCCGTCAACATGAATCAGTTGAGTGCGGTGCAGAGCAGCGTCAACACCGTGGCGCGTCAGGCCTTCTCCGGCGTCGCCGCGGCGATGGCCATGCCGAACCTGACACCGAGCGCGCCGGGCAAGACCGTCGTTGCCGTGGGCGTGGGCAATTACAAGGGTTACACGGCAGTCGGCCTCGGCGGCACGTATCGTTCGGAAAACAATCGCTGGCTCGTGAACGGCGCCGCAGCCTTCACGCCGAGCGGCGACACCGGCGTGCGAGGTCAGGTGGGCTACGAGTTCTGAGCATCGTTCCATCAAGGCAGCCGGCTGTAATCGATCAGTAAAGCAGTTCGAAGCAAACAGTCGGCGATGCGAAGGACGGCAGCCTCAACGGGCTGCCGTCCCGAGCCGGCGTGCTGTTTCATGAAGCAATGCAAAGAAAGCAATTCAAAGGCACGCCCGCCCTGCTCGAACTTTAAGAAAGCTTTAAGCGACACCCCGTAATCTTGCTCCATCGAAATAGCGCGCTCCAGAAGAGCGCATCCCTCGTCAGGAGCACACGATGAACCGAAAGATCCTCACCCGTAGCGCCGTTGCAGCGGCGGTTGCCGTCGCCTTGTCAGCGGGCTATGTGGCCGGCCATAACAATGTGCCTGCTCCGCAGGTGATCTCGCCGGCGTCCGCGGCCATGATGCCCGCCGAAGCCGCAGCCAAGACCGGCATTCCCGACTTCTCGGGTCTCGTGGAAACGTATGGGCCCGCCGTCGTGAACATCAGCGCCAAGCATGTCGTGAAGCAGACGTCCAACCGTCGCAACATGAATCAGGTGCCGATGGATCCCGACGATCCTTTCTATCAATTCTTCAAGCGCTTCGGCGGCGTGCCCGGCATGGGCGGCGGCGATGGCGGCCCGGGCGCCGATCGTCCGAGCGAAGGACTGGGCTCCGGCTTCATCGTGTCGAGCGACGGCTACATCCTGACGAATGCACACGTTGTCGACAACGCCAATATCGTCACCGTCAAGCTCACGGACAAGCGCGAGTACCGCGCGAAGGTCATCGGCGCGGACAAGCAATCCGATGTCGCCGTGCTGAAGATCGACGCGAAGAATCTTCCCACCGTGAAGATCGGCGATCCGAACGGCAGCAAGGTCGGCCAGTGGGTCGTAGCGATCGGCTCGCCGTACGGCTTCGACAACACCGTGACCTCGGGCATCATCAGCGCGAAGTCGCGCGCGTTGCCCAACGAGAACTACACGCCATTCATCCAGACCGACGTGCCGGTGAACCCGGGCAACTCGGGCGGACCGCTTTTCAATTTGCAGGGCGAAGTCATTGGCATCAACTCGATGATCTACTCGCAGACCGGCGGCTTCCAGGGCCTTTCGTTCGCGATCCCGATCAACGAAGCCATCAAGGTGAAGGACGCGCTCATCAAGACGGGTCACGTCGATCGCGGCCGGCTCGGCGTGACGGTGCAGGGCATGAACCAGACCCTGGCCAACTCGTTCGGCATGAAGTCGCCGCAAGGCGCGCTGGTGAGCTCGGTCGAACCGGGCGGGCCGGCCGCGAAGGGCGGTCTGCAACCGGGCGACGTGATCACCTCGGTGAACGGCGTCGCGGTCGCGGATTCCACGTCGCTGCCGGCGCAGGTCGCGGGCCTCGCGCCGGGCACGTCGGCCAAGGTCACGGTGTGGCGCGACAAGGGATCCAAGGACCTGAGCGTCACGATCGGCGCGCTGAAGGACGCCAAGACCGCCAGCGCGGACACCAAGGGCGACGACGACGCCGGTGCGCAGGATGCCCGCCTGGGCGTCGCGGTGCGCCCGCTCACGCCGGACGAAAAGCAGGGTGATTCGCTCTCGCGCGGTCTGCTGGTGCAGCAATCGAACGGCGCGGCCGCCAATGCAGGCATCCAGGCCGGCGACGTGATCCTGGCCGTCAACGGCCAGCCGGTGACGTCAGTGCAGCAGTTGAAGACCATGGTGTCGCACGCCGGCGACAGCATCGCGCTCCTGATCCAGCGCGACAACGCGCAGATCTTCGTCCCGGTCGACCTGGGCTGAGTGCGCGCTCCAGCATCGTGCCCGCGCCGCGGGCACGATGCATGCTCTCCTATTTCCCGGTGCCCTATCGCGTCAATCGAGCCTTGAACCGGCTTGAAAACAGCGCATCGGGCGTGACGTCGCCATGACCCCAACGCAGTCCGGAGGTGTCGCGACATCGACAAAAAGGAGCAAAAACATGACGAGCAAAATCACGGGCAAACTGACCGCCGCGCTGCTCACGGCGGCGCTGGGCGCAGGCATGGCGAGCGGCGCCTGGGCGCAAGCCTCGGGCGCAACCTCGGGCGGCACCACCGCCGATCAATCGAGCGCCGGCAACACCAACGGCGGCGGCCTGCCGCAAGTCCAGCAACAGGGCGACGTGTCCTACACGTCGGGCGGCGTCGGGCTCGACGAATCGCACGCATTGATCCGCGAGCAGGCGCACTGGCCGCTGTCGCTCCGCTTCACCGGACCGACCGCCGATTACCTGTCGGGCGTGCATGTGCGCATCGTCGGCGGGAAGGGCGGCGAGGTGCTGAGCACCGAATCGATGGGCCCGTACATGCTCGTGAAGCTGCCGCCGGGCAGCTATACGGTGTACGCAAAGTACAAGGATCAGGAAAAGAAGCAGTCTGTCAGCGTGGCGGGTCCGGGCAAGGCCAAGGCGGCCTTCCACTGGAGCATTCAGTAAGCGAACGGGACAGCTGCCCGGTACCATCGGGCCGTTGAAAACCACGCCACCCGGCCCGGGCAGTTTGTCCCATAATGAAGTCACGAGCGTCCGTCGGCAGGCGGGCGCTCGTGGCTTTTTCGTTTTCGGACGCCACGCAGGAGGCGCATTACGATGGGCACGGAACTGAACGACGCACATGACGCGGCGCATCGCATCGAGATCACGCCGAACGGCCGGCGCTGTCGCGTGATCCATCAGGGCGTCACGTACGCCGATACGCACGCAGCTTTCACGCTCCATGAGAGCGGCACCGACAAGGTGCATTACTTCCCGCGCGCCGACGTGAACATGGCGCGGCTGGAGCGCTCGATCCACACGACGCATTGCCCGTTCAAGGGCGAGGCCACGCACTATCATCTGCTGACAGAAGACGGTCCGGTCGAAAACGCCGCCTGGAGTTATGAGGCGCCGCTCGACGCCGCAGCGAAGATCAAGGGCTATCTCGCGTTCTATCACGGTCGTGTCGATCGCATCGACGAAACGTCCTAGGCGGCCATCCGTACAGACAGCGTTACCTTCACTCGGCGATAACGGACGCATGCGTTTCCCGGCCCGGAGGCTTGCATGGAAGTCACCGATGCGTTTCGCGTTCCGCTCGACCCGGACCACGTTCGGGAAGCGCTGGGCGATCTCGCGCTGGTCCGCGCCAGTCTGGACAATTGCGAATCCTTCGCGCGCACGCCGGGCGGCGAGTATGCGCTGACGCTGATCGTGCCGCTCGGCGCATTGCGCGCGCGTTACGAGATTCGCGCGCACCTGGCCGGCCGCACGCGCGAGGCGGCTCACGAGCAGGCCCCGCAACCTGGCGGCAACGAAGACACGGGCGCTGGCTATGCGCGCACGCTGAGCTTCAAGGCGCGCGGGGAGGGCGTGGGCTCGCTGCGCGGACAGATCGCGGTGACGCTGAACCCGGAGGACGAGGGCAGTTCGACCTGGATCGAATACACGGTTTGGGCGACGGTTTCGGGGCCGCTCGCCAGCCTGCCGCCACGGCAGATCGAGAATGCGCTGCGCGAAGGCGCCGACGATTTCTTCGCCGAATTCTGTGAAGTGGTGCGGGCGAAGCACGGCTTTCCGTCGCTGCGCGCGGCGGGGGACGACACGCCGCGACGCCATGTGTTTCTCCGCCCGGGCGCGATGTCGACGGTATTGTCGCGACGTCCCGGCGCGACCCGCGGCATCGCCGGCGACCCGCACGCGAGCGGCGTGCTGCGGCATCGTCTGCATGGGCAGGCGTTCGGGCATCGCGAGCGCGACCATTCGCATGATCCGCATCCGCTCGGCCTGCCGGCCTGGGCCTGGGCGGCGATGCTCGTGTGCGTCGCGCTGTTCGCGTTCGTGGCGCAGTACGTCGGGCTGCAGTAAGGCAGGCGGTACGAGCGCCGAGCTGGCTCATCGGCGACAATGCGCCGGTCCAACCCGTGCTCATCCGCCAAGGAGCTGAACATGCCGCGCCGCGCCCTGATCGTCATCGACGTGCAGAACGAGTACGTCACCGGCAACCTGCCGATCGAATATCCCGATGTGAATGTGTCGCTCGCCAACATCGGCCGGGCGATGGACGCCGCACAGCAACATGGCGTGCCGGTCGTCGTCGTGCAGAACTTCGCTCCCGCGAGCGCGCCGATCTTCGCGCGCGGTTCCGCGCTGGCCGAGCTGCACGAAACAGTCACCTCGCGGCCGCGCGCGCATTACGTCGAGAAGTCGCTGCCGAGCGCGTTCGCCGGCACCGATCTCGCGGACTGGCTCAGCGCGCACGAGATCGACACGCTCGTGATCGCGGGATACATGACCCACAATTGCGACGATTCCACCGTCAAGCACGCCGTGCATGCGGGCCTTGCCGTGGAGTTTCTCGCCGACGCCACCGGCGCCGTGCCCTACGAAAACAGCGCGGGACGGGCGAGCGCGGAGGAAATCCATCGGGTCTTCACGGTGGTGATGCAGTCGCGCTTCGCCGCCGTGCTCGATACCGCCGAGTGGATCACCGCGCTCGACACCGGCGAGCCGCCTGCGCGCGACAACATCTACGCGTCGAACCAGCGGGCGCGCGGCTTGGCGTGAGGTGACGTGATGTCAGGCGCCGGCCGGCAGCAGCAGGGCCGCGCTGGAACGTAAAGCGTCGAAGCTGGCGTCGATGAGCGCTTCGGCGTCGCGTTCCGGATCGACGAGATCGGGCAGCATCAGCGAGTCGTGCAGGATGCCGGTGAAGAGGCAGTGCAGCAGGGTCGTGGCGCGGCGGGTGTCGAGCCGGGCGGGCAACTGCTGTTTCTCGACCGCGTTGCGCAGCGCCCGCTCGATGCGCTCCATGCCGTCGCGCATGTTGTTCTGATGGCGCTCGCGCACCGGTCCCATTTCCTCGACGAATTCGCACTTCATGAACAGGATGTCGAAGACGCGGCGGCGCTGCACGTCCGTCGTGATGTTGTGCATGCACCAGACGAACAGGGCACGCAGGCGCGCGAGGGGATCTTCTTCGCGGCCGTCCAGCGTGGCTTCGATGAGTTCGTCGAGCGGCAGCAGGCTGCGGTCGAACATCGCGTTGAACAGGTCGCCCTTGTTGGCGAAGTGCCAGTAGATCGCGCCGCGCGTGACGCCCGCCGCCTGCGCGATGTCCGCGAGTGTCGTCCGCGACACGCCTTTTTCGTAGAAGACCCGCTCGGCCGCGTCCAGAACGCGATTGCGCGTGGCCTGCGCTTCTTCCTTGGTTCGTCTGACCATATCGTCCGGTCCGTGGACCGTCTGCTCCTGATGCCGCCATGAGAGCCGCGCGCGAAACGCGGCGATGTCGAAGGTTTGTCGTACGTAATCGATTCCCCGAGCGGATTTTTCTCGTGGCCCATCGGGAGAAACACGTACAGTTTTTTACATTCATTCGTGAATGTATATACAATACCACCCGTCGACCGATAGCCCAAGTAGCAGGCGGCGAGTAGTATCCGAACCTAGCTTTCATTTCGATTTCCGTTCTGGCCGTCCTATGGCCTCGAGGCGGCGCTCCGCGAGCGTCGCGCACGGAATTGTGAAAGCCCGGCCGCTGGCCGGCGGTTGCGCTCACTGGTCTCACTGGTTGGTTATTGGTCAGCGTCTTGCGACGCTCGTGCGCGGCATTGCCCGGGGAAGGCCGCCGCGCACCCACTTCACTCTCAGTCTTAGACAGAGGTCGCTCCATGCGTGTCGAACGGGTACCACTCCGCTTAATCACCGCCGCGACGGCTGCCATGTTCCTGGCAGCGTGCGGGCAAAAACAGTCAGCCCCTCCTCCGCAGACGCCGGAAGTCGGCATCGTCACCGTCCAGCCGACGAGCGTGCCGGTCGTCGCCGATCTGCCGGGCCGCACCAGTGCCTTCCTGGTCGCGCAAGTGCGCGCACGGGTCGACGGCATCGTGCTGCGCCGGGAATTCACCGAAGGCTCGGACGTCAAGGCCGGCCAGCGTCTTTACAAGATCGATCCGGCGCCCTACATCGCCTCGCTGAACACGGCCAAGGCAACGCTTGCAAAGGCGCAGGCGAACGTCGCGACGCAGAACGCGCTGGTGCAGCGCTACAAGGTGCTGGTCGCGGCCAACGCGGTGTCGAAGCAGGACTACGACAACGCCGTGGCGACCCAGGGCCAGGCCGTCGCGGACGTCGCGTCGGGCAAGGCGGCGGTCGATACCGCGCAGATCAACCTCGGCTACACCGACGTGCTCTCGCCGATCTCCGGCCGCACTGGTCTGTCGCAGGTGACGCCGGGCGCCTACGTGCAGGCGAGCGCCGCGACGCTGCTCACGACCGTGCAGCAGCTCGATCCGATCTACGTCGATCTGACGCAATCGAGCGTCGAGGGTCTCAAGCTGCGCAGGCAGATCCAGGAAGGGCGTCTGCAGACCGAAGGCATTCACGCCGCGAAGGTCACGCTGGTGCTCGAGGACGGCCGCAATTACACCGAGCAGGGCAAGCTGCAGTTCTCCGACGTGAGCGTCGACCAGAGCACCGGTTCGGTCACGATCCGCGCGATCTTCCAGAACAAGGACCGCGTGCTGCTGCCGGGCATGTTCGTGCGTGCGCGCATCCAGGAAGGCATGAACGACCACGCGCTGGTCGTGCCGCAGATCGGCATCACGCATGACCAGAAGGGCACGCCGACCGCGCTCGTCGTCAACAAGGACGACAAGGTCGAACTGCGCCAGCTCGTCACCGGCGGCACCAGCGGCAACAACTGGGTGGTCGACAGCGGCCTGAACCCGGGCGACCGCGTGATCGTAAACGGCGTCGAGAAGGCCAAGCCGGGCATGCAGGTGAAGCCGGTCGCCGCCAAGTTCCCGTATCCGGCATCCGGTGCGCAGGCCGCGTCGGCGCCGGCGGCGTCGGATGCACAAGGCGCACAGGGCACGCAGGGCGCGTCGGCCCCGGCAAACGGCAGCGGCGCTCAGCCGGCTTCGGCTTCGGCCGCCTCCGCTGCGTCAGGCGCGTAATAAAAGGGAGCCTGTTACATGGCAAAGTTTTTTATCGATCGACCTATCTTCGCGTGGGTGATTGCGATCATCCTGATGTTGGCGGGGATGGCCTCGATCTTCACGCTGCCGGTCGCGCAGTACCCGACCATCGCGCCGCCCGCGATCCAGATCAGCGCGTCGTATCCGGGCGCATCGGCGAGCACGGTGGAAAACACCGTGACGCAGGTGATCGAGCAGCAGATGACCGGCCTCGACCACTTGCTGTATCTGTCGTCCACCTCCGATGACTCGGGCACGGCCACCGTCACGCTGACGTTCTCGGCGGGCACCAACCCCGACATCGCGCAGGTGCAGGTGCAGAACAAGCTGCAGCTCGCGACGCCGCTGTTGCCGCAGGTCGTGCAGCAGCTCGGCACGAAGGTCACGAAGTCGAGTTCTTCTTTCCTGCTGGTGCTCGCCTTCGTGTCCGAAGACGGCAGCATGAACAAGTACGACCTCGCGAACTACGTGGCGTCGAACGTGGCGGATCCGCTTTCGCGTCTCGACGGCGTCGGCACCACCACGCTGTTCGGCTCCCAGTACGCGATGCGCGTCTGGCTCGATGCAACCAAGCTCACGAACTACTCGCTCACGCCGGTGGACGTGAAGAACGCCATCACCAACCAGAACGTGCAGGTGGCGGCGGGCGGGCTCGGCGGCACGCCGGCCGTGCCGGGGCAGATGCTGCAGGCGACCATCACGGAAGCCACGCTGCTGCGCACGCCCGAGCAGTTCGGCGACATCCTGCTGAAGGTGAACCAGGACGGCTCGCAGGTGCGTCTGAAGGACGTGTCGCACATCGAGCTGGGCGGCGAAAACTACAACTTCGACACCAAGTACAACGGTCAGCCGACCGCGGGCTTCGGTATCCAGCTCGCCACCGGCGCGAACGCGCTTGCCACGGCGAAGGCGGTCCGGGCGAAGGTCGACGAGCTGTCGAAGTACTTCCCGCACGGTCTCGTCGTCAAGTACCCGTATGACACGACGCCGTTCGTGCGCCTGTCGATCGAGGAAGTGGTCAAGACGCTGATCGAAGGTATCGTGCTGGTGTTCCTCGTGATGTATCTGTTCCTGCAGAACCTGCGGGCGACGATCATCCCGACCATCGCGGTGCCGGTGGTGCTGCTCGGCACCTTCGCGATCATGTCGGCGGTCGGCTTCTCCATCAACGTGCTGTCGATGTTCGGCCTCGTGCTCGCCATCGGCCTGCTGGTGGACGATGCGATCGTGGTCGTGGAGAACGTCGAGCGGGTGATGTCGGAGGAACATTTATCGCCACGCGAGGCCACTCGCAAGGCGATGGACCAGATCACCGGCGCGCTGATCGGCGTGGCGCTGGTGTTGTCGGCGGTGTTCGTGCCGGTGGCGTTCTCGGGCGGCTCGGTGGGCGCGATCTACCGGCAGTTCTCGCTGACGATCGTGGCCGCGATGGTGCTGTCCGTGATGGTCGCGCTGGTGCTGACGCCGGCCTTGTGCGCGACGATCCTGAAGCCGCATCCGGAAGGCCACGTGGCCGAGAAGAAGGGTTTCTTCGGCTGGTTCAACCGCAACTTCAACAAGAGCCAGGACAAGTACCACAAGGGCGTGCAGCACGTGATCCGGCGTTCGGGCCGCTGGCTGATCATCTATATCGTGGTGATCGTCGCGGTGGGCATGCTGTTCCTGCGTCTGCCGAAGTCGTTCCTGCCCGATGAAGACCAGGGCACGATGTTCGTGCTCGTGCAGGCGCCGGCCGGTTCCACGCAGGAGTACACCGCGCACGTGCTGAAGGACGTGCAGGAGTATCTGCTGAAGGACGAGAAGTCGATCGTCGAGTCGGTGTTCACGGTGAACGGCTTCTCGTTCGCGGGCCGCGGCCAGAACTCCGGTCTCGTGTTCGTGCGGATGAAGGACTACGCGGACCGCCAGCACAGCGACCAGAAGGTGCAGGCGCTGGTCGGGCGGATGTTCATGCACTTCGCGCCCTACAAGGACGCGATGATCTTCCCGGTCAATCCGCCTTCGATTCCCGAACTCGGCACGGCGGCGGGCTTCGACTTCGAGCTGCAGGATCGCGCGGGGATGGGGCATGCGAAGCTGATGGAAGCGCGCAACATGCTGCTCGGCATGGCGGCGAAGGACCCGACGCTCGCGCAGGTGCGGCCGAACGGCCTGAACGACACGCCGCAGTTCAAGGTGAACGTCGACCGCGAGAAGGCGAACGCGCTGGGTGTGGCGGTGACGGACATCGACCAGACCTTCTCGATTGCCTGGGCGTCGCAGTACGTGAACAACTTCCTCGACGTCGACAACCGGATCAAGAAGGTCTACGTGCAGGGCGATGCGCAGTTCCGCATGACCCCGGACGACCTGAACAAGTGGTACGTGCGCAATGCCTCCGGAACCATGGTGCCGTTCGGCGCGTTCGGGACCGGCGAATGGATCTACGGTTCGCCGAAGCTCGAGCGTTACAACGGTATCTCGGCGATGGAAATCCAGGGCGCGGCGGCAGCGGGCAAGTCGACCGGCCAGGCCATGACGGCGATGGAAGCGATCGCGGCGAAGCTGCCGGCGGGGATCGGCTACGAATGGACGGGCCTGTCGTATCAGGAACGCCAGTCGGGTTCGCAGGCGCCGATCCTGTACGGCATCTCGATCCTCGTCGTGTTCCTGTGTCTCGCGGCGCTGTATGAAAGCTGGTCGATTCCGTTCTCGGTCATCATGGTGGTGCCGCTGGGCGTGCTCGGCGCGCTGCTTGCCGCGACGCTGCGCGGTCTGGAGAACGACGTGTTCTTCCAGGTCGGCCTGTTGACGACGGTGGGTCTGTCGGCGAAGAACGCGATTCTGATCGTGGAATTCGCGCGGGAGTTGCGCATGCAGGGCATGTCGACCGTGGAAGCGGCGATGGAAGCGGCGCGGCTGCGGCTGCGCCCGATCCTGATGACCTCGCTCGCGTTCATTCTCGGCGTGATGCCGCTCGCGATCAGCAACGGCGCGGGTTCGGCGAGCCAGCATGCGATCGGCACGGGCGTGATCGGCGGGATGCTGACCGCGACCTTCCTTGCCATCTTCATGATCCCGATGTTCTTCGTCGTGATCTCGAAGTTCAGCAAGAGCAAGGACGTAGCCTCGCCGGGCACCTCGGGCGGTTTCGATGGTCCGCATGGCGGCTCGCATGGCCCGGATGCATCGAATAAGGAAGGACATTGAGATGCTTAAACATTCCTTGATCGCGGCCGCCGTGGCGCTGTTCGCCGCCGGCTGCACCATGGCGCCGAAGTACGAGCGTCCGGCCGCGCCGGTCACGCAGGAATTCCCGCAGGGCGGCGTCTACGCGACCCAGCCCGACGCGAACTCCACGGCGAGCAACGGCCGCACGGCCAACGGCCAGAGTGCGCCGGAGATCGGCTGGCGCGACTTCTTCGCGGATGCGCGTCTGCAGCAGATCGTCGCGCTCGCGCTGAAGAACAACCGTGACCTGCGCGTGTCGGTGCTGAACGTGCAGGCCGCGCAGGCGCAATACCGCATCACGCGCGCGGGCCTGTTCCCGACGCTCGATGCGGCCGGGTCGCAAAGCAAGCAGCGCACGCCGAAAAACCTGTCGTTCTTCGACCAGACGATCTCGAATACCTACAGCGTGGGTCTGAACGCTTCGTGGGAAATCGACTTCTTCGGCCGCATACAGAGCCTGAAGGACCAGGCGCTGGCGCAGTATCTGTCGACGGCGGAATCGCGCAAGGCGGCGGAGATCTCGCTGGTGTCGTCGGTGGCCGACCAGTATCTGACGATGCTCGCCTACGACGATCAGCTCGTCGTCACGCAGAACACGCTGAAGACGGCGCAGGAGTCGTATCGGATCACGAAGCTGCAGTTCGACAACGGCACGGGCTCGGAACTCGACCTGCGCCAGTCGGAAGGCGTCGTGCAGCAGGCGCAGGCGAATCTGCAGGCCCAGGCGCGTCTGCGCGCCCAGGCCGAGAACGCGCTCGTGCTGCTGGTGGGTGAACCGCTGCCGGAAGACTTGCCGAAGGGCATGCCGCTCGACACGCAAAACCTGCTGTCGGACGTTCCGGCAGGCCTGCCGTCCGACCTGCTGACGCGTCGTCCGGATATCGCGGCCGCCGAGCAGTCGCTGCTCGCGGCGAACGCGAACATCGGCGCGGCGCGCGCGGCGTTCTTCCCGAAGGTGTCGCTGACGGGCAGCTTCGGCACGCTCTCGCCGACGCTCGGCGGCTTGTTCAAGCCGGGCTCCGCCGCGTGGTCGTTCGCGCCGACGATCGATCTACCGATCTTCGAAGGCGGTCAGAACGTGGCGAACCTGGATCTGGCGAACATCCAGAAGCGGGTGGAAATCGCGAATTACGAGAAAGCGATCCAGACCGCGTTCCGCGAAGTGGCGGATGGTCTCGCGGCGCGCGGCACCTACGACGAGCAGATCAAGTCGCTCGAGCGTTTCGTGCAGTCGCAAAGCCGCCGGCTGGAGTTGTCCGACCTGCGCTACCGCAACGGCGTGGACAGCTACCTGACCGTGCTGACGGCGCAGACCGACCTGTACTCGGCGCAGCAACTGCTGATCTCGGCGCGCCTGAACCGCCTGACCAACCTCGTCGATCTGTATCAGTATCTCGGCGGCGGCTGGATCGAGCATTCCGGCGATGCCCCGCGTCCCGCCGACGCGCCCGTGGACTACGGTTCGCAGAGCGCGCCGCAACCGGCCTCGGCACCGGCGGGCTGACGCCTTTCGTTTCGCTCGAAGTTCGCCCGATGTCACGAAGCCCGACCTTGCGTCGGGCTTTTTTTTCGTGCGTAAAGCGCGGGCGATGAAAGGCTTTGTTGAATTTCAACAAGCAAAGACAAACGTTCACGGATCTGCCCGCTGATCGGGCGGACTGGATTCGCGCGCTCACTATAATCAAATGCTTGCCGCAGCAACTACTGCGTCAGTCTCTGTGGCCTGTCCGTGGGATCGATCCGGCGTGTGTTGATCGCCAGTCGAAACAAGGCGGCTGGCCGTTTCGAAACGCTGAAATCCCGCGATGCGAGCAAGCAAAAAAATTAGTCATCCCGAAATAATCCGATTCGCTTTCCGACACGACGCGCGGCGCCATGCACGGCGCCTTTCCAGCGCGCGATCCAGTCCGAAGCGCCAGTGATTCCTACCACCGGGGCCGTCTGAGCGGTCCTCGCATTGCACCTTGCGCACCGTGCGCGCGGCCATCGTTGCCGGCGCGCATGGCTGCGCACGCGCGGGTGCTCGCGGGTGCTCGCGGGTGCCATGCGTCATTTCAATTTCAGTCATCAAAGAGGTTCGCGTTCCATGCGTCTCACACGGATTCCATACCGCCTCATCGGTGTCGCGACGGTCGCCATGCTGACCGCCGCCTGCGGGGAGAAGCGTCCCGCGATGATGCCGCACACGCCCGAGGTCGGCGTCGTCACGCTCGCGCCTGTCACGGTGCCCGTCTCGACCGAACTGACCGGCCGCACCAGCGCCTTCCTCGACGCCCAGGTGCGGGCGCGCGTCGACGGCATCGTGCTGCGCCGCGAGTTCACCGAAGGCAGCGTCGTCAAGGCGGGGCAGCGTCTCTACAAGATCGATCCGGCGCCGTACATCGTGCAGTTGAACAACGCGCGGGCGTCGTACGCGAGGGCGCGGGCCAATCTCGAGTCGACCAGCGCGCAGGCCCGGCGCTACAAGGTGCTGGTGGCATCGAACGCGGTCAGCCGGCAGGACTACGACAACGCCGTCGCCGCGCAGTCGCAGGCCGCGGCGGATGTCGCGTCGGCGAAGGCCTCGATCGACGCCGCGCAGATCAACCTCGGCTACACCGATGTCGTCGCGCCCGTCACGGGCCAGGCCGGCATCTCGCAGGTCACGCCGGGCGCCTATGTGCAGGCCGCCCAGGCCACGCTGATGGTGACGGTCCAGCAGCTCGATCCGATGTATGTGGACCTGACCCAGTCGAGCATCGACGGTCTCAGGCTGCGCCGGCAGATCCAGGAAGGGCGGCTCGCCACCCACGGCCCAAACGCGGCGAAGGTGAGCCTGATTCTCGAGGACGGCCGCGTGTATCCCGAGCAGGGCAAGCTGCAATTCAGCGACGTCACCGTGGACCCGTCCACCGGCTCCGTGACCGTGCGCGCGATCTTCGAAAACAAGGACCGCGTGCTGCTGCCGGGCATGTTCGTGCGCGCGCGCATCGAGGAAGGCGTGAATCCGAACGCGCTGGTCGTGCCGGTGCAGGGCGTGTCGCATGACCAGAAGGGCGGGGCGCAGGCGCTGGTCGTCGGCCGCGACGACCGTGTGGCGCTGCGTCCGCTCGTGACCGGCGGCACCTACGGACAGAACTGGGTCATCGAAAGCGGACTGCGGCCAGGCGAGCGCGTGGTCGTCGAGGGCATCGACAAGGTGCGTCCCGGCATGACGGTGAAGACGCAGCCGGCGCATCTGCCGGCCGCGTCCGGTGCTGCCACGGCCGCTGGTGCGTAAGGACGGGAGACACGCGCCATGGCCAATTTCTTCATCGATCGCCCGATTTTCGCGTGGGTGATCTCCATCATTCTGATGCTGGCGGGCGCGGCGTCGGTCGCGACCCTGCCGGTCGCGCAATATCCGACGATCGCACCGCCCGCCATCCAGATTTCCGCCACCTATCCGGGCGCCTCGGCCCAGACCGTCGAAAACACGGTGACACAGGTGATCGAGCAGCAGATGAGCGGGCTCGACCATCTGCTGTACCTGTCCTCCACTTCCGACGACAGCGGCACCGCCACCGTCACGCTGACCTTCGCCGCCGGCACCAATGCCGACATCGCGCAGGTGCAAGTGCAGAACCGGCTGCAACTGGCCACGCCGAACCTGCCGCAGGTCGTGCAGCAGCTTGGCACCAGCGTGTCGAAGTCGAGCGCCAGCTTCCTGCTGGTGCTCGCGTTCGTGTCGAAGGACGGCAGCATGAGCCGCGAGGATCTCGCGAACTACGTGGCGTCGAACGTGCAGGACCCGGTGAGCCGTCTCAACGGCGTCGGCACGGTGACGCTGTTCGGCACGCAGTACGCGATGCGCATCTGGCTCGACCCGAACAAGCTGACGCAGTACAGCCTCACGCCGGTGGACGTGCAGAACGCGTTGCAGACGCAGAACGTCCAGGTCGCGGCGGGGCAGCTGGGCGGCACGCCCGCCGTGCCCGGCCAGGCCATGCAGGCGACCATCACGGAAGCCACGCTGCTGCGCACGCCCGAGCAGTTCGGCAACGTGCTGCTCAAGGTGAACCAGGACGGCTCGCAGGTGCGCATCCGGGACGTCGCGCGCGTGGGCCTGGGCGGCGAGAACTACATCTTCGAGACGCGCTACAACGGCAAGCCGGCCGCCGGCTTCGGCATCCAGCTCGCGACCGGCGCGAACGCGCTGGCCACCGCCAATGCCGTGCGCGCGAAGATCGACGAACTCTCGAAGTTCTTCCCGCCAGGGCTGGTCGTCGAGTATCCCTACGACATGACGCCGTTCGTCAGGCAGTCGATCAGCGAAGTGGTGAAGACGCTGTTCGAGGCCATCGTGCTGGTGTTCCTCGTGATGTACCTGTTCCTGCAGAACCTGCGCGCCACGCTGATCCCCACGCTGGCCGTGCCGGTGGTGCTGCTCGGCACGTTCGCGATCATGTCGGCGGCGGGCTTCTCGATCAACACGCTGTCGATGTTCGGCATGGTGCTCGCCATCGGCCTGCTGGTGGATGACGCGATCGTCGTGGTGGAGAACGTCGAGCGGGTGATGACCGAGGAAGGGCTCGGACCGAAGGAGGCCACGCGCCGCGCGATGAGCCAGATCACTGGTGCGCTGGTCGGCGTGGCGCTGGTGCTGGCGGCGGTGTTCGTGCCGGTGGCGTTCTCGGGCGGCTCGGTGGGCGCGATCTACCGGCAGTTCTCGCTGACGATCGTGGCGTCCATGGGCCTTTCCGTGCTCACGGCGATGATCCTCACGCCGGCGCTGTGCGCCACGCTCCTGAAGCCGCTGCCGCCGGGGCACGGGCCGAAGACTACCGGCTTCTTCGGCTGGTTCAACCGTGTGTTCGCCCGCAGCCAGGAGAAGTATCACGACGGCGTGTATCGGGTGATCCGCCGCTCGGGCCGCTTCATGCTGGTCTATCTGGTGATCATCGCGGCGGTCGCGCTGCTGTTCGCGCGCCTGCCGAAAGCCTTCCTGCCCGACGAGGACCAGGGGATGATGTTCGTGCTCGTCGCCACGCCCGCCGGGTCCACGCAGGAAGTGACGCAGCGCGCGCTCGACGACGTCTCGGGCTACCTGCTCGAGCAGGAAGGCGCGATCGTCCAATCGGCCTTTACCGTGAACGGCTACAGCTTCGCGGGGCGCGGCCAGAATGCGGGCCTCGTGTTCGTGCGTCTGAAGGACTTCGCCCAGCGCACCAGCGCGAAGGAGAAGGTGCAGGCGCTGGTCGGCCGGACCTTCGGGCACTTCGCGGGCTACAAGAACGCGCTGGTGTTCCCGGTGAATCCGCCGTCCATTCCGGAACTCGGCACGGCGTCGGGCTTCGACTTCGAACTGCAGGATCGCGCGGGGCTCGGTCACGAAAAGCTGATGCAGGCGCGCGCGATGTTGCTCGGCATCGCGGCGAAGGACCCGTTGCTGGCGCAGGTGCGTCCGAACGGTCTCAACGACACCGCGCAGTTCAGGGTGAACATCGACCGTCAGAAGGCGCTCTCGCAGGGCGTGGATCCGTCGGCGATCGACCAGACCTTCTCGATTG
Source organism: Caballeronia sp. LZ035 (assembly GCF_031451175.1). Lineage (NCBI taxonomy): Bacteria > Pseudomonadati > Pseudomonadota > Betaproteobacteria > Burkholderiales > Burkholderiaceae > Caballeronia > Caballeronia sp. LZ035. The sequence continues at coordinate 860,218 of NZ_JARUXS010000001.1, forward strand.
CGTGGGCGTCGAAGTACGTCAATAACTTCCTCGATACCGACAGCCGCATCAAGAAGGTCTACCTGCAGGGCGATGCGCCGTTCCGCATGTCGCCGGAGAACATCGACAGCTGGTACGTGCGCAATGCGTCGGGCGCGATGGTGCCGTTCTCGTCGTTCGCCACCGGCAACTGGAGCTACGGCTCGCCGAAACTCGAGCGCTACAACGGCCGCTCGTCGATCGAAATCCAGGGCGTCGCCGCACCGGGCAAATCCACCGGGCAGGCCATGAACGCCATGGAAGCGCTCGCGGCGAAGCTGCCGGCGGGCATCGGCTTCGAGTGGACCGGGCTGTCCTATCAGCAGATCCAGTCCGGTTCGCAGGCGCCCGTCCTGTACGGCATCTCGATCCTCGTCGTGTTCCTGTGCCTCGCGGCGCTGTACGAGAGCTGGTCGGTGCCGTTCGCCGTGATCATGGTCGTGCCGCTCGGCGTGATCGGCGCGTTGTTCGCCGTGTCGCTGCGCGGTCTGGAAAACGATGTGTTCTTCCAGGTTGGCCTGCTGACGACGGTGGGGCTGTCGGCGAAGAACGCCATTCTGATCGTGGAATTCGCGCGCGACTTGCAACTCACCCAGAAAATGGGTCCGGTCGAGGCGGCGATGGAGGCGGCGCGCCTGCGTCTGCGGCCCATCCTGATGACCTCGCTGGCCTTCATTCTCGGCACGCTGCCGCTCGCCATCAGCAACGGGGCGGGCTCGGGCAGCCAGCACGCGATCGGCACGGGCGTGATCGGCGGCATGCTCACCGCAACCTTCCTGGCCATTTTCATGGTGCCGATGTTCTTCGTCGTCGTGCGTTCGCGCTTTGGCGGCGACAAGGAGGACCCGCAAGCCGCGCTCGCGCACTACGACCAGAAACGCCGCGCGGAAGCAGGCAAGGAGGGACACTGACATGCTGAGACTGACCTTGATTGCAGCCGCCATTGCGTGGCTTGCCAGCGGCTGCACGCTGGCGCCCAAGTACGCGCAGCCGGCGTCGCCGGTGCCCGCGGGCTATCCCGCCGATGGCGTCTATGCGGCGCAGGCTGCACAAAACGCGTCCGCCACCCCGGCCGCCGATGTCGGCTGGCGCGATTTCTTCGTCGATGCCCGCTTGCAGCAACTCATCGACATCGCCTTGCGCAACAACCGCGACCTGCGCGTCGCGGTGCTGAACGTGCAGGCGGCGCAGGCGCAATACCGCATCGCGCGCGCCGGGCTGCTGCCGTCGGTGAGCGCGCAGGCGGACCAGACGAAGCAGCGCACGCCGCGCAATCTCGCGATCGCCAACCAGACGATCCAGAACAGTTATACCGTGGGCCTGAACGCATCGTGGGAACTCGACCTGTTCGGCCGCGTGCAGAGCCTGAAGGACCAGGCGCTCGCCACCTACTTCGCGACCGCCTACGCACGCAAGGCGGCCGAGATCTCGCTGGTCGGGCAGGTGGCCACGCAATACCTGCAAGTGCTGCAAGCCGACGATCTCCTCGCCGTCACGCGCCAGACACTGAAAAGCGCGGGCGATTCGTTCGGCATCGTCAAGCTGCAGTTCGACAACGGCACGGCGTCGGAGCTGGACCTGAGCCAGTCGCAAAGCGTGCTGGAAACCGCGGCGGCCAATCTGCAGGCGCAGGAACGCGCGCGGGCTCAGGCGGTGAACGCGCTTGCGCTGCTGCTCGGCGAGCCCGTGCCGGACGATCTTCCGGAAGGCCAGCCGCTCGCCCGCCAGCCGATGCTGACTGACCTGCCGGCGGGACTGCCGTCGGACTTGCTGCTGCGCCGTCCGGACATCATGGAGGCGGAGCAGAACCTGGTCGCGGCCAATGCGAACATCGGCGCGGCGCGTGCGGCGTTCTTTCCGAGCATTTCGCTGACCGGCAGCTTCGGTACGCTGAGCCCGTCGCTCGGCGGGCTGTTCAAGCCGGGCTCGGCGGCGTGGAGCTTTGCGCCGACCATCACCTTGCCGATCTTCTCGGGCGGCCAGAATGTCGCGAACCTGGACCTGGCGAACGTCAGCAAGCGGATCGAGGTGGCGCGCTACGAGAAGACCATTCAGTCGGCGTTCCGTGATGTCGCCGATGGTCTCGCCGCGCGCGGCACGTTCGACCAGCAGATCGCGGCGCTCGAGCGCGACACGGCTGCGCAGCAGCGTCGTCTGGATCTTTCTACGCTGCGTTACCGGCAAGGTGTCGATGGCTATCTGAACGTGCTGACGGCGCAGCAGGATCTCTATGCCGCGCAGCAGACGCTCGTTTCCGCGCGCACGCAGCGGCTGGCCAATCTGGTGAGCCTGTATCAGGCGCTGGGTGGCGGGTGGATCGAGAAGACAGGGGACGCGCCGCGTTCGGTTGACGCGAGTTCGTGATCTCGCGCAGGCGTCGTGAGGCGCCTGCCGCTTACATACCGCGCTACGCCTGCGGGTCACGCGAGCACAAAAAAACGCCGCAACTTTCGTCGCGGCGCTCAACGCAAGCACTTCCGGGAACTACTCCATCATCAATGCGCGTCGCCCGCGTGGGCCGCGCCATCGAAATCGTGCGCGGCTTCGCGGATCTCGCGCCGCGCCTGACGCTCCTTGCGCACGCCATTGAACACGATGTTCAAAATCACCGCCGTCACCGAGGCCAGCAAAATGCCGCTGTGCAGGATCGGTTCGAGCGCGTGCGGCAACTGGGTGAAGAACTTCGGCGCGACCACCGGCACCATGCCCATGCCCACGCTGACCGCGACGATGAACAGGTTGTGATGATTGGTCGTGAAGTCCACGCGCGACAGCGTCTTGATGCCGTTTGCCGCGACCATGCCGAACATCACGATACCCGCGCCGCCGAGCACGAACGGCGGCACGGAAGCCACGACCTGAGCCATCTTCGGGAACAGGCCGAGCACGACGAGAATGACGCCGCCGGTCGCGCAGACAAAGCGGCTCTTCACGCCGGTCACGCCGATCAGCCCGACATTCTGCGAAAACGACGTATGCGGGAACGAGTTGAAGACGCCGCCGATCAGCGTGCCGAGTCCATCGACGCGCAGTCCGCGCACCAGCGACTTCTGGTCGACGGGACGCTCGACCAGATCGCCGACCGCGAGGAACATGCCGGTCGATTCGATGAACGTGACGAACATGACGATGACCATCGTCGCGACGGAGAGCGGGTCGAAATGCGGCAGGCCGAAGTGGAACGGCAGCACGATGCCGACCCACGGCGCATGGGCCACGCCCTCCATGTTCACGCGGCCGAGCAGCGCGGCGATGACGAAGCCCGCGACGATCCCGAGCAGCACCGAGATATTGGCGATGAAGCCGCGTGCGAACTTGTTGATCAGCAGGATCAGCGAGAGCACGACGAGCGAGAGCAGCAGGAACACCGGGTTGCCATAGTCGGGATTGCCGACGCCGCCCGCCGCCCAGTTGATGCCGACGCCCATCAGCGAGAGCCCGATCACCGCGATGACCGTGCCCACCACGACCGGCGGGAAGAAGCGCAGCAGCTTGCCGATCATCGGCGCGAGCAGGATGCCGATCACGCCGGCCGCGATAGTGGAACCGAACACATCGAGAATGCCGAGCGAAGGATTCGTGCCGATGGCGACCATCGGGCCGACCGCCGCGAAGGTGCAGCCCATGATGACCGGCAGGCGGATGCCGAAGATCCACAGGCCGAGCGTCTGGATCAGCGTCGCGGCGCCGCAGGAAAACAGGTCCGCGCTGATGAGGAACGCGACCTGGTCCTTCGGCAAGCCCATTGCGGCGCCGAGGATCAGCGGCACCGCGACCGCGCCGGCGTACATGACGAGCACGTGCTGGATGCCCAAGGTCAGCAACTGACCGGCGGGGAGCCGCTCGTCGCACGGATGCACGGACGGGTTCACCGAACTTGATGCCATGTCTCTCTCCTTTATTGCCTTTTCACTGGAATGGCCTCCACGTTAAGTGCATCAAAATGCATGAACAAGACCACGCGGCGCTATACGTCGCGTTCGCCCACCGATATGGATGAGGCGCGGCGGCGCGGGCGCAAACGTGCGCAGGTCCCGGCCACAAGGGGTTTGACGCATTGCAAGGGAAATTCGTCGGGTCGTGCAAGGCGGACTTCGTGCGGTGCTCGTTATGATGTGCATTACCCCGCGCGTATAGTCGATTTTCGGCGTGGGTCGCGCGGCGCAGGGGTAAACCCCCGTTTTGCGCGTTTTCCCTAAGGCCTTTTTTCGCTCCGCCATCCCATGGTTTTTTCTGGAATCGATGCCCTTTACATCGCCGGTTTGTCGCTCGACGAACGCTTCCTGCGCGTCCTAGATCCGACCACGCAATCCGCAGGCGGATTCACGGTCCGCCACGAGAGCGCTTAAACTTGCGTACCCTCGAAGCCGATGCAACGCGCGCCGCGCCTCATGAAGCGCCGCTTCATATGAGCGCGGCATGATGTCCGCTATCGTCCAGCTCACTCCGGAATCCGTCATGCCCGCACCTTCGCCGTCCCATCCCGACTTTCGTTCGCGCGCCTTCCTGCTGGACCATGTGCTGCGCACGATGACCTTCTATCATCCGCACTGCATGGACCCGGCGGGCGGCTTCTTCCACTACTACAAGAACGACGGCACGATCTACGACCGCAGCTCGCGGCATCTGGTGTCGAGCACGCGCTTCGTCTTCAACTACGCGATGGCCTACAAGCATTGGGGCATGGACGAATATCGCGGCGGCGTGGTGCATGGGATCGACTATCTGCGCAAGTTTCACCGCAATCCGCAAACGGGCGGCTATGCGTGGACGCTGAACGGCCGTGAAGTGACGGATGCGACCAATCATTGCTACGGACTGGCGTTCGTCATGCTCGCCTATGCGAAGGCGGTCGAAGCCGGCATCGACGAGGCGCGCGCCTATCTCGACGAAACCTGGGACCTGATGGAAGCCCGCTTCTGGGACGCGCCGCATGGTCTCTACAAGGACGAGGCGAGCGCGGACTGGCAGGTGTCGGACTATCGCGGCCAGAACGCCAACATGCACACCTGCGAGGCGCTGCTCGCGGCGTTCGAGGCAACCGGCGCCGAGCGCTATCTCGACCGCGCGGCGCTGCTCGCCGACAACATGGTGAATCGCCAGGCGGCGCTCGCGGGCGGGCTCGTGTGGGAGCACTACAAGCCGGACTGGTCCGTCGACTGGGACTACAACAAGGGCGACCGCAGCAACATCTTCCGGCCGTGGGGCTTCCAGCCGGGACACCAGACCGAATGGACGAAGCTGCTGCTGATTCTCGACCGGCATCGTCCGGAAGCATGGCACGCCACGCGTGCGCGCGAACTGTTCGACCGGGCGCTGGAGCGCTCGTGGGATCACGAACACGGCGGCATGGTCTATGGCTTCGATCCCGAAGGCCAGTTCTACGACGAGGACAAGTATTTCTGGGTGCAGGCGGAATCGCTCGCGGCGGCGGCGCTGCTCGCGGAGCATGCGCGCAACGCGGGCGACACGACGCTCGCCGCACGCTACTGGAACGATTACGACCGCCTGTGGGCCTATTCCTGGGAGCATTTCGTCGATCACAAGTGGGGCGCGTGGTATCGCATCCTGACGCGCGACAACCGCCCGTACAGCGACGAAAAGAGTCCCGCCGGCAAGACCGACTATCACACGATGGGCGCATGCTACGAAGTCTTGAACGTCGTGCGCTGAACCGAATCCGCCATTCAAAACCGAGGATCTGAACGATGAAGACGAAAGCCGCAATCGCATGGGAAGCAGGCAAGCCGCTGACGATCGAAGAGGTCGATCTCGACGGCCCGCGCGCCGGTGAAGTGCTGATCGAAGTCAAGGCGACCGGCATCTGCCACACCGACTACTACACGCTGTCCGGCGCCGACCCGGAAGGCATCTTCCCCGCGATCCTCGGGCACGAGGGCGCGGGCGTGGTCGTCGATGTCGGGCCGGGCGTCGGCACGCTGCGTAAGGGCGATCACGTCATTCCCCTCTACACGCCGGAATGCCGCGAGTGCAAGTTCTGCCTGTCTCGCAAGACGAATCTGTGCCAGAAGATCCGCGCGACGCAGGGCAAGGGGCTGATGCCCGATGCCACCTCGCGTTTCTCGCTTGGCGGCAAGCCGCTGTTTCACTACATGGGCACGTCCACGTTCTCGAACTACATCGTCGTGCCGGAGATCGCGGTGGCCAAGGTGCGTGAAGATGCGCCCTTCGACAAGATCTGCTACATCGGCTGCGGCGTGACCACGGGCGTCGGCGCGGTCGTGTACTCGGCGAAGGTCGAGGCCGGCGCGAACGTCGTGGTGTTCGGGCTGGGCGGCATCGGACTGAACGTGATCCAGGGCGCGAAGATGGTCGGCGCGGACAAGATCATCGGCGTCGATATCAATCCGGGCCGCATCGAGCTGGCGAAGAAGTTCGGCATGACGCACTTCATCAACCCGAAGGAAGTGGAGAACGTCGTCGATCACATCGTGCAGCTGACCGACGGCGGCGCGGACTATTCGTTCGAATGCGTCGGCAACACGACGCTGATGCGCCAGGCGCTCGAATGCACGCACAAGGGCTGGGGGCAGTCGTTCATCATCGGCGTGGCGGCGGCGGGCCAGGAAATCAGCACGCGGCCGTTCCAGCTGGTCACGGGTCGCGAGTGGAAAGGCTCCGCGTTCGGCGGCGCGCGCGGGCGTACCGACGTGCCGAAGATCGTCGACTGGTACATGGAAGGCAAGATCAATATCGACGACCTGATCACCCATCATCTGAAGCTCGAACAGATCAACGACGGCTTCGACCTGATGAAGAAGGGCGAGTCGATCCGCTCGGTCGTGGTCTACTGAACCCGGAGGCCTTCATGCTGGAACTCGTGGAAGAGCACCGCTGTTTCGACGGCGTGCAGCGTATCTACAAGCACGAAGCCAAAACCATCGGCCTGCCGATGCGCTTCTCGGTCTTTCTGCCGAAGGAGGCCGCGTCGGGCAAGGTGCCGGCGCTGTTTTATCTCGCCGGCCTGACGTGCACGGAAGAAACCTTTCCGATCAAGGCGGGCGCGCAGCGGTATGCGGCGGAACACGGCATTGCGCTGATCGCGCCGGATACGTCGCCGCGCGGCGCCGATATTCCCGGCGAGAAGGACGCGTGGGATTTTGGCGCGGGCGCGGGCTTTTATGTCGATGCGACGCGCGAGCCGTGGTCGAAGCATTACCGGATGGACTCGTATGTGACGCAGGAATTGCGCGAGACGGTGCTCGCGGAATTGCCGGTGCGCGAGGACCGTATCGGCATCTTCGGCCATTCGATGGGCGGGCACGGCGCGCTCGTGCTGGCGTTGCGCAATCCCGGGCTTTACAGGTCAGTGTCGGCGTTCGCGCCCATCGCAGCGCCTTCGCAGTGTCCGTGGGGCGTGAAGGCGTTTTCCGGCTATCTCGGCGATGATCGCGAAGCGTGGAAGCAGTACGACGCGAGCGAGCTCATCAAGGGCGATGCGGCGGCGCGCTTCGAAGGCGGCATTCTGATCGATCAGGGGCTCGCGGATCAGTTCCTCGCGGAACAGCTTCACCCCGACGTGTTCGAGCGGAATGCGCGTGAGGCTGGGCACACGGTCGAGGTCCGGCGGCACGAGGGCTACGATCACGGGTACTTCTTCATCTCGACCTTCGTGGGCGAGCATGTCGCGCATCATGCGCGGGTGTTGTGCAAGTAAAGCTACGGGGCGGTGCCGGCGCGGGTTCTCAGTCCCCGCGCCGTCCAATCAAACTTGCGCCATAGACGAGGGCGGCGAGCATGGTGATCCAGAAGCTCGTCGGCCAGTCGGTGTAGTAGGCGAGCGTCAGCCCGAGCCATGCCTGCCCGAGCGCGAACGCGGCGGCGAGCAGCAAGCCCGATGAGAGCCGCGTCGTGACGTTCTGCGCGGCGGCGGCCGGCCCGACCATCAGCGCGAACACCAGCAGCACGCCAACGATCTGCGTACACGCCGCCACCGCCAGTGCGGTGATGGCGAGGAACAGCACCGACACGAGCCGCAGCGACACGCCCTTGGCTTCGGCCAGTTCCGGTTGCAGCGACGCGAACATCAGCGGTCGCATGATGAACGCCAGCGCCGCGAGACTCACGAGCGCGAGACCGAGCAGGACGATCAGCGTGTCATGACTGACGCCGAGCACATTGCCGAACAGGAGCGCGGTGGCCTGGGTGGCATAGGCGGTGAAGAAGTGCAGGAACAGCAGGCCGAAGCCCAGCGACAGCGAGAGAATCACGCCGATGGCCACGTCGCGGCCCGAGAGCTTTTCGCCGAGCGCGCCCATGCCGATGCCTGCCGCGAGCGTGAAGCCGACCATGCCCCAGAGCGGCGGCATGCCGATCAGCACCGCGCCGGTCGCGCCGGTGAAGCCGACGTGCGAGAGCGCGTGGCCTGCGAAGGTCTGCCCGCGCATCACCAGAAAATATCCGACGATGCCCGCCAGCACCGCGACGATGCCCGACGCCGCGAATGCATTCACCATGAAGTCGTATTCAAACATTGTGCGTGTGGCTTCCTTTCTTGCCCTGAACGCCGGCGTGCTCATGATGGTGCGCATGGCCATGGTCATGTCCGTGGTCATGGTCATGCGTGTGTTCGCCGTCTTCCTCGTGGGCGTGATCGAGCTTGTCGATCTCGACATCGCCCGACATCACGAAGATGCGGCCATTCACCCGCATCACGTCGATCGGCGAACCGTACAGCCGTGACAGTACGGGCTTCGAGATGACCTCGTCGACGGTGCCGAGCGCCGCGCGGCCGCTGCCAAGATAGAGCACGCGGTCGAGCGAGTTCAGCAGCGGATTGAGTTCGTGGGCTGAAAACAGCACGGTGATGTTCAGTTCGCGCTGCACGCGCCGCACGAGTTCCACCACGCCGGTCTGATGCCGCGGGTCGAGGCTGATGAGCGGTTCGTCGAGCAGCAGCAGACGCGGATTGCCGAGCAGGCACTGCGCGAGCAGCAGGCGCTGCCGCTCGCCGCCCGACAGTTCCGACAGCGGCCGCGACGCCAACTGCCGCGCGCCCACCAGTTCGAGGACGCGTTCGACCTCGGCACGCACGCGCGCATCGCGATGCGGCAGTCCCCAGCGATGCCCGTCCGCGGCCATCGCCACAAAGTCGCGGCCCAGCACGCGGCGGTTCGCGAGACCGCTGCGGATCTGCGGCATATAGCCGATCGACGCATTGCCGCGCACCACGGCCTCGCCGTTGACGCGGATCGCGCCGCTCTTCAGCGGCACGAGGCCGAGCAGCGCGCGCATCAACGTGGTCTTGCCCGCGCCGTTCGGTCCGAGCACGCCGATGAACTCGCCGTTGTGGACCGTGAAGCTCGCGTCGTTCAGGATCTCGCGACCGCCGAGTTCCAGTGTGACGCGTTCGACTTCGAGCGCGGGTCGTGACGCATTCATTGTTGCCATCCTTGCAGCGCGGCCGAGAGTGCATCCAGCTGCGACTGCATCCATTGCTGATAGGTCTTCTTCGCGGGCAGCGTTTCCGTCACGCTGATGCTCGGCACATGCGCGTCTTTCGCGACACCGAGCAGGCGCTTCGTCAGCGCGCCGGTGGCCTGGCTGTTGTAGATCAGCACGTGCACGCGGCGCTCGCGCAAGTCCTTCTCGAAGGCGGCGATGTCGGCGGGACTCGGCTCGGTTTCGTTCATCGACGCCATCTGGAAGCGCAGGTTGCGCATCTCGAAGCCGATGGCATCGGCCATATAGCCGAACACCGGTTCCGTGGCCGTCACGGGCACGCCCTTGTAGTGCGTCTTCAGTTGCGCGACGCTGGCGTCGATGGGTTTCAGCGAATCGAGGAAGGTGGCCAGGCGGGCGTCGTAGTCGCTCTTGTGCGACGGGTCGGCGCTCACGAGATAGGCGCTCACCGCGCGCGCCACGACGGGCATGGTCGCCGGGTCATACCAGAGGTGCGGATTGTCGCCGGCCTTCTTGCCGACCAACTGCGCCGCGACGATCACCGTGCGCTTGTCCTTGCTCTTCGACGCCGCGAGCAGCTTGTCCATCCACGGATCGTAGTCCGCGCCGTTGTACACGACGAGCGACGCGTGCTGCAACGCGCGCGCGGTCTTCGGGCTGGCCTCGAACAGATGCGGGTCTTCGTCCGGATTGCTGAGAATGCTCGTCACCTGCACGTGATCGCCGCCGAGCTGGCGAATCACGTCGCCGTAGAAGTTTTCGGCTGCGACCACCGGCACGCGCGCGGCCTGCGCGGAAGCGGAGTTGCAAAAGCCGAGCGCGAGCGCGAAGCAGGTCAGGACGTGCGCGAATTTCATCGATTTCCTCGGAAGGTAAGTGTCGTTTCTGGCGGGCGCTTCAGGCGCCGTGCGGGCGATGCTGCGCCCGATGTTTCTTCTGGCAGTCGGCGCACAGGCCGCTCAGCTCGACGACCTGGTGATGCACCTTGAAGCCATGCGCAGGCGGACTCGCCGACAGCGACGACGCGAGTTCGCGGCCCTGGATCTCGAGCGTCGCGCCGCATTCGTCGCAAATCAGAAACTGGCTTTCGTGCGGCTTGCCCGCGTCGCAGCACGCGACGAACGCATTCTTCGATTCGATGCGATGCACGAAACCGTTGTCGACCAGGAATTCGAGCGCCCGGTACACGGTGGTCGGCGGCACGCGCGAGCCGCGCTGGGGCTGCATGGCGTCGATGAGGTCATAGGCGCCGATCGGCTTGTGCGCCTGAAGGACGAGTTCGTACACGTGGCGGCGCAGCGGCGTCAGCGCGACGCCGCGCTCGGTGGCCAGCACCTCGGCACGCGCGAGCTTGGTTTCGACGGAATCGGTCATGACATTCGGGCCACGCGGAGCGTGAGCCAGGCAAGGGGTGAATGCGGGGGCGGACCAGCCGCACGCCGTGCAATCCGGCGATGATATAACGTATCACGAGAAGATGCACGCGGGGTCCGATGGACACTCTTCACGCCGCCTTCTTGTGCTCAGCGTTTCGACAGATACCCGGCGAGTGCGTCGTGCATGATGGCGTAGATGAGCGGGTCGTTCGTCACGCGGATGCGCCCTACGTGCACGACTTTCCCCGCGACAGTCGTCACGCCGCGAACGAACTGGCAATCGTCGTAGCAGGTCAGGGTTCCGTTGCTCGTGCCATCCTGGTAGCGAACGGACGGCGTCTTGCCGGTCCGGTTCCCCAGATACCAGACGAGCACGCGCCGCTCGGCCGCGCCTTCGCTGGCCGGCGTCCGGGCGTATTCGAACGCGTCGCCCTGGCGTCCGATGTAGTAGTGAGCCTGCGCGGCGTTGTCCGCGCTTCGGGCATCCGCGCATTGCAGAGCGAGCGCAGCCGCCAGCCAGCGAAGCATCGATCCGGGTGCGCGCACGGCGTTCTCCTCAAGCATGAGTCAGGCGCGCGAACCTGCGCGCTGCGCTGTACCGGACGTTTCGGACTTCCCGGACAGCGCGGCGGCGTCGAGGTCGATGTCTTGCGCGGCCGCGAACTCGGCCATCGAGCGCCATTCGGGCGCGCCCTTCGCCGAGCCGAACGTCAGATCGTCGGCATGGGGCACGTCGTCGGGGTGGGGCGGCGCGGTGAAGCTGCGCTTGCGCCTGGCAACCGCCACCAGGGTTCTCGATCCCGACGGCGACACACGAAAGACCCGGATCCACGCGGGACGCTCGCCGAGTGCGGTGAGATCGCTTGCTTCTTCGTCGGCGGGCGCGGCGACACGCGCCCAGCCGATGACGACGATCTGCGTCGTGCGGCCGTTCCGGTCAAGCCGTTCCTGACGCTGGACGCGCCCGCCCAGCAACTGGAATCGTGCGACGGGAATGTGCGAATGAGCAGGGAAGTATTCGGCAATGACCCAGTTGCCGCCGGAGGAGACGATCGGGACGTCCCGGCGGCGCTCGTAGCGATAGATGTCCGTCAGCCGATGCAGCACGGCTTGCGGAACGTGTGCGCGCGGGAATGAATAGCGTGCGGGCTTGAAGTCGTCGGTTTCGGATCTGACCGAGTTGTGCGCGTTCATGTCGAGTTTCAGACGCACGGGCTGAAGCTGGATCGACAGCAGGGCGCCGTCGGCGACACGCGCGACGTAGGGCGGATCGGAGGATTCGATCCACCGGCCCGGCGCGGTGGCATGCAGCGGCGCGGAGAGGCTCAGGAAGACACCGAGGGCGATGGCACCGAAACTTGATGGCAGCGATTTCATGTTCTGGTCAGGCAGGGAGGGCGAGCGGGCATCGCTCGGCGCGGATGTGGAAAAGAGTCATTGAGATTCAGGGCAGCGGTTTCGCATCGCGTGCTTGATTTCCTCGATACCGCCGTCGCCCGCACGGCAGAACCACGCCTGGGCGGCGCAGTAGTCGATGGGCGTGCCCATGCCTTGGGCATGCATGAAGCCGACGAGCAACGCCGCCTCCGGATCGCCGTCCCGCGCAAGCTGCGAGAGTGAACGGAAGGCCTGCTGCACGTCGCCCTCGCCGGATTCGTTCAGCAGCGCCCGGGTGCTTTCGATGAACGGCGAAGGCGTGGGCGATGCCTGCGACGCGTCCGACCCATAGGGAAGGCGTGCGTCGATTGCGCTCCTGATGTCCGGCCAGGTCGCGACGGCGCGCAGGAACTTGCCTTCCGATGCGCAGGGAGCCGCGGCCTGCGAAAGCGCCGCGTTCGCGTTCCATGTCACGAGGAGACACAGGCCGCACGGGATCGCGTGACGCATCATGCGCATGGACGCACCAGCAGTTGCCTATGAGTCGCGCGGGCGGCGGGCAGGCACGCGGTCAGCGCCTGCCTCAGGTTGTGCGCGATGATGCCCTTGGTATGCGCGAACGCGGCCGGCGCGTGATCCGCCAGCCGCCGGGCCCAATGCAGGGCCATGGGCATCAGTTCGTGCTCACGCACCGCAAAGTTGATCAGACTGTGTTCGAGTGCGGTGATGGCGCCGAACTCCTTGCAGCCATAGACCATTTCCGACACCACGCCATGAGGCACGAACTGCCGCAACAGCGCCGCGCCGACGGCACAGCTCACGCCCTGCGCGAGTTCGGGCTCGGAGAAGCGCGCGCCGTACGCCGCGATGCGGATATCGCACAGTAGCGCGAGTTGCAGACCTTGCCCTTTCACCTGACCGTCGATGGCCGCGATCACCGGCTTCGGAAACTTCAGCACGGCGTGATATAGCGCCATGATGCTGTCGAGCCAGGCATCGACGTCCGCCTCGCTGTTCAGGTTCGACACTTCCTGCCCATCGCCGCCGCCGCAAAATGCGCCATCCGCAGGACCGGAGAGGATCAACGCGGTCACTTCCGGGTCCGTGGCCGCTGCTTCCAGCGTCGCGACGATGCGCTGCCGCGCTGCCGTATCGAGAACATTGGCCGGTGTCGCGCCGTGCAGCGTCAACTGCACGACGCCTGAACGCGAGTGATCCAGCGGAATCAGGCGCTGCGTCATGCCGATTGTTTCCATGCATCCTCTGAACATGAGAGCCGGGAAGCGCCACGCACTCAAGCGTGACGCACTGAAGCGTACGGGTCAGCCCAGACCGATATCGCGCACCGGGCCGGATGCGCCCGTCTCCGCCGTTTGCCCGCGCCAGAGCACGCGTTCGATGGCGGGGTCGTTGAATTCCTCCCGCTCATGAATGCTGCGGCGATTGTCGGTAATCAGCAGGTCGCCCCGGCGCCAGTGGTGCGTATAGGTGTAGCGCGGGTTCTTGAAGAACTGCGAAAGCTCGGTAAAGAACTTCTTCGTCTCGTAAGGCGTGAAGCCGACGATGCGCGGCTCCCAACTGGCGGGCTGTCCTTCGTCGAACGGGAAGTAGAGCAGCATCTTCCTGACCCAGCCAAGATCCGTGAAGACCGGCACCTTGAACCAGCCTTCGGGCGAGACATCCACGTAATAGCCGCGCTCCGTCACGCGCACCTCGAAGCTTTCTTCCTCCAGCACGTTGCGCAGATGGAGCGGCAGTTCCTCGCACGCGAGGACGTGGTCAGTCACGAGCGTGGCGCCGCGAAACCTGATGTTCTCGATGCGGGCGCCGTACAGGAACACGAGGTCCACCTGACTCAGCAGCAGGCCGCCGTCCGCATGAAACGGCAGTTGACCGCGACCCGTGACGATCTTGCGCTGATCGCCGTCGAGTTCCAGCGTGTCCCGATAGCCATAGCCGACCTTTTCCCGCTCGTTCACATACGCGACGATGTTGCCGTAACGCGCATACAGGTTCAGGAAGTCCTGTCGTTCGAAGTCGAGATCGCGGACGAGCACGAAGCCCTTCTCCATCAGGATCGACTTGATGTCTTCCGGGTCGGCCGCAAGGAACGCCTCGCGGTTGAGGATCGCTCCGAAACCGGACGCCAGCACCGATTCCCTTTCGTAAAGCCGTACACGTGTATCCATTCAATGCTCCATGCTGATGACGAACAACGGAATCTTTTCCCGGGGCACGCGCGGGCCGGGTTGGCCCGTTGCGGCAACGAAGCCGGCACTAGGTGGTGTAGTGACTGTTCAATTCGACATAGGCCGGCGACAGGTCGCAGCCCCATGCCTCGGCACGGCCGTGTCCGGCCGCCAGATCGACGCGGAGTTCGATGTGCTCCGCCGCCGCCATCGTGCCGCGCAACGCGGCGAGCGCGGCTTCGTCGGCGGCGGGGTACACACAGGTGCCGCAAATCGATATGCGGGTGCGCTGCGGATCGATCCGGAACTTGCGATCGCATTTGCCGATCGCCATGGCGACGCGGCCCCAGTTCGGATCCGCGCCGTGGATGGCCGTCTTGACCAGCGGCGAATTGGCGATGGATTTCGCCACGGCACGCGCGACGGCATCCGACTCGGCATGCTCGACGATCGTCGTGAACACCTTGGTCACGCCTTCGCCGTCGCGCAGCACGAGCATGGCCAGGTGCGAGGCGACGTCCAGCAGCGCGTCGGCGAATGCGTTCGTCTCGACGGGTCCCGCAAGCCCGCTCGACAAGGCGACGCAACTATCGCTCGTGGAGGTGTCGGAGTCGATCGTGATGCAGTTGAACGTGCGGTCCGCGACCTGCGCGAGCATCGACTGGAGAGCAGGCTGAGCGATGCGTGCGTCGGTGAAGAAGTAGACGAGCAGCGTGGCCATGTCCGGCTCGATCATGCCGACGCCCTTCGCGACGCCAATCAACACGCTCTTGCCCACACGCATCGCGACGGCCTTGCGCGTGGTGTCCGTGGTCATGATCGCTTCGGCGAAGGACAGGAAGTCGGGCGGTCGCGACAGGCGTTCCCGGGTCTCTGCGAGACACGCGGCGATGCGCTCGACGGGCAGCCGCTTGCCGATCACGCCGGTCGCCGCCGTCTGGATCTCATCGGGCGCGATGGCAAGCTCCTGCGACAGCGTCTCCAGCAATAGATCGAGATCCGCCTCGCCCTGAACGCCGGTGGCTACGTTCGCGTTCTTTGAAATGACCAGCAACGCGCGGGCGCTGCCTTTCGCCAGTTGCGTGCGGGACGCCCGCACGGCCGCGCCGGCAAAGTGACTGCGCGTATAGACGCCGGCCACGGCGCAGGGCACCTCGGCATGCACCACGGCGATGTCGCGCGTGTGATTCCGTATGCCGGCGCTTGCAACGAAGGTTGCGAAGCCTTGCGGAACCGGTGAGCGGGCATCCAGCGGGCGCGACAGGAAGGCGCTGTGTTTCATCGCGTGGCTCATGGCTTGGCGGCCTCGACGTGTTCGTCGCCCAGTACGCGGGCGAAGTGCGCATGCGGACTGCGCGCGGCGAAGGCGGCGCGATGCACGCGCCGGGACGTTTCGGCCGATTGCACCAGCACGTCGCGCATGCCGGCGACGATGGTGGCCTTGGTCGCGCGATAGGGCACCTGCGGGTAGCTCGCGAGTGTCTCCGCGCGAGCGATGGCGTCCTGCAGGAACGCATCGGGCCGGGAGAGACGATTGACGATCCGGTAGTCCGCGGCCTGCTCGGCGGAGATCGGCTCGCAGGCAAAGACGATGTCCTGCATGGCCGTATGGCCGATGGCATGCCGCAGGATTGCGACGCCCATCGAGCAGCCGATGCCATGACGCAGTTCGGGCATGCGGAACTCCGCCGTGGTCGCGGCCTGACGCCAGTCGAACATCAGCGCGAACTGAAAACCCATGCCGATGGCGTAGCCGTCGATGGCCGCCACCGTGGGTTTCTCGACGTTCAGCACGCTCAGGTACAGCTCCGTGACGCGATCGATCCAGTCGTCGACGTCCGTGCCGCCCTTCAACAGGCGGACTTCGTTGAAGTCGCCGCCGGCGCTGAACGAGCGATCCTGGCCGCCGGTCACGACCACCGCGCCGACCTTCGGGTCGCGGTCGGCGCGGGCAAGCGCGGCCTTGATGCTGTCTTCGAGTTCCGCGCTGAACGGGTTGTTGCGATTGGCGTGCCGCAACGTGATGACGCGGATGCTGCCTTCGTCTGCTTCGGAAACTGCTGCCATGCTGGGTCCTCCTTCGCTTCCTAGAGCGTCCTTTAGCGTCCCTGATCTTCCTTGAAGTGACTCACGTCACGGCGCATGCCTCATAGCGCGTCTTCTCCGCTGAGCAAGGCGCGATAACGGCGATAGGTGTAGCGGGTCTTGCCGACGTAGTCGCCGGTATCGACGCCAATATGGGACGCATAGATGTGATTGACCGACGAGCCCTCGTGAATGCCGATCTTCTTGCGCCACACGATCTCGTCCGGCAGCAGCGCGTGTTCGGCGGCGCACTCGCGCAACATCACCTTGACTTCGTCGGCCGCGACTTTCATGTCCGGCGCGAGGTTCAGGGCGAACGCGACGAGCCGCGGCGTCCAGAACGGGTGATGCAGGTCCAGCCCGTAGCGATTCGCCCCGAACGGCGAGAACTCGCCGGTCCAGCGCGTGCGATAGATCTGCCGCCAGAGCTCGGGGTTCGCGTCGGCCGGCGCGCTGCCGGGCTTCAGGACGCCGCCGAACAAAAGGTCGGAACCATAGCCAGTGATGACGCGTCCGCCGATGCCCTCGAGCG
This sequence comes from Caballeronia sp. LZ035, assembly GCF_031451175.1. NCBI lineage: Bacteria > Pseudomonadati > Pseudomonadota > Betaproteobacteria > Burkholderiales > Burkholderiaceae > Caballeronia > Caballeronia sp. LZ035. The sequence continues at coordinate 877,218 of NZ_JARUXS010000001.1, forward strand.
ATCGATAGAGGCACAACAGGCTGGCCTGGATTTCGGCGGACAGGCCGTCGAAGATCTCGTTGTAGTAGATGGCCTCGTGCGCGCCGCGCAGGATCTCTTCGTCCGTGAAGGTTTGTTCGCTGTGCGTGGTCCGGACGTGACGCGAGACGGTGCGGGCGAAGGGAAATTCGTTGCTCGTTCCGCTGCCGATCGCCAGGGTTCTGACGTCGTCCCGGTGGCGCGCCGCGATGGCCGTGACCATGCTCGAATCGAGCCCGCCGGACAACGGAATGGACAGCGGGCCGGGACCGCGCGACAGCGACCGGATGGAGTCGGACAGCAAGGCATAGGTCATGTCGCGCGCGTGCTCGCGGCGCAGGCGCTGCGGCGCGGCCAGCCGATGGCCCAGATAGCTGATGGAATGGATGGTGGGATGCTCGCGGCCGTCGGACCCGAACGCATACGCCGAACCCGGACGCAGGCGTGCGCCGTTGCGCAACGGCAGGAAGGTGTCGGCCCGGTTGTCATGAGCGAGCACGTCGTCCTCGGGAAGGAAATCCAGTTCGTCGCGTGCGCAACGGGCGACGTTCTTGAGTTCCGAGGTCAGCCAGAACGCGCTGCGCCCGCTCACGGCATGCACCGGTTGCAAGCCATGGGCGTCTGTTTTCACCGCCAGCGTGCCGCGCGAGCCGAAGGTCAGGAAGTTGAACGGCCCTTCGACCATGGCGAAGATGGCGTCTCCATACACCTTGTGCAGGATGTGCAGGACCTCGGCTTCATTCGCGGTCAGTGCCTCGGCCGCGGTCAGGGCGGCGAGTGCGCGCAGTTCGTCGATGTTCGTGACGGTGCCGATCAGTACATGAGTCTGATGGCGTTCGACATGCGAGAGCGCCGCAAAGGACGCTGCGCGCCATGTCTTCAGCCAGAGTTGCCAGCCTGCAATCTCGAAGCATTCGCCTTCGCTTTGCAGATTCGCCAGCGAAGGTGAAGGCTTGCGCCCTGAGTGAGGTACCGCGATGAATGAGAAAGTCATGAACGGTCGCTAAAAAAGGGGTTCGTGATGTCCGCCGGAACTGCTTGAACATCGCTGGAAAAGTGCGGCGCCGGGAATCAGGGTTGAGCACTGCGTCCATAAAAATTAGATCACGAGCCAAACCTTGTTTCTCGTTGTGTATTCGTAAAGTTTTGTTTTTCGACAAAGAACCTCATGTGGTGAATGGAAATTAGCCTGCTTTGTTGGAGCTATTTTTAGATCTAATTGCTTGTATGCAGTCGACGATGCGGACGATTGCAATTTGTCAGTTATAAATTCTTGACCAGGAAAATCGATAAAGAGAATCCGGCGCTGTGAAAGTCATAGCTGCCATCCGTGAAATTGACGTAGTAGAGCGTGCCCGGGATCTCGGCGGCGGTGGCGGTCCAGAAATTCGCGCCCTCGCCGAAATCCGATGCGGCGACGGCGGGGAACACCCGGGCGTCGATCTTCGGGCCGCTGCAGGTTCTGCGTCTCAGGCTGCCTAGTTCCTCGGCCGTCGGCAGGCGCCAGCCGGGTCCGGTTCGTTTCGCGGCCTTTTTCGCGTCGTCATGACTCAGGCCCAACGGATTTCCCGTGCAGCGTCCGCTGCGCTGATTCCATTCCATCCCCACGGCGCAACGCTTCCAGACCAGACGTTTTGCGGGATCCGTCGCTTCACCTGCGCTGATCGCCCATGAATTGTCGGTTGGCTGAATGCAGAAGGCGGGAGTCAAACTTGAATGAAGCGCCAGTGACAGCGTAGCGAGCGCATATCCGATGCTTCGTTTCATGCTTTTGGATAATCTCATTGTCTTTGATTAGAAATACGGCTATTGATTAACTGACCCACTCGATTGCTTGCTTTGACTTGGTAACAGACTGCTAAAAGGAAGCTGATTGGCTTGGCTGGATTCAAAGGTTGGCTCAAGCAAGCCAGCCTAAGCCACGCAGAGGTGATTCTGAAAGCGATCAAGCGTCACAAATCAACAAGGCTTGCGGCTGGAATAAAACCGGCTGGCATGCCACCGGCAGAAGGTCCGGACAGGAACGTGATTTGCTCGATTCGCGCGTGGTCAGATGGGGATTTCCCCAAGCAAGAAGGTCGATTGCGCGACGCAGCATCGAAACCTGTGCCGATGCCTTGACACGATCCCGCGCAGCGCCGATCATTCGATCAAACAAAGAGCAATTGCTCACTCGCGGAGCGTTCGCTCACCTGCGAGGGTGAGACAAAAGAATCGGAGACATCGGTGAGACTGAGAGACAAGGTCGCGATCATCACAGGCGCCGGCGGTGGCATCGGCGAAGCGGTCGCGCGGCGCTATCTGGAAGAAGGCGCGCAGGTCGTCGTCGTCGACGTGCGGGACGAGAGTGAACTCGCCCGGCGCTTCACGGAAGATGCCACGCGCGTGCTCGCGCTCAAGGCGGACGTCACGCGCCGCGAGGACATCGCGCAGATCGTCGAACGCACGGTGGAGCGCTTCGGCGGCATCGACATTCTCTTCAATAACGCGGCGCTGTTCGACATGCGTCCGCTGCTCGATGAATCCTGGGACATCTACGACCGCCTGTTCGCGGTCAACGTCAAGGGCATGTTCTTCCTGATGCAGGCCGTCGCCCAGCGCATGGTCGAACAGGGCCGGGGCGGCAAGATCATCAACATGTCGTCGCAGGCCGGGCGGCGCGGCGAGGCGCTCGTATCGCATTACTGCGCGACCAAGGCGGCCGTGATCAGCTACACGCAATCGGCGGCGCTCGCGCTCGCGAAAGAGCGCATCAATGTGAACGGCATCGCGCCGGGCGTCGTCGATACCCCGATGTGGAGGGACGTCGACGCGCTCTTCGCGCGCTACGAAAACCGGCCGATCGGCGAGAAGAAGCGGCTCGTCGGCGAAGAAGTGCCGCTCGGGCGCATGGGCCTGCCCGCCGACCTGACGGGCGCGGCGCTGTTCCTGGCCTCGGCGGATGCGGATTACATCACGGCGCAGACCCTCAACGTCGATGGCGGCAACTGGATGAGTTGACGCGGCGCGGCGCGCTGCATGCGGCTTGAAGCACAGGAAGCACCGTCTATAGTGAAACGGCGTCACAGCGGACACGAAGTGCGGCACACGCAACAGCACACTTGATAGAGCACGCAACGGCATACGCAACGACAAACGCGCGATTCCGGTCGCGCACCTTCACAAGCAGTCAGCGGCAACCACGGCGCCCGCGGTCATTGCAGCGAGACCCTCCACGGCGTCCGTGCCAACAAAAAGGAGACGAACCTCATGAAACGCACCCAACGCATCGTTCGAGCCCAACCGCGCGCCCGTCGCGCACCGTTCGCGAGCGGGGCGCTGTCGGCGGCGCTGGCCGCAGCCGCGCTCGTGCCGCTGTCGGCCCATGCCGCGACCATCACGATCGCGACGCTCAACAATCCGGACATCATCGAGCTGAAGAAGCTTTCGCCGGCGTTCGAGAAAGCCAATCCCGACATCAAGCTCAACTGGGTGATCCTCGAGGAAAACGTGCTGCGCCAGCGCGCCACGACCGACATCACGACCAACAGCGGCCAGTTCGACGTGGTGACCATCGGCACTTACGAGGCACCGCAATGGGGCAAGCGCGGCTGGCTCTCGCCGATGACGAACCTGCCCGCCAACTACGACCTCGACGACGTCGTGAAGACGGCCCGCGACGGCCTCTCCTACAACGGCACGCTGTTCGCGCTGCCGTTCTACGTCGAAAGCTCGATGACGTACTACCGCAAGGACCTGTTCCAGGCCGCCGGCCTCAAGATGCCGGACCAGCCAACCTACGACCAGATCAAGCAGTTCGCCGACAAGCTCACCGACAAGTCGAAGGGCCAGTACGGCATCTGCCTGCGCGGCAAGGCGGGCTGGGGCGAGAACATGGCCTTCGTGTCGACGGTGGTGAACACCTACGGCGGCGAGTGGTTCAACGAGAAGTGGCAGGCGCAGCTCGACACGCCGGAATGGAAGAAGGCGGTCGGCTTCTACGCGGACCTGCTGAAGACCGACGGCCCTCCGGGAGCCAGCTCGAACGGCTTCAACGAGAACCTCACGCTGATGTCGTCGGGCAAGTGCGCGATGTGGATCGACGCCACCGTCGCCGCCGGCATGCTCTACAACAAGGCGCAGTCGCAGGTGTCGGACAAGATCGGCTTCGCAGCGGCGCCGGTCGCCGTCACGCCGAAGGGTTCGCACTGGCTGTGGTCGTGGTCGCTCGCGATCCCGAAGACCTCGAAGCAGCAGGACGCCGCGAAGAAGTTCGCCGCGTGGGCCACGTCGAAGGAATACATCGAGATGGTCGGCAAGGATGAAGGCTGGGCCTCGGTGCCGCCGGGCACGCGCAAGTCCACCTACGCACGGCCGGAGTACAAGCAGGCCGCGCCGTTCGGCGACTTCGTGCTGAAGGCGATCGAAACCGCCGATCCGAATGACGCGACGCTGCACAAGGTGCCGTACACCGGCATCCAGTTCGTCGGCATTCCGGAGTTCCAGTCGTTCGGCACGGTGGTCGGCCAGTCGATTGCGGGCGTGGTCGCGGGCCAGACGAGCGTCGATGCCGCGCTGAAGGCCGGCAACGCCGCCGCCGATCGCGCGGTGAAGCAGGCCGGCTATCAGAAGTAAGACGAGCGGCATGCGGTAACACGCTTCATCCATCGCGGTACACGGACCGCCCCGCCACGGGGCGGTCCGCCAGCATCATCATCGAGAGGTGACACGATGAGTCAACTGAATCCCCCCATCACCGATCATCATCTGGAGGAGTCCGCCGCCGAGCGCGACAAGCGGCGCGCGAAGTCGGTGCGCTGGCTGATCTCGCCGTCCACCGGACTGCTGTTCCTGTGGATGGCGATCCCGCTCGCGATGACGATCTGGTTTTCGTTCTCGCGCTACAACCTGCTGAATCCCGACGTCAAGGGCTTCGCCGGTCTCGACAATTTCGAGTTCCTGGTCACCGATCCGGCGTTCGGCCCGTCCATCGGCCATACGCTCACGCTGATCATCGCGACGCTCGCCATCACCGTGGTCGGCGGCGTGCTGCTGGCGGTGCTGTTCGACCGCAAATTCTGGGGGCAGGGCATTGCGCGGCTGCTGGTGATCGCGCCGTTCTTCGTGATGCCGACCGTCTCCGCGCTGATCTGGAAGAACATGATCCTGCATCCGGTGTACGGCCTGATCGCAGGACTGATGCGCTCGATGGGCATGCAGCCCATCGACTGGTTCGCCGAATATCCGCTCTTCGCCGTGATCGTGATCGTCTCGTGGCAATGGCTGCCGTTCGCGTTCCTGATCCTCTTCACGGCGATCCAGTCGCTCGACCAGGAGCAGAAGGAAGCGGCGCGCATCGACGGTGCGGGTCCGTTCGCGATGTTCTTCTTCATCACGCTGCCGCACCTGAAACGGGCGATTGCCGTCGTCGTGATGATGGAAACCATTTTCCTGCTGTCGATCTTCGCGGAAATCTACACGACCACGGGCGGCGGCCCCGGCACCGCGACGACCAACCTGTCCTACCTGATCTACGCACTCGGCCTGCAACAGTTCGACGTCGGCCTGGCATCGGCGGGCGGCATTCTCGCGGTCATCCTCGCCAATATCGTTGCGTTCTTCCTCGTGAGAATGCTCGCGAAGAACCTCAAGGGGGAGTACGAGTCATGAGCACACAAGTCCGCACCCAAGCCGTGAGTGGCGCGCCACGCACGTCCGCGCTGGAGCATGTGAAGAACATCGTGCCCGGCATCGTGGCGTGGATCGCGTCGATCCTGCTGTTCTTCCCGATCTTCTGGATGACGATCACGGCGTTCAAGACCGAGCAACAGGCGTATTCGTCGTCGCTGTTCTTCACACCGACGCTCGACAGTTTCAGGGAAGTGTTCGCGCGCAGCAATTACTTCGGCTTTGCGTGGAACTCGATCCTGATCTCGGTCGGCGTCACGGTGATCTGCCTGCTGCTCGCCGTGCCCTGCGCCTACGCGATGGCCTTCTTCCCGACCCGGAAGACCCAGAAAGTGCTGCTGTGGATGCTGTCGACGAAGATGATGCCGTCGGTCGGCGTGCTCGTGCCCATCTATCTGCTGTGGAAGAACACGGGCCTGCTCGACACGGTGTCCGGCCTGATCATCGTCTACACGCTGATCAACCTGCCGATCGCCGTCTGGATGGCCTACACGTACTTCAACGAAGTGCCGAAGGACATTCTCGAAGCCGGCCGTATCGACGGCGCGACGACCTGGCAGGAAATCGTCTACCTGCTGATGCCGATGTCGCTGCCCGGTCTTGCCTCGACGGGCCTGCTGCTCATCATCCTGTCGTGGAACGAGGCGTTCTGGAGCATCAACCTCTCGAGCTCGAACGCGGCGCCGCTCACGGTGTTCATCGCGTCGTATTCGAGTCCGGAAGGGCTGTTCTGGGCCAAGCTCTCGGCGGCCTCGCTGCTGGCGGTCGCGCCGATCCTGATCGTCGGCTGGCTCTCGCAGAAGCAACTGGTCCGCGGTCTCACGTTTGGCGCGGTGAAGTGAGGGCGCGCTCGTGAATCTCACTCCATCCAACGAAGCCAACCTCGAAGATCGCCTGCTGATTTGCGATTGCGACGGCGTGCTCATCGACAGCGAGGCGGTCGCCGCGCGCATGCTTGTCGGCGAACTGGAGGCGCTGTGGCCGGGCGTCGATGTCGAGCCGGTCGTGATGCCGCTGCTCGGGTTGCGCATCGAGGCGGTGCTCGCGAGCGCCGCCGACACGGTGAGCCGCACGCTGACGCATGATCAGGTGGTCGCGATCCGGCGCGCGGTCGAGGTGGCAGCGATCGAGGCGCCCACGGTGCCGGGCATCGCCGAAGCGCTCGCGGCCGTGCCGTTCACAAAGGCCTGCGCGAGCAACAGCTTCTCGACGTATGTCGATTCGGTGCTGCAACGCACCGGCCTCGTGCGCTTCTTCGGCGCGCGGCGCTTTTGCGCGGACATGGTCGAGAACCCGAAGCCCGCGCCCGACGTGTATCTCGCGGCGGCGCGTGCGATGCGCATCGATCCGTTGCGCTGCCTGGTGGTCGAGGACAGCGTGACCGGCGTGACGGCCGCGCGCGCGGCGGGCATGCCGGTGCTCGGCTTCATCGGCGGCGGACATGCGACCGAAGGACAGATTGGCGCGCTCCAGAAAGCGGGCGCACACGTGGTATTCGACGACATGACGCGCTTGCCGGCGCTCGTGGCGCATTGGCTGCAAGACGCGTCGTTCGACCTGGGAGACACACATCATGGCTAGCCTGACCCTGCGCAACATCAGCAAGCGTTACGAAGAAACCGAGGTGATGCGCAACATCAACCTCGACATCAACGACGGCGAGTTCGTCGTGTTCGTGGGCCCGTCGGGCTGCGGCAAGTCCACCCTGATGCGCATGATCGCCGGTCTGGAAGACATCAGCGGCGGCGAGCTGATGATCGACAACACGCGCGTGAACGAACTCGCGCCCGCCAAGCGCGGCATCGCGATGGTGTTCCAGTCGTATGCGCTCTATCCGCACATGACGCTGTACGACAACATGGCGTTCGGCCTCAAGCTGGCGGGCGAAAAGAAGCCGGCCATCGACGCCGCCGTGAAGAACGCCGCGAAGATCCTGCACATCGACCATTTGCTCGATCGCAAGCCGAAGGCGCTCTCGGGCGGCCAGCGGCAGCGCGTTGCCATCGGCCGCGCGATCACACGCAAGCCGAAGGTGTTCCTGTTCGACGAACCGCTGTCGAACCTGGATGCCGCGCTGCGCGTGAAGATGCGGCTCGAATTCGCGCGCCTGCACGACGACCTCAAGACGACGATGATCTACGTGACGCACGATCAGGTCGAGGCGATGACGCTGGCGGACAAGATCGTCGTGCTGTCGGCGGGGAACATCGAGCAGGTGGGCACGCCGAACACGCTGTATCACGCGCCGGCGAACCGCTTTGTCGCGGGTTTTATCGGCTCGCCGAAGATGAACTTCATGTCCGGGACCGTGGCCGCCGTGCAGAACGACGGCGTGCTGGTCAAGTACGCCAGCGGCGAGATGCAGCTGGCCGGCGTGCTGCCGGGCAACGCGAAGCCGGGCGACACGGTGACGGTCGGCGTGCGCCCCGAGCACTTGCAGCCGAGTTCGCCCGAGGCCGGCGAGTACGGCCTTTCGGCTACGGCGATGACAGTCGAGACGCTCGGCGACGCGGCCTATCTCTATGCCGAAACGGACGTCGCGCCGGATGGCCTGATCTCGCGCATCCCGCCGCTCGAAAAGCATGCGCGCGGCGAGAAGCTCAAGCTCGGCAGCGCGCCGGAGCACTGCCATCTGTTCAACGCGGAAGGGCAGGCGTTCACGCGCAAGGTCGTGGATGGCTGGCAGCGCGAGCACGCGACGGCGGCCTGAAGCGTCGAAACAACGCGGTGCAGGGGCATGAGCACGGCGCCGTTCGCAAGAGCGGCGCCGTGTTTTTTTGGGCGACGTAGGATAATCGCGTCTGCGACCGGCCGCGTCCGACGGCCGGCGCGCTTCTACCCGACATTGCCATGCCCGTCCTCAACGAACTCTTTGTCTATCCGGTCAAGTCCTGCGCGGGCATCGCCCTGACACGCGCGACGCTGCTCGAAACCGGTCTCGAATACGACCGCCACTGGATGATCACCGAGCCGTCCGGTGCCATGCTCACGCAGCGCGCGCATCCGCGCATGGCGCTGATCCGGACATCGTTCGCCGATGATGCGCTCGTGCTCGACGCGCCCGGCATGCCGACGCTGCGCACGCCCTTGCGCGCCGAAGCGCTCGTCGATGCAAAGCCGTTGCGCACGACCGTCTGGCGCGACACCTTCGATGCGCTGGATACCGGCGAGGACACGGCGCAGTGGTGCAGCGCGTTCCTCGGCATGCCGGCGCGGCTGGCGCGTTTCGCGCCGGCAGTACGGCGCGTGGTCGATGAAACCTGGACCGCGCCGCTCAGCACGCACACACGTTTCGCCGATGGCTTTCCGCTGCTCGTCATGAGCCAGGCTTCGCTCGACGACCTGAACGCGCGTCTCAACGCGAAGGGTGCGCCCGCGATTCCCGCGAACCGCTTCAGGCCGAACCTGGTGGTCGGCGGACTCGATGCGTATGAGGAAGATTTTGTCGGCGAGATGCGGATCGGCGATGCGCAGCTGAAGCTCGTCAAGCTCTGCTCGCGTTGCCCGATGCCGACGATCGACCAGAACACGGGCGCGGCGGACCCCGCCTGGCCGCATGAGCCGCTCGACACGATGAGCGCCTACCGCGCCAGCGAGCAGATGGGCGGCAAGCTCACCTTCGGCAAGAACGCGATTGTCCTGGCAGGCGAAGGCGTGGCGCTGCAAGTGGGGCAGGACGTCGAAGCCGAGATCGACTTCTGACGCGTTACGCTTCCAGCGCGGCCTTGGCGCACAGTTCGTCGGTGACGAGGCCCGACAGCCATTGCCCCTGCAACGCCGCGATCAGCGCGTCGAGCTTGCGCTGACCGCCCGCGAAACCGATCGTGGGACGCCGCGGCGGCGAGTCGAGCTTGAGGCTCGTCACGCGCGCGCCGGTGCTCGACTGCACGCGCTTGCCGGCGGCGTCGATCGGCAGCCCGAGCCATTCGGCCACCGCGCCGGCCTCGATCATCTCGTCCACTTCCGCGCGCGTGATGAAGCCGTCTTCATGCAGCGGACAGTTCACGGCCACGTTGCCGATGCCGACGAAGGCCACGTCCGCGCCCTGCGCAAGTTCGTCGACGATGCGATACAGCCGGTGATTGACCCACTGGGCGCGCTCGGACTCGCTGTCGGCCATGAGCGGCGCAGGCAGCATGAAGTGCTTGCCGCCGGTCTTCTCGGAGAGCTGCTGGGCCACGTCATAACGATTTGACGAACCGTCCTGCGCGATCGCGCCGACCATCGACACGAAGCGATGCTGCGGCCGCTCGATCTGCCCGATCTGCGCGACGCAGGCCTTGAGCGTGCGCCCGCTGCCGATCGACACGACGAGCGGTTTCTCGTCGAGCAGGTAGCGCTCCATCACTTGCGCGCCGGCGACGGCGAGCTTGCGGTCGACCTGCTCGGGCGCGTCGCCGTCGACGGGCACGACTTCGCACATCGCGAGGCCATAACGGTCGCTGAGCGCACGCGCAAGCGACAGGCAATCGGCGATGCGATGATCGACCCGCACGCGGATCAGGTTCTTCTCGACGGCAAACGCGACGAGCCGTTGCGCCACCGGGCGCGAGATCTGCAATTTCTCCGCGATCTCGTTCTGGGTATTGCCGGCGACGTAGTAGAGCCAGGCTGCGCGCGTGGCGAGGTCGAGTTTTTCGGTGGATTTGGGCACTGTGGTTGCGCGGCTGTCTGCTCTTAAGTTTTAGTTCTTATTTTGGACAACGTGATGCCAAATTCAGAACCACCTGTGGACTCGATCGCCCGTACGATCGTCCTCACGATCGTCTCTACGCCAGCCTCGGCCGCGCCGGATCGAACAGCGGCCGCACGTGCTGGTACAACTCCCGGAAACTTTTCAGACGCTGGCGTAGCAGCGCATGGCGTTGCGCATCCGGCGTGAACTCCTGCTTGATCTCGGGCTTCGCGAGCACGGTCGCCGGGTCGCCGCCCGCCGCGAGCCAGCCGAGCCGCGCCGCGCCCAGCGCCGCGCCGGTTTCGCCGCCGCCGTGGGTGCGGGTCGGGGTATCGAAGGCGTCGGCGAACATCTGCGCCCAGTATGCGCTGCGTGCACCACCGCCGAGCATCGACAACGCGCGCGCCTGCGTGCCCGCCGACTGCAGCGCGTCGAGTCCATCCGTCAGCGAGAGCGTGACGCCTTCGAGCACCGAATAGCCAAGCAACGCACGATCGGTCGCGTGCGTCATGCCGAAGAACACGCCTTGTGCGTAGGGATCGTTGTGCGGCGTGCGCTCGCCGCTCAGATACGGCAGGAACAATGGCGCGGACGACAGGATGTCCGCGGGCAGCGCCTCGATCTCGGCGAGCAGCGTGGGCTCGTCGGTCGAGGTGAGCTTGCAGACCCAGCGCAGACAGCTTGCCGCCGACAGCACCACGCTCATCTGGTGCCAGCGATCCGGAATCGCGTGGCAGAACGCATGCACCGCGGAGGCGGGATTGGGCCGGAAGCGGTCGCCGATCACGCACAGCACGCCCGAGGTGCCGAGCGACAGGAAGCCATCACCCGGATCGGTTGCGCCGATGCCCACCGCGCTCGCGGCATTGTCGCCGCCGCCCGCCGCGACCACCACGCCTTCCGGCAGGCCGAGTTCACGCGCGAGCGCCGGGACCAAGGTGCCAGACGGCGCGCTGCCTTCGGCCAGTGCGGGCATCTGCTGGCGCGACATGCCGCAGGCGGCAAGCAGTTCGTCCGACCAGTCGCGCCGCGCGACATCGAGCCAGAGCGTGCCGGCGGCATCGGAGGGATCGGACACCTTGGTGCCGGTCAGATGCATGCGCAGGTAGTCCTTCGGCAACAGCACGCACGCGGTCTGCCGGAACAGGTCCGGCTCGTTGTGCGCGACCCACAGCAGCTTCGGCGCGGTAAAGCCGGGCATCGCGAGATTGCCGGCGATTTCATGCAGGTTGGGCGCGCGCTCGTACAACTCGGCGCACTCCTTGTCGCTGCGCATGTCGTTCCAGAGGATCGCGGGGCGCAGCACGCGGTCTTGCGAATCGAGCAGCACGGCGCCATGCATCTGCCCCGAGAGCCCGATGCCGCGCACTTGCGCGAACTCAACGGGGAATTTCTCGCGCAACTTGAACAGCGCGGCGCGCGTGCCCTCCCACCAGTCGAGCGGATTTTGTTCGGACCAGCGCGGCTTCGGACGCGACACGGTGAAGGGCGTGCCCGCCGTGCCGATCACGCTGCCGTCGGCGGCGAGCAGCAGGACTTTCACTTCGGAGGTGCCGAGGTCGATGCCTAAGTACATGAACGTACCCTTGGGTCGTGGCCAGGTTCGCGCCCGGCGGAAAACGAAGAATGAGCGATGCGGAAGGCCCGCGCAGCGGGAGGCGCTAATTTAACGCCACGCGCGGCGCCGCGCCATGGGCACATTACCCGAGCGACGCGGCATGCAGTTGACGCTGCGATTACAGCGCGCTGTTGGAACGTCTCACGGTCGGTTGGCGAGCCACGCATCGACCTTCGCGACGGCGTTGCGCATCACGCGTTCGAGTCTCTCGCTGCCGGCCATCTTGCCCCACAACTGCTTGTCAGCGACGAATGCCTTGACCGGATCGGGCGACGTGAAATACGCATGCGCGACGGCCGGATCCATCACGCCGTCCTGATACGCATAAGGCAGCGTGCCTTCGTGCCAGCGTTCCAGAAAGCGCAGGAAGAGCGCGGGCAGGATGGCGGTCGAATCGGGATCGACGTTGCGCGCGAAGCACTCGGACAAGGTCGGCGCGATGAAGCCCGGCAGCTTCGAGAAGCCATCGGCCGCGACGCGCTGGTTCGTGTCCTTGATATACGGATTGCTGAAACGGTCGAGCACGACGTCGCGATACTTCGCGAGATCGATCGGGCTCGGCGTGAGGCAGGGAATCACGTCGTCGGTGACATAGGCTTCCGCGAGCGCGCGAATCTCCAGGTCCTGCGTGCCTTCGTGGATGTACTGCAAGCCGACCAGCGTCCCCGCCCAGGCAATGCAGCTGTGCGGGGCATTGAGCACGCGGATTTTCGCTTCCTCGTACGCATGCACCGAATCGACCATCTCCGCGCCGACCTTTTCCCACGCGGGCCGGCCGTCGATGAAGTTGTCCTCGATCACCCACTGGATGAACTTCTCGCCCATCACCGGGGCGCGATCATCGAAGCCGGTCGCGGCCTTCACGCGCTCGGCGACGTCGGGCGTCGGGCGCGGCGTGATGCGGTCGACCATCGCATTCGGGCAGGATGTGTTCGCGAGCATCCAGTCGCGCAAGTCGGTCTCGCCGCGCAGGCTCAGGAATTCGAGCATGCCTTTCTTGAAACGATCGCCGTTGCTGCGCAGGTTGTCGCAATTCTGCAGCGACACCTTGCCCGCGCCGTTCTTCATGCGCGCGGCGAGAATCGCGGCGATCGCGCCGTAGATGGTGGTCCGGCCGCCTTTCAGGTCGGCGGCGAGATCCGGGTTGGAAGGATCGAGCCGATCGTGATCGTCGAGGTAATAGCCGCCTTCGGTCACCGTGAACGACACGATCTTGCACGACGGATCAGCGCCCGTGGCGATCAGCGCATCGAGGTCGGCCGACCACGGCACGACCTTTTTGATGGCCTTGATCCGCTCGTATTCGCGCTCGCCTTTGGGCGTCACGGTCTCGAGCGTGTACTCGCCGTTCTGCGCGGCGAGCGCGTCGAGCACGGCGTTCATGTCGCCGCGGATGTTGCCCACCGCAAGCGACCAGCGCTTGTCGTTCGCATCGCCGGTCTCGATGAGCCGGTGCAGGTACCACGCCTGGTGCGCGCGATGAAAAGACCCGGCGCCGATGTGCAGGATCACGTTGGCTTCGCTTGTCATATTGTCTCTTCCTCTGATGGGCTGCGCGCCCGTTCTTCGCGGACGCTGGTCGCAACGGCGCGCGTACGCGGGACATTGCGGCGGAGTGAGCATTTGCTCTTTTGATGATCTAATGATCGAATAATCTTATTCGGCCGGGGGAAAGTCAAGGCGTGGTGTTCGTGCAGTGCGGCGCAATTCGCGCGCCTCGGCACGTTGCAAAGGGCGGCGACCGACGAAAAGCGGCGACGCTGCGCTGCAACAAGAGGCAGCACAAATGCGTGTCCGGAATAACCCGGATAGGCAACCCGCCGGCCATTGAACGAAGGTGCGGGAGCGCCTCGCGCGGGCCCGATCGGCTCACTAGACGATAGGCGAAAAAACATCATGCAGGAGACAGAGATGAATTACGTGATCGGCATCGACATCGGCACGCAGAGCACGAAAGCCTTGCTCGTCGACACGCACGGCGCGATCGTCGCGCAGCATGCGAGCGCGTATCACCCGGACACGCCGAAGCCCTTGTGGGCGGAGCAATGGCCGTCGGTCTGGTTCGACGCGGTAACCGAGTGCATCGCGGGCGTCACGGCCAAGGCGCGCGAGAAGGGCGTGTCGGCGGCCGATGTGAAGTCGCTGTGCGTGAGCAGCCTGTATGGCGGTTCAGGCATTCCCGTCGATGAGCACATGGAGCCGTTGCATCCCTGTCTCATCTGGATGGACCGCCGCGCGACGGCCGAAGTGGAATGGGTGCGCGCGAATGTCGACGTCGAGCGCCTGGAGGCGATCACGGGCAATGGCGTGGACAGCTACTACGGCTTCACGAAGATGCTCTGGCTGCGCGAGCATCGTCCGGAGGTGTGGCAGAAGACGCGCTGGTTCCTGCCGCCTAATGCGTTCGTGATCCAGCGCCTGACGGGTGAACTGGCGGTCGATCACAGCTCGGCGGGCAATATCGGCGGCGTGTACGACGTCGCGCAGCGCGCCTGGTCGGCGCAGGCGCTCGACATGCTCGGCATTCCTGCGTCGATGATGCCGGAGCGTCTGGTGGCGTCATCGGAGATCGTGGGCGGCCTGTCGGCGCAGTGGGCCGAGGCGCTCGGGCTGGCTGCCGGCATGCCGGTCGTCGCGGGCGGCGTGGATGCCGCCGTGGCAACCTTTGCCGCGGGCGTCACGCAAGCGGGCCATCACGTCGCGATGATCGGCACGAGCATGTGCTGGGGCTACATCAACCAGACGGTGGATGCGCGTCACGGACTCGTGTCGATGCCGCACGTCTACAACGGCACGCGCGATCTCTATGTATTCGGTGGCGCGAGCACGGCGGGGCAATGCGTCGCGTGGTATCGCGACCAGTTCTGTCAGGCCGAGATCGCAGCCGCGAAGCAGCTGCCGCACGGCGATCCGCACCGCTTGCTGGAAGAAGCGGCGTCGAAGATCGCGGCGGGTTCCGATGGCGTCGTGTTCCTTCCTTACCTGATGGGCGAACGCAGTCCCGTGTGGGATGCGCGCGCGAGCGGCACGTTCGTCGGGCTGAACCTGTTTCATACGCGCGCCACGCTGTATCGCGCGGTGCTCGAAGGCGTCGCGTTCGCGCTGAAGCACAACATGGAGGCGGGACGGCGCGGCGCGCAGTCGCTGGATGACCGGCTGATCGTCGTGGGCGGCGCGGCGCATTCGGATCTGTGGATGCAGATCATCGCGGATGTGACGAACTATCCGGTGCTGTCGATCGAACAGGATGTGGAAGCGGCGATGGGCGCTGCGTTGCTGGCCGCGCTGGGCGCAGACTTGATATCGCGCGAAACGGCCGAGGGCGGCTGGGTCACACTCGTCGAACGGGCGCAGCCGGATGCGGAACGGCAG
This sequence comes from Caballeronia sp. LZ035, assembly GCF_031451175.1. NCBI lineage: Bacteria > Pseudomonadati > Pseudomonadota > Betaproteobacteria > Burkholderiales > Burkholderiaceae > Caballeronia > Caballeronia sp. LZ035. The sequence continues at coordinate 892,568 of NZ_JARUXS010000001.1, forward strand.
CGCGTGTATGCGGACCGGTTCGAGGTGTATCGCGAGCTGTATCCGGCGTTGAAGCCGCTGATGCATCGGTTGCGCAGCACGTAGCGCCGTGCAGGGCGCGCCGCTTCTTAACGTCCATGCACCGGATGCGCATCGAACACGGGCCCCTGCACGAAATGCACGTCGAACTGCTGCAGGGCGTCGAACTGCGCTTCATCGGCGACGTTCGAGAAGATGAGCGGAATCCGCAGCCGATGCGCATACGCAACGAGATGCTTCACCACTGAATCGCGCAGCGCCGCACCCGCATCCATCTTGATGAAGTCGAGCCGCGCCATGTCCGACACGGCCATGATCTGCCCGGCATTCGGCAGGTTGCCCGCTACCTTGAACCCGTAGTGCTGATAGCTCTTGGTGAGATAGCCGAGAAAGGTCTTGTGCGCGACCGCGGCCGCCGGCAACTCGATCACCACGCGCGATGGGCTCATGCCGAACTCCATCAGCACCGACGAGAAGTGCAGCCCGTGGTCGTACTTCACGCTCTTCAGCAGCCGTTCGTGCACTCGCAGGAACAACAGTCCCGGCCGATGCGGCCCGAAGAAATTGAACGCATGCAGCGCCCGCGACAGCCGGTCCAGCGCAACCAGGTCGCGGTCGTCTTCCAGTTGCCCGAAGGGATCCGCCGGTGCATCGCCCTGAATGAGCGTCAGCGCCTGCACGCCGAGTTCGTCGCCGAAACGTTCGGCGCTTTCGGGCGACGCGCTCAGCGTCTGCGGAAAGCTGTGCGTGCCGACATCGAAGATGGGCTCGTAAGCGCTCGCAAGGCGCAAGTCCCGATAGTGCGCGAATGCCTCTTCCGTCTTCTCATCGTCGCCGAGCACGATATGCGCGCCGAGGAAGGGGTGTTCCTTGGCGCGAGCGACGAGTTCAGGCAGTGATGGGGAGATCATGAAAGAGGCGTTGGTTTTATAGGGGCGTGGCTGAGGGCAGATACGCAACATCTTCGATGGAATGGTCGATGGTATCAGCGCGTCATCCCGCGTCCAGCACCAAATTCACATATTGATATGCCGGATGAGACGCGCCGCCTAGGGTTTACGATGAATTTCACTAAACGTAATTGGTTTTACCATTCGTAAATCGCGGCATCGGGCGGGAAGCGCGATGCGCCGTTCCGCCTTGCCGCATTCGATTGCGCTCACTCGCCGAGGACTTCGACCATGTCAACGTTCGACACCCACACGGACGCCAGCCGGCATTACCAGTCGGGGTTCGCCAACGATTTCGCCACCGAGGCGCTGCCCGGCGCGCTGCCGATCGGCCGCAATTCGCCGCAGCGCGCGGCCTATGGCCTGTACGCCGAGCAGTTGTCGGGCACGGCGTTCACCGCGCCGCGCGCGCACAACCGCCGCTCGTGGCTGTATCGCATCCGGCCGGCGGCGGTGCACATGCCGTTCACGCAGATCGGGCGGGGCAGGCTGGTCGCCAATTTCGCCGAGGTGCCGCCGACGCCGCCCAACCAGCTGCGCTGGGATCCGTTGCCGATGCCGGCCGCGCCGACCGACTTCATCGACGGCTGGGTGACCATGGCCGGCAACGGCGCCGCTGAATCGATGAGCGGCTGCGCCATCCACGTCTACGCGGCCAACCGCTCGATGCAGGACCGCTTCTTCTACAACGCGGACGGCGAGCTGCTGATCGTGCCGCAGCAAGGCCGTCTCGCGATCCGCACGGAACTGGGAATCATCGATGTCGAGCCGAACGAGATCGCCGTGATTCCGCGCGGCGTGCGCTTCACGGTCGCGCTGCCGGACGGCGACGCGCGCGGGTATATCTGCGAGAACTTCGGCGCGCTGTTGCAACTGCCGGATCTCGGTCCGATCGGCTCGAACGGCCTCGCGAATCCGCGCGACTTCCTCACGCCGCACGCCGCCTATGAAGACCGCGAAGGACGCTTCGAGCTGGTCACGAAAATGAACGGCGTGCTGTGGCGCGCGGAGATCGGCCATTCGCCGCTGGACGTGGTCGCGTGGCACGGCAACTACGCGCCGTACAAGTACGATTTGCGGCACTTCAACACCATCGGCTCGATCAGCTTCGACCATCCGGATCCGTCCATCTTCCTGGTGCTGCAATCGCCGAGCGACACGCCCGGCGTCGACAGCATCGACTTCGTGATCTTCCCGCCGCGCTGGCTCGCGGCCGAGGATACGTTCCGTCCGCCCTGGTTCCATCGCAACGTGGCGAGCGAGTTCATGGGCCTCGTGCAGGGCGTCTACGACGCGAAAGCCGAAGGCTTCGTGCCGGGCGGCGCGAGCCTGCATAACTGCATGTCGGGACACGGGCCGGACGCGGAGACCTTCGAGAAGGCCTCGCACGGCGACACGACGCGTCCGGCCAAGGTCGGCGCAACGATGGCCTTCATGTTCGAGACCCGCACGCTGATCCGGCCGACGCAGTTCGCGCTCGACACCGCGCAACTTCAAGCCCACTACTACGAGTGCTGGCAAGGCCTCACGAAACATTTCAACCCGGAGCAACGATGAACGACGCGCTGCAAGCCACCCTCGCGCCCTCACTGAAGAGCTGGATCGAGTCCGCGAACGATCCGGCGAGCGACTTCCCGATCCAGAACCTGCCGTTCGGCATTTTCAGCGACGCCGTGAATGCGCAGCCGCGCGCGGGCGTCGCGATCGGCGACTGGATCGTGGATCTCGCCGCGCTGGAGGACGCGCGCCTGCTCGACGCGCACGGCACGCTGCATGCGCCGCGCCTGAACGATTTCATCGCGCTGGGCCGCGAGCACTGGCGGGCGGTGCGTATCGCGCTGAGCGGCCTGCTCGCGCACGGCAACGCCACCCTGCGCGACGACCCGGCGCTGCGCCGGCGCGCGCTGGTGCCGCGCGCGGACGCGACACTGCATCTGCCGGTCGAGATTCCGGGCTACACGGACTTCTATTCGTCGAAGGAGCACGCGACCAACGTCGGCTCGATGTTCCGCGACCCGAAGAACGCGTTGCTGCCGAACTGGTCGGAGCTGCCGGTGGGCTACAACGGACGCGCGTCGTCGGTGATCGTGAGCGGCGCGCCGGTGCGCCGGCCGAACGGCCAGATCAAGCTGCCCGACGCGGAGCGGCCCGTGTTCGCCGCGTGCCGCAAGCTCGACTTCGAGCTGGAGACGGGCTTCATCATCGGGCGTGGCAATGCGCTTGGCGAACCCATCGCGTGCGAGCAGGCCGAGGCGCATATCTTCGGCATGGTGCTGCTCAACGACTGGAGCGCCCGCGATATCCAGCAATGGGAATACGTGCCGCTCGGACCGTTCAACTCGAAAGGCTTCGCGACGACCATCTCGCCGTGGATCGTCACGCTGGACGCGCTCGAACCGTTCCGCACCGCGACGCCGCCGCAGGACCCGCAGCCGCTCGACTATCTGCGTCATGCCGGCGATCACGCCTTCGACATCGACCTGCGCGTGACGCTGCGAGCCGAAGGCGAGAGCGAGGCAACGACGATCTCGCGCACCAACTTCAGGCTGATGTACTGGTCAATGGCGCAGCAGCTCGCGCATCACACGGTGAGCGGCTGCAATACGCGCGTCGGCGACCTGATGGGCTCAGGCACGATCAGCGGCCCGACGCCGGACTCCTGCGGCAGCCTGCTCGAAAGCACGTGGAACGGCCAGCGGCCGCTGCGGCTGCAAGGCGGCGAACGCGCGTTCCTGCAGGACGGCGATGAAGTCGTGATCACCGGCTGGTGCCAGGGCGACGGTTATCGCGTCGGTTTCGGCGAATGCGCCGGCCGGATTCTCGCGGCGCGCGGCTGATATCGGAATGAACAAGGACAAAGACATGAGTGAGACGACCCTCGACGTCGAGCGCGCGCTGGGCAGCGCGCACCGGCCCGGTTTCCAGTGGATGCTGCTCGCGCTGTGCGGGCTGTGTCTCGTGATCGACGGCTTCGATGCGCAGGCCATGGGCTATGTCGCGCCCGCCGTCATCGCGGACTGGCATGTATCGAAGGCGGCGCTCGGGCCGGTGTTCAGCGCGAGCCTGTTCGGCATGCTGCTGGGCGCGCTCGGGCTTTCCGTGCTGGCGGATCGCATCGGGCGGCGTCCGGTGCTGATCGGCGCGACGCTGTTCTTCGGCCTCTCGATGATCGCCACCGCGTTCACGAACGACCTGACCGTGCTGACCGTGCTGCGCTTCGTCACGGGGCTGGGTCTCGGCTGCATCATGCCGAACGCGATGGCGCTGGTCGGCGAGTTCTCGACGCCCGAGCATCGCGTCAAGCGGATGATGCTCGTGTCGTGCGGCTTCACGCTCGGCGCGGCGCTCGGCGGCTTCGTCAGCGCCGCGCTGATTCCGGCGTTCGGCTGGCGCGCGGTGTTCTGGGTCGGCGGCGCGGTGCCGTTGCTGCTCGCGTTCGCGATGATCGCCGCGTTGCCGGAGTCGCTCCAGTTCCTCGTGCTGAAGGGCCGCGAGGCGCGTGCGCGGGACTGGCTCGCGAAGTTCGATCCGGCACTGCGCATCGATGCCTCGACGCGTCTCGTCGTGCGCGAGAAGGCCAGCGGCGGCGCGCCCGTGGCCGAACTGTTCCGCGCGGGCCGTGGACCGGTCACGCTGATCCTGTGGGCCATCAGCTTCATGAATCTGATCGACCTGTACTTCCTGTCGAACTGGCTGCCCACCGTGATGCGCGACGCCGGCTATTCGCCCGGCATGGCGGTGCTGGTCGGCACGTTGTTGCAGACCGGCGGCGTGATCGGGACGCTGTCGCTTGGCTGGTTCATCGAACGGCTCGGTTTCGTGCGCGTGCTGCTCGCCTGCTTCGCACTCGGCGCGCTGTGCGTCGGGATGATCGGCGGCGTCGCGCATGTGCAGACCTGGCTGTTCGTGGCGGTGTTCGCGAGCGGCTTCTGCATCGTCGGCGGGCAGCCGGCGGTCAATGCGCTCGCCGGCCATTTCTATCCGACGGCGCTGCGCTCGACCGGCATCGGCTGGAGTCTGGGCATCGGGCGCGTGGGCTCGGTGATCGGACCGCTCGTCGGCGGCCAGATGATCGCGCTCGGCTGGAGCAACGTCGCGCTGTTCCATGCGGCGGCGCTGCCGGTGTTGTGTTCGGCGGTGCTGGTGATGGTGCTCGCGTTCGTGCGGCGGGAACGGAGCGGGGCGGTGCAGGCGGTTTGAGGGTTCGCCGCGCCGTGCGGAGTTAGGACAAATCGTATGGTCTCCGCGGTTCGAGTCGCGATAGAAACATGTTTCGCAAAATACTCGAACCGGAGACTGAATGAGCGACCTTACTTGTCCGCATTGTCTTTACGGCGTGCCCCGCGGCGCCCAGGTCTGTCGAGGCTGTCAGGCCGAGGTGTACTACGGCTTGCCGAAGGAAAGTGGCACGGTGATTTTGTTGGCCGCTGGACTCTGTGTCTTCCTGGGCTGGAAATTCTCGGATAGTGTTGCCGTGGCATTGATCCTGGGCCTGATCGTGCTGGTTGGCTTGACGGTCGCAGGCTCGCGGATTTTTGCGGATCACGTCGAGTTCAAACGATCCTATCGAACCCGAGAGTAGCGAACGTGGGGTTGAACTGAATGCGGTGTGACAGAGGTCAACCCGACCCACGTTCCATCCCGCGCCGCCTTTCCCACCACGCCGCAACCAGGAACGCCCCGGCCGCCGCCGTCAGCACGCCGACCAGCGCATTCGCCCCGACGCGCTGCATCAGCGTTCCCGCGACAATTGGCCCGCCGAAACTTGCAACGCTCCACGATGCCCCGACGATCGCCGTCGCGGACACGAGCGACGGTCCGCGAAAGCGCTCGCCGCAGGCCACCAGCGAAAGCGTATAGACGCTGCCCGCTGCTGCGCCGGTCACGAACAGCAGCGGCCAGCAGAGCCACGGAGTCGCCACCGCCCACGGCAGCACGGGCAGGAGCGCCACCACGACGATCCCCGCGCAGGCGTGGACCTTCGCGCGCCCGAAGCGGTCGGCAAGCCAGCCGATCGGAAACTGCATGGTCGTGTCGCCCAGCAGGATCGCGGAAGCGAACAGCACGCCGAGGTCCTGGCTTACGCCATGCGCCATGGCGAACAGCGGCATCAGGGAGAGCGCCAGGGTATCGAAGAGCGCGAAGAAGCCCGTGCCGATCACGAGCGCCGGCATGCGCGGCAGCACGTCGCGCCAGTTGCCGTGCGCGCTTTCGTCCGGGTCCGGCGCGAGCGCGTGCGGCTGGCCGCGGATCGACGCCAGCGCCGGCAGCGCCAGCAGGAAGATCGCGCCGCAGATCGCGAAGCGCAGCGCCGGCCAGCCGCCGATCACATTGACCAGCACCGGGCCCGTCATCTGGAAGAGGGTGAAGTTCGTCGCGTAGAGTGCGACGACCCGGCCGCGCGTGGCATCGTCGGCGAGTTGGGTGACCCATGCTTCGCCGATGGTGAACAGCAGCATCAGCGCCGCGCCGAACACGAGGCGCAGCGCGGCCCACAGCCACAGGTTCGAGGTGAACTGCATCGCGATGGTGGCGCATGCCGCGACAATCACCGTCACGACGATGATCTCGCGCGCGCCGTAACGCGCCGTCACGCGGCCAGCGAACGGCGCGACCAGCAGCCCGCCGCCTGCCTGCATCGCCGTCATCAGGCCGACGACGCCACTGCCGTGACCCGCCTGCGTCAGTGCGAGGGCGGTCAGCGGCAACGTCGCGCCCAGTCCCAGTCCGACGACCGCGACGCTCAGGATCAGCGCGAGAAAATCACGCGAGAGGACGACCTTCATGCACCGCCAGCCGGCGTTCAGGCCGTCTGGCCAATCGCCAGACGGCGGGCGCGCTTGTCGAGCGTTGCGGACACGAGCGTCAGGCCGAACGCGCTCGCGGCCATCAAAATGCCGACCCAGGGCAGCGCGGTGAGCGGCGCGCCCGCGCTGATCACGCAGCCGCCGAGCCAGGCGCCCGTCGCGTTGCCGAGGTTGAAGGCGCCCTGGTTCAGCGTCGAAGCGAGATTGGGCGCGTCGCTCGCGCGGTTCACGATGAGGATCTGCAGCGGCGGCACGATCGCGAACGCGAGCACGCCCCAGAAGAAGATCGTCACCATCGCCGAGACCGGCTCGTGCATCGTGCCGGCGAAGATCGTCAGGATCACGACGATGGCCAGCAGGAACGACAGCAGCGAGCGCAGCAGCTTCCAGTCCGCCAGCTTGCCGCCCAGCGTGCTGCCCACCGTGAGGCCGAGGCCGAACAGCAGCAGCACATAGGTGACCGCATGCGGCGTAAAGCCGGTGACGTCCTCGAGGATCGGCGTGATATACGTGAACACCGAGAACAGACTGGCCGAGGCGAGCACGCTGATGCCGAGCACCATCAGCACTTGCGGATTCTTGAGCACGTCGAATTCGCGCAGGATGCTGGTTTCGCGCATCTCGATGTGCTTCGGCAGGCAGACGGCGAGCGCGCCGGCCGCGGCAATGCCGATCAGCGTGACGACCCAGAAGGTCGAGCGCCAGCCGGCCGCCTGGCCGAGCGCGGTGCCGAGGGGCACGCCGAGCACGTTGGCGAGCGTGAGCCCGGTGAACATCAGTGCGATGGCCTGGGCGCGGCGGTTCGGCGCGACGAGATCGGCGGCGACCACCGAGCCGATGCCGAAGAACGCGCCGTGGCAGAACGCCGTGACGATGCGCGCGCCCATCAGCACCCAGTAGTTCGGGGCCAGCGCGCACAGCATGTTGCCGACGATAAACACGCCGATCAGCCCCATCAGCGCTTTCTTGCGCGGCATTTTCGCGGTGACCACGGCGAGGATCGGCGCGCCGATGGTGACGCCGAGCGCGTAGCCGGAGACGAGCATGCCGGCCGCGGGGATCGATACGGCGAGATCGCGTGCGACGTTGGGCAGCAGGCCCATGATGACGAACTCGGTCGTACCGATGCCGAACGCGGCAATGGCGAGAGCGAAAAGAGGCAGAGGCATGGTGGAGACGGAGCGGGGTCACGCCGCGCGCGCATCGTCGGACTGAGCGATGCCGGCGTCGGGGCGGTTGGAAGGCTCGAATTGTACCGAAAGCCTTTTTGCGATGCTGGTATAAACCCTAGGTCGCTTGTCCCGAACGAGGCGCGGCGCCGCATGGAAATTCTTTTGTCGCGCGTGCCGGCGCATGAGTCTTGCGAATGTCATCCCGGCTTGCGTCAGATGTTTCCGGTAACAGTGCCGCCGCCGTGCATTCGTTGCGGATCGCATGGGCGGGCGACTGTTGGAAAAATGCAGCAACTACTGAACAACCATGTTACCGACAAAATTCCGACTCAGCGCCGCCGTAGCGGCCACCCTCATGCTCGCCGCGCAGGCGTTCGCGCAAAGCAACGCGGCCGGGCCGATCCCCACGTCAGCGGGCACGCTGCATTTCCTGCGCGACGAGTCCGGCATGGCCGCGTTGATCGACACGCAGGTGTTCGACCGCTTCGACGCGAAGCGCGTCGTCCATTTCGATGACACGCCGGGCGCGAGCGATACCGTCGCGCGCATGCTGGTGCAAACCGACGCTGGCCCGGTCCTGTACGACCTGCGCCGCAATCCGCCGCTGGTGCAGCGCACCGGTCAGGGCATGACGGTCAAGCGGGTGTTCTGGCAGGGCGAGGAAGTGGTGATGCAGTCGAATCTCGGCTGGTACGGCTTCACGCGCGGCAAGCTCACGAAGCTCCAGTCATCGACGAAGATCTATCACTGACCGGCAGCACCCGCTCGCCGGCGATTACATAGACGGCTTCGCGGCGTACGTCGTCGTTCACCTCGAAGCCGCCGGTGAACGCGCCGAACGCCGGCAGCACGCCCGCGCGCGCGCCGAACCGGAAGCACGGCAGGCGCGCGCGGTCGAGCCGCGTCGCGAGCCGGTACACGGGATGTTCATGGCCGGCGAGCGCATACGCGCCGTCCACTGTCTGCGGGTGATGACACAGCGCCCACGGGCCGAGCCGGTACGGTTCCTTCACGAGTTCGACGCCGAACGCGGCGGGCAGCGCGCCCGCATGCCGGTCGTGATTGCCCTCGACCAGCACCAGCGGCAACGCCCGATGTCTCTCGCGCCAGGCGGCGAGCGCATCCAGCGTCTCCAGCGCGTGAGATTCGCGCGCATGCAGCAGGTCGCCGAGAAACACCACGGATTCCGGCCGATGCGCCGCGACCAGCGCATCGAGGCGCGCGAGGCTCTCGCCGGTGGTGCCCGCCGGCACCGGAATGCCGCGCGCGCGAAACACGGCGTCCTTGCCGAAATGCGCATCGGCGATGAACAGACTCCCGAGGACGGGATCGAATGCCGCGCGGTCTGCCGAGAGCACGAGCGCGTGGCCGTTCACATCGATGGTCAGTGCTTCTATTGCCATTTACTTGTCCGCTGCCTTCTCCAGATCCGCGAGCATACGCTCCACGCGGTCCGACAGCTTTTCCGTGCTGACCTTTTCCCGCAGCCGCGCGATGATCAACGGGAAGGCGAACGGCGTCGGCTTCTTCGGATGCGTCAGTGCGAGACGGCTCTCGCTCATGCGTTGCAGCGCCGCACGGATCCGCCCGAGTTCGAGTTCCTGCAGCATGACTTCCTGATCCGCCTGCGCGAGCAGCAGATTGCCGCTGTCGTGCTTGCGGAACACTTCATAGAACAGCCCGCTCGACGCCTGCAACTGACGCGCGCTCTTCTGCTGTCCCGGATGCCCCTGATAGATGAGCCCCGACACCCGCGCGATTTCGCGGAAACGCCGCGACGACAACTCGGATGCGTTGAGGCTGGCTAGAATGTCGTGCTCCAGGTTGTCCGGTGAAAACAGCCCTTCCGCGATGAGCGTCTCCCAGTCGAACGGCTGCGCCGACAGCAGTTCGAAGCCGTAGTCGTTCATGGAGATGGAGAAGGTGCTCGGCTGGTCGCGCGCAACGCGCCAGCCAATCAGGGATCCCAGCCCGATATGCGCCATGCGTCCCGCAAACGGATAGCAGAAGAAGTGATGTCCTTCGCGCGAACGGACGCACTCCACCACGAGCACGCCGGGCCCCGGCAGCGCGGACCACTTCGCCTGCAAGTCGAGCAGCGGTTCGACGGCGCGCATCTCGGGCTCGTCGTAGATGCCGTCGCTGGCGCGGGCGAGCATCACGAGCGCGGCGTCCGCGAGTTCCGACGACAGCGGCATCTTGCTGCCGGCCCATTGCGGCATCGCGCCGCGTGAGGAGGTCGCGCGCTTCACGTAGGCGGTCATGTCGCGCACGCGCACGAGTTCGAGCGAGCGTCCGCCGAAGGTGAAGACATCGCCCGGCTTCAGGCGCGAGATGAACGACTCCTCCATCGCGCCGATGCGTCCGCCCGTCATGTATGCCACATTGATGGTTGCGTTCGCAACGATCGTCCCGACGTTATTGCGATGGCGGCGCACGAGGTCTTCACGCGGCACGCGGTACACGCCGTCATCGCCCCGCGCGACGCGATGAAAATCCGGATACGCGCCCAGCGATGTGCCGCCGCGCTCGACGAACGCGAGCGCCCAATCGAACTCGGCCTGCGTGAGATCGCGATACGCGTAGGCGCGGCGCACTTCGTCGAACATCTCGGCCGCCGTGAAGCCGCCGCCGATCGCCACCGTCACGAGATGCTGCACGAGCACGTCGAGCGGCTTGAGCGGCATGTCGCGCCCTTCGATGCGCTTCTCGCCGATCGCCCAGCGCGCCGCCGCGGCCTCGACGAGTTCGAGTGCGTGAGTCGGGACGATGGTCACGCGCGACACGCGTCCGGGCGCGTGGCCCGAGCGTCCGGCGCGCTGCATCAGCCGTGCGACGCCCTTCGGCGAGCCGATCTGGAACACGCGGTCCACCGGCAGAAAGTCGACGCCGAGATCGAGACTCGACGTGCACACCACCGCCTTCAACTGGCCGTTCTTGAGGCCGAGTTCGACCCAGTCGCGCACTTCCTTGTCGAGCGAGCCGTGATGCAGCGCGAGCAGGCCGGCCCAGTCCGGGCGCAACTCCAGCAGCGCGCGATACCAGATTTCCGCCTGCGAGCGCGTGTTGGTGAAGACCAGCGAGCTTTGCGCCTGATCGATCTCGGTGGCAACCGGCCCCACCTGGCGCACGCCGAGATGCCCGCCCCACGGAAAGCGTTCGATGGTGTCGGGGATCAGCGTATCGACGACGAGTGTCTTCGGTTGCGCGCCTTGCACGACGACGCGCGGCGTTCTGACGGGATGCAGCAGTGCATCGTGCGCGAGCGCGAGGTTGCCGAGCGTCGCGGAGAGCCCCCAGATTTGCAGGTCCGGACGCCAGTGCGCGAGGCGCGCGATGGCCAGTTGCGTCTGCGTGCCGCGCTTGTTGCCGAGCAGTTCATGCCATTCGTCGACGACGATCATGCGCAGATGCCTGAGCTCTTCCTGCGCGTTGGCGCGCGTCAGCATCAGCGTGAGGCTTTCTGGCGTGGTCACGAGCGCGGACGGCATGCGGCGGTTCTGGCGCGCGCGTTCGGTCGAGGTCGTGTCGCCGGTGCGCAGTCCGACGCTCCACGGCACCGCCAGCGCCGTGACCGCCGCTTGCAGCGCGCGGGCGCTGTCGGCGGCGAGGGCGCGCATCGGCGTGATCCATAGCACGGTGAGCGGCGCGGGTTGCGGCTTCGGTCCTTTGTCCGCGAAGGCGGCCAGCGCGCCGAGCCACACCGCCCAGGTCTTGCCCGCGCCGGTCGTCGCGTGGAGCAGGCCGCTCGCGCCCCGGGCGATCTCGCGCCACGCCTCGCGTTGAAAAGGGAAGGGCTGCCAGCCGCGCGTCTCGAACCAGCGCGCGAGGCGGGCCTCGAAGGGCTGTGCGGCCTCGTGCTCATCGACGGCAAACGGCGCGGGAACGAACAGCTCGGCCGCTGCATCGAGCTTCGCCTGCGCGGCCCGCGTGCGCGGAATCCGGCGCGGCCGGGGCGCGCGGCGGCGTTCCTTGCCAGGCGAGTCGGTCTCGCTCATGCCGTGACCTCATTGAGGAAGCCTTTGAGCATCTCCAGCGTGTCGGCGTCCTCGATCGTCTTGTCCGTACGCCAGCGCAGCATGCGCGGAAAGCGCACCGCGATGCCCGACTTGTGGCGTGGACTCGCCTGAATGCCCTCGAAGCCGATCTCGAAGACGAGTGTCGGCGTGACGCTGCGCACCGGACCGAATTTCTCGATGGTTGTCTTGCGCACGATGGCATCGACCCGGCGCATCTCTTCATCCGTGAGGCCCGAATAGGCCTTCGCGAACGGCACCAGCGTGCGCACGCCATCAGTTTCGTCCCAGACAGCGAAGGTGAAGTCCGTGTAGAGGCTCGCGCGTCGTCCGTGGCCGCGCTGCGCGTAGAGCAGCACGGCGTCGATCGAATACGGATCGATCTTCCATTTCCACCACGTGCCCGACGACTTCGTGCGCCCCACGCCATACATCGACTCGCGCTCCTTCAGCATCAGCCCTTCGACGCCGCGTGCGCGGCTCTCGTCGCGCAACGCGGCGAGCGCGCTCCAGTCGGAGGCGCTCACCAGCGGCGACACGCGCAGCAGATCCACTGCGAGCGTACTGGACATCGACTGAGCAAGGGCGTCGAGCCGCGCACGTCGCGTGCGCAGCGGTTCGGTGCGCAGATCGCGGCCGTCCGCTTCGAGCAGGTCGTAGGCGAGCAGCGCGGCTGGCGAATCGGCGAGCACTTTTTTCGTCAGCGACTTGCGCGCGATGCGCGGCTGCAAGCGCGCGAACGGCAACGGTGCAGTGGCGCCCGGTTCCCACGCGAGGATTTCGCCGTCGATCACAGTGCCGTCGGGCAGCGCCGCGCCCAGCGACGCGAGTTCCGGGAAGCGGTCCGTGACGAGATCCTCGCCCCGCGACCAGACCCACACGCGGCCCGCGCGTTTCACCAGCTGGGCGCGGATGCCGTCCCACTTCCATTCCGCCAGCCAGCCGGAAGGCGGCCCGAGCGTCTCCGGATCGGCCTGCAACGGATGCGCGAGAAAGAACGGATAGGGCAGGCCGAGATCGCTTTCATGCGGGGTATCGACGTCGTCGCCCTCGGCCGCCGGCGCGATCAGCCGCAGATAGCGCGCGGCACTCGGCGCCTGGCGCGAATCGGTCCAGCCGACCATGCGCTGCGCGATGCGCTTGTGATCGACGCCCGCGACTTCCGCCAGCGCACGCACGACGAGCTGACGCGCGACGCCCACGCGAAAGCCGCCGCCGATCAGCTTCGTCAGCAGGAAGCGTTCGCTCCAGTCGAGTTCGTCCCAGTAGGCGAGCAGGCGCGCGCGCAACTCCGTCGGGTCCGTGCCGCGCAATGTCAGCACGCGCTCCTCGATCCATTGCGCGAGCCCGAGCGTCGATTCGCCGGTCGCCGGCGGCAGCACGTGCGCGATGGTTTCCGCCAGATCGCCCACGGCCTGATACGACTCCTCGAACAACCAGTCCGGCAGCCCCGCGCGCTCGCGGGCGAACTCGGCCAGCAGGCGCGCCGGCACCGACTGGCGCGGCTTGCCGCCCGCGAGGAAATACGCGGCCCATGCGGCGTCCTCCGGTTCCGCAGCTGCGAAATACGCAATCAGCGCTTCGAGCTTTTCGTTGGTCGAGGTGGTGGCGTCGAGCGCGGTGTAGAGCGTCGCGAAGCGCTTCATGTCGCATTGGCCTCGGGTTGCGCCGTATCGGCTTCGATCGCGTCGTCGCCGTATTCGGTGGTGAACGCGCCTGCTTCGAGGCCCTGCTCGGTGAGCCAGCGGACCATCGGCTCGATCTGTCCGTGCGTGACGATCACGCGCTCCGCCCGGCTCGCGCCGATCGCGCGTTGCAGGCCCGGCCAGTCGGCGTGGTCGGACAGCACGAAGCCGCGGTCCACGCCCTTGCGCCGCCGCGTGCCGCGCAGGCGCATCCAGCCGGAAGCGAACGCGTCGCTGTAGTCGCCGAAGCGGCGCATCCAGGTGCTGCCTTGCGCGGACGGCGGCGCAACGATCAGCGCGCCCTTGAAGGCGGCCTTGTCCTTGGCGGCGATGTCGCTGACCGGGCGCGTCGGCGGCAGCGCCACGCCCGCGTGCGCATAGGCGCGATTGAGCGGCTCGACCGCGCCGTGACAGCAGATCGGGCCGATGGCCGCATCGACACCGGCCAGCACGCGTTGCGCCTTGCCGAACGAATAGCAGAACAGCACCGACGCGCGTCCCTGCGCTGCGTTGTGGCGCCACCAGGAATCGATGCCGTCGAACAACACGCGTGGCGGGTCCCAGCGGTAGATCGGCAAGCCGAAGGTGGACTCGGTGATGAAGGTGTCGCAGCGGACCGGCTCGAAGGGCGCGCAGGTGGGATCGGGCTCGACCTTGTAATCGCCGGACGCCACCCAGACACGCCCCTTGTGTTCGACGCGCACCTGCGCCGAGCCGAGCACGTGTCCCGCGGGATGCAGCGACACGCGCACGCCGTTCACGTCGATCGCTTCGCCATACGGAAGCCCTTGCACGTCGATGCCCGGCAGCCGCGACAGCAGCACGCCGACGCCTGGTTCGGCAGCGAGATAGCGGGCGTGCCCGAAACGCGCGTGATCGGCGTGAGCATGCGTGATGACAGCCCGTTCGACCGGCCGCCATGGGTCGATATAAAAGTTGCCCGGAGCACAGAAGAGACCTTCGGGCCGCGCGACGATGAGATCGGAAGCGTTATCCACTTGAGCGTCCACGAGGCGTGTATGACGGTCGCGTGACAGCCGCGCCGCCGCTTTCGCCAGTCTGTTCAATTCTGGCAACAAAAGCACGCCACGTGCCCGTCACGGCGCTTTCATGAATCGCGTCTAGGGTGTAAAAGTTTAACTGGCCCTGACGTTCGCCGAGAGAGAACGTCGAGGCCGGTCAAGCGGAACGCACAAGCGAAGCAGGGATGCGAAACACGCGCGCACGGGGCGCGCGCGCCGCAGTCTTCATCAGATACCGACATGGACACGATGGTTGCGCCGACCGCCGCAGAAGCGGTCTGGATCGTCAGGCTCCAGAGCCATCCGCAGTATGACTTCGTGCGCCTGAAGCGGGTTTTCACGGGGCGCGACTCGCGTCACCGGGTCGTGCTCGTCGACGTGAGAAAGCTGCTCGCGTGCGCCGATCGCGACGACACCGACTACGTGCTCAAGGCCGTCGACGACTGGCATGGCGGCAAGGTGCGCGGCATCCGCGAGTTTCTCGACCCGGACAATCCACGCGTGCCGGAGATGCCGTACGTGACCATCAGCGTGCGGCGCTCGCCCGGCTTGCTCGGGTTGCTCGGTGTGCATCGGGAAGGTGTCGTGGCGTTTCGCAACGGCCAGCATCGCGCGCGCTACATGGCGTATGCCGGCGCGTTGTGCATGCCCGTCGAAGTGCACGAGCGCGAAGCGTCGCTATTGCACGAGATGTGCGCAGCGCCCGATGTGACCAGCGCGGAGTACGGCGAGACCTGAACCCGGCGCGGCCTGCGCGCCGTCATGGGGCGCACAGGCACGGCGCAACGAACCTCGTGTGCGCCGGCCGGCCTCTGGAAAGAGTAGCGCCGTGTCAGTTCGCGGCAGCCGGCACGGCGTTCACCGACACCGACGCCGACGCCGGCACTGGTTTGACCGCCATGTGCGGCGCACGGAAACCCTCGTCCGGAATGCTCGTGGCCGTCGCGAAGCGCTGGCTCAGATAGTCCAGCGCGTAGTCGACGAAAAAGCGCGTCTTGGCCGGCAAGTACTGGCGTCCCGGATAGACGATCGACATCTTGATGTCCGGGTCGTCGATGGCGTAATCGGGCAACAGGCGGACCAGCGTGCCTTCCTTCAGGTCCGCATTCACGATGCCCTCCGGCAGGATCGCGAAGCCGATGCCCTTCAGCGTGCCGAGTCGCACCATCAAGCCGTTGTTCACCGTGTAGACCGGGGTGAGCGTGATCTGGTCGGCAGCGCCGAGGTGATGCCGGAAATGCCAGGTCAGATTGCGCATCTCGTTCGGCAACGCGACCGCGGGTAGTCCGAGGAGATCGGCCGGCGCGACCGGCACGCCGTGCTGCGCGAGGAACTCGGGCGTGGCGACCGGAACGAAGGTGTTGGTGCCGACCGGCCGTTCGACCAGCGCCGTGCTCGACACCATGTAAGCCGTGACGATGCCGACGTCATAGCCGTCTTCGACGAGATCGACGTGGCGCTCGGCGAGCGTCAGGCGCACATTGACCTTCGGATGCAGCCTGCGGAAGCCGTCGATGAGCGGCGTCAGTGTCAGCAGCGACAGCGCGCTCGATGCCACGACGCGCAGCGTGCCGCTCGGCTCGCCCTCGGTATGCGTAATGGCGGATTCAAGATGATCGAGTTCTTCGAGTAACGCGCGGCAGCCTTCGAGATAACGGGTGCCGGCTTCAGTCAGCGAAAGATTTCGTGTGGTTCGATTAATCAGCCGGGTTCGCAAATGCGCTTCCAGCATGGCGATTGCCCGCGTGACGAGCGCATTCGATACATCGAGTTGTTGAGCAGCCCGGCGAAAACTTTCAGTGTCCGCCACCCGCACGAATACTCGCATTGCATGGATCTGGTTCATCATTGCCCTCTCACTGTTGGAGTCATACAGGTTCGCACCCGCCTGCCTCATATCCCAGGCGTGCGTCCAGTATTTGAACACCCCCGTTTCTTGTAGAAATAATATTGATGGGCGTCGTGAATTGCAATATGGAATTCTTTAAAGTTTTGCTACCGATTCCTGATATTTCCGTCATTTTAGAATATTCTTTTATGCACATTCGTCCGACGCGTTTTTTGATGCGAAAAATGAAACTGGAGCGGGGGATAAGCCGGTGAATGTTCGCTGACAACGAATTTATATTTCATCAAATTCGAAGGCGTATGTTGCAATCATTTAACGATGCCTGCATTAATGGAAGCGCAAGCCTTAATTAACCTCGGGCGTCATGCGCGAGGACCACGAAGGTGCATGGTCAATGCTTCGAATGACGACTTGCGTTGTGTTTTTCGACTCTGAATCCCTTTCTGATGTCATCCGGCGCCCGGACTTGCGTGCGCGCAATGGCTGACTCGCCGGGACGTCTTTTTCGCTCCGTTGCGGGCGTGTTCCGTGCTTCGTGATTGCCTGGCTCAACAGGAGGCTTGAATGACCCTTGCCGCATCATCCGTCACGCTGCCGACCGGCGAAACCCTTCCGAAACTCGGACAGGGCACATGGGAAATGGGCGAGCGCCCGAGTGCGCGGGCGAGCGAAATCGCCGCATTGCGGGAGGGCGTCGATCTGGGCATGACGCTCATCGATACCGCGGAAATGTACGGCGACGGCGCGAGCGAGCAGTTGATTGCCGAAGCGCTCGGCGACCGGCGCGACGCGTTGTTCGTCGTCAGCAAGGTGTATCCGCACAACGGCAGCGAGCGCGGCGTTCAGACCGCCTGTGAGCGCAGCCTCAAACGCCTGAAGACCGACCGCATCGATCTGTATCTGCTGCATTGGCGGGGCGGCGAGGATCTGGAAGGCGTCGTGGCCGGCTTCGAAAAATTACAGCGCGACGGCAAAATCCGCCACTGGGGCGTGAGCAACTTCGATACCGACGACATGGAAGAACTTTTCTCCCTGGAAGGCGGCAATGCATGCGCCACCAACCAGATTCTCTATAACGTCGCGCGGCGCGGCGCGGAATTCGACCTGCTGCCGTGGCTGCGCGAACGCCGCATGCCGGCCATGGCCTACAGCCCCGTGGATCACGCGCGCCTGCCGCGCGGCGGCGCGCTGGAAAAGATCGCGGCGGCGCGCGGGGTGTCGGCGTTTCAAGTGGCGCTGGCGTGGGTGCTGAAGCAGCCGGCGGTATTCGCGATTCCGAAGGCGGCGGACGTCGCGCATGTCCGCGAAAACCGCGCGGCGCTCGACCTCGACCTGTCGGCGGATGAACTCGCCGACATCGACCGGCAGTTCAAACCGCCCAAGTCGAAGCGCCCGCTCGAAATGCTTTGAAGAGACGCCTGCTCAACTGCAGGCGTGATGCGCATGCACGGAGCCCAGCACCGCCACTTCGGCGGGCGTGCGCTTCAGGTCGTCTTCGTTGACCTGCTTCGCGTCGGCGACGAAATCTTCGATGATCGACGACACCTTCGTGTCCATCAGGCACAGCGACACGCGTTTCGTCTCCGTCTCCGGCAGCGACATGCGTTGCGACAGGAACAGCACCCCGTACTGATAACCGCGCACGATGCCACGCACTGCGCCCAGGCATTGCGCCTGCGCGGCGTTATCCGACTTGTTGGCGCACTGCTGCGCGAGCGTCCAGGCGGAGAAGGTGGGGTCGGAGGCGCCGGGCGTCAGGGCAGGCGCGGTGGTCTGTGCCTGAGCGGCAAGGGTGACGGCGAATGCAGCGCCGGCGACGAGCGTTGCGCGGGCCATGGAACGGGCGGGTTTCATCGGTTGAATCCTCATTGTTGTGGAACGTCGAACCGATGAGAGACGTCCTGGACCGCTTTGGTTCCGGTGAATGCCCAGGCTGGACGGCCCGTCGTGCAATCAGCCGTCCCGGCGCTGCAGTGTGCGCAACTCTTCCACCGGAATGTGGCAATGAATCGCGTGATCGTTGCCGGCGGTGCGGCAGGGCGGTGTTTCGGTTTCGCATATCGCACCGATCTTGCGCGGGCAGCGCGTATGGAACACGCAGCCCGAAGGCGGATGCGCCGCGCTCGGCAGGTCGCCCGACAAACGAATGCGCTGCGCAAGCGTGCCGTCGAGCGACGGCGCCGACGACAGCAACGCCTCCGTGTACGGATGCTGCGGGCCGCCGAAGACATCGGCGGCGCGGCCGATCTCCATGATGCGGCCGAGATACAGCACCGCGATGCGGTCCGACAGATAGCGCACGACATGCAGATCGTGCGAAATGAACACGTAACTCACGCTGCGTTCGCGCTGCAGGTCGGCGAGCAGGTTGAGGATGGCGGCCTGCACGGAGACGTCGAGCGCGGAGGTCGGTTCGTCGCACACGACCACGCGCGGGTCGCCCGCGAACGCCCGCGCGATCGCCACGCGCTGCTTCAGTCCGCCCGACAGCTGCCGGGTGCGCGCGCCGAGATAGCGCGCCGGCAGCCGCACGGCTTCGGTCAGCGTGTGCAGCCGCGCTTCTTTCGCCGGGCCATGCAGCGCGGCGAGCTTCGACAGCGAACGCGCGATCAGCTGCCGCACCGAATGCGCGCGATTGAGCGCCGAGTCCGGATTCTGGAACACGATCTGCAAGGACTTCACCTGCTCGTCGCTGCGCTGGGTCACGCGCTCGGGCAGGCTGGCGCCGTTGAGTTCCAGCGTGGCGCCCTTATCGGGCGACACGAGACCCAGCAACAGCTTGGCGAGCGTCGTCTTGCCGCTGCCCGATTCGCCCACCAGCCCGAGCGTCTCGCCCTGCACGAGGTCGAGCGAGACATCGTGGACGGCGCGCACGTCCTCGTCGCCGACCCGGAAGGTCTTCGACAGATTGCGCGCCGACAGCGCGAGTTGTCCCGTGCCGTTCGCGACGGGCACCGGCGCTTCGTCGGTGGCGCGCGGCAGGTCTTGCGCACGCTCGTGATAATGGCAGCGCGCCATCTGGTCGCCGTGCGCGGCGGCCACGCGGTAGGGCGGCGGCGCGTCCTTGAGACAGCGCTCGTCGGCGAGCTTGCAGCGCGGCGCGAAGATGCAGCCCTGCGCAATCGCGCCCGGCAAGGGCAGCGAGCCGGGAATGGTGTCGAGCCGGCCGGTTTCCTTGCTGCGTCCCGCGCGCGGCAGGCAGCGCAGCAGACCCACCGTGTACGGATGACGCGGCTTCGCGAACACGTCGGCGGTTGCGCCTTCTTCTACGAGCTTGCCCGCATAGAGCACGCCGACGCGCTCGCACATGCGCCCGATCACCGCGAGGTTGTGGCTGATGAAGAGCACGGCCGTGCCCAGCTCGGCGCGCAGCTGCGCGATGAGGTCGAGCACTTCGGCCTCGACGGTGGCGTCAAGGCCCGTGGTCGGCTCGTCGAGGATCAGCAGTTCCGGATTGCAGGCCAGCGCCATCGCGATGACGACGCGCTGCTGCATGCCGCCCGAAAGCTGATGCGGATAGCTGTCCATCACGCGTTCGGGCGACGCGATGCGCACGCGCCGCAGCATGTCGGCGGTGCGGGCGAGGGCTTCGTCGGCGGAGGCGCCGGTGACCTCGAACGCTTCGGACACTTGCCGCGCAATCGTCAGCGACGGATTCAGCGCGCGTCCCGGATCCTGATAGACCATCGAGACGGCGTTGGCGCGCATGCCGCGCAGCGCGTCGGGGCTGAGTCCGGCGACGTCGCTGCCGGCAATCGTGATCTTGCCCGCCTTCACGCGGCCGTTGCGCGGCAGATAGCGCAGCACCGCGAGCGCGGCGGTCGACTTGCCGCAGCCCGATTCGCCGACGAGCCCGTACGCCTCGCCGCGCTTCACGCGCAGGGTCACGTCCTGGAGCACATCGCGTTCGCGTCCGCGCGACCGGTAGGCGACCGTCAGCCCGACGACGGTCAGTGCGTCGGCCTGGTCGCCTTTCGCGGCGCCGAAGGTGGGGAAGGCCGAGGGCGGGGGGCCGTTCATCGGTCGAGCACTCCCTGCACGGCGTCCGCGACCAGATTCACCGCGACGACCAGCGTGGCGATGGCGGCGGCATCGAACACGACCGTCCACCACGCGCCGCCGGCCATCAGCGTGTAGCACTCGGAGAGGGCGAGGCCCCAGTCGGCCGACGGGGGCTGGATGCCGAAACCGAGGAACGAGAGCGTCGCGACCGCAAAGATGGCGTAGCCGAGCCGCACGGTTGCCTCGACGATGATCGGCGGCAGCACGTTCGGCAGGATCTCCGCGAACATGATGTACAGCGCGTTCTCGCCGCGCAGTTGCGCCGCGAGCACGTAGTCCAGGTGACGCTCGCCGAGCACGGCGGCGCGCACGGTGCGCGCGGTGATCGGCGCGAAGGTCAGGCCGATGACGAGGATCACCGTGGTATTGCTTGCACCTACCGCGGCCAGCGCCAGCAGCGCGACGATCACGAGCGGCAGCGCCAGCAGCGCGTCGATCGCGCGGCCGATCACGGCGTCGACCCAGCCGCCAAAATAGCCGACCGTGAGGCCGATCGCCGTGCCTGCCGCGGTGCCGAGCAGCGTGGCGAGCGGCGCGATGGTAAGGATGTCGCGCGAGCCGACGATCACTCGCGCGAACACGTCGCGGCCGAGCTGATCGGTGCCGAACCAGTGTTCGGCGGAAGGCGGCGCGAGCGAGTTGAGCGGGTCGGAGGCGAATGGATCCTGCGGCACGAGCCAGTGGCCGAACAGCGCGCACAGCACCCAGAACAGCAGGATCAGCACGCCGAGGTCGAAGCTGCCCGAACGGGCGAGCGCGCCGAGCGCCTCGTAGCGGCGCGGCTTGACAGGTGCGGCGGCAGTTGTGCTCACGGTGCGTCTCCGCCGGATTCGGAGGTGCGCAGGCGCGGATTCAGCACGACATACAAGGCGTCCGCGATCAGATTCGCCCCGGTGTAGATCACGCCGATCGTCAGCACGCCGGCTTCGAGCATCGGAAAGTCCTTGCCTTGCGCGGCGGTGTAGATGAGCGAGCCGATGCCCTGATAGTGAAACAGCGTCTCCACCACGACGAGGCCGCCGATCATGTAGCCGAGCTGCGTGGCGGCGACGGTGATGGTCGGCAGCAATGCGTTGCGCAGCACGTGCCGCAGGATCACGACACGCTGCGGCAGGCCTTTCAGGATCGCGGTGCGGGTGTAGTCGGCATCGAGCGCCTCGACCGTGCCGGCGCGCGCCATCCGCGCGATATAGCCGAAGAACACGAACACGAGCGGCAGCACCGGCAGGACCAGATGTTCGAGCTGCGTGAAGAAGCCTGCGCCGGCCGGCGCGGTGGCTTCGATCGGCAGCCATTGCAGCCACACGCCGAAGATCAGGATCAGCACGATCGACGAGACGAATTCCGGCACGACCGTCGCCGTCAGCCCGCCGATGCTGATGAGCCGGTCGATCCACCGGCCCGCGTGGAGCGCCGCGTACACGCCGCCCGCAATGCCGAGCGGCACCACGACGACGAAGGCGAGCGCGCCGAGCTTCGCCGAGTTCCACAGCGCGCCCGCGATGAACGGCGCGACCGGCGCGCGGAATGCATAGGATTCGCCCATGTCGCCGCGCAGGAAATGGCTGATCCAGCCGCTGTATTGCGTGAGCAGCGGCCGGTCGACGCCCAGCTGATGATTGAGCGCCGCGACCGCGCGGGCATCCGCGAGCGGGCCGAGGATCGCGCGGCCAACGTCGCCCGGCAGCAACTGGCCGCCCGCGAAGACGATCATCGACAGCAGCCAGAGCGTGATGAGCGCGAGCAGCAGCCGCACGCCGACGAAGCGCACGATGCGGCGCAGCTTCGCGGCGCCGTTGCCCGGCGTCGCCACGCGCGTGGTGGGCGTGAGCGTGCTCATCGCGTGAACCTCCTTGCCGCGCTCAACCGGCCGCCACCGTCGCGCGGTCGAACCACATTTGCGAAATCGCGTTGAAGCGCACGCCCGAGACGGTCGCGCGCGTGACGATCAACTGGTCGTAGAAATAGGGAATCACGACCGGTGTTTCGTCGAGCAGCAGACGCTGGATCTGCCCGGACAGCTTCTTCTGCGACGCGACATCCAGTGCCGCCACGAACTGCGTGACCAGCTTGTCGTACTCCGCGTTCTTGAAGTGCGCCGCGTTCCAGGTGCCGCCGCTCGTCAGCGGTGCGTTCAGGAACACGTTCGGCACGCCGCGATGACCGTAGTCCGTGATGCCGAGCGGTGAATCGAGCCAGTCCGACTTGCCGAAGGTGCCGGAGCCGTAATACAGGTCCTGGCTTTCCACCTTGAGCGTGATGCGGATGCCGATCGCCTTCGCCGCGTTCTGCACGACCACCGCGAGATCGGGAATCTCCATGTACTTTTCGGTGGTCAGCGTGATGTCGAAACCGTTCGCCACGCCTGCTTCGCCCAGCAACTGCTTGGCCTTCGCGATATCGAGCTTGCGCTGCGGCACGCTCAGGTCGCTCGACGGAAACACCGGCGCGAACGGGCTGTCGTTGCCGACCTGCGCGCGCCCGCGGAACAGACCCTTGACGATCACTTCGCGATTGATCGCGAGCGCCAGCGCCTGGCGCACGCGCTTGTCCTTGAACGCGCCCATGTCGCAGCGCATGTGGATCTGCCGGTGCGAACTGGACTTCGTGCCGAGCACCTTGAACTGCGGATTGGTCAGCATCGAGACGCCGCCCTGCACCGTGAAGTCGCCCATCACGTCGGCCTGGCGTCCCTGCATGGCGAGCAGTTGCGCCTGCTGGTCCGCATAGAACGAGAAGCTCACGCGATCCGGCAGCGATTTCTCGCCCCAGTAGTCGGGATTGCGCACGAACGACGCGCCGACCTTCGGCGTGTACTTTTCCAGCTTCAGCGCGCCCGTGCCCATGAAGGTCTTTTCGTACGGGCCGGTGAAGTTCGCCGGCAGGATCACCGCGTTATACGTATTCGAGGACACGTAATACGGGAAATTGCCGTTGGGGGCGTCGAGGTGAAATTCGACCGTGTGATCGTCGACGGCCTTCGCCGAGTCCTTCGACAGCACGCCCTTCAGCACCGACAGCGCCGCCGAGCCCGCGCCCGGATCCGACAGGCGGTTGAAGGTCGCGACCACGTCTTTGGCGGTCATCGGCTGGCCGTCGTGAAACTTCACGTTCGGGCGGAGCTTGAAGGTCCAGACGTCGCCCTTGTCGTTCGATTTCCACGAGAGCGCGAGCGCCGGGCGCAGCGTCAGGTGTTCGCTGTCGTCGTCGATCAGGAATTCGCCGGTCTGGTTGATCAGCGCGAGACCCGCTGCGTCGGTGACGGTGAGCGGATCCACCGCGCCTGCCGGCGTCAGATGCGCGACACGGATCGTGCCGCCCGGCTTGCCCGTGCCCTGCGCGCGCGCCGACGGCATGCCGAACAGACCGCCGGCCGCGAGCGCGAAGCCGAGCATGCTCGCATGGCGCAGCAGTTCGCGACGGGTGAGGCGGCCGGCCATGAACTCGTCGATCGCATGATTGCCGAGTTCTCCCGCATGCGGGCGGGCGAGGTCGAGGAGAGGCGCGTCGGTGGAAGATGTCTTCATCGTGTGCGGATGTTGTTGTTGTCGCGCCCGCGCCGTGTTGCGCCGGGCGGGCGATCCGTTGAGCCGCGTCGAAAGCGCTGGCGCGTCTGGCCAAGCCAGCAAGATACGCGCCGCGTCTTCGCCCTGAGCTTACCGCTTCAATGGTCGTGCGGATGCTTGTGAATCGGATCGACCCAATAGACTTCCTCGGGCTGCTCCACGGCGTCGATGTTCAGATTCACGACGACCGCTTCATTGTCGCTGCGCACCAGCACGCATTCGAGCGGCTCGTCGGTCCGGGCGTTGATCTCCTGATGCGGCACGTAGGGCGGCACGAAGATGAAGTCGCCGGGACCGGCTTCGGCCGTGAATTCGAGATGTTCGCCCCAGCGCATGCGCGCCTGACCGCGCACGACATAGATCACGCTCTCGAGCGCGCCGTGATGATGCGCGCCGGTTTTCGCATTCGGATGGATAGTGACCGTGCCGGCCCAGATCTTCTGGGCGCCGACCCGTGCGGCGTTGATCGCGGCAGCGCGGTTCATGCCGGGCGTCTGCGCGGTGTTGGTGTCGAGCTGATCGCCCCGGATGACCTTGACGCCGTGCTCGCGCCAATCGATATGCTGATGTGCGTCGCTCATGTCGTGCTCGTGTCGCGGTTGGGTTGTATCCGTCTGCGGATAGAGAAAGTCCGTTGCGGCCAATCCTGCGCCGGCAACGGACCTCGAGGCTACAGGCATGCTACACGCATTTCTGCGCGCGCCTGGCCAGCGTTTCTACTTCGACTTCGAGTTGATGATCGCCTCGGAGACGTTCGACGGCGTCTCCGCGTAGTGCTTGAACTCCATCGTGTAGGTGGCGCGGCCTTGCGTCAGCGAGCGCAGCGACGTGGAATAGCCGAACATCTCGGCGAGCGGCACTTCGGCGCGCACCAGCTTGCCGCCGCCGCCCGCGATGTCCTCCATGCCCTGCACGATGCCGCGCCGGCCGGACAGGTCGCCCATCACGTTGCCCATGAAGTCCTCGGGCGTCTCGACTTCGACGGCCATCATCGGTTCGAGCAGCACGGGCCGCGCGCGGCGCATGGCTTCCTTGAAGGCCATCGAGCCGGCCATGCGGAACGCGTTTTCATTCGAGTCCACGTCATGGTAGGAACCGAAGGTCAGCCGCACCTTCACGTCGACGACCGGATAGCCCGCGAGCACGCCGGCCTTGAGCGTTTCCTGGATGCCCTTGTCCACGGCCGGGATGTATTCGCGCGGAATCACGCCGCCCTTGATCTGGTCGACGAACTCGTAGCCCTTGCCCGCGTCCGGCTCCAGCGCGATCACCACGTGACCGTACTGGCCGCGACCGCCCGACTGCTTGACGAACTTGCCCTCGACGTCCTCGACCTTGTTGCGCACCGTCTCGCGATACGCGACCTGCGGCTTGCCGACCGTTGCCTCGACGCCGAACTCGCGCCTCATCCGGTCGACGAGAATTTCGAGGTGCAGCTCGCCCATGCCGGAGATGATGGTCTGGCCGGATTCCTCGTCGCTGGTCACGCGGAAAGACGGATCTTCCTGCGCGAGCCGGTTGAGCGCGATGCCCATCTTTTCCTGGTCGGCCTTCGTCTTCGGCTCGACGGCCTGCGAAATCACCGGTTCCGGAAAGATCATCCGTTCAAGGATGATGACCTTGTTCGGATCGCACAGCGTGTCGCCGGTCGTCGCTTCCTTCAGGCCGACCGCCGCGGCGATGTCGCCCGCGCGCACTTCCTTGATTTCCTTGCGCTCGTTGGCGTGCATCTGCAGGATCCGGCCAAGACGCTCCTTCTTTTCCTTGACCGGGTTGTAGACCGTGTCGCCTGAATTCACCACGCCCGAATACACGCGGAAAAAGATCAGCTGACCCACGAACGGGTCCGTCATGATCTTGAAGGCGAGCGCGGAGAACGGCTCGTCGTCGCTCGGATGACGCTCGGCTTCCTGGTCGTCCTCGGTATGGCCGAGAATGGCGGGGACGTCGACCGGCGAGGGCAGGTAGTCGATCACGGCGTCGAGCATGGCCTGCACGCCCTTGTTCTTGAACGCGCTGCCGCACAGCATCGGCACGATTTCATTGGCGACCGTGCGCTTTCTCAGCGCCGCCTTGATCTCGTCCTCGGTCAGGCTCTCGTGATCTTCCAGATATTTCTCGAGCAACTCCTCGCTGGACTCGGCCGCGGCCTCGACCATCTTCTCGCGCCACTCATGGGCGAGTTCCTTGAGGTTGTCGGGAATCTCCTCGTAGCTGAACTTGATGCCCTGGCTGTCGTCGTCCCAGACGATCGCCTTCATCTTCACGAGGTCGACCACGCCCTGGAAATGTTCTTCCGCGCCGATCGGAATCTGGATCGGCACGGCCACGCCCTTCAGGCGCTCGCCGATCTGCCGCTGCACGCGGAAGAAGTCTGCGCCGACGCGGTCCATCTTGTTGACGAACGCAATGCGCGGCACCTTGTACTTGTTCGCCTGACGCCACACGGTTTCGGACTGCGGCTGCACGCCGCCGACCGAGTCGTACACCATGCAGGCGCCGTCGAGCACGCGCATCGAGCGTTCGACTTCGATGGTGAAGTCCACGTGACCCGGCGTGTCGATGATGTTGATGCGATGTTCCGGATAGTTGCCTGCCATGCCTTTCCAGAAGGCCGTGGTGGCGGCGGAGGTGATCGTGATGCCGCGTTCCTGCTCTTGTTCCATCCAGTCCATCGTGGCCGCGCCGTCGTGAACCTCGCCGATCTTGTGCGTCACGCCGGTGTAGAAAAGGATGCGCTCGGTAGTCGTGGTTTTGCCGGCATCGATGTGAGCGCTGATTCCGATGTTCCGATAGCGCTCGATGGGAGTCTTGCGGGGCACGTGAACCTCCTGTGGATGAAACGACCGGAACAGGCAGTGCAAAGCCCGTTCCGGCCCATGCGAATCCTTCAAGAATAGCGCGTCGGCAGGCTTTTTGCAGGAATCACGGAAGGCGCGCGGCAGCTTGGTGAGCCGAAAAAAAACCGGCGGGATGCGCCGGTTTCGATCGTCGAAGGTCGTCTCTTCACACGCTCCGTTTCATTGCGCATGTCATTGCGCGCGCGGCAGTCCCTTGATCTGCATGCCCGGCTTGATGCCCTTCGCGGCGAACCAGCCCTTGCTCATTTCGAGCGCATAAACGCCGTTGTTGCGCGGGCAGTGATTGTTCTCCGTTTCGGCCTGCATCTCGTCGATGTCGGTGACCGTGCCGTCCGCGCGGATGAAGGCAATCGACAGCGGGATCAACGTGTTCTTCATCCAGAAGCAATGTACGGCGTTTTCGTTGAACACGAACAGCATGCCTTCATTCGGCGCGAGCTGGGTGCGATACATGAGCCCTTGCTCGCGATCGGCGTCGCTGGCGGCGACCGCTGCATCGATCACGAACATGCCGGCGGTCAGCTTGGCGCGCGGGAAGTCGGAGGGTTGCTTGGCGCCGGGCGGCATGGTCTGCGCCTGTGCGGTTTGCACCAGAGGAAGCGCCGCGCACGGCAGGGCGAGCGCGATCACGCAGGCGCGCACCAGCTTGATGAGGTTGAGTCGTTGATTCCGGACACGCGCGACGACACGCAAGACGAGGTTCACGGCAAAGCTCCCTTATACATTCAGTTGCGTCATTCAGTTGCGTCATTCAAGTGCGACTTTGTTGCCCATTCTGTTGCTCGAGCGCTCGGGCAAACCCCGCGCATGTTACTCGATGCGGCCGCACAAAACAAAAGGGCAGACGCCTTGCGGCGGTCTGCCCTGCAACGCCGTGAGCACGGCGGTAAGACTCGTTCTTTACAGCTATACGGCGTGTTACACCAAACTTACTGAGCTGCCGAAGCGGCTTCCGGAGCCGATGCTGCCTTCTTGTGCGACTTCTTCGACGACTTGTGCGACTTCTTGTGAGCCGACTTGTGAGCCGACGAAGCAGCTGCCGGAGCAGCAGCAGCCGGTGCCGAAGCTTCTTGTGCGAATGCAGCGGTTGCGAACAGGCCAGCGACGAGAGCAGCGATCAGTTTGTTCATTCTGTAAATCCTCAGCTTGAGTTGATTAACCAAGACGACCCGGTCATGGAGTCATGTCGGTAAACGAGCCACCTACCTTTCGGTTGACAGCCGTATCGATTGATTTAAAGACGACACGCCTGTGAACGTTGAACCTTTCAAACACCCTGGAGCACACAGCGTGCTGTAATCGGTTATGCGCTCATGCCGGATAGCTTTTCGCGGCATCTGGGGCCCTTAACGCATCGTGTGAAGACTCGGTTGACGCGGATTTTCGGAAAATGCGCAGCAGAACCGAAAAAATTTGGACAGCGCGAAACGCCGCGAAACGCATTAGCCGATCTTCATGACATGCGTATTCAAACGCGCATCGAAGCGCTCTCGGCGAGGCATTTTCTAAGAAAGGTGAATGGGATTCATCGAAGGCGTTGCCAGGGTGCGGCCGGCGCCACCTCGACAGACTGACCCGGCGCGAGCCCGAGCGTGAAGAGGTCGAGTGCGCCGATCGCGACGCGCACCAGCCGCAGCGTCGGAAAGCCGACCGCTGCCGTCATGCGCCGCACCTGGCGGTTCTTGCCTTCGGTGATGGCGAGTTCGATCCAGGTCGTCGGAATCGCCGCGCGATAGCGGACCGGCGGCGTGCGTGGCCAGAGCGCCTGCGAGGCGTCGTCCGCGACCAAGGCGGCGCGGCATGGACGCGTCACGTAGTCGCCGAGATCGACGCCGCGCGCGAGATGCGCGAGGGCGGCGTCGTCGGGCGCGCCTTCCACTTGCGCCCAGTAGCGCTTGACGAGCTTGTGGCGCGGCTCCGCGATGCGCGCCTGCAGGGCGCCGTCGTCGGTGAGCAGCAGCAGGCCCTCGCTGTCGGCGTCGAGCCGCCCCGCCGGATAAACGCCCGGTGTGCTGACCCAGTCCGCGAGCGACGCGCGTGTTTCATGCGCGGAGAACTGGCAGATGGTGCCGAAGGGTTTGTTGAGGGCGATCAATGGCATGCGAAGCGCGCGCGACTAAAGTGACGGGTTCGGGTGACGGGTTCGGCCCGGAGAATCCGGCATCTTAAAGCATGCATGGCGCGGGCCCTTGCCGTGTCCGCGCAGCCTCCGCGCTGCCCGCAGGCGGTCATGCGTGGTTAGAATGACGTTCTCGCCATGACGGCACGCGCCCACGCGCGCATGCCGGAGTGGGCGCTCTCCATCCAGTTTGCTTCCATTCAGCCCGGCCTTCTCTGGAGTCGACCATGCCGTATCAGCACATCAAGGTTCCGGCGGACGGTGACAAGATCACCGTCAACGCGGATTTCTCGCTCAACGTATCGGACCAGCCGATCATTCCGTTCATCGAAGGCGACGGCACGGGCGTCGATATCACGCCGGTCATGATCAAGGTCGTCGATGCGGCGGTGGAGAAGGCCTACGGCGGCAAGCGCAAGATCCACTGGATGGAGATCTACGCGGGCGAGAAGGCCACCCGGGTCTATGGCCCGGATGTCTGGCTGCCGGACGAAACGCTCGACGTCGTGAAGGATTACATCGTCTCCATCAAGGGGCCGCTGACGACGCCGGTCGGCGGCGGCATCCGCTCGCTGAACGTCGCGCTGCGCCAGCAACTCGATCTCTACGTGTGCCTGCGCCCGGTGCGCTATTTCAAGGGTGTGCCGTCGCCGGTGCGCGAGCCGGAAAAAATCGACATGGTGATCTTCCGCGAGAACTCGGAAGACATCTACGCGGGCGTCGAATGGCCGGCGGAGTCGCCCGAGGCGAAGAAGGTCATCCGGTTCCTGCGCGAAGAGATGGGCGTGAGGAAGATCCGCTTTCCCGATTCGTCGGGCCTGGGCATCAAGCCGGTGTCGCGCGAGGGCACCGAGCGTCTGGTGCGCAAGGCGATCCAGTACGCCATCGACCACGACCGCCGTTCGGTCACGCTGGTGCACAAGGGCAACATCATGAAGTTCACGGAAGGCGCTTCCCGCGATTACGGCTATGCGCTCGCGCAGAAGGAATTCGGCGCGGAACTGATCGACGGCGGCCCGTGGATGAAGGTCAAGAGCCCGAAGACGGGCAACGACATCGTCGTGAAGGACGTGATCGCCGATGCCTTCCTGCAGCAGATCCTGCTGCGTCCGGCGGAATATGACGTCATTGCCACGCTTAACCTGAACGGCGACTACATCTCGGATGCCCTGGCGGCACAGGTGGGCGGCATTGGCATTGCGCCGGGAGCGAAC
The DNA here is from genome assembly GCF_031451175.1 of Caballeronia sp. LZ035. Classification (NCBI taxonomy): domain Bacteria; kingdom Pseudomonadati; phylum Pseudomonadota; class Betaproteobacteria; order Burkholderiales; family Burkholderiaceae; genus Caballeronia; species Caballeronia sp. LZ035. The sequence continues at coordinate 922,909 of NZ_JARUXS010000001.1, forward strand.
ATGTCGGATTCGGTTGCGATGTTCGAAGCGACGCACGGCACCGCGCCGAAATATGCGGGCAAGGATTATGTGAATCCCGGCTCGGAAATTCTTTCAGCCGAAATGATGCTGCGTCATCTCGGCTGGTTTGAAGCGGCGGACCGCGTGATTCAGTCGATGGAACAGTCCATTTTGTCGAAACGCGTCACTTACGATTTCGCCCGTCTCATGGAAGGCGCAATTCAGGTTTCCTGTTCGGGCTTCGGCGAGGTGATGATCGAGAATATGTAACGGCTCACGGTTATTCGAGCGCGCATGTTGAAAACCCCGAAAGGCCTACGCCTTTCGGGGTTTTTATTTGGCGAATAGGGTCAATATCTGAGTTGTCGCGTGGCGGAACCGGACGTAAAAAACCCGGCGCGGAGGCCGGGTTCACGAGGCAGGTTCTGATCGAACGGTCAGGCAGAGTCCTGGATGTTCGAAGCTTGTTTGCCTTTCGGTCCCTGAACAATCTCAAAGCTGACCTTCTGGCCTTCCTTGAGCGTCTTGAACCCATTCATTTGAATCGCCGAGAAGTGAGCAAACAGATCCTCGCCGCCTTCATCGGGCGTGATAAATCCATAGCCTTTCGCGTCGTTGAACCATTTGACCGTACCAGTAGACATTCGTACTTCCCCTCTAACTCTCGTCGCATCCCAAGAGCCGTTGGAAAAGATTGGCGACCCACCCCTCATTGCGAGTGCCCTCTCTTCTTCACTGGCTCACCTCGGGCATTTCTTATCCGCGGAGTGGCCCCCGGAAAAAAGTGCCAGTTTGATTGTTGAATCTCTTAAATCGGGTGTCAAGGAATTTTTGGGATGGCCGATAAGCTCGTTGCAAAGAGCACATTCGTAGGGGTAATTCCTGCTTTGCGTGTGCGGCGCCGTCCAAGCAGCGCACCTTGAAAAGACGCATAATCGACTCACTTGTGTGATACGGCCAGCACTGGCGGCGGGCGGTACAGCCGGTTTTTTTGAAGCTGTGCGATACTGGGTTCGACGAGGTGCAAGCGGGCCGCGCCGGACCACAGGGGCCGCGGCAGGATTCGATGGACCTTCGCTGCGCGAGCACGTTTCCAGTCATTTATGCCGGGTCTTCGGGCCGGTGCTGGAGCGGCGATTGCGGGGATGTCCGTGTTGTTTAGAATGGGTGTATGGCGACCAATCCCAACAAGCAGGACGGCACGGTACTGGAGCGGCAGGAGCAGAAGCTCAAGAAGCCGGCCATGTACAAAGTGGTGCTGCTGAATGACGACTTCACGCCGATGGAATTCGTCGTGATGGTCGTGCAGGAACACTTTAATAAGGACCGCGAGACTGCGACGCAGATCATGCTGAAGGTTCATCGCGAAGGCAGGGGAGTTTGTGGGGTCTACACGCGAGATATTGCGTCGACCAAAGTTGAGCAAGTCGTTAGCCATGCACGGCAAGCGGGGCATCCGCTGCAGTGCGTGATGGAGGAAGCATGATTGCCCAGGAACTGGAAGTCAGTCTGCACATGGCGTTTATGGAAGCACGTCAGGCGCGGCATGAGTTCATAACGGTCGAGCATCTGTTGCTTGCCCTGTTGGACAATCCGACCGCGGCTGAGGTGTTGCGCGCCTGCGCAGCCAACATTGAAGATTTGCGGCAGAACCTGCGCAATTTCATTCATGACAACACGCCGACCGTGCCGGGCACGGACGACGTCGATACTCAGCCGACGCTTGGTTTCCAGCGCGTGATCCAGCGCGCGATCATGCATGTGCAATCGACCTCGAACGGCAAGAAGGAAGTGACCGGCGCGAACGTGCTGGTGGCGATCTTCGGCGAGAAGGACTCGCACGCGGTGTACTACCTGCAGCAGCAGGGCGTGACGCGACTCGACGTGGTGAACTTCATTTCCCACGGCATCGCCAAGACGAATGGCGGCGAGTCCGCCAAGGCGAACAGCGAGGCCAATCCCGAGTCGGAAGACGCTGCCGCGCAGAAGGAAACGCCGCTTGCGCAATTCACGCAGAACCTCAATCAGCTCGCCAAGGACGGCAAGATCGATCCGCTGATCGGCCGCGAGCCGGAAGTCGAGCGCGTGGTGCAGGTGCTGTGCCGCCGGCGCAAGAACAATCCGCTGCTGGTGGGTGAAGCCGGCGTCGGCAAGACGGCCATCGCCGAGGGTCTCGCGTGGCGCATCACGCGCGGCGAAGTGCCGGACATCCTGGCGGATGCGCAGGTCTATTCGCTGGACATGGGCGCATTGCTCGCGGGCACCAAGTATCGCGGCGATTTCGAGCAGCGCCTGAAGACGGTGCTGAAGGAACTGAAGGAGCGTCCGCACGCCATCCTGTTCATCGACGAGATTCATACGCTGATCGGTGCGGGCGCGGCCTCGGGCGGCACGCTGGATGCATCGAACCTGCTGAAGCCGGCGCTGTCGTCGGGACAGCTGAAGTGCATCGGCGCCACTACGTTCACCGAATACCGCGGCATCTTCGAGAAGGACGCGGCGCTCTCCCGCCGGTTCCAGAAGGTCGATGTCACCGAGCCGTCGGTTGAACAGACCGTCGCCATCCTGCGCGGCCTCAAGACGCGCTTCGAAGAGCATCACGGCGTGAAGTATTCGTCGGGTGCGCTCTCGGCGGCAGCGGAACTGTCGGCGCGCTTCATCACGGACCGTCATCTGCCCGACAAGGCGATCGACGTCATCGACGAAGCGGGCGCCGCGCAACGCATCCTGCCGAAGTCGAAGCAGAAGAAGACTATCGGCAAGAGCGAGATCGAAGAGATCATCTCGAAGATCGCGCGCGTGCCGCCGCAAAGCGTGTCGCAGGACGACCGCAGCAAGCTCCAGACGCTCGACCGCGACCTGAAGGCCGTCGTGTTCGGCCAGGATCCGGCCATCGACGCGCTGTCGGCCTCCATCAAGATGGCGCGCGCGGGTCTCGGCAAGACGGACAAGCCGATCGGCGCGTTCCTGTTCTCCGGCCCCACGGGTGTCGGCAAGACCGAAGTGGCGAAGCAGCTGGCGTTCACGCTGGGCATCGAACTGCTGCGCTTCGACATGTCGGAATACATGGAGCGTCATGCGGTGAGCCGGTTGATCGGCGCGCCGCCCGGCTATGTCGGTTTCGACCAGGGCGGCCTGCTGACCGAAGCCGTCACGAAGAAGCCGCATTGCGTGTTGCTGCTGGATGAAATCGAGAAGGCGCATCCGGACATCTACAACGTGCTGCTGCAGGTGATGGATCACGGCACGCTGACGGACAACAACGGCCGCAAGGCGGACTTCCGCAACGTCATCATCATCATGACGACGAACGCGGGTGCCGAGGCCATGGGCAAGTCGGTGATCGGCTTCACTTCGCGCCGTGAGTCGGGCGACGAGATGAACGACATCAAGCGCATGTTCACGCCGGAGTTCCGCAACCGTCTGGATTCGATCATCAGCTTCCGTTCGCTCGATGAAGAAATCATCCTGCGCGTGGTCGACAAGTTCCTCATGCAACTGGAAGATCAGTTGCACGAGAAGAAGGTCGATGCCGTCTTCACCGACGCGCTGCGCCATCATCTGGCCAAGCATGGTTTCGACCCGTTGATGGGCGCGCGGCCGATGCAGCGTCTGATCCAGGACACGATCCGTCGTGCGCTGGCCGACGAGCTGCTGTTCGGCAAGTTGATGAATGGCGGTCGCGTCACGGTGGATGTCGATGAAGAAGACAAGGTGAAGATCACCTTCGACGAGAATTCGGCGCCGCCGCGCAATCCGAATCCGGAAACGATCGAAGTCGAATAAGCCTTGCGGGTTGAGGTAGAGAAAACGGCGCGAGTGACCCTCGCGCCGTTTTCGTTTGCATCGTCAGCGGATCAATCGATCAATCAATCGCGCGACGAATCGAAGGCCAGCGGCGCGTCCATGTAAGCGTTCAGCTTGTCCCGCGTCCACGATTCCGGATTGCCGATCGCCGACACAATGCCGGTCGTCGAACCTCCGCCGAGCAGCACCGCGAAGATGCCGCGCAGCGGGAAGTCGCCGTACAAGGGCGCGGAGACGTCGAACGGTTCCGAGCGGATGAACATGTCCGCGACGGTCGCGCCCATATCCGGGAAGGACGACGAAAACTGCAACGCGAGGATCGTCGGGTTCACGTTGTGATAGTCGCTGCCGATCGCCGCATCGCCCAGGATGCAGCTGCCGCCCGTGCCCCAGTGCTGGCTGTCGAAGTCCGCGTTGACCTGATCGTTCGTGTTCGGCGTGCGGCTCGCCGGAATCTGCCAGGGCATGACGGGCACGCGCAGCGCACGGCTCACGCTCTCGCAGAAGTCGAAGTAGCGCTGCCATTCACGTGGACCGTAGCAGTAGCCGTTCACGTAGGCGCGCTGGGTGAAGTCGTCGGCTTCATAGCGATCGATCGCCAGGAAGTCCGGCGCATACGTGCCGTCGCAGGCGCCGACGCTCTGCACATAGTCGGCGGTTTGCTGCGCCATCGAGGCCGGATCGACGTCCTGATAGATCCACTCCGAATAGCCGACACCCCACAGATTGATCTGCCAGCCGAAGGTCACCTTGGGCGCCACCGTGCGCGTCAGCCAGTTCACCGCCAGCACGTAACCCGCGATCGTATCGGTGATCGACGCGGGCACCGCAGCCGAAATGTTCCAGTGCGCGAGCGCGGTCTTCAGCGGCTCGATCACCGGCATCGCGTAGCTCGCGCCGAAGCCGGCCTGCTGGCAGGCGCCGAGGAAGTCAGGATTGACGATGAAGCCCGCGGGCACGTCGTGCTGCGCGTCTGCATTGCTCATCGCGATATTCAACGCGAGGATGTAGTTCGCAAAGCTGTGCGCATGGGCGTCGGCGTTCGCGAGGATACCGGGCGTGTTGCCGAGCGACAGGTTGCACGTGTACGAAATCGCGACGGGCAGCACGGCCTGCGTGTTGCCCATGGCGCTTTCGGTGTCGCGCGCGAGCTTGATCAACGTGCGTGTCTGCGGGTCGTCCGACAGATAGACATTCGAGTCGCCGGCGCCGTCGGTGCCTGCATAGACGAAGATCGACGAGGCGCGCGCTGCGGCGAGATCGGCCTGGTTGCCCGGCGTCAGGTTCACGCAGCCGCCGAAGCTCAGGTAGGACGGGAAGCCGCGCACGTTGAGGTTCGCGGATGCTTCCACCGACACGTCGAGCACGCTCGAACCGTTGGCGGCAACGGCCAGCGAGGTGGGCGCATCGACGACGCGAACGATCCCGCCCGACACGAACGCGGGCGCCGTGACCGTGTACGTGCCCGGCTTGACCGGCGCCGCGAACGACGTCGTCTGGGTCGTCGCCGTGACCGCCTGTGTATAGCTCATCATGTCGGCGCCCTGCAGACGCAGCACGATGGTCTGTGACAGCGGCGTATCGGCGGCCACGTGAATGGGCAGGTGGACGAAGCCGGTGGTATCGACCTTCGTCGTCTTGACCTGTGACTGGCTGACCGTCACCGTTTGCAACGCGTTATCGAGCTGCACATCGTGGATGTCGAAGGTGTACTGCGCGTTGTTCACGCTGATGGCGTCGATCGCGATATGCACCTGATCCGAAACCGGCAGCGAGCGCAGCGATGTGGTCGCGCCAGTCGTGGTCTCGAAAGCGGCCAGCGTGGCGCCGGTGCTCATGTCCGTCACGGTGACCGAGAGGGTTTCGTCAGCGAGACCCTGAAGCGCGTCGATCACGATATCGAGCGCCGCCGTGCGCTCCACCGCGCCGAACGTCACGTCCAAAGCGACGGTCGCGCCGGCCGCGAGCGTGAACTGCGTCGGCGAGACGATCAGCGGTGCCGCGACGGTCTGGTCGGCCGTATGCACGTCGCCGCATTGCACGGTGTAATCGCCTTGCTCGAGCGTCACCGAGGTCGCTTTCCCATAGGCGAGCGTGACCGGCGTGGCCTGTGAGCCGCGCAACAGCGTGATGACCGGCGGCACGTCTTGCAGCGCGGCATCGGGCGCGGCGTCGCAGTCGATCTGGGCTGTCGCGTTGACCGCCGGAGCCTGGTCCGCCGCAATGACGAACGAATTCAGATACGCGTCGGGATCGGCGGTCAGGTCACCGTTGATGGAAATGGTGATCTGATCCTTGGGATTCATCAGGTGCGGCGCATCGAAGTCCATTTCCAGCGCAATGGAGTACAGGTTGTCGCCGATTGAAGTCGATTGCACCTGATTCGACGTCGCCACCCACGAGGTAAAGCTTGGCCAGACGTCCGAGGCGCTCACGGCCACTGGCGCTGAAAAATTCAGCGCGAGATAGGTGTCGACCTGAACCTGGCTACCGTCTTCATAACGGAGATTGGAGACGATGATCTGGCCGTACCACTGTCCCGCTCCCGGGGCGACGACGGCGTCATATTGGATGTTCATGGTTTGGTTTCCTGCATGTGTAAGAACGAATTCGATCGACGGCACGAAGCAAATCGGCCAATGCGATCGCGCTTATACGGATAACTGAATGAAGTCTGTTTCAGGCGATGAAACAGAACGGAGGGAAGGGCGTGGCTCCTGACGGAGCGACGGCGTCGTGACGGTTCAATCCGGAAGAGGATTTGAACGAGCCGTCACTTGCCGATGAGAATAAGAAGCCGGGAACAGAAGCAGCAGAGAGGACGCGCTGCTTTCTGATAGGAGATGGTGGAGGACTGCATGTCAGGCGGCGAGCGCCGCCTGCCTGGTGAGTGCGTGCTTCAGTGCTTGCCGGTGCTGCCAAAGCCGCCGGCACCGCGCGCGCTGGCGTCGAAGTCATCGACGATATTGAACTGCGCTTGCACGACCGGCACGATCACCATCTGCGCGAGACGCTCCATCGGATTGAGCGTGAAGGCCGTGTCGCCGCGATTCCACGTGGAGACCATCAGCTGGCCCTGGTAGTCGGAGTCGATCAGGCCCACCAGATTGCCCAGCACGATGCCGTGCTTGTGGCCCAGTCCCGAGCGCGGCAGGATCATCGCGGCATAACCGGGGTCGGCGAGATGGATGGCGAGACCAGTCGGCACGAGCACGGTTTGATGCGGCTCGATCACGAGCGCCTCGTCGAGACACGCGCGCAGGTCGAGGCCGGCGCTGCCGGGCGTGGCGTAGGCCGGCAGGAAATCGCGCATGCGCGCATCGAGGATCTTGACGTCGAGTTTCATGGAATCGGGTGTCAGCGGCCGAGCTCGAAAGCGTCGGCCAGGAGTTGATAGGACCGCGTGCGCGCGGCGTAGCTGCCGGCGACCGTCAGGACGATCAGTTCGTCGGCGGCACACCGTTCCTGCAACGCGTGCAGTTGTTCCGTGACGCGTTCCGGCGTACCGATGATGCTGCGTGCTTTTTCATGCGCGATCACGGCGAGTTCACGCTCGCCGTAACGTTGCGCGATGCCCTGTTCGATCGAGGGAATCGGCTGGTTCAGGCCATAGGCCATCTGCACGCGGCGCAGGTCGACGGCCTTTTCGAGCGCCTCGGCTTCCTGCTCGGTATCGGCGCAGATCGCGAACACCGCCGCAGCGAGATAGGGCTGCTGTTCGTGTCCGGCCACGAAGCGCTCGCGATACGCTTGCGCCACGTGCTCGCCCATCCGTGGATTGATGAAGCTCGCGAAGGCGAAGCGGATGCCGAGCTGCGCGGCGAGCAGCCCGCCGAAATCGCTGGAACCGAGCATCCACAGTTGCGGACGCGTGTCGATGCGCGGTTGCAGCAGCACGCCGTGCGCGAGGGCATCGTCCGGCACGGTGCCGTCGAACAGCGCGATGAGTTCCGCGACCTGCTGCGGGAAGACATCGCCTCGGTTGTACGCGCCTGCCGCGACCGCTTGCGCCGTGCGCATGTCGCCGCCCGGTGCGCGCCCGACGCCGAGATCCACGCGTCCTGGAAACAGGGCTTCGAGCATCTGGAATTGCTCGGCGACCTTGAACGACGCGTAATACGGCAGCATCACGCCGCCCGAGCCGATGCGGATGCGCTTCGTCAGACTGCCGATGCGCGCAAGCATCACTTCGGGACACGGATTCGACACGCCATGCAGGCCGTGATGCTCCGCGCACCAGAAGCGGGTGAAGCCGAGATCGTCGGCGAGTTGCGCGAGATCGAGCGTCGCGGCGATCGCGTCGGCCGCCGTGTGGCCGTGGATGACCGGCGTCTGGTCGAGTACGGAGAGCTTGGTCATCGTGTCAGGAGAGCAGCGCGCCGCCGGTCTTCGGCGCGCGTCGGGCAATCTCCGCAATCAGCGTGCGGGCGAGTTGCTGTTTGTCGGCGCGCGGCAGCGGCGTCGTGCCGCTTTCCTCGAAGAGCACGACTTCATTGTCATCGCGGCCAAACGCCAGCTGCCCAATGTTGCCGATGAGCAGCGGAATGCCCTTGCGCTTGCGCTTCTCGGCGCCGTTGACGTCCAGGTCACCGCTCTCGGCTGCGAAGCCGACGCAATACGGCGGATTCGGCAATCGTGCGACCGTCGCGAGAATGTCCGGATTCTCGACGAACGTGAAGCTCGGCTGCGGCGCACCCGGCATCTTCTTGATCTTGTGCTCGCTGACCTGCTCCGCGCGCCAGTCCGCGACCGCTGCCACCGCAATGAAGATGTCGGCGTCGGGCGTGGCCTGCATGACGGCGTCGTGCATCTGCTGCGCGGTCTGCACGTCTTCGCGGAACACACCCCACGGTGTCTCCAGCGCGACCGGACCCGCCACCAGATGCACATCCGCGCCCGCCTGTGCCGCCGCGCGCGCCAGCGCGAAGCCCATCTTGCCGGAGGAACGGTTGGTCAGGCCGCGCACCGGATCGAGCGGCTCGAAGGTCGGGCCCGCGGTGATCAACACGCGCTGGCCGCGCAGGATCTTGGGCTGGAAGAACGCGCAGATGGCTTCGAAGGCCGCTTCCGGCTCGATCATGCGCCCGTCGCCGACTTCGCCGCACGCCTGCGAGCCCGAGTCCGGCCCGAGCACTTCGATGCCGTCCGCGCGCAGCTGCGCGACGTTGCGTTGGGTGGCCGGGTTTTGCCACATCTGGCGGTTCATCGCGGGCACGACGAGCAGCGGACAATCGCGCGCGATGCACAGCGTGGACAGCAGGTCGTCGCACCTGCCGTGCGCGAGCTTGGCCATGAAGTCGGTGGAGGCGGGCGCGATGACGATGGCATCGGCTTCGCGCGAGAGATCGATGTGCGGCATGTTGTTCGGCATGCGCGCGTCCCACTGCGATGTGTACACGGGACGGCCCGACAGCGCCTGCATCGTGACGGGCGTGATGAATTGCGTTGCCGCTTCGGTCATCACGATCTGCACGGTCGCGCCGGCCTTGATCAAGAGGCGCGTGAGTTCGGCGATCTTGTAGCAGGCAATGCCGCCGGTCAGGCCCAGAACGAGATGTTTGCCTGCGAGTTCCAATTTGCCTCCGTCGCAATGAACGCGCGGCGCCGAAAAAGGAGCCGCGCCGGACATGTCACTTCAGGTCACTTCGAACCGCGTACGCGCCGCAACTCGTCGAAGATCAGCAGCACTGCGCCGACGGTGATGGCGCTGTCGGCGAGATTGAACGCGGGCCAGTGCCACGTCTTCACATGAAAGTCCAGGAAGTCGATGACATGGCCATAAGCGATGCGGTCGATCACATTGCCGATCGCGCCGCCCATGATGAGCGACAGCGCCGTGCAGAACAGCCGCTGGCCCGAATGGCGTTTGAGCAGGTAGCAGATCACGATGGCCGCGACCACGCCCAGCGCCGTGAAGGCCCAGCGCTGCCAGCCGCCGGCCATGGCGAGGAAGCTGAAGGCCGCGCCGCGGTTATAGACGAGCAGCAGGTTGAAGAACGGGGTGAGCGCGTGCGGGTCGCCATAGGCGAATACTTTCTGCACCGCGATCTTCGTCAACTGGTCGAACAGGATCACGATCAGCGCGACGCCGAGCCACGGCGCGAGCGATCCACTGCTTGTGCTTTGTTTTGCCATCGTCCTTGCCATTATGCTGCGCCTCGCGTTTCGCCGGCGCCGAACAGATTCGAGAAGCAGCGGCCGCACAGACCCGGATGTTCCGCGTGAGCGCCGACGTCTGCGCAATAGTGCCAGCAGCGCTCGCATTTCAGATAGCTCGAGGCCGTGACATCGACGCCTTCCTCCGCCTCGCCCGCCACCTTCTCAACCTGCGCCGACGACGTGATCAGCACGAAGCGCAACGCGTCGCCGAGACTGGCCAGCGCGTCGTAACGGGCGCCGCTCGCGCGCACCACGACTTCCGCCTGCAGCGACGAACCGATCAGGTTTGCCGTGCGCGCTTCTTCGAGCGCCTTGGTGACATCGCCGCGCGCGCTGCGGATCAAGGTCCACTTGTCGAGCAGGTCGCCGCCGTTGGCGATCTCGGGATAGGTAGCATAGACCTCGGTGAAGATCGTGTCCTGGCCCGGCTTGAGGACCTTGTACGCTTCCTCGGCCGTGAACGACAGATACGGCGCGACCAGGCGCAGCAAGCCATGTGCGATATGGAAGAGCACGGTCTGCGCGCTGCGGCGCTCGCGCGAATCGGGCTTCGTCGTGTAGAGACGGTCTTTCAGCACGTCGAGATAGAAGCCGCCGAGATCTTCCGAGCAGAAGGTCGCGATCTTCGCGACCACCGGATGGAACTCGTATTTCTCGTAATGCGCGAGCGCGTCGTCCTGCAGGTTGCGGGTGAGCGCGACCGCATAGCGATCGATCTCCAGCCAGTCTTCCACCGGCAGCGCGTCTTTATCGAAATCGAAATCCGACAGGTTCGCGAGCAGGAAGCGCAAGGTATTGCGAATCCGCCGATAGGTTTCCGTCACGCGCTTGAGAATCTCCTCGGAGATCGCGAGTTCGCCGGAATAGTCGGTCGAGGCGATCCACAGGCGGATGATTTCCGCGCCGAGGCGGTTCGCGACTTCATGCGGATCGATGCCGTTGCCGAGCGACTTCGACATCTTGCGGCCTTCGCCATCGACGGTGAAGCCGTGCGTCAGCAGCGCGTCGTAGGGCGGGCGGCCGTCGAGCATCGAGGCCGTCAGCAGCGACGAGTGGAACCAGCCGCGATGCTGGTCCGAGCCTTCGAGATAGAGATCCGCCGGGAATTGCAGCGAGTCCTTGTGCGAGCCGCGCAGCACGTGCCAGTGCGTGGTGCCGGAGTCGAACCAGACATCGAGCGTGTCGCGGTTCTTCTCGTACAGGTTGGCATCGTCGCCGATCAGTTCGCGCGGATCGAGCGACTGCCACGTCTCGATACCGCCTTGCTCGACGCGTTGCGCCACTTGCTCCAGCAACTCCAGCGTGCGCGGATGCAGCTCGCCGGTTTCCTTGTGGACGAAGAACGCCATCGGCACGCCCCATTGGCGCTGACGCGAGAGCGTCCAGTCCGGGCGGTTGGCGATCATGCTGTACAGACGCTGCTTGCCCCACGACGGATAGAACGCCGTGTTCTCGACGCCTTCCAGCGCGATCTCGCGCAGCGTGCGGCCGCCGTCCTTCGGCTTGACATCCATGCCCGCGAACCACTGCGACGTGGCGCGGTAGATGATGGGCGTCTTGTGACGCCAGCAATGCATGTAGCTGTGCGTGTACTTTTCGGTCTTGAGCAGCGAGCCCGCCGCCTCCAGTGCCTCGACGATCTGCGGATTCGCCTTCCAGATGGAGAGCCCGCCGAACAGCGGCAGCGATTCGATATAGCGGCCGTCGCCCATCACCGGGTTGATGATGTCCGAGTCCGACATGCCGTGCGCCTTGCACGACACGAAGTCTTCCACGCCATAAGCAGGCGACGAATGCACGACACCGGTGCCGCTCTCGGTGGTCACGTAATCGCCGAGATAGACCGGCGCGGTGCGCTTGTAGCCCGGGTGCGCGGCCGCCAGCGGATGATGGAAGCGCAGGTTGGCGAGCTTCTCACCCGTTGTCGTGGCGATCACTTCACCACTCAGGCCGTAGTTCTTCAGGCAGTCCTCGACGCGTTCCTGCGCGAGGATCAACAGGCCGCGCGGGGTATCGACGAGTGCGTAGACGATCTCCGGATGCACGTTGAGCGCCTGGTTGGCCGGAATGGTCCAGGGCGTCGTCGTCCAGATGACGATGCCGCCCTCGGCCTTCGGCAGCGCATCCAGGCCGAACGCCTGCGCGGTCTTCTCCGGCTCGGCGAAGGCGAACATCACGTCGATGGTCGGATCGGTCTTGTCCTTGTACTCGACTTCCGCCTCGGCCAGTGCCGAACCGCAGTCGAAGCACCAGTTCACCGGCTTCAGGCCGCGGAACACGAAGCCCTTCTCCATGATCTTGCCGAGCGCGCGGATCTCGCCGGCCTCGTTGGTGAAGTTCATGGTCTTGTACGGATTGTCCCAGTCACCCAGCACGCCCAGACGCCGGAAGCCGAGCTTCTGCTTCTCGATCTGCTCGCCCGCGTAGGCACGCGCCTTCTGCATCACCTCGATGGCCGGCAGCGTCTTGCCGAACTGCTTTTCGATCTGGATTTCGATCGGCATGCCGTGGCAGTCCCAGCCCGGCACATAGACGGCGTCGAAGCCCGCAAGATTGCGCGCCTTGACGATCATGTCCTTCAGGATCTTGTTCACCGCGTGGCCGAGGTGGATGTCGCCGTTCGCATACGGCGGGCCATCGTGCAGGATGAACTTCTTGCGGCCCTGGCTGGCGGCGCGGATCTTCTCGTAGATCTGCTTGTCCTGCCATTCCTTGACCCACGCGGGTTCGCGCTTGGGCAGGTCGCCGCGCATCGGGAAGGGCGTGTCGAGCAGGTTGACGGGGTACTTTGACTTTGCGGAGGCTTTCTCTTTCTTGTCGCTCATGGGTGACTCGGTGAATTCGGTGAGGCGGCGCTTGTCGCGCGCGATGAATCGGGAGGCGGGGCAGCGGGCGGCGCCGGCGTGGTCAACGCGGGCGCCGCACGCTCACCTAATTCGGTCAGTCGCCGAAATGGCGAATCCCGTGGCGCGGCTGCCCGCGTTGCTGGCGGGCGGAAGGCCGAAATACGCGCGGGCGTTGTCCACGTCGCGCGAGATTGCAGCCGAGAGCGTTTCGAGGTCCACGTACTTTTCCTCGTCACGCAGCTTTTTCAGGAATTCGACCCGCACCAGCTTGCCGTAGGCGTCGCCGTGCCAGTCGAGCACGAAGACTTCGAGCAGTACGCGGCCGGAATCGTCGACGGTCGGGCGCAGGCCGAGACTCGCGACGGCGGGCAGCGGTTCGTCAGCGAGGCCGTGCACGCGCACGACGAAAATGCCCGCGAGCGCCGGACGCTTGTGCGCGATCGGCAGGTTCAGCGTGGGGAAGCCGAGATCGCGGCCGAGCTTCGCGCCGTGCACGACGTGCCCACTGATCACATACGGACGTCCGAGCGCGACTTGCGCCGCGTCGAGGTCGCCCGCGACCAGCGAAGCCCGCACCGACGACGACGAAATGCGCGCGCCGTTCGGATGCGCGACGGTCGCCATGCGTTCGACTTCGAAGCCGTATTTCTCGCCGGCGGCCTTGAGCGAGGCGAAGTCGCCCGCGCGTTTGGCGCCGTAGCAGAAGTCGTCGCCGACCATGACCCAGCGGGCATGCAGGCCGTCGACGATCACGTTCTTCACGAAAGTATCCGGCGACTGGCTAGCGAACGTCTTGTTGAAATGCTCGACCACCACGCGGTCGACGCCGTTGGTGCGCAGCGCTTCCAGCTTGTCGCGCAGCATCGCGATGCGCGGCGGCGCGCCGGCAGGATTGAAGAACTCGCGCGGATGCGGCTCGAAGGTCATCACGCAGACGGGCAGGTTGCGCGCGTCAGCGGCTGCCCGCACGTGCGCGAGCAGCGCCTGGTGGCCGCGATGGACACCGTCGAAATTGCCGATGGTCAGTGCGCAGGGCGCCCGGCTTTCGGCATTGGGAAGGCCGCGAAAGACTCTCACGATAGGCGTTGGTCGGTGAGGCTGAGCGATGAGGGGCTGATGCTGCAAAGCGTTAGATTATAAACGCTCGCGCCGGCGCACGGGCGCGCGGGGCGGGACGGCGTGCTGCGCGAGGCGTGCGCGCCCGCCCGCGCCGCTCGCTTTGGCACGATTTTCTCCCCGGCCGGATGATAAAATCGGCGGATGAAGAAAATTGTCATTCTGATCTCCGGACGGGGCAGCAACATGGAGGCCGTCGTGCGCGCCTGTGCGCGCGAAGGCTGGCCGGCCCGGGTCCAGGCGGTCATTGCAAACCGGCCTGATGCCGCCGGCCTGGGCTTCGCCCAGGCGAACGGCATTGAAACCATCGTGGTGGATCATCGTCAGTTCGAGAGCCGGGCGTCGTTCGACACGGCGCTCGCCGAGCAAATCGACCGCTTCGCGCCGGATCTCGTCGTGCTCGCGGGCTTCATGCGGGTGCTGACCGACGCTTTCGTCGAGCGCTATGCCGGGCGCATGCTGAATGTGCATCCGTCGCTGCTGCCGTGCTTCGCGGGGCTGCGCACGCATCAGCAGGCGCTCGACGCCGGCGTGCGCGTGCATGGCGCAAGCGTGCATTTCGTGACGCCCACGCTGGACCACGGGCCGATCGTTGCGCAGGGCGCGGTGCCGGTGATCGCCGGCGACGACGCCGCCGCGCTCGCGGCGCGCGTGCTGGCCGTCGAACACGTGATCTACCCGCGCGCGGTGCGCTGGTTCATCGAGGGGCGTCTTTCTATCGAGGGCGAACGCGTCGCCCTCACGCCGTCTGAGCCTCAATGGCTCTTTGCCGACATTGCCGGGGAGGGCGTATGAGGCTGCATGGATTTCTGATTGGACAAACCGAAACGTTGCTGGCGGACGTGCTGCGCTTCTCCGGCCCCGCCGATGCCGCGACCAGCCGCTTTTTCCGCGCGCATCCGAAGCTCGGGCACAGCGAGCGCGGCGTGATCGCCGAAGCGGTGTTTGCCGTGCTGCGCCGGAAAATGGAGTTCTCGCATCTCGCGGAAAGCGGCAGCGGCAATCAGGCGCGCCGCCTCGCGCTGCTCGGTCTGATGCAGACAGCGGGTCTGTCGGCGTTGAAGCCGTTCGTGTCGGCGGATGAATATCAATGGCTCGCGCAGGTGTCGAAGATCGACCCGGCCAGTTTGCCGGTGCGCGTGCGCACGAACCTGCCGCAGTGGATCTATGACGCGCTCGGCAAGCGTTTCGCGGCCGAGGAACTCGCCCAGCTCGCGGCCGCGCTGAACTATCCGGCGCCGCTCGACCTGCGCTCGAACCCGATCAAGGCAAGCCGCGACGAGGTGCTGAAGGCGCTTGCCGCCGCCGGTATCGACGCCGGCGAAATGCCGTTCGCGCCGTTTGGCGTGCGCGTCGGCGGCAAGCCCGCACTGACGCGTCTCGCGCCGTTCCAGGAAGGCTGGATCGAGGTGCAGGACGAAGGCAGCCAGTTGCTTTGCTCGCTGGTGGCGCCGCGGCGCGGCGAGATGATCGTCGACTTTTGCGCGGGTGCGGGCGGCAAGACGCTGGCGCTCGGCGCGATGATGCGCTCGACCGGCCGGCTCTACGCGTTCGACGTCTCCGACCGGCGCTTGGCCAAGCTGAAGCCGCGGCTCGCACGCAGCGGCTTGTCCAACGTGAATCCCGTGCTGATCGACAGCGAGCAGGACGCGAAGATCAAGCGTCTTGCGGGCAAGATCGACCGCGTGCTCGTCGATGCACCGTGTTCCGGTCTCGGCACGCTGCGCCGCAATCCGGATCTCAAGTGGCGCCAGTCGCCGGAATCGGTTGCGGAATTGACGCCCAAGCAGCTGTCGATTCTCACCAGTGCCGCGCGTCTCGTGAAGAACGGCGGCCGTCTCGTCTACGCCACCTGCTCGATGCTCGACGCGGAGAACGAAGGCGTCGTCAAACAGTTCCTCGAAACGCATCCGAACTTCCGCGTCGTGCCCGCGCGCGATGTGCTCGCGGAGCAGCGCATCGACCTGGACACGGGCGAGTATCTGTCGCTGTGGCCGCACAAGCACGGCACCGACGGCTTTTTCGCCGCCGTGCTGGAACGCGTGCCGGACGCGTCGAAGAAACAGAAACCCGCTGAAGAAGAGCAGGCGTAAGCCGCCGCGCGCATGGACACCCGCTTCCTGCCCGAACTGACCGCGCGGCTGTCGCGCGATTTCGGCGAGCCGCAGGTGATCTGGCAGGTCGCGGCGCTGGCCGGGTTGCTGGCGGTAGCGTGGTGGTGCGCGCGCATCCTGCGCAAGAAGCTCGATGCGCGCCGCCAGTCGCGCTTCGAGGCCGTGCGCTTCGGCGCGGAGAGTCTCAACAAGGCGCTGTTCCCGCTGCTCGGTGCGGTGTTCGTGTCCATCGCGCAGGTGGCGCTCGCGCCGTTCATCCACACGGCGTTCCTGCGTCTCGCGCTGGTGCCGTTGTGCGGCATCGCCGTCATCTACTCGATGTTCTACGTCGTGCGGCGCGTGTTCCGGCGCGGCGAGACCGAAGACGACGCCGGCGCGCTGCTCTATCTGTTCGAGAAACTCGTCACGGTGATCGTTTGGGTCGCGATGGTGCTCACGGTGATGGGCATTCAGGACGATGTCGTTGCGTGGATGGCGAGCGTGCGCTTCAACCTCGCCAATGCGCACATGACGCTGCTGTCGCTCGCGTCGGGCGTGCTGTGGGTGTGCGTGACGCTGATCGTCGCGATGTGGGCCGGCGCGCTGCTCGACGACCGCCTGATGCGCGCCCGTTCGCTCGACGCCAATCTGAAAGTGGTGTTGGCGCGCGTCGGCCGGGCGCTGATGATCCTCGCGGCCATCCTGGTGAGCCTGTCGATCGTCGGCATCGACATCACGGTGCTCGGGGTGTTCGGCGGCGCGCTGGGCGTGGGGCTGGGATTCGGCTTGCAGAAGATCGCGAGCAATTATGTGTCCGGCTTCATCATCCTGCTGGACCGCTCGCTGCGGCTGGGCGACATGATCAACGTGAGCGGCAGCCAGGGCACGGTTACGCAGATCCGCACGCGGTATACGGTCGTGCGCGGGCTCGACGGGATCGAAACGCTGATTCCGAATGAAAAGCTCATCACCGATGTGGTGCAGAACCATTCGTCGTACCTGACGCGCGGCAATGCGAAGATTGCGGTGCAGGTGAGCTATCGCAGCGACGTGGAACGCGCGATGCAGCTTCTCATGGACGCCACGCAGGGCATCGAGCGCGTGCTGCAGGATCCGGCGCCCGCGGCGCTGCTGGCGAGCTTCGGCGCGGACGGCATCAATCTGGAACTGAGCTTCTGGATCGTCGACGCCGCAAAGGGCACAGGCGGCGTAAGGTCACAGGTGAACCGTGCGGTCTGGCGTTTATTCTGTGAGCACGGCATTGAAATTCCTTACGCGCAGCGCGAGATACGGATCATTGAAGGCGCAGCGCCGGCTGCGGGCGATTCGGTACTTAATACCGCGAGCCGCGGCACAGGGGCCTCGCCGGCGGCGTAGGTATCGGTCCGTGGGTGCGCTTCGCACGCTCATCCGTCGATTTGAACCCGGAAATAACACGAGTTCGAGGCGTGAGTTTTTTCTTGTTTTGCTAACATGCAAAAAATTTCACCTTTAGGACAAAGACTTGGAACGCATGCAGTAGAATGCGATCGAACTTGCGCACGATCCTTTCACGTGCCCAACAGGCCGCCTGAAGTCATGTTTGAGCGTGTTTTGCCGGCCATTTTTTCCGAATTTCACAGCTACTCAGGTAAATTGCCTTGCTGAATTCTTCCCTCGATTTTCTCGCCAACGGATTGCTGGATTTCTCCTGGTGGCAGATTCTGTTGTTCACGCTGGTGATGACGCACATCACCATCGCGGGCGTCACGATCTATCTGCACCGCTGCCAGGCGCACCGCGCGCTGGACCTGCATCCCGTCGCGAGCCACTTCTTCCGTGCGTGGCTGTGGATGACCACAGGCATGCTGACCGGCCAATGGGCCGCCATCCACCGCAAGCACCACGCCAAGTGCGAGACCGAGGAAGATCCGCACAGCCCGCAGACGCGCGGCATCTGGAAGGTGCTGCTCGAAGGCGCCGAGTTGTATCGCACCGAAGCCAAGAACGAAGAAACGATGCGCAAGTTCAGCCACGGCACGCCGAACGACTGGCTCGAGCGCAATCTGTACACGCGTTATCCGATTCTCGGCATCAGCGTCATGATGGTGATCGACGTCGCGCTGTTCGGCATCGTCGGGCTGTCGGTGTGGGCCGTGCAGATGATCTGGATTCCGTTCTGGGCAGCCGGCGTCGTCAACGGCCTTGCGCACTTCTGGGGTTATCGCAACTTCAATTCGTCGGATGCGTCCACCAACATCTTCCCGCTCGGTATCCTGATCGGCGGCGAGGAACTGCATAACAACCATCACACCTTCGCCACGTCGGCGAAGCTGTCGAGCAAGTGGTACGAGTTCGACATCGGCTGGATGTATATCTGCATCATGTCGGCGCTGCGTCTCGCCAAGGTCAAGAAGGTTGCGCCCACGCCGAAGCTTGCCGCGAGCAAGGCCGTGGTCGACCAGGACACGCTGCAGGCCGTGCTGTCGAACCGTTATGAAGTGATGGCGCGTTATGGCAAGGCGCTCAAGCGCGCTTACGCACAGGAACTCGCCAAGCTGAAGGAAGCCGGCGCGCGCGAGAAGTATCAGCTGATGCGCGGTGCTCGCAAGTGGTTCCACAAGGAAGAAGACGGCCTCAACGAGCCACAGCTCAAGCAGCTCCCGGAACTGACCTCGGACAACCAGCGCCTGCGCACGTTCATCGAATTGCGCAAGGATCTCTCGGCGATCTGGGATCGCTCGAACGCTTCCCGCGAGCAGCTCGTGACGCAATTGCAGGACTGGTGCCATCGTGCGGAAGAGAGCGGCATCAAGGCTCTGCAAGACTTCGCGCTGCGCCTGCGCCGCTACGCCTGACGCGCGTTATCCGTTAAAATTCCGTGACGTCACATGACCCCGCTCTGGCGGGGTCTTTGTTTTTGTGCACACGGATTTGCAGCGAGTTGCGCGTGGGGATCGGAGACATGGAAGCGATCAGAAGCATCGAGTATGACCGGCCGCAAGGCCTGACCTGCGGTGTGGGCGAAGCGTGGGCGCGGGTGGCTGAAGCGCCGTCGGCGGAAGAAAGGCGCGAGTTGAAAGAACGCATTCGCGCCCTCCTGAAGCGCGAACAGGCGGTACTGGTAGCGCACTATTACGTCGACGCCGAACTCCAGGAACTCGCCGACGAAACCGGCGGTTGCGTCGCCGATTCACTCGAAATGGCGCGCTTCGGTCGCGATCACGCGGCGAAGACGCTGGTGGTCGCGGGTGTGCGCTTCATGGGCGAGACCGCCAGGATCCTGAGCCCGGACAAGCGCGTGCTGATGCCGGACCTCGACGCCACCTGTTCCCTCGATCTCGGCTGCCCTGCCGATGAATTCTCCGCCTTCTGCGATGCCCATCCGGACCGCACCGTCGTGGTCTATGCGAACACGAGCGCCGCGGTGAAGGCGCGCGCGGACTGGATGGTGACCTCGTCGATCGGGCTCGAAATCGTCGCCGACCTGCATGCACGCGGTGAAAAGATTCTCTGGGCGCCGGACCGCCATCTGGGCGGTTATATCCAGAAAAAGACGGGCGCGGACATGCTGCTGTGGCAGGGCTCGTGTCTGGTCCATGACGAGTTCAAGGGCATCGAACTGGATCTGCTGCGCCGCGAGTATCCGGACGCGAAAATCCTGGTGCACCCCGAATCGCCGGAAGGCGTCGTGGCGCTCGCGGACGTCGTCGGCTCGACCACGCAGCTGATCGACGCCGCCGTGCGAATGGACGCGAAGCATTTTATCGTCGCGACGGATCTCGGCATCCTGCACAAGATGCGGCTGGCCGCGCCGGGCAAGACCTTCATTGAAGCGCCCACCGCCGGCAACAGCGCCACCTGCAAGAGCTGCGCGCACTGCCCGTGGATGGCGATGAACGGCCTCGCGAATCTCGCCGATGTGCTCGAACGCGGTCACAACGAGATTCATGTCGATGCGGCCATTGGCGTGCGCGCGCGTGTGCCGATCGACCGCATGCTCGACTTCGCGGCGCGTCACAAGAAGCGCGTGCAGACCAGCGGCGACCTCGCGAAAGACGCGTCGCTGTTCAACCAGGTAGGAGCTGCTTGATGTCCGTGTCCCCGATCTTCGAAGAAGTCCGCGCGCAGTACGGCGAGGCGTTACAGGCGGCGCTGGCCCGCAATGTCGTCGATGCGCTCGAGGAAGACGTCGGCAGCGGCGATCACACCGGCCGTCTCGTGCCCGCCGGCGCGCGCCGCACGGCACGCATCATCGTGCGTGAGGAAGCGGTGCTGTGCGGCGTGCCCTGGTTCGACGAAGTGATGCGCCGGGTCGATCCGGCCATCGAGGTCGAATGGCAGTATCGCGAAGGCGACCGGATGGCGGCGAACACGCCGGTCGTCCTGCTGCATGGCGCGGCGCGCTCGCTGCTGACCGCTGAGCGCAACGGCCTCAACTTCCTGCAACTGCTGTCGGGTGTGGCCACGGCGACGAGCCGTTACGTCGAGGCCATCGCGGGCACGCGCGCGCGCATCCTCGACACGCGCAAGACGCTGCCGGGCCTGCGGCTCGCGCAGAAGTACGCGGTGCGCGTGGGCGGCGGCGCGAATCAGCGGCTCGCGCTGTACGACGGCATTCTGATCAAGGAAAACCACATCGCGGCGGCGGGTGGGGTGGGCGCGGCGATGGATGCGGCGCTCGCCCTGCAGGCTGGCGTGCCGATCCAGATCGAAGTGGAGACGCTGGAGCAGCTCGAAACGGCGCTGGCGCATCGCGCGGAATCGATCCTGCTCGACAACTTTACGCTCGACGCCATGCGCGACGCCGTGCGCATCACGGCCGGGCGTGCGTTGCTGGAAGTGTCGGGCGGCGTGAACTTCGAGACGGTGCGCGGGTTTGCGGAAACGGGCGTCGACCGCATTTCCATCGGCGCGCTCACGAAGGACGTGCGTGCGACCGATTTCTCCATGCGCCTCGTCTAAAGACTCGTGCGGCGGGCGGCCGGCGGCGTGAGCACGCTCGGCAGCGCCTTCGACAGCGTTTCGGGCCAGTCGCGGCTGTAGTGCAGGCCGCGGCTTTCGCGCCGCGAACACGCGCTTTCCACGATCAGTGACGCCACATCCACCAGATTGCGCAGTTCCAGCAAGTCGCGGCTGACCTTGAAGTTGGCGTAATACTCGTGAATCTCGTCGCGCAGCAGGGCAATGCGATGCTGCGCTCGCGCCAGACGCTTGTCCGTGCGCACGATGCCGACGTAATTCCACATCAGGCGCCGCAATTCGTCCCAGTTGTGCGCGACCACCACTTCCTCGTCCGGGTCCGACACGCGGCTTTCGTCCCAGTCGGGCAGTTCGGCGTGACAGCCGTTGGAAAAGCCGTCGGCTTCGATGGCCTGTGCCGCCGCACGTCCCACCACGAGACACTCGAGCAGCGAATTGCTCGCCAGCCGGTTCGCGCCGTGCAGGCCCGTGTACGAGGTTTCGCCGACCGCGTAAAGGCCCGGCCGGTCGGTGCGCCCGGCGAGATCGGTCACGACGCCGCCACAGGTGTAATGCGCGGCGGGCACGACCGGAATCGGCTCCTTCGCGATATCGATGCCGAATTCCTGGCAGCGCGCGAGGATCGTCGGGAAGTGTTCTTCGAGGAAGGCGCGCGGCTGGTGGCTGATGTCGAGATAGACGCAATCGATGCCGCGCTTCTTGATTTCGAAGTCGATCGCGCGCGCGACGATGTCGCGCGGCGCGAGCTCGGCGCGCTCATCGTGCGCCGGCATGAAGCGCGTACCGTCCGGCAGCCGCAGGATGCCGCCTTCGCCGCGCACGGCCTCGGAAATCAGGAACGACTTGGCGTAGGGATGGAACAGGCACGTGGGATGGAACTGGATGAACTCCATGTTCGCGACGCGGCAGCCGGCGCGCCATGCCATCGCGATGCCGTCGCCGGTGGCCGTGTCGGGATTCGTCGTGTAGAGATAGACCTTGCCCGCGCCGCCGGTGGCGAGCACCGTATGCGGCGCCTGCAGCGTCACGGTGCGGCCGGTGTTCACGTCCAGCGCATACAGGCCGTGGCAGCGATGCCCGGGCAGGCCGAGCCGGTCGGACGTGATCAGGTCGATCGCGTGATGATCTTCGAGAATGGTGATGTTCGGATGGCGCCGCACGCGTTCGCCGAGGGTGGTGACGACGGCGTGGCCGGTGGCGTCGGCAGCGTGGATGATGCGGCGATGACTGTGGCCGCCTTCGCGCGTCAGATGGAAGCCGAGTTCCGCGGAGAGGTCGCGCGTGAAGGGCACGCCTTCCTCGATCAACCATTCGATCGCCGCGCGTCCGTTCTCGACGATGAAGCGCGTGGCGGCTTCGTCGCACAGGCCGCCGCCGGCAACGAGCGTGTCGCCGACATGTTCGTCGATACTGTCGCCCGAATCCAGCACCGCCGCGATGCCGCCTTGCGCCCAGTCGCTCGCGCCGACGTTCGCCGCGCGTTTGGCGAGGATCGCGACGCGCCGCGTTTCGGCCAGGTTCAACGCGACGCTCAGGCCCGCGAGCCCGCTCCCTACGATCACTACATCGAAATTCATGCTGCCGCTTCTCCGTCCGAAGGCTGGTCGCTGGTCGATTAGCCGGAAAGCATAACGTGCTGCGAGAATGAGGGACAGCGAAAACCCGCGTACGAGTGTGTGAAAAACGTATGAAAAGCAGGCGTCAGAACGACAAAAAGCCCCGCATTGGCGGGGCTTTCCGGTGTCTTCGTTCAGGCTCTCAACATCAAGGCTTACTTGATCTTGGTTTCCTTGTACTCAACGTGCTTGCGGACGACGGGATCGAACTTCTTGATCGCCATCTTTTCCGGCATGTTGCGCTTGTTCTTGGTCGTCGTGTAGAAGTGACCCGTGCCTGCGGTCGATTCCAGCTTGATCTTGTCGCGTGCGCCCTTGGCCATGTGCGTGCTCCTTAGATTTCACCGCGTGCGCGCAGGTCTGCGAGCACGGCGTCAATACCGTTCTTGTCGATCAGGCGCAGACCGGCGTTCGAGACGCGCAGACGGACCCAGCGATTTTCGCTTTCAACGAAGAAACGGCGGTTCTGCAGGTTCGGCAGGAAACGACGCTTGGTCCGGTTGTTTGCGTGGGAAACGTTGTTGCCCGACATCGGGCCTTTCCCAGTTACTTGGCATACGCGTGCCATGAGGACACTCCTAAAACACGTTAAGTCTGAGTCGAACGCCCGATTGATATTGGGTTTCGAGGAAGCTATTCCTCTCCATCCTTGACCTCTCGATGCCTCTGATCGCCCAATTTGCCCATCGGGGATTTGGCAGCACGGTTATGCCAATGAGGACTGCGCTCAGTTCACCGTAACTCAGAACAGGCTGGTGGAAAAAAGCAAACGAGGATTCTAGCAGAAAAAACGCTGCATTATCAAACCTTTTGGCACTTGCCGGTGCGGCGGGGGCGCGCTCACAGCCAGCCGTGGCGCGCAAACGAGAAGACTTCGTTGGTCGCGACCACGAGATGATCGAGCAAGCGCACGTCGACCAGGGCGAGCGCGTCGTGCAGCGTGCGGGTCAGGGCGCGGTCGTTGGCGCTGGGCTCGACGCCGCCGGACGGGTGATTATGCGCGACGATCAGGCCCGCAGCGTTGAGCGTCAGCGCCCGCCGCACGATTTCGCGCGGGTAGACCGCGACGCGCGTGAGCGAGCCGCGCGCCGATTCCTCGGCGAGCAGCAACTTGTGGCGCGCATCCAGATAGAGGCACACGAAGACTTCGTAAGGCTTCGTGCCGATGGACAGCCGCAGGTAATCCTCGACGATGCCCGGCGAATTCAGCACCTCGCGCTCGCGTGTCCGTTCCGCCAGCGCCCGGCGACACAGTTCGGAGACGGCGAGCAGGGTGGCGGCGCGCGCCGGCCCGATGCCGCGCTCCTCGCAGAGTTCGCCGGCGGACGCGTCCAGCACGCCGCGCAGCGAACCGAAGCGGCGCAGGAGCCGGCGTGCGAGATCGACGGCGGTGGACCCCGGCACGCCGGAACGCAGGAACAATGCGAACAATTCGGCGTCCGACAGCGATGTCGGCCCGACATCGAGCAGGCGTTCGCGCGGCCGGTCGGCGCGCGCCCAGGTGCGGATGGGCGTGACGGCCGGCGGCGGGTCGTGCTCCGCATCGGTTGTCGGCTGAAAGCGGGGCAGCGTGCGGACGAGCCGCAACTCGGCCGCGCTCACAGGCAAGCACCGCGCATACCGGCGCCGATGCGGCCGGGACGCTTGCTGCAACGCGCATCGAGGCCTGTATCGAGACCCGCATCGAGACCTTTTGTCACGCGCGTGAGCGCACGCAAGCCGAAGCCGCGTGACGCGTCCCAACACAACTCTGTCTTACAATGGCGGTTTTGGCGCCCGCCATGCCCCGGCGCCGCGCGATTCGCCGCTTGCCGCCGGCGTGCCGCCGCAAGCGGGGGCCGCCGCCCGCATCCGACTGAACGGCTACATCCAATACTCATGAGCATCATCGATATCTCCCAGGTGAAACCCGGTTCGCACGTCACGCTTCATTACCGGCTCGCGCTTGCCGATGGTGCGGACGTCGTCAACACCTTCTCCGACAAGCCCGCCACACTGCTGCTGGGCGCCGGCCAGCTCGCGGAGCCTCTGGAAGAGATTTTGCTGGGCATGAAGGTCGGCCACCATTCGACCGTTCAGCTAGCGCCGGAGCAGGCCTTCGGCCCGCGCAATCCGGAGCTCGTCCAGTGGGTGTCGCTCGCGACGCTGCGCGAGAACAGCATGATCGGCGAGCATTTTTCGCCGGGCGATCTCGTCGAATTCAACGCGCCCAATGGCGGCCGTTACGCGGGCGTGCTGAAGGAAGTGAGCGAGACGGCCGCGCTGTTCGATTTCAATCACCCGCTGGCGGGCCAGGCGCTCGTCTTCGAAGTGAAAATCATCGGAATCCTGTAAGCCATGAGCCTGACCGAAAGCCTCAACGAAGTTCAGACCGACGTCGAAATCCTGCTCGCGCAGCCGCGCGGCTTCTGCGCGGGCGTGGATCGCGCGATCGAGATCGTCGAGCGCGCCATCAAGCTGTTCGGCGCGCCCATCTACGTGCGCCATGAGATCGTGCACAACGCCTACGTGGTTGCCGATCTGCGCAAGAAAGGCGCGATTTTCATCGAGGATCTCGCCGACGTCCCCGAAGGCGCCACGCTGATTTTCAGCGCGCACGGCGTCTCGAAGGCGGTGCGCGGCGAAGCCGAGGCGCGCGGCCTGCGCGTTTTCGATGCCACCTGTCCGCTTGTCACCAAGGTGCACATGGAAGTGGCGAAGATGCGCCAGGAAGGCTTCGACATCGTGATGATCGGCCACAAGGGGCATCCCGAGGTCGAAGGCACGATGGGCCAGTCCGGCGAGGGCATGCATCTCGTCGAGGATATTGAGGACGTGCTGAAGCTCGACCTGCCCGACCCGAAGCGCATCGCCTATGTCACGCAGACGACGCTCTCCGTCGATGACGCCTCGGCCATCATCGACGCGCTGAAGAGCAAGTATCCCGACGTCAAGGAACCGAAGAAGCAGGACATCTGCTACGCGACGCAGAATCGCCAGGACGCGGTCAAGTTCCTCGCGCCCCAGTGTGACGTGGTGATTGTCGTCGGCAGCCCGAACAGCTCAAATTCCAGCCGTCTGCGCGAAGTGGCCGAGAAGCGCGGCATTCCCGCCTATATGGTGGATTCGCCGACGCAGATCGACCCGGCGTGGGTCGAAGGCAAGAAGCGTATCGGCGTGACGGCGGGCGCGTCGGCGCCGGAAGTGCTGGCGCAGGCGGTGATCGCACGCTTGCGCGAACTCGGCGTGCGTAGTGTTCGCTCGCTGGAAGGCATCGAGGAAACCATTGCTTTCCCGCTGCCGCGCGGGCTGTCGCTGCCGCAATAAGGCGGCGAGACCGAGCAAGAACAAAGCGCCTCCGGGCGCTTTTTTTTCGCCTGTGACTTTGATTGCCAATTGGCACGGAACCCTGCTTGCGGATCTGGGACCAAGCGTAAATTCATGGTTCGGGCTCGCCTGAAAATCGACGTTTTCTTCCAAATCGCTTCAGGGTTTGCCCGCAGATCCGTTAAGCGAATGGCGCCTTATCAGGGCGCTGAAACAACCTTCTTTAATCAATGGTGCAACTGCTGCAAAAACTGCCATTGCAACCGGGTTGCGATCTACGTGGAAAATCGCACGCAAGAGGCGGTTGCAATGCTGGAAAACCCCGCCACGCAAGAATATTGCTCGTCTCATTTTTAGCGTTACAATTCGCGCGTCTTGAGGCCTAAGGGTTCCGGACCACTGTTTTTTGAAGGCGCGGGAGACCTTATTGATGCGATTCAAGTTTGCTCACGCCGTGTCCATCGCGGCTGCGGTTGCAATGGCAACTGCATGCGGCAAGAAGGACGAAGGCGGGGCGAGTACGGCGGCGTCGGCGGCGAGTGCCGCGGCGTTGCCGGCTGCGTCCGCGCCGGCTCCGGCTGAAGCAACTGTCGTGAAGATCGGTCATGTCGCGCCTTTAACAGGATTGCAGGCGCATCTCGGCCGCGACAACGAAAATGGCGCGCGGCTCGCGCTGGAAGAGATCAGTGCGCAAGGGCTGACGATCGACGGGCACTCGATTCACCTCGAACTCGACAGCCAGGACGATGCCGCCGATCCGCGCACGGGCACGGAAGCGGCGCAGAAACTGGTCGATGACCACGTGGTCGCGGTGATCGGCCATTTGAATTCGGGCGTGTCGATTCCGGCGTCGAAGATCTATAGCGATGCCGGCATTGCGCAGATTTCGCCGTCGACGACCAATCCGGAATTCACGAAGCAGGGCTACAAGACGACGTTCCGGCTCGTTTCCACCGACGCGCTGCAAGGCCCCGTACTGGCCGGCTATGCAATGAAGACGTTGCACGCGAAGAAGGTCGTGATCGTGGACGACGCCTCCGCCTACGGCCGCGGGCTTGCGGACGAATTCGCGAAGACCGTGCAGGCCGGCGGCGTGAAGGTTGCGGCGCGTGAGCAGACCACCGAGAAGGCGCGCAATTTCAAGGCGATTCTCACGAAGATCAAACGCATCCAGCCGGACGTGGTGATGTACAGCGGCATGGACGTGACGGGCGGCCCTTTTGCGAAGGAAGCGGCGGCGCTCGGCATCAAGGCGAAGATTCTGGCGGGCGACGGCGTCTGCACCGACAAGGTGGCCGAACTCGCGGGCGACGCCGTGCAGAACCTCGTCTGTTCGGAAGCGGGACTCGCGCTTTCGAAGATGGACAAGGGAGCGGATTTCGCGAAGAAATACGAAGCCCGCTTTCACACCCCGGTGCAGATTTACGCGCCGTTCACGTATGACGCGATGTACGTGATCGTCGACGCAATGAAGCGCGCCAATTCCATCGAAGCGCCCAAGGTGCTCGCGGCGATCGCCACGACCGACTTCAACGGTCTGACGGGACATATCGCATTCGACGACCGGGGCGACCTGAAGGCGGGGACGATTACGCTTTACGACTTCAAGGACAAGAAGAAAGACGTGCTCGACGTCGTCAAGCAGTAGCAGCAGGTGTTGGCAGTTCCGGCGGCGCTTCACCGACAGCGCCGTTTTTGCATCCGTTCGGGAACGGCTGCCGCCTTATCCGGCCGCGGCCGGACAACCGACCGACCAACCTTAACCGGTTTTTTCAAAAGTACGCGCAGTGCCGCTTCAGATTTTGCTTCACACCGGTTTATCGGCCGGCGATAAAGGCGGAATCGAAACGCACGGGGCTAAGGAGCTTTAAATGGATATTTTCATCCAGCAGATCATCAACGGTCTGGTGCTTGGCAGCGTCTACGCCATCATCGCGCTGGGCTACACGATGGTGTACGGGATTCTCGGCATCATCAACTTCGCGCACGGCGACGTGCTGATGGTTGGCGCGATGGTCGCCCTGTCGGCCATCGGCGTCATGCAGAACCACATGCCCGGCTTGCCCGGGCCGATCATGCTGGCCATAGCGCTGGTCGTCGCCGCGGTGGTCTGCGCGCTGGTTGGCTACACCATTGAAAAGGTCGCGTACCGGCCGTTGCGTAAAGCGCCGCGTCTCGCGCCGCTGATCACCGCGATCGGCGTGTCGATCCTCTTGCAGACCGTCGCCATGATGATCTGGGGCCGCAATCCGCTGGCCTTCCCGCAGCTCCTCCCGACCGATCCGATCAACCTCATCGCCGCCGACGAAACCCGTCCGGGCGCGGTGATCTCGATGACCGAAATCGTCATCATCGTGACCGCGTTCCTCGTGATGGCGGGTCTGCTGCTCCTCGTGCACAAGACCAAGCTCGGCCGCGCGATGCGTGCGATCGCCGAGAACCCGGGCGTCGCCTCGCTGATGGGCGTGAACCCGAACTTCGTGATTTCCGCGACCTTCATGATCGGCTCGGCGCTGGCGGCGCTGGCGGGCGTGATGATCGCGTCGGAATACGGCAACGCGCACTTCTACATGGGCTTCATCCCCGGGCTGAAGGCGTTCACGGCGGCGGTGCTGGGCGGTATCGGCAATCTCGGCGGCGCGATGGTGGGCGGCGTGCTGCTCGGTCTCATCGAACAGCTGGGCGCCGGCTACATCGGCAATCTGACAGGCGGGGTCTTTGGTTCCAACTACCAGGACGTGTTCGCCTTCATCGTGCTGATCATCGTGCTCGTGTTCCGTCCGTCGGGTCTGCTCGGCGAACGTGTCGCGGACCGCGCTTAAACCTCGTGTGAGGAGCTCAGAAAAATGACTTCGATTCAACCGATTGAGCCGTCCACGACGCTCATCCCCGAGAAGAACACGACGAAGACGCTCGTCGTCGGCATTCTCACCGCCGTATTCGTCATTGCGGCGCCGATGGTGATCGGCGCGGCAGGCGGCAACTACTGGGTCCGCGTGCTCGACTTCGCGATGCTGTACGTGATGCTCGCGCTGGGCCTCAACGTGGTGGTCGGCTTCGCCGGCCTGCTCGATTTGGGCTATATCGCGTTCTATGCGGTCGGCGCGTACGTGGCGGCGCTGCTGTCCTCGCCGCAGCTGACGAGCCAGTTCGAATGGATCGCGCATCTCGCGCCCGGCGGACTGCACGTGCCGTTCCTCATCATCGTGCCGTGCGCGATGGCGCTCGCCGCGACTTTCGGCGTGCTGCTCGGCGCGCCGACGCTGCGCCTGCGCGGCGACTATCTTGCGATCGTGACCCTGGGCTTCGGGGAAATCGTCCGGATCTTCATGAACAACCTCGATCGTCCGATCAACATCACGAACGGTCCGAAGGGCATCACGGGCATCGATCCGGTGACGATCGCAGGGTTCAACCTGTCGCAGACGCACACGTTCTTCGGCATGAAGTTCCCGTCCGTGTACATGTATTACTACCTGTTCGTGCTGGGCGCGCTGCTCGTGATCTGGGTGTGTACGCGTCTGCAGCACTCGCGCATTGGCCGCGCATGGGCCGCCATTCGCGAAGACGAAATCGCCGCCAAGGCGATGGGCATCAACACCCGTAACGTGAAGCTGCTCGCGTTCGCGATGGGCGCGTCGTTCGGCGGCCTGTCGGGCGCGATGTTCGGCGCGTTCCAGGGCTTCGTGTCGCCGGAATCGTTCACCTTCTGGGAATCGATCGTCGTGCTGGCGTGCGTGGTGCTGGGCGGCATGGGCCATATCCCGGGCGTGATCCTGGGCGCGGTGCTGCTCGCCGTGTTCCCCGAGTTCCTGCGCTCGACCATGGGTCCGCTGCAGAACGCGATCTTCGGTCATCAGATCGTCGATACGGAAGTCATCCGCCAGCTGCTCTACGGCCTGGCGATGGTGCTGATCATGCTGTATCGCTCGGAAGGCCTGTGGCCGGCCGCGAAACACGAAGACAAGATCGCGAAGATCGCGAAGCGCAACGGCAAGAAGCCGGTGCGTGCCTAAGGCGGGGGATAGAACATGAGCGACAAGCAAACACGACTGTCCGTCACGGGCGTCAACAAGCGCTTCGGCGGCCTGCAGGCGCTGTCCGATGTGCGCCTCCAGATCAAGGAAGGCGAGATCTATGGCCTGATCGGTCCGAACGGCGCGGGCAAGACGACGTTCTTCAACGTCATCACCGGCCTGTACACGCCTGACTCGGGCGAATTCAAGCTCGACGGCCAGGCCTATACGCCGACCGCCGTCTATCAGGTGGCGAAGGCGGGCATCGCGCGGACCTTCCAGAACATCCGTCTGTTCGGCGGCATGACCGCGCTGGAGAACGTGATGGTCGGCCGTCACGTGCGCACGAAGCACGGGCTGATCGGCGCGGTGTTCCAGACGCCCGCTGAACGCCGTGAAGAACGCGAGATCAAGGAACGCGCGCTCGAACTGCTCGAGTATGTCGGCGTGCTGCAATACGCGGACTATACGTCGCGCAATCTGTCGTATGGCCACCAGCGCCGTCTGGAGATCGCCCGCGCGCTCGCGACCGATCCGAAGCTGCTCGCGCTCGACGAACCGGCCGCCGGCATGAACGCGACCGAGAAGGTGGAGCTGACGCGTCTGCTCGACAAGATCCGCTCGGACGGCAAGACGATTCTTCTCATCGAACACGATGTGAAGCTGGTGATGGGATTGTGCAACCGCATGACGGTGCTCGATTACGGCAAGGTGATCGCCGAAGGTCTGCCGCAGGACGTGCAGAAGGACCCGAAGGTGATCGAGGCATATCTGGGTGCGGGGGTGCACTAAATGGCGACCACAAGCGCGATGTTGAAGGTCAAGGGTCTGCAGGTGAATTACGGCGGCATCCAGGCGGTGAAGGGTGTCGATCTCGAAGTGGGGCAGGGCGAACTCGTTACGCTGATCGGCGCGAACGGTGCGGGCAAGACCACGACGATGAAGGCCATCACGGGTCTCAAGCCTTACTCGGGCGGCGATATCGAGTACATGGGCCAGTCCATCAAGGGCGTGCCGACGCACGAACTGCTGAAGCGCGGTCTCGCGATGGTGCCGGAAGGCCGCGGCATCTTCGCGCGCATGTCGATTCTCGAGAACATGCAGATGGGCGCCTATCTGCGTACCGACACGGACGCCATCCAGAAGGACACCGAGCGCATGTTCGGCTTCTTCCCGCGGCTGAAGGAACGGGCATCGCAGTATGCGGGCACGCTCTCGGGCGGCGAACAGCAGATGCTGGCGATGGCCCGCGCACTGCTGTCGCGTCCGAAGCTGCTGCTGCTGGACGAGCCGTCGATGGGGCTCTCGCCAATCATGGTCGAGAAGATCTTCGAAGTGGTGCGGGAGATTTCGCACGAAGGCCTGACGGTGCTGCTGGTGGAGCAGAACGCGCGTCTGGCGTTGCAGGCGGCGAACCGCGGCTACGTGATGGATTCCGGCGTGGTCACGATGACCGGCGACGCGAAGACCATGCTCGACGATCCGAAGGTGCGCGCGGCGTATCTGGGCGAATGAAGCTTTGTTGCTGATGAAGGAAAGCCGGCTCTTGCAGCCGGCTTTTTTTATAGCCGCTTGCCGAGGCTCACGACTTCATCCATCCGGTACCCGAGCTTTTCATAGAAGCCGCGCAAGTCGGTCTTGAAGGCCATGATCTGCAGGTTCACCTTCGGACAGCCGAGCGCGGTCAGCGCGTTTTCCGCATGACGCATCAACGCGCGGCCGAAGCCGTGTCCCTGATGGGCCGGCGCGACCGCCAGCGAATACACCCAGCCGCGATGGCCGTCGTAGCCGCACATGACCGTGCCGATCACCGCTCCGTCTACCGTGCCGACGAAGAAGAGCTCCGGCTGCGTCTTCAGCTTGTTGTCGATGGAAAGCGCAGGGCTGCGCTGCGGCCGCGAGGCGTCCGCGTACTCCGGAAACACCTCGCGCCACAGGGCGATCACGGTCTCGCGATCGCCTGCATCGAACGTGCGGATGATCACAGCGAATCGAGCACCGAGCGCAGCATCGCCATCATCTGGTCGATCTCGTCCTTCGTGACGTTGAGCGCGGGCATGAAGCGCAGCAGGTTCGGACGCGCTGCGTTCAGCAGCAGGCCGTCGGGCTGCATCAGGCGCGCCTTCTCGACGATCTGCGGGCCCTTGTCGCTGTCGAGGAGCAGGGCGCGCAACAGGCCTTCGCCGCGCTCGCCCTTGAAGCCGCGCTCGTCCGACAGCTTCAGCAGTGCCTGCTTCAGGTACTCGCCTTTCTCGCGCACGCTTTCGAGGAAACCCGGCGCGACGAGCTGCGAAATCACCGAATGGCCGACCGCCGACATCAGCGGGTTGCCGTTGTAAGTGCCGCCCTGGTCGCCCGGTTCGAAGCACGCGACTTCGGCCTTCGCGAGCAGCGCCGCGAGCGGCACGCCGCCGCCGATGCCCTTGCCGAGCGTCATGATGTCCGGCTCGACGCCCGACAGTTCGTAGGCGAACAGCGTGCCCGCACGGCCGCAGCCGCTCTGCACTTCATCGACGATCAGCAGCAGGTTGTGCTGCTTCGTCAGCTCACGCAGTTGCTGCATGAATTCGCGCGTGGCCGGGATCACGCCGCCTTCACCCTGGATCGGCTCGAGCATCACGGCGACGGTCTTCTCGTTGATCAACTTCTCGACCGACGCGATGTCGTTCAGATCAGCCTTCGGAAAGCCCGGCACTTGCGGCGCATAGATGGTGTCCCAGCCGGGCTTGCCGCTGGCGGACATGGTGGCGAGCGTGCGGCCGTGGAAGCTGTGATCGAAGGTGATGATCTCGAACGCGCCGTTCTTGAACTTCCTGCCCCACTTGCGCGCGAGCTTGATCGCGCCTTCGTTGGCTTCGGCGCCGCTATTGGCGAAGAACACCTTGTCGAAGCAGCTGTGCTCGGTGAGCAGGCCGGCGAGCTGGGCCATCGGGCCGTTGTAAAAAGCCGGCGACGGATTGATCAGCGTGCGCGCCTGCTTCTCCAGCGCCTCGATCATGCCTTCGTTGCAATGGCCGAGCGAGTTGACGGCCCAGCCCTGGATGAAGTCGAGATAGCGCTTGCCCGTGTTGTCGTAGAGCCAGGACCCCAAGCCGCGCGTGAACACGATCTCGGGACGGTTCGTGATGTACATCAGCGAATCAACAGGGTACTCATTGAAATTCATGACAGCGGGCTCCACGGAGGCAGGTGCGAAAAGAAAAATGACGGCGCGAAAAAAACAAAAGCCACGGAATTCCGTGGCTTCATTTCGTACGCTTCGAACAACCAATCCGAGCGCGCAAATGCATGACGAGCCAGCGGCATCCCTAGGGGAGCGGCGAGCGGCGACGTCGAAGTGCGTTCAGGATTCTGATCATTCGCGAAGGATACGTTATGACGTTCCCGCCTGTAAACCGTGCACGCGGATTTTTTGTCCGCGTGCCGGCGAAGACGCAAGTCAGACGGGATGCGCGAGATCCGCTGCGCTGGTGAACGAGTCCGCGTAGAACTCGTCTTCCGGCAGGCGATGATGCAGCGTGAAATCGCGCTGTGCCGACTCCACCATCACGGGCGCGCCGCACGCGTAGACCTGATAGCTGCTCAAGTCTGGCAGATCCTCGATGACAGCACGATGAACGAAGCCCGTGCGGCCGTTCCAGTTGTCGCTCGGATCGGGTTCGGAAAGCACCGGGACAAACTTGAAGTTCGGGATCTCGCGCGCCCATTGTTCGGCGAGCGTCATCATGTACAGGTCGCGGGCGCGGCGGCCGCCCCAGTAGAGCGTCATCGGGCGGTTCAGGTTCTTGAACACCGCGTGCTCGATGATCGCCTTGATCGGCGCGAAGCCCGTGCCCGATGCCAGCAGCACGATGGGCTTGTCCGATTCGTCGCGCAGGAAGAAGGTGCCGAGCGGGCCTTCGAAACGCAGGATGTCGCGCTCCTTCATCGCACCGAAGACGTGGTCCGTGAAGGTGCCGCCCGGCATGTGGCGGATGTGCAGTTCGAGCGGGCCTTCGTGATGCGGCGGGCTTGCCATCGAGTAGCTGCGGCGCTTGCCGTCCTTCAGGATGAACTCGATGTATTGCCCCGCGAGATACTGCAGCCGTTCGTTGGCGGGCAACTGCAGTTTCAGTTCGATGACGTCGTCGGCTTTCCGCTCCAGCGCGTTCACGCGGCACGGCAGCTTCTTCACCTGGACGTCGCCGACGCCCGCCACTTCGCGCACGTCGATCTCGAGATCCGTTTGCGCCGTCGCGCAGCAGAACAGGGCCATGCCGCGGGTCTTTTCATCGTTCGACAACGCCGACGACGAATGCGGCGCCTGTTCGACTTCGCCGCTCACGACCGCGCCCTTGCACGACCCGCACGCGCCGTTCTTGCAGCCGTACGGCAGGCCGATGCCCTGGCGCAGCGCAGCCGTCAGGACCGGTTCGTCGGGTTCTACTTGAAACTGCCGGCCGCTTTGCCGGAGCGTTACGTTGAAAGCCATAGATCGATTTCTGCGAGGGGTGAATTGTCTCGTGTGTCCTTGCGGCGCCGCACGCGTGTGGCAGGCGGCGGATAGAATGCCCGGATGATTGCTACTCGAACTCTGCGCCGTGCGCGTGTGCTGATTGTCGGCTGCGGCGATGTCGGCATGCGCACGCTGCCGCTCTTTCACGCGCAGGCCGCGGCGCCGCACATCGTCGCCCTGACGCATCATCCCGAGCGCGCGGCCGAATTGCGCGCGGCCGGCGCGACGCCGCTGGTCGGCGACCTCGACCGGCACCGCAGCCTCAAGCGGCTCGCCGGGCTCGCGCGCCGCGTGGTGCATCTGGCGCCGCCGCCGCGCGACGGCGAAACGGACCGCCGCACGCGTGCGCTGATCGCCGCCTTGCGCGCGCCGCGCCGTTCGGTGGCGCGCGGCGGGGGTGGGCGCTGGCTGCATGCGGATCGCGCAGGAAAAACCGCGTTCATTGTACCCGAGGGTCTGCGCGCGGCCACGATCCGCAGGGCTCGCAGCGTCGCGCCGCTGCGCTTCGTTTATGCCAGCACGACAGGCGTTTATGGCGATTGTGGCGGCGCGCGAATCGATGAAACCTGGCCTGCGCGGCCTGCAAACGAACGCGCACGACGGCGGGTTTCGGCGGAGCGGCAATTGCGCGCGGCGGGGGTGCAGAGCGGCTGGCGGGTGTCGATCGTGCGCATTCCCGGCATCTACGCCGCCGACCGTCTGCCGCTTGCGCGCATCGAACGACGCATGCCCGCGCTGATCGAGCAGGATGACGTCTTCACGAACCATATCCACGCCGACGATCTTGCCGCCATCCTCGTGCGCGCACTGGCGCGCGGGTGGGCGCAACGGGTGTTCAATGCGTCGGACGACACGGATCTGCGGATGGCGGATTACTTCGACCGCGTCGCCGATGCCCATGGCCTGCCGCGCGTGCCGCGCATTTCCCGGCACGAGGCGGAAACGCTTCTGGAACCCGTCACGCTGTCGTTCATGCGCGAATCGCGGCGACTCGGCAATGCGCGGCTCAAGCGCGACTTGGGCATCGTGCTGCAGCATCCGACCGTGGACGATTTCCTGCACGTCGACGCACAGCGCTAGCGCGTCGCCGCAGCTAGATCAGCGCGGGAATCGCTTCCAGCAGGACGAAACACATCAGCGCACCGATCAGCGCGCCGATCAGATTCGGGGAATATCGGTGCCGCACGTGCATGACGACAGCCAATGCCCCGATGAGGACAGCGCCTAGCGCGACGAACGCGATCAGCGCGACAGTCATGTGGGAGACCATGATGCCCTCCTGCTTTTTTGATAGTCGTTATTGGTATCCGTAAGACCAGTATAAGAGGGCTCATCGCGGAAGGCATGCTGCGCCGCAGCGCCGGCCTTTCAGTGCTTACACCGATTTGCATGCGCAATGTGCGCGGATAAAGGCGGTGACGTCGGCAAGCACCGGCGAAGCGGTCTGGCGGGCGGGCGCGAGGGCATCGATGATCTGCCCGTGGCCATAGCCCGGGTAGGTTTTCAGTTCGACGGGCACATCGTGGGTGCGCAAGGCCTCGGCGAAACGCAGGCTGTTGGACGGCTCGACCACGGTGTCGGCGGTGCCGGTGGCGAGGAGCATCGGGGGTTCGTTGCCGGAAACGAAGTCGATCGGCAGGGCCTGGGCGCGCAACGCCGCCGGGAAAATATCGGCCATGTGCGGCTCGCGCGGCGGAATGGCCGAATACGGCCCGGCGAGCCCGATCATGCCGCTCAGCGAAGCCTTCGAGAGTCCCTGCGCCGCAAGATAGCGCGGGTCGGTGGCGATCAGCGCCGCGATGTGCGCGCCCGCCGAGTGCCCCATGACGAAGATGCGCCGCGGGTCGCCGCCGTATTCGCCGGCGTGATCGCGGGCCCAGCGGACGGCGGTTGCGGCGTCGTCAACGAAGCCGGGAAAGATGGTGTCCGGATACACGCGATAGTCGGGCGCCACGGCGACGATCCCCTGCATCGCGAGTGTCTCGCCGATGCCGCGTGCATCGGCGCGCTGGCCCGCCTGCCAGCTTCCGCCGTAGAAATAGACCACGACGGGACGTCCGGCGCCGCTGCGGAGGTCCGGTGCATAGACATCGAGGCGCTGGCGCGGCGCCGCGCCGTAGGCGAGCCCGTCCGCGCGCTCGTCTTCCTGCGCCTCCGCCCGCGACGCGCCGCTGCCGATGCCGGCCGCGAGCACGGCGAGCGAGAGGGACATGAACCGCCGTCTGGCCAGAATGGGCATGGTGTCCTCGAGATTCGATTGCCGGGCGAACCACGTCAGCACGCGAAGGCGCAGGGCGGCTGACGGTTACCTCAGGACGCCTTCAGCGGCTCACCGCGCAGGGCGGCCAGGTCGGCGTCATCGAGCCAGCGCCAGGTGCCTTCCGCGAGCGTCGA
Organism: Caballeronia sp. LZ035; assembly: GCF_031451175.1. NCBI lineage: Bacteria > Pseudomonadati > Pseudomonadota > Betaproteobacteria > Burkholderiales > Burkholderiaceae > Caballeronia > Caballeronia sp. LZ035. The sequence goes on from NZ_JARUXS010000001.1 coordinate 959,719, forward strand.
CGGCAAAGCATAACCGCCCACCCGTTCGCGGTGCAGTTTCTCGACCCGGTTGCCCGCGGCCGCCACCATGCGCTTCACCTGATGGTATTTGCCTTCGAGCACGGTGAGTTCGAGGAGCCGCTCGTCGCGCCGGACGGCGGCGAGCGCCGCGCTCGGCCGGGTCTCGCCGTGCAGCAGCACGCCGTCGCGCAGTTTCGTGAGCTGCAGGTCGTCGAGCGGATGACGCAGGGTCGCCAGATAGACCTTCGGCACCTTGCGTTTCGGCGACGTGAACGCATGCACGAACGGGCCGTCATCGGAGAGCAGCAGCAGGCCGGTCGTGTCCTGGTCCAGCCGGCCGACCGCCTGTACGCCGCGCTCGACGAGCTGTGCAGGCAGCAGGTGGAAGATGCTCAGATGATGTTGCGGATCGCGCGAGCACTCGTAGCCCGCGGGCTTGTTGAGCGCGAGATAGGCTTTCTCGCGATAGATCCAGCGCTCGGCATCGACTTCGAATGCGAGCCCGGGCGTGGCGGTGAGGTCGTCGCGCGGATCGTCGCGCACCACGCCGTCGATGCGCACGCGGCCTTCGGCCACGATGCCGCGGCACTGGCGGCGCGACCCGAAGCCTTGGGAAAAGAGGAGGGTTTCGAGGTCCATCGGATGAGCTGAGTTGAAGCGCGCATTCTAGCAAGGCGTGCTTCCGATCGGCTCGGGCGGGGCGCAGCAGGGAAAGCGCCGTCCACGGGCGGGACGGCGCGGGGCAGTTACTGCATGTCGATACGGCCGTACACGCCGTCGGCCTCGAAATTCGGACCGGCTGCGAAGAACAAGGTGTTCGAGGGCTGCGCGCTCAGGTTGTTGCCGAACGCGATGCCCCACAGGCCGCGCTGCACGAGCGGCGTGCCGTCGGTGTTCATCAGCTGGCCGACGAACGCGCCAGTCGTGGGATTGAACGCGTTGATCGTGCCGTCGCCGAAGTTGCCGACCAGAATCGTGTTGCTGTACGTGCCGAAGTTGCCCGGCGCCTGCGCGAGGCCCCACGGCGCGTTCAGCGGGCCGTTCGCCGTGAAGCGCTGGGTGAGATTGCCGTCGAGGTCGAAGACATCGACGAAACCCTGGCCCGCGCCGGGCACGTCGTCTTCGGCGTCGCCGTCCTGCTTCGCGTAGGTGACGAAAATTTTCGCGCCGATCGCCTGGATGCCGAACGGCGCGAAGCCCGCCGGAATCTGCGTGTCCCGAAAGCCGCCGGGCGCGGTGATCCGGTTGAATGCGCCGTCGAAGACATCGACGCGATTGTTGTGGAAGTCGGTCGCGTAGAGGCGATGACCGCCCGAGGGCAGGGTGCCGAGCGCGAGACCCTTGTAGATCGCCCCCGACGCGCTGGAATCCACGACGGTGAAGGCGTGCGTGGTATCGACGGCGGGCGCCCACGCGGTGATCGAGCCGCCTTCGCCCGCGAACAGGAACGCGGCGACGCCCGACTTGCCCGCGCGCGCGAGCGTCAGGTCCGGCCCCTTGTTGAAGACGATGCCAGTGGGATTGGCGGGACCGTTCGCGGTCGCCGGAATCGACACGACGAGCGACTGGACGACGCCGTTGCCGTCGTAGAGCGTGGCCGTCTGCGAGCCGTTGTTGGCGACCCAGACGAAACCGTTCGGATTGAACGCGACGCCCCAGCTGTTTTTCAGATGTGGATCGGTGTGCGGCGCGGCGATGGCGCCGTCCGACACGACGATCGACGCCTTGAAGCGGGTCGGCGCCGGCATGTTGTCGTCGGACCCGCCGCACGAGGCGAGGGCCGTCAGCATGGCAAGCCCCGTCGCGCACACGGCGACACGGCTCCGCAATCCGTTCAGCATGATGGTGACTCCTTCGGCAGGACGCCGTCAGTGGTTTCGTCACCTTCAAACGGATGAGCGCGAAGCGCTATTCCGGCGTTGTGGTTCGCAATCGACGCCTCGGCTGAACCGCGCGGCGCGGATCAGTGGGCGTCGCCGCGTCCTTTTGCGACCGTCGGCACGCCCCAGCCGAACAGCGTCAGATGCGTGTCGGTGGCGATCGGCGCGGCCGTGTGATGGGCGCCGACGCTCCAGCGGCCGTCGAAGGTCATGGTGGGAACGCTCGGCTTCGGGATGCCGCTGGCCTGCTGGAAGTATTCGGTATTGCTCTCGTTCTGCACCGCGAGCGCGCTCCGCAGACTGGCCTGCGCCTGCCCGTTGCGCGGATCGAGCGACACGGCGCGGCGCGCGTTGCGCAGTGCGCACGACGGTTCCTTGTTCGCGGTGCAGGTGCGCGCGCTCGCGATGGCGCTGTCGCGCGCGCGTTCCTGACGCGACAGGTCGGCGGCGAGTTGCTGGATCTCGGGGCTGCGCGGCTGGTTTGCGTTGAGCGTGCGCAGATGACGGCGCGCCGCGGCGAGATCGCGGCCGGCGAGCGATTGCTGCACCGCGCTGAGCGTGCGTGCGACGGATGGCGATGGAGCGGGTGTGGGCTGCGCGGCGATCGTGAGCGGTTTATGCGGTGTGGCTTCGGCTTGGGCCGGGCTGGCGGGGGCGGTCGATGCGAGCGGGGCAGGGTTCGGCGCCTTCGCCGCGTTCACGATGGGCGCCGGTTTTGGCGCTGTGGTGACGGTGGGTGTCGCGGGCGTGACCGGACCGCTTGCCGAAGCGTTCGCGCCAGGCAGCGGCTTCAAGGCGGCAACTTCCTGGGGCGACGGACGCGCGGTGTTTGTCGTGTCGGACGATGGCTTCGCTGTTGCAGTTGCGGGCGTGACCGGCGTGCTTGCGGAGGCGGTCGCGCCAGGCGGCGGTTTCACGGCCGCAACTTGTTGAGGCGACGGACGCGCGGTGTTTGTTGTGTCGGACGACAGCCTGGCTGCCTCAGTTGCGGGCGTCACCGGCATGCTCGCCGAGGCGGTCGCGCCGGGCAGCGGCTTCAAGGCCGCAACTTGTTGAGGCGACGGACGCGAGGCGCTTGTTGTGCCAGACGGCGTCTTTGTCACGGGCTCGCTTGCTGAAGCCGTGGTTGGGGTAGTGACAGCCGCGACCGGCGTATTTGCCGATGCATTCGCGCCGGGCACCGGCTTCGCAGCCGCAACTTGTTGAGGTGACGGACGCGCTGCGCTTGTTGTGCCAGACGGCGTCCTTGTCACGGGCTCGCTTGTTGAAGCCGTGGTTGCGGTTGCTACAGGCGCGGCCGGTACGCTTGCCGAAGCATTCGCGCCGGGCACCGGCTTCGCGGCCGCAACTTGTTGAGGCGACGGACGCGCCGCGCTTGTTGCGCCGGACGACGGCCTTGTCATGGGCTCGCTTGTTGAAGTCGCGGTTGCGGTGACTACAGGCGCGGCCGGTACGCTCGCCGAAGCATTCGCACCGGCCGGCGGCTTCGCGGCCCCGACTTCCCGGAGCGACGAACCCGCCGCGCTCGCCGTGGCGGACGACGCCGTGCCTGAAGGCCGCGCTGCCGGCGCGCTTGCGGCCGTCGCAGCAGCCACACCCTCGCTGCGTGCAACGGCGGTGCGTGACGGCACGGCTGCGGCTGATTGCTCGCCGCGCGCCGCCACCGCCGACGGCGCCGGATTGCGCGCAACGCCCGTTGGCGCCGATGCGTTTCGTCTCGGGGCCTTTTCCGCCTGAACGAGCGCCTGCGTCGTGTCCGGCTTTTGCGCGGCCGGCGGGCGCGCCGCTGGTGTCTGTGTCGGCGAGGCCGCCGTCGAATCGGATCTGGAACGAGACAGCGAAGCTTGCCGGGCGTCGCCGGCCTGGTCCGTCATCTGATTGCCGGAATGAATCGCGCCCGCTGCGCTGAGCGTCGGACGGGCTTGCGTTGGATCAGCGGGCTCATCCGAATGGACATACCAATACCCGCCGGCCGCCAGCCCGGCCACGACGCCGCCGACCAGCACCGCCATGCCGGACCGCGCGGGCTTGCGGGCCGAGGTTCGCGGCTCGTCGCCCGGCTCGGCGACGCTCGGATAGGACGTCACCATCTTGCGGCGCACGGCGCGCTTGAGCCAGTGCGTGTCGCGCAGGTCGACGATATCGAGCTGTTCGGGCGTCGGCGCGAGTTCCGACTCGGCCATGGCGGCGGCCGGCGCGGTTTCGGCGGCGGAGGTGAAGATCGCCCCCTGGCGGTCGGCGCCGCACTGCGGGCACATGTCCTCGTCGGCTCGCGAGAGGGTGTTGCAGCGAAGGCAGATGACGGAGTCGAGCGACAACGAGTATTCGGTTCGATTCATGCCGCACCCCTGTTCGAATGTGGGTTCGATGCGTCGCGCGAGCGAGTCACGACATCGGCAGGTCCCAGGCAACCCGGAATGCGGGCGCCGCGCGAGTGAGCATCCTCGACATGCCCCCGCGCGCGAAGGCTTGCTGACGTCGGTTGAAAGCTCATTGTTTCGACCGATGAAATGACCGTCTACGCGATTGCGCACATTCATATGGCGATGGGCCTAGGGGAAACGCTTAAAGCCGTGATCAGGGCGAGCGGACTGGCCATTCGGACGACTGTCGAAAGCTTCTGCGACGCGTGACACTTCCTCATCGGACATGACGGGGTGATGAAGATGAGCACGAACGGTTTGAACACGGCGGCGCGACAGCTGCTCGTTGGCTTGCCCTTCTTCATGGGCGCGATCGAATACCTGCTGCGGGTGGCGCTGAAGCAGCCCGGCCAGAATGATTTCTTTCCCATCTCGCTGGTGGCTTCGGGCGTCAGTTTGAACGTCGGGTTGACGTCGTTTCCAGGAACGCTTCTGTCGGATTCCGAACGGAAGCCGGACCAGCACGTCAGGCGCGCCTTCGTTCTCGCTAATCTGGGAGTTTTCGCGTGTCTGTTTGGCGTGTTGCCGTGGATATACTTGCTCGTCGCCTCATTGAGTCAGGAGGTCAGAGAGATTCTGCTTGTGCGACCCTACCGGGAATCTACGGCCTACTACGTACTGTCATTCGCGCTCAGCGAAATCAAAGCAAGGAACGCAACATGTTGAACATCGTGCTGGGATTCTTCCGGGAATATGCGCCAGTCATCGTTGGCTGCGCCTTCATGCAGTTCTGCGTGCCGGGACTCGTGGACTGGTTTTATCGCGTCGTGCTTGCGGATGATCCCGACGCTGCTGCGAAGAGTACGCCATCGAGGAATGCCATAGCGCCTTCATTGGAGTCTTCGCGAGGCGCTGCACCGGGTGAGGCTGCGTTCGAACGCTGATGCGTGGGCGTCGGAATGGGGGCGTCTGTGGGAGGAGGCTTGGTCAGCCGTCTGAAAACTGTCTCGAAACCCTGTCTTGAAACCATCCTCTGACCCCAGCCCCGAACGCAAAAAAGCCGCTCTCAAAAGGAGCGGCTTTTCACAGGATTCGTGGTGCCCAGGGCCGGAATCGAACCGGCACGCCTTGCGGCGGGGGATTTTGAGTCCCCTGCGTCTACCAATTTCACCACCTGGGCTTGCTTCAGTCTTCGTCAGCCTTGATCGTTTCACGGAGCTACAACACGAAACTTAGGCCAATCGAGTCGGCGATTATGACCGAAAACGCCGTCGCGGGCAAGCAGGATCGGCGGGCATGACGCTGCGCGTGCCCATCCTGCCGGCCATGTCACTGCGCCAGATAAACAAACGCCCCGTTCCTGATGACGCCCATGACACTCGCGCGCTGATCCAGTCCGACGTGATCCGTCGCGCTCGTGTTCACCACGCCGTTCGGCACCACCAGTTCATGCGCGTGCTCGAGCTCCGAGCGCAGCGCCACGCGGAATTCCTTCGTGCCCGGCTTGCCGGCCTTCAGTGCGCGCGCCACGGCATCCTGCAGACGCGGATACACCCCCGCCGCGTCGCCGGCGAACTGCGTCACCGAACCCTTGCCGTACTTCTCCTCATAGGCGCTGACGAAAGCCAGCGCTGCCTTCTTCGACGGATGATCCGCCGGCAGCGTCCGCGCGACGACCACCGGCTGCGTCGGGAACAGCGTGCCCTCCACGTCCTTGCCGCCGAGCTTGATGAACTCGGGCGTCGCGATGCCGTGCGTCTGGTAGATCGCGCCCTTGTAGCCGCGTTCGACCAGCGTGCGCTGCGGCAGCACGGTCGGCGTGCCGGCGCCAGCGATCAGCACCGCATCCGGCTTCGCGGACATCAGCTTGAGAACTTGCCCGGTAACGCTTGCGTCAGTGCGGTTGAAACGCTCGCTCGCCACTATCCTGATATGCCGCAGCTCGGCGAACTTGGTGAACTCGTTGAGCCAGCTGTCGCCGTAGCTGTCCGCGAAACCAATGAACCCAACCGTCTTCACGCCGTGGTTCGCCATGTAGCGTGTCATGACGTCGGCCATCGCGCGGTCGGTCTGGGCCATCTTGAACGCCCAGACCTTCTTGCCTTCCTGCGGCTCCACGACGGACGCCGAGCCGATCAGCGTGATCATCGGCGTTTCGTACTCGGCCACCGGATCGAGCGCCGCGAGCGCCGCCGGCGTGATGTTCGGCCCGACGATCACATCGACCTTGTCTTCGGTGATCAGCTTGCGGATGTTGCGCACGGCCGCGCCCGGGTCCGAGCCGTCGTCGAGAATGATGTATTCCGCGTTCTGCCCGGCGATGGTCTTCGGCCACATCAGCATCGCGTTCTTGCTCGTGATGCCGATCGCGGCGGCGGGGCCGGTGCTCGACAGGTCGATGCCCACTTTCAATTGAGCATGCGCGGCGGCTGCAACGGCCGAAACGGCGGCGCCCGCAATCAGCCGGCGCATGAACTTCGACAACGTCATTGGAAGGTCCCCAGGGAAGTGGCAATCATTTTTGTCGGCGGCACGCGTCCGCCGCTTTATACAGCGTTCATCAAAGCTCGTAGCTTTCGTGATCGCCCGAGAGCGCCTGCTCGATCAGCTTGCGGTTCAGCGACGGCGACAGCAGTTCCACCAGCGTGTACACATAGCTGCGCAGATACGCGCCCTGCTTGAGCGCGAGCCGCGTGACGTTGGTGCCGAACAGATGACCGACCGGCATCGCGCGCAGATGGCGGTCGCGCTCCGGATTGAACGCGATGTCCGCCATGATGCCCACGCCGAGACCCAGTTCCACATAGGTCTTGATGACATCGGCGTCGATGGCTTCGAGCACGATATCGGGCGTGAGGCCGCGCAAGTGGAACGCCTGATTGATCTTGGTGCGCCCGGCGAAGGACGCTTCGTAGGTGATGATCGGATATTGCGCGAGATCGTCGAGCGACAGGAGCTTGCGCTCCAGCAGCGGATGATCCGGCTGCATGACCGCGAGATGCTGCCACTGGAAGCAGGGCAGCGACACGAGTTCCTTGTAGCTCGCGATGGCCTCGGTGGCGATGGCGATATCCGCCTGGTCGCGGATCACCATTTCGGCAACCTGGGTCGGGCTGCCTTGCAGAATCGAAAGGTGGACTTTCGGAAAACGCTTCTTGAATTCGGCGATGGCGGCAGGTAATGAATAGCGCGCCTGCGTGTGCGTGGCGGCGATCACGAGATTGCCTTGATCCTGGGCCGCGTAATCTTTACCGACACGCTTTAAACTCTCGACTTCCTGCAGGATGCGTTCGACTGACGCCAGGATGATGCGCCCCGGCTCGGTCAGCGACCGGACGCGCTTGCCGTGCCGCGTGAAGATCTCCACGCCCAGTTCGTCTTCCAGTTCGATGATTGCCTTGGAGACGCCGGGCTGCGACGTGTACAGCGCCTTCGCGGCTTCCGTGAGGTTGAAATTCTGCCGCACGGCCTCGCGCACGAAGCGGAACTGATGCAGATTCATTTATAACCCAGTCGCATATCAAAGTAATTTTTCAGTCGTTTGCAATATATAGCAGGTTCTTTACTATCAGTCCAATTTTTCCAATATCCATATCTGTTTTCGTCATATGCAAATGAGTGAACCGTCTGAACGACGGCCGCGCCAGGAACTCAATGGATATTCGATGGATGAGACGCGCTGCGTAACCTAGGACGCAGTTGCTTTCCACAAGAACATGGGGTCCCCGAATGTACCAATACGATCAGATCGACCAACGCATCGTCGACGAACGTGTCGAGCAGTACGCCGACCAGGTCCGTCGCCGTCTGTCGGGCGAGTTGAGCGAGGAAGAATTCCGTCCGCTGCGTCTGCAGAACGGCCTGTACTACCAGCGCCACGCGTACATGCACCGGATTGCGATTCCGTACGGCAACCTGCGCAGCGACCAGCTCCGCATGCTCGCGACCATCGCGCGCGAGCATGACCGCGGCTACGGTCACTTCTCGACGCGCACCAACATCCAGTTCAACTGGGTCGAGCTCGAAGAAACGCCGGAAATCCTGCGCAAGCTCGCCTCGGTGCAAATGCACGCCATCCAGACGTCGGGCAACTGCATTCGCAACATCACCGCCGATCAGTTCGCGGGCGTCGCGCATGACGAACAGGTCGATCCGCGTCCGTGGGCCGAAATCCTGCGCCAGTGGTCCACGTTCCATCCGGAATTCGCGTGGTTGCCGCGCAAGTTCAAGATCGCGGTGAACGGTTCGACGGAAGATCGCGCGGCCGTGCAGATCCACGACATGGGCGTTTATCTGAAGCGGAACGCGCAGGGCGAAGTCGTGATGGACATCCTCGCGGGCGGCGGCCTCGGCCGCACGCCGATCGTCGGGGCGATCATCAAGCGCGACCTGCCGTGGCAGCATCTGCTCACCTATTGCGAAGCCGTCCTGCGCGTGTACAACCGCTACGGCCGCCGCGACAACATGTACAAGGCGCGCATCAAGATCCTGGTGAAGGCGCTGTCGCCGGAGAAGTTCTCGAAGCAGGTCGAGGAAGAGTGGCAGCACCTGAAGGACGGCTCGTCGACGCTCACGCAGGACGAAGTGACGCGCGTGTCGGCGTTCTTCGCGCCGCCCGCGTATGAAAAGCTCGCGGACACCGACGCCTCTTATGAAAAGCATCTGATCGAAAGCAAGCCGTTCGCGCGCTGGGTCGAACGCAACGTGCGTCCGCACAAGGTGCCGGGCTATGCGTCGGTGACGCTGTCGCTCAAGCCGCAGCACATCGCGCCGGGCGACGCCACCGACCAGCAGATGGACGACGTCGCCACACTCGCCGACGAATTCTCCTTCGGCGAAATCCGCGTGTCGCACGAGCAGAACCTGATTCTCGCGAACGTGAAGAAGCACGACCTGTACACCGTGTGGGAGCGCGCGAAGGCGTTGGGCTTCGCAACGGCGAACGTGGGCCTGTTGACGGACATCATCGCGTGCCCGGGTGGCGATTTCTGCTCGCTCGCGAATGCGAAGTCCATTCCGATCGCGCTGGCCATCCAGGACCGCTTCAACGACCTGGACTACGTGTACGACCTGGGCGACCTGTCGCTGAACATCTCGGGCTGCATCAACGCGTGCGGTCACCATCACGTGGGCAACATCGGCATTCTGGGCGTCGACAAGGACGGTTCCGAGTGGTACCAGGTGACGCTCGGCGGCGAGCAGAGCTCGGGCGCGACCGGCGCGCATCTCGGCAAGGTGATCGGCCCGTCGTTCTCGGCCGAAGAAATGCCCGATGTGATCTCACAGGTGGTCGACACCTTCGTCGACAACCGCGGTGAGGGCGAACGCTTCATCGAGACGTTCAACCGCATCGGCATCGCCCCGTTCAAGGAGCGCGTGTACGCATCGCGCCAGGCTCACGCTTAAGGATTCGCACATGACCTTGATTATCAAGAACCGCGCGGTTGTCGAAGACGCTTTCATCGTCGTGCGCGCGGCGGAAGACGGCACGCTGCCCGCCGTCGACGCGCTGCCGGCCGGCAAGATCATCGTGCCGTTCGCGCTGTGGAAAGAGCACAAGGCGGCGATCGTCGCGACGCGTGCGAAGGAAGAGATCGGCGTGTGGCTCGCGCCGGATGACGAACCCGCCGACCTCGTGGCGGACTTCGGCCAGTTGAATGTGATCGCGGTGGATTTCCCGGTGTTCCGCGATGGCCGTGGCTTTTCCATCGGCCGCCTGCTGCGCGAGCGTTATCAGTGGACCGGCGAACTGCGCGCCATCGGCGATGTCTTGCGTGACCAGGTCGCGTTTCACGCGCGCTGCGGCTTCGACGCGTTCGCCGTGCGCGCCGACAAGGACATTCACGACGCGCTCAATGCGTTCGGCGAATTCACCGAGCTGTATCAGGGCGCGACCGACAATCCCGAGCCGCTGTTTCGCCGCCGCGCGGCCTTGATCGCGACGCTTGGAGCGTAAGGCATGACCCCTGAATTGCAAGCCAAGGTTGAACGCCTCGACGCGCTGCTCGATTCGATCGCAGCGCGCCACGGGCGCGTCAAGCTAGCCAGCAGCCTCGCCGCGGAAGACATGGTGCTGACGCACGCCATCCTGTCGCGCGGCGTGAAGATCGGCATTTTTTCGCTGAACACGGGCCGCCTGCATGCGGAGACGCTCGGCATGCTCGACACCGTCAAGCAGCGTTATGGCTATGCTATCGAGCAGTTCCTGCCGCAGCAGGATGCGGTGGATGCCTATGTGCGCGATCACGGCCTCAACGCGTTCTACGAAAGCATTGATTTACGCAAGAGCTGCTGCCATATCCGCAAGGTCGAGCCGCTTAATCGCGCACTGTCGGACGTGTCCGCATGGGTAACCGGTCAGCGCCGCGAGCAGTCGGTCACACGCGCCGAACTGCATGAGGAAGAGCACGACGAACCGCGCGACATCGCGAAGTTCAATCCGCTCACGGACTGGACTGAAGCCGATGTGTGGGATTACCTGAAGGCGCTCGACGTGCCGGTGAATCCGCTGCATGCACGCGGTTATCCGAGCATCGGCTGCGAACCCTGCACGCGCGCCGTGCGTCCCGGCGAGGACAGCCGGGCGGGCCGCTGGTGGTGGGAGTCGCGCGATACGAAGGAATGCGGTCTGCACATGACCAACATCAGGATTGTCGAGGAAGCACCGAGCTCGGCGATCCAAGGCGCGTAAGTCACACAAGACGCCGCATCACACCCAGTCACTGAACGCGACGCTTCGAAGCACTCCAAGCGCCGCCACAAAAAAGGATCGAGAACATGAGCACGACGCTCGACTCAACCGTCAACGCGCCGGTCGTCAACCAGGCTACGCGCATGGATCACCTGGATTGGCTCGAAGCCGAGTCGATCCACATCATTCGCGAACTGGTCGCCGAATGCAGCAAGCCCGCGCTGCTGTTCTCGGGCGGCAAGGATTCGGTGGTCGTGCTGGCGCTCGCGCTGAAGGCGTTCGGACTCGGCGCGAACCGCAAGACGTCGCTGCCGTTCCCGCTCGTGCATATCGACACCGGCCACAACTTCCAGGAAGTGATCGACTTCCGCGACCGCCGTGCGGCCGAGATCGGCGCCGAGCTGGTGGTGGGCCACGTCGAGGACTCGATCAGGAAGGGCACCGTGCGCCTGCGCCGCGAGACCGATTCGCGCAATGCCGCGCAAGCGGTGACGCTGCTCGAGACCATCGACGAATACGGCTATACCGCGATGATCGGCGGCGCGCGCCGCGACGAAGAAAAGGCCCGCGCGAAAGAGCGCATCTTCTCGTTCCGCGACGAATTCGGCCAGTGGGATCCGAAGGCGCAGCGTCCGGAACTGTGGAGCATCTACAACGCGCGCCTGCATGCGGGCGAACACCTGCGCGTGTTCCCGATCTCGAACTGGACCGAACTCGACATCTGGCAATACATCGGGCGCGAAAAGCTCGAACTGCCGTCGATCTACTACGCGCATGACCGCGAGATCGTGCGCCGCAACGGCCTGCTGGTGCCGGTGACGCCGCTCACGCCGGTGCGCGAGGGCGAAACGGCCGAGGTCACGCAAGTCCGCTTCCGCACGGTCGGCGACATCAGCTGCACCTGCCCGGTGGCGAGCGATGCCGACGACGTCGAGAAGATCATCGCGGAAACGGCCGTGACGGAAATCACGGAACGCGGCGCGACGCGGATGGACGACCAAGCGTCGGAAGCCGCGATGGAACAGCGCAAGAAGCAAGGTTATTTCTAAGCGACACGCCCCGAGGACGAACGAATCATGAGCATCTATCAAGCAGAAGACCTGGGCGTGTTGCGCTTCATCACGGCGGGCAGCGTGGACGACGGCAAGAGCACGCTGATCGGCCGCCTGCTGTACGACAGCAAGGCTGTGCTGTCCGACCAGCTTTCCGCGATCTCGCGCGCGAAGAACAAGCGCACGGTCGGCGACGAAATCGATCTGTCGCTGCTGACGGACGGGCTGGAAGCCGAGCGCGAGCAGGGCATCACCATCGACGTCGCGTACCGCTATTTCGCGACGGCGAAGCGCAAGTTCATCATCGCCGATACCCCCGGCCACGAGCAGTACACCCGCAACATGGTGACGGGCGCATCGACCGCGCATGCCGCGATCATTCTCGTCGATGCAACGCGTGTCACGCTGGAGAACGGCGTCGCGCAGCTGCTGCCGCAGACGAAGCGTCATAGCGCGATCGTCAAGCTGCTTGGCTTGCAGCATGTGATCGTCGCGATCAACAAGATGGACCTGATCGACTACAGCGAAGCCCGTTTTAACGAAATTCGCGACGCCTACGTCGTGCTCGCGCGCCAGCTCGGGATTGCCGACGTGCGCTTCGTGCCGGTTTCGGCGCTGAAGGGCGACAACATCGTCTCGGCGAGCGAGCGCATGCCGTGGTATGCGGGCGAGCCGCTGCTCGATCTGCTCGAATCGCTGCCGGTCGCGCTGCCCAACGATCAGGCGCTGCGTTTCCCGGTGCAGTGGGTCGCGCGCCAGGACGGCTCGCAGGCCGACGACTTCCGCGGCTACATGGGCCGTGTCGAGGCGGGTGAAGTGCGCGTGGGCGATGCCATCGCCGTGCTGCCGGCGAACCGTGAAGCGACGGTTGCCGAGATCATCGCCCCGGTGCCGGGCGGCGTGGCGCCGGTGGATCGCGCGTTCGCAGGCCAGACGGTGACGATTCGCCTGACCGAAGACGTCGACGTGTCGCGCGGCGATACTTTCGTCCCGCTGTCGCAGAAGGTCGAGCCGGCGAAGAAGCTCGAAGCCGATCTCTGCTGGTTCGACGAAGAACCGCTCTCGCTGCAGCGCAAGTACTTGCTGAAGCAGACGACCAACACGGTGTTCACGCGGATCGGCGCGGTGAAGCAGGTGCTGGACGTGCATACGCTGTCGCATTCGGTGGATCGCGGCACGCTCGCGATGAACGATATCGGCCGCGTGGCGCTCACGTTGCAGAAGCCGCTCGTCGCGGACGAGTACGATACGCATCAGGGCACCGGCGCGTTCGTGCTGATCGACGAAGCGACGCATCACACGGTCGCGGCCGGTATGATTCGTGCGATTTCCGCATGAGAATGCTGAACGCGTGAGTTCAACGATGAAAGCTATGGGTAAGGTCTATCTGATCGGAGCGGGGCCGGGTGCGGCGGATCTCATCACCGTGCGCGGCATGCGTCTGCTCGAACAAGCCGATGTGGTGCTGCACGACGCGCTGATCGAGCCGGCGATGCTCGACTATGCGCCCAATGCGAAGAGGATCGCGGTTGGCAAGCGCTGCGGCCAGCGTTCGACGGCCCAGCATTTCATCAACAAGCAGATCGTCGATGCGGCGCTGGAGCATGGTCTTGTCGTGCGCCTGAAGGGCGGCGACCCGATGCTGTTCGGCCGCGCCGACGAGGAAATGCGTGCGCTCGAAGCGGCGGGTGTCGAGTATGAGGTGGTGCCGGGCATCACGGCGGCGCTGGCGAGCGCGGCGACGCTGAAGCGGTCGCTGACCTTGCGCGGCGTGTCGCGCAGTGTGGCGCTGGCGACGCACTCGCGTGCTCCGGACAGCGAGACAATCCGCGAGCAGGCGCAGGCGGATTCGCTGGTGTTCTACATGGGCCGCGACAGCGCGCCGGAAATCGCCCAGCAGCTGATCGATGCGGGGCGTCCGGGCGCGACGCCGGTGGCGATCGTCGAGGCATGCAGCACGGTGCGTGAACGGTCGCTGACGTTGACGCTCGCGCAGATGGCGCTGGGCGAGGCGCAGGAATGGCTGGACCCGTCGCAGCCGAGCTTGCTGATGATTGGCGAGGCGTTTCGCGAACGGGCGTCGGTCGAGCTGAAGGTGCAGTTGAAGGGGATGCAGGCGGCGGCTTGAGGCAGGGTGTTTGAGCAAGTCATGAGAAGCGCACTGGTGAAACGGTGCGCTTTTTTGTTATGGGAGCGGGCTAGAGTTGCACCAATCTGAGCCGCTTTCTCTTTGCGTTGTCGGCTAGAAGGATGTCGAGAGTAGCGATTGATCTCGCGTTGCAATCCAGCGCTGTCGCAAGATGCAGTGCATCGCCAGCACGCAAGCCGGTAGAGGCGTCGAGCGCCAGAACCGCCGCATGACGAAATACGGAAGGCTTGATGGGCGTCAGCCGTAGGTCTTTCGCGCACAGCCGTTCAAACGCATCCCATGCGGCAGATGATTCCTCATCAGTGATCTGACGGGTTCGCCGTTTGACGCCCAGCGCACTGGCAAACTCGGTGGCGCACCAGGCTCCAGAAATCAGGCTGTCCCTGCCCGAGAAGTACCAATTCGAAACCGCAGCGGTCATGCGTTCCAGGGCGCAGAGGGCGACTAAAACACTTGTATCGACATAGACCATCAGTAGCGCGCCTCACGCCGAAGCTCGTCGATAACCGAGTCAGTCATGGGCATGCGATCGCGTGTTTGCGCGATTTCTTTCAGGAAGGCCTTCCGATCCCAGTTACCCGGGTGAAGGCAGATGCCGCCGTCGACGGTCAGATTCGCCTGAATCTGATCGCCTTCGGACATGCCGGCATGGTGGAGGTATTCGGCGGGAATACGCACGGCGAGGCTATCGCCCCACTTGGCAATGAGCAGGTTCATGTCGAGTTCTCCTGGGTGGTCCGATAAGTACATTGACTGTAGCCGCGATGATGCAGGGTGAGAATTCGGCCGAATGGCCAGTGCCACAGCGCTAATCCGTCACCCGGCTTCGCTTGTGCCTCGCACATCCAGTGTGATGCCGAGCAAGCGCCGAAGCAGCCAGCGATTTTGCGTGAGCGGGACGCCCGGTCAGCCGCGCTTCGACCCGCGTCAATTCACGTCGCAATTGCCGGATATCTTCCTGCATTCGCACCCTGTCTTCTGCCGACTCAAGCAGCCAGCCTCGTCATGGCCGCTGTGCCCTGCAACCTCCGCCCGGCTCAAACGCGCGAGCTTCCACCGATAGAGGTAAGCGAGCGACTGCACCCATGCGAAGGTGGTCGCCGCGAGGACCAGGACGCCATAGTTGTGCTGCACGAAGAGGATGAAGGAAGCCATGTCGCCAGCCGTTTCAGTGCGATCAGGCCTAATGCACAGTCACACGAACGCGCCGAGGCTGATAGACAAACCGCGTCATTCAAGCAACCAAGACTGTCAGAAAAGGCACTGCCTGTGAATGCATGCCATGCTAAACCGGACGCTTCCTCAAGCCCACTGGATCAATCCGATCCTTCCGTCTTGAAATTATGTTTCTGCGTTTTCCGTCCGGTTGCCGCCTCGTTGCGAGGACGGCCGGCTTACTTCCCCACCTGCCTCAAGCAATACCCCGCGACCGCGTCCAGCACGGCATCGTCTTCACCGACAGCCGTCGCGCATTGAATGGTCACATCAGGATGCATCGCCTGACACCGTGCGACGATCTCTGGCAGATCCTTCCGCACATGCCCGCCTTGTCCGAAGAACACCGGCACGACGGTGATAGCATCGCACCCGTCCGCAACCTGCGACGCCACCGCTGTCGGCAAGTCCGGCGTCATCAGTTCGAGGAACGCAAGCGCAACCGGCTCGCCGCGCGCCGTGCGCAGCTTCGCCGCCAGCCGCTCGAAGGGCTCGGCCCAGCGCGGATCGCGTGCGCCGTGACCGAACAGGATGATGCCGTGCTTGCTCATCGTGTGCTCCGGGGAAATCGAGCTGTCAGTGCCGCTCCACCCACTTGAGTCCCAGCAACCCGACCACGAGATAGGCGAGGGCGGGCGCGGCCGCGGTGATTGGC
This sequence comes from Caballeronia sp. LZ035, assembly GCF_031451175.1. Taxonomy (NCBI): domain Bacteria; kingdom Pseudomonadati; phylum Pseudomonadota; class Betaproteobacteria; order Burkholderiales; family Burkholderiaceae; genus Caballeronia; species Caballeronia sp. LZ035. The sequence goes on from NZ_JARUXS010000001.1 coordinate 975,724, forward strand.
GCGGGCCAGGTATTCAGATTGCCGATGTGCGAGAACAGCGTGTTGAACAACTGGAAGCTCATGCCGATCATGATGCCGCCAAACACCTTCACGCCGACCACACCGGCACGCGTGTGCAGATAGGCGAACGGCAACGACAGGATCAGCATCACGAACACCGCGAACGGATACAAGATCTTGCGCCAGAACGCGATCTGATAGCGCTGCGTGTCCTGGTGATTTTCCGTCAAGTGCTGGATATAGCGGAACAGGTTGAACATCGACATGCGGTCCGGCGACACCAGCAACACGGAGAGAATCTGCGGCGTCAGTTCCGAGCGCAGCGAGTATTCGGGCAGCGTCGTCTGGGTCGCGCGATAGACCGGGTTCAGCGTATCGCCGGGATTCACGGCTTGCGGCGGTGCGTCGGAGAGTCGCGTGTCGGTCACGCCGGTCAGTTTCCAGTGGCCCGGCGGCTCGTACACCCCGGTCTTCGCGATGCGCACGTTGGTCAGGCGGAACTTGCCGTCAAACTCATAGATGCGCACGTCGGCGATGGACGTATCCGGATTGAGCGTGCCGACGTTGACGAAGCGCGTGACCTGCTCGCCGTTTTCCTTGGCGGTCAGCGTGTCCTTCACCCACACGCCGGACTGGAAGTTCGACGATACCGACGAACCGAGCGCTTCCAGCCGCACACGCTCGGACAACTGATCCGTGTACGGTCCCACCACTTCGCCAATGAGATAGGTGACGAACACGAGCGGAATGCCGATCTTCAGCAGCGAACGCAGCGCGGCGCCGGTCGAGAGCCCGGAGACGCGAAAGATCGTGAACTCGGACGCCGCCGCCATCTGCGCGAACACGTAGATGGCCGAGATGAGCGCGGCGACCGGAATGATTTCGTAGAAGCGCGAGGGCGTCTGCAACGCGACGCGCAGCACCGCGAGCGGGAACTTGTAGTTGCCGTGGCCGACCGTGTTCAGCTCGTTGATCAGGTCAAAGAAGAAGAACAGGCCCGAAAACGCGAACAGGATGAAGATGAACGCGAGGTAGATCTGGCGCGCGAAGTATCGTTCGTAGATGCGCATGGGTTCAGGCTCCCTTCGAACGCGTCAGGGAAGGAAACCTGAAGAGCGGCCGGTTGCGAATTCGCAGCCAGAAGATGAACGCGACCAGCGCGCCCACGATCACGTGCAGTCCCACCAGTCCCACGCCGAAGGACACCTTCCCCTGCTCGATCCACGATTGCACGACGTTCAGCAGGTTCGAGTAGGTGAGATAGATGAGCACGGCCATCACCAGGTTGATGGTGCGGCTGCGGCGCGGATTCTGGTACGACAGCGGAATGGCGAGCAGCATCAGGTTGATGGCGATGAGCGGCAAGCCCGCGCGCCAGGCGAATTCCGCGAGATTGTCCTTGGTGGGTGTAGCCAGCAGGTCGGGCGTCGAGATGCCGGTGGTGCTCGGCGTGTTGACGACCTGGTGGCTCATGATCTTCACGCCGTAGCGCTCGAATTCCATGATGCGGAAGTTCGGCTGGCCGGGTTCGCCGTCATAGCGGCGGCCATTGTCCAGCACGATGAAACGATCGCCGTCGTTGCGCGTTTCCGTGTGACCCGTCTGCGAAACGATCACGTTGACCTTGCCGCCTTCCGTGCTGGTGACGAACACGTTCTGCACCTGGGCCTGGTCCGGCGACATCTTCTCGATGAAGAACACGCGATGGCTCGACGGCGATTCGCGGAACTGGCCGGGCGCCAGCAACGACACTTCGTCGCGTTGCTGGAAGCGCGCCTTGATGAGCTTGCTCTGCTGGTTCGACCAGGGCCAGCCGATGAACGCGAAGAACATGATGAGGATGATGATCGGCGTGGAGAACACGGCGACCGGCTTGATGAGCTGGGTCTGGCTCACGCCCGAGGCGAGCCACACGACCATTTCGGAATCGCGATACCAGCGCGTCAGCACGAACAGGATGGACACGAACAGCGTCACGATCAGCATGACCGCGAGATAGCCGATGACGGTGAGCCCGATCAGCACGACGACGTCTCTCGGGTCAATCTGACCCTGCGCCGCGAAGCCGACGATGCGGATCATCATCGTCGTCAGCATGATCGTGAGCAGCACCATGAACACGGCGCCGGCCGTGTACGCGAGTTCGCGCTGCAGGGAGCGTTCGAAGATCATTGAATTTTGCTTAAGACTGGCGGCGATGCGGAATCACGCACGCACCTCTTCGGCAGACGGGGAGGGGTCTTGCTTACCCTCACGCCGCAAACCGGTGACTGCCGCGGAAAAAATAGCGGATAATTGCGGCTTTCATCCTTCAGCCAAGATTTTATCCGAGGATAAGCGCGATGGACTTTAGCATAAAAGCCTGTGATTGGAGCGAAGGCGAGGCAAATGGTTTCCTTACCGGAAAGTCGGATGTCATCGTCCTCGGCATCTTCGAAGCGCAGTCGCTCACGGGCGCCGCGCGCGACATGGATGTCGCGACCCAGGGCCTGATTTCGCGCATCGTCAAGGCCGGCGACATGAGCGGCCGCGCCGGCACCACGCTGCTCGTGCCCGAAGTGACGGGCATCGGCGCTTCGCGCGTGCTGCTCGTCGGCTGCGGCAAGCAGGACGCCTTCACGCAGAAAGCCTATGGCGAAGCCGTGCGCGCCGCATGGCGCGTGCTGCTCGGCGCGAAGATCGGCCAGGCCACCTTCACGCTCGCGCAATTGCCGATCCAGGAACGCAGCGGCGACTGGGCCGTGCGCGCCGCCATTCTCGCGCTGCGCGAACTGACCTACAAGTTCACGCAGATGAAGAGCAAGCCGGACACCACGCCGCGCGCGCTCAAGAAGGTCGTGTTCAGCGTCTTCAGCGCCGACGAAAAGGCCGCCAAGGCCGCGTTGAAGCAGGGCGTGGCCATCGCCAACGGCATGGACCTCACGCGCGATCTCGGCAACCTGCCGCCCAACGTCTGCACGCCCACGTATCTCGGCCAGACCGCGAAGAAGCTTGGCCGCGACTGGAAGCTCAAGGTCGAGGTGCTTGGCCAGAAGCAGATCGAGGCGCTCGGCATGGGCTCGTTCCTGTCGGTGGCGAAGGGCTCGGTCGAGCCGCCGCAGTTCATCGTCATGCATTACCAAGGCGCGGGCGACACCGCCAAGGCGAAGGGCAAGAACGCGCCCGTCGTGCTGGTCGGCAAGGGCATCACGTTCGATTCGGGCGGCATCTCGATCAAGCCCGGCGAAGCCATGGACGAAATGAAATACGACATGTGCGGCGCGGGTTCGGTGTTCGGCACGCTGCGCGCGGTGGCCGAGATGGGCCTCAAGCTCAACGTGATCGGCGTGGTCCCGACCTGCGAGAACATGCCCGCGGGCAATGCGCTCAAGCCGGGCGACATCGTCACCGCGATGAACGGCACGACCATCGAAGTGCTCAACACGGACGCCGAAGGCCGCCTGATCCTGTGCGACGCGCTGACCTACGCGGAACGCTTCAAGCCGTCCGCCGTGATCGACATCGCGACGCTGACGGGCGCGTGCATCATCGCGCTCGGCCATCACAACACGGGTCTGTTCGCGAAGGACGACGCACTGGCGGGCGAGCTGCTCGACGCCTCGCGCGAGGCAGTCGATCCGGCCTGGCGCCTGCCCCTCGACGACGAGTATCAGGATCAGCTGAAGTCGAACTTCGCGGACCTGGCGAACATCGGCGGGCGTCCGGCGGGCAGCGTGACGGCGGCGTGCTTCCTGTCGCGTTTCGCGGCGAACTATCCGTGGGCGCACCTCGACATCGCCGGTACCGCATGGAAGAGCGGCGCGGCGAAGGGCGCGACGGGCCGGCCCGTGCCGTTGCTCGCGCAGTTCCTGATCGACCGCGCCGGCGCGTGATGCGGACGTGATCTCCGTATGACGCGCATCGACTTTCATACGAACGTCGGCGATCCGCTCGCGTACGCCTGCCGCCTCGCGCGCAAGGCGTACCTGAGCGGCAAGCCGCTCGTCGTGCTCGCGGAGCCCGCGCGGCTCGCCGCCTTCGACGAGCAGTTGTGGACCTTCCAGCCGCTCGAATTCGTGCCGCACTGCATGGCGAAGAGTCCGCTCGCGCAGGACACGCCGGTCGTGCTGACTTCCAGTCTCGACGAAGCGCCGCATCATCAGGTGCTGGTGAATCTCGGCGCGCCGGTGTCGGCGCAGTTTGCGCGCTTCGAGCGGCTGGAAGGTCCACAACTGCTCGTCGAAGGCGGCGAGCCGCGCGGGCTCCGCGAGCACGACGAGCGGCTTGCCGCTCAGG
>NZ_JARUXS010000001.1:980008-1100324 GCF_031451175.1 Caballeronia sp. LZ035
GGTGGAGATCGTCGGCAGCGAGGGCGCGGAACTGGCGGCGGGGCGTGAGCGATATCGCTTCTATCGCGATCGCGGCTATGTCATCGAAACGCACAATCAAGGCAATCAGGGCGGTTGAGCGAACAGAGCGGCCGGGCGTGGCTGGCTAAGCTCTGTTCGAACCACCACGCCTTGCACACCGACGCGGCCCGCCCGCCGCGCTCGACAGGAGACCCCTTCCCATGACGGACAAGCCGCATTCCTTCGATCCCTCCATTCCGGTCCTCACCGATGTCGTCGTGCCCGGCAAGCCAGAGTACGCGCGCGCGCCGTCGGCCAATCTCGCCATCGAATACGACGCGGAACAGATCGCCGGGCAATTGCGCGGGCGCTTCACGCGTTTTCTGACGGGCGATGCCCGCGCGCTGATCGAGGAGCGTTGCCGCGAAGTGCTGCGCGAGCATTCGGCCCAGCTCGTCTCGGCCATCACGCGCGAGGTCGCGACGGCGCTCGAGAGCCACATGAGCGAATGGGTGCGCGAGGCGGTGGAAAACGAGCTGCGCCGTCAGCACGGCGAGTGAAGGGCGCATGAAGGGCGCACGCGCCCGTCAGCGCAGCGAGAGGATCCAGTCGGCGAGCGCCGCGGCCTGATCCGGTGAAATCTGCGTGTTGGCGGGCATCGGCACCGGGCCCCACACGCCTACACCGCCTTCCATGATCCGGCGCGCGAGCATGCCGCGCGCGCCTTCGACTTGCCCATACTTGTGAGCCACGCTGTCGAACGACGGCCCCATGAAGTTGCGCGAGACCGAATGACAGCTCATGCAATTGTGGCTCTGCGCGAAGGCGAGCATCGCGGCGCTGTCGTTCTGCGCGCAGGCTGCACCGCACACACTCCACCACACCAGTCCCGCAACGACGCCCCTGAGCTGTGCTTTCATGTGGTCTCCCCGATGCACGCGCACGCTTCACGTTGTCGCGCATTATAGGAGACATGGCGGGCGACACGCGGAATGCACAAGGGGCGCCGTCGCGCCCCTTGCGCATGATGCTCCCGCGCGTTTCAGCCCGTCACTGCGCCCTTGTTGGCCGGCTGCGCCAGCGCCGCGAACTTCGCCAGCACGCCGCGCGTGTACTTCGGCGCCGGCTGTTTCCAGGCGGCGCGGCGGCGCGCGAGTTCGGCGTCGTCCACGTTCAGCTGCAGCAGCAGCTTGTGTGCGTCGATGGTGACCGAGTCGCCTTCCTGCACCAGCGCGATGGTCCCGCCGGCATACGCTTCCGGCGCCACGTGCCCGACCACCATGCCCCACGTGCCGCCTGAGAAACGCCCGTCGGTGATGAAGCCGACTGATTCGCCCAAGCCCTTGCCGATGATCGCGGAGGTCGGCGCGAGCATCTCCGGCATGCCCGGCCCGCCCACCGGCCCGAGATAGCGCAGCACGAGAATGTCGCCGGCCGTGATCTTGTCGGCGAGAATCGCGTCCATTGCACTCTGCTCGTCGTCGAACACGCGCGCGGGACCGGTGATGACCGGATTCTTCAGGCCCGTGATCTTCGCGACCGCGCCGTCTTCCGCGAGATTGCCGCGCAGGATCGCCAAATGGCCTTGCTTGTAGAGCGCCTGTTCGATCGGGAAGATCACCTTCTGGTCGGCGCGCGGCCTGGCCGGCACGTCCTTCAGTTCTTCAGCGATCGTGCGGCCCGTGATCGTCATGCAGTCGCCGTGCAGGAGGCCGGCATCGAGCAGGAGCTTCAACACTTGCGGAATGCCGCCGGCCTTGTGGAGATCGGTCGCGACGTACTGGCCCGACGGCTTCAGGTCGCAGATCACCGGCACTTTCTTGCGCATGCGCTCGAAGTCGTCGATGCTCCATTCCACCTCCGCCGCATGCGCGATCGCCAGATAGTGCAGCACGGCGTTCGTGGAGCCGCCCGTCGCCATGATCAGCGCGACGGCGTTCTCGATCGACTCCTTCGTGATGATGTCGCGCGGCTTCAGATCCTTCTTCACGGCCTCGACGAGCACACGCGCCGATTCGGCGGCGGACTCGACTTTTTCGTGATCGGGATTCGCCATCGTCGACGAATACATCAGCGACATGCCGAGCGCCTCGAACGACGAGCTCATCGTGTTCGCCGTGTACATGCCGCCGCACGAGCCTGTGGACGGGCACGCGTTCTTCTCGACGCCCTTGAAGTCTTCCTCGCTCATGCGGCCCGCGGTGAACTCGCCGACCGCCTCGAACGACGACACGATGGTCAGATCGCGACCCTTCCAGTTGCCCGGGCGGATGGTGCCGCCGTAGACATAGATGGACGGCACGTTCATGCGCGCCATGCCGATCATGCCGCCCGGCATGTTCTTGTCGCACCCGCCGATCACCACGACGCCGTCCATCCATTGCCCCTGCACGGCGGTCTCGACGCAGTCGGCGATCACCTCGCGGGACACCAGCGAGTACTTCATGCCTTCGGTGCCCATCGACATGCCGTCCGAAATGGTCGGTGTCCCGAAAATTTGCGGATTGGCGTCGGCGTGGCGGATCGCCTCGATGGCCGCGTCGGCCAGCGGTTGCAGGCCGGCATTGCACGGCGTGATGGTGGAATGCCCGTTGGCGACGCCGATCATCGGCTTGTCGAAGTCGGCTTCCTGATAGCCGAGGGCGTAATACATCGAACGGTTGGGCGAGCGCGCGACGCCCTGGGTGATGTGCTTCGAGCGGCGATTGAAGGCCATGTTGTGCTCCTGAGGGGGACTTTTTGGTCTAGTCCGGCAAGCATGCGACTCGCGCGATGTATCTGTCCAATATATTATTCACGGCTAATAAGGTCGCAAAACATATCAATGGATCCGCGTACCCCGCCTTTCGATCTGCGCCTCTTGCGCTACTTCGTGACGGTTGCCGAGGAGATGCACTTCGGCCGCGCCGCCGCGCGCCTGGCCATGACCCAGCCGCCGCTGTCGCAGGCGATCCGCGGGCTGGAGGAGGCGCTCGGCGTCGCGCTGTTCGTGCGGACGAAACGGAGCGTGGAACTGACGCCGGTGGGCAAGGATCTGCTGCCCGAGGTGCGGCGCCTGCTCGCATCCGCCGATGCGCTGCGTCCGCTGGCGCAGTCGCTGGCGCGCGGCGAGGCGGGCGTGCTGTCGCTCGCGTTCGTCTCCACCGCTGACTACGGGCTGCTGCCGGCGCTGCTGCACGCGTTCGGCGCCCGCCATCCGGGCGTCCGGCTGCAACTGACCGAGGCGACCAGCGACGTGCAGATCGAGGAACTGGTCGCCGGCCGCATCGACGCCGGGCTCGTGATTCCTCCGCTGCCGGCGCGCCACGCGGGCGCGCTGTCGTATCTGCCGGTGGCGCGCGAGCCGCTGGTCGTCGCGATGCCCGCCGCCACCGCGCGCGAACTCGGGCAGGGCGAGCCGGAGTGGGCGGACACGCGCGTCGAACTGACCGCGCTGGCTGCGGCGCCGCTCATCGTCTTTCCGCGGCGGCTCGCGCCCGGCCTGTACGACAGCATCATGGGCTGCTACGGCGCCGCGGGCCTGACGCCGCGCATCGGCCAGGAAGCCATCCAGATGCAGACCATCGTCAGCCTGGTCTCGGCGGGCATGGGCGTCGCGCTCGTGCCGCGTTCGCTGCGGCATCTGCGGCGTACGGGCGTCGTGTACCGGCCGTTGCGCGCGCCCGAGGACCCGGCGATGCTTGTCGAAACCGGTCTCGTGTGGCGTGCGGCGGAAGTGAGTCCGGTGCTGGCCGGCTTCATCGACATCGTCCGTTCGCGGGCGCAAGGCGCCGGTTCTGTATGATGCGGCCTTGAGGTTCGCTCGAGGCCCCCTCGAAGTCCGTCAGCTCTTCGACATCAGCATGCTCATACATCCCAATTTCGATCCCGTCGCCATCCATCTCGGACCGCTCGCCGTACGCTGGTACGGCCTCATGTATCTCGTGGCCTTCGTGTCGGCCATTGTCATCGGGCGGCTGCGCCTGCGCCTGCCCTATGTGGCGCGCCAGGGCTGGACCGCGAAAGACATCGACGACATGCTGTTCTACGGCGTGCTCGGCACGATTCTCGGCGGCCGAATCGGCTATGTGATCTTCTACAAGGCGAGCTACTACGCCGCGCATCCGCTCGACATCTTCAAGGTCTGGGAAGGCGGCATGTCGTTCCACGGCGGCTTCCTCGGCGTGACGCTCGCCATGGTGCTGTTCGCGTGGCAGCGCAAGCGCACCTGGCTGCAAGTGACCGATTTCGTCGCGCCGATGGTGCCGCTCGGACTCGCGGCCGGGCGTCTCGGCAACTTCATCAACGGCGAACTGTGGGGCCGCGTGACGGACCCGAACGCGCCGTGGGCGATGCTGTTCCAGAACTCGACCAACGACGACGCCGTGTGGCTCGCGAAGAATCCGCAACTGGATGCGCAGTACCATCTCACCGAGATTTTCCAGCGCTATCACATGTTGCCGCGCCATCCGTCGCAGCTGTATGAGATCGCGCTGGAAGGGCTGGTGCTGTTCATCCTGATCTGGACGTTCTCGCGCAAGCAGCGGCCCGTTGGCGCCGTGTCCGCGCTGTTTCTGATCGGCTATGGACTGGCGCGCTTCACGGTGGAATTCGCGCGCGAGCCCGATGACTATCTCGGCTTGCTCGCGTTCAATCTCTCGATGGGTCAGTGGCTCTCGCTGCCGATGATCATCGCCGGCGTGCTGATGATGGTGTGGGCGTACAAGCGCAATCTGCGTCTGCCGCCGGAATCCGCGCAGGCTTGAAGGAACGCGGGGCCGTGCGGGCCCCGCACACCGCTTAACGCCCCATCTGCACGGAGCCGTTCACATCAACGGTCACGGTCGTCGTGCCGGCTTCCATCGCGATGGGCGCGGCCATCTTCGCATCGGCGCTCATTGCGCGCGACTGCATCATCATGACCGGGCGCGGCTGAACGCCGCTGTGTCCGATGTTCACTTCCCTGATCGAGAAGTTGCTGTAGCCGAACGACTGCGCGGCGGTCTGCGCCTGCTTGCGGAATGAGTCGATGGCCTGCGTGACGAGTTTTTGCTCGGCCGTGCGCTGCGCTTCCGGCGACAGCGAGAAGGCCACGCTGCCCACCTGCATCGACGCACTCATCTTGCCCGCGAGCTTCGAGGCCGCCGCGAAGTCGTGCGATTCGAGCACGACTTCCGTGCGGCCGCGCCACGCGGAGATCTTGCCGTCGCGATCGGTCGACGGATACACGGTGAACGAACCGCTCTTGGCCGTCACGCCGTCGACACCGCGTGCCTCGCGCAAGGCCGACTCGGCGCGTTGATTGAGCGTGTTGGTGAGCGAGGAGGGATCGGCCGCTTCCTGTTCGTAGAACAGCGTGATGGTCACGACATCCTGCGCCACCTGCGCGCTCGATTGCGCCGACAGCGACAGCACGCCCGCCGGCTGCGGGTTGATCACCGTCTGTGCGGCGGCGGATTGAGAGAAGGTGAACGCGGCGCCGGACATCGCGAGCAGGGCGAGGGCGGCGGCAGTTTTCTTGTAGGTCATCGAAGGCTCCAGACGCAAGGCAATCATGTAATGCGTCGCGTGATTTGCGACCGCCTTTAGGCGGCGGTCGCGCGTCGTAAGTTCCTTGTTAGACGAGATGCTCGGTAATGAAGCGCCATTGCGCATCGGTGACGGGCGTGATCGAAAGACGATTGCCGCGTGCGAGAACCTGCATGTCCGCGAGTTCAGCATGCTCGCGCAAGGTGGCGAGCGGAATCAGCGGCGTCTTCTTGACGAACTTCACATCGACCAGCATCCAGCGCGGCGTTTCCTGCGTGGACTTCGGATCGTAGTAGTCGCTCTTCGAATCGAACTGCGTAGGGTCGGGATAAGCGGTGGAGCAGACCTTCGCGATACCCGCGATGCCCGGCTCCGGACAGCTCGAATGATAGAACAGCACGCCGTCGCCGACCTGCATCTGATCGCGCATGAAGTTGCGCGCCTGATAGTTGCGCACGCCCGTCCACGGCAGCGTTTTCTTCGGGGCGTGTGCCAGGTGATCGATGCTTGCTTCGTCCGGTTCGGACTTCATCAGCCAGTAGCGCATGATTGTTCGTTATGCGTGATCGACGAAGGGAAGGGTGTTGCAAACGCGATGCTGCAAATGAAAAACGGCATCGGAAAAACCGATGCCGTTTGAGATGAGGTCCCCGCCATAGCCGCTAGGCCGGCATCCTGAACCTGGGTTCAAGATTGGTCGCGGTAAGCAACACTTCGGGTACATCGGACTAGCGACGCGCGCGCCCATGTTGCAAGGTTCCGCAACCGTGCCAATGTAGCATTGGTTCAAGGAATATATGACCTTGGCGAACCAGGCAGGGAAACGTCACTCTACACCAATCGTTTGCCTTCTGCAGCCCCGGTGCGGTTTCTTTTTTCGATCGACGTGGCGTGTTGATTAACCCCTCATCACCACGGTCCGATGAGCCGCATCACCGCGCGTTATTGCACTTCGTATTGTGCAATGACGGCGCCGAGCTGCTCGTTCATCGAGTGCATCGTGCGACGGATTTCCTCGGCCGGGAAGGCTTCGCCATGACGCACGCTGTCCTGCAGCTTGAGCAATTCCGACGCCAGCGACAACGCCGCCATCACCGCGATGCGGTCCGTGCCGCGCACGTTGCTCGCGTTGCGCACCTTGTTCATCTCGGCATCGACGCGTGCAACGGCTTCGCGCAGCGGGCCTTCCGTTTCAGGCGAACAGGCGAGGCGATACGGCTGCCCCAGAATGGAGACTTCGATTTGCGTGGTCGTCATGCCTTCTCTCCTTGATGATGCTCGCCGTGCATTTCCGCTTCGGGGGCATGCGCGTGTTCATGCGCATCCTGCGAATCGGCTTCGAGGAGATCGAGTTGATTTTCGGATTCGCCGTGCTGCGCGGACTTCGCGCGGGGCAGTTTTTCGAGGATCGCGTTGAGGCGGACTTGCGCGTCGTCGATCTTGGCGGAGAGGGAATCGCGTTCGGACTGCAGCGTGTCGCGTTCTTCGCGGACCTGCGCGAGGTCGGACTGAAGATTGGCGTACTCGGTGCGCAGTTGCTCGAGTTGTTCTTGCAGCGCGGCTCGCGCCTGATTGTGGCGCTCGCTGATCTGGATCAGCCGGCCGATATTTCCTGACAGTGATTCGAGTTCGTTGAGCATGTGCTGCGTCCTCTAAAGACCTCGCATTTTAGCGCGGTTCAACGGAGCTACCGATAATTGTCTCGTTTCGAGACGTAACAGCACGCGATCGTGCGCGCAAACCCCGGGTTCTCGCGCATCTCGCCGTGCATTCGTGTGCAGAAAACACGAGCGTTGATTTGCTCGTGGATGCAGTCAGGCTGATTCTCGCTCGCTGAGTTCGTTTGTTCTTCGCATCTTCACGCGCCGCCTGCTGTCCTTCGCGCCAGGGTGCGCCGTTTCTTGACGGTCCCGACCCGCGCTCCTACACTTGCCGCACTTCTGGTGCTCGCATGCGCGGCTCTCGCGCATGCAGTCAAACGGGAAGCAGGGAGCGAAGTCCTTGAAGCCGCCGAACCACTGAACGGCGGCTGAACAGGACGGAGCCAACCTGTGCTGCCCCCGCAACGGTAAGCGACCGCAACGCAAGTTGCAAGTCGTCTCATACGCGTTTTTGCAGCGCGGGCGCGTGGATCTCGCTTGAGTCTTGCGCGATTCATCCATGTGCCGGGCCGTTCATCGGCCTCTGCAAGAAACGTGTCGACGCCACTGCGCATGATGCGCGGGAAGGCGGGACGATCCGTCGCCAGCCCGGATACCGGCCAGAGTCCCATGCGCCTGCTGCCCGTCATCGCACGATCACTGCGTGACGCATGGCGGCATGGCGCGTTCGTCGCGCATCGAACCTCGCGGGGAGCGGGGCCGCGCTCATCCTCCACGGGAACACTCGTCATGCAATCGCCATGGGCCGCCGTCCGGGACGGCCTCTCCGGTCGCGGCATCGCCGCTGCCACTTTCCTTCTGCCGCTCGCCGGCGCCGCGCAAGCCGCGACGACATCCGCTGCTGATGACGCTTCGCAAACGCTTGCGCCTGTCGTTATCACGGCAACGCGTGCAGCCCAGCCGCTCGCTGATTCCATTCCGCAGACCTCGCTGTTCGATACACAAGACATCGCCGACAGCAACGCAGACGACGCCCTCGGCCTCATCGCGCTGGCGCCCGGCGTGCAGATCACGCGCAACGGCGGACCGGGCGCAAACTCGGGCCTCTTCATTCGCGGCGCGTCGTCCTCGCAGTCGCTCGTGCTGATCGACGGCGTGCGGGTCGAGTCGGCATCGCTCGGCGCGGCGCAGCTGTCGCAAGTGATGCTGGACCAGATCGGGCGCGTCGAGGTGGTGAACGGCAATGTCTCGGCGTTGTATGGCTCGGGCGCGATCGGCGGCGTCGTGCAGATTTTCACGAAGGAGGGCGAGCCGCATCCGCCGCGTTTCAGCTTCGAGACGGAGCTTGGCAGCTATCACACGCAGCGCCAGTCCGCCGGCGTGAACGGCGCGCTGGACAAGGATGGCCGCACCACCTTCAGCCTGAACGTGTCGCGTGAGAAGACCGACGGCTTCTCGTCGCTCGATCCGAATCTCGCGCCCGGCGCGAATCCCGACGCGAACGGCTATCTGAACGAGAGCGTCGCTGCGACCTTGCGCCACCGGTTCAGCGACCAATGGGATGCAGGCGTGCGCTTCCTGCAGTCGAACGGCATCAACAGCTTCGACGATGCCTATGGCCAGCCGACCGATCTCAACGAATCGCACAACCGCGTGCGTTCGGCATCGGTGTTCGCCAATGGCAAACTCACGGGCAACTGGACCACGCACTTCACGATCGCGCAGGGCCAGGATCGCGCGAACATCGAGCAGAACGGCGTCTATACGAGCCGCTTCAATTCCGAGAATCGTCAATACACGTGGCAGAACGACATCCGCATCAGCGACGCGCACACGCTGCTGTTCGGTTATGAACATCTCGACCAGACGCTCGATTCCGATCAGTTCAGCGCGCCCGACCGCCATGTGAATTCGGTGTTCGCGGGCTATGTCGGCCATCTCGGCGCGAGCGAATTCCAGGCGAATCTGCGTCACGACCAGTATTCCGATTTCGGCGGCGCGAACAGCTACTATCTGGGCTACGCGTACAACATCGACACGCACTGGAAGGCGAGCGCGAGCTATGCGGCCTCGTTCCGCGCGCCGAGCTTCGACGATCTTTACTATCCGTTCAGCGGCAATCCGTCGATACAACCGGAACGCAGCCATTCCGTCGAAGCAGCGGTTCAGTATGCGTCGAACGGACTCGGCGTGCTGCGCGTCACGCTGTTCCAGACGCGCTATTCGAATCTGATCGACTACGTGTCCGACGGCGGCTTCTACTACACCGCGCAGAATGTCGGACGGGCGAAGGTGCAGGGCGTGGAGGGATCGTGGGCGGGGCATGTCGGCAAGACGGACGTGCGCGCGGGCGTCACGTTCCAGAATCCCGTCGATGAAACGAATCACCAGGACCTGACGCGGCGCGCGCGGCATTTCGCGACGCTGAGCGCACATCGTACGATCGGGCGTTGGCGCGTGGGCGGCGAGTGGCTCGTGAGCGGCCAGCGCAGCGACTACGATTCGACGCTCGCGGGCTACGGCATCGTGAATCTGTCGGCGCGCTATGACATCTCGAAGTCGTGGTACCTCACGGCACGCGTCGACAATCTCTTCGACAAGGACTATGAGCTTGCGTATGCCTACAACACCCCGCGACGCGGCGCTTATCTCACGCTCGGCTGGCATCCGTCGTGAGCCTCGCGCCTGAGCGGATGCGCGGCATGAACGGCGCGCGCGCCGCCGCGATCTGGGCATGCCTCGCCGCAGCGGCGTGCGGCGTGCTGATCGCATCGCTTGCGCTGGGCAGCGTCGCGCTGCCGCCTTCGCGCGCGTTCGCCGCGTTGTTTCATGCACTCTTTCATGCGCAGGCTGTCACGCCCGACATCGCCGACGAGATCGTCCTCACACTGCGCCTGCCGCGCGCCCTTGCGGGCTTTGCGTCGGGCGCGCTGCTCGCGCTGGCCGGGGCGTTGTTGCAGGTGCTGTTGCGCAACCCGCTGGCGGAACCTTACGTGCTCGGCGTCTCGGGCGGCGCGGCAAGCTTCGCGCTGGCGGCGATGCTGGTCTCGCTGCCATGGTGGGGCGTCGATCTCGCCGCGTGCGTGGGCGCGTTCGCATCCATCGTCCTGGTGCTCGGGCTCGCACGCCGTGACCTGTGGCGCGGCACGCAGGACGCATCGCCACGGCTCTTGCTGACGGGCGTCGTGATTGCATCGGGCTGGGGCGCGCTCATCACGCTGATGTTGAGCATCGCGCCGGACAACCGCCTGCGCGGCATGATCTTCTGGCTGACCGGCGATCTCGACGGCGCCGCCACGCCGTGGCCCGCACTGCTGGCGCTGGTGCTCGCCCTGTTGTTGATCCTCCCTGTAGCTCCGCAGTTGAACGTGCTGTTGCGCGGCGACAGCGCCGCGCAGGCGCTCGGCGTGCCGGTGGCGCGCCTGCGTCTGCGCGTCTATCTGGTCGCGTCGCTGGCGGCTGCGGCGGCCGTGACCACGGCGGGCACGCTCGGCTTCGTCGGGCTGGTCGTGCCGCATCTGCTGCGGCTCGCGTTCGGCAACGATCAGCGCATGCTGGTGCCCGCCGCCGCGCTGGCGGGCGGTCTCGCGGTGATGGCCGCCGACCTCGCCGCGCGCACCGTGATCGCGCCCGCGCAGTTGCCGGTGGGCGTGGTGACGGCGCTGGCCGGCGTGCCGATGTTCCTCTGGATGCTGCTGCGGAGACCGCGATGAACCTGCATCTCGATGCCATCGTGCTGCGGGCCGGCGAGCGCACGCTGATCGACGGTCTGACGCAGACCTTCGCGCCGGGCGAGATGTGGTGCATCGCGGGCCCGAACGGCGCGGGCAAGACGACGCTCATCCATGTGCTGGCCGGATTGAGCGCGCCGGCGGCGGGCCGAGTGTCGCTCGATGGCCGCCTGCTAGCGTCATGGCACGCCGCCCAGCTCGCACGCGTGCGCGCGCTGATGCCGCAGGCGACTCACGACGCCTTCAGCGCCAGCGTGCTGGACACTGTGCTGCTGAACCGCTTTCCGTATCTGACTGGCTGGGGCTGGGAGAACGACGACGATCGCGCCGCCGCGCATGCGGCGCTCGACGCGCTCGGCCTCGCGCCGTTCGCTGCGCGCGACGTGCTCACGCTGTCGGGCGGCGAACGGCAGCGGGTCGCGCTCGCGGCGGTGCTGTGCCAGAACGCGCCGCTGCTGCTGCTCGACGAACCCTTGTCGCATCTGGACCTGCATCATCAGATCGCGTGCCTGCATGCGTTGCGGGCGGCGGCGGGCGTACATTCAACCGGCCCCGCGCGCACCGTCGTGTTCTCGTGCCACGACCTGAATCTCGCGCGCCGCTTCGCGACGCATGCCTTGCTGCTCGATGGCCGCGGCCACGCCTGTGCGGGCCCGGTCGCCGAGGTGCTGACGCCCGAACGCGCCAGCGCGGCGTTCGGCTATCCGCTTGCGCTGCTGCGCGACGGCGATCACGAGGCGCTCGTGCCTTCCATCCCACGTTTCTGAAGGAATATCGATGTCCACGCTCAACGACATCCCGCTCCCGCCCGCACTCGACCGGTCGCTCGAAGCCGAACTGCGCCGCGTCATCGACATGAAGACCAAGCCGCGCGGCAGCCTCGGGCGGCTCGAATCCCTCGCGCTGCAAACGGGACTGATCCAGCGCACGACGAAGCCGCGCATCGTGCGTCCGGCGATGATCGTGTTTGCCGCCGATCACGGTATCGCCGGGGAAGGCGTGAGTTCGTATCCGCAGGAAGTGACCGCGCAGATGGTGGCGAATTTTCTGGCGGGCGGCGCGGCGATCAATGCGCTGTCGCGCTCGGTGGGCATGACACTGGAGATCGTCGATGCGGGCGTGGCGACGCCGATTCCGGCTGTGAAAGCGGGTCCGGACGTGGGCTATGAACGCCAGTCGCTCGGCCCCGGCACGCGCAACTTCGCGCGAGAACCCGCGATGTCGCGCGCAACCGCGCTCGACGCCATCGCGCGCGGCGCGGCCTGCGTGCGCCGGCACGCGGCGCTGGGCACGAACGTGATTGGGTTCGGCGAGATGGGCATCGCGAACACGTCGGCGGCGGCGTGCCTGATGAGCCGCCTGTGCGGCGTGCCGATCGACGAATGTGTCGGCCGGGGCACGGGTCTCGACGATCGCGGTCTTGCGCACAAGCGCGAGGTGCTGGGCCGCGCGCTGGCCTTGCATGCCGATACCGGCGATGCCCTCGATACCCTCGCAACCTTCGGCGGCTTCGAGATCGCGATGATGACGGGCGCGTGTCTCGAAGCCGCGCGTGCGGGCATGACGATTCTCGTCGATGGCTTCATCGCGACCTCGGCGCTGCTGGTCGCCGCGACGCTCGCGCCGGCAGTGCTCGACTACTGCGTGTTCGCGCATGCCTCGGACGAGACCGGTCATCGGCGCATGCTCGCGTATCTCGGCGCTGCGCCGCTGCTGCAACTCGACCTGCGTCTGGGCGAAGGCACCGGCGCCGCGCTCGCGCTGCCGGTGTTGCGCGCGGCCGTCGCCTTCCTCGATGAAATGGCGAGTTTCGAGTCGGCGGGCGTGTCGGATCAGGCTGGCTGAGATGCAGCGTCCGCTCGACGAACTGCGTTACTTCTTCACCGCGCTCGGTTACTTCACGCGCGTGCCGGTGCCGCGCTGGGTCGGGTTCGAGCGCGAATATCTGAACGCGGCGGCGCGTTATTTTCCGCTGGTGGGTGTGTTGGTCGGCGCGGTTGCGGCGCTGGTCTGGCTGGCCACGTGGCGCGTGTTTCCGGCGGGCGTCGCCGTGCTGCTGTCGATGGCCGCCACACTCGTGCTGACCGGCGCATTCCACGAAGACGGCCTCGCTGATTGCGTCGATGCCTTCGGCGGCGCGTACACCAAGGACGATGCGCTGCGCATCATGCACGATTCGCGCATCGGCGCGTTCGGCGCGATCGCACTCGTGATCGCGCTGGCGCTCAAGTGGCAGGCGCTGGCCGCGTTGCCGCCGTATCGCGTCGCGTGGACGATGATCGGTGCGCATGCCGCGAGCCGGGCCTTCGCGATCAGTTATCTCGTCACGCTCGACTACGTGCGCGCCGAAGGCAAGGCCAGGCCGGTCGCACAGCGCATGAGCGCGGCATCGTTTGGATGGGCGCTGCTGTTCGGCTTGCCCTGGCTCTTCGCGCTGGACTGGAAGCTGGCGGGCGTGACGCTCGCCGTGCTGTGCGTGCTGCGCTGGATGATCGGCCGGTACTTCGTGCGGCGCATCGGCGGCTATACGGGCGACTGCCTCGGCTTCGCGCAGCAAGTGTTCGAAATCACGATCTATCTCGTCGGGCTCGCATGGATCTCGTTCTGATCCGCCATCCGGAAGTGGTCATCGAGGCCGGTGTCTGTTACGGGCAGACGGATGTGCGCTTGCTGCGTGACGTTGCCGAGTCGGCGCTTGATCTGACGGCACGCATGCAGACGCTGAAGGTGCCCGGCTGTGTCGCGGGCTGGCACGCAAGTCCGTTGCGGCGCTGTGCGTCTCTCGCCGGTGCGCTTTCGCCGGATGGCCCGATTCATCTCGATCCGCGCCTCGCCGAGATGAACTTCGGCGCGTGGGAAGGGCGCGCGTGGGATGGCATCGAACGCGCGCTCATCGATGCCTGGGCGGCCGACCTCGAGCATGCGCGTCCCCATGGCGGCGAGAGTCTGGTGCAGTTCGCGCGGCGCGTGATCGCGTGGTTCGACGACACCTGCGCCGGCGAGCAGACCGTGCACGTCGTCGCGCATGCGGGCGTGATGCGGCTGCTGGCGGCGCATGTGCTGGGCATCGCGCATGAACACGCGCTGCAATGGCCGCTCGATTTCAACGGTATCGCGTGGTTCAGGCGCGTGCGCGGACAGTGGCTGCTGGTGCGCTGGAACGCTTGACTATCGGGCCCGGCGTGCGCGGGCGTCTTCCAGATCGCGACACAGTTGCGCTGCGCCGAGCGCGAGGCGGGGCGTCGGCCGGTTGATGAGATCGCCGTCGATGCCAAACAGATTGCCGCGCGCCACCGCGGTCAGCGCGGTCCAGCGCCGCCACCGGTCGAATGCGGGCAAGGGCCGGTCCGGCGCCGTCGCGCCGGGCGTCGCGGTGACGATGGCTTCGGGGTTCGCCGCGAGCACGGCTTCCGCCGAGACCGTCGGCACGCGCAGCGGCTCGGCCGCGAACACATTCACGCCGCCGCACAGCGTGATCACTTCATCGAACACATTGTCGCGATTGAGCGTCATCAAAGGTTCGTCCCATACCTGATAGAACACGCTCACGGGCGGCCGCCGGGCATAACGCTCACGCAGTTGGGCGATGTCGTCGGTGAAGGCATCGGCGGCGGTGCGCGCGGTGGCCTGCGTGCCGAGCAGCGTGCCGAGCTTGCTGAGGCTCGTCGCGACATCGGCGAGATGTTTTGGTTCGTTGAAATAGATCGGCACGCCAAGCGCTTTCAGCCGGTCCAGCTGGCGCGCTGCATTGCCATGCCGCCACACCACGACCAGGTCCGGATGCAGCGCGACGATGCGCTCCAGATCGAGCGCCTTGTTGTCACCGACGCGGGGAATCGCCTGCGCTTCCTTCGGGTAGTCGCTATAGCTCACCGCGCCGACCACGCGCGCGCCGCCGCCCGCCGCGAACAGCAGTTCGGTGACGTGCGGCGCGAGGCTGACGACGCGTCGCGCCGGCTGCGCGAGCGTCACGGTGGCGCCGCTGTCGTCGGTGACGGTGATGGCGGCGTGCAGATTCACGCAGACCGCCATGAGAACGCTTGCAAGCAGAGGGCGCACGATCATCCGCGGATCTCCGCCATCGCGCGTGCAAGGCGCACCCAGTCGCCCTCGGCGCCGGGCAGGCCGACGCGCAGGCTCGGCGTCATGCCGGGCAGGTCGAAGAGACGCGTCCAGATGCCGCGCCGCGCAAGTGCGTGCTGAAGCGCGGCCGCGTCCGGGATGGGCATCCATGCGAACAGCGGCGTGCCGCGCGCATCGAGGCCGTGATCCGAGAGCAGGGCGGCGAGACGCGCGCCGTCGCGATGCAGACGGGTGCGTGTGTGGCACTGCCATGCGCAGTCGGCGAATGCGGCTTCGACCGCATGCCGCGCCGGCCCGCTCACGGTCCACGCACCGAGCATCGCGCGCAGTGGGTCGATGACGGCAGGCGAGGCCAGCACGAAGCCCGCGCGGATGCCGGCGAGCCCGAAGAACTTGCCCACCGAGCGCAGCACGACAAGACCTTCGCTTACGGTTTCGCCCGCCAGCGATGCGGAGGGATCGACATCGGCAAAGGCTTCGTCGACGATCAGCGTGCCGCCGCGCGTAGCCAGCCGTTCATGCCAGCGCAGCAGCGTGTCGCGCGGGAGGGATTCGGCAGTCGGATTGTTCGGGTTGGCGACGATGACGTGATCGAGCGCATCTGGCAACGTGCTCGCGTGGATATCGAGTGTCACGACTGTGTGGCCGGCACGCCGAAAGGCCGGCGCGTACTCGCCGTAGGTCAGCGGCGCGATGCCCACGGTGCCCGGCCGTAACAGCGCGGGCAGCGCGCGGATCGCGGCCTGCGAGCCCGCCACCGGGAGCGCGCATGGAGCGCCGTAGTAGAGCGCTGCGGTGTCCGCGAGACCGTCATCGTCTTCGGGCAGACGGCGCCAGGCATCGGGCGGCACCGGCGGGACCGGGTAGCCGTGAGGATTGATGCCGGTCGAGAGATCGAGCCAGTCTTCGAAAGGAATGTCGTAGCGGCGCGCCGCTTCGCGCAGGTTGCCGCCGTGGCGCACCGGAGTGTTGGCGTCGTCAGTTTGCATGGTGTGAGTCATGTCAGCCGCCCGCCGTCACGCTCGCGACCGCGAGCACCAGCAGCACCGCGAGCCACATCAAGGTCGCGCGCTCGACCAGCCGCAACGCCGCGACCACATGCTTCGGATTCGCGCTGTGCCCCGCGCCTAGTGTGGGCCGCGCCTCCAGCTTGCCGTGGTAGATCGCCGCGCCGCCGATCAGCACGTTCAGACTGCCCGCGCCCGCGGCCATCACCGGGCCGGCATTCGGGCTGTCCCACGAACGCGCCTGGGTGCGCCAGCAGTGCCAGGCCATGTGCGTGTCGCCGGCGAGCGCGTAGCTCGCGGCCGTCAGGCGCGCGGGAATGAAGTTGAGCACGTCGTCGAAGCGCGCGGCCGCCCAGCCGAAGCGCAGGAAGCGCGGCGTGCGATAGCCCCACATCGCGTCGAGCGTGTTGGCGAGCCGGAACATCAGCGCGCCCGGGCCGCCCGCGATGGCGAACCAGAACAGCGCGCCGAAGATCGCATCGTTGCCGTTCTCCAGCGCCGATTCGACCGCCGCGCGCGAGAGGGCGTTTTCATCGGCCTGCGAGGTATCGCGCGACACGATGCGCGCCGTGAGCGCACGGGCGCGGTCGAGGTCGCCGAAACTCAGTGCGCGTGCAATCGGCGCGATGTGCTGACGCAAACTCTTTGCGCCGAGCGCGAACCAGAGCAGCAGCACGTGCACGAGACTCGCATAGGCGAAGGGCAGCACGCTGACCAGCAGCCACGCCACCAAGACCGGCGGCGCCACCAGCGCGAACCACGCGAGCATGCCTGCGGGCCGCGCGCGGATGCCGGTGTTCATGCGTGCTTCGAGCTTCGTCGCGAGCTGGCCGAAGCCGACCAGCGGATGCCGCGCGCGCGGCTCGCCGAACAGACGGTCGACGATCACGCCAAGCACCGCGAGCAAGGCCATGGCGTAGACGGAGAGCAGCAACATCGTATCGATTCCTCCGTCAGCCCTTGAGCACGAGCGGCAGGCCCGCGGCCATCAGCACGGCGCGCGTGCTGGCGGCGGCGACGCGCTGGTTCAGCCGGCCCAGTTCATCTACATAGAGACGCGTGACCGAGCCGAGCGGCACCACGCCCAGCCCGATCTCGTTGCTGACGACGATGACCTTGCCGCGCGCGTCGGCCAATGCGGCGTCGAAGTCGGCGAAGGCGGCGCGGGCGCGCTCGGGCAGCACGGCGATGTCTTCACCGGAGGGTTCGGAGGAGAACAGCAGATTGGAAAGCCACAAAGTGAGGCAGTCGATCAGCACGCAGCCGCCCGGGCGATCCGCCGCGCGCAGCGCGCCCGCCAGATCGAGCGGCGCTTCGACCAGCGGCCAGTGCGCCGGCCTGCGTTCGCGATGCAGCCGCACGCGTTGCGCGAACTCGGCGTCGCCGATGCGCGCCGTCGCGATATAGGTGACCGGCAGTCCGCTGCGGTCGGCGAGGCGTTCGGCGTGCGCGCTCTTGCCGGAGCGGGCGCCGCCGAGGATGAAAGTGAGATCCGGGGTCATCGCGACATTGTACTGACGGGCTAAGATAGCGCGTCGTTCATCACAGGATTGGCCCCGTATGTCTTTCACGCCCCGCGGCACGCTGATGATCCAGGGCACGACCTCCGACGCCGGCAAGAGCACGCTCGTCGCGGGCCTGTGCCGTCTCGCCCGGCGCGGCGGCGTGCGGGTCGCGCCCTTCAAGCCGCAGAACATGGCGCTGAACAGCGCGGTCACGGTGGACGGCGGCGAGATCGGCCGCGCGCAGGCGTTGCAGGCCATCGCGGCGGGCGTACCGGCGCGCATCGACTTCAATCCGGTGCTGCTCAAGCCCACCAGCGACCGGGGCGCACAGGTCATCATCCACGGCCACGCGCACGCCAATCTCGATGCGCGCGCCTATCACGACTTCAAGCGCATCGCGCTGGAGGCGGTGCTCGTCTCCCACACGCGTCTTTGCAACGAGTTCGACGCGGTGATCGTCGAAGGCGCGGGCAGTCCGGCGGAAATCAATCTGCGCGACAACGACATCGCCAACATGGGCTTCGCGGAGCGGGTCGACTGCCCGGTCGTGCTGGTCGCGGACATTGATCGCGGCGGCGTGTTCGCGCATCTCGTCGGCACGCTTGCGTGTCTTTCCGAAAGCGAGCGCGCGCGTGTACGCGGTTTTGTGATCAACCGGTTTCGCGGGGATATCGGCTTGCTGAAGCCGGGCCTCGACTGGCTCGAAGCGCAGACGGGGAAGCCGGTGTTCGGCGTGCTGCCGTATCTGCACGGTCTCACGCTCGACGCCGAGGACATGCTGCCGAGCCAGCCGCACGCGCGCGGCAGTGCGCCAGTGCTGAAGGTCATCGTGCCGGCGCTGCCGCGCATCAGCAATCACACGGACTTCGATGCGCTGCGGGCACACCCGCAGGTCGACTTCAGTTATGTGCGCGCGGGCGTCGCGCCGCCGCCGGCCGACCTCATCGTGTTGCCCGGTTCGAAAAGCGTGCAGCGCGATCTCGCCTGGCTGCGCGAACATGGCTGGGACCGCGCGATCGGGCGGCATCTGCGCTACGGCGGCAAGGTGCTCGGCGTCTGCGGCGGGATGCAGATGCTCGGGCGGGAAATCGACGATCCGGACGGCGTGGAAGGCGTCGCCGGCTGTGTGGACGGGCTTGGCCTGCTCGAACTCGTCACCGTGCTGACGCCGCACAAGCAGCTGGAGAATGTCACCGGGCATTTGACGGTAGGCGCGGCGAACGCGCCCGTGCGCGGCTACGAGATCCACATGGGCCGCACGCACGGCGCGGCGCTCGCGCGGCCTTTGGTCGCGCTCGATGGCGGGCGCTTCGACGGCGCCGTGTCCGCCGATGGCCAGATCGCCGCGACCTATCTGCACGGCGTGTTCGACACGCCCGAAGCCTGCGCGGCCCTGCTCGCGTGGGCGGGCGTGACGGACGCTCAGCCGCTCGACTATCCAGCGCTGCGCGAGGCGTCGCTGGACCGTCTGGCCGATTCGTTCGCGCAGGCGCTGGACCTCGATGCGCTACAGGCGGCGTTCGGGCCGCCGCATCAGTAAAGAATCATCTGCGTGCAACGGAACAGGGCGATGAGCTTGCCGTCGCCGTTCGTTACCGTGGCGTCCCAAACCTGCGTGCTGCGCCCGAGGTGCACCGCCGTGGCGGTCGCGACGATCTTGCCTTCGCGCGCCGTCGAGACGTGGTTGCTCTTCAGTTCGAGCGTGGTGAAGTTCTGCGCTTTGTCGGGCAGATGCGCGATGCACGCGTAGCCGCAGCAGGTGTCCGCGAGGCCGACCACGGTTGCGGCGTGCAGGAAGCCGTTGGGCGCGAGGAGTTCCGGCCGGATCGCGAGTTTGCCGCTCAGCCGGCCCTGATCGAGGGAGAGCAGTTGCACGCCCAGCAGATCGGGCAGGCAGCCTTTCTGACGATTGCGCAGGAAGTCGAGCGTGACATCGGAGCGGAGCGAAGTCATGGGTGTGGGCGGTTCCGGTGAGGGTGGTGGGAAGGTCGGAAGCGGGACGACAGGCGCCGGCCGCGGCCTGACCGATCGGCCGACATGCCGGATGTCACGCTTTTGCCGATAATATCAACGCTCGAAACAGGCATCCGCCAGGAATTTCATTCAATAACGACGAAAACGCGTGTCGTCCGGCCCAATCCGGTCGGCGCGCCGAACTTTCTCCGGGACCTTTCATGACTGTGATCGTGGTGGCAAATCCGAAGGGCGGCGTAGGCAAGAGCACGCTCGCAACCAATCTGGCAGGCTATTTCGCGGCGCAGGGCGAATGGGTCGCGCTCGCCGATCTCGACAAGCAGCGCTCCTCGCACGCGTGGCTTTCGCTACGGGCGGACACCTTGCCGAAGATCGAGGAATGGGGCGTCGATATCGATTCCCCGGCGAAGCCGCCCAAAGGTCTGGAAAAAGCCGTCGTCGATACCCCTGCCGGCGTGCATGGCAATCGCCTCGCGCTGGCGCTGGAACTGGCGGACAAGGTGATCGTGCCGCTGCAGCCGTCGATGTTCGACATTCTTGCCACCCAGGACTTTCTCGCGCGGCTGGCGAAGGAAAAGGCGGTGCGCAAGGGCGCGATTGAAATTGGCGTGGTGGGCATGCGGGTCGATGCGCGCACGCGCTCGGCCGACCAACTGCATCGTTTTGTCGAGGGACTGGAGTTGCCGGTACTCGGCTTCCTGCGCGACACGCAGAACTACGTGCAACTCGCCGCGCATGGCTTGACGGTGTGGGACGTGGCGAAGAGCCGGGTCGAGAAGGATCTGGAGCAGTGGGCGCCGATCGTGGAATGGGCGGGGAAGAAGTGAGGGGGTGGCGGGCCTGATTAGCAGGTCGCCGGTACGGTCGGAGGCTTTCCAGGCCGCTCGTCCGGGTGGGCAACGGCCGATGTGGTGAAACCGGCTCGGTTGCCCGACGTATCAACTCGCGGGCATGCTTTCCAGTGCGCGGGGCGACGCCAGCAAGCCGGTCAGAATCGTGTCCGCGACGCGCCTGGAGAATTCAGCCGCCATGCGGATATTGCTGCGTCGCCGCTCCCCAAAAAACCCCTTACGTCCAGCTCTGCACCGGCACGTGATCCCGGCTGCCCTTGATGCGGTTCTCTTCATCGACGAACACGAGATCCGGTTTCCAGCCCGCCTTGATCTCTTCCTCGTCCACCTGCGCGAACGCCGCGATGATCACCAGGTCGCCCAGTTGCGCACGTCGCGCGGCCGAGCCGTTCAGCGAAATCATGCCGCTGCCGCGTTCGCCCTTGATCGCATACGTGGTCAGGCGCTCGCCGTTGTTCACGTTCCAGATGTCGATCTGCTCGTTCTCCATCAGGTTGGCGGCGTCGAGCAGGTCTTCGTCGATCGCGCACGAACCTTCGTAGTGAAGCTCGCAGTGCGTGACCGTCGCGCGGTGGATTTTCGATTTGAGCAAGGTGCGCTGCATGGTGCTTCTTTCCTTTTCCTTCAGATGCTTGAAATGCGTGAAATGCGTGAAATGCTTGAGATACGTCAGATTTCCAGATTGTCGATCAGGCGCGTCGCACCGAGCTTCGCCGCCGCGACCACGACGAGCGGCGCGTCCACATCCGCTTCGCCCGGCGGCAGCAGGTCGACGCGCTTGCGCACGCTGATGTAGTCGGGCTTCCAGCCGCGTCCGGCGAGCGCGTTCATCGCGTCGCGTTCGAGCGCGGCGATATCGCGATTGCCGGACAACAGCGCCTCGCGCACGCGCTGCAATTGCGCGACGAGCTGCGGCGCCTCGGCGCGCTCGGCGTCCGAGAGAAAGCGGTTGCGCGAACTGAGCGCCAGCCCGTTGTCCTCGCGCACGGTCTCGGCGGCGATGATCTCCGTCGGCAGCGCGAACTGGTTGCACATGGCGCGCACGATCATCAGCTGCTGATAGTCCTTCTTGCCGAACACCGCGACGCGCGGCTGCACGCACGACATCAGTTTCATCACCACCGTGCACACGCCGGTGAAGAAGCCGGGGCGGAATTCGCCTTCGAGAATGTCGCCGAGATTGTGCGGCGGATGCACGCGATACTCCTGCGGCTGCGGATACATGTCCTTCTCGGTCGGCGCGAACAGCACGTAGACGTTTTCCCGCTGCAGCTTCTCGATGTCGTCCTGCAGCGTGCGCGGATATTTGTCGAAGTCCTCGTTCGGGCCGAATTGCAGGCGGTTCACGAAGATGCTGGCCACGACCGGGTCGCCGTGCTGGCGCGCGAGACGCATCAGCGAGAGATGGCCTTCGTGGAGGTTGCCCATCGTCGGCACGAAGGCGGTGCGGTTCTGGCCGCGCAACTGGTCGCGCAGTTCATGAATGGAGCTGATGACTTTCATCGAGCGGGTGTCTCCTGTCGGCGCGGCCTCGATGCGGCCGCGTCTGAACAAGCCAAGGGGTAAGCGGTGTCAGGCGGGAGCGTACGCGAGTCTGACGTAGATCGGCGCATACGGCTCGGCCTGCGTGATCTCGATCAAGGCTTCGCGCGACAGCTCCAGCATCGCGATGAAGTTCACCACGACCACCGGCACGCCGCGCGAGGTGTCGAAGAGTTCGGTGAACTCCATGAAGCGCGCGGTCTGCAGGCGTCGCAGGATCACGCTCATGTGCTCGCGCACGGACAACTCCTCGCGCGAGATCTTGTGATGCTGGACGAGCTTGGCGCGCTTGATGACGTCGGCCCACGCGGCGCGCAGGTCGTTCATGTCGACGTCCGGGAAGCGCTGCTCCGCCGCCTGTTCAATATGAATGTCGGCGCGCAGGAAGTCGCGCCCGAGCTGCGGCAACTGGTCGATCCGCTGCGCCGCGAGTTTCATCTGCTCGTATTCGAGCAGGCGCCGCACGAGTTCGGCGCGCGGATCCTCGGCTTCCTCGCCGGTGTCGGCCTTCCTGACCGGCAGCAGCATGCGCGACTTGATCTCGATCAGCATCGCGGCCATCAGCAGATACTCCGACGCGAGCTCCAGATTCGATTCGCGGATCTGCTCGACATAGCCGAGGTATTGCGCGGTGACATCCGTCATGGGGATGTCGAGCACGTTGAAATTCTGCTTGCGGATCAGGTAGAGCAGCAGGTCCAGCGGGCCTTCGAAGGCTTCGAGGAAGATTTCGAGCGCATCGGGCGGGATATAGAGATCCGTGGGCAGCTTCCACAGCGGTTCGCCGTACAGATGCGCGATCGCGACGCCGTCGATGGTGTCGGGCGTCGAATCGGTCGCGGGGGCGGCGAGCGCCACCGCCCGGTCTTCCCGTGCGCCTTCACGCCGCGCTTCGGGCGCCGAAGGCGGCTCGTGGCCGGCTGCGCTCACGTTCAGAAGTTCTGGTAGTAGACGTAGGGCGTCTGCTGCACGCGCGATTGCTGCTGCTCGCCGCGCTCGTCGAGGTCGATCGGCTGCTTGTCCCACAGAAGCGCGCGGCCGCGGCGTTGCTCGGCTTCCAGCGTGGGCTTCTGCTCTTTCAGCTGATTGATGAACTGGGTGATGTCCGACTGGTACATGATCCGGCTTCCGTTGTCCGTTGAGTCGATGCGGGGTTCGATGCGCGGTGCGGTGGGGTCTGCTTCGAAGCGGCTCTGAGGTCCGCTCCTGCCCGCGCGCCGCAATTTTACCGCAAGCCCGCGCCCCCGACGCCGCTCGCTGCAACATGCACGTCCGTGCGCGATTCGCGGAACCCCGCGCGCCGTGTGCCGTCCAACCGGCGCGCTTGCAGGGCCGCATGTGCTTGTCCATGCTCGTCCGCACCGTTTCGCGGACTGCAATGCGCCGCCGGCCTGCGCCAGTGTGGTGAAATAGCGCCTGCGCCGCCTGAACCTGCCGCCGCGCCGCGCGAGCCTGACGACGCGGCGGCTGCACGCTCGGTTGCCATCCTTTCAAATTCAAGTCATCCCGATGCCGGAGGTCACGTTTGGCGGGGCGTTCGTTTGATCCGCTGCGCGCGTTGCGCGCCAAGCCGCTGTGCCCGAGGCGTTTCCCCGCCGTGCTCGCCGCGTTCCTCGCGTGCGGCGTGCTGGGCGTGTTTGGCTTGGTGACACCGGCTTTCGCGAAGTACGACGTCGATATCGACGCGCCGCGCAGCATCAAGAAGCTGCTGAAAGACAATCTCGACCTGTCGCGCTTCGCCAAGCGCGACGACGTCAGCGACGACCAGATCCAGTTCCTCATCACGGCGGCGCCGAAGGACGTGCGCGATCTCGTCGCGACGGAAGGCTATTTCTCGCCGGTCGTGCGCACCGACGTCGCGAGCGAGGACGGCAAGCGCACCGTCAAGATCAGCGTCGATCCCGGGCCGCGCACGCGGGTGGCGTCGGTGCAGCTCATCTTCACGGGCGCGGTGACCACCGAGGACCGCGCGCAGGAGAACGCGGCGCGCTTCGCGTTTTCGGTCAACGAAGGCGATCCATTCACGCAGGACGGCTGGAACGACGCGAAGAACGCGGCGCTGCGCGCGCTGCAATCGAAACGCTATCTCGGCGCGAAGATCGTCCGTTCGCAGGCGCGCATCAATCCGCGCGCGCATCTCGCCGATCTCTCCGTCACCTTCGACAGCGGCCCGACCTTCACACTCGGCAAGCTCGACGTGAGCGGCACGCGGCGTTACCCGGCGTGGATCGTCGATCACGTGAATCCGATCCAGCCCGGCGAAGTTTATGACGTCGCGCGCATCAACGAACTCCAGCGCCAGGTGCAGAACACGCCGTATTACGCGAGCGTGGCCATCGACGTGGACAACGACGTGAGCAAGCCTCAGGACACGCCGCTGCACCTGAAAGTGTCCGAGTATCCGTACAACAGCATTCGTTATGGCGTCGGCTACGCGACCGACACCGGTTTTCACATCCAGGGCGCCTACAGCTACCTGAATACCTTCAACGCCGCGTATCCGTTCACCATCTCCGGCCGCCTCGACCAGACGCAGCAGTACGGGCGCGTGCAGCTCGCGATGCCGCCCGACGGACATGGCTGGGTCAACGCCGTGTTCGGTTCGTACACCATCACCGATGTCTCCAGCACGAACATCTACAGCGGCCGGGTGGGCGTGCAACGCTCGCGCTCGCGACAGAACATCGACACGACTTTCTCGCTCACCTTCTACGACGACCGCCTGACGCAGAACGAGCCCAACCCGTCGACGGCGCGGGCGCTCGTGCCGGCGTGGAGCTGGGTGCGGCGCGACGTCGACGATCCGCTGTTTCCACGCCGCGGCAACATCATCCGCGCCGAAGCGGGCTTCGCGGTGAAGGGTGCGATGACCGACCAGACCTTCGCGCGGCTCTATACCAACGCGCTCCAGTTCGTGCCGCTCGGCAAGAACGACCTGCTGGTGTTCCGCGCGGAATTCGGTGGGGTCTTCACAAGCGGGCCGTCGAGCGGCGTGCCGGCGTCGCTGCTGTTCCGCGCGGGCGGCGCGAACTCGGTGCGCGGCTATAGCTATCTGAGCATCGGCAACAACGTGGCCGGTTCGATCCTGCCCACCAAGTACATGGTCACCGGCAGCAGTGAATATCAGCACTGGTTCACGCATGACTGGGGCGGCGCGATGTTTTTCGATATCGGTGCGGCCACCGATACCTGGAGCGAGCGCGTGTTCGAGCCGGGCGTGGGCGTCGGTGTGCGCTGGCGCAGTCCGGTCGGGCCGGTCAATGTCGATCTGGCGTATGGCCTGAAGAACAAGAGCATCAAGCCGTACCTGACGCTCGGCATCGCCTTCTGACGCGCGCGACAACCATGACACGGAACCGTGAACCCGCATGACCGAGCCGACCCCGCACAGCGACGCTGAAGCCCCGCCGCCCGGCAACGACGCCGGCGCGGGCGCTTCAACACCGCCTCCGCCTCCGCCGCGCCGCAGCGCCGCGCGGCGGCTCGCTCGCTGGCTCGGCGTGCTGGTGCTGGTCGTGGTGCTGATCGTCGGGCTGGCGGTCGGCACGGTGCTCTATGTGCTGAACACCGAGCGCGGCACGCGCTATGCATGGAACGCGGCCACGTCGCTGCTCAAGGGGCAACTGACCGGCACGCTCGACGGCGGTGCGATCGCCACCGGCCTGCGCCTGCGCGACGTCCACTGGAAGGACGGCAAGGGCACGGACATCACGGTGGACAGCGTCTCGGGCCGCTGGGCGCTCACGCGTGAGCCGCTGCGCTTCACGATCGACTATCTGCACGTGGGGACGGTCGATGCGCGCATTGCGCCGTCCAACGAGCCCAGCAAGAAGACCGAGTTGCCGACGGACCTGCGCAGCCCGATCCAGCTCGTCATCAACGATGTGTCGGTGGACAAGCTGCGCCTGCACCAGGGCACGACGACCACCGAGTTCTCGCGCCTGCTCGTCAGCGGCCGCACCGATGGCCAGCATCACGAAGCGACCGTGCAGCGGCTCGATACCCCGTTCGGCGCGGTGACGGCGTCGCTGAAGCTCGACGGTGGCGCGCGGCCCTTCCCGTTGTCGGGCGACGCGGGCTATTCCGGCAAGCTCGCCAACGAGGCGGTGACCGTCAGCGCGCGGCTGTCGGGCTCGCTCGAAGACCTGATCGCCGATATCGACGCCAGCGGCATGAAGCTGAACGGCCGGGCGCACGTCGAAGCGCTGCCGTTCGCCGACGTCCCGCTCAAGTCGGCGCTCGTCACCTTCGATCACGTGAATCCGCAGGCCTTCAGCCCGGCGGCGCCCGAGGCGGATCTGGCCGTGCGCGCCGAAGTGAAACCGGTGGAGGGTGCGGACGCCAAGGGCTTCGTCGTGAGCGGCCCGGTGTCGATCGTCAACGCGAAGCCGGGTTCCATCGACAAGAAGTTGCTGCCGCTCATCGATGCGCACGCCGACGTGCGGCTCGACGCCTCCGCGCAGACCATCACGAATCTCGATGTACGGCTCCTGAAGAACGCGACCGTCACCGGCGGCGGATCGCTGGCGGGCGGCAAGGGCAAGTTCGACCTGAAGGTGGCGAAGCTCGACCTCAACGCGATCGAACCGACCCTGCGTCCCACCGATTTCGCCGGCCCCATCGGCATCGTGCTGGACGGCGACAAGCAAAGCATCAGCGCCGACCTCAACGATCCGAAAGCGACGATCCGCGCGCAGGCCAAGGTCAGGCTCGACCCGCAGCAGACGACGCTCGACGAAGTGAAGCTGACGGTGGGCCGGGGCCGCGTCGAGGCGAACGGCGTGCTGAAGAAGGACGCGCATTCGAGCTATGACCTGAAAGCGAAGTTCATCGACTTCAATCCGCTGCTGCTGCAACAGCAACTGATCGCGCAGAAGCCCGCGCCCGTGAAGAAAGGCGCGGCGAAGAAGCCCGCGGCCGCCGCGCGGCCGGTGGAAGCGCGCGTGAACGGCACGCTCGCCGCTGCCGGCACGCTCGCGCCGACGCTCACGGCGAAAGCCACGTTCAAGCTCAACGACAGCATGTACGACAACCTGCCGCTGACCGGCCAGGGCACCGTGCAGGTCGCGGGCACGCGCCTGTTGCCGAGCAAGGCGTCGCTGTCGGTGGCGGGCAACGATGTCGATCTGAACGGCAGCTTCGGCGCACCCGGCGACCGGCTGCGCTTCCGTGTCGATGCGCCCGCGCTCGAACGGCTCGGCTTCGGCCTCGCCGGCACGGTCAAGGCGGACGGCGACCTGACCGGCTCGATCGCGCATCCGAACGTCGCGGCCAACTATCAGGCCGATGGCCTCGTGTTCGGCGCCAACCGGCTGGGGCACGCGGAAGGCCGCGCCGATATCCGCGACGGCGCCAATGGCGCGCTCGTCTTCACGCTGAAGGCGCGCGACGCGAGCACGGACGGCATCGAAGTCGCGAATCTCGACGCCAGCCTGAACGGCACGCGCGCGCATCACACGCTCGACGTGACGGCGACCGGCAAGGTGCGCGGCCAGCCGGTCAATCTCGCGCTCGGTGCGAACGGCAAGTTCACCGACGCGCCCGACGGCCCGCACTGGGACGGCACGATCACGAAGCTCTCGAACAAGGGCACGCCCTCGGTCAATCTCGAAGCGCCGCTGACCGTGAGCTACGGGCCGCAGCGGCTCGTGCTCGGCGCGACGCGGCTGGTTGCCGAAGGCGCGGTGCTGAGCCTCAAGTCCTTTGCGATGGAACATGGCCGGATCCAGTCGGCGGGCACGCTGACGAATCTGTCGGTGCCGCATCTGCTCGAAGTGCGCCAGGAACTGACCGGCGCGGAGCCGCCGATCCGCACCGACCTCGTCTTCGACGGCGACTGGGACTTCTCGCTCGGCACCACCGCGACGGGCCACGTGCAAATCAAGCGCCGTGCGGGCGACGTGACCATTGACGGCACGCGCGGCGTTTCGGCGCTCGGCATCTCGGACATCACGGCGCGCGCGGATTTCTCCGGCGGCAACCGGCTCAACGCGTCGCTGCATGCGCAGGCGAGCCGCATCGGCGTGATCGACGCGAACGTGCACACGCCGCTCGTGAACCGCGACGGCATGCTCACCGTCGATGACAACGCACCGCTCACCGGCGCCGTCGACGCCAATATTCCCGAGCTGCGCACGACCGGCGGGCTGCTCGGTGCGAACTATCTGCTCGGCGGCAGGATGGCGCTGAAGCTGGTGATCGCGGGCATCGTCGCGAAGCCGACGCTGTCGGGCTCGCTGACGGGCGACAACCTGTCCGCGACGGTCGTCGATCAGGGCGTGCAGCTGAAGGACGGCATCATCCGGATCGCGCTGGCGGAGAATCTGGTGGATTTCCAGCGCGTCGAGTTTCATGGCGCGAGCGGCACGCTGCGCGCGACCGGCAAGGTGCGGCTCGACCAGCAGCAGCCCGACCTGACGGCCAGCATCATCGCGGACAAGCTGGAACTGTTCGCCTCGCCGGACCGCGAACTCACGCTCTCGGGCGAGGCGAAGATCGCCAACGCGGGGCTGGAGGGCGGTATGGCGATCGACGGCAAGTTCACCGTGGATCACGCGCTGATCGACTTGCCGGAGTCGTCCGCGCCGAAGCTCGGCGATGACGTGGTGATCGAACGCCCCGACGGCACCATCAAGGGCGACAACCAGCAGCTCACCGCCGCGACCGGCAAGCCGGTGGGACCGTTCACGCCGCGCGCGAACATCGAGATCAATCTGGGGCAGCGCTTCCGCTTCAAGGGCGCGGGCGCGGATCTCGGGCTGGCCGGCTCGATCACGGCGACGAGCGCGCCGAACATGCCGCTGCGCGCGGTCGGCAACGTGCGCGTGACGACGCCCGGTTCGTCGTACACCGCGTTCGGGCGCAAGCTGAACATCGAGAACGGCTTCTTCACCTTCAACGGACCGGTGGCGAATCCGGGCATCAACATCCTGGCGATGCGGCGCAATCAGGAAGTCGAAGCGGGCGTGCAGGTGACCGGCACGGTGCAGGCGCCGGTCGCGCGGCTGATTTCCGAGCCGAGCGTGCCCGACAACGAGAAGCTCTCGTGGCTGCTGTTCGGGCACGGCACGGATCAGGGCAACAACGTCGGCCAGCAGAGCGCGATGACGAGCGCGCTCGCGCTGCTCGGCAGCAAGGGCGGCGCGAAGATCGCGCAGACGGTCGGGCTGGACGAGTTCACGGTGGGTTCGAGCGAGGTGGGCCTGACCGATCCGCAGGTCGTGCTGCTCTCGAAGGCGATCAACGAGCGCCTGGTGATCGGCTATGAACAGGGCTTGCAGTCGGCGGCCAACGCGGTCAAGGCGACGCTCAACCTGTCGCGCTTCTGGGCCGTGACGGTGTACGGCGGCACGTATCAGGGCGTCGATCTGTCCTATACGCGCAGGTTCAGTTCGTGGGCGCGGCTGTGGTCGGGGGCGTCGTCGCGGGCGGCTGCGTCGGCTGCGGATTCGGCCGCGGCGGCGTCCGGGGCGTCGTCGAGCGAGGCTTCGCCGCCGGGCGACGCGGACTGATCAGGTTCAGTCACGAGCGCACGCGGGAAACAAGAAGGGAATGCGGTTCGCGTGCGTGTGAAAAAAAGAAGGGCACGCGTTTCGCGTGCATGAGAAAAAAGAAGGGCACGCGTTTCGCGTGCCCTTCGGCTTTGAAGCGATGTCCTAGGGCGCGCTTACTTCACGCGCATGCCGGGTTTCGCGCCGCTGTGCGGCTCAAGGATGTAGAGGCCCGGCTCCGCCTTCTCGTTCGCCGCCGACGCCGCCAGCACCATCCCTTCGGACAAACCGAACTTCATCTTGCGCGGGGCGAGATTGGCGACCATGACCGTCAGCTTGCCGATCAGGTCCTGCGGCTGATACGCCGACTTGATGCCCGAGAACACGTTGCGCGTCTTCTCCTCGCCGACGTCCAGCGTGAGTTGCAGCAGCTTGTCGGAGCCTTCCACCGCCTTGCAGTCGACGATCTTCGCAATGCGCAGATCGATCTTCGCGAAGTCGTCGATGGAGATGACGCCGCTTTCGTCCGTCTGGTCCTGCTTCGGTTTGGCGTCCTTCTTGGCGGTCGATGCCGGTGCCGCCGCTGCCGTGGCCGCTTCCGCGCCCGGCTGCAGCGATTCGCGATTGGCCTCGAGCAGCGCCTCGATCTGCTTCGGATCGACGCGCGTGGTCAGGTGCTTGTACGCGTTGATCGCACTCGCCGATGACAGCGGCCGCGTCGCGTCCGTCCACACCAGCGGCGCGATGCCGAGGAACGCTTCCACCGCCTCGATGAGCTTCGGCAACACCGGCTTCAGCGCCAGCGACAGCAGGCGGAACGCTTCCAGACTCACGCTGCAGGTTTCATGCAGCGCGACGCTGTTGGCCGGGTCCTTCGCCTGATCCCACGGCTTCGCGGTATCGACATAGGCGTTGACGGTGTCCGCGAGGTCCATGGTCGTGCGCAGCGCGCGGCCATATTCGCGGGCTTCGTAGAACCCGGCGATCTGCGGAATTGCCGCACGCAATTGCCCGAGCAGCGGATGATTCATCGCGCTGTCCTGCACGCGGCCTTCAAAGCGCTTGATCAGGAAACCGGCTGCCCGGCTCGCGATGTTCACGTACTTGCCGACCAGATCGCTGTTCACGCGCGCCTGGAAGTCCTCCAGGTTCAGGTCGATGTCTTCCATCGTGCTGTTCAGCTTCGCGGCGAAGTAGTAGCGCAGCCACTCGGGGTTGATGCCCGTGTCGATCACGCTCTGCGCGGTGATGAACGTGCCGCGCGACTTCGACATCTTCGCGCCGTCGACCGTCAGGAAGCCGTGCGCGAACACGTTCGTGGGCGTGCGATGGCCGGAGAATTCCAGCATGGCCGGCCAGAACAGCGTGTGGAAATACAGGATGTCCTTGCCGATGAAGTGATACTGCTCGGTCGTGGAGCCGGGTTTGATCCAGTCGTCGAACGCCAGGCCGATACGGTCCGCGAGGTTCTTGAAACTCGCGTAATAGCCGACCGGCGCGTCCACCCACACGTAGAAGTACTTGCCCGGCGCGCCCGGAATCTCGAAGCCGAAGTAGGGCGAGTCGCGCGAGATGTCCCAGTCGGCGAGCTTGGCCTCGCCCTTGTCGCCGAGCCATTCGCGCATCTTGTTGGTCGCTTCCGGCTGCGCGAGCCCGCTGACCCAGCCGCGCAGGAACGACTCGCAGCGCGGGTCGGACAGGCGGAAGAAGTAATGCGTCGAGGTCTTGCGGATCGGCGTGGCGCCCGAGACGACCGAATACGGATTGATGAGTTCGGTCGGCTGGTAGGTCGAGCCGCAGACTTCGCAATTGTCGCCGTACTGGTCCTTGGCGCCGCACTTCGGGCACTGGCCCTTGATGAAGCGGTCCGGCAGGAACATTTCCTTGACCGGGTCATAGGCCTGCTCGATGTCGCGTGCCTCGATCAGGCCGGCCTGTTGCAGCGCGGCGTAGATCGAATTGCACAACGCGCGGTTTTCTTCGGCGTCGGTCGAGTAGTAGTTGTCGAAGGAGATGCCGAAGCTGTCGAAGTCGCGCTTGTGTTCCTTCCACACGCGTTCGATCAGCTGTTTCGGCGTGATGCCTTCCTTCTCGGCGCGCAGCATGATGGGCGTGCCGTGGGTGTCGTCGGCGCCGACGTAATAGACCTCGTGGTCATGCATGCGCAGCGTGCGAACCCAGATGTCCGTCTGAATGTACTCGACCATATGGCCGATGTGGATCTGACCGTTCGCGTAAGGCAGCGCGGACGTGACGAGGACCTGGCGGCGGCCGCTGGCAGATGAAGCGGCGGGCGCGGCGGCGGCGGGGGCGGGAATCGGTGCTGACATGGAGGCGCGGACCGTGGGAGAGCGGTGAGGGGTGAAAGACGAAAGATCGATTTTAGCAGGCAGGTCAAGAGCGAACGGTGCCCGCGCAACGTGCGCGCTGATCGCTACTGCGGGGCATCGACAAAAAACATCATGAAGCGTGCAGATTTCGCCTGGAGGGTTGAAACGTCGGCGTTGTATCTTCGGCGTTCCCGAAGCGTCGCCAGGAGCATCCGCATCATGCTGTCTTATCCAGTCACTCTGGAACTCGATACCAACCACACCTATCTCGTTACGTTTGCCGACATTCCGGAAGCGCTGTCCGTCGGTGATGATCACGACGAGGCGCTCGTCAATGCAGTCGACGCGCTGGAAAGCGTGCTCGAAAGCTACTTCGAAGAAAAGCGCGAAGTGCCCATGCCATCCAGGGCAGGAAAGGGCCAGCCAGTCGTGTCCTTGCCGGCGCTCGTCGTCACGAAGGTGCTGCTGCAGAATGAAATGCTTCGCCAGGGCGTCCGCAAGGCCGAACTTGCGCGGCGGCTGAACGTCCACATGCCGCAAGTGGACCGCCTGCTGAACCCACGCCATTCGTCGAAGCTGGAGGCGATCGAGGCGGCGTTTCTGTCGCTCGGCAGGCGTCTGAAAATCTCGGTGGCGTGAATCGGTCCGGCACGTTCACAAACCGTGCGCGCAAAAAAAAACCGGGGTCCAATTGGGCCCCGGAGCAACAACGACAAGAGGAGAATGGCAGGCGATGGCGTGGCCATCCACCTACCGTAAAGACAGACACGCGCCGCGCGCCCAAGTTTCAAATTTTTTTCAGACGCTTGCGTCTTCGTGCCGGACCGCGCTCCGCCGCACGTTCCGCGCGGCGAATTCTCCTTTCAAATCAATTGCCTTACTGCACTTGTCCCGGCTGTGCCGTCGCACGCAGATAGATCTCCACGCGACGATTCTGGGCGCGGCCGGCTTCCGTCGAGTTGTCGGCGATCGGCTGATTCTGGCCCATGCCCTGCGATGACAAGCGTTGCGCCGCGACGCCGTGCGTCGCGATGTACGACGTGACGCTCTGCGCGCGATTCTGCGACAGCGTCTGGTTGTAGGCCGGCTGGCCCGTGTTGTCCGTATGGCCGATGACGTTCGCCACCAGCTCCGGATGCTGCTGGAGCGTCTGCGTGACCGAGTTCAGCACCGGGTCGAACGAAGGCTTGATGGCGTAGCTGTTCGTATCGAACGAAATCGAGTTCGGAATGTTCACCTTCAGCGAACCGTCCTGCTGCTCGGTCACCTGCGTGCCCGTGCCCTTCGAGTCGCCGGAAATCTTGTTGCGGATGGACTGCCAGTTGTAGCCGACGATGCCGCCCGCCGCCGCGCCGGCACCCGCGCCGATCGCCGCGCCCTTGCCGCCGCCGAAGATCGCGCCGATCGCCGCGCCGGTCGCGGCGCCCGCGCCGGTGCCGACCGCCGTGTTGGTGCCCTGCTGCGTCTGGCAGCCGGCAAGAATGGAGCCCGCAATGGCGAGCACGGACAGGCGCGTCAAGAACTTCGTATTCATCTCTGATCTCCTTTGAATCGACAAGCATTCGGCGACAGGCGCCGACAGTGCGGGAGGGTCTTCGGACGGGCCTCCGGACGAGCCTCTACAATAACGAGAAACCGGCCCGAGCGCCCTGTGCGATGCGTCCCCGGAAACAATTGCAGCGGGATAGTGCAGCGCACGCGAGCCGCGCGCAACGGCCCATAACAAATACTTTCAATTTCGTCAGATTGTTGCAATGCGCCGGAAGCGGAGAGCAACAAGCGTTCCACGGAGCCCCAATGAGCATTGACCGCGTGAAGATCGACACCGTACTCGCCACCCTGACCGATCCGAATACCCACCGCAAGTTCGTCGATACGAAAAGTTTTCGCAGCGTGTCCGTTGACGGGTCGACGGTCGCGGTGAGCGTGGTGCTCGGCTATCCGGCGAAGTCGCAGTTCGAAACCATCCGCGAACAGGTGGCCGGCGCGCTGCGTCAGATTGCCGGCGTGTCCGACGTGAAAGTGGACGTTTCGTCACAGGTCGTGGCCCATACCGTGCAGCGCGGCGTCAAACTGTTGCCGGGCGTCAAGAACATCATTGCGGTGGCATCGGGCAAAGGTGGCGTCGGCAAGAGCACGACGGCCGCGAACCTCGCGCTGGCGCTGTCGGCCGAAGGCGCATCGGTGGGCATGCTGGACGCCGACATCTACGGCCCCTCGCTGCCCATGATGCTCGGCATCACGGGCCGCCCGGAGTCGCCGGACAACCAGACGATGAACCCGCTGATCGGCCATGGCATCCAGGCGAACTCCATCGGCTTTCTGATCGAGCAGGACAACCCGATGGTCTGGCGCGGACCGATGGTCACCTCCGCGCTCGAACAATTGCTGCGGCAGACCAACTGGCAGGACCTGGATTATCTGGTCATCGACATGCCGCCCGGCACCGGCGACATCCAGCTTACGCTGGCGCAGAAGGTGCCGGTGACGGGCGCGGTGATCGTCACGACGCCGCAGGACATCGCGCTGCTGGACGCCAAGAAGGGCTTGAAGATGTTCGAGAAAGTCGGCATTCCGATTCTCGGCATCGTCGAGAACATGAGCACGCACATCTGTTCGAACTGCGGCCACGAGGAGCACATCTTCGGCGCGGGCGGCGGCGAGCGCATGGCGAAGGAATATGGCGTCGAGATCCTGGGCCAGTTGCCGCTCGACATCGCCATCCGCGAACGCACCGACGCCGGCCAGCCGACCGTCGTGTCGCAACCGGAGAGCCGCATCGCGGAGACCTATCGCGCGATTGCCCGGCGCGTTGCGATCGCGGTGGCCGACCGGCAGCGCGACATGAGCTCGAAGTTCCCGAGCATCGTGGTGCAGAACACCTGAACGGAGCACCGCGCGGATCACGGCGAGCCTTGTGCGGTGCGGCTCGCGGTATCATGTCGCCTTCGATGCGCGGCCGCGTGGATGCACAGGGCGTCAGCGGGCCGCCGAGAGGATCGCATGAGAATCAGATTCGACGGGAAGGCGCTCCGCGCCTTGATCGCGACGGCCGTGTGCAGCGTCCTGCTGAGCGGCTGCGGCCTCATCTTCCAGAACCACGAAAAACGCGCGGACGCGGTGCTCCAGCCGACGCCCGGCAATGCCGCGCGCGGCACCATCACGTTGATCGAGCGCGCCGACGGCGTGCAAGTCTCCTACAGCCTCACCGACATGCCGCCCAACAGCGACCACGCGCTGACCGTGCATGAGCGCGGCGACTGCATCGCCATCAACGACCAGGACACGAGCCCGGTGTTCGCGCTGCCCTCGGAGCGCCGGCGGACGTCGAGCCGCCTCGAGGGCGAGCTCGGCAACATTCACGCGGACGCGAACGGCGCGGCGACCGGTTTCATCGTGGCGACGGACGTCTCGCTCGACGGCGTGCGCTCGGTCATTTCCCGCGCCATCATGCTGCACCGCGAAGCCATGGACCCGTATGCGAGCGCGCCGCACAACGTGGGACCGGCGCTCGCCTGCGGCGTGATTCGCCGCTAGGCGCGCGCGCCGGGCACGCACCCACGGCGCCGCGGCGCGATCGCGTAAAATACGCGCTTTCGTCTGGCGGGCGCGGCAAGGAATGCCGCAGCGA
This sequence comes from Caballeronia sp. LZ035, assembly GCF_031451175.1. Taxonomy (NCBI): domain Bacteria; kingdom Pseudomonadati; phylum Pseudomonadota; class Betaproteobacteria; order Burkholderiales; family Burkholderiaceae; genus Caballeronia; species Caballeronia sp. LZ035. The sequence continues at coordinate 1,015,262 of NZ_JARUXS010000001.1, forward strand.
GCCGGGCTTCGTTTGACAGCAGGCGGCGGTCGCGAGACCGGAGCCGTTCACCGTTGAGTAGCGTCCCCTATGAGCATCAAGTCCGACAAGTGGATTCGCCGCATGGCCGAGCAGCACAAGATGATCGAGCCGTTCGTGCCCGATCAGGTGCGGGTCACCGAGGACGGCCGCAAGATCGTGAGCTACGGCACGTCGAGCTACGGCTACGACATCCGCGTTGCCGACGAATTCAAGATCTTCACCAACATCAATTCGACCATTGTCGACCCGAAGGCCTTCGACGAAAAATCGTTCGTGGACTTCAAGGGCGACGTCTGCATCATCCCGCCGAACTCGTTCGCGCTGGCCCGCACGGTGGAGTATTTCCGCATTCCGCGTTCGTGCCTGACCGTGTGCCTCGGCAAATCCACCTACGCACGCTGCGGCATCATCGTCAACGTGACGCCGTTCGAGCCGGAATGGGAAGGTTATGTGACGCTCGAATTCTCGAATACGACACCTTTGCCTGCCAAAATCTACGCCAACGAAGGTGTCGCGCAAGTTCTGTTCTTCGAGAGCGACGAAATATGCGAGACCTCGTACGCGGATCGCGGCGGGAAATATCAAGGGCAGCACGGCGTGACGCTGCCGAAAACCTGATCATCGCCGCGCGTTTCGAGACGCACACGGCAGACGTTTGGTCGAAGACCGCTGGCTTCGGGATTGCTTCCTGGACAGCGGTCGTTCCATTTGGAGAATCGCCTCATGAAGTTTCGCTTTCCCGTCGTCATCATTGACGAAGACTTTCGCTCCGAGAACATCTCGGGTTCCGGCATCCGGGCGCTCGCCGAGGCGATCGAGAAGGAAGGCGCCGAAGTCCTCGGCCTGACGAGCTACGGCGACCTGGCCGCGTTCGCGCAGCAGTCGAGCCGCGCGTCGTGCTTCATCCTGTCCATCGATGACGACGAACTGCTCCCTTACGCCGACAACGTCGTCGTGGAAGGCGACACGCCCGAGCTGGCCTCGGCGATCGTCGCGCTGCGGGCGTTCATCGAAGCGGTGCGCCGCCGCAACGCCGACATCCCCATTTTCCTGTACGGCGAGACGCGCACCTCGCGCCATCTGCCGAACGACATCCTGCGCGAACTGCACGGCTTCATTCACATGTTCGAGGACACGCCGGAGTTCGTCGCGCGCCACGTGATCCGCGAGGCGAAGGTGTATCTCGACGCGCTGGCGCCGCCGTTCTTCAAGGAACTGGTGCAGTACGCGGACGAAGGTTCGTACTCGTGGCACTGTCCCGGCCATTCGGGCGGCGTCGCGTTCCTGAAGAATCCGCTGGGGCAGATGTTCCACCAGTTCTTCGGCGAGAACATGCTGCGCGCGGACGTCTGCAACGCGGTGGAGGAACTGGGCCAGCTGCTCGATCACACCGGCCCGGTCGCGGCGTCGGAGCGCAATGCGGCGCGCATCTTCGGCGCGGATCATCTGTTCTTCGTGACCAACGGCACGTCCACGTCGAACAAGATCGTCTGGCATGCGACGGTGGCGCCGGGCGACATCGTGCTGGTGGACCGCAACTGCCACAAGTCGATCCTGCACGCGATCACGATGACCGGCGCGATTCCGGTGTTCCTCACGCCGACGCGCAATCACTTCGGCATCATCGGGCCGATTCCGCGCGACGAGTTCAAGCCGGAAAACATCCGCAAGAAGATCGAGGCGAATCCGTTCGCGCGCGAGGCGCTGGCGAAGAACCCGAAGGTCAAGCCGCGCATCCTGACGATCACGCAGAGCACCTATGACGGCGTGATCTACAACGTCGAGATGATCAAGGACCTGCTCGGCGACATGCTGGACACGCTCCATTTCGACGAAGCCTGGCTGCCGCACGCCGAGTTCCACTCGTTCTACCAGGACATGCATGCCATCGGCGCGGGCCGTCCGCGCACGGGCGCGCTCGTGTTCGCGACGCACTCCACGCACAAGCTGCTCGCCGGCATCTCGCAGGCGTCGCAGATCCTCGTGCAGGACAGCGAGAACAGCACGTTCGACCGCCATCGCTTCAACGAGGCGTATCTGATGCATACGTCCACGTCGCCGCAATACGCGATCATCGCGTCCTGCGACGTGGCCGCCGCGATGATGGAAGCGCCCGGCGGCACGGCGCTGGTGGAGGAATCGATTGCGGAGGCGATCGACTTCCGCCGCGCCATGCGCAAGGTCGATGCCGAATACGGCGACGACTGGTTCTTCACCGTCTGGGGCCCGGACGCGCTGACGGAAGAGGGCATCGGCGACCGCGAAGAGTGGATGCTCAAGCCGAACGACCGCTGGCATGGCTTCGGCGCGCTTGCCGAGAACTTCAACATGCTCGACCCGATCAAGGCGACGATCATCACGCCGGGGCTCGACGTGGACGGCGAGTTCGGCGACACCGGCATCCCGGCCGCGATCGTCACGAAGTATCTGGCCGAGCACGGCATCATCGTGGAGAAGACCGGGCTGTATTCGTTCTTCATCATGTTCACGATCGGCATCACCAAGGGCCGCTGGAACTCGATGGTCACCGAACTCCAGCAGTTCAAGGACGACTACGACAACAACCAGCCGCTGTGGCGCGTGCTGCCGGAGTTCGTCGCGCAGCATCCGTCGTACGAGCGCATCGGCCTGCGCGATCTGTGCGAGCAAATTCACAGCGTGTACCGCGCGAACAACATCGCGCGCCTCACCACCGAGATGTACCTGTCGAGCATGGAGCCGGCGATGAAGCCGTCCGAAGCGTTCGCCAAGCTGGCGCACCGCGAGATCGACCGGGTGCCCATCGACGAACTCGAAGGGCGCGTGACCTCCATCCTGCTGACGCCGTATCCGCCGGGCATTCCGCTCTTGATCCCGGGCGAGCGCTTCAACCGCACCATCGTCGATTACCTGCGCTTCGCGCGCGAGTTCAACGAGCGCTTCCCCGGTTTCCACACGGACATTCACGGGCTGGTCGGCGAGATGATCAACGGCCGGGTTGAATACTTCGTCGACTGCGTGCGCGGCTGAGCGGCCGCGAGCGGTTTTATCGTGCGGGTTGTGCATCTGGCGCCCGCGCAGGTTTGACAGCCTGCGCGGGCGCTTTTTTCATGAGCGTCGCGGCGGAACGTCTCCGTACGCCGCGCAGTGTCAGCTGCCCAGCCCGGGTCCTGAATAGGAAGCGGGCATCTCGCTGACGTTGCGGCAGCCGGCCGCGTGCAGGTCCTTGACGACGTCACACCAGGCGTCGTTCACGGCTTCGGTCATCGAGCCATGCGTCCCGATCGACAGCGAAGCGGCCACGTCGCGAACGAAAACATCGTGCATGACCTGCCGGTCGCATCGCGTCAGGCTGACTGCGTGCATGTCGCGTTGGTGCGCGGGTGTCGGATGACTATTGGCGAGCGTCAGCAGCACCGCCATCGCCACGGTGACCAGCCCGGGTGGCCAGCTTCCGGGATGCTTCCGCACGGCGGCGCGAGCGGACGAGGACGGCGTACCGGACGGTTCGTCGCGCGCCGTCTCGTGCGTCCCGGCGTGTGCCTCCGCGGCCGGATCCATCGCGCAGAACCGGTAGCCGACGCCCGGCATATGGACGATCCGCTGTGCAAGGCCCAGCGGCTCGAGCGAGCGTCGCAATCGGGACACGAGACGCGTGAGCCGGTGCACGTCGATGTTTTCCTCGTTGCCCCAGATGCGCATGATCAGTTCCTGGCGCCGCAGCGTAACGCCCGGCTGCTCGACGAAGGCTTCCAGCAGCGCGCGTTCGAAGCCGGTCAGGTGGCCCGTCGTGCCTGCGAAGGTCACGGTCCCGAGCCGGGCGTGAATGACGGGCAAGCCGGTGGAGACGGAGGGAGTGGCGTGCGGCCCACCGCCCGCGCTGGCCGCGCGCCGCCGCATGTGACATTTATCCAGCAGCGCGCGCCAGCCACGCAGCCGGTTCGCGGGCGCGTCGTCGACGCCTTCCGCAGCGGCGAGGTCCTGCATCTGCAAGCCTTCCGCATCGAACCGATAGCCCATGCGCGGCAGGGTCACGATGCGCTCGCACAAGCCCAGGGGCTTCAGTGCCTTGCGCACGCGATACACCAACTGCGTGAGATAGAGATCGTCCATATAGGCGGCGCGCGGCCCCCAGATGGCATCCATGAGTTCCTCGCGTTCGCACACGCGTCCCTGCGCCGTCACCAGCAGCCGCAGGACTTCCTTTTCCTGGCCTGAGAGGCGGGCGGCCACCTGACCGCTGCAGACGCGGTCGTGTTGCCAGTCGAATCGTGTGCTGCTCCGTGCGTTGTCCATCATGCCCTCGTGCGTTGAAGACGCGTACCCTAGCAACAGGGACGGGTTGAAGACCATGGAAGAAGTGGCACGAATGCACGCAAGGGCGGACATAGCTGGAACACCCGCAAGACGATTGGCTGCACTAGCGTTGAAGACCCGTGTGGATATCGGCGGGCGTGGTCGCGGTGTGTCTTCAAGGCATCGGGCAGGGGGCGGTCAGGCGCGGCTGCACTTCTCGAATGAAATCAAGCCAGCCCGCTGGGGCCCTGTTCTTGTGGAGGCGAGCAAGGCGCGGCGGACATTGAGTATTCCACACGTTTTCCATGTGCTGATCACCTTGCATTCCTGAACATGATCCTGTCTCCCGGGGCACGAAGCGCGCCGGGCAGACAAGCTTTTTCACACTGGATCAAGAGGAATGGAAAATGAGTAACACACGCAAGGTGACGAACCGCGCCGTATCCAACGAGGTCATGACGGACCGCAAGGTCGAAGGCGGCCGGCCGAACAGCAAGCTGGTCTACAACGGCGACCCCGGCAACACCTATGGCGCGAAGGGCGCGACCGAGCAGAAGTACGGCATGAACGACTACGACCCGGCGACGGAAACCCAGGCGTTCAGCTATACGTCCGGCCGCGTGGCGAAGCGCGTGTATAACCGCTACAAGTCGAACGACAAGAAGGTGTTCGGCTATTACACGGACTGGTCGCAGTACGACGGCCGCTACCTCGACGATTTCGCCGACGCGGATTGCGGCCGCGGCGTCGACCTGATGGCGCTCGATCCGTTCGCCTACGACAAACTCATCATCGGCTTTCTGGGGATCGTCGGCGACAAGGGCGAGAATGCCGCGCACATCCAGCAGGCCGCGAAGGACTTCGCGCGCGACCCGAACGAAGCCACCTTCGTCGATGCATGGGGCGACGTGAGCTCCTATATCGACTGTGGCTTCTCGTCGCCCGCCAGCGGCAGCTACACGGAGTTGTTCTATCAGAACAAGGCGCAGGGCGTGCTCGGCGGGCTGCGCAAGCTGCACGAGAAGAACCCGAAACTCGTGATGGCGCTCAGCATCGGCGGCTGGACCATGAGCGAGGCGTTTCACTGGGTCGCCGCCGACGCCGGCAAGCGCAAGACGTTCATCGACAGCGTGCTGGACATCCTGTCGCGCTTCCCGATGTTCACCGAACTCGATCTGGACTGGGAATACCCCGGCGCGGAAGGCAACACGGGCAATACCTACGATGCCACCGACGCGCCGAATTTCGCGACCCTCGTGAGCGAACTGTGCGCGGCGCTGAAGCAGGCCGGCCGCCCGGACGTGAAGATCAGCATCGCGGTGTCGGCGGACGTCGACAAGATGAAGGCCGCGCACCTGGACAAGATGCTGGAGGCCGGCGTCTATGGCTTCAACCTGATGACCTATGACTTCTTCGGCACGCCGTGGGCGGAGGAACTCGCGCATCACACGAACCTGCATCCGTTCAACACCGATGGCTTCAGCGTCGATGCCGCCGTCGATTATCTCGAACAGACCGTCGGCATTCCGCTCGAACGCGTCGCGCTCGGCTACGCCGCCTATAGCCGCAGCGGGCGCAATGCCAGCATCGAGAGCTTCTCGCCGCTCCAGGGCAGCTACGATCCGGGCCAGGGCGCGACCACCGGCAGCTTCGAGTCGGGCGTCACCGAGTGGTACGACCTGATCTACAACTATGTCGATCTCGAGAGCCAGGCGGGTATCAACGGCTACAACGTCTACACCGACGAAGTCGCCGATGCCGACTATCTGTACAGCCCGGACTCGCGGCTGTTCCTGTCCGTCGATACGCCCCGCACCGTGAAAGCCAAGGGCGAGTATGTACGCGAGCGCGGGCTGGCCGGACTCTTCACGTGGACCATCGACCTGGATAACGGCCTGCTCGTCAATGCGGCGCGCGAAGGACTCGGCAACGAGATCGACGTGGAGCACATCGACATGGAGCCGTTCTACTTCAAGGGCATCAACGTGACGGGCGAGAATCACCCGCCGGTTGCCGTCATCGACGGTCCGGCGACGGCCGCCGCGGGCGCGACCGTGACCTATACGGGCGCGGGTTCCAGCGATGCCGACGGCGACGCGCTGACCTGCCGCTGGTCGGCGCCGGGCCTGTCGTTCGATGGCGCGACCACGATGGAAGTGAGCGGCGCCGTGCCGGCGAGCGCAGCGCCCAGGTACACGATCAGCCTGACGGTCGACGACGGTAAGGGCGGCACGGATACCGCGAAGCTCGAACTCGACGTGCAGTCGGGCAGCGATCATCCTCCGGTGGCCAAGCTGCTGGTGCAACTCGACGCGGGTACGCCGTTCCGGCTGTCGGGCGCGCAGTCGTCCGATCCTGACGGCGATGCGCTGACCTATGCGTGGAACGCACCTGGCATGCCGTTCGACGGCTCGACGCAAGCGAGCGTCGCGGCGTCGATGCCGGCCGTCACCGTGGTGACCGACTACCTCGTGCAGTTGTCGGTGAGCGACGGCACGTCGAGCGCGAGCGAGACGGTGTGCCTCGAAGCGACGCCGGTGTCCAAGCCGGTCACCGCCGTGATCACCGGGACGACCAGCGTTGCGGCGGGCGGACCGCTGGCGTTGTCGGCCGCGGCATCGACGGGTCCGGGTGTGCTGACCTATCTGTGGAACGCACCGGGCTTGCCGTTCGATCAGTCGCGCGACATGAGCGTGAACGTGACGGCGCCGGCGGTCAGCAGCACGACCGCGTATCCGGTCCAGCTCACGGTGACGGGCAACAGCGGCAGCGGCCCGGCTTCGACCGCCACGACGACCGTGACGGTCTCGCCGGTGAACGACGCGGGCACCTGGGTGCCGCAGGACTATCCGGGCGGGTCGACCGTGACGCACAACTACCAGGGTCAGGGGCTGCACACCTACGTGACGCAATGGTGGGCGACGCAGTTCGACGAGCCCGGCAATCCGGCCTGCACGGGCAAGACCGCGGCGGATTCCAAGCCCTGGATCGACAAGGGCGCGGTCTGACGCGCGGCAAGACCAAGCGGGGCGGCTGACGCTGCCCCGAAGCGGCTGCGCGGCGGCGTCTTCATGGGCGCCGCCGCGCTGCCGGAACCCCACGTTGCACACTTCAGATCATGATCGTTCTCTATCCGGTCACGCCTGCCTGCGGGTCCGAATGCCTGATGGACATGGTGCGCTGCTTCGATCCGTTGGCATCCGGCATGCATGCCGATCCGGCGCAGACGCTGGGCGTTGTGTGCGGCGCGCTGATTCACCTGACGCGCTCGCGCGAGCATTCGTCATGGCGCGCGGTGATCTTCTTTCTTATCTCGCTGGTGGGCGGGTACTACCTGTCCTGTCGCGCGCTGCTGGACTGGCCGGCTATCGAGCCCTGGTTCACGGGTTTCGTGTGCAGCGCGATGCTCGTCTCGGTGGCCACGCTGTCGTTCGACTGGACCGAGCGCCGCATCGTGCCGACGCTCGACCGTCTGTACAAATGGCTCGTGCGGCGCATCTGCCGATGACGCTATGGTCAAGCGGCAAGGCTCACAGCAAGCCTTCTGCCTTCATTGCCGCCTGCACGCCGTGGCGTGCGCCGACCCGTTCCTGATACGCGACGAGCGCCGGCCATTTGCCGAGATCGAGATCCACATGCTTCGCCCAGCCGAGCACGGTGAAGAGATAGGCGTCGCCGATGCTGAACGTGTCGCCGAGCAGGAACTGCTTGTCGTCGATGTGATGCGCGACATACGCGAGACGGCGCTCGAGCGTGGCCATGGCGGCGGCTCGGGAATCGCTGGCCAGGCGCGGGGTGAAGAGCGGAGAGAAGTTCTTGTGCAGCTCGGTGCCGATGAACGTGAGCCAGCTTTGCAGCCGATAGCGCGCCATCGCGTCGGCGAGCGGGGCGAGATTTTTTTCCGGCGCCTGATCGGCCACGTACTGCATGATTGCCGGACCTTCGGTCAGCAGTTCGCCGTTGTCGAGCAACAGCGCCGGAACATAGCCTTTCGGGTTGATCTGGTTGAAGTCGGCGCCGCTCGCGGTGGTCTTGGTCTTGAGATCGACGGCTTCGGTGGTGTAGGCCAGACCGGATTCCTCGAGCGCGATATGCGAGGCGAGCGAGCACGCGCCCGCCTTGTAGAACAGTTTCAAAACGTTTCCTCCAGGTTGAGTGCGCACGATTATCGACGATGTCATGCGCACCCTGCTTGAGAGGAAGAAGGGTCAGTCGAGAATGTAGTCGGGCGTGTTCGTCGCGCAGCGCGGCGCGCGCGCGAAGCCGGAGTCGGCGGCGAGGTCGTGCAGGGCGGTTTCGATCCCTTCGCAGATGGTATTCAGCGCGAGATCGTTCTCTTCGAGCCCGAACGGGTCCTCGATCTGCGCGGCGATCGCTTCGAGCGCCATGAACGCATAGGCGAGCAGCAACGCGAACAACGGCGTGAGCAGGCCGGCGCCGTCGACGAGGCCGAACGGCAGGAACGCGCAGAACAGATAGATGGTGCGGTGGATCATCACCGAGTACGAGAACGGCAGTGGCGTCGAGGCGAGGCGTTCGCAGCCGCCGATCACGTCCGACAGCACGTTCAGGTTGTGCTGCAAGGCGAGCACCGCATAGCCGTCGAGGGCGCCTTCGCGCTGACGCTGTGCGACCCATTCGCCGAGCCAGAGCATGATGAGCGCCGGGCGAAAGGTCGCGGCCGCGAGACGCGCGTGCAGCTCGGGCGGCACGCGCGGGGCGAGATCGGCCAAGGCGTCGGTGCCGCGCAACTGGTGACGCAGCGCATGCGCCAACGCGCCGAGCGCGGCGATGAACTGGCGCGACTGCACCGGCTCGCGCGGCGCCGCGAGCGTCAGCGCCTGTTGCGCGAGCGCGCGCGAGGTGTTCAGCAACGCGCCCCACAGCTTGCGGCCTTCCCACCAGCGCTCATAGGCCGCGCTGTTGCGAAAGCCGAGAAACACCGCGAGCGCGATGCCCACCAGCGCGAACGGCGGCGTGCCGAGTTCGACCGGATAGGCGCGCATGGTGTCGTGCATGATGATCGCCGTCACCGACAACACGAAGATCAGCCCGAGCCGCGGCAGAAGCTGCGGCAGCACGGAGCCGCGCCAGACGAACAGCAGCCGGAACCAGTTGAGCTTGGGGCGGATGATCATGGCGTGGAGGGTGTGGGAGGCGTGGAGGGCGCGACACCCGATTATCGCGAATCAGCCGGGCATTGCGCAGGGACACTCGGTCGCGGCCGGGAACGAAAAAGGCCGTTCTTGCGAACGGCCTCGGGGGTCTTCAGGGCGCGGTGAAATCTCGCACGGTCAGAGCGCCGCGCGCGCGGCCTGCGCCGCCGCCCGCACCTGATCCGGCGCGGTGCCGCCCGCATGGGCGCGGCTCGCGACCGAACCTTCGAGCGTCAGATACTCGAACACGTCCTCGCCGATCAGATGCGCGACGTTCGGCAGTTCCTTACGCATCTCGTCCAGCGACAGGTCCGCGATGTCACACTCGCGGTCCACGCAAATGCGCACCGCGTGCGCCACCGCCTCGTGCGCATCGCGGAACGGCAGGCCGCGCTTGACGAGATAGTCCGCGAGATCGGTGGCGGTGGAGAAGCCTTGCAGCGCCGCGGCGCGCATCGCCTGCGGCTTCACCGTGATGCCCGCGGCCATTTCCGCGAAGATGCGCAGCGTGTCGGCGACTGTATCGACGGTGTCGAACAGCGGCTCCTTGTCTTCCTGATTGTCCTTGTTGTAGGCGAGCGGCTGGCCTTTCATCAGCGTCAGCAGCGCCATCAGATGGCCGTTCACGCGGCCGGTCTTGCCGCGCGCGAGTTCCGGGACGTCCGGGTTCTTCTTCTGCGGCATGATCGACGAACCGGTGCAGAAGCGGTCGGCCAGATCGATGAAGCCGACGCGCGGGCTCATCCACAGCACCAGTTCCTCGGAGAAACGCGACACGTGCGTCATGACGAGCGCGGCGGCCGCCGTGAATTCGATCGCGAAGTCGCGGTCCGACACGGCGTCGAGCGAGTTCGCGCAGATGCCCTCGAAGCCGAGCGTCCTGGCGACCGCCTCGCGGTCGATCGGATAGCTCGTGCCGGCCAGCGCCGCCGCGCCCAGCGGCAGGCGGTTCACTCGCTTGCGGGCGTCGCGCATGCGTTCGGCGTCGCGCGAGAACATCTCGACGTAGGCGAGCAGATGGTGACCGAAGGTCACCGGCTGCGCGACCTGCAAATGCGTGAAGCCGGGCATGATGGTGTCGGCGTGTTGCTCGGCCATGTCGATCAGCGCGCCGCGCAGATCCTTCAGGAGATCGCCGATGCGGTCGATCTCGCCGCGCAGCCACAGGCGGATGTCGGTGGCCACCTGGTCGTTGCGCGAGCGGCCGGTGTGCAGGCGCTTGCCGGCATCGCCGATCAGCGCGGTCAGGCGCGCCTCGATGTTCAGATGCACGTCTTCCAGATCCAGCTTCCACTCGAATTCGCCGCGCTCGATCTCGCCCTTGATCTGCGCCATGCCGCGCTCGATGGCCGCGAGGTCGTCGGCGCCGATGATCTTCTGTGCCGCGAGCATCGAGGCATGCGCGAGCGAGCCCTGGATGTCGACGAGGGCGAGGCGCTTGTCGAAGAACACCGACGACGTATAGCGTTTGACGAGCTCCGACATCGGCTCGGAGAAGCGCGCGGACCAGGCCTCGCCTTTTTTGTGGAGTTGGGAACTCATGGTGATGTGCTGTGCTGTGGCGGACGGAAGGAGCGGCGCGTTGCGCAGCCGGAAGACTGGGATTTTAACAAAAGGCGTCACGCCTCCCCGACGAGGATCACGAGCTTCAGATCTTCGCGATGCGCCGGCTTGAAGGTGATCTGGTTGAACACCACGCGGCCGCGCGCCGGATGATGGAACGCGCGCTCGCCGCCTTCGCGCTCGAACACGTCCTGCGAGGCCCAGTAGCGCGCGAACGCATCGCTCGCGGCGCTCAGGGTGTCGATCAGCGCGCGCGTCGGCGGATCGTTCAGATGGCGGATGGAATCCGCCCGGAACTCGGCCGCGAGCCGCCGCGCGCGCGTGTCCCAGTCGACGATCAGTTCGCGCGCCGCCGCCGACGTGAAGGTGTAGGTCAGCAAGTTGCGGTCGTGCGCGCCGTCGAGCCAGCCGACGAACAGATCCGCCGCCGGCGCGTTCCAGCGCAGCGCGTTCCATTGGCGGTCGAGCACGTAAGCCGGCGCGCCGATCAGGCCGACCGTCTGCAGCAGCGCGGCGGGCGCGTCCTGGCTGGCGGGGTCGGGCTCGGCGGGATCGCGCTGCGCCGCCAGCTCGAACAGATAGGCGCGCTCGGCGCGCGACAGCTGCAACGCGACCGCGATGCGCGCGAGTGCGTCGGCGGAGGCGGATACCGGCCGGCCCTGTTCGATCCAGGTGTACCAGGTGGGGCTCACGCCGCACAGTTGCGCCACTTCCTCGCGGCGCAGGCCGGGCGTGCGGCGGCGCGGGCCGGGCGCCAGCCCGACGGCCTGCGGCGAGAGGCGTTCGCGATGCGCGCGGATGAACTCGCCGAGCGCGCGGGCGGGCGTTTCGGCGAGGATGTCGGACTTTTCTATGGAACTCATGCAAGGCGCTGAAAGCGGGGTTCAGCCATGACAGGTGGTGGAGATACCAGAATAACTGCTTGACTTGTACCGGTACAGGGCGGGCTCTATTGTAGCGGCTTGTAGCGCCAGACCTTCCCCACACCGAACCGGAGATTCGCCATGAAACACCACGAACAGGTCGCGGACGCCTTCGGCAGCACGGCTGCCGCTTACCTCACGAGCGCCGTCCACGCGAGCGGCGCGGACTTGCAGACGCTCGCCGCGACCTTCGCGGCCACCTGCGGCAACGCGACCGTGCTGGACATGGGCTGCGGCGCGGGCCACGCGAGCTTCGCGATTGCGCCGCACGTGCGCGAAGTGGTGGCCTACGACATCGCGCCGCAGATGCTGGCGACGGTCGAAGCCGCCGCGCGCGAACGCGGCCTCACGACCGTGCGCACGCAGCAGGGCGCAGCGGAAACGCTGCCCTTCGCCGATGGATCGTTCAACTGGGCCGTGAGCCGCATGAGCGCGCATCACTGGCGCGACGTGCCGGCGGCGCTGCGGGAGGTGCATCGCGTGCTGAAGCCGGGCGGGCGGCTGCGCTTCATCGACATTGCGGGCGTCGACGATCCGCTCTACGACACGCATATCCAGGCCATCGAAGTGCTGCGCGACGCCTCGCATATCCGCGACTATCGCGCGGACGAATGGCTCGCGATGCTGGACGCCGCCGGTTTCGAGGCGCGCGTCGGCGAACGCTGGCGCATTCCGCTCGAATTTGATGCATGGGTGACGCGCATGCGCACGCCGCCCGAGCGCGTGACGGCCATTCGCTCGATGTGGGACAGCGCGCCCGACGAAGTGCGCCAGTACTTCAGCGTGACGGAGGATGGCTCGTTCGAACTCGATGCGATGCTGATCGAGGCGCAACGGCGCGACTGAGGTCAGCGGCGCCGTTGTGCTGCACACACAAGGCGCCGCCACGCATCAGCCGGTGTTGCGCAAGCCGGCCGCGATGCCGTTGATGGTCAGGTGAATGCCGCGCCTGAGCCGCACGTTCTGGTCGCCCGCGCGATGCCGCTTGAGCAATTCGACCTGAAGGTGATTGAGCGGATCCAGATACGGGAAGCGGTTCTTGATCGAACGCGCGAGCAGCGGGTTGTCGGAGAGACGTTCGCCCCGGCCGGTGATCTCCGCGAGCACGCCGCACGTGCGCTCATGCTCCGCGACGATGCGGTCGAACACGTGCTTGCGCAGCTTCTTGTCGCTGACGAGCTGTGCATAGCGCGACGCGACCGCGAGATCGGTCTTGGCGAGCACCATGTCCATGTTCGACAGCAGGTTCTTGAAGAACGGCCAGGTCTTGCACATCTTGCGCAGCAGGGCGAGGCGTCTGGCGCGTTCTTCCTCGGAGCCGGGTTGGTCGAGATACGCCGTCACCGCGCTGCCGAAGCCATACCAGCCGGTCAGCAACAAACGGCACTGGCCCCACGAGAAACCCCACGGAATCGCGCGCAGATCCTCGATCTTGCGCTGCTTCGGGTCCTGCATCTTGCGCGAGGCCGGCCGGCTGCCGATGTTCAGCTCGGCGATCTCGGCAATCGGCGTCGACGAGAAGAAGTAGTCGGTGAAGCCCGGCGTCTCGTAGACGAGCGCGCGATAGGCGGCCATCGCCGAATCCGAGAGCGTCTGCATCACGTCTTCGAACTGCGGCAATTGCGCGGGCGCATTTTCGTGCGGCAGCAGCGAGGCTTCGAGCGTCGCGGCGACCACCGTCTCCAGATTGCGCCGGCCGATTTCGGGATTGCCGAACTTGCTCGAAATCACTTCGCCCTGTTCGGTCAGGCGGATCTGTCCGTCGACGGTGCCGGGCGGTTGCGACAGGATGGCCTGGTAGGTCGGGCCGCCGCCGCGTCCCACCGTGCCGCCCCGGCCGTGGAACAGACGCAGCGTCGTGCCGCGTTCCTTGAACAAGGTGACCAGCGCCAGTTCCGCGCGATACAGCTCCCAGTTCGAGGTGAGAAAGCCGCCGTCCTTGTTGCTGTCGGAATAGCCGAGCATCACTTCTTGCTCGTTGCCCTGGTTGCGCACCAGCGCGTCGATGCCCGGCAGCGCGAAGAACTCGCCCATGATGACCGGCGCATTGCGCAGGTCGGCGATGGTCTCGAACAGCGGAATCACCATCAGGCCGTCGCGCGCGGAGTCTTCCCGGCTGCCGAGGCAGCCTTGCAGCACGCCGGTTTCCTTCTGCAGCAGCATCACTTCCAGCAGGTCGCTGACCGTTTCCGTGTGCGAAATGATGTAGTTGCGCACGGCGCGCGCGCCGAACTTGCGACGGGTCTCGCGCGCCGCTTCCAGCACGCCGAGTTCGCTTTTCGCGAGGTCGGAATAATCGGCATACGGCAGGCGCAGCGGACGCGGCTGGGCCAGTTCCTTCAGCAGCACCGCGCGTTTTTCTTCCTCGGAGAGCGCCGCGTAGTCGGCGCTCACGCCGGCCCGCGCGAGCAGTTCGGCGATGACCGCCTCGTGGATGTCCGAGCTCTGCCGCAAGTCGATGCTCGCCAGATGGAAGCCGAACACTTCCGACGCGCGCACCAGCGGCGAGAGCCGCAGGATGGACATGGACGCACCATGATGCTCGGCGAGCGAATCGACCAGCACATGCAGGTCGCGGGTGAATTCGGAGGCGTCCGCGTAAGGCGTCGCGCGAATCTGCGGGGCGCCCGGCCCGGCGCTGCGCAGCGCCACGACGCCTTCGCCGAGACGCACACGCGCGCTGGCCGCGAGCCGCGTGTACATGCCGATCAGCGCGCGCCGGTACGGCTCGTCCGTGCGATGCACCGACTGGTCCGGCGAGGCGTCGGCGAGCGCCTGAAGCGCCTCGCTCGACCCGGCGAGCAGGTTCGACACGGACAGTTCCGCGCCCAGCAAATGCACCTGTTCCAGATAGTGCTCGAAGATCACCGCTGCCTGGCGCGTGATCGCGGTTTCGAGCGTTTCGCCGACGACGAACGGATTGCCGTCGCGGTCGCCGCCAATCCAGCTGCCCATCTGGAAGAACGGCGGCAGGCGCACGGGCAGCCCGTGTTCGCCGAGCGCGGTCTCGATGTCCGCGTAGAGCGCCGGAATCTCGGCCAGGAAGGTGGCGCGGTAGTAGGACAGCGCGTTGTCGATTTCATCGGTGACCGTGAGGCGCGCTTCGCGCAGCATGCGGGTCTGCCATAGCGACGTCACGCGCGCGCGCAACACCGCTTCGTTGCGGGCGCGTTCACGCGCGGTCAGTTCCTGGTCGCGTTCGGCGAGCAGGCGGGCGATGTCGTGCTGCGCATCGAGAATGCTCTTGCGCGACACTTCGGTCGGATGCGCGGTGAGGACCGGCACGATCAGCGCGTCGCCGAAGAACTTGTCGAGCTGTTTGCGGGTCGCGCTGACGGTCTGTTGTTCGCGCATGCGTTCGATCGCGTAGGCGATCGTGCCGGGTTGCGAGCCGGAGCCGGCGAGCGCGTGAATGCGGCGGCGGCGGTTGTGATGACGGTCTTCGGCGATGTTCGCGAGATGCGAGAAGTAGCTGAACGCGCGCACGACCGAGACGGTCTGTTCCGGCGACAACGCGCGCAGCTTCTTTTCCAGCGCCTGCGA
This sequence comes from Caballeronia sp. LZ035, assembly GCF_031451175.1. Lineage (NCBI taxonomy): Bacteria > Pseudomonadati > Pseudomonadota > Betaproteobacteria > Burkholderiales > Burkholderiaceae > Caballeronia > Caballeronia sp. LZ035. The sequence goes on from NZ_JARUXS010000001.1 coordinate 1,030,743, forward strand.
GGCCTCGACGTCGTCTTCGCGGCGGAACTTCACGGCCGTCTGACGAATGGCTTCGACCACGTCGAACACGGCGTCGCCTTCCTGCTCGCGCAGCACTTCGCCGAGCAGACGGCCCAGGAAGCGGATGTCTTCGAGGAGCGGCCGGTCCTTGTCGTCGCGCGCGCGGGTGGAGGGTTTCGGCATGGTCTTCGACGCGGCGGGCGTCTTGAGCGCAGGCTTGGGAACGGACTTCTGCGCCGACTTTGAAGCGGCCTTTGAAGCAGTCTTTGAAGCCGCCTTGATGCCGGGCCGGGGTTTCGGCGCGATGGCGGCCTTCGATGCCTTGGCGACGGTGGCCGGCTGGCCGGGGCGGCGACGGTGGCGGTCGCTGGCCGGCGCGGGCGTGCCGGCGGGGGAAGACTGGGGCGATGCGGCGTTGCGGCGCGCGGAGCGAGCCGATGCAGAAGACGTCACGTTGAGTTCCTCTCAGAAGCGGCACAGCCAGGGCACATCGACTCGAAACGCCGAATCGGCGCGTGGGTACGGCGAGCAAGCGCCGGCCGCCGAACGGCCGTGCTTCACACTTGCGACAGCATGCCGCGCGATTCACCGCGTCGCGCCACGCGAACCGGGCGAAGGCGGCGCCGAGCCGCCATTCCGCTGGGTCCGAACGTGCCGCGAATGCCCCGAAAGGCGCATCGGACAAGGCTTTCGCGCGATGCCGGCGGGTCGGTGAGCCGTGGCGTGCGTGCTACCATTGTTCGCTAATGTCCATTCATCAATCCCGTCATTCAATCAAGCATCAATGAATTCCGAGACGCATTCGGCGACACCGCCCGCAACCCTGACCATCGCTTCGCGGGAAAGCCGCCTTGCCCTGTGGCAAGCCGAACATGTGCGGTGTGCGCTGCACAAATTATATCCACGTTGCGACGTGAAGATCCTTGGAATGACCACGCGCGGCGATCAGATCCTCGATCGCACGCTGTCGAAGGTCGGCGGCAAGGGTCTTTTCGTGAAGGAACTCGAAGCCGCGCTCGCCGAAGGCCGCGCCGATCTCGCGGTGCATTCGCTCAAGGACGTGCCGATGGAACTGCCCGAAGGCTTCACGCTCGGCGCCATTCTCGAGCGCGAGGACCCGTGCGACGCCTTCGTCTCGCCGCATTTCGAATCGCTCGAAGCGCTGCCGGCGGGAAGCGTCGTCGGCACCTCGAGCCTGCGTCGCGAAGCCATGATTCGCGCGCGCTTTCCGCTGCTCGACGTGCGCCCTCTGCGCGGCAATCTCGACACGCGTCTCGGCAAGCTGGATCGCGGCGAGTATGCGGCGATCATTCTCGCGGCCGCGGGTCTCAAGCGGCTCGGCCTGGAAGCACGTATCCGCGCGCGTCTCGAACCGGCGCAGAGTCTGCCGGCGGCGGGGCAGGGCGCGCTCGGCATCGAGATTCGCGCCGACCGCGCCGAACTCGCCGCGTGGCTCGCGCCGCTGCATGACATGCGGACCGCGCTGGCCGTCGAAGCGGAACGGGCCGTATCGCGCGCACTGGGCGGCAGCTGTGAAGTGCCGCTCGCCGCGTATGCCGAATGGCAGGGCGACGCGCTGCATCTGCGCGGCGCGGTATCGATGCCGGATGGCCGGCGCGTGTTGCGCGCCGAAGAATCCGTGCGCGCGCCCGACCTCGCCGCCGCGCTCGCGCTGGGCCAGCGCGTGTCGACGGACCTCGAAGCGCAAGGCGCGCTGGAGATCGTCGCGGCGCTCGCCACTTCGCGCTCCGGCGACGGTCCGAACACGGCGCCCGCGGGGCCGCGTTCCTGATGCCGGGCCCGCGCCGCGCCACCGTCATCGTCACGCGTCCGGCGGGACAGTCGTCCACGCTGCTCGCGCGTCTCGCCAGCGCGGGGTTCGACACGCTGGAATTTCCGCTCATCGATATTGCGCCCGTCGCCGACGACGCCCCGCTGCGCGCCGCGCTCGATCAGCTCTATCTGCCGCCTGACGCGCCCGAACGTTACGCACTGGTGGTGTTCGTGTCGCCGAATGCGGTGGATCACGCGTTCAGCCGGCTCGCCGCGCCGTGGCCCGCTGATTTGCCGGTGGCCGTGGTGGGCCCCGGCTCGGTGGCTGCGCTTGCCCGCCAGGGCGTGCATGCGCCCGCGCAGCGCGTGATTACGCCGTCGGCGGAGGAAGCCGATCCCCGTTTCGATTCCGAAGCGCTGTACGCAGCCATCGAAGCCGAGTTCGGCGCCACCGGTCTTGAAGGCCGGCGCGTGCTGATCGTGCGTGGCGACGGCGGCCGCGAATGGCTCGCCGAGCGCCTGGTCGCTGCGGGCGCGCAGGTGGAGAAGGCCGCTGCGTACCGGCGCGTGTTGCCGGAGCCGTCGATGCAGAAGTGGGAGCGCGTGCACGCGCTGCTCACCGGCGAGCCGCCCATGCAGGACGCGCCGCACGCGTGGCTGCTGACCAGCTCCGAAGGCGTGCGCAATCTGAACGAACTGGCCTGGGAGCATCTGACCGCCGATGAAATCGCGCGCCTGAAACGCGCGCCGCTGGTCTGCCCCCATCCGCGCATCGCCGAGGCCGCGCGGGGAGCGGGTTTTGATAGGATGACGGTGTCCGGCGCGGGGGACGACCGCATCGTCCACGCGCTGGAAGCCTTGTTTCCGTCCGGCACGAGCGACGCGGAGGCATCGGCCCGGACGCTCCATACGGCCCAGACCCACGGGCACCCTGAGGCTGACGCACCTGCTGCTCCGGCTTCTCAACCGGCCCCGGCCCCTCAACCGGCCCCTCAACCGGCTCCATCACGCATGACTGATCCGAACAATTCCAAGAAAGACGCACCTCAGCCGAACGTGACACCGCCCTTGCCGCCCAACACGCCGTTCACGCCATTCGAGCAGCAGAAGCGGCGCGGCGCCGCGGGCCTTGTCCTGTTGTGGGTCGTCATCGTCGTTCTGGCGGTGGCGGCGGGCGCGGGTGCGTTCGTCCTGAACCGCAAGTTCGACCGCGCCGGCACGCAACTGTCGCAGCGGCTCGCGCAGGCGGACCAGCAGAACGCCGAGCTGCGCGCCAGGGCCGATCAGGCCGCGAGCGCCACCACCGCGCTCAACACCCAGCTCATCCAGATGCAAGGCAAGCTCGCGGACGCCGAAGCGCACAGCCAGGCGTTGCAGCAGCAATATCAGGATCTCGCGAGCAATCGCGACGACTGGACCGTCGCCGAAGTCGAGCAGATCCTGTCGAGCGCAAGCCAGCAGCTCCAATTGACCGGCAACGTGCAACTGGCGCTGTTCGCCCTGCAGAGCGCCGACACCCGCCTCGCCGCCACCAATGGCCCGCAGGTCGTGGCGATCCGCAAGGCGATCGCGCAGGACATGGACAAGCTCAAGTCCGCGCCGACCACCGACCTCACCGGTCTCGCCATCAAGCTCGACACGGCCATCGGCCAGATCGACCAGTTGCCGCTCGCCGGCGAAGCGCCGATCGCCCGTGCGCGCGCCCAGGCCGACGCGCCCGCGGACAGCGCTTCCGTCGCCGCCGCCACCGGCGAGCCGCGCTGGAAGGTGCTGTGGCGGCAGATCACGAACGGCATCGGACAACAGCTTTCGAGCCTCGTGTCGGTGCGCCGCATCGATAACGCCGACGCCATGCTCACGTCGCCCGACCAAGGCTACTTCGTGCGTGAGAACGTCAAGCTGCGGCTGTTGTCGGCGCGTTTGTCGCTGCTGTCGCGCAGTGAACCCACGCTGAAGTCGGACCTGAGCGCCGCCGACGCCGCGCTCGCCCGCTACTTCGATCCGTCGTCGAAGAAGGTGGAAGCGGTGCGCGAGCTGGTGAAGCAGGTCGATCAGGCGTCGCTCGCGGTCGCCGTGCCGAACCTCAACGACAGCCTCGCCGCCGTCCACCAGTTCAAGCGAGGCGGATGATGACGACTCGTGGACTCATCTGGCTTGCGCTGCTGTTCGCCGTCGCGGTGATCGTCGCGACGGTCGGCGGCTTCAACGGCGGACAGATCCTGCTGGTCATGCCGCCGTATCGCGTAGACATGTCGCTGAACCTGTTCGTGGTCGCGCTGGTGGTGTTGTTCCTGGTGCTGTACGCGTTGATTCGCGCGGCGCGCGGCGTCTGGAAAATGCCGTCGCGGGTGGCGGCCTATCGTGCGCGCAGCAAGCTGGCAAAGGCGAATGCCGCGCTGCGCGACGCGGTCGGACATCTGTATGCCGGCCGTTTTTCGAAGGCCGAGAAGGCCGCGCGCGATGCGCTCGCCGTGACCGACAACAAGGGCGCGGCCGGGCTGATCGGCGCGAGCGCGGCGCACCGGCTGCACGAGTATGCCCGGCGCGACGAATGGCTTACACAGGTGGGCGGCCCCGAGTGGCAGGACGCGCGCCTGATGGCCACCGCCGACATGCGCGCTGACGGCCGCGACGCCGATGGCGCGCTCGTCGCGTTGACCGAGATGCAGGCGCAGGGCGGCCGGCGCATTCACGCGCAGCAGATCGCGCTGCGGGCGCAGCAGCAGTTGAAAAACTGGGGCGAAGTCCTGAAGCTCGTGCGCATGCTGGAGAAGCGCGAGGCGCTGCATCCGGCGGTGGCCATGCGGCTGCGCCAGGTAGCGGCGGAAAACCTGCTGCGCGACCGGCGTCACAATCCCGATGCGCTGATCGAGTTCTGGCAGTCGCTCTCGGCCATCGAGCGTCAGTCGCCGCGTCTCGCCGATCTCGCCGCCGAGCTGCTGATCGCGCTCGACCGTCGCGCGGAAGCGAAGAAGATCGTCGAGGACGCGCTCGCGCACAACTGGGATGCGCGGCTGTTGCGGCGTTATCCGGACTGCATCGTCGGCGGCGACGCCTTCCCGCTGATCCAGCGCGCCGAGGCCTGGCAGAAGGAGCGCAGCGAAGACGCCGATCTGCTCTTCACGCTCGGCCGGTTGTGCCTGCATCAGCAGTTGTGGGGCAAGGCGCAGGCTTTTCTCGAATCGGCGCTGAAGCTCGCCGACAACGAACCGCTCAAGATCCGCACGCATCGCGCGCTCGCCCGTCTGCATGAACAGCTCGGCGATACGCAGCAGGCCGCGGAGCACTATCGCGCGAGCGCGATGGCGATGAACGTCGTGTGATTCGTGCCGCGCCGGGAAGGATAGAAGCCGCATGAGCGAACGTTCATGCGGCTTTTTTTTCGAGGCATGGCCGTGTCCAGGGGCGCTGCAGGGACGACAATGCGAAAAACCGCATGTCCGGCGTCCGGCCGGAAACGGAGGCGGATATGAAGCCGGTACTGCAGAGGTACGTTCTTGGGTTGCTGGCGCTGCTCGCTCTGTGGTCCGGCACGCCGGGGGCTTTCGCCCAGACGCAATGGACCGGCACGTGGTCGAGCGCGCCGTCCATCGCGTCCGACGACGGCTTCGATAACCAGACGATCCGGCACATCGTGCGTACGAGCATCGGCGGTACGGCGGCGCGGGTGACGCTCTCGAACCTGTACGGAACGCAGCCCGTGACCATCGGCGACGTGCATCTCGCGCGGCGCGCACGCGGGTCGGCCACGGTCGCAGGCACCGATCGCCTGGTCACGTTCAGCGGCCAGCCCTACGTCACGATTCCGGCGGGCGGCTCGGTGCAAAGCGATGCCGTTGCCTTCGACGTGCCCGCGCTCGCGGATCTCGCCGTGAGCCTGCATGTGCCGTCAAAAACGCCGCCGAATTCGACCGGCAACGATCTCGGCTTGCAGGACGTCTACATCGCGCCCGGCGACGTGAGCGCCGATGCTGCGTTTGCGGGCGGTGTCGCAAATGCGGCGGGCGGGCAGTCGGTCTATTTCCTGACGGGCATCGACGTGATGAATGCCGCCGCGACGGGCGCGGTGGTCGCGTTCGGCGCGTCGATCACGGAGGGGCTCGGGACCACGCCGAACGGCAACCGGCGCTGGCCCAACCGGCTGGCGGTGCGGCTGGCGCGCGCGGGCATGACGGTTGGCGTGCTGAGCGAGGCCATCGGCGGCAACGGTTTCTTCACGGATGGCGCGGGTCAGGCCGGACTCACGCGCTTTGCCCGCGACGTGCTGGGGCAGGCGAACGTGAAATGGGTGATCGTCTCGGATGAGGCTGTCAACAGTCTCATTAACGACACTCCGCCGACCGCGACGCAACTCGAAGACGCCTACCGGCGTGTGATCGGGCAGGCGCACGCCGCGCAGCTCGGCGTGGTCTGCTCGACGCTGACGCCGTTCCAGGGCATCGCGGAGTGGACGCCGGCCATCGAAGCCACGCGCGAGCAGATCAACGGGTTCCTGCGCGATCGCGCCAGCAGCGGCTGTGATGCGGTGCTCGACCAGGCTGAGGCGACCGGTGACGTCGGCAATCAGGCCGCGTATGCACCGGCGTTCGACAGCGGCGACCATCTGCATCCGAACGACGCGGGCGCGCAGGCCATCGCGGACGCGGCCGATCTGAGCTGGTTCGCGGCGCTGCCGGCCGTCAACGCACCGGGCGCCTGTGGCCGACTGGCGCCGGGTGAAGGTTTCGGCGTGGGTGGAGCGCTGGCGGCGTGCAGCGGCGGCGTCACGCTGACGGTGCAGGACGACGGCTATCTCGTCGCGATGCAGAACGGCGTGGTCGTGTGGTCGTCACAGAACGCCGGGCCGCCGGGAGCGGAAGTTCGCATGGAGGCAGACGGCAATCTGGTGCTGTACGACAAGAACGGCGCGCGGGTGTGGCAGACCCGCACGTCGGGTCATCCGGGTGCGATTGCGCTGATCCAGAAAGACGGCCATCTGGTCATCTATGCCGCGAACGGCACGGCGCTGTGGTCGAGCGCCGGATGACGCGCGATCAGTACGTGGGCACCGCCGGATCGACCTGACGCGACCATGCGTCGATGCCGCCGTACAGGTTGAACATGTGCGTGAAGCCGCGCGATTCCAGGAACATCGCGACCTGTGCGCTGCGCGCGCCGTGATGGCAGATGCAGACGATCTGCGCGTCGTCGTCGAGTTCTTCGCTGCGGGCGGGAATGTCGCGCATCGGAATCGACACGATGTTGTCCAGCTTGGCCGTCTGGACTTCCCAGGGCTCGCGCACGTCGAGCAGAACGGGCGCGGGGCGCGAGGAATCGGCCAGCCACGCGGCGAGTTCGGGTGCGGTGAGATTTTGCATGGAGATCTTCGAAGGGCGACAGCAAGGACAGCAAGGGACAGGAGCGCGCCGCCGTGAAAGCACGGCGGCACGAAGCGCAATCAGAAGCGGAACAGCGACGGATGCACCGCGTTCTTGAGCGGCGCGACCAGCGTTTCGAACACGTCCGAGACGCGGAACTGCTTTTCGTCTACACGGGTCACGATCTGCGCTTTCATGACCGGCGCCACGCCGACGAAGGCCGCAATGCGCCCGCCGATCTTCAACAATTCGAGGAATTCCTGCGGCATGACCGGCAGGCCGCCCGACACGCAGATCACGTCGTAGGGCGCGCCGTCGGTCCAGCCGCGCGCGCCGTCGCCGGTGATCACTTCCGCGTTCGTCACGCCGTTCGCCGCGAGATTCTGGCGCGCGAGGTCGGCCAGTTCCGGCGAGATTTCGACGCTCGTCACGCTGCGCCCGCGATGCGCGAGCAGGGCGGCCATGTAACCGGAGCCGGTGCCGATTTCCAGCACTGTCTCGCCCTTGTGAACTGCGAGTTCCTGCAGGATGCGCGCTTCGACGCGCGGCGCCAGCATGCGTTCGCCGCCGGGCAGCGGCACTTCGAGGTCCGCGAAGGCGATGTTGCGGTACGCGGCGGGAACGAAGTTCTCACGCTTGACGATCGACAGCAGATTGAGCACGTCCTGGTCCAGCACTTCCCACGGACGAATCTGTTGCTCGATCATGTTGAAACGCGCTTGCTCGATGTTCATGTTCTGTGTGCGTAGTGGCGACCTGGGGCGGAGATGCGCCGTGGCCGGCGCCGTGGCCGGATACGGGGCGGGAAACGAAGCGATTGTAGCAAAACGAGGGGTTTTCCCGCCCGCTTCGCGGTGTGGGCCCCGCGGCGTCTAGTGCGGCAGCCGGATGTCGAGCTTGAAGGTGACGAGGCGCGCGAGCAGGATGAACGCCGTCGACAGCAGCACGTTGTAGATCGTATCGACGTCGAGCCGCTCCAGCCCGAGATAGATCCAGCAGCCCGCGAACGCGCAGACCGCGTAGGGCCGCGAATCGCGCAGGATCAGCGGGACTTCGTTGCACAGCACGTCGCGCATGACGCCGCCGAACACGCCGGTGACGACGCCCATCATCGTCGCGGTGAAGGCGGGCATTTGCGCATCCAGCGCGATGGACGTGCCCGACACGCTGAAGAGACCGAGGCCGATCGCGTCGGTGACCAGCAACGCGCGCTGGTCGAACAGGCGCGAAGTCACGCGCAGGAACAGCGGCGCGAAGATCGCCATCGCGAAGATGAAGAGCACGTAGTCCTGATGCTCGACCCAGTAGAACGGCCGGCGCGACAGCAGCACGTCGCGCACCGTGCCGCCGCCGAACGCCGTGACGAGGGCGACGAGAAACGCGCCGACCGCGTCGAGCCGGCGCTTGCGCGCCTCGATGAGCCCGGAGAAAGCGTACGCGAAGATCGCGAGCCCCTCCATGATGGTGATGGCAAGCGTCAGTCTAGGATGCACGGTCGGGCCCCGGCCTGGACTTGTTTTCGCCACCACGGTCCTGCGGATGATTGTGTTGACGCGACGTGCCGCCCGGCTGCAACAGCACAAGCACGGCGCCCGCGCCGCCGTCGTGCGGGCGTGCCTGGCAGAACGCGATGACTTCCGACTTCTGCACGAGCCACGCGCGCACTTTGCCCTTCAGCACCGGTTCGCGGCCGATCGAACCGAGTCCCTTGCCGTGGATCACGCGCAGGCAGCGCAGCCCGCGCTTCACCGATTCGCGGATGAACTCCGCCAGCGCCTCGCGCGCTTCCTCGCGCCGCATGCCGTGCAGGTCGAGTTGTGCCTGCACGATCCACGCGCCGCGCCGCAGTTTCCGCACGACTTCCTGACTGATGCCCGGGCGGCTGAAGGACAGCGTTTCGTCGATATCGAGCAGGCTTTCGGGATCGTATTCGTCCGACAGCGCTTCCTGCAGCACCGCTTCTTCGTCACGACGGCTCTGCAGCGGCAGCGGCGGGGGCGGCACGCGGGTCAGCGTCGTGCGGGGCGGGGTTTTCAACGGCTCGACAGCGCCGATCGAGTCGATGGCGCGGCGGAATTCATCGGCATCCGCGACGGTCTCGCGCTCGGCGCGCGCCGCCGCGACGCGCTGGATCTCGCGCTGTTCGGCGTCGGCCTTGAGCGCGCGTTTGAGCGTCGAGAGGCCCGCCAGTCCGTCGCGCCTGACGGAGGCGGCGACGTCGGCAGGCCTGGCCGGCTCGGCCGGCTGGGCCGTTTGCGGCACAGGCTTGCGCCGGGCTTTCGGTTCGTTCGGATGAGGGTGATTCTTCGGCATCGTTCGGCCAGTTGGGACGTCTGGAAACTGAGTCGAGGATGGGGCGCGCGCGTGCACATAACCGGGAGCAGGCCTGCCCGCCGCGCGCCTGCCGCAAAGAAAACGGGCCGGCGGCGTGAACCGTGGCCCGTTCTGCAAGCTTCCATCACAATGCGCGAAGCGCCTTGCGCACCGTGCGGGCTGATCACATTCTAGCGGCTCGCCGCGCGCACGGTCCGACGGATCAGCGATCCGCTTCGTGGCTCATCGAATGCGGGGTCGCTGTCTCGTGGATGCTTTCGAGGTAGCGCTGCGCATCGAGCGCGGCCATGCAGCCCGTGCCCGCGCTGGTGATGGCCTGGCGATACACGTGATCCTGCACGTCGCCCGCCGCGAACACGCCGGGGAGGCTGGTGGAGGTGGCGTCGCCGGTCGTGCCGCCCTTCGTGATGATGTAGCCGTTCTTCATCTCCAGCTGATTGATGAAGAGATCGGTGTTGGGCTTGTGGCCGATCGCGACGAACACGCCCTGGAGCACGACGTCGGTGGTCGCGCCGGTCTGCGTATGCTTGACGCGCAGGCCCGTGACGCCGGTGGCGTCGCCGGTGACTTCGTCGAGCACGTGGTTCCACTTGATCTCGACCACGCCTTCCTTTTCCTTCGCGAGCAGGCGGTCGATCAGGATCGGCTCGGCGCGGAACTTGTCGCGGCGATGGATCACCGTCACCTTCTTCGCGATGCCCGCCAGATAGAGCGCTTCCTCGACCGCGGTGTTGCCGCCGCCGATCACCGCGACTTCACCGTTGCGATAGAAGAAACCGTCGCAGGTGGCGCAGGCGGACACGCCCTTGCCCATGAACGCTTCTTCCGACGGCATGCCGAGATACTGCGCCGACGCGCCGGTCGCGATGATCAGCGAATCGCAGGTGTACTCGCCGGAATCGCCAATGAGCCGCATCGGCTTTTCATTGAGCTTTGCGGTGTGGATGTGATCGAACACGATGTCCGTGTTGAAGGCGCGCGCGTGTTCCTCGAGACGCTGCATGAGTTCCGGGCCCTGCACGCCCGAGGGGTCGCCCGGCCAGTTTTCGACGTCCGTGGTGGTCATCAGCTGGCCGCCCTGGGCGAGACCGGTGATGAGCAGCGGCGACAGATTCGCGCGCGCCGCATAGACCGCGGCGGAGTAGCCGGCAGGGCCGGAACCGAGAATCAGCACTTTGGCGTGTTTGGGCGAAGACATGATATTGGTCCGTTTTCGATGGTCGGCTCGAAAGCGCGCCGAATGAGCTTGCGGCAGCGTGGCCAGCGCGGCTGGGCGTTGGCCGCCATGCGCGAACCGCAGCAATATCGACGCCCGCCGCGCGGCTCGTGGCCGCGTGAAGGCGCCGGAGCGCTTTCGATGAACCGTATTTGAGTGCAAAACGGGGATTATAAAGGGGCCTCGAAAAGCCTTCCGAGTGAACCTTTCAATTGCAGCGATAGGTGCGGCGCGCGGTGTTCTCCCCGATGACGCGCGCGTGACGAGTGTTACAGGTTGCAAGCGCCGGACCGTTTTTACGCCGTTCCCCGCAATGCAGCGTTTACAATAGGCCACCGTTCCAGGCGGTCCCGGCGCACCGGCCGGCGAGGCCGCAAGCAGGCGAGACCAAGCATCGAATCAATGGCCAAAGCACCTTATTCCGCGAGCCCGCAGGCACTGCCGCACCGCATGTCGCGGCTCTTCACCGAAATTCGCTGGATCCTCCAGGTCGCGCTCGGGCTGTTCCTCGTGATGGCGCTGCTCTCGTACAGCCGCAGGGACCCGAGCTGGACCCACGCGATCAGCGTCGAACGCATCGCGAACTGGGCCGGCCGCGTCGGCGCCTATACGTCCGACATCCTGCTGCTCGTGTTCGGGCTCTCCTCCTACTGGCTGATCGTGCTGCTCGCGCGGCGCATCATCGCGAACTACCGGCGCATTACGCAACCTCCGGTCGTCGAGGAAGACGCGCCGAAGGACCGCACCTGGCTCGCCGAAGCCTTCGCCTTCGTGCTCGTGCTGCTCGCGTCCGATGGCATCGAGGCCTTGCGCATGTGGTCGCTCAAGGTGCAGCTGCCGCGCGCGCCCGGCGGCGTGATCGGCGACATCGTCGCGCGCCATGTGTCGCATGCGCTGGGCTTCACCGGCGCCACGCTGTTCCTGCTGATTGCGCTCGCCATCGGGCTGTCGCTGTATTTCCGCTTCTCGTGGCTCTCGGTGTGCGAGAAGGTCGGTGACGGCATTCTCAACGCGATCACCGGCGCGCAACTGCGCCGCGAGGCCGGCCGCGACCGCAAGCTCGGCGAGGCCGCCGCGGTCAAGCGCGAGGGCAAGGTCGTGCGCTCGCGCGAAAAGAGCGAAGATCACGAACCGGTGATGATCGTGCCCGCCGTGCCCACGCCGGCGCGCTCGGAACGCGCGGAAAAGGAAAAGCAGGTGCCGCTCTTCAAGGACCTGCCGGGCGACTCCACGCTGCCGCCGCTGGCGCTGCTCGACCCGCCGCCGAAGAACCAGGAAACCATCGCCGCCGATACCCTCGAATACACCTCGCGTCTCATCGAGAAGAAGCTGAAGGACTTCGGTGTCGAGGTGAGCGTGGTCGCGGCGTATCCGGGTCCGGTCGTCACGCGTTACGAAATCGAGCCCGCCACGGGCGTGAAGGGCAGCCAGATCGTCGGCCTCGCGAAGGATCTGGCGCGCTCGCTGTCGCTGGTGTCGATTCGCGTCGTCGAAACCATTCCGGGCAAGAACTACATGGCGCTCGAGCTGCCGAACCAGCGCCGCCAGACCGTCAAGCTGTCCGAGATCCTCGGCTCCGAAGTCTATGCGAACGGCGCGTCGCCGCTGACCATGGGTCTTGGCAAGGACATCGGCGGCAATCCGGTCTGCGCCGATCTCGCCAAGATGCCGCACTTGCTGGTCGCGGGCACGACGGGTTCGGGCAAGTCGGTCGGCATCAACGCAATGATTCTCTCGCTGCTCTACAAGGCGAGCGCGGAGCAGGTGCGGCTGATCCTGATCGACCCGAAGATGCTCGAAATGAGCGTCTATGAAGGCATTCCGCATCTGCTGTGTCCGGTCGTCACCGACATGCGCCAGGCCGGTCACGCGCTGAACTGGGCGGTCGCCGAAATGGAGCGCCGCTACAAGCTGATGAGCAAGATGGGCGTGCGCAATCTCGCGAGCTTCAACAGCAAGATCGAAGACGCGAAGAAGCGTGACGAAAAGATTCCGAACCCGTTCAGCCTGACGCCCGACGAACCGGAACCGCTGACGCGCTTGCCGAACATCGTGGTCGTGATCGACGAACTCGCCGACCTGATGATGGTCGTCGGCAAGAAGGTCGAGGAGCTGATCGCGCGCATTGCGCAGAAGGCACGCGCGGCGGGCATCCACCTGATTCTCGCGACGCAGCGGCCCTCGGTGGACGTGATCACCGGCCTCATCAAGGCCAACGTGCCGACGCGGATGGCGTTCCAGGTATCGTCGAAGATCGACTCGCGCACGATCCTGGACCAGCAGGGCGCGGAGTCGCTGCTCGGCATGGGCGACATGCTCTATCTGCCGCCGGGTTCGGGCATGCCGGTGCGGGTGCATGGCGCGTTCGTGTCGGACGAGGAAGTGCATCGCGTGGTGGACAAGCTGAAGGAGCAGGGCGAGCCGAATTACATCGAGGGCCTGCTCGAAGGCGGCCTCGCCGGCGAGGGCGACGAAGGCTCGGCCGGCGCGAATGGAACCGGCGGCGCGGACGACGAGTCCGATCCGTTGTACGACCAGGCGGTCGAAGTCGTCATCAAGAACCGTCGCGCGTCCATTTCACTGGTGCAGCGGCACTTGCGCATCGGCTACAACCGCGCGGCGCGCCTGCTGGAACAGATGGAGAATTCGGGGCTGGTGTCGGCGATGTCGTCGAACGGCAATCGCGAGATCCTGACGCCGGCACGCGACGCCGAATGACGCGCGGCGCGAATCAAAGGGAGAACACCACAATGCAACACCATACGGGGAGCCGCACGCTCAAGGTCCTGAGCGCCGCCTTGTTTTCAGCGTCGATGCTGCTGGCGTCGCACGCCTTCGCAAGCGGCACCGAACAACTGAAGGCGTTCGTCTCGCAGGTCAAGGCGGCGCGCGGCGACTTCACGCAGCAGGAGATCAAGGCGCCGGGCAAGGCCAACAACGGCGCCACGTCCACGACCGTGCCGACCAAGGGCGCGACGTCGAGCGGCACGTTCATGTTCGCGCGGCCGGGCAAGTTCATCTGGTCGTATCAGAAACCGTATGCGCAGGTCCTGCAGGCGGACGGCGACAAGCTCTACGTGTACGACAAGGATCTGAACCAGGTCACCGTGCGCACGCTCGGCGGCGCGCTGGGTGCGAGCCCGGCGGCCATCCTGTTCGGCAGCAACGATCTGGACAAGAATTTCAACCTGCGCGACGCGGGCGAGAAGGGCGGAATCGACTGGCTCGAACTCACGCCGAAGGCGAAGGACACGCAGTTCGAGACGGTCGGCATCGGCTTCAAGGACGGCAACCTGCAAGCGATGGAATTGCACGACGTGTTCGGCAATGTCACGCTGCTCACGTTCTCGAACATCCAGAAGAACCCGCCCATGAAGAGCGATGCGTTCAAGTTCACCGTGCCGAAGGGCGCGGACGTGATCAACGGCTGATCATCACAGCCCGGCGACCGCCGGGCCGTGCTTTCATCGCGGCTCAGTTGTAGCTCGTCGTCAGCAGGACGCGGGTCACGGATGCGGGCGTGTCGTCGAGCGCGTGCATCGACAGCGTGCCGCCGAGTTTGCCTACGTGATACGTGCCGCCCGAATCGGATGGCGTGGTGTTCCCCTCGCTGTCGATGAAGCGGGTCGCAAGCAGCCGCGAACCGGACGCCGGGCTGTGGCCGATCACCAACGTCGACACGGCGGCGCTCGGCGCATCGCTTGGCTCGGCCGAGAACATCACGTGCGCGGTGCGCCCGCTCATCTCGTCGATCCGCTTGGGGGAGGGCGTTGCAGAGCCATTCCCCGACCCGACCGATACATCGAACGGCGGCGCCACGATCGATCCCGTGAAGTAGATGACGCCGCCGTTCGTTCCCGCGCTCGCCATGGCGCAGTAAGTCACCGCGCTTGCCAGAACGAGTTGTCCGGCCCGTCGTGCCCTACCCAGCTTTGCATCGATCATGGTTCCCTCGTCTTAAGAGAAGGCGCAGCCTGTCCGCGATGGTCAGTCAGCGTGGCAATCGAGCGCGCTCCCGGTCGTTCGGACCCGTTGTCGCGCTCAATATTGAGATGCCCGTGAATCGATATTAGGAGAAGTCGTATTGCCCGATCAATACGATTCCGGTATTCAATTTGTAGAAAATTGTCATGCTTGTTGATGGGCTGTTAATGGCTCAAAACGCTTGCCTGTGCGCAATATCAGCCGTGTGCGGCCTGCATGTCTTCGATGAACGCATCGACGATCTCGCGTTTCGCCTCACGCGCGCCGCCCGCACGCCGTGCGCGCGTGACCATCTGGAAAGCAACGCGATAGCGCATCACCTTGGGATTCAGCGGCGCGAGCACGCCTTCCTTCACATACGGCGCCGCGAAATGCTCGGGCAGATAGCCGAGATGCTGCCCTGACAGCACGAGCATCGCGACGGCTTCCATGTTGTCCGCCACCGCGCCGATCAGTCGCGGCGCAAGCGTGCCGGCCTCGGGCAGCGGATAGCTGCGCCATGCCCAGTCGTGCTCATTGGCCTCGCTCATGCGCACACGTCCTGCGCGCGCGAACAGTGGATGCTCCCGGCCGCAGTAGGCGAACTGTTCCTCGGCGAAGATTTCGACGTAATCGAGCGACGGCACGCGATGCCAGAAATAGCCGATCGCCATCTGGATGCGTCCCGCCAGCAGCATCTCCTCGAGTTCGCCCGGCGAGCGCACGAGCACCGCGAAGCGCACGGATTCGTCGCGCTGGCGAAAGCGCGCGATGGCTTCGCTGACGCGTGCGTTCGCGCTGACCGGCGTATTGCCGATCATCCCGAGCGTGAGCGTGCCGACCAGCGTCTTGCCGACGTTGCGGGCGGTGGAGTCGAAGGTCTCGATGGCCGCGAGCAGCGTGCGGCATGCCTCGACGAACTGTTCGCCGCGCGAGGTCAGCGCAAAGCCGCCGCGGCCGCGCTCGCAGAGGCGATAACCGAGCCGGGTTTCGAGCGTCGCGAGCTGCGTGCTGATGGTGGACTGACCGACGTTCAGCGTGGCCTGCGCCGACGACACGCCGCCCGCGTCGGCAATGGCGAGGAACACGCGGATCAGCCGCAGATCGAGATCGGACAAGTGAGTGAACATGCGCGCCGCCAATACATCGATAAAAATCGATGTGAAGTTGTTTTTGTCGTCATTTTAACGCCGGAGAAAAGCGGCTATGAATGGCAGCATCACTATCCTGATTCATCCGACGCCATGAATACTTCCGCGCTGTTCGCCCCCGCAGAACACTTCGATTCCCACTTTCTCGACGCCCGCGCCGAACGCCCGCAGCCGCTGTCGGGCAACCAGATGCCGCGCTGCGGCGGCATCACGACGATGATGCGTCTGCCGCATGTCCCGTCCGCCGCCGGGCTGGATGCGTGCTTTGTCGGCGTGCCGTTCGATCTCGGCACGTCCAACCGTACGGGCGCGCGCTTCGGCCCGCGTCAGGTGCGTAGCGAATCCGTGCTGCTGCGGCCGTACAACATGGCGACGCGCGCCGCGCCGTTCGATTCGCTGCGCGTCGCGGACATCGGCGACGTCGCGATCAATCCGTACAACCTGCTCGATTCCATCGACCGCATCGAGCGCGCGTACCGCGAGATCCTGCAGCACGACTGCACGCCGCTGACGCTCGGCGGCGACCACACCATCGCGCTGCCGATCCTGCGCGCGATCCACGCGAAGCACGGCAAGGTCGGGCTGATTCACATCGACGCCCACGCGGACGTCAACGACACCATGTTTGGCGAGAAGATCGCGCACGGCACGCCGTTTCGCCGCGCGGTGGAGGAGGGCTTGCTGGACTGCTCGCGCGTGGTGCAGATCGGCCTGCGCGGCACCGGCTACGAAGCCGGCGATTTCGACTGGTGCCGCGACCAGGGCTTTCGCGTCGTGCAGACGGAGGAATGCTGGAACAAGTCGCTCGCGCCGCTGATGGACGAAGTGCGCGCGCAGATGGGCGACGGTCCGGTCTACATCACGTTCGACATCGACGGCATCGATCCGGCCTTCGCGCCCGGTACGGGCACGCCGGAAATCGCCGGCCTGACGGTGCCGCAAGCGCTGGAGATCGTGCGCGGTGCGCGCGGGCTGAACATCGTCGGCGCGGATCTGGTGGAAGTCGCGCCGCCCTACGATCCGTTCGGCACCACGGCGCTGCTCGGCGCGAATCTCGCGTTCGAACTGCTGTGCGTGCTGCCGGGCGTCGAGTATCGCGCGGCGCGCTGAATTGCGCTTGTGCCTGCTGCTTCAGGCGTACGCCCGCCGCCGTCCCGCCACGAGCAGCAGATAGCACACCGCGCCGAGCGCGAGCGCGGGCAGCGTCGCGCCGAGATTCGGCAGCCACTGATTGATCGCGTGGTAAGCGGCAATGCCGATGCCCCACGCGATGAACGCGCTCACATGCCAGCCCCCGGAATAGCCATAGCGGCCGCTGGTGTCGGCGAGCACGGCAGTGTCGATGCGCCGCTTGCGCACGATGAAGTGATCCGCCAGCACCACGCCGAAGAGCGGCGCGAACACCGAGCCGATCAGCAGCAGGAAGTTCTGGTACTTGCCCATCTCGACGACGAGCGCGACCAGCGTGCACAGCGCCCCGAACGCGCACGACAGCAGCGGCACGCTGCCGCGCGCCCAGAAAGTGCCTGTTGAAACGGCGGCGGAGTGGATGTCGGCGAAGGCGTTGTCGGTTTCATCGATCAGGATCAGGAACAGCGCAAGCCCGCCGCCGGCCTGCGCGAACGCGGTGGTCAGGAGCGCATCGCCGCCGCCGGCCGCGAGACCGTAGATCGCGCCGAGCGCGTAGAACCAGAGATTCGCGATGCCGTAGCCCAGCAGCGTCCCGCGGAAGGTGCCGCCCGCGCTGCGGCCGAAGCGCGTGTAGTCGGCGATCAGCGGCAGCCACGACAGCGGCATCGCGACCACCAGGTCGATGCCCGCGCCGAACGCCATCTCGCCGGTCCCGGAGCGCGCCATCAGCGCGGCGAGATCGTGCTTCGCGAGCAGGTTCCAGGTCAGCCAGCCTGCGCCGCCGAGCAGCAGCCAGATGCCCCAGGTGCGGAGAAAGCGCCGCACGAAGGACAGCGGGCCGCTCACCGCGAGCAGCGTGGCGAGTGCGCCGAAGATGAGCGTCCAGACGATCGGCATCGAGAAGTGGAAGGATTGCTTCGCGAGGGCATCGGCGGAATCGCGCATCACGATGATCTCGAACGAGCCCCATCCGACCAGCTGCACCGCGTTGAGCACCGCCGGCACGGAGGCGCCGCGCACGCCGAGCGTCGGCCGCAGCGAGGACATGGCGGCGAGGCCGGTGTCCGTGCCGATCACGCCCGCGAGCGCCAGCAGCACGACGCCGACCGCCGTGCCGATGCCGATCGCCGCAAGCGCATGCGGCAGGGACAGCCCCGGCACCAGCAGCGCGCCCGCCTGCGCGACCAGGAGGCCGATGCCGAGCGAGAACCACAGCGCGAAGGCGTCGCTCGTGGCGAAGGCGCGCCGTTCGGCCGGCACGGGGGTGAGCGGCGCGTAGGTGGAAGTTTCGCCGTGCGCCGCGGCGTTCGTCGTGTGCTCTTGCCCCATCGGATTGCGTCCTCATATGGTCGAGGTGTTGTCGAGACCGTGCCCGGCGGGCGCGTCCGCTGCATGAGCGGCCCGGCTGTCATAATGACCCGTTCCGCCACCGGCCAGCGCTTCTGTCAGGAAGCGCGAGATTATCGCCGCGATCCACCCAACCGCGTCAACCTGCATCGCACAGCCCATGTTCGAAGAAAACCGTGGCACCGTTCCGCTCGCGGAGCGCCTGCGCCCCCGCACCATCGACGACGTGATCGGCCAGAAACACCTGCTTGGGCCGAGCAAACCGCTGCGCGTCGCGTTCGAATCGGGCGAAGCGCATTCGATGATCCTGTGGGGCCCGCCCGGCGTCGGCAAGACCACGCTCGCGCGCCTCATGGCCGACGCGTTCCACGCGCAGTTCATCTCGCTTTCGGCGGTGCTGTCCGGTGTCAAGGATATCCGCGAGGCCGTGGAGACGGCGCAGATTCATCGCGCGAACGGACATCAGACGCTGGTGTTCGTCGATGAGGTGCATCGCTTCAACAAGAGCCAGCAGGACGCCTTTCTGCCGCACGTGGAGTCCGGCCTGTTCGTGTTCGTCGGCGCGACGACCGAGAATCCGTCCTTCGAGGTGAACAGCGCGCTCTTGTCGCGCGCGGCGGTCTACGTGCTGAAGAGCCTCGACGCCGACGAGCTGAAGGAATTGCTCGAGCGCGCGAGCCGGGAACTGGGCGGGCTCACGTTCACGGATGAGGCCCGCGATGCGCTGGTCGGTTCCGCCGACGGCGACGGCCGCAAGCTCCTGAACAACCTCGAGATTGTCGCGCGCGCGGCGGCGCAGCAGAAGCAGAGTGACGTCGACGGCGCGTTGCTCGGCAGCGCGCTCGCCGAGAACCTGCGCCGTTTCGACAAGGGCGGCGACGCGTTCTACGACCAGATCAGCGCGCTGCACAAGTCGGTGCGCGGCAGCAATCCGGACGGCGCGCTGTACTGGTTCTGCCGCATGCTCGACGGCGGCGCGGACCCGCGCTATCTGGCGCGGCGCATCGTGCGGATGGCGTGGGAGGACATCGGGCTCGCCGATCCGCGCGGCGCGCGCATTGCGCTCGACGCCGCCGAGACCTATGAACGGCTCGGCACGCCGGAAGGCGAACTGGCGCTCGCGCAGGCCCTGATCTATCTGGCGGTCGCGCCGAAATCGAATGCGGGCTACAACGCGTACAACGAGGCGAGGCGCTACGTCGGCCGCGATCAGTCGCGCGGCGTGCCCGTGCATCTGCGCAACGCGCCGACCAAGCTCATGAAGGAACTCGGCTACGGCCACGAATATCGCTACGCGCACGACGAACCCGACGCCTACGCCGCTGGCGAAACTTATCTGCCCGACGGCATGCGCGAGCCTTCGTGGTATCAGCCGACGCCGCGCGGGCTCGAAGGCAAGATCGGCGAGAAGCTCGCGCGCCTCAGCGATCTCGACGCTGCGTGGCGGCGCGAACACCGCGACGACAAGAAGCGCTGAGGGCTGGCGCCTGTCCGGCCGCCGCTGGCCGTGCGCTAGAATCGACGTTTCACGAATACTCAACACAGCAGCCCCGCCATGCTCGATATCCAAACCCTCCGCAAAGACCTGGACGGCGTCGCGAAGCGCCTCGCCGACCGGGGCTTCACGCTCGACGTCGCCGCGTTCGCCGCGCTCGAAGCCGAGCGCCGCGAGATCCAGACGCGCACCGAAGACCTGCAGTCGCGCCGCAACAGCCTCTCGAAGCAGATCGGCGCGATGAAAGGCCGCGGCGAGGACACCTCGGCGGTGATGGCGGAAGTGGGCGGGATCGGCGACACCATGAAGGAGTCGGCGGCGAAGCTGGACGACGTGCAGAAGCGCCTGTCGGACCTGATGCTCACCGTGCCGAACCTCGCGCACGAAAGCGTGCCGGTGGGCCGCGACGAGACGCAGAACGTCGAGGTGCGGCGCTGGGGCACGCCCCGCGCGTTCGACTTCGAGGTGAAGGATCACGTCGATGTCGGCGCGCCGCTCGGCCTCGACTTCGAAACCGGTGCGAAGCTGTCGGGCGCGCGCTTCACACTCCTGCGCGGGCAGATTGCGCGGCTGCATCGCGCGCTCGCGCAGTTCATGATCGACACGCACACCGAACAGCACGGCTACACCGAAACGTACACGCCGTACATCGTGAATCCGGAGATTCTCTACGGCACGGGCCAGCTGCCGAAGTTCGCGGACGACATGTTCCGTGTGGAGAAGGGCGGCGAGGAAAACACGGTCACGCAGTACCTGATTTCCACGTCCGAAATCTCGCTGACCAACACCGTGCGCGAGAGCATTCTCGATGCAGGCGCGCTGCCCGTTAAGCTCACCGCGCATTCGCCGTGCTTCCGTTCGGAAGCGGGCTCGTACGGGCGCGACACGCGCGGGCTGATTCGCCAGCATCAGTTCGACAAGGTGGAGATGGTGCAGGTCGTGGCGCCCGAGCATTCGTACGCCGCGCTCGACGAGATGGTCGGCCAGGCCGAAACCATTTTGCAGAAGCTGGAGCTGCCGTATCGCGTGATTACGCTGTGCACAGGCGACATGGGTTTTTCAGCGGCGAAGACTTTCGACCTCGAAGTCTGGCTGCCGGCGCAGAACACGTATCGCGAGATTTCGAGCTGCTCGAACACCGAAGCTTTCCAGGCGCGCCGCATGCAGGCACGCTTCCGCAATGCCCAGGGGAAGCCCGAGTTCGTGCATACGCTGAACGGCTCGGGACTGGCGGTGGGCCGCACGCTCGTCGCGGTGCTGGAGAACTTCCAGAACGCGGATGGCTCGGTGACGATTCCCGCCGCGTTGCGTCCTTACATGCGCGGTCAGGAACGTATCGAAGCGGCGGCTGCGGCCTGACGCCGGGACCAGGCTCATTTTGCTGAAGGTTGGCAAAAGGGGCTTGGCAAGGCCCGGAGACTTCGATATAGTTTCGTTCTTCGCCAAGCAACGACCCGCTTGACGAAGGCCCGAGAGGGTAGACGGAGAGGTGGCAGAGTGGTCGAATGTACCTGACTCGAAATCAGGCGTACGGTTTTCCCGTACCGTGGGTTCGAATCCCACCCTCTCCGCCAAGAACATCGAAAGCATCAAACCGAAAGGCCGCCCATTGGGCGGCCTTTCGTCATTCTGGCGCATTCAAAGCCATGCCCCTATGCGGCGATCATCTCGATTTGATTTTCCTTGTTGACGGTTTCGGTCGGTCGTTTAGAATCACCCCCAATATGTCCCTCACCTCTGAGCCCGATCGAAAGATTGGTGTCCCATGTGGGGGATTTCCATTTGTGGCGACCGATCCTTGCATGACGGCAACCAACAAGCCGGAGTTCTCTCCGTTAAAACTGCACCGCCCTTACGCGGACCAACGGGAACTCCTGAAATCGCGAAACCTGGCTGTTGGTGATGAGGCTGCGGCTTTAGCAACGCTGCAAAGAATCGGCTATTACCGGCTGGTTGGTTACTGGTTCCCCCTTCGCGTCCCGACTCCAGGCAGCGATGTCCGCCGCAACGATGATTTTCTCGACGGAGCGTCGTTCGAATTGGCCGAGGCGCTCTACGAGTTCGACAGGAAACTGAGATTGCTCGTTCTCGACGCCGTCGAGAGGGTCGAAGTCGCGGTGCGTGTCGATATCGCGCATTTGCTTGGGCGGCGGCATCGTCGTGCCCACGAATCAACAGCTCATCTGGACGCGAACTTCTGTCAAAAACGACAAGGCCCGAGGGGACTGACGCCGCATCAGGCGTGGCTGGAAAAATACCGAGAGGCGCTCAAAAAAAGTCGCAAGGAAGATTTCGTCGCCCATCACGAGCAAAAATACGGCGCAGCGCTTCCGATTTGGGTCGCCACGGAGATTTGGGACTTCGGCTTACTGTCGAAATTTTTTGCCGGTATGAAATACGGTGATCAGAACAAGATCGCAAGCCGATATGGAATGCCCGGACAGCATCTGGCGTCATGGTTGCGCACAATCAACTTTGTGCGAAACGTCGCGGCGCATCATTCCCGGTTGTGGAACCGTAACCACCCCGAACCGCCCAAATTTCCTGACATTCAACCGCAACACGACCTGCACCACCTGACGAAAGATGAGTTTGCAAGGCGGCGGACGTACGGCACGCTGTGCATCCTCCGAACTCTGTTGCGAGTCATTTGCCCGGAAAGCGGGTGGTCTGATGCAGTGAAAACGCATTGCCTTGGTTTTCCGGAGTCGAAGCTCGTGAGCCTCCGCGCCGCAGGTTTCCCGCCGCGCTGGGAGCGTTTGCGGATATGGACCGCCTAGCTCGCCGCATGAAGCGTCGCGGCACCGATTCCGGTTGCATTGCACGGTGCTCGATCTGCATGTCCTGACACTTTCGATCTGGGCCGCCTCAAGCTCGCTCGACGCTTCGTCACCCGCGCGCCAGCGCCCGAACATCACTCAAGTCGTACACCGGGCAATATCAAACCGCAATTCCGGCTCGGGCACACCGCCATCGTCGCTGGATGACTGCTGCACCTTCACCTCCGACCCATACGCCGATGGCGTCAAGATCACAAGCCACGCATTCGACCCGACCATCACCTCGGTCGAACCCTGCGCGCGCGTCGTCTGCGCGGACGGAATCATGCGTTGCAGGCAGTTGGAAATATCCGACGCGGGCCGCGCCGATGACACATGAATCACGGGCTTCGACGCGCGCAATTCGGGACCGCTCGTCGAACTGCAGGCGGCGAGGGCAGCAGCGCCCGCCACGGTGGCAAACAGATAAGCAAATCGAGGCAAGGTGGTCACGCTCCAACAAGTCTGAATCCGGGCCACTAAAACACAAACCCGTGTGCATCACAAGAGTGCACGTCCGCCGCGTGCGTCCTGACCCCTCGGCCCAAGGCCCGGCGGCGCCGGAATGCTATCATCGGCCCCATTGTCCTCGTGCGCCGTCCGCCTGAAATCCGGTCGAAGGCCGCGCACGGAGGCCGCTTGAACCCATCCGCTTCGCCCCATGGCCATCACGCTCAAGACTCCCGCCGACATCGACAAGTTGCGCATTTCCGGCCGCCTGGCCGCCGAGGTCCTCGCGATGATCGGCGAACACGTTCGTCCCGGCGTCACCACCGACGAACTCGACGCCCTCTGCAACCGCTTTATCGTCGACGAACTGAAAGCCATTCCCGCCAACGTCGGCTACATGGGCTTTCCGAAGACCGTGTGCACCTCGGTGAATCACGTCGTGTGCCACGGCATTCCCGGGCCGAAGGAGCTGAAGGACGGCGACATCATCAACATCGATGTCGCCATCGTCAAGGGCGGCTACTACGGCGACACGAGCCGCATGTACTTCGCCGGCACGCCGAACGCGGAGGCGCGCCGCCTCACGGAAACCACCTACGAAGCGATGGTCGCCGGCATCCGCGAAGTGCGCCCGGGCGCGACGCTCGGCGACATCGGCGCGGCGATCCAGGGCGTGGCGCACCGGGAAGGTTTTTCCGTGGTGCGCGAATACTGCGGCCACGGCATCGGCCGGGTGTATCACGAAGACCCGCAAGTGCTGCACTACGGTCAGCGGGGCGCGGGACTGCGCCTCAAGCCGGGCCTCGTGTTCACGATCGAGCCGATGATCAACGCGGGCCGCGCCGCCACGCAGCAGTCGCGCGACGGCTGGACCGTGACGACCAAGGACCGTTCGCTGTCGGCGCAATGGGAGCACATGGTGGCCGTCACCGAAGAGGGGTTCGAATTGCTCACGCCCTGGCCGGACGGCACCGGCGCGTACGCGGCGCCATGAATGATCGCAGCGAACATGAGCAGGGCTACGCATTGCCATGTGCGCTGTAAAGCACTTTCCCGGATTTAGGAATTGACGGGTTCGCCCGATCGGTTGAAGCTACGCCCATGGCTGAACATGCCGGACCGGCCGCACGAGCCGCACGCATGGAGCCTGAAGTCAGAGAGAAATTGCCCGCATGAGTCCCTCATTGACCGTCAGCCGCATCGCCGCGCAACAAGGTCCGGTCCTGCGCGAACTTCGCACGGCATCGCTGCGCGAGGCGCCTTACGCATTCGGCGAGACGCTTGAAGATGCGCTGCTGCTCGAACCCGCGCAATTCGACTACACCGCCGCGCTGCACGCCAGCGCCGACAAGCTCGCGACTTTCCTGCTGTACACCGAAGGCCATCCCTGCGGGCTGGTGCATGCGTATATCGAGGACGCACCGGGCGGGCGCGCCTTCGTGAACGCGCTGTGGGTCGCGCCGGCGGTGCGTCATCTGCGCGGCGGCGAACTGCTCGTGAACGTCGCGTCGCAATGGCTCGCGGAGCAGGGCGCGGCAGACGTGCACGCGTGGATCGCCGATGAGAACCGCACCGCGATGCGCTTCTATGAACGCCTGGGCTTCGGCCCGACCGGTGACCGTCGCGCCATGCCCATGCATGAGCAGGAAGCCGAATCCCTCTATGTGCATCGCCTGCATTCCGGGCAGCCTGTCTAAGCGCATCGCGGTCGTCTCGTGCGTGCGCGCGGCACGCACTTCTCGTCGCATTCTTCGTCGCACTTCTCGTTTTCGATAGCTGAATTCGAGCCAAAAATAATGGCCGTGTGCGACAACGCCTGTAAAATACGCAAAATTTTTGGCCGTTCCTATGTCGCTCAACAAAACGCCCTATTTCGAACTGCGCAGCGGCTCCGTCGACACGCTTCTCTTCGTCGTCAAGACTCCCGACCTCGATGCCCTTCGCACCGAACTCACGCGGCGCTTCGAGGCGACTCCCGAATTCTTCGCGGGCGATGTCGTCGCCATCGACGTGCGTCGTCTCGCTGAAGGCGAGCGCATCTCGCTTGCGGAACTCGAGAAGCTGCTTGCCGGCGTGCGCATGCGTCCCATCGGCGTGGTCGCGCTGCCCGCGCAGACGTGGGCGATCCAGTGGGCGAACGAAGGCGGCCTGCCGATCCTCGAAGCACGCGATCGTCGTGGCGCGCCGAAGCCTTCCGTCGACGAAGCCAAGCCGAACACCGAAGCCGCCGCCGTGATCGAGGCGGCCGTCGCCAACACGCCGCCGCCCGCCACGCTGCCGCAGCCGGCGACCATCATCGACCGGCCGTTGCGCTCGGGTCAGCAGGTCTACGCGAAGGGCGACCTGATCGTGCTCGGGCTCGTGTCCTACGGGGCCGAGGTCATCGCGGAAGGGAATATCCATATCTATGCGCCGTTGCGGGGCCGCGCGCTCGCGGGCGTGCACGGCAACCTCGACGCGCGGATCTTCTGCACGTGTCTCGAACCGGAACTGATTTCCATCGCGGGAATCTACCGGACCACCGAGAACCCGCTGCCGGCCGACGTGCTGAGCAAGCCGGTGCAGATCTGGCTGAACGAAGAAAAACTGATGATCGAACCGCTGCGGCTGACCTGACGAGTCGCCTCCACCCGCGCGCCACCGATGCCCCCGGCGCGCACTCCGGGCAACGCGAGCGGACCTATTGACGAACACAAGGTACTTGTATGGCAAAAATCATTGTGGTGACTTCGGGAAAGGGCGGCGTCGGCAAGACGACGACCAGCGCGAGCTTCGCATCGGCGCTCGCCTTGCGCGGCCACAAGACGGCCGTGATCGACTTCGACGTCGGTCTGCGCAATCTCGACCTCATCATGGGTTGCGAACGCCGCGTGGTGTACGACCTGATCAACGTCATCCAGGGCGAAGCCAATCTGAACCAGGCGCTCATCAAGGACAAGAAGTGCGAGAACCTGTTCATCCTGCCGGCTTCGCAGACCCGCGATAAGGACGCGCTCACGCTCGAAGGCGTCGAGAAGGTGATCGACGATCTGGTCAAGATGGACTTCGAATACATCATCTGCGATTCGCCGGCGGGCATCGAATCCGGCGCGCTGATGGCCATGCACTTCGCCGACGAAGCGCTCATCGTGACGAATCCGGAAGTCTCGTCGGTGCGCGACTCGGACCGCATCCTCGGCATTCTCTCGTCGAAGACCAAGCGCGCAATGGAAGGCAAGGATCCGATCAAGGAACACTTGCTCATCACGCGCTACAACCCGAAGCGGGTCTCCGAAGGCGAGATGCTGTCGCTGAGCGATATCCAGGAGATCTTGCGCATTGACCTGATCGGCGTGATTCCGGAGTCGGAAGCGGTGCTGCATGCATCGAACCAGGGCTTGCCCGCCGTGCATCTCGACGGCACGGATGTCGCCGAATCGTACAAGGACGTGGTGTCGCGTTTTCTCGGCGAGCAAAAGCCGCTGCGCTTCACCGATTATCAAAAGCCCGGCCTGCTGCAACGCATCTTCGGCACCAAGTAAGGGGACGCAATGTCGATTCTTTCGTTTTTGCTGGGCGAGAAGAAAAAGTCCGCTTCGGTCGCGAAGGAACGCTTGCAGTTGATCATTGCGCACGAGCGC
Source organism: Caballeronia sp. LZ035 (assembly GCF_031451175.1). NCBI lineage: Bacteria > Pseudomonadati > Pseudomonadota > Betaproteobacteria > Burkholderiales > Burkholderiaceae > Caballeronia > Caballeronia sp. LZ035. Next base: position 1,057,399 of record NZ_JARUXS010000001.1, read on the forward strand.
GCAGGTGGCAAAGCCGCCGCCGATTACCTGCCGGCGTTGCAACGGGAACTCGTTGCGGTGATTTCGAAGTACGTGAAGATTTCCAACGACGACATTCGGGTCAGCCTCGAACGTCAGGACGATCTCGAAGTGCTGGAAGTGAAGATCGAAATACCGCAGGCGTGAAGTCGTGCGGCGCGTCCGCGTGCCGCACCGTTCGCTTTCCAGAAAGAGCCGGAATCGCTTGATTCCGGCTCTTTTCATTTAAGGCGCTATCGTTTGCGTGCAGTGTTCGCCGCGCTTCGACGTGCCGCGGACAGGCGCATCGACAGTCGCTGACACTTGTCCACACATCGTTTCGAATTCGGGCCGCTGGCATGCCTGCGCCTGTCATCGCATGGGCCTGTCGACACATTGAACTGTTTCGCGGAGGTTCCTGCGCCGCGAGCTTTGCCGCGCGCCCAGCGCGCGTTCGATGTTTTTCGACAAGAGGTCGTTCATGAAAGTGTCCCTTCGCCGCCTGCTCGTTCAGATCGCGATCATCGCCGCCGGTGCCGTTACGCTGTCCGAGGCGTACGCCGCCGCGGTGATCATCGCGCCGGGCGCACCGCCCGCGCCGCGCTACGAGCGCATTCCGCCGCCGCGTGCGGGCTTCATCTGAGAAACCGGACACTGGGTCTGGCAAGGGCGCTACGTCTGGGCCGCCGGACGATGGGTGGAAGTGCGCGCAGGGCGCCGCTGGGTCTCGGGCGTGTGGTCGCCGTATCGCGGGCAGTATCGCTACGTGCCGGGGCACTGGATCTGATTCGTATCATTCCGACATGCCGGGCACGCGCAAGGATCGGGAACGCCCGGGCCGACTAAGCGGGCCAGGCATGTTCGCTGCGTGTGAGCGAAGCATGTTCTGAACTACAGCATGCGCGGAGCAGAAAAAAGAACAGGCGCGAGGCTTTCGCCTGGCGCCCTGGAACGCTCCCGCGCTAGCAGGAACGGAGAGGAGAAGGGAGGCGTTCACACTCCCGGCAAGCGCCGGATGCCTGAACGACATTGCCCGGTGTGACAGCCTCTCGGCAGCGAAGTTCAAACAGCTTGAAATTTTTTGCGGGCGAGCAAGCGAGCAGGTCAGGCGGTGAGCACTTCGAACGCAACGACCGCCAGAATGGCGCCGACGTTCGCAATCACCGCTTCCGCGACGACACCGCGCCAGGTTGCCGGCCGGAATTTCACGGCGAGCAGCAGGGCGCTCAGCAGCGCGATGGCGATCATTGCCACCAGATGCGAGCCTTGAAGATGAAAACGCATGTTGGCCTCCCGATTAAAGCGCGGATAAGAATCCGCGATTGGCTTTTCTGAATCGTTTTGGTTTTGTCGACCGTGTTTTGATGCCGCTTCAAGTATAAGCACAGCAAAAATGACTGAGTGACGGGCCAAAAAGTCATTTTGCCGCCAGCTTGCCGACTGGCATCGGGTGTTACTTTAAATAACGGTCGATAAAGGGAATTTTCGCTCGGGAGTCAGTACAAACCCCGTATGTGCGCGTGACGTTTCCTTGTCGGCGCCGAACCGCAGCCCGTGGAGCATTCACCCGATGACTTCCCCGACAACACGTTCTCTCGAAGTCGATTTCTTTCGAGGAATCGTGCTGCTGATTATCGCGGTGGACCATATAACGGGAAGCGTGCTGTCGCGCTTTACGCTGCATCAATATGCCTTTTGCGATTCCGCCGAAGTGTTCGTCTTCCTGGGCGGTTACGCGTCGGCGGCGGCTTATACGGCGCTTGCGACTCGCCGTAGCATCAAGGCCGCACGCCGACGTTTTTTCCGCCGCAGCTGGGAGATTTATCGCGCCTATCTGTTCACGGCGTTGCTGATGTTGATCGGCGGTGGCCTGATGATGGCGCTGAAGATCGACACACCGATGCTCCAGTACACCGAATGGCCCAACTTCCTCGCGCGGCCACTCGGACTGATCGGCGAGATCGTGACGCTCAGGCAGCAGCCGTATCTGTCGGCGGTATTGCCGATGTACGCTGTCTTCGCTCTTGCCGTGCCCGTCGTTGTGCCGCTCGCGCAGAAGAAGCCGGTGGTCGCGATCTTCGCCAGCCTGCTGGTCTGGCTCGCGGCCGCGCCGCTCGCTCGCGCGCTGCCCGGCACCTATGCGGAAGCGTGGTCGTTCAATCCCTTCGCGTGGCAACTGATGTTCGTGACCGGCATGCTCGCGCGCGTCCAGCCGATCAGTGAAGGGTTCCATGCGAGCCGCATCGCGCGCGGGTTGACCGCCGTGGCAATCGCTGTCGCGCTGGTGTTCGCGTTCTACAAGCTGTTCTTCGAAATGCAGCCGCCGCCGGGATTCATGAAACAGAATCTTGCGACCCTGCGCATCGTCAGCTTCGCCGCCATCGCGTGGATCGTTGCGCGCGCGGTCTATGCAGGCTGGGTCGGACGGCTCGCGCGCAAGCTGCCGGGCATCGTGACGATCGGGCAGCAAGGGTTGGTGTGCTTCATTGCGGGCGCGTGTGTGTCGCTCGTGCTGGATTCGGCGCTGCGGGCCATGGGCGTGCTCGGACTCGGACGCTATCCGTCGCACTGGATTTTGGGACTGATCGCGGATGGCATCGCCATCGTCACGCTGTTGATGCTTGCGCGTTTCTGGGCCGATCGCAAGGCGGCGAAGGCGGCGCGCGACAAGCAGGCCCAACCGCGCCCGGCGCCGCAGCGCGTCGCGCTCGTCAACGGGCGGCCGGTGCCGGTTCAGGCAGGTAATCGGAACGACCGCTGAGCGGTAGCGGAGGGCTGGGCGCGTCAGGCAAATCAGCAGGTCAATCAAGTGCAGCGGCCTACACCGCCACGCGTCGCGTTCGTCAACGGCCGGGCGGTGAATGTGCAGGCCGGCTACCGGCGCGACCGCTGAGCGGCGCCCGGCCGGCCGTGCGCGTCGAACAAATCAGCAGGGTCATTCAGGTGCAGCGGCCTATGGCGCGCGCGTCGCGCTCGTCAACGGCCCGCCGGTGAATGTGCAGGCCGTCTACCAGCGCGACCGCTGATGGGTGCCCGGCCGGCCGTGCGCGTCAAACAAATCAGCAGGTCAATCAGATGCAGCGGCCTACGGCGCTGCGCGTCGCGTTCGTCAACGGCCGGGCGGCGGTGCTTGTGCAGGCCGGCTACCAGCGCGCCCGCTGAGCGGCGCCCGGCCGGCCGTGCGCGTCAAACAAATCAGCAGGGTCATTCAGATGCAGCGGCCGATGGCGCTGCGCGTCGCGTTCGTCAACGGCCGGGCGGCGGTGCTTGTGCAGGCCGGCTACCAGCGCGACCGCTGATGGGCGCCCGGCCGGCCGTGCGCATCAAACAAATCAGCAGGTCAATCAGATGCAGCGGCCGATGGCGCTGCGCGTCGCGTTCGTCAACGGCCGGCCGGTACTCGTGCAGGCGGGACACTGGCATGAACCCCAGGCGGCGCTGGGCGGCCGCTCACGTCAACGAGCCGTACAGGTCTATCAGCCGCATATGCCCGCGCCGCCGCATCGCGCTCGTCAACGGCCAGCCAGTGCCCGTTCAGCCAGGCAACCGGCACGACCGCCGAGCGGCGCCGGACTCATTCAAGCGTGCTCACTCCAGCGTGATATCGCGGGTTTCGCGCATGCACAGCACCGCGATGAGGCTGACCGCCGCCGCCGCCGATACATACCCGCCCACCCAGCTCAATCCGCCGCGGTTCGCGAGCAATTGCGCGATGTACGGCGCCACCGACGCCCCCAGAATCCCGCCGAGGTTGTACGCGACGCCCGCGCCGGTATAGCGCACGTTGGTCGGAAACAGCTCGGGCAGCAGCGCGCCCATCGGCGCGAACGTCACGCCCATCAGGAACAGTTCGATCGTCAGGAACAGCGCAACCAGGATCGTGTTGCCGCTGCCGAGCAGCGGCGCCATCGTGAAGCCGGACAGGATCGCGAGCAGACAGCCGACCGCGAGCACCGGCTTGCGTCCGAAGCGGTCGCTGGCGATCGCGGAAATCGGCGTGGCGAGCGCCATGAACAGCACCGCGAAGCACAGCAGCCCGAGAAAGGTTTCGCGAGCGAAATGCAGCTTGCCGACGCCGAATGACAGCGAAAACACCGTCGAGATGTAGAACAGCGTGTAGCAGACGACCATCGCGAACGCGCCGAGCAGCGTGGGCACGAGGTGACTGCCGAGCAGCGTCGCGACCGGCACCTTGACGCGCTCCTCGCGCTCGATGGCCGCGCGGAACGCAGGCGTCTCCGCGATCTTCAGGCGCACGTACAGGCCGAGCGCGACCAGCACCGCACTGACGATGAACGGCACGCGCCAGCCCCAGCTGCGGAACTGTTCGTCGGAGAGCGACAGCGCGAGACCGAAGAACAGGCCGTTGGAGGCGAGGAAGCCGATCGACGGCCCGAGTTGCGGGAACATCCCGAACAGCCCGCGCTTGCCTTGGGGCGCGTACTCGGTGGCCAGCAGCGCCGCGCCGCCCCATTCGCCGCCGAGCCCGATGCCCTGGCCGAAGCGCAGCACGCACAGCAGGATCGGCGCGAGGCTGCCGATGGAATCGTAGCCGGGGACGAAGCCGATCAGCGTCGTGGACACGCCCATGACCAGCAGCGAGGCGACGAGGGTCGACTTGCGGCCGATGCGGTCGCCGAAATGCCCGAACAGGAACGAGCCGATCGGCCGCGCGACGAACGCGATGCCGAACGTGACGAACGCCGACAGCGCCTGTGCGGCAGGCGAGTCGTGCGGAAAGAACACAGGTCCGATGACGAGCGCGGCGGCGGTCGCATAGACATAGAAATCGTAGAACTCGATCGCGGTGCCGATGAAGCTCGCGAAAATCACGCGGGAAGCGCTTTGGGATCCGTCGCCGGGCTTGGCGGCGGAAAGCGAGGGTGAGGACATGCTGTCTCCGTTGTCTTGGCGTTGATGCTGGGCGTTGATGCGTTGATGCGTTGGGGCGTGGCGCCGTCGATTGTCGCGCGCATCGCCGGACGAAGGGCGATGGGATGACGAACGATGTCGTCTATCCGCGCGTCAGCTTTTTGTAGGGATGGTCATGCGGTGACGCTGGGAGCCAGGGTCGGGCGGCATGCGCGAGTACCGCGCGTGGTCGCGGCGCAGATGGGCTGCGCCTCAGGCGCTTCGCACGAAGCGCGGGGTGGGCGCGGGGCGAAGGCCACGCCGGAAGCGGGTCCGGCCGGGGTGCGAAAAATTATAACGAGCGTGCGTGGCGACCGCCACCGGTCGATGCTAGTCGATGGTCGTCGCCTGAGGCGAGTGCGAGGTTTGCAGCTGGAACTGGCCGTTGTCGTTGAACATCCAGCCCTCGAACAATTCCAGCTGGCCATGGCCGTTCAGGAGCCGCACGGGCGGCGCGGGCAACGGCGCCGCGCGGCGCAGCGAGGCCAGCGCGGTGGATTCGGCTTCGTCGTCGCCGTTGGTCCGGTACACGGACGACTCGACCAGCCGGCCGCCGCGATCCACCGTGAACGAGACGAGCACGAAGGAGCGCAGCATCGCTTGCGGCGTGCCCTTGAGCACCAGCGACGGATTGCGCTCGAAGATGCGTTGCGCGATGCGCTGCTTGTAGTCGTCGAGAGTCGAGCCCTGCAGGGGAGAAGGCGGGGCCGTGCGCGCCGCGACGACACCGGGCGGCGGCGTGAAGGTGCATGAGGGCAGCGCGAGCAAAGCGCACACGCCGAGCAGGGCGGCGAGGGCGGGACGGGGAAGGGCGGACATGTGAGGGCACCGTGGAAGGCTCTGCTTCCATGGTAGTGCCTGGGAGGCCGGGCCGGATGGGCGGCAGCACGATAGTGCGGGCGCGCGACTTGCTGCTTCGGCTTTCATGAGGAAAGCTTCGAAGGAGGACATGACATCATGAACGCAGACAATCAGGCGCCGGACAATGCCCAGCCGGCCGAGCATAGCGACAACGAAAAGAGCAAGCTGCCGGAGCGGAGCGACGAGAACCGCAAGCAGGGGCCGAACGACCGGCCGGGCAAGGAGTCGGGCGAGGGCGAGACGCCGGTGGGCTGAAGCGCGGCGTCCGCGGGGCGCAACGTCCCCGGATCAGTCGACGTAGGGTTTGACCAGTTCGGCGCAGCGCAGCGGCGCCGACGCTCTCACTGCGCCTGTTTCCGCTGCGCGGGTTTCGACGCAGCGGAATACGCTATTGGTCTTCTGCAGAATGTACGTGTCTTCGGGCAGGCCGGTGCTGCGGGCAGCCACGCTTGTTACCGAGACGATGCCGTAACCATTCTGGATCAGATCGAAGAAGGTGGTTTCCGAGTGACGCCATTGCGCGTTCGGGTTGGGCTGCGCCTGCGCCGGCAGGCTGGCGGCGAGCAGCGCACCGAAGAGAAAGGGCAGGATGCGGCCTGATTTCATGAGCGTCTCCGCGTAGTGATCGATGTGGGCGGTTAGATGGGCCTGCGGCCCGTGTGTTCACCGCGATTTTTACGCATGACCGACACAGCGCGATTCATTTGCGCGCCCAGGCACCTTGTGCCTTCCTTTGCATGGCGCCATGCAAGCGTCGACGTGCTGTCGCGCGAAAGGACTGTTTTCACGGAATCGTCCCTTGACCCTGGAGTTCCTCCAGGGTGTTTACTCGCCCCATGGCGTTAAGGGATAGCGAAAATGAAACAGTGCTGCGAAGGACATGATTCGATCATCGAGCTTCGAAAGGAGCCGGACGTGGGTGACGTTGGACACGCGCATCGTGATGGGCTTCAACACGGGCACGGACACGAACCTGGTCACTACCACGGACCTGGCCACGACCACGACCACGGCTACGACCACGACCACGACCACGGCCACGACCACGGCCACGGCCACGGCCACGGCCACAACCACGACCACGACCACGACCACGCCACAGACACACAACCGGCAACGGCCCCCGTCGCGCTGGGCCAGTCCGTCGTATCGGGAGGTTTCGTTCGTACGCAGATGCGCATTGCGCAGATGGACTGCCCGACCGAGGAAGCGCTGATCCGCAAGAAGCTCGGCGCCCTGCCGGAAGTCCGCGAGATGCAGTTCAACCTGATGCAGCGCGTGTTGACGGTCGTGCATCGACCCGACGGACTCGATGCCGTGCTCAAGGCACTCTCGTCGCTCGGCTTCGCGGCGGAACTCGCGGATGACGCCAAAACCGGCGCCCGCGCCGCCTCTCCCGCGCCCTCCCGCAAGCGCCTGTGGCTGCTCGGTGCGGCCTGCGTCGCCGCGCTGGGCGCGGAGACCGCGAACTGGCTCGGCGCGCCCGAGTGGCTCGTCGCGGCGCTCGCGGTGCTGGCGATCGCGGCTTCGGGCGTCGGCACCTACAAGAAAGGCTGGGTGGCCATTCGCAACCTGAACATCAACATCAACGCGCTGATGAGCATCGCGGTGACCGGCGCGCTCGCGCTGCGCCAATGGCCCGAGGCAGCGATGGTGATGGTGCTGTTCACGATCGCCGAACTCATCGAGGCACGCTCGCTCGATCGCGCGCGCAATGCCATTGAAGGCTTGATGAAGCTGGCGCCCGACACCGCCACCGTCCGGCAGCCGGACGGTTCGTGGCGCGACGTCGAGGCAACGGCGGTCACGCCGGGCGCCGTCGCGCGGGTGCGGCCGGGCGAGCGCATTGCGCTGGACGGGAGGATCACTGCGGGCCGCTCGACGATCGATCAGTCGCCGATCACCGGCGAGAGCCTGCCCGTCGAGAAAGCGCCCGGCGACGACGTCTTCGCCGGCACGATCAACCAGTCCGGTTCGTTCGAGTACGAGGTGACGGCAGCCGCCGGCCAGTCGACGCTCGCCCGCATCATCCACGCCGTGGAGAACGCGCAAGGCACGCGCGCGCCGACGCAGCGCTTCGTCGATCAATTCGCGCGCATCTACACGCCGATCGTGTTCCTGGTCGCGGTCGGCGTCGCCGTGCTGCCGCCGCTGCTGTTCGCGGGCGCCTGGCTCGCCTGGCTGTACAAGGCGCTGGTGTTGCTCGTGATTGCGTGCCCGTGCGCGCTGGTGATCTCGACACCGGTGTCCATCGTCAGCGGGCTTGCCGCGGCGGCGCGCAAGGGCATGCTCGTGAAGGGCGGGACCTTTCTCGAACAAGGTCGGAAGCTGCGCTGGCTCGCACTCGACAAGACCGGCACGCTGACCCGCGGCAAGCCGGTGCAGGTCGCGTTCGAGCAGACGACGAGCGATCTTCCGGAGGCGGAGGTGCGCGCGATTGCCGTCAGCCTGGCGAGCCGCTCCGACCATCCGGTATCGACGGCCATCGCCCGCGCCGGCGCGATGGATGCGGTCGGCCTGCAGCCCGTCGATGACTTCGAAGCCCTGCCGGGGCAAGGCATTGCGGGCCGGGTGAACGGGCGTCGCCATACGCTTGGCAACCACCGGATGGTGAAGACGCTCGGCCTGTGTTCGACGGAACTCGAAGCGCAGTTGCAACGTCATGAGCAAGACGGCAGGACCGTCGTGATGCTCGCTGATGAAGCGCGCGTGCTGGCGCTGTTCGCTGTCGCGGACACGGTGAAGGAGACGAGCCGCGCGGCCGTCGCCGAGCTGCATGCGCTGGGCGTACGCACCGTCATGCTCACCGGCGACAACGCGCACACGGCGGCGGCGATTGCCCAAGAAGTGGGCGTCGAGCGCGCCGAGGGCGACCAGCTTCCCGAGGACAAGCTGCGGGCCGTCGAGCAGCTCTCGGCGGGGCAGACGATGGTGGGCATGGTCGGCGACGGCATCAACGATGCGCCGGCGCTGGCGCGCGCGGACATCGGCTTCGCGATGGGCGCGATGGGTACGGATACGGCCATCGAAACCGCCGACGTCGCGCTGATGGACGACGACCTGAGAAAGATTCCGGCGTTCATCCGCTTGTCGAAGGCGACGCATCGCGTGCTCGTGCAGAACATCGTGCTGGCGCTGGGGATCAAGGCGCTGTTCCTGGGGCTCACCATCGGGGGCATCGGGACCATGTGGATGGCCGTGTTCGCGGATGTCGGCGCGAGCCTGCTGGTGGTGGCGAACGGCTTGCGTCTGCTGCGCAAGTGACTCGCGACTTGCGACTTTCGACTTTCAGGAGAGGCGGTATGAACTGGTTCGAGCGCGCGTTCGGCGGGCATCGTGGTCATTCGGCGCAACGCGGTCATGGCCGTTCACATGAAGGGGGACACGGGCATCATGGCGGACAAGGGAACGAGGGCTGGGGAAGGGCGCCCGCGCCAGCAGCGCCGCGTCCGCCCGCCGCGGTGATCTGCCCGAGATGCAATGCCGGCCATCCGGAAGGTGCGCGCTTCTGCTCGCAGTGCGCGACGCCGCTCGTGCCGCAGTCGTGTGCGCAATGTCGTCAGGCACTCGTGCAAGGCGCGAAGTTTTGCAGCCAGTGCGGCGCGGCAGCGGGGACTTGAGAAGAGGATGCGTCGGGAGCGGCGAGGGTTGCCTCGGCGTTCCCGGTCTTGGGCGCGCAAAAAAAATGTCCGGGCGGAGAGCCCGGACCAAAGCACGACGGGCCACCAGTTCCGTCGTGCGCGTGGCTTGACGACGACATGAATACGGCTGACGTGTGCAGCGCGTGGTCGTCGAGGTGAGTGAGATCGGCGCCGTCCCGGAGGGCGGCTGCGCTGCTGCTTCCGGTGGTATTCGCTATTCCCGCAGGCGGGTGGTTCGAATCGGATCGGGCCGGTGCAGCAGCGTTAGGGATAGAGTACGAAACGGCCGCGTCGCCACGATGAGCGCGAGATGAAAAAGTGTTCATGTGGTGGGGCGGCGGGGGAATGGCCATGAGGCCGTACCTGCACGATCACGCCGGATCAGGCGCCGGCGGTCATACAAGTACTGGCGGCACAGGCAAGGATCGTCGAGGCCGACGAACTTGCGAAGCGCATTGCCGCGTCGCTGACGGGCTATTGCTGGCGCTGCCGGCACAGCACGACTTCGTCGCGCGCAATCACACACTGGTAGGTAAATTCGCGTGACGAGCGCAACGCGAGTCTGGCGAATGCGCTTCTCTGCTCAGCCTCCGCCCCGACGCTCGCCGCTCCGCCGGAAGGGAGCCAACCGTCGTACTTCCCACGAACCTGCGTTGTTTGAATGGGTAACTCGATCCGCCTGTTGGGTGTCAGAGAAGCAGCGCTGGAACTTGCATTTTGCTTATGGCTCTCGACGTTTGGCTGAACTTTTAAATACAACGATTCATTTTCCATTGTTTAAGTTAGCATAGGCTTCCTTCGTGACAGGGGCGGTTGAAATTCAAATGAATGGATATCTGCGTAGTGTCGCCAAATCAATTGCACTGAATGCGCCGCCCATAAAAAAGCTGATCGATTCAAAGAGCGCGCTCCTTCTGGAGCGTGATGCCGCCGCCGCGGATCGCGACCGCTCGAGAATCGAGCGGGACGAAGCCACGGCAGAGTGCCGCCGAATCGAGGTTCAGCGCAACACGCTCGCCACCGAGCGCGACGAGTTGCTTGTCTATCTCCAGGCGGCCAATGACAAGCGCGACGAGTTGCTCGCGTATCTCCAGGCAGCCAATGACGAGCGCGATTCGTTGCGCTCGTCCGTCGAAACGCTCGAGACTCAAGAGCACCAGACACTGAACCGCGTTCACGCCGATCTCGACAGGCTTCAACGTTTCGGCGAAGGTCCGCCGTTCGTGCCCAACGGGCATTTTTATTCGCCCATTCCCGCTCTGAAGGAAGTGCAACGGAATCAGCAGCGCATCTTCGGCGAATGGCCGCGCGAGTTGCCGGGAATCGACCTGCGCGAAGCGTCGCAATTGTCCTTGCTCGAGTCGTTTCTTGATCAATATCGCGATCTGCCATTCGGTGACGATGAAACCGCGGGATTTAGGTATCGCTATCGGAACCCGGCTTACGGGCATTCAGACGCAATCTTCCTCAACATGATGTTGCGCCACGTCAAGCCAGCCCGCGTAATTGAAATCGGTTCAGGCTATTCGTCGTGCATGCTGCTCGATACCAACGAGCACTGGTTCGATAATTCGATCGTCTGCACGTTTATCGAGCCTTATCCCGAGTTGCTCCATTCGCTCTTGAAGGAGGGCGACACACAACGCGTCACCATCATTCCGACCGGCGTTCAGGACGTTGATCTGGCAACCTTTGGCGCGCTGCAAGCCAACGATGTGCTGTTCGTCGACTCCACGCACGTGAGCAAAGTGGGCAGCGACGTGAATCAGATCATCTTCAACGTGCTGCCCTCGCTGGCGAGCGGCGTGTACGTCCACTTCCACGACATCTTCTATCCGTTCGAATATCCACGCCAATGGATCGAGGAAGGGCGTGCCTGGAACGAGGCGTACATGTTGCGTGCATTCCTCCAGAACAACTCGGCGTTCGAGGTCGTCATGTTCAACACCTATATGCAGCATTTCCACGAAAGCTGGTTCGTGAAGAACATGCCCCTCTGCATGAAGAACACGGGTGCGAGCATCTGGCTGCGCAAGCGCTAGACAATCGGGCTGCGCGTTGGCGCGTGCCAATTCGCAGGAGCTTGGCCTTGGAAGCAGTCCCGCGACGATGCATGGCCCGTTCAAGCGTGATAGCGGAAACGGGCTGCTTGAATTGATGGTTTCGCGGCAGAAGCCCTCGAAACCCTGCGTATCGGCGGGCGACACGGCGTTGAAAAGACTGGAGGGCGGCTCGTCGGGTGGGGAGGATTGCGTGATGTCGAACGCGTCACGAAGCGCCGCTTTCGCTGACCACCTCTTTCGCATGACCTCATTGGGACAGGTTCGCAGATTTCGAGATCTACAGCGCGGCAGGTCGAAAAGTGAGGGTGTGCACAGGACTTCGCATGAGCATGTGAGGCCCTTAACCCATGGCGAGCGCATGAGGCAAAAAAAACGGGCCGCAAAGGCCCGTTTTCATCGAATGTTGGCGGAGGCGGTGTCCGCCAGAGAGTGAGTAAATATAGGATTTTCAGCCCGATTTTTGAAGACCATCCACCATCCCATCCACCAAAACGGAAAATGTTGTCTCAGCTGTGAGAAGCGCTCATTTTGCCGACTGGTTTGATCGTAAAGCTCGCACAGTGACCCAGGCGGCAATAAGGCTGCAGGGCCACGATCTGGAAAACAGCGTCGTCGTGCACGATGCGCATAGCCGCTTGAACTCTAAGCGGTACCGGATGCAATGCACTGTGCCGACAAGATATGGTCGTCCGCCGCACTGACTTCTGTGCCGCTGAGCATGCGGATGCAGGTTTAGTCGGCACTTCCTCCCAGCGCACTTCTCATGCTCTGGCTGTGCCCTCGCACGCCGTTCGACGAACTTCAAGGGACAACCTTCCGAGCCGGTTGCAATCATGCATTTAAGGCACGATCCCGAGTTGCTTCCGACGTGGCTCAGAAGATAGCGAGAGCGCTCAAGGCTGCAGGGTGGGGATAACCGGCCCGGCACCAATGCCGGTCTCAAAGTCGAACACCGACCCTAGCTCGATGTCCGTGGATGGTCAGCCTACCGGCTAGATGATCGTCCAGCGGTGATGACCGGAGCCGAATTGCAGGCCACGGAGATGCAGGCAGTGACGCAAGCGGGCTGGAGTCACACGCCGTTCACGGTTTTGATCTCGGCTGTATTCCGTGGTCTGGCTGCAGCTTTTTCGAGCGCAGTTGGTCTGAATGCTTCGAGCGTCGACATGTCGCGCGAGGTCTTTGCGCCTAGCTGAGTCGAGGGTAACTGAACGGCCGCTTCGCGCAATAGCGGATGGGGACAACGGGCCTAGCTGCGGACGTCCGCTCTCCAGCCTTATCGCTGCAAAGCGGTCGACAGATTTGTACTGCTCAGAGCGGTCGCTCAGCAATGCGTACTTCTGACCCACTCCGATCAGTCGGCCGCCTCCAAAGCGGTCAGTCAGCCAGATCCAGGTTCCGAGAAGTGGAGTGCCGTTAAGCGGCTGTTGACGACCTCACGCGATCGGCCAAGATGAGACGATCGCCGCAAGGGTTCTTTCGCCAATTCTAATGTCGTTACCGCTGCTGAAAATGATCGTCCAGAAGACCATTAGTTTCGCGCCCAACTGCCGTCGGGGAAACAGGTCACATACGGCATGTACGTGCGGGGCTTTGCCCGCTACGCCACAATCAACCGCCGAGCCTGGCTATGGCCAGCGAAGAGTCGGACACCTTCGCTGGCCTATCCGCGCCATCCGATTGACGGTTAGCATTTGAAGGGCGCGGATGGACGCTGCTGCAAAGCATGCGAGCCGCTATCGAGCGGTCATCGAGTACCGTTGCGTCACCGCCGCGCGCTCGGCTCTTTGTGCCGACGATGCGAAAAGCATCGTAGTACCCGATGCGAGCGTGAGCGTGACAGTGAGTGCATAAGCCCGGTTCGTGATCATAGACAGACGCGTGGTGTCCTTGCTGGATCGTGTGGGCAGTACGCCGGAAGTTAACGATCGCTTCCCGTCTGGCCGTGCAGATACGGGCGCATCCTTCGGCGACGTCAGGAACGACGCGCCGCAATCACCTTGCATTAGCAGATTAATTGGGCACCCGGTGATACATGGGTCGGCCGGAAGTCGGCACGAGAGAGGCAGAGCAGGGGCGTCTCCTTTGCGTGGCAATTCTTCCGTATGAGTCGCGGTCGCAGACGCAATATCGGCGCCCGTCACATCGGGATCGTCACGTTTCAAGCTGCTGCGCAGTGACGATGGTGCCGGAGTGTCCGATGATTCTGATTAGCGGCGTTACAACCGTGACAACGCTTCTCGCGCATCTGCCTCGGTGCGCGAAAAGTGATCGCACAGAAGCATGCAGGCTCGGTCCGCGTCGCGCGCAAGCGCTGCTTCTAGCAGTGTGGTGTGTTCGGTGGCGATGTCGCGCGTGTCGGCCTGATCGGCACGCGTTGACAGGTGACGATAGCGGTTCATCTGTTCGCCGAGCATGCGCACGAACTGCATCAGCCATGGCGAGCGGCATGCACCCAGTAACGCCAGATGAAATTCGACGTGGGCGGCGTCCCAATCCTCCGCAAAGCCCGCTTCGCCGTGTTGCGTGCGCATGTCGAGCCGGCTCATCCGGTGATGCGCAGCGATCAGTCGCGTTTCCCACTCGATGTCGCCTTGCGACATCGATTCGACCAGCGCCCGTGTTTCCAGCGTGCGGCGCAGCGCGCCGAGATCCTGCAATTCGTCGAGCGACACCGGCGCAACCCGGAAGCCACGCTGATCTTCCGCGACCACCAGTCCCGAACTGGACAGCCGGGCCAGCGCCTCGCGCGTCGGGATCACACCCGCACCGTAAGTGGCGGCGAGATCGCTGATCTTTAGTTTGCCGCCGGGCGGCAGCACGCCCGCGACGATGTCGCGGCGCAGCTGCTCAACTAGCGCGCTCGCCTGGGTGCGCGGCGAAGAAATCGGTACGGTGGACATGGGGCAAAGCGTGCGGTTGCGGGAAAACCCTCGAGAGCGAGAAGTCGTGATGAAGTATACACTTCCAAAAAATATATATTTTATTGGAAACATCGTCAAAGGATCATCGATATGAAATTGCTGCGCTATGGACCGGCGGGTTCCGAACTGCCGGGCATGCTCGACGCCAACGGCACGCTGCGGGCGCTGTCGCCAATCGTGTCGGACATCGACGCGACCGTGCTGTCACCGGAAGGGCTGCGTTTTCTGCGCGCGCTCGACGCATCGAAGCTGCCGGAGGTGGCGGGCACGCCACGGCTTGGCTCGCCGCTCGCGGCGGTGCGCGAGATCGTCGCGATCGGGCTCAACTACCGTGATCACGCGATCGAAGCGAATCTGCCCATTCCGACCGAGCCGGTCGTGTTCAGTAAATCGACGTCGTCGATCAGCGGTCCCGACGACGACATCGTGCTGCCGGCGGGTTCGCAGAAAACCGACTGGGAGGTGGAACTCGGCATCGTGATCGGCAGTACGACTTCGCGCGTGGATGAGCAGGCGGCCTGGGCAAGCATCGCCGGTTACGTGATGGTCAACGACGTATCCGAGCGCGACTGGCAGCTGAATCGCAATGGTCAGTGGGGCAAGGGCAAGAGCTTCGACACCTTCACACCAGTCGGACCGTGGTTTGTCAGCGCCGACGAGATTGCGCAGCCGGGCAGGCTGGAGCTGGAGCTGAAGGTGAACGGCGAACAGCGTCAAAGCGGCAACACCGAAGACCTGATTTTCCCGGTCAACACGGTGGTCAGCTACGTGAGCCAGTTCATGACGCTCAAGCCCGGCGATCTGATCATCACTGGCACGCCTGCGGGCGTCGGCCTTGGCATGAAGCCGCCGCAGTTCCTGAAGGTTGGCGACACGATCGCTCAGACCATCACGGGGCTCGGCGCACAGACGCATCGCGTCGTGAACGGAGCGTGACGCGATGAAACGCATTTCTCTGAGTTTTGACAACGGCCCGACGCCCGGCGTCACCGAACAGGTGCTGGCGACGCTGCGCCGTCACGACGTCAAGGCGACCTTTTTCGTGGTCGGCAGCAATCTGCGCGATCCGCGTGCGGCCGCGCTGCTTGATGCGATCGCCGCCGACGGACATTGGATCGGCACCCACACGCTCACGCATTCGGTGGCGCTCGGCGAAAGCGACGAGCCGGGTTATGTCGAACGCGAGATCGGCGAGCCGCAGACGATGATCGGCGCGCATAGTCACGTGGAAAAGCTGTTCCGGCCATACGGCAATCTCGGCATCCTCGGCCCTCATCTCTTCAGCGAACACGCGGTCGATTATCTGCTCGCGCATAAGCAGACGAGCGTGCTGTGGAACAGCGTGCCGCACGACTGGGACGATCCCGCGAACTGGGTGGACCGGCTGCTTGCGGACGTCGACGCGCAGGACTGGACCGTCGCGGTGCTGCACGACATCGAAGGCGCGGCGGTGCTGCGTCTGCACGAACTGCTCACGCGCCTGAAAGCGCAGCACGTGGAAATCACGCAGGCGTTTCCCGATGCCGTGATCGCCACGCGCGCGGGCGCGCCGGTGTCGCTGAACGACGCATACGTGATGGGGCGCGCGTAGCGGCCGCCCGAACTAGGCAACTGCAACAAAACTGATAACCAGCCTTAGCGCCGGAGACAACCCATGCAACCCACCGAGCGGTCCATCCTCGCCGCAGCACTCGACGATGAACACGCGTCGCTGCACCGCAGGATCAGCTGGCGACTGTTGCCGATGCTGTTTCTCGGCTACGTGTTCGCTTACCTAGATCGCATCAACATCGGTTTTGCCGCGTTGCAGATGAAAGGCGATCTCGGCTTCACCGATGCGGTTTACGGCTTGGGCGCAGGCGTTTTCTTCGCCAGCTACTTCCTCTGCGAGGTACCGAGCAACTTGCTGATGCAGAAGATCGGCGCGCGTCTGACGATGTCGCGCATCATGATCCTGTGGGGCATCACGTCGTGCTGCATGATGTTCGTCAAGAGTCCAACGAGCTTTTACGCGGTGCGCGTGCTGCTCGGTGTGTTCGAAGCGGGTTTCGCGCCCGGCGTGATGCTGTATCTGACGTTCTGGTATCCGCGTCACCGGCTTGCGCAGATGACCGCGCTGTTTCTAAGCGGCAGCACGATTGCCGGCCTGTTCGGTTCGCCGTTGTCGGGCTGGATCCTCGACTCAATGAACGGCGTCGCCGGATTGCGCGGCTGGCAATGGCTCTTCCTGATCGAAGGCGCGCCGACGGTGCTGCTCGGCGTGCTCGCACTGTGGCTGTTGCCCGATACCCCGCATCACGCACGCTGGCTCACGCCGCTTCAGCAACAGACCGTGACGCGCGAAGTGTCGCCGGGACGCGAGCGCGATGGACACGGCTTTCGCGAGGCGTTGCGCGATCCAAAAGTCTACGCGATCGCGGCGGCGTGGTTCACGATCGTCTGCGGCATTTACGCAGTGACGTTCTGGATGCCGATGATGCTGCGCTCAGCCGGCATCGCGACCGCCTCAGCGATCGGCCTGTGGGGTATCGTGCCGTACGGCGCGGGCGCGATTGGCATGGTGCTGCTGTCGCGCAACTCCGATCGCTCGATGGAGCGCCGCTGGCACGCGTTCTTCTGCTGCCTCTCGGGCGCTGCGTCGCTGACCGCGTTGTCGTTCGCCGCGCAGAACCTGCCTCTCACGCTGATCGCGCTGTCGATCGCGACTATCACGCTGTTCGCCGCGATGCCCATCCTGCTCTCCGTGCCAATGGCGACGCTGCCGCCAAAGGCCGCACCCGGCGGGATTGCGTTAATCAACTGCATCGGCTTGACAGGTGGCTTCTTCAGCCCGTTCCTGCTCGGCTGGGTAAAAACCGCGACTGGCAACCTGAATAACGGCTTGTATCTCATCGCCGTCATGCTGGTGCTCGGTGCGGTGATCATCGCCATCGTTGCCAAACCGCGCGCATAGGCGCGTCTCGTCAGCCGGAAGCGAGCCCGCGGCAGATTTTTCGCCGCGGGCAAACTGATTAGCGCGCGCCGATCGCTCGACGCGCGATCACTTCGCTATCCGCGAACGTCTTCAAAGTCGCTCTATCGGTAGAACTCTTGGTAGCAGGACCGATTGAAACGAAACCGCCGGCTGAATACTTTAAACGTACATTGGATGCTTAAGCGTTTTGTCGAACTGGCCGGCTCGACATCGAATCCGGATCCGTAACTAAGAAGACATCATGGAGACGCGCTCGCGCTGCCTGCTGTTCGTCGGCGGACCGATCAGCTATATCGATCGCGTCGCGCTTTCGATCACCGCGCCGCTCATCACGGAAGAACTTGGCCTCGATCCGGCGCAGCTCGGCATCGTGTTTTCGAGTTTTTCGTCGGGTATGCGGTGTTCTGCTTCATCGGCGGCTGGTCGGCGGACAGATACGGTCCGCGTCTCGCGCTCACGATGTCGATGCTGTGGTCGCTCTTTTGCGGACTGACGGCGGCGACGGTCGGTCTCGCGAGTCTACTTGCCGTACGGATCGCCTTCGGAATGGGCGAAGGGCCGTTCTGCACGAACATCAAAAAGCTGGTGTCGAACAGCCGAGCATTACGATTGGCTCGACGGGGCATCACCGTTCAAGCAAGCCGAGTTTTAGAGTATTGGAGGTAGGACATTTCGTCAGTTCTGAGCCGCTGATCTCGCGCGCAAGCAACATCCGAACACCATGGAAAGTTGATTCCCTGTCAACGCTCGCTTAGCCAGTTCAGGGAGTTCCGCCCGAACCATGAACGTTCGAACGGCGGAATGTCGTCAGCAAGAGACATTGCGGCACCGTGTCTTGAGCGGCGGATATGGGTCGGAAGCAGTCGTTTCCAAGGCTCCAGATTGAACGGCTCGAATGGGTCGAACTGCGTCAGTCCGCTCTTCCAACTGATAGCCCGAAAGCAGCCAGTTGGCAGTGCGTATTCCCGACCCTTTGCAGCCGGTCGCCGCATCGCGAAATGTGTGGCGCGTTTGGGAGCCAAAGGGGCCGTTCGAATGGTCGTCCTCCATTCAGGCGCTCGGCAGAAACTGGCCGCGTTGAGGCAATGCCACTGCGACCTGCTTGCCGAAGACCGGCCGTTGAGCGTGGGCGGACGAGACCTTGGATACCCGCATTGGGTGGCGACCCGAACCGACCGCTTGTGGCCGGGTTGAAGCGGTGCCAGTCACGAAAAGCACGCCCAAGAAGAGTCATTAACGAGTCTGGACGAGTCCTCACGTATTCGAGCCGGACGACGACCTCGACCGTCCCTTCATGGCTGGCTCTTGCTGCAGCGGCGGGCCGTACCCGAACGTAGGACCGCGCCGAGCCGGCGGCGGGTGAGCTTAGCGTACGACTTTCCGTTGCGGAAACTCCCTCATATCGCGACAGAACCCTCATCCTCGCGGCATTGACGCAGAAAGTCTGCCGACCACCCGACGGTGCAACGTCCAGACGACGAGGCCGGCCACCGCGCACGCCCACCACAGATTGCGGCCGCCCAGCGTGCCGTATATCAATGTGCCGGCGGCTGGACCGTACAGCGAATGGCCGAGCCAGGCGGCGGTAAATATCCCCAGATAGCGGCCGCGGTCGCGACCATCGCTGCGGTTCATTACGGCTAGCGTCCACGCAGGCGTTAGTATGATCTCGGCCGCCGTGATGCAGGTCATCGTCGCGATGGCCAGCGCGGGGCCGCGGCCGACATTCAGCAACGGAAACGCGACCGCGAGCAGTAGAGTGCCCCACCGGCTCGCGGCGACTAGGCCGATTCGGTGAATCAGCACCATCGCCGGCGCCTGCGCGACCACAATGAGTATCGCGTTGAATGAGAACAGATAGCCAATCCAGCGCGTATCAAGCCGATAGTTTTCGGACAGGAAGAGACCGAATGCACCGTACATTTGGTCGAAGATGCCTAGTGCGATCAATTGGCCAAGCACGAACAGCAGGAATACGCGATCACCCCACGGAGATACGGACTCGGATGCGTATGTGACCGCGCGGGGGGCCGCCGAGTCGTGGCTGGGGCGGGACTCGGTCGCGCTGGCGCGGTCGCTCGCGTGACGAAATTAGTAGACCCCCGCCAAAGACGTTTGCCGCACCAGCGGCGGCGAACAGAGTTGGGTAGCCGATGTCTGACAGCCCGGCTGCGGCGACACCGGCGAGCGCGACCCCAACGTTGAAGCAGATCCGGTGCAGGCCCTGCATCCAGTTCGCATTGTCTGACGTGGCGGCTTCCATCACGAGCCGCAGATTCGCGGGCCGGAACGCGCCGTCCGCGATACCGATTGCGGGCACAATGACTAACAGCCAAGTCACTGTGGGCAATTGCGAAAGGCCGACGGACAAGGCACCGCTTGCGCAGAGACAGACCGCAGTGAGCTTGCGCGCATCCACGCGGGCCGTCAATGCCCCGCCAGCATAGGCACCGGCGACGCAACCCGCTCCGTAGGCGGCCATCAGCAATCCGATCGTTATGAATCCCAGCGTGTAGCTGCCTCGAAGGAGCAACGGCATGAACAGCTTGACGATGACGCTTGCGCTATTGAGCATGGTCGCGCATAGCTGGGCGTGTACCTCGACGGGAAGCGCAAAGAAGCGCGACAACGATGCAGGAGGCAGTGTGGCCATCGGGGTTCAAGAACGAAAGAAGCGGCAATTGCCGCAAATGCAGCGGGACCGCCAGTTTGGGTCAGAGTGTGACGCGGATCTTTGCATCGGCAGCTAGACAGGTTGCGAGCGTCATAGCTTCATTGGCCGAAGGTTGCGAGACGATGATCGAGCCGGCGACGCCCTGATTCGATTCGGCCGTTTCAATCCATTGCCCGCGCGCGCAACTCGTCCACGAACTCCACGCCGTCGTGCGCCGCGAGATACTCGGCATTGGCGATGCCGTCGAAAATAGCTGGAGCGAGGCATCGGCAGTCGATAAATTGCCAACCCATGCCTGCGTGCGAGTTGTCAAGGCGGCATGCTCTTTGAGGAGAGGGAACAAAAGTCTGGAGCGATTCGCTCCGGGACCGACCGTTCCGTTGCTCCCCCTTTCCCATAAGCTTGCCGGTTCCATGCCGCGATGCGACCCGTATGTCACTGAGTGCACCAATCCGTACCGCGAAGCCCGGAAGGCAATACCGCCAGTCGATCCACCTCGTAGCGATCTGTCACATCGGTAAGCTGAGTGATGGCCGATGACCACACTCGACTTTTAGTCCCAACTACGCGAGATAGCAGCGGCAACGCACGTGCTTCGTTTGCAATGAGCAATTCAGGAAGTAGCGCTAGCGATTCAGCAATCGCCCTATTTACCTCTGTGTACCCGCGTAAGCAGGCTGACCATAGACGATGCTGTTCACCATCGCTTGCGGCGTTCAGCCACCACGCTACCGTCGACAAATCGAAGGCAGTTGGCCCCTGTGAAGCTTGTTCGAAGTCGAAGAAAGTCACACCGAGCTTTGATCGTCGGGCGTTGTCGATCCTCGCATCACCATGGATGAAAGCGTGTTCGAGACTGGCTGCTTCAAGAGCCTTTGCTGCGTTCTCTAAGTTTCTACGAAGGCGTGCACAAGCCTTCGGATCGTCCCGGTCAGCCAACATCTTCGACGCGTACTCGCAGTAGTCAACTGGAGAGGTCTTCGGCAACAACGCAGTCGCAGATGCATGGGCTTGCAAGTGAAGCGTCGCTAACGAAGAGCCGAAAGCACGGAAGTCTTCTTCGTTCAAAACCAGACCCTTGCCGCGAGCTTCAGTGCAAACGATGTAGTCGCGTGGAAGTCCCCCGTCGAAAGCAACAGCTCCACTAGCTACTACACGGACGGAACCTTGAACGTGACGACGCTCCAGGTCCTGCAGGAGCCGGGCTTCCAATTTCGGATCGATCGCAGACGGCAGGGGAGGGGAATAGACTTTGAGGAAGAATTTCTCGCGGCCTTTTTCAAGCAAGAAAATTTTGTGGTAACCGTTCGAGACGAGCTTGATCTTTTCAAAGTCTTCGCCGAACTGGCTGTAAAGCGCATCTCTTATTTGTTTGGTTACCAAAACGAACCTCGCGATCTCGCTTGTGATGACAGCTGCCCCTCTTTCAAAAGCCCCTCCAGCTCGGCGCGCGATATTCCTAGCAGCTTTTCCGTAACTTCCTCCAACCAAATGCGTTCCGGCCTCACTTTACCAGCATGGGTAGGATCTCCGGGAACGGCATCGATCTCACCAGGTCGTTTCTCTGAGGTTGTTGCTGCTCTGATCAAATCGCTAAGCGACTCTTTCAGATATCCGTCATGAAACAGATCTGCGAGCGACATTGCTGCAAGCGCGTCTTTGAACACGCGCTTATTTTTCCCACTCGCATCAGGCAGCGTGTAGCAAAATCTCGCTAAGCGAGGGTCGCAATAGGGCCGAATTGGCCAAAGTCCTCGCCGAAGAAGGCTAGGGGCGTGATTCGCGCACGCCAAGAGGGCGGACGACGAGACGATAGGCACGGCCGCAGGGAAATTTGCAGTCCGTTCAGGGTATTGACCAATACTTTCGTTCACTGTCAAGATGCTTCCCGACGGCAATAAGAGCTCATCCCCGCCATACCCTCCCACGATGGCCACACACCCAGCGCGAACAAAATCGTCCCAAAGCCTGCCAAATGCGCCATAACAATATTCGCCATACGCGTCCGGTTGATATTGATCAGCAACACTTCGACATGTTTGGTCTAGTAAGCTCCATGCACCCACACGCAAAATCTCGTGTTGCAGCCTTTCTTCAATCTGCGCGATCCGATACGTTTGCGGACCATTCGGGTTTGATTCACTGATGACGGCGCCTAGCGAGCAGGGCTTTAGACCACGGTGCTTCATCAAAGCCACGAGCAGTGCGGAATCGACGCCGCCGCTCACCTCGACCGCAATCGAGGGGCTTATTTTGTAGCGGTCGGCGACAAAAGCCGACAATCTGTCAGAGAGAAGCATGCTCGCGTCGCATCCCGGCTTAAGGCTTCGTCTGGCCGGCAACCATGCGTCTGGAGCCGCATCTATCCGAACGCCTGTATTGTTGATAATCGCCGTTGACCGTTCGGGGAGCATCTTGATTTCGGCCGCGATAGTTGAGCTTCCGTAAGGCACAGTGCCTGCATGAATCGCCTTAGCATAGTCTGCATCGAGAGTGCAGCGATGCGTCTTCAGCAACCGCACAATATCCCAATCTATATCAACACAATCGGGGGATTTGAGCAGATATAACGGGACAGGATAGTATGCACTAGCCCGAATTGAAAGCTCCAAGTTCTTTCCCGGTGAGCCATCAAGCCGCAGGGCAAAGAAGGCACATCCAAGCAAGTCGAATTTGCTAATCAACGTTGCGACGCGTTCCTCACTATTTCCTGAACTATGCAGCTCTATGTCTTCGACAGTTGCAATCGAGGATTCGGTGCTCTCAAACGTAAGCACATGCGTTACGTCGTCGGACCGCAGTGTAATGCTTTGAAGAAATGGGTTGTTCTCCAGGACCAGTTGATTAGTGCCGTGCCCGTGCGAACGCCTTGCCAAGTGAAGTTCACGAGATTGCAGATCGATTCTTCCAGAGAGCATCGCTTTATCCTCGATCGAGCGCTACGACTTAGCGGTATCCGAACCGAGCGCTGTCCATATTGATTCCTCCTTTCGGCGGTGGAGCTTCTCTTCTGATGCTACCCGCATCATCAGTTTCCTCCCTCGCGACGAAATGCTCGTTGTTTGATTCATCCAACTGCTCATGCAGAAAATCCATATCGGCTCCCTGATAAACTGACGATCGCGGCAAGCGTTCGTCATTGAAACGGCGACTACTCTGGGTTTAGGGTATGCCTGTGCTACAGGCGCGAAGCCCTAAGCAAGATCATTAGCCCCGCTACAATCTCGTCGCGCTTGTCGTACTGATGCTTCCGAAGCTCTCGGATGAGCCCCTGCTCATTTGGATTAAGCTGGCATTCAAATTCCTCCCCTAAGATTAAGTAGCTTAGATTCACCCCCGACATCCCGAGGTTGTACAGGTAGAGCAATCCTGGCTCTCGCGATCCATTTTCATAGTTAGATTGAGTCTTCTCGGTTACTCCTCCTCGTGCTGCAAAATCACGCTGCGACTCGCCAAGCTCATTGCGTGCACGGCGTAATCGAATTCGGAAAGCTTCCAATCTGTTCTTCATTCGCGTTCTAGCCTCGCCTTAATAGAGAAAGACGCCATCTTGGCAAGACTCTTGAGTTCGCTAGTACTGGCACTAATCTTCGAGAAAATTCGACAGCAGAAGTTGATAGCGGACGTTCAATCACAGCAGAGTCATGAAGCCACCGTCGCCGGTTAGCGTTGTCGCCCAACTTCAAAAGCCCAGTTATGCAAATCCTTATTTTGGATGCGTAATATTGGTCACTTCGCCATTCCGTTCTCTCTAGGAACTCAAGACTAATACCTTTGATACGACAGATCCAGAACGCACGATCCGAAATTGGGCTGAGACACCGTCGAACGGTTTGGCGAGAAGGAGTGTCCGCTGACTTACCATGGGAGGCTGGCTCCAGCCTGTAAATCTGTTCTAACTGTAATGCAGGGTACGATGCAATTGCGCTGAGATCATCGATGCGGAGTTCGCACGGAATATCTTGGAACTCACACGGTGGCGACTGCGTCGAGTACGTCGGTGAAAAGCGTAGTCGGCTTACCCTGCGTGCGAAGAACGAAGGTGTGCAAGGCAGTCTTTTTCTGCAAAAGTCGACCGAGTCGGCCCTTTGCCAACCCTTGTCCGCACCCGAGGCTCCTAAGCACGACCCCGCCTGCAGCCTCATGGGTGTCAACACCGGTCTTTCCGCGTGGAGCTTCGGCTCCGGATGCGCGCAGCGTCGAGGAGCAACATTTTCCCTCTGGTGACCGAACGATCGACTGCGGTTCGCTCGTGTTGTGCTTGGGCACAGCGCCTTCCTTCGGCGATCCAAAACAACGCCACGACTGGCCGAACGACAACGAGGTAGCTGATTCGCGCGCTCACTGGACGGGCCTCGCGACTGCTCAGCCGGCTCGCTTGGAGGCGATGCATGGAAAGGTCGTCACGTTACTTGCCGACCGGTTGAAGGCGGCGGGTAGGGGTGCCAGACTCCCGTATCTGGAGCGAGAATTTGAAGCTGGAGCGATGGCGCGGCAGTGGGAGGGGCCCGCTCTAATCATGCAATCTTGATTGCCTAATTTTTAGGCAAATCCGGACAAAATTGCCACCGCCGTCCTTTCGGGACGGGGGTGAGGGTCAACTTTCGATTTTTTAATTTCGCGGGTGTAAAAATCTGACGGAGTGGTCGGTCCCGGGGCGAATCGCTGCGGACTTCGCATACCCCCTCCCCGTTTCTCGCTGCCGCTCCGCACAACTGGCAAGAGCGAGATCGCGCAAAAACAGTCGTTCAAGGACATCTAGCGCGGAAGTCACGCTCTAGAGCATTAAACGTTCAATTGTAGAGAGTGGCGCGTCCTGGAAACTTCCCGCAGTCGGCCAGTTTCGGCCAGCCGGCCCTATCGCAAAACCGTCATCCGAACTATCGAGCCGAAGAGCAGCAACAGATACATCCCCGTCGCGCCCTTCAAACGAGACATCCTTACGCAAAGCGGTGAGCTGCAAGCCTGGTAGCAGGAGCGCGTCCGTTCAAGCCGCGAGTGATGGCACGTTTGACTCAACGAGGCGCGGCCCTTGCAGCGGCATGAATGCTCGATCTAGAAGCGACGATGGACAGGACGGCGGACACAGTCAGACTGGCGCCGACGCACATCATTGCAACGACCAGTGCCCTGGCCAGGGTCGACGGATCTGGTGAAGTCCCCGCGACGCTGAAGAAGACGCCGCCGATGACCGCGACACCCAGCGCCGCACTGATTTGCAACGCCGAATTCGTGATGCCCGCAATCATCCCAGAACCTGTGACCGGTGCGCGATTGATGACAGAGCGTACCAGCGTAGGCAGCGCCCAGCCTTGGCCAAATCCCAGAAGTGCTACCGCGCCGATCAGGGGTAACTGAGCCGGCATCTGTCCGGGTGCGCCAGCGACGAGGGCGGCGAGAAGCGTGCAGCCGGCAACTTCCAGCATCATGCCGATGGCGGGCACTCGTTCGCCGAAGAGTCGAATGGCCAAGGGCGTCGTCAGCGGCCCGATGAAGGCGCCCACTCCGAACGGCAGGAAGACCAGACCTGTTTCGAACGGGCTCATCTTAACCGCTGCTTGAAGATAGACGGAGAACGTCAAGAAGAAGGCAGAGACGACGTAAAAGAAGATGACCCCCGTAAGCCCGCTCATCAGGCCGGGCCTTCGGATCAGCTCCATGCTGATCAGAGGCACGCCGCCTCGGCGAGCGTAGGCCACCTCGTATTTGCAAAAGGTTACCCCAACGACAGGGCAGGCGATCAGCATTGCGCAGGCCCACCACGGCCAATTTAGCTCTCGCCCTTCGACCAGAGGCACGATGAGCAAGCCCAGCGTGAGCGCGCATAGCAGCACCCCGATCCGGTCTACAGGTGCCGGGCTCTCGCCACGGACGTCGGGTAGCAACGGTAGCCCGAAGATCAGGACTGCGGCGACGACCGGCAAGTTGATGAGAAAGACGACGCGCCACGCCAGGTGAAAGATGTCCGCGGAGATCAGCGCACCCCCGAGCGCCTGCGCGGCTACGGCAGCCAGTCCCACCGCGGCGCCGTAAAGGCCCAAAGCGCGTGCGCGCTCGTTCTC
The DNA here is from genome assembly GCF_031451175.1 of Caballeronia sp. LZ035. Lineage (NCBI taxonomy): Bacteria > Pseudomonadati > Pseudomonadota > Betaproteobacteria > Burkholderiales > Burkholderiaceae > Caballeronia > Caballeronia sp. LZ035. The sequence goes on from NZ_JARUXS010000001.1 coordinate 1,083,506, forward strand.
CGGAAAGAGGGCATGAATGGAGGCCAGTCCTTGGGGCGCCATGGCGGCGGCGCTCAGGCCTTGCAGCACACGTCCGAGAATCAATATGGCGGATGACGATGCAAGCCCGCAGATCACCGATGTGAGTCCAAAGCCCGTGACGCCGATGAGGAATATCCTCCGCCGGCCGAAGAGGTCGCCTAGCCGTCCTCCTGTGATAAGGAAGACCGCGTAGGCCGCAGCGTATCCGGAAATGACGAGTTGCAGTTCTGCAGCGCTTGTGTGGAGGGTGCTTTGAATGGACGGCAGGGCGACGTTCACGATGAAAAAGTCCAGCGGAGGCAGAAACGCGCCCACCAGCAACACCGCGAACGCAGACCATCGACGCGTGGAGGAGGTTGTTGTATGCATAGGGTTATACGGCCGTGGATTGCGTCAGGCCGGACGGCCAAAGCGTTCTGTTCCCGTGATGGGATGCCAGTTCAGGAGCGGCGTGGCGTAGTGCATGGTGAAGGTGCGCTCCATGAATGCCCAGCGGCCCTCGCGTCGCTGATAGACGTCATGGTATTGGCCGCTCACCTGAAGCGTGCCCTGATCGACGTCATAGAAAAGACAGTCCGCCGCCACTAGGCCGTGACCGTTGTCACCCTCCACCGTGATCAGGGCATTCGCCATCCAATGATGCATGTGGGGCATGCGCTTCATGTTGATGCGTGCCTGCGCCAAGATGGCCTCCAGGCCCTCGGAATTGCCGTTCGCGCCTAGGTGCAGTCGCGATTCGGGATGCCAGAGAGTGGCTAGCAGCTCGATGTTCATGGTGTCAAACGCCTCGGCGTAGTTCGCGATCAGCGCATCGATGGCAAAGCGGCTTTCGATGGCGTCAAGACGTGCTTCGATTTCTGTGGACATTAGCTTATTAAGTACCGATTGGTACAGAAATAGTTAAAAAAACTGCGGGGCTTGTGTGATGGCCCCGCGCCGCTCTTTATTTACATACCGAACGGTACAAATATAAGCGTGCATGAAAGCCCGTGTCAACCTCTGTGTTGAACGGCCCGCTGTCATACGCGGGAGCGACTTGCCCAAAGATTCTGTATCGACTAGTATGTATTTCTTTTCCGACGGAGATGTTCATGGTTCAGCGGGGCCGGCCACGCGCGTTTGACCGCGATGCGGCGATCACTTCGGCGATGCACCTGTTCTGGGAACATGGCTACGAATCGACGTCTCTATCGCAGTTGAAGGCGGCGATCGGCGGAGGCATCTCCGCGCCCAGCTTCTATGCGGCCTTCGAGTCCAAAGAGGCGCTGTACAAGGAGGCGCTGGAGCGATACATGGAGATTTATGGCAAGTTGACCCGCAGTCTCCATGACACGTCGCTTCCGCCAAGGGAGAGCGTGTTGCTGGCGCTGCTCCGGTCGGCACGGATGCAGACTGAGAGTGGCCACCCGAAAGGCTGTATGGTCGCGCTGGGCGTTGTCGGAGCCAGTTCCATCGGCAGCGAAGCTGTGACCAAGTTGCTTCGTGAGGTGCGCAGTCGCACGCGCGCTGGCTTCCGCGCCTGCGTGTCGCGCGGCATGAAGAGCGGGGAACTGCGCAGCAGCACGGATCCGGAAGCGCTGTCCATCGCGTTAGACTGCTTTTTCCAGGGGCTGTCCGTGCTCGCCCGCGATCGTGTCCGGCAGGCCGTCATCGAGAAGGCCGTGACCGACGCGATGGGGATGTGGGATGCCGCGGTGGATCAGCCGAACCCTTAGGAGGTTCGCAAAATCCGGTAATCTACGGGGCCGCTCGACCAACGGAGACGAGAAGCGCGTTGCGTAGACCTTCCTTGGTGTCACCTGGTTTGTTGGGGCTATTACATGCTCGCAATCCAGGACAACAGGGACTCCGAATGCTCGATATGCCCGCTTCACATTTCGTTGCCGCCATCTGAGTTCCTGCTGCGTGAGCGACCGCTTCAGGTCGCTTTCTTTCTCACAGACATTGCGACGTAGCCTGCCGCAACAGCTCAGAGAGAGGACGGACAACGCTGCTTTCCTCCGCGAGCGATCACGGACAAAATTCTTAAAGAATGCCCACTTCACGCCGTTAACGCCAGCAGGCAATGTTGCCGTTAGATTAGAAAAGGAAAAGCTATGGCCGATGTTCAAAGCCAGTCCAGCCGCCCCGCAATGACCACTGGCAAGGGCATGGCAATCTATGCTGCTTGTTTGGTCGTTCTGGTGGTAATGATCAACCTCTGTTCCCATGCGCGTATCGTTTCACCGTTCATGGCAATAGTTGGATATCTGATCCTCGGCTTTGCCCTGAATCGGATCGTCCTCCGCGGTTTGATCGAGTGGCACCCCGTCTATAACACGCTGAGCAATGTGTCGCGCGCAAAGCTTGGCATGCTGTTGTTCTGGCCGCTGCGCTACCCGGTCATGTTCTTCCAGTTGCTCGTCTCGAAGCATCTTTAAGAAGAAGATAGATGCCCGCTGCGAATGGCGGGCAGCAGCTGCTAACGGCCGATGTCCGGCGCGCCTGTCTGCTCTTGCACCGCGCGAAAAACGTATGTTACGTCACGGTCTCTGCCGCCTTGAATCCTCTTGAATTCGATCGGCAAGCCTCGCCCGTACAGTAGCGGTTCTCTCTCTATCCGCTAATGCGGCGCACCAGCGTACAAAAGTGCTCCGCCGCCGGCGTCAAAGGGAGCCCGATGCGTTGCACGATACAGATCGGCGGCGCCGGCAACGCCTCGACCACCTTTATTTCTTGGAAAGCCTTGCTTAGAAGCGGATATTCGATCCACTGAATCGGGACCATCATCAGCAGATCCGAGTTCGCGAGTGCAGTCATGAACGTGAGCGCGGACTGGGCGCGCATCGCCAGACGCGGCGCAGGCAGTCCGTGTTTGTCGAACAGTGGACCGAGTTCCTCTTCCGCCCGGTGTGTGATCGACGTTGTGATCCACTCTGCATCGACGAGATCGCGCAGAGTCGTGGCATGGGCAAGCGGGTGGCCCTTGCGGCCAAGAATGACGCGCGTGTTCTCAAACAGCTTTTCCACCTGTAACTCGTGTGGCACCACCAGCGGCGCGGGTCCGATGTAACAGTCCACCGTGCCGTCCAGCAGCGATGCCTCGACGAGCGGATACACGCCATCGATGATTTCCAGATGGACCTCTGGATAGCACGCGCGAAACGGCTGAAGCACTCGGGGCAGGAAGCCCAAGTGCGGCGCCGTCGACATGCATAGCGTGACCCGCCCGTGCGTCTCGCCCCGCAGTTGCCCGATCTCGTCCCTCGCGCGCTGCAACTCATTGCGCACTGCGTTCGCCCGCCGCAGGAAAACGCTGCCGACCGGCGTCAGCCGCACGCCTTTCGCGTGCCGTTCGAACAGCGTGACCCCGAGTTCCTTCTCCAGTTCGTGAATGCTCCGCGATAGCGCCGGCTGGGGCTGACCCAAATAACGCGCCGCCGCCCGCAGACCGCCCCGCTCGACCACCGTGACGAAATCCCGCAACGCATTCAGCTTCATCGTGCTCACCGATTCAAATTCCGTATCACTCGAACAATTTTGCCATCTTTCTGAATCATTTGGCTGTTTTTAAGATGCTCTACATCCCAACCGCAGCACAGAATGACAGGAGACAGCATCGTGCAAAAGCGCGCGCCACGCGTGTTGATCGTGGGCGCCGGCCCCGCCGGTCTCGCGTTGACAATCGAGCTCGGTCATCGGGGCATTCCCTGCCTGCTCATCGAACGTAACGACCGGGTCGGCTACGCGCCGCGCGCGAAGACTACCAACGTGCGCACGCGGGAGCACCTGCGCCGCTGGGGCATCGCCGATCGGCTGCGCGCCGCCTCGCCGCTCGGTGTCGACTATCCGTCGAACGTGGTGTTCTGCACGCGGCTTGCAGGGTTCGAACTCGCGCGCCACGAAAACGCGATGTATTGCGCACCCGGCCGCAATCCGCTCTATTCCGAGCATGCGCAATGGATTCCGCAGTACACGGTCGAGGAAACGCTGCGGGCGCATGCGCAGTCATTGCCAAATGTCGAAATCCGCTTCCGATGTGAGCTCCGCGGGTTCGTACAGGACGTCAACACGGTCAGCGCGACGCTGCACGATCTCGAGAATCGCCGCGACATTGTCGAGGAAGTGGACTATCTAGTCGGCACCGACGGCGCGCGGAGTCTGGTGCGGGAACTGATCGGCACGCACATGGAAGGAGAGTACGGTCTCTCGAAGAACTACAACATCGTGTTTCGTGCGCCCGGCCTTGCCAGCGCGCATCGTCTCGGGCCGGCGATCATGTACTGGCAGGTCAATCGCGAAGTACCGAGCGTCATCGGCCCGATGGACAGCGACGACCGATGGTTTTTCATGCCCACGCACGTCGACGCCGGCATGCGCATCGGCGACATCGATGCGCGCGCGATGATCGCCGCCGCCACGGGAATCGATCTGCCATACGAGGTCCTCAGCAGAGACGAATGGGTCGCAAGCAAACTGCTCGGCGATCGATACCGGAAGGGCCGCGTCTTCCTCGCCGGCGACGCGTGTCATCTTCACCCGCCTTTCGGCGGCTATGGCATGAACATGGGTATCGCCGACAGTGTCGACCTCGGCTGGAAGCTGTCTGCGACCCTGCAAGGCTGGGGCGGTCCGGCACTGCTCGATAGCTACGAGGCGGAACGGCGGCCGGTGCATCAGTGGGTGCTGGACGAGGCCGTGGTCAACCATGCGACGCTTGGCAATCAGCTACTTGCAGACGATCTCGAGGCTCTGGGCGAAACGGGTTCGCGCGTGCGCCATGAAATCGGCAGCCGGATCCAGGCGGCCAAGATGCGCGAGTTCGCAACTCTGGGCGTCGTACTTGGCTATCGATACGACGATTCTCCGATCGTCGCGGGTGACGGCAGCGCTGCGATAAAACGGGACTTCGTCAACTACGTGCCGTCGTCGCGTCCAGGCGCACTGGCGCCGCACGCATGGATGCATGACGGCAGCTCGCTGTACGACCACTTCGGCAGCGGCTTCACGCTGCTCGCGTCCGCAGCTGTGACTGCGCAGGAAATCGAATTGGCCTTAGCGGATGCAGCTGCGTGTGGCATGCCATTCAAAGTGATCCAGCCGGACGAGGGCGGTGTCGCAAACCTGTATCCCGCCCGCTTCACGCTGATCCGCCCCGATCAGCATGTCGCTTGGCGCGGCGACGGCTGGCCAGGTGCGGAAATGTTTCACAGGGTAACCGGCTTCAACGCCCGCTGATAAAGGAGTCGATTCCGATGACCACGCAATCAGGGCGGCGCCCGGACACGGTCGGTGTCCACTCCGTTCTCGAGTTCGTCTTCTCAGTGCCCAATCTCGACGAAGCCGTGCGTTTCTATACCGCCTTCGGCTTGGACGCTCGCAGGTGCAACGATCGTGTTGATTTGTTCACCGCCGGCCATCTGCATCGATGGGCGTCGATCCATGCTGGCAGAGCGCACAAGCGTCTCGAGTACGTGAGCTTTGGGGTCTTTGCGGAAGATCTCGAAGAAATGCGATCGCGCATCGCGCGCGAAGGCATCGGCATCGCGCCGCATCCACTTTCGGATGGCTCGGGTCTCTGGCTGCGAAACCCGGACGGCACGCCGGTGCAACTGCGGGTCGGCCCCAAGGTCTCGCCCGACGAGAAAACCACGCCGTCACCCAGGCAGCTGCTCGCAACCGGACAAGGCGCGGCACCGTCGCGCAGTCGTGTTGCGACAGTGCGCCCGCGCCGTCTGTCTCATGTGCTTTTCTTCAGCCCCGACGTACTACGCATGGTGCGCTTTTGCGAAGACGTGCTTGGCCTGCGTTTGTCAGATCGCTCGGGCGACGTGGTTGCGTTTCTGCACGGCCCGCACGGTTCCGATCATCACCTCGTCGCGTTTGCGAAATCGAGCGGCTCCGGACTCCATCATTCGAGCTGGGACGTTGGCAGTATCGACGAGGTCGGATGCGGCGCTGATCAAATGCGCGACGCGGGCTTCCTCGAGGGATGGGGCGTCGGCCGGCACGTACTCGGTTCAAATTACTTCCATTACGTGCGTGACCCCTGGGGCAGCTTCGCTGAATATTCGTTCGACATCGACTACGTGCCGCACGACGTCGAGTGGCCGTGTGCCGACCACGCGCCGGCGGACTCCCTCTATATGTGGGGGCCCAGCGTTCCAGAATTCTTTTTTGTCAATTGTGAGCAGGCGTCGGCCAAGGAGACCACGTGAGATTAATTGCATTCCAGACCAAAGACGGGCAGCCCGCGATTGGCGCGCGTATCGACGCAGATAATCTGGTCGATCTGACGGCTGCGGGCTTGCCCGATTCACTCGATGAGTTGCTCCGCATGGGGGAGGCCGGCATGCAGGCGGCGCGCGACGCGCTGAAACGGCGCGGCGTCGTCAAATCGACCACCGGCTTGCGATATCTGCCGCCGCTGCATCAGCCGTCGAAAGCGCTGGCTATCGGTCTCAATTACGTCGACCACGCAGCCGAAAGCAGTTTCGCGCCACCGAAGGACCCGGTGATTTTCAGCCGCTATTCATCGTCGTGGGTTGCACACGAGCAGCCGATCGTGCGTCCCCGCGTTTCGAAGCAGTTTGACTATGAAGCAGAACTCGTGGCCGTGATTGGCAAGGCGGGCCGCTATATTCCGAAGGCGTCGGCGCTCGATCACGTCGCTGGGTACTCGGTGTTCAACGAAGGCTCGATCCGCGATTACCAGTTGCGCACCAACCAGTGGACTATTGGCAAGAATTTCGATGCGAGCGGCGGGTTTGGCCCAGAACTCGTCACCGCCGATGAGCTTCCGCGCGGCGCGAAGGGCCTGCGAATCTGTTGCCGCTTGAACGGTGAGACGATGCAGGATGCGAACACTGAGGACATGATCTTCGACGTTGCGACGCTCGTCGCCGCGTGCTCGGAAGCCGTCGAGCTACAACCGGGCGACATCATTATCACGGGCACGCCGTCCGGTGTCGGCCTGGCCCGCAAACCGCAAGTCTGGATGGAGCCGGGCGACGTCTGCGAGATCGAGATCGAAGGCATCGGCCTGCTTCGCAATACCGTGATCGACCAGACCTGAAAGGGTAGAAGGCAAGCGCAGAACAAACGCGACCGACCATACAAACCAGTTCGGAGGAGACGACGTCATGGACCAGGACCTGAAACGCGCGGAAGTCGAAGCGGCGATCGCCGGCTTTCGCAATCGCGTGCTGCCTCTGCTGTTTGCGGGGTATGTGCTCAACTTTCTCGACCGCACCAACATCAGTTATGCCCAGTTGCAAATGGGCGCGGATCTTGAGATCTCGCTCGCGGCATATGGTTTTGGCGCTGGCCTGTTCTTCTTCGGCTATGCGGGCTCGTGCGTGCCGGCCAATCTTGCTTTGAAGCGTTTCGGCGTGCGGCCCTGGCTGGCCTTCGTGTTCGTCGCCTGGGGGCTCGTATCGTGCCTGATGGCTACGCTGCAAGGCGAGAAGTCGTACTACGTGCTGAGGTTTCTGCTCGGCATGATCGAAGGCGGCTTCGTCCCCGCCGTCAACTTCTACTTCGCCAGTTGGATCCCGCCACGCTATCGCAGCCGCATCAACGCCGTCTTCATCATGGCGATTCCGCTTGCGATGATCTTCGGCGGCCCGCTTGCAGGCGCGCTGCTAAGCATCAATGCGTGGATGCCGGGCTGGCGCTGGCTCTTCCTGATCGAAGGGCTTCCGACGGTCGTGCTCGGCCTGATCGTCCTGCGCTTGCTACCGGCAACACCGCAAGAGGCACACTGGCTCACCGATGCGCAACGCCGCGCTCTTCAAGCGGTGATGAGCGAACAAACCGCAGAGGCTTCGCTTTCGTCCGATGCGCGCGCGTCGGGATTCGCCGTGTTCCGCGAGCCGTTGCTGTGGGGGCAACTCGTTGCGCTGCTGATCGCCTACGCGGCTACCTTCGCACTGGCCTATTTCCTGCCGACGATCCTGAAGAATCTGTATCACGTCACGCCGCTACAGATCGGCACGCTGTTGATGATCCCGAATGTGGTGGCGCTGACGTTCAGCTATCTGATCGGGCGCAGCAGCGAACGTTGGGGCGATATTCGCTGGCACCTCGCAGCGGTATGTTGCATCGGCAGCGTTGGATTTTTTCTGCTGCCAAGCGCGGCCGAGATATCGCTTGGCGCGTTTATCGCAGCCGTGTCGATCATTACGAGCTATACGATCGCGTACTATGGCCCGCTCAATACTTCGATTCAGAACACCATCGGCGCGCAAGCTGGACCGCTCGCGCTCGTGACAACCATCGGTTCGATCGGAGGATTCTTCGGCCCTACGCTAACAGGCTGGGTGATGCAGGCGACCGGCGGACAGTGGGACATTGCGGCGCGCGTCTTCGCCATCGCAACGCTGACCAGTGCAATGCTCGCGATCGCTTGCGTGCGCCACCGGCATGGGGCGGCCAAACATCTGGCTCGGTCTCGCGCCTGATCGCGCCCATTGCCGAACACATCGAGAGGCTGGCATGAACAACACAGAAGATCGAATCGCCATCGTCACAGGCGGTGCGAGTGGCATCGGACAAGAATGCGTGCGGCAGTTGCGCGCCGCAGGCTGGCGTGTCGTCACCTGGGATCGCAGCGCAGAGGGCGGCGGAACCGCCGTGAATATCGCTGACTATGCCGCTGTGGCCGCCGCCGCGAAACAATTTGACGGGATCGACCTGCTGATAAATGCCGCCGGCATCGCGGGCTCTCGTGAGCCTGTTGCCGAAAAGGACCCGAGCGAATGGGACAACGTGCTAGCCGTGAATCTCAACGGCACGTTCTACTGTTCGCACGCACTGTATCCGCACTTGCGCAAGAGACGCGGCGTAATCGTCAACGTCGCGTCCGTAGCCGGCACGGTCATGATGAAAGGGCGCGCGCACTATGCAGTCTCGAAGGCGGCCGTCGCGACGCTGACGCGCTCGCTCGCGAACGAATGGGCATCCGAGGGCATCCGCGTTATCGCGGTCGCGCCCGGTTATGTGAAGACGCCGATGATCCAGCGCTCGATCGAGGCGGGCGAACTTAGCGAGGTGAAACTCGCGGCGATGCATCCGATGAACCGCCTGGCGTCGACTCAGGAAATCGCCGCGTCGATGATCGCCCTTGCGCAGCCGCCGTTCGAGTTCATGACGGGCGAGATCGTAACGATCGATGGCGGAATGACGCTCGGGAAATGACATGCCCCACGGCCACGCATTGAAACGATATCGCAAATCGCAGTCCCCTTCCTTGATGAACAGTGGGTTAGATGAACCTCATCAAACTAGAAGAATGTTAAATGTGACAATCCGACGAACGGTCGGAGTCGACTCTCGCAGATATCTGCTCGGCTCCCCTAAAGCCTTCCAGTACGCTTCGCGGGAGCGTGATGGCAGCCTAGGCCTCCTTAGAATCCTGGCGCAAATTCGTGCAGTGAAGCAGGAAAGGCTCTTGATCAGCGGCTCGGCGCGTGTCTGGGTGAACTCCCGCAGTCGGCCAGTTTCGGTCATTGTCCGTTGCAAGCGTCTGCCGGCCGGACGACCGTTCGAGTCGGCAACCGGACACTGGTCCTTAAGTTACAAGTAACCCAGACAACACGGCATAATCCACCGGCTTCGCCAGATGTACGTCAAAGCCCGCATCATGTGCCATCTCCCGATCTTGTTGCTGGGCTCGACCGGTCAACGCGATAAGCCGTATGTTTCTCCACTCTGCGCGTTGACGTAGCAGATGTGCGACTTCGTATCCGCTCATGTCGGGTAAGCCGATATCCAAGATGATCGTATGGGCCCGGAAGTCGGCTTGAACTTCCAATGCAGTGCTGCCGTCGCCAACGGTGCGTATTTCGTGTCCGTCCATCTCCAGCAGCATTGCAAGGCTCGCAGCAGCGTCCTGATTATCGTCAACAATAAGGATTCGCTGGCTACGGCACGGGGAGATCGACACATCAGATTCTGCTGCCGGACCGAGCGAACTCGATTCTGCGACGACTAAGGGAATCAGAACGGTGAACTCGCTGCCAAGGCCCTTTCCCTCGCTTTTGACCAATACCTCACCGCCGTGACGATCAACGAGCGCTTTGACGAGGGCCAGTCCAATGCCGAGTCCGCCCTGAGAGCGTGAATCGCCTTGAGGCAATTGCGCATAGAGGTCGAATATTGACGCAAGGTCTTGGCCTCCAATGCCAATTCCGTTGTCGCGAACGACGATGGCAGCGTGCACACCCTGCTGTCTGACAGTTAACCAGATGACGCCGCCATCTGGCGTGTATTTCGCTGCGTTATTCAACAGGTTCTGGATCACCTGCGAGAGCCTCGTCGGATCGCCTCTTACTTGAAGCGGCGCAGCTTGAAGATCGAGGTGCACCGTGTGAGCGGAGGCATTGATCAAGGATTGAGACGCTTCCAGAGCTTGCCGAGCGATAGACACGACATCAACTACTACATCTCGCATCTGGAGCTTTCCTTCTCCAATGCGCGACACTTCAAGGAGGTCATCCATCAGGCGCGTAATGTGCCCGACCTGCCGGTCGATCACGCCATGCGCCCACGTGAGTTGCGGGTCGTTGACCTTCTTGCGTTCCAAGACTTCGACCACCGCCCGGAGCGTGGCGAGGGGATTACGAATTTCATGCGCGAGTGTCGCGAGGAACTCGTCCTTGTGACGGTCCGCAACCTGCAACGCGCTTTCCGATGCCGACGACACCCGCAGCGCCAACTCTGCTCTCTGCCGTTCGTTGAGCAATTGCTGCTCGTAGGTGTGACGATCGCTCACCACCATCAACGCTACATGATCGTATTCAGCGCCGCCATGCAGACGCCTGACAGCATTGACCAACATGGGAATCCGGCGGCCGTCCCGGTGACGCATCTCCAGCTTGACCTCGGCGACCGAACGCTGCAGTTGCAGCAGCGGCGACCAATGGGTCTGGTGGAAGATGCGTCCTCCCACCGTCAAAAGATCAGGAAACCGTTTCCGGTTGACGATATCGTTAGGCTGCAAGCCGATCCAGCGACAGAAGGTGAGGTTCGCCCTGATGATCGTGCCGTCGGTGGTCAAGACCAGCAGCCCGCATCCTGCGTTCTCGAAAACATCGTTTGCAGTCGGACTCGACCGTGCGTCGCCTTCCATTAGATTCCCTGTCGCTGCAGAAAAGCATTCATGGCCGCCACGCAAGTTTCGGGGACACTCATATGCGGGCAGTGTCCGACGTTCTTGACGATCGTCAGCGTGCTCCCGCGCATCTTGTCGTGCATGTATTCTCCGACACTGACTGGCGCAAGCAGATCCTCATCAGACTGGACAATCAGGCTGGGAGTCGTGACATCGCAAAGGTTTAAGCGGTGATCAGAGAGAAATGTCACCTTGGCGAAGTGGCGCGCGATGGTCGGGTCCGTTCGGCACAGACTGTTCGTCAACTCTTCGGCCAGTTGGGGCTGATCAGGCGAACCCATGATGACGGGCGCCATGGTGCTGGACCAGCCCAAGTAATTGCTGTCGAGCGATTGCAAAAGGTCATCGATGTCGGCACGCTCAAATCCGCCTACATACTCGCCGTCGTTGATGAAGGATGGAGAAGGCGCAATCATGAGGTTTGCAGCGAACTGCTCCGGTTTTTTGTTCGCCGCCAGCATCGCGATGGTTGCGCTCACTGAGTGTCCAACGTGCACGACAGGTCCTGCGGAACTGGCGGCAATGACTTCGAGCAAGTCTGACGCGTACCCCTCAAGAGAACCGTAGCGGGCCTCATCCCACGCAGAAAGGTCCGAGTTTCCTGCCCCGACCAGATCGAAAAGCACGACGCGGAAGCGATCACGGAACGAGGGCGCAATACTGCGCCACATGGCCTGATCGCACCCGAAGCCATGAGCGAAAACCATCGTAATCGGACCGTTGCCCGTGATGTGTACATTGTTCCGTCTGATGATCTCGTTCATGCAAGTATCGGCATTCTTCAAAGCGGGCTCGGGGCCATCAGGAAATGCACGTCCGCAAAATCGACTTGGACGGTCGAGGATCAGCGTTGCTCGCAGATGCGTGCCACGTAATGCAACAGCGTGTGCGGCATTGCGAGGCAACTCTTCTTTGTGCGGCGCGTTCTTTTGGCTCGACGACAGTATGCCAAATGAGCCGAGACGCCGGTGCCACGGCAGTTCCACGAATTTCGCTTATTGTGCCAGCGTTTCAAGCTTCTTATCGCAGATCAGGTTCACTACTTGCTGCATAATGCGGTAACGGCGCAGCCCTTGGGTGGGTATGGACAGATCCGTCCGCCACCACTGGGGTAATGCTGTGAATGTTTCCGACGGCTCGTTAGCTCCTCTCATCCTGTTAGTCGACGATACGACCGACCTGCTCAGTGTCTGGGCACTCTTGCTTGAAGAATCTGGCTTTCGCGTTCTGACAGCATCCAGCGGCTTTGCTGGACTGGCGCGCGCACGGGAAAGTCTCCCTGACCTCGTGATTACCGACTACATGATGCCCGGCATGGACGGCTTGGCCATGTGTCGCTCACTGCGACTGGACGACCGCTTCAAATCGATCCCTTTTATCATGTGGACAGCCGCGCTGACGGCTCCTTGTGCACCTGAGGTCGACGAGATCATGTACAAGCCGGTGACTGTCGAAACGTTGACGCGTCGCATTGCCACCCTACTTGCCGGGCGTATCCAGCCATCGGTCTGATGGCGCGTTGCCGTGTTCGTGACAAGCGGAATACGACCGGGCTTTCGGAGCCAAGAGTGGTGTGCGCGAAGCACTTCCTCTACTCACAAATTCGGTTGCCGTGTGCAAAGGGACGTGCTCATCGCTAAGTAGGGACGAAGGTGTAGGTTGGTTGCATTCGAAAGTGATTGAAGACCCAACATACGTTCGCGACCTTCCGAGCGACAATTGGGGCCCGAAAGCGATCATTTGCAATGGCGATTTGCCAGCGTCTCATGTGGGTCGAACAGCGACCGCTTGAGTGAGCGCAAGATTGATCTCCCTTCATCGAAGAGGAGGTTGCCATGGAAGCGCTTAAATGTGAGCCCGCTCGTCGGGTACCGTGGAACAAGGGGAGGCTGACCGGACAGAAGCCTCCATTGAAGCTTCGTGAGATCTGGGCGATTCGAATGAGACTCCAGATGTCATCCAACACTCGCGAGTTGGCGCTGTTCAACTTAGCAATCGACAGCAAACTCCGAGCTTGTGATCTGACGCGACTCCAGGTTCAGGACATCTGCAATGGTGGCCACGTCGTAGCTCGTGCGACTTTTATGCAACAGAAAACGCATCGACCGGTGCAGTTTGAAATCACGGAGCAGACTCGTCAGAGTGTTTCCGCTTGGATTTCGCTCCGAGGATTGAGGCCGGCCGACTACCTGTTTCCAAGTCGGTTGCACGCGTCAGCCCATGTGTCGACGCGCCAGTCTGCGCGTATTGTTCATCGTTGGGTCGCGTCGATCGGCCTCGATGACTCCGCGTACGGCACGCACACAATGCGACGAACGAAAGCATCATTGATCTATCGTCGCACCAAGAACCTGCGAGCGGTTCAACTGCTGTTAGGCCACACAAAGATCGAGGGTACGGTTCGATACCTCGGGATTGAGGTCGACGACGCGCTCGAGATGGCTGAGCAGACGGAGGTCTAAGTGCCGCGGCCGGCGAGCGTGCGCTTGCCGGCCACTTTCGGCCGTTCGCCTGTGCGTTGCAGTGGTCAGTCGAGCGGCTGGTCAGAATCCAGAATCTGCTTTACGCTCGACCAGGTACGCCGCGGCGATTGCGGGTAAGCGAAGGAGGATTGGCGTGCACAAACAGAAGCCGTAAGGGCTCACCATATCACTCGAATACCACAATCAGTCACTTTGCTCATCGAGATCTTTACTCGATGAATTCGACCCCTCTCTGTCGGGTTTGGACGATTGATCTTTGCCTGACTCCGTTGTGGAGACGTTAAGTTCATCAAGCGTCTTATAAATTTTTCCCCTGTCTCCGCGATCCAACGCATCGCGCGCGGCGTCCTCCTTTTCATTTTCATTTTCATTTTCGTTTTTCGGTTTCAGGGCTTCATGCTCGGCATGCTCTTCCTTGTCAGAGCGCCTATCTGTTTCATTCTGCTGCGTCATGTTGCGCCCCCCGCTGAGGTTAGTTAGCGCCATCAGGATGTCGGCATACCAGGCACTGTTGAGGCCGAGCGACTCGTCAACTTGAATATCTCGCTCGCCCATGTCGATTGTTGAAGAATGGATGCCAAGGAGCTTCCACGGCAGGGCACCGTCACCACGCGCCATGCCGGAGATCGCATCACTCATAACGACGGGCGCGCCACTCGTGCCTCGATGGGTCCGCGCATCTGTAATAAAGCACCCCTTGCCCTGAAAGCGCAGGCCGAATGCGGATGCGATGACGCCCTGTCGGACCACAGGCAGATGATGCAGTGAATCGTGGAATCCGAGCGGGAAACCCACAATCAGGACAGACGCCCCGACCGGCAGCACGTCCTGAGTCTTGGGCAAATTCGCCGGGCTGAAGGCCTTGAGGACCGCTGACTGCGGCAGCTGCTCCCTGATCACCTCCAGAACCGCTACGTCAACATCGCCGCCCCCATCAGTACCCTCACGCCATAGCCCGAGACCACCCTCGTAGAGAGGCAAAGAACACCATGTCGACGCACCGAGGTTGCTACTATCAACGTGAAGCTCGATTTCGAGCCGGTCCGGAAAGTGATCACTCGGCGTGTCATGTAGCACGTGCCGGCTGGTCACGAGAAACAGCCGCTCGTCACGAGCGAAAAAGAAGCCACTGGCGTTGGTTAGGTGATGCTCTTCGGCGAATGTTCGTACGCGCACCGCGGCAAGCAGAAGTCCCTCGACGGCGGGCAGATCGACTGACGGGCGTGCACCATAGGACTGTTTGCGAGCCGATCGACTTGCGAATTCCGCCAACATTCCGAGAAGCGCCTCACCTTGGGGCGTTGCCTGCGTCGATGACAAGAATTCCGAGATCAATGTATCGCTCGAGCACCCACCGGATGCGACGTTCGGCACGTGTCGGACGACTGCTTCGTCGCCTGCACCGCCGTTCAGCGACCACCTGTCGCCATTTGGGCTAGTGTAAATTTCGATCCAGTCTTCATCCATGGCGCATCCGATGCGATTCAACATAACGATAATGCAACGCGCTCACGGGTGTGGGCCGATCAACCGAAGCGCGTCGCAAGCCATTCCTCTGCCCACTTCGTTGCAAACGCCACTGCGTCGGCGCGTAAGTCGAAGCCAGCCAAATCGCCGCTAATGAATGCGCCTTCCTCGCTGCCGTCAGCGGCCTTGGCGCAGATTCGTGCATGGGCCATATATTCACCGTCAGCCCTGCGCGGTGTGGGATCGATCCGAAAATGGGATAGAGCAGGTTGCATAATGCAGCGTCCTTACTGATTGGCAGTGTTAAAAAAGTAGGTTGATTTAGAACCTACGGAATTCGCCTTGTGCTGTATTTTAATGTTGCACAGATGCGCTGCTAGGAGAAATCCGTGTTCCAGTCGAACAACGCCTGGTTCAGCAGACAAGTGTCGATCACTCGTTCCGCGTATAACGCGCAAGCACGTCGCGCGTCGCCCGCGCTCGCAAATGCGGCTGGCGCCGTCAGCTTGAACACCCGACTGCGCATCAAGCCTGTCACGTTTCCGTGTTCCTCTATGCGCACGGCAGCATCAAAGCCGTCGTCGTAGCAATGGGAACGACCTGAGAGGGTCGAACGACGAGGGTAGACGAGCGAATAAATCTCGAGACCGCGATAAGAGCGGGAGGTGTTTTTCATGATTAATGCCATTCGCCGTTCAAGACGATGAAAAAAATAGGAGGCGGGAGCATTATCGGAATGCTGACGGCCGACCGCGTTGCGCGGCCTTTAGGAATGGACGTATTTGTTGACAGTCGTTGCGGGCGGTAACAGTCACCCTATCAATCCGCTGTAAGATTAGCGGCGTCAGCGACAAGACCCATCGTACGCCTTTTTGGACCTTTGTATAGCGAAGTCTTTTGATCCGGCATGAGACCAATCACAAGGCCTCTTCGCAACTCTTCTTGGCCCGGGTCGCAGGCGTGAGTCCATCGCTGTAGGAAACTGCCGTCTCGCTGCACGTCTCCTCAAGCCTCGGCAGAACTGGTCTACTTCGTACGAAGCCCAGGCGCATTCGACGTCTGCAAAGGCCATAGCATGCAGGCGAGGGCCGCGAGCGAATGACCGTTGCACTTCGTCAAGAGCCATCATACCCGTCATGCGTCGAGCGTCTGCAGTGGGTCGTCATGCGCCGGTCGACCTGGAGGGATAGATCAACAGAAGTTTCGGCTGACGGCCGTAAGTCCGCCCAAAAGGTGCGACATATCCACCAGCCGTTGAGCGACGAGGTGTCGGACTTCTCCCTCACATTGCCAGGTACCGTACACAGCCAGCAGTGCGGCGCCTAAAGCTTCTCTGCGTTGCTTCTCGAGCAGCGATGGCCAAATGATGACGTTCACGTTCCCCGTTTCGTCCTCGAGTGTGACGAACATTACGCCCTTCGCGGTCCCCGGTCGTTGCCGTACGGTTACAAGTCCACAACCTCGAGCCAAACGTCCATTTCGGAAGGTGCGTAACGTCGAGGCCGGCATTAGTCGTTGCTCAAGAAGCGTGGGGCGCAAAAGCGACAAAGGATGCCGCCCGAGCGTTAGCCCTGTCGAGTTGTAGTCGCTGACGATATCTTGCGCTTCAGAAGGCGCGCCGAGGGCTGGCGTCTCGTCGTCGATCCGACTATCAGCCAAGAGATCTCGGTCAGGCACGGCAGCGGCTGACTGCCAG